>UCKU01000014.1 GCA_900473185.1 Hyphomicrobiales bacterium | reverse complement strand
CGCTATGCGACGTCGTGGGCCGAGACGACCGCTGGATTAGCCCAAGCCAAAAAAGCCAGGAGGCGGCGTTGTCATCAGCCGCGGCCGCGCACATAGTTCTATCACCAGATCATTTTGGCAATGCATAGGAGTTAGCATGGCCCGCCTTTCGAATTCGGTCGCGGTCGTAACTGGCGGTGGCAGGGGGATAGGTCGAGAAATCGCTCTACAGCAGGCGAGGGAGGGAGCAAAGGTTGCCGTGCTGGCGCGAACGGTGACCGAGATTGAGGAAACAGTCTCTCTCATCGAGGGAGAGGGCGGGGAAGCGATCGCTATTTCGACGGACATCATCGACCTTGCCGCTGTTGAAAATGCCCTTACCCGGGTGGCGACCGAATTGGGTCCTGTTGACATTCTGATCAACAATCACGGCTCGTTCCAGGGCTTTGGCCCGATTTGGGACTGTGACCCTCTTGTGTGGTGGCGGGATGTCGAGATCAATCTGCGAGGCACTTTCAATGCTTGCCGCTCGGCCGCCCCTATGATGTTGGCGCGGGGTAGGGGCCGGATTGTAAACCTCGTTGGTGGCGGAACGGGCAACAGCTTTCCCCATGGCTCTGGCTACGCGTCCAGCAAAGCCGCCATCATGCGGCTCACGGAATGCCTGAACGACACCACCATCGGCCAGGGGGTGCGCGCATTTGCGGTCGATCCCGGCCTCGTTCGGAGTGCGATGACCGAAATGCAGCTTTTTTCAGAAGCAGGAAAAACCTACCTGCCGGGGATCCAGAAGCTTTTCGATGATGGCGTCAACATCGAACCGTCGCGGGCTGCACTCTTGATTGCCGACATCGCCGGCGGACGTTTCGATACTCTAGCCGGCCGCCTCTTGCGTGGTGTCGATGATCGCGACGCGCTTGCAGAGGAGATGGACGCCATAGTCGCGGCAGACGGCAGAGCGTTGCGCCTCAGCGACGTCGAACAAGCCAAGCTCTAAAGTGGGTTGGCGATGAGGGCTATCACGACGAGGGCCGATGATATCGATCTTCCAATGCACCCAGCCAGCGATCCGCCTCAGGCTGCGGCCGCGTTTTCTTCGCCGGCCTGAGGCGGTGACCTGTCCCGCGAGCCGAGAAGACGATCTAGCTCGAGGCGATTGCTGCCGAAACTGTTGATCAGCCTTTTGGCTTCGCCGAGGTCCATCTGGTAGCGGTCATGGAGGGTGGAGGGCGTATATTCTTTATCTGCTGTGGCTGGCATTTGCGTAGTCGCTCCTTTCACGGGCGAAACGAGCACAAATCGGGGCCGGTTCCCTCAACACTTGTCACCATCTGAAACCAGATTTGAAATTCGCAGTCTTGTCGTCTGGAGCCTGTAAATGGCCGCACAGACCGCCACCCGCGAGGCGCATTTGAGCTGTCGCTTGTCTACCTATACCGCCGGAACCACCGGCGACCCACCAATGGCATCGATAAACAAACCCACCGGCGCGGAAATCCGCGTCAAGGCTCCGGCAATCATCCTGGCGCCGGCCATAAATTGGAGCACGGCCTTCACAAGCCGGTAGCCTTCCTGATCGTTCCGATTTTCGGATTTTCCAACGCGGGCGCGCCTCGGTTCCAAGAGATGTTCATTGCTGGCGCAAGCGGCGATGAACTGATTATAGGTCGCCGCCGAATCTGAGCGGGGACATCGACTGACCCACCAACCCCGTCGGTTATCATGTACGTTCCCAACTCCGCGCTTTGCAGCCGCCAGATCGATCAATATTTAATTGATACGGTAACTTGATCGGAAACTGCGGCTGTTAAAGAGGGCTTCCCTTTCGAGACGCCCTATCATGATCCTAGAATTGCAGAATGCCATTCTTGAAATGATTGCCAAAGGCCAGCCGCTGGCGACCACGCTTTCAGCATTGTGCTCAAAGGTTGAAGCAGCGATTCCGGGCATTACGGCCACAGTCCTCAAGTCCGATGGCGTCCGTTTGTCGACGCTGGCGGCGCCGTCGCTCCCAACATCATATTCCGCCGCGGTGGACGGCGTCAAAATAGGGCCTTATGCAAGTTCTTGCGGGACCGCCGCCTTCCTTGGGTCGCCGGTTGTCGTCACCGATATAGAAACGAACCCAATATGGACCGACTATGCTGCCCTTGCTCTCGCTCTTGGCTTGAAGGCTTGTTGGTCAAGCCCGATCAAGAGCGGCGACCGCGTCATCGGTACCTTCGCCTTCTATTACCGGGAGAACCGGGGACCAAGCGAGCTTGAGCAAACGATTGTGGATGCATGTGTGCATCTGTGCTCGATCGCAATCGAGCGTGAAGAACGGGTAGCCGAGCGTCAGCGTCTGACATACACGGATGGACTTACAGGGCTCCATAACCGGGCTGCCTTTGATCTCGCTCTTCGGACCCTGACGCCGCCTGCAAATCACCGCTGGGGCATTATAATAGCCGATGTCGACAATCTGAAGCCGGTGAACGATACGTTTGGTCACGCGGCTGGCGATGCTCTGATCCGCGTTCTGGCGGAGCGCATCGCGACAGCCGCGGGCAGGGAAAGGACCTATCGGCTGGGCGGCGACGAATTCGCAATCATCGCCGTCGGCGAAGGCGAACTCGATCTGCAGCGGAAAGCGGTTCAGATCCTGAGGGTACTCGAACCTCCAACAGATTGCGCGGGCCACGTCGTCTTTCCTGCGGCGACACTCGGCGGAGCCTTGGCGACCGACGATATCGATCCTGAGCAAGTCCGACAAAATGCAGACATCGCGCTCTACCACGCCAAGGAACATGCCCGTGGACAATTCGTCGAGTACCGTTCGGGACTCGGGACAGCGTTGACGCGCCGCTTCAGGGCGGTAAGGGACGTCAGCCTTGCACTATCCGAGAACCGCATCGAGGCTTACTACCAGCCGATCGTGCGCCTTGATACGCGCGAGGCTGTCGGTCTGGAGGCCTTGTGCCGGATGAAGACCAACTCCGGCGACATTGTTGCAGCTGCTCATTTTCATGAGGCGACCAAAGACGCCCACGTTGCTTCGACGCTGACGGAGCGGATGTTGGCCAAAGTTGCGAAGGACATGCGGACATGGCTCGACGACGGGCTTCCTCTACAGCATGTCGGCGTCAATCTGTCAGCTGCCGACTTTCGCAAGGGAGGATTGCGTGACAAAATTTGCCGAGCCTTCGAAGATGCGGATGTCCCCCTTGATCACCTGATCCTCGAGGTGACGGAATCTGTTTACCTCGGACAGCGGGACCACGTGGTGGCGGATGAGATCAAAGCCTTGCGCTTAGAGGGCCTGAAAGTCGCGCTCGACGACTTCGGGACCGGCTATGCCTCCTTGACCCATCTTCTGACGGTGCCCGTCGACGTCATCAAAATCGACACATCCTTCATTGACCGAACGAGCATTGATGACGCCGGGATGGTGATCGTCGAAGGCGTGCTTTCGATCGCAGGTAAGCTTGGCATCCGCGTGGTGGCGGAAGGCATCGAGGACGAGGAACAGGCCCGCCGTCTCGAAGCATTCGGTTGCAGGCTGGGTCAGGGCTATCTCTTCGCCAGAGCGATGGACGCCCTGAAGGCGGGCCAGTTCCTAAGCGCGCGCGGCCAGCGGCTCGTGCGTCGCGGGTCCCTCTCGGAGCCACTCAGGTACTCCAGCTGAGATAGATCTTCTGTTTCTCCGGCTTCGTTTCATCAATCGATAATGCAAGATTTTCAGGAAGATCATAAATGCTCAAACGCATCCCATTGAATCAGCTCCGGGTCGGCATGTTCATCAACGATATGGAGTTTACGACCCAAGTGGATGCCGCTCGGTTCAAGCCTTTTCTGGTCTCCAAAGGCGATGATGTCAGAAGGCTTGCCAATGGACACGTAAGAAGCGTGGTCATTGACATCACGAAGGGCGTCGATGTCGAAGGAGCTCCGCAACGCAACGCTATGGCAAGCTTTGAGGCGCAATTGCTGGCCATCTTTTCGAAGGCTGAGATCAGCCGCGCGAGACAATCCATTCAGGAGATCGGACCGCATCTTCGTCATGTGCTGGAGGATGCTCGCGCAAACGGTTGTTTTGCAGACGAGGCCGCGAGCAGTGCGGTTGAGCGCATCATGTTGGAAACGCTCGATAACACTGGCGCGCTGATTGCTGTTGCCAAGCTGAAGGAGAAGGATGAAACCACGTTTCTTCATTCGCTTGCGGTCAGCGCCTTGATGATCGCGTTCGGGCGCGTTCTCGGTCATGGGCAAGAAGAAGTGCGTGTTCTTGGCCTAGGCGGTCTCATACACGATCTCGGAAAGATGATAATTCCTGATGAGATCCTGAACAAACCCGGGAAACTAACCGCCCAGGAAATGGATCTTGTCCGCGCTCACCCGCAAAAGGGTTACGAGATGGTGGCGAAAGCGGGCTCGGCGCCGCATGAAGTGCTCGATATCTGCCGTTTCCATCATGAGCGCTATGATGGCAGCGGTTATCCCGATCGCCTGTCGGGCAGGAAGATCCCTTATGTTGCTCGCGTTGCTGCCATTTGCGACGTATACGAGGCGCTGACAACCATCCGCCCCTACAAGCCGGCTTTCTCACAGGCTGAGGCAATCAACATGATGATGAACTCTCCCGGGCATTTCGACCACAAGCTCCTGTCAGCGTTCGTCTCCAAGATGGTCATCAGTGGAACGCTGCACTAGCTTGCCTGCTTGGTCTTCTCCTCCTGATCGGAAGCGCAGCCGCTCATGACGGAACTGTGGTTCATCCTTCAATTGAAACGGATTTGCGAGTTAGGCCGTCTCCGGGCTCCACAGGACGCGAGACCTGCAGTTGAGCCCTGAGCGCGCTGATAAGGCATTCTTCGAAAGCGCCAGGTGTTGCCCGCATTTTGGCAAGATCATCACTTTCCCATGATCGCGAGACTTTGCCTTTGGCGAGGAATACGGCTCGATTGCAAAGGCGGGCATGGTTTCCACGACGTGCGTGGAGATGAGGACGGCATGTCTTCCGCTGGCGGCGAGCTCGATCAACAGCGACTTCATCTCCCAAGCGGCAAGCGGATCCAGGCCATTCAGGGACTCGTCGAAGATCAGCAGCGGTGGCGAGCCGATCAGGGCTGCTGTGATTGCGATCTTTGCGCGTGTGCCCAGTGAATATTCAGCGATTTGCCGATCAAGCCAGGCCGTTATACCCAGTCGTGCCAGCAAGTCACGGTCTCGCCAGTCGGTGGGGGCGCATGAACGAAGCGAGGCGACGAGGTCGAGATATTGGCGTCCCGAAAGCGATGCCGACAAGTCTGTGACGTCGATGGCCAGCCCAAACCGCGCCTTGGCCTGCTCCGGCTTCCGGGCGAGATCGATGCCGTCGATGGCGATGGCCCCGGTCCGCGGACGGAGCTGCCCGGTGATGGACTTGATCAGCGTCGATTTGCCCGACCCGTTGGCGCCGAGAAGTCCGAGGATATCGCCGCTCCGCATCGCCAGATCGACGCCGGCGATGACAGCGCGGCCGCCGTAACCCACGCTCAGATTGGATAGGCGCAGAAGCTCCTTCCGTGTCCGTGGATCCATGGTCGCTGTCATCCATAATAGAACCTCCGACGCGTCCGGTAGAACAGCCATATGACAAGGGCGAAAAACCCGAGGACGACCGTGCGGCCGTACTCGGAGAATTCGTAGGTGGCATAGGCGATCGCCGCCAGGAAGCTGAACGCAGCGATCAGCGGTTTCGCCATGAAATAGGCGGCGAAAGGCGCAGTTCAGCATCAACAGCCACATGCCGCTCGCCGCGAGTAACGACCACGAGGATGGTTCGGCCGCCAGCGCGGCCCCGGTGGGCAACAGGAAGAAGGCCGTCGACAACTGCAGCGGAAGCCACAAAAGCCGCAGCCATCCCCGCCTGAAGCCAATCGGCGCAGTGCGCAGCACCGGTGAGCCAAGCGGATGATAGCGTAGCGCGAGCATGAACACGGCGAGCCCGCCTGCCAGACCGGCGATCGCACCTGGAGCGGCCTGATGATAGACGATCCCGTCGACTGCCGAGATCAGAACAGCAAGGCTCATCGCTAATCCGGCTCCGAAAATGCGCCATGACGGCGTCACGGCGCCGGCGCGCAGGTTCCATGCCCAGGCGGCGGACCAGCTCGGCCGGGCGCGGTCTAAGCGGTTGAGCGTCAGTAGCGATCTGCCCCCGCCGGTTTCATGATCGCCATTGCGTGCTGGCAGAAAAAAGGGGACGCGCAGCTGCGCAGCAAACGCTACCGCAAAACCGGCGGCAAAAGGGGCCGCGGCGACAACAGCCCACAGGAGCGAATCCGACTTGGCGATCAAGACGCAGGCCAACGCGGTAAAGCCGACGCCAAGCACTGCCAAACCGGTTTACGATGAGCGACGATTTCGAACTGGTTCGCGGCAGTGGCAACAACTTCCGCGACTTCAATATGCCGAACCCGGAGTTGGAGCATCTTCGGGCGACTCTTGCGGCGCAGATTCTCAAGACACTCGACAAGCGGAAGCTGTCGGTGCGGGAGGCCGACGCTGACCGGAATCAACTATACCGAATTCTCCTGCATCCGCCGCGCCAAACTGGACGGCTTCACGGTCGATCGCCTGTGGAAGATGCTCGACCTTCTCGGCCAGACGGTGGACGTGACGATCAAAGTGCATCCAACCGCAAAGCCGCGGCGGGCTGCACACGCCCATGCGTAAGATCTGCAGCCGCTGAAAACGGCCGGGCCGCGATGACAAACGCTGCGAGAGATGCTGTTGGTTTTATCGGGCGCTGCCGCACGGGATAATCCGGTGCTAACCAAAGAATTGGGAACAGATGTCTAGCGGGACCATCTCGTGCCTTTCGCGCCATAGTGCCGAGGGGGTTTCATAGCACGAGCCTTGCTGTACCAGAGGCGACGGGCTCACTGAGAACCGGACGCAGACCAATGTGGATCGTCGTCCACTTCTGTCGAAACGCATTTGATAAGGCTCGCAAGGGCTTTCCTGACGTCAGCATTCTTCACCCGGTCAAGGTCGCCGGAGACGTACACGCGACCTGTCGCCTGTAAGGAGATCGTATCCCGCTCGATGGTTTCGGCACCTTTAAAGAAGTCGTCCATGGAAACGCTGAGAGCGTGCGACAGATTGTAGAGAACGCTGGCACTGATGCGATTTGAACCCTTCTCGTACTTTTGCACCTGCTGAAACGAAATCCCCAAAGCCTCGGCGATGGCGGATTGGCTTAATCCCTTCGTCTTCCGGATACGTGCCAGATTTCCGCCAACGACCGCATCGATCGGGTCTCGTGCTTTTCGCGCCATCTTGTTCTCCGTTCAACTGTTCGTCCGCGCCCGGTATGGTTTGCCACGCCCTCTAAATGTCGGCAACGGGTTCACTGGAAACTGCCCCTCTAAGCTTCCTCGCGTATAGCCACGATTGGTTTCGGCGCTCGTTGCGCCGAAACGCAACCCCTCCGCGTTGACGCCCGGCGAAGCAATGGTTAGCGAGACTGGCGGCGGCCTTCGGGACTACGCAAATCCTTCCAAGACCGCAAATCCAGCCCCAAAGTCCGGGACTAAAATGCAAAATGCTGGAGGATATTCCTGGGATAGGCACGCGCATTTTCGCAGAGTTTTTCTATCTGCTCATCGCTCACGTCAGCAAGAATGCCGGTCCGCACCAGCACGGAATCCAATCCAGCCGACTTCGCGCCAAGAATATCGTGATCGATGCTATCGCCGATGCAGACTACGCGACGACGGTCGATGACACCAACGAGCTTCAATGCGTGTTCGTAGATTTCGGGATACGGTTTTCCAAGCCAGGTGACGTGACCGCCCATCCCCTCGTAAAGCTTGGCGATCGTGCCTGCGCCCGGCGCGATGGAGCCGTTATTCAATTTATGGATGTCGGGATTGGTACAGTAACAGGGGACCCCGTTCTCGGCCGCCGGACGCAGCATTTCGCGGTATTCATCCATCGGTATCCGTTCGGCTTCGCTGCCGGATATGATGACAATTTCGGCGCCGCAGGCGTCTCGTATGGAGATGAGCCCAAGCCGATCAGCGAGATTGGTGTCTCCACCGCTGGATATCGTCAAGCATCGAGCCTTTCTCGGGATGGCGTTTTCAGGTCGAGAGAGGATATCGAATGCCACGTCTCCCGATGTGACAAAGAAATCGAAGCTTCCTGAAGCAAAACCGAGGCTAACGAGCCGCTCGGAATTGTACCCACCGCTTCTGCCTGAATTGGATAGGATAACGACCTTCCGGCCCGCCGATGCGAGCTTGGACAGTGCAGCGATTGCACCCTCATAGGGACCGGCGTCGTCCCTCAGTACCCCGAACTGATCGACGAAGAAAACGTCATATGCCGGCGCGAGTTGAGGTAGAGTGATCGGCGTTAGTTCAGGCATTTCCGCCATCCAATCGGGAAAGCACCAGCGCAGCTGTACCGACGGCTGCCTCGACCGAGTTCGCAGCCAAAGTGTCCACCCCCATTGCCCGTGCCCTCATGGCGGTCCAAACGGGATTTCGCGCTCCGCCCCCAACCGTTCGAAGGCTTGTCACTGCTGGCGCTCCCAACTCGCTTAACCGCTGATAACCCAACCTCTCGATCTCGGTCATGCCTTCAAGGATTGCCTGAAAGTATGCGTGATCCTCGGCGGGACGCGGCGTGAGCCGGGGCGGGTAATGAGGATCGTTGATCGGAAAACGCTCGCCGGGTCGCAGAAGCGGATAGTAATTCAGATCCAGTTTGCGGTCCGGGTCGATTTTTCGGGTGAGTTCGTCCAGACGGTCATCGCCGAGTAGGGCGCGCACGACGTTTCCACCGCTGTTCGAAGCGCCACCAACAAGCCAAAACCGCCCGACACGGTGCGAGTATATGCCATATTCGGGCGCGCTGATCGGACCGTCCGATGCAAGCTTGAGCACAATCGTGGATCCGAGGGCGGTTACCGCGTCGCCAATGGCCGATGCTCCCGTAGCAAGAAACGAAGCGCAGCCGTCGGTCGTTCCCGCATGGAACCAAGCGGATTTGGCCAGACCCAGTTCCAGCAGGTATCCCTCGACCGGAGCGACCTTTTGGCCCGCACGATAGACCATGGGCAGCTTGGATACGTCCATTCCCGCGGCTTCGATCCAATCCGGCCAGCGTTGCGTTCCCAGATCGAAACCGGTCTTGAGTGCGTTGTTTTCGTCACTGACCCGCCCTGGGCAACCCAATTTCATCAGGATCCAGTCGGCCTGATGTACGATGGCATGAGCACGGTCCTGGCGCGACAAATAGATGGCTCGGGCAAGGCCCGAATTCGCGCCGACTGCCGTGCTGGTCGCCGGAGCCTCACTTGCTATGCTTTCGATGATTGCAGCATCAGGGCAGGGATCATTGTACATGAGGACCTGACCTGTCGGCTCGTTGGCACGATCTAGCGATAGAACCGTCCCGGACGTGCCATCAACAGCAACGCCTTCAATCGAGCTGAAGTCGGTTGCTTCGGCGAGACGCTCTATCGCCTCCTTGACCCTGTCCCACCAGCAGGCGGGTTGCCGCATCTCGTCCGGCGACACGAACGGTGCCGCGGCGAAGCCCAACGGGTTGCCCGCGCGGTCGAGCGCCGTGGCACGAGCGCCGGACGTGCCGATATCGATTCCGAGTGCAACTGGTTGGCTATTTTTGGCGCTCACGCGTTCCGCCTTTCGGAGCCTCGGTCGAGCGCTTGTCGATATTGCTCCGCTTCCCAGTGCGTCAATTCATATTCGTCGTCGTTCGAAAGATACACGACCGACGCCTCTTCAGGGATGCGGCCCACCACCTCCGAGAGGCACCGGGCCATAACCTCGCCACCCGCAGTGAGGGTGCTGGACAAGAGTACTCCCTTGTCCGGGACGATCAGCATTTTCGGAGCTTCACGACCTTCGCGGTGAGATGCGGCCTCAAGGTCGGCCGCGCTTTGCCCCTCTGAAAGCACGCCTATCTTCGTTCCAAGGAAAATGACGTGGTCCGGATAAAGCGAGCCGCCAAGTGCAATTCCTCGATTGACATTCGACAGCGCGACGGCGTGGCTTTCACTGTCGCGCGCCAGATGATAGCCGGAATTCTTCGCAATCCGTTCCAGCGCATCGACGTCGGCCGGACCGCTGTTACGGGTTTCGCGTGAAAGGGCCTTCGAGACACGCTGGATACGACCGGCGACTTCCTCAACCGTGTCACCGCAAACGATGATCCCGTGATTGAACAGGATGAGGACGTCCGGCATCGATGCGGCTGCTTTCTCGATCTCCCTGGCGAGTGGAGTTCCTGGACGCCTGTATGGAACCGTGACCCATCTGAGATCGGAGACGGCACTCATGCATTCAGCCAGCATAGCCTCGCGGTCTTCAAGAACGGCCAGAGCAATTGCGTTCACGCAATGATAGTGCGCGACCACCGGACTTTTGAGTGCCGCGTGAAAACTGGTTTCGATCGATGGCCGAAGGCCGCTGGAATTCAGTTCGGAAACAACGAAATCGGTGGACTTCTCGGCCCGTACGTCGCCATTGCGAAGCGCTGCAACCAGCGGATCGACGACAACTGGGACCATGATGTCTTCAATATCCGCCTTGGAAAGCCACGTGCCCGATGCCTTCACCCACATCACGCCGTCGCTCTTGATCGACGTATTGCCGCCCGCGCCCTGCGTCTTGAGGATGTCGCTGCCAATCCGGCTGGAAAGCCCGAGAAAACTCTTGAATAGCTCCGTATTCCTGGGGTCCGGTTGGGTCATATCGTCTTCCCTCCTGCTGCGTTGATACTCGCCTTCCGGTTCGGCTGGCTCATGAGCGAACTTTTGCGCGATCCTATAAATGTGATTGCAGATCGTCAACGATGAAGATTTCGCGTCTCTCGTGTTGCGATCCTATACATGATGTGATTATAGTTCGTCATAAGCGCTCAGGGAGAAGCGTCAGTGGAGGACTGTCTTGAACGATTCCGATCGCCATCGCCTGATCGCAGAAATGCTTCGCGAGCGGCCCTTTGCGTCCGTGCGTGACTTGCAGAAGCGGCTTGGCGTTTCCCCTGCGACAATCCGAAGAGATATCGATAAGCTTGACGACATCGGAATCGCTCGAAAGGTCTACGGTGGGATATCCGCTAACGAGTCATCGACCACCGCGCGCCTTTCTGCTCGGCCATATGACGAAAACCGCGACATTGCTGTTGATGCAAAGCGTGCGATCGCTGAGATGGCCGCGGGTCTGGTGCGAGACGGGGACTCGATAATCGTCCATGCGGGATCGACCTGCTATCAACTCGGTCTGCAATTGGCTCGCCGCAACGTCCGCCTCTACACGAACTCCATGCCTTTGGCCGCATATGTCGGCGAGCACGGGACTTGCCATCTGACCTTGGCCGGCGGGGTGCTGTATCGAGAGCCCGGAATTATCCACGATGCGTCCGCCGGCGCGCCCGACTTCTTCGCCTCGCGGTTCTTCCTTGGCACTCAGGGTATCAGCAGCGAGGGACTTCTGGAATCGCACCCGTTGTTGACGAAGGCGATTGGGGAGTTGAGCGGTTGTGCGGACGAAATCGTGCTTCTGGCAGATAGCCGCAAACTCTCGATTCAACCGCGCAATGTCGTTCTCCCGCTTTCCCGTATCGGCACGATCGTCATCGACGACGGACTGTCGGACGTCGGAGCAAAGATGCTCGAGGATGCGGGGGTTACGATAATGATCGCGACGGTCGGAGGTCAGCCATGACGCCACCAAACGCGATCGCGGTCTTCGATCTCGGCAAGACCAACTCGAAACTCTTCGTGTTCGGAGCGGATGGCTCGTTACTTTCGGAGACGCGAACGAAGCCGTCATGGGGCGAGTACGAAGGTTTTCGCGTGCTCGACGACGCCGCTCTGTTCGGCTGGATGAAGACCGCGCTGACGCGTGCGATTGAAGACCACTCGGTCGGACACGTCATCTTTTCCGGTCATGGCTGCACATTTGCGCTCGTTGAGGAGGATCACCTAGTGCATCCGATCCTCGACTATGAACAGGAACCTCCTGCGTCGCTGGGCGATCGCATCGACATGTCGATCCCGGCTTTCTCCGAGACATATTCTCCAAGGCTGCCGCTGGGTTTCAACTACGGGCGGCATATGCTTTGGCTGGAGGCCGTCAAGCCCGAGGCGCTGAGCCGCGCCGATGCTGTTCTTCCCTATCCCCAGTTCTGGTCGTGGAAATTCTCTGGCCGCAAGGTGTCCGAGGTATCTTACATCGGCTGCCACTCTCACCTTTGGGCACCGCTGCGTGGTGATTTCAGCAGTCTGGTCGATAGTCGAGGTTGGCGTGAGAAGATGCCCGCTTTCGAAAAAGCAGGCGCTGTTTTGGGCAATTGGAACCTCACAGACGGAACGGGTGAGGCGCGCTCCGTCAATGTCCACAATGGCGTTCACGACAGCAATTCGGCCCTCTACTACTATCGTTCGGTTGGATTCCAGGACTTCACCCTCGTGTCTACCGGGACGTGGGTCGTGATCTTCAATTCGGCATGCCCGCTCGAAGCGCTGGACGAAGATAGGGATATGCTCGCGAACGTTACGGTCGATGGGAAGCCAGCGCCGACGATCCGTTTCATGGGCGGCAGAGAGTACGATCGCGCCAGTGGCGGCTGGAACAAGCCTGTGAGTCTTGAGGCACTGTCTCGGGTAATCGCAAAAGGCGTGTTCGCATTGCCGTCGTTCGCGCTGGGCGGCCCGATGCAGGGCTTCGAAGGCCAGTTCGTGGGACCGGAGGTGGAAGGCGAGGAGAGGGCGGCCGCCGCGCTTCTATACGTCGTTCTCATGACCAGTCTGTCCCTCGATCTCATACGGTCCGATAACGCGATCGTCATAGACGGTGGCCTAGTCAAGACCGGGTTGTTTGCCGAAATACTCGCCCAACTGCGGCCCGCGCAGCCGATCTTCACCAGCGCGACGGCGGAAGGCAGTGCCTTTGGTGCCGCGGCTCTCGTTTTCGACACGATGGGCCTAGAGCCGTTCGCAAATGAGACCAGTCAGATAGCGCCGGCGCAAATCTTTGGTCTTGAAGCATACCGCGACACGTGGCGAACACTAGCTGAGATCGACGGGCCGGAGGCGACGCAGCCAAGGAAGGAGTTCCACGCATGAGCGCGGCAAACACCGAAACGCAGGCACCCGTCCTGGAGATGCGCAATATCAGCAAGACGTTCGCAAGCACCAAGGCTCTTACCAACGTCTCGCTGACCGTCTATCCCGGCGAAGTCCATGCCTTGATGGGTGAGAACGGCGCCGGGAAGTCGACGCTGATGAAAGTTCTGTCCGGCGCCTATGTTGCGGATCCTGGCGGTGCTGTCCTCGTCGACGGAAAGCCAATCGTGTCCGGCGATCCGATCAAGGCGAAGGCAAATGGCATCGCGGTCATTTATCAGGAACTGTCGCTCGCGCCGAACCTGACGGTTGCGCAGAACATGTTCCTGGGCGCCGAGCCGTCGCGCTATGGTGTCGTCGATCAGGCTGCGGCACGCGCCCGTGTCGAGCCAATCCTCAAACAGCTGGGCATTAACTTCGGACCGTCACAGCTCGTGGCGACGCTCTCGTTGGGCGAACGTCAGATGGTGGAGATCGCGCGTGCCCTGACCACCAACGCGAGGATCATCGTCATGGACGAGCCGACGACTTCGCTGACCTCCAGGGAGACGGAACGCCTTTTCGAGGTCATCGCTGGGCTTAAGGCGCGGGGCATAGCGATCATCTACATCAGCCATAGAATGGAAGAGATCTACGCGCTCGCAGACCGCGTCAGCGTGTTGCGCGATAGCGCCTACGTCGGCACGCTCGAGCGCGAAGAACTGTCCGCCCACCGACTGGTCTCGATGATGGTCGGTCGCGATCTCTCCACTTTCTACAAAAAGGAACACCGTGCACCTGTGCAGGCGGCCAAGACGGTTCTTTCAGTGAAAGATGTTGGTGATGGCCGCCGCGTTCTCGGATGCTCGTTCGACGCAAGGGCAGGCGAGGTCCTCGGCATCGCGGGCCTGGTTGGGTCCGGTCGGACGGAACTAGCGCGCCTCGTTTTCGGCGCGGATCCCAAAACGGCCGGCACGGTGTCTTTGGAGGGCCGGGAACTGGCCATTAGCGGACCGCGGGACGCGATGGATGCAGGGATCGCGTATCTCACGGAGGACCGGAAGGGCCTTGGTCTCTTCCTCGATATGACGATCAACGAAAACATCAATATCGGCGTTATCAGCAGGGATGCCGGCCCGGGAGGCATCCTGAATTTTGCCACCGCCAGGGAGCGCGCCACCCGCGCGATCAAATCGCTTTCCATTCGCACGTCGAGTGCAAGCATCAATGTCGGCGCTCTGTCGGGTGGCAACCAACAGAAGGCACTGATTGCGCGTCTTCTCGAAACGAAGCCCAAGGTTATCATTTTCGACGAGCCGACCCGCGGCGTCGATGTGGGTGCCAAGTCAGAGATTTACCGCATTATCGACGAGCTCGCGCAGGCTGGCATCGCGATAGTCGTGATCTCAAGCGACTTGCCGGAGATCATTGGCATCGCTGATCGCGTCCTCGTCATGCGCGAAGGGCGCATCGCGGGCGAAGTTCTTGCGGCGCCCGAGCAGCCAATCAGCCAGGAAGCCATCATGGCCTTCTCCACCGGGTCGGCATCGAAAGTCGCCTGAAGCCGGACAACAAAGACGACGGGATAAAGATATGACCTCGACATCAACCGATCAGCCAAACGCCGGCAAGGCAAGATTCAGATCGACGCTCACCGCGCTCGGTATGTTGCCTGTGCTCGTCATACTGGCCATCGGCTTTCATCTGTTGAGCGGTCGCTTTCTAAGCGTCAACAACCTGTCGATCGTCATGCAGCAGGCATCGATCAATACGGTTTTGGCGGCCGGGATGACCTTTGTGATCCTGACCGGTGGCATCGATCTGTCGGTGGGTTCTATTCTTGCCGCCTCGGCCATGGTTGGCGTGATCGTATCCCTTTGGCCGGACGTCGGCATGCTGGGCATTCCGGCTGCGATCGGCGTGGGACTTGCCTGTGGTGTCGTCAACGGCACGATCATTTCGGCGCTCAAGCTTCCGCCCTTCATCGTCACGCTCGGCTCGCTGACCGCTATGCGCGGCATCGCCCGACTTCTCGGCGGCGACACGACGGTTTTCAATCCCGACCTGCCGTTCGACTTCATCGGAAACGGCAGTTTCCTCGGCGTGCCGTGGCTGGCTATCATTGCGCTGGCGACGATCCTGATCTCCTGGTTCATCCTGAAGCGCACGGTATTGGGCACGTGGATCTACGCTGTCGGCGGAAACGTCGAGGCAGCGCGCCTCACCGGGATCAAGGTCCCGCTGGTGCTGCTCTTCGTCTACTCGATGTCGGGTCTGCTCTCGGGGCTTGGCGGCGTGATGTCCGCAGCCCGCCTGTATGCCGCGAACGGCCTGCAACTTGGTCAATCCTACGAGCTCGACGCGATCGCAGCCGTCATTCTCGGCGGAACCAGCTTCGTCGGCGGTGTCGGTTCGATCTGGGGCACGCTGATCGGCGCACTCATCATCGCGGTGCTGTCCAACGGCCTCATCCTCGTCGGCGTTTCCGACATTTGGCAGTACATCATCAAGGGACTTGTCATCATCGTGGCCGTGGCGCTCGACCGCTACAGGCTCAAAGGACTTAGCCGCACCTGACGTGCGGCTGGAGGAACCGGGGTTGCCGGATAACGAGGCGCAGGAAGCGCCGTAAGGAGGAAAATATGCGCATGATTTCGAAACTGCTCGCAGCGACCGCTCTGGCCGCGGCCATCGCAATGCCGGCAGCCGCCAAAGACCTGGAGAAGATCGGCATTTCCGTCGGCCTGCTTGGCAATCCGTTCTTCGTTGCGACCATCAAGGGCATCGAGGATCGCGCCAAGGAAATCAATCCGAACGTGCAGGTCACCTCGGTTTCGGCCGACTACGACCTCAACAAGCAAGTTTCGCAGATCGACAGCTTCATCGCCGCAGGCGTTGACATCATCATGCTGAACGCCGTCGACGCCAAGGCGATTGCTCCGGCCGTCAAGAAGGCCCAGGCTGCAGGGGTTATCGTTGCCGCCTTCGACGTTTCGGCTCCGGGCGCTGACGTCACGGTCATGACGAACAACATCAAGGCAGGTGAAGAGGCGTGCCAATACATCGTCGATCAGCTCAAGGGCAAGGGCGACGTCGTGATCATCAACGGCCCTGCTTCGTCCTCGATCCTCGACCGCGTGCAGGGTTGCAAGAACGTGCTCACGAAGAGCCCGGACATCAAGATCCTGTCGGACGACCAAAACGGTCAGGGCTCGCGTGATGGCGGGCTCGCAGTCATGCAGGGCCTGCTGACGCGCTTCGACAAGATCGACGCCGTCTTCGCCATCAATGACCCGACGGGCATCGGTGCCGAGCTTGCCGCCAAGCAGCTGAACCGCAACGAGTTCTTCATCACTGCCGTCGACGGTGCCCCAGATATCGAAAAGTCGCTCGCAAGCGGCAATTCCATGATCAAGGCCTCGGCTTCCCAGGACCCGTACGTCATGGCCGGCGACGCCCTCAAGATGGCTGTCGATGTTCTGAACGGCAAGAAGCCGGCGGAGAACACCGTCCTGCTCGACCCGAAGCTGATCACTGCGGACAACGTCAAGGATTACAAGGGCTGGACTGCAGCCCGCTAACGTTTCCTCCCAGGAGCTCGCCGGCGCCTTCGGGCCCGGCGAGCCTTCGCTTCAATGAAATTCAGGATATCAGTGTCATGTCCAAAATCGGCGTCCACTCGTTCGTCTGGAGTGCTGGCTCGTCTCGCGATGAGCTTGAGCGTACACTTACCAGATCGCATGAACTTGGCTTTAAGCTGGTGGAGTTTTCCTATCTCGATCCAAAGCTGGTCGACGTGAAATGGCTCGCGTCCCGCATCAGGGAACTGGGCCTCGACGTCGCGGTGAGCATGGGTCTTCCGACCGATGGTGATATCTCCAGTGATGATCCGTCGGTGGTCGCCAACGGCGAGGCCATACTCGACAGCGCCGTTGCGTTGGTTCGCGATCTAGGTGGCACAAAGCTCGCCGGTATCCTGAGTTCCTCGCATGGAAAGCAGGAGCATGCGTTGTCCCGCAAGGGATGGGAAACGAGTGTTACCACGCTGTCGCGGGTCGCCGATCGTGCGAAGGCAGCCGGTGTCACTCTCAATCTTGAAATCGTCAACCGCTTCGAGAGCAACATGCTCAATACGGCAGCCCAAGGCCTAGCGTACATCAAGGACACAGGTGCCCCGAACGTCTTCCTGCATCTAGACAGCTTCCATATGAATATCGAGGAAGCAGACGTCGGACTGGCAATACGCAACGCCGCCGACAAGATCGGCTATGTCCACATCGGGGAAAGCCATCGTGGTTATCTCGGAACGGGCAACATCGATTTTGCCGCCATCTTCGACGCTCTGGTCGCCATCGGGTGGGACGACTACGTCACGTTCGAATCCTTCTCAACGGCCATCGTTGACAAAGATCTGTCGTTGAAGACGGCGATCTGGCGAAACCTTTGGGACGACAATGTTACTTTGGCCCGACATGCTCGCCAATTCATCGAACTCGGTTTGGAAACGGCACGCCTTAAGGCCGAACTCGTGAAGGATGCTCACGCGCCATCGGCGTAGAGGTCTCGAACAAAGGTATGGAGCAGGTCAGGGTCCGAGATGGCAAAGCCCTTGCGAGCATTCCTCACAGCACCCAGCTTTTTTTGGGGATTGCCAGAACAAACCGAGAATAAAGGCTGGCGCGGGCAACTTGTAAGGGCTACGAAGATCGACCAACAGATGAGGCTCTGCTTTGGTCTATCGATTCATTCACACCGCCGACATTCATCTCGACTCCCCGCTGCGGACGCTAGCCCTGCGCAATGGCGAACTTTCCGAGCTGATTGGATTGGCGACCCGACGGTCGTTTGTCCGCATCATCGATCTATGCCTTGAAGAACAGGTAGATGCGTTGGTCATCGCCGGCGATCTCTACGATGGCGATCAGACGTCGATGAAGACCGCCCGATTTCTAGCCGAGCAGCTTGCGCGTTTGCATGAAGCCGGCATCAGGGCGTTCATCATTCGCGGCAACCACGATGCTCTCTCCAAGATCACGACGGAGCTAGTTATGCCGGACTCCGTCAAACTGTTCGGTTCCGTGGCCGAAACCATTGCCATAGACCGAGCTCCCGGCCGGTTCCCAGTTGCGATACACGGACTAAGCTTTGCCAAGCCGCAAGCGCCCGAAAGCCTGCTTCGACACTACGCAGTTCCTGTTCCGGATACCGTAAACATCGGCATAATGCACACCAGTCTCGGCGGCTCGGCGGGACACGACCTGTACGCTCCATGTAGCGTCGCCGACCTCCGCCAAATGGGTTTTCGATACTGGGCTCTCGGTCATATTCACAAGAGGTCGGCAGTCGAAGACTCATCGTCGGCGATTGTTATGCCAGGCATCCCTCAAGGGCGCGACATAAACGAGGACGGTCCAAAGTCCGTCTCCCTCGTTACGATACGGGATGACCGCTCTGTCGTTATCGAAGAACGCCACACCGCTGTCGCCCAGTTCGGGAGGCTGGTCGTCGATATCTCCCGAGCGAATGATTGGAAAAATGTCGTCCTCGAGGCTAAAGGCTCATTGGAACGCCTTTCTTCAGCAGTGTCCGCTGACCATCTTGTTGCACGCGTCGAAATAACGGGAGCCACAGAGCTCGCATGGCGCATCCGGCGAGACGCCGACCTTCTCCGAACCGAACTAGAGACACACGGTGCGACGATCGGGAACGTCTGGATCGAGAAAGTCGTGACGTCGCCGGTCGCGCCCAAACGGGATGATGCGCGGCCGAGCGCGCTCGACGAACTTGCTGCGATTATCGACAGCGAGATCCTCGGCTCGACCGAATATCGCGACGAAGTACGCTTGATCGCCGATGAACTGCGGGGGCAGCTCCCGGCCGAGCTTCGTGAGATCTTCGGCAAGGACGAGGCGTCTTTCGAGAGCTTGTTGGCGCAATTTGCCAAGGACGGTGCGTCGCAGGTCTTGGCGCGTCTGCGCGGCGGCGAGGGAGAATAGCGTGCGCATCAACCGCCTCGACCTGACGCGCTATGGCAAGTTCACCGACGCCGTCATCGATTTCGGATCGCGTCCCGTCGGATCTCCGGACCTCCACGTCATCTACGGTCCGAACGAGGCTGGGAAATCGACCACGCTCGATGCCATCCTCGATCTGATCTTCGGGATCGGCAATACGACCAAATACGGATTCCAGCACCCCTATAATACCATGCGCTTGGGGGCGAATGTTCATGTGGGAGGTCAGGACAGGGGCTTTGTCCGTATCAAGCGGCCGCAGAACAGTCTGCTCGATCGTGAAGAACGCAGCCTCGCCGATACGGAGATCCGGGCCGACCTCGGCGGAATAGATCGTGACGCGTTCTCTACAATGTTTTCGCTGGATGACATCACACTCGAAAAAGGTGGTGAAAGTATTCTGGCAAGCAAGGGAGACCTGGGCGAACTGCTCTTCTCCGCCAGCGCCGGGCTTTCCGATCTCAGCCGCCAGCTCCTGACGATCCGCGGGGATGCAGACAGCTTCTACAGGTTTAGGGGACGCAGCAGCCAACTGAGTGAGCTCAAGCTGCGGTTGACGGAGCTGAAGCAAAAACGCGAAGAACTCGACCTCCAGGCCACCGAGTATCGTAAGAGATTGGCTGAACTGCAGCGCCTCGACGGTCTCTACAATCAGGCTTTGACCGAGCGTACGAACACCCAGCGCCGGGCTGACGAGATCAACCGTGTCCTACGAGCGCTTCCGACGATGCGCAGGCTTACCGGGCTTCGAGGCCAGCTCGATGCCCTCGAGACGGTGTCCGATCCACCGGAATCGTGGAAGATCGAACTCCCGGAAATCCGCAAGGGTGAAATCGAAATCCGCGTCAAGCTGGACGAGGTTGCCCGTAGTACTGCGGAGATCGAGAACGAGATTGACGGGTTCGCCGATGACGCTGTCGCTCTTGGCCTTGCGGCCCGCGTCGCCGATCTCACGAAAACATTCGAACCAAGATACCTGACGGCGCAGGTCGATATCCCGAAGCTCACTGGCCGCGTCGCTGAACTCTCTGTCGAAACGCTCCTTCTGCAGCTAGGCAAAGCCGACGAGAAAACGCCTGCGCGGTTGGTTCTGGATGCGGCGACCGTCGGCAAACTCAGATCGCTCATCAGCGCCAGGTCCGGGGTCGAAGCTCGTCGCGCTTCCGCGGAGGAAGAGCTTATCCGTTCGGAACGCGCCCTTCAGGATGAGGGCAACCGGATTACGCTCTTCGAGGAGTTTCGCGATCCTGCACGGATCAGGGCTTTCGAAGTCCTTGCGGCGACGGTTAAAGCTCTGCCGAAAGCCGACGACGATGTCGCGTTCCGTTCCCTGACGCGGCGGCGCGAGAACGCGGATCGCGTATTGGCAGAAAGCCTTGCGCAGCTGGTTCCCTGGGATGGCAGCCCGGATGACCTGGCGGCAATGAGCGTACTGTCGGCCGCAAAGCTGAACGAGTGGAAGAGCCGATACCAAGACGGCCGGGAGCGGACGAAGACAACGCGCGCCGAACTTGAGCGCCTTGAGCCGGACGCCAGACGGATGGACGCGGAGATCCAAGTCCTCCGCGCTCGAGCGGGGGAGATCGACGAACCTTCGGTCGCGGCCAGCAGAGCCGCCCGCGAAAAAGCATGGGTTGCACATCGTCAGGCAATGGACGCGCAATCGGCTGACGCTTTTGAGCATGCCATGCGAGCGGACGATCACCTCGTTTCGCAACGGCTCCTGCATTTCTCAGAGGCCAGCAAGCTGGCGCAGTTGATGATGAGCCGAGCATCCGCAGGCTCCGATATCGAAACAGCCCGCGAACGCATTGAAGCGGCCGCGCGTTCCCTCGCGGAACTACGGGCAGAGATGTTCCCAACGTTGGCATCGATTTCGTCTGGTGCCGATTTTGGCGTCGATCCCTCAGAACTGGAAGAATGGCTGCGCAAAAGGACCGTGGCTCTGAGGGCACGTGACGATCTATCGGCCATCGACCAGGAAGTCGCGGATTTCCGCGACAGGACCCGGCAATCGAAGGAACAGTTGCTTGCGGCTATCAAGGCAACGGGCATGCCCGCCGGCGGCGGCTTCGATCTGGCAACGCTGTTCGCAACCGCCGAAGAGGGCCTCGATGCCTTCAACCTCGCCATGGATCAGGCAGACCGTCTGGTGCGACTGAAGGAGGATAACGCCGCGCGCGCCCGTGCGATGACCGATGCGTTGAAAGCCACGCAGGAATGGGACGCCAGATGGTTCGATGTCTGCAACGGCTGCTGGTTAGGGGAGGCGTCGATCCTCCCAGACGTAGATTCGGTCAACGGGATTCTCGACGTCCTCGAAAAACTAGCTTCGGCAATCGAAGCCAAAGACAGCCTCGTCGATCGAATCCAGAAGATGGAAAAGGACAGCGCTCTGTTCGAAGCTTCAGTGTTCGAATTGTGCGACAGCCTGGAAATCCCGAGATCCGCCTCTCTCACGGAGCTTACGCGGACGATCACCGACCGTATCATGGTTGCAGCGCGGGGCAGGGAGCAACGGGAGAAGCTGGGACGCGATCTCGACAAGAAGCGAGAAGAAGAGCGCGAATACCTTGTCACCAAGGAGGTGCTCGATCTTCAAATAGGAAAGATGGCAGCGTTCTTCGACTGTACCACGCTGGATGAGGTCGAGACCTTTATCGAGCTTTCCTCGAAGCGGCAGGTGCTGCGGACTTCCATTTCTGACGTCGAGCAAGAACTCATCGAGATCAGTGGTGCGAACGATATCGGTGACGTCGAGGAGAGGCTCGCGTCGGCGAATAGAGAAGAATTGGAGGGCCAGCTATCCGTGCTGACGCCAATCCTCGAAGACCAGGACAGAAAATGTCACGACGTCTTCCATGAGCGCTCCACCATGCAGAAAGCGCTCGACGCCATAGGCGGCGATTCCGTCGTCGCGGAAATCGAGGAGCAGCGGCGCACCATTTTGCTGGAGATCGAAGAACGCGCCGGGCGCTACCTCGAACTTCGCGCGGGGATAACCGCCGCCGAGCAGGCGCTGAAGCTCTTTAGAGATCGGCATCGAAGCGGGATGATGACAAGGGCGTCGGATGCGTTCAGGACGATCAGTCGCGGTGCCTACACGGGTGTCGCCGCCCAGCCCGGCAAGGATGGAGAAGTCCTGATCGCGGTCTCGGCGAACGGCGGTTCGAAGATCGCCGACGAGCTGTCCAAGGGCGCACGGTTCCAGCTCTATCTCGCGCTTCGGGTGGCAGGATATCACGAGTTCGTCGCCAATCGCGCACCCATTCCGTTCATCGCCGACGACATCATGGAAACCTTCGATGACTTCCGCGCCGAGGAGGCCTTCCGGTTGTTCACCGAGATGGCCGGGCGTGGGCAGGTAATCTATCTGACGCATCATCAGCACCTGACCGAGATCGCCAAGAAGGTTTGCCCGAGCGTCCGGCTACATGATTTGGAGACGATTCAATCGGCGACCCGGCTTGGTATGATTGCGGCCGAGTAGAAGGGACCTGGCGACAAGCCGCAGCTACGATGAACTCCGAACCGCCTCATTGCGTCGTCCACTAGAACATTATTCCAACGAGTAAGTCGGGGCATGGGGATTGGAATGCAATCTGAATTCCAGCAACAATCGAAAGCCAGCGAGCCGTGAAAACCTTCGTCGTTTCTGATAAAGCGGCACATGCTGGCGAACATCGACGAGGTGCCTATTGTCGCTAAGCGCTCGACTGATCGCAACATGGGCCCGTGATCTCAGCGCGCCCCGTCGCCGAGGCGTTTTGTCGTGGCCCGCATTAGTGGTGGCCGCATGAAGGCGTTACCGCCCTTGGCTAGTGCGCCGCTGGTCGACGATGCGCCCATCTCTTTGACGGATTGCGATCTCGTAGCGCACGCCGCGGCGGACTCCGCGATAGGTAAAGTATCTGCCGCGGCAATCAATTTGACGGACGCCGCGAAAGCCTCGAGTACGAAGCAGCCGCGCACCCTGAGGGCAGGATATCCCTCGTCCGTGGTTTAGGCTGCTGCCCGAGCCGACGATAACCTGAGCACTCGTCTCCCGGGGAACCGCGACCGGTGAGACGAAAACCGCCAGAGCAAGCGCATATCCAAGTAGAGCCTTGACACTCATAATCATCCTCCTGGTTACATCGCGAGAAAAGTCAGGACATGATATAATCGCTTAAGTTGCACTTTCGCGCAAGAGGCGGCCGACCTCATGTCGGAGTAGATCAGCCCGGTAGCTCGCCAGCCTCATAAGCTAGAGGCCGGAGGTTCGAATCCTCCCTCCGCAACCAAAACCAGCCCGCCCGCTTTGCCGAGGCGGGTGTAAACATGAACGGCAAGTTCACATAACGTTCATCCCCGTAAGAGCATGGTCGCCCACATTAGAAATGGAAAGGCGTAACCATGAATAGTTTTTCTCGCATCGGTACTGCTATAGTTGCTGCTGTTATCGCAGCATCTAGCTTTGGCATGGCCTCAGCCGCCCCCATGGCGGCTGAGCATCCGCGGGTCGCTTCGAGCGTCGAACTTGCGCAGTACCACCGCGACGACCGCCGCCGCGAATATCGTCACGACCGCCGGGACCGTTATGAACAAGGGCGCGACCGTCGCGGCTACTGGAACGGTCATCGTGGTTACAGGGACTACCGCAAGGGTTATCGTCGCCACAGCGACGGCTACTACTACCCGCGGTCTGTGTTCCAGCTCTACATCCGCTAAGCGGTTTCAGCTCCTTCGACAACCCCGTCAGAAATGGCGGGGTTTTTTCGTTCCCGAGTCAGGCGGTATCCGGACCAACAAGGAGAAGACGCCATGAGCGTACAGGCAATGTTCTACGCGAAGGAAATCAACCATCGCGCCACCACCAATCCCGACGACGTCAATGTCGAAGTGAAGATGTCCGCTGCCTTCGGCGCCTACCTTCGCGGCCTGCCGGAAGGCAATGAAGACTGGTCGAAGTATACGCCCTCGGGCGAGCTTTCCATGACCGTCACCAACCCGGCCGCCATCGAGCAGTTCGAACCGCTGTCTATCGCCTGACATTCGAAAAAGTCAGCCAGTAATCGAGGAGGGGAGCGTCATGTCGAACTGGAAGCGGGCGCTCCTCATCCTGGCGGTCGTTGTAGCTGTTTCTTGCATGGCTGCCGCTTTCCTCACGGCATGCCAGTCGTATCAGCCACCCGGTGAGGGGATCTGGCGGGCGCTGTAACTATCCCGCCTTGGTAATGTGGTTGGAAAACCATGTGCTTGCATGTTCGTTTGGCGCTTTTGTCGCCCAGTCTGATCCGGGCTTGATTTCAACGATGACAAGACCGTCGTCAGAATCCATCTCGTTGGCCAAGATTTGTCGGATAGCGCTGGCAGGTCCGACAAGGCTGCCAACCCAGAGCGACTTCCGGCGAGATGCACTTCATGGTTCGAAGTGTCTTTATCAGACCGTCATAGTTCCGGACGTTCCGGAGGTCGTAGCTAATCATGGAGTGTGGCATTGCCTGCTCCTGTGTTGGTTGCAAGCCGAGCAGGACAGATCCGATTGAGTCGCGGAAGAGAAACGGCAACTTCACGGTGTGAAAGCCTGAGATCCAGCTTTCCACGTTGTTCGACTTCTCCACAGGCAGGCCAGGGAAGGAAAGGATCTTTCTCACGTGTGCCAATAAAGGCCACGAGCGCGCCAAACGGCGACGAGTTGCTCTTCAATCTCCTCTGGTGACCGATGCCCGAAGCGTTGGGCTAGAACTACGGAGAGAGCTTTCAGGTCCATTTCCCGAGGCGCGTTCTCCATTGCCCGGTCAGCTCGGGCCGCGATCTCGGCTATCAGTTCGTCATCATCATTCATTGAATCCTCCCAGGGTATCCCAATGCCACTTCTGAAAAATGCACGGCATGGGAAGTTCGCGCAGGAGTTGGCGAAAGGCAAGTGCTGGTAGTGGCGGGCATGTCTACGCGCCCCCCCGGAAGACATGCTCGAAGACACGAGCATACGGTTTGAGCCCGCCTTTGATCTCACTGAATGGGCTCGGTCATCCTTCATCGATGAGACCGCCGAATAGCCGCGCTCAACCTGCACTAAGATGGTCTCACCTTAGGCACCGCGCAAGGCAACTCCTTCCCGACTTCGCCTAGATATTGTTTTTTCCCACCTCAGAAGAAGGGAAAAAAGCTCGAGCGAGTAACCGTCCGTTGCCGCCGGCTGATACATCGGATGCGCTTGGAGCAGCTTTCACACGCATCTATCTATATCAGGTCGCGGGGGATACGCTTCTTCTCGAAAATCTTTTCGAAGATCCGCGTCTCGCCTTCATAGGCGATGACCGATGCACCGATCACCCAATCCTTTGCCGTGCAGGATATGGCCGAAACCGCGACTGTGCGAACGAACCAGCCGGGGCGTTGCATGTCGCATGTCCAGGTAGATTGCCCCGTCATCGAGAGCGGGTCATCCGGCGAAATCGACCATGTTTCATCCCGCAGCTGGCGCGTACTGAGCCCGGTGTCGGGATGCTCGAAAAGGCCGGTATCTTCGTGAATGCGGTATTCTGTTCGATTGGCGGAAAGCTCCCTGATGACCTGCCTTTTGGTTTCCGCCGGCGCATGCTCGATATATTTCGGCAGTGGATTGGGATTGTCCGGCTCTTTCACGGCGATGAGGCGATGATCGGCGAGTATCGGCAGGGCAAGTTCGATCGAGGCTGTATCGATGACAAGACCGGGATCAGTCGGCGGCGGCAGGATCATCGGCCAATAGGCCGTCGAAAGCGAAAGGCGAATGCGATGGCCGGCGCGAAAGCGATAGCCGCAGGCATCGAGCAGCAGGCGCACCGTCGTCCGCTCTCCGCTTTTCATAGGTTCGGGCTCGGCATTGCCATCACGATGGGAAAGGTTGAGGACGCCGAAGGCAACGCGTGTCGCCGTGCCATCCTCATGGACGTCGACGAGCCGCACGCAGAGATTTGCGGTCCTCTCCTGACAGCGTAGCGCCAGAGTAACAATAGGCTGGCCGAGATAGTCGTGATCTTCGACAAGTGGCGGGGTCTCGAATATGAGCGAACCGGCATCGTCCCCGCGCTGGTCGATGGCCATTTCGGCATCCGGTTTCAGCGTGAAATATTCCCCCGATGCTGTTCCTGTATCGAGCGGCGAGCGCAGATAGACCTCGTGCGCCAGTGCATGCGGCTCGGCCTTACCTTCCTCGATCCGGCTCGACGAACCGACGTGGAAAAATTGCATTGCCGGTGCGCGCCATGCGTCCGTGGCGACCCAGAAACCGGGATCGGCATCGCGGCGCGGGGAAGGGCGTACGGCATCGAGAATATAGGCGCGAAGCTGCGGCGTGTTTTCCGCACCGTTTTCTTCGCCGCGCAGCCAGCGGTTCCACCAGGCGATCGCTTCGCCATGGAAATCGGCGCGCGGCTTTGGAAAGGCGAAATGCGGATATTTGTGAACCCAGGGACCAATCAGCGCCTTAGCTCCTGTCCCAAGCCCCGCAATCGCCTTCAGCGGCGTATTGCGATAGCCGTCGGCCCAGCCGGCAATCACCAGGGCCGGGATCTCGACGCTCGAGAAATCCTCGCAGATCGAGCCGTGTTTCCAGAAGGCGTCGCGTCGCTGGTGGCTAAGCCACTCCTCCATGAAAAAGGGCTCGTTTTCCAGCCGCTCCATCCACATGTCCTTCCAGCGATCACCGACGATGGCAGGATCGGGCGAGCGAGACTGGTAGCCGAGCATGGTCGCGGCCCAGGAGAGCTGTGCGGAAAGGTGACAACCGTTCTTGTAATGGATGTCGTCATTGTAGCGGTCGACGGTCGAGGCGATCGAGATGACGGCCTTCAATGCCGGGGGTCGAAGGGCTGCGACCTGCAGGCTGTTGAACCCGCCCCAGGAAATGCCCATCATGCCGACCGAGCCATTGGACCAGGGCTGGGCGGCGATCCAGGCGATCAGTTCGCAGGCATTGGCAAGCTCAAGTTCGGTATATTCGCCGTCGATCACGCCTTCGGATTCACCGGAGCCGCGAATATCGACACGCACCCCGGCAATGCCGGCGGCGGCAAAGACCGGATAGGTCGACTCATCGCGCAGGCTCGTTCCGTCGCGCTTGCGATAGGGCAGGAATTCGAAGACGGCCGGCACCGGATCGGTGTCCGCACCATCGGGCATCCAGATGCGCGCGGCAAGGCGCGTCCCGTCGCCCAAAGTAATCCATTGATTTTCGATGGTGGTGAAGCTGTGCTCGGTCATGGTGACATATCCCGAAGAGGTTTAGGCGTTAAACCACACACGGCTGCCGATATAGCCGTTGGACATATCGTTGCCGATATCGTCGACATAGCCCCTCAGTGTTTTCGAAGAGGCCATGATGTAGTCGTTGAAGACGGGCAGGATCAAGCCGCCATCATCTCGCACCATCAGAGCCAGCTGTCGATAAAGCACCTTGCGCTTGGTTTCGTCGAGTTCGGCCCTTGCCTGCAGCACCAGCTTGTCGAAGTCCGGACGCTTAAAACGCGTGTCGTTCCATTCCGCGGTTGAAAGGTAGGAGGTGGAATAGCGTGAATCCTGGGTCGGCCGACCGCCCCAGAAAGACGCGCAGAAAGGCTGCTTGTTCCAGACGTTGGTCCAGTAGCCGTCTTCCGGTTCGCGCTTGACGTCGAGCGCAATCCCCGCCTTGCGCGCACTTTGTTGAAACAGGATCGCCGCATCCACAGCGCCTGGAAAGGCAGCATCCGAGGTCAGCAACTGAACCGGACGGTCAAGGCCCGATTTCTTGAAGTGAAAGGCGGCCTTGTCCGGATCAAATAGCCGCTGCTCGATATCGGTCGGCGCAAGCGCATAGTTGGAATTGACCGGATAGTCGTTGCCGATCGTTCCGTAGCCGCCCAAAACCTTGTCCAGGATCGCCTGGCGATCGATGGCATATTTCAACGCAAGGCGAAGGTCGTTATTATCGAAGGGTGCTGTGTCGCAATGCATCAGGAAACAGTAGAAGCCCTTGCCAGCATTGCGGACGATCTCGACGGTCGGTGCCCGCTGCAGCATCGGTACGGTTTTCGGGTCGACATTATTGACGAAATGGACCTGGCCGGACGCAAGCGCTGCAATGCGGGCGGTGTTGTCGTTGATGACGAGGATTTCGACGCTGTCGACAAAGCCGCGATCGGCGCGCCAATCCTTCGGGTTCTTCTCGAAGGTTGCCCGCACGCCGGGCTCAAAGCTCTTCAGAATGTAAGGGCCGGTACCGATGGCCGCCGCCGGCTTGTCGACGCCGCCCTTCGGCTGGATGATCAGGTGGTAATCGGTAAGAAGGAGCGGCAGATCCGCGTTGCCTTCGCTCAGCGTCAGGACAAGATCACCCGCCTTTTCATCAATGCCTGTGATCGAGGTCATGAGCCCAAGAGCGCCCGACTGCGAGTTCTTGTCCGCGTGCCGCTTCAGCGTCGCGACGATATCGGCGACGGTCATCTTGCTGCCGTCGTGAAATTGCACATCGTTCCTGATCTTGAAGGTCCAGACGGATGCATCTGCTGACGGCGTCCAGGACGTTGCCAGCGACGGCAGGGGTGCGCCGGTCTTGGGATCTGATTCGAGGAGCGTGTCGCCCCAGAGGCGGCCAATGACGAACAAGACGGAAGCGCTATAGGTCGCCGGGTCAAGCGTATCGCTGGTCGCACCGCCTTTGAGGCCGAGCTTCAGATGGCCGCCACGCTTCGCTTGCTGCGCGCCGGCATCCAGCGGCATCAGGAGGCCGGAGGCAAGGGCTGGCAATACGCCAAGTGCTGCGGCTCCCCCCAGGAAATGCCGGCGGCCGATTTTCAACTGCGAAAATTGATCCTTTTGATGCGTCATGACAGTTCCCTCGTTCAGTTTTGTTAAGAGGGACGTTAAGCGCCAGACAGACTCACGCAATTTCGCGACTTGACGCACTTTTAAGCGAGTTTACGCTAGCTTGGTCAAGACGGAGCTACCGATGCCTCACCTGGTCGAGAACCTGAAGATTGCATGCGCAACGCAGCGTTCAATTTCGCATCTGTGCCGTGCAATCGATATCAACCGGCAACAATTCAATCGATACATCAACGGCCAGACGAGACCGTCCGCCCATAACCTGGCTCGCATTGCTAACCATTTCGATGTCGAAGCAGCCGATTTTTTCCTCACCCCCACACTGTTTCGCAAACGCCTCAGCAAATCAGTGGTAGGCGCCTACGAAGGTTCCGACCTTTTCAACGCGTTTCCAGGCAACCTGCGCGCGCTCAGGCGTCACATCGGCTACTTCCAGACCTATCACCGCTCTCCGTCTTGGCCGGAAATGGTCGTATGCTCATGCAGTAGGCTGACAGAGCAAGGCGGGTTGATGCACGTCAAGTCAATGGAACGTCTGCGGGATCCCGGAAATGGAATCCAGCAGCTTTCAAAATACGTTGGGCTTGCGGCCTTCTATCGTAACCGGATCTTCATCACGGAGCGTGTGACCGGGCCGAACTCCATTTTGTCGCAGACAATCCTTCTGCCATTCGATGAATACCAGCGCGTCTATTTGCGTGGAACGACAATGGGGATCTCCTGGCGAAGGGAAAACCTCCCCTATGCCTCACGTGTTATCTGGCGCCACGTCGGCGCTGAGCCTGACCTCCGCGAACTTCTTGGGCGCTGCGGGCCCCTGCCGCTGTCGTCACGCCAGCTGCCACCCACGGTGCGCTCGTTTCTCGCGCATCCAGCCGCCGAAGTGTATGCGATGCCGGCAGAGTATTAGGTTCCTACCCGGCTAGGCCTCCGGCATTGCATTCCCAGCGTTGCAGGTAGCAGTTCCAAGCAAAGCCCTGTTAGGCGAACGCATAATTTCGACTGTTGTTGCGAAGTCGGGTATGCCTCTGGCGACACTGAGGGATTTGAATGGCGAATGATGGAGGGCTGCTGCCTCGGCCTCACGCTGCTAACATTGAAGGAAGGGTCTGCCTCCACGCCATTCCCGGCGATGCCTCAACTGAGGGGTGATAGCTTCTAAGGGAACGTAGTTTCCGCGCCAATCGGCGGCATTATTCTCCTCACGAATAACAAACGCAAAAAACATTCATTTGTTAAATTCTAAGCGCCGTCGATAATCGAGGAAAAATTGGGCAAAGACGTATGCCTTGAATAAAGGGAACCGGATATATGAAAACGAGCATGATACTTTTGGCCGGCATCGCGGGCGCTGTCGCGAGCCCTGTCCTTGCTAAGGACTTGACGATTGGTCTCAGCGGGACGGTAACGTCCATCGATCCACACTTTTACAACGCGTCGCCGAATAACTCGATTTCCATGCAAATTTTTGATCGGCTGACGGAGCGCACCGCAGGCGGCGAACTGGTCGAAGGTCTCTCGACAAAGTGGGAGACCGTTTCCGACACCAAATGGCGCTTCACGCTACGCGAAGGCGTGAATTGGCACGACGGCAAGCCCTTTACCTCGGACGATGTTGTTTTCACGCTCAGTCGCGCTGGAAGCGTGCCAAACAGCCCAGGAGGCTTCGGCGGATTCATGCGTAACATCGCGAGCGTTGAAGCGGACGGCGACAACGCGGTCATTGTCAACACGAAGGCACCCGCACCGACGCTGCCGGGCGATCTCGCAAATATCGCCATCGTTTCGCGCCATGCAGGCGAGGGCGCCGACACAGCCGATTACAACTCCGGCAAGGCAGCAATCGGGACAGGCGCATTTCGTTTCACGACATTCAAGCAAGGCATCGAGGTCGGCCTTGAGCGCAATCCCGATTGGTGGGGCAAGAAAGTTGCATGGGATCACGCGACGTACCGCATGATTTCCAGTGCGAGCGCCCGCACGACCGCCGCTCTGTCAGGTGATGTCGATGTTATTGACGCGCCGGCTGCGACCGATATCGCGCGCTTTGAAACCACCGCCAACCTTTCCTTTGTCAGCACTCCGGGCCTGCGGGTCATTTATCTTGCACCCTCGACATCCGGTGATGCATGGAAAGCCAATGTGAAGGGGCCGAAGGGGGAGGCGCTGGAGAAAAATCCTCTGGCGGATCCGCGCGTGCGCAATGCACTGTCCGAAGCGATCAATCGCGAAGGCATTGTCGACAAGATCATGGAAGGCACTGCGACGGCGTCCGGCCAGTGGCTCCCCAAGGGCGCGTTCTCGTACACGCCTGATATTCAGCCGCCGAAGCCCGATCCTGTGGCGGCCAGGAAGCTCCTGGCCGATGCCGGGTATCCAGAGGGTTTCCAACTGACGGTCCATGTGCCCAATGATCGATATCCCAATGCACCTGCGGTGGTCCAGGCTGTTGCGCAGATGTGGACGAGAATTGGCGTGAAGACGAATGTGGAAGCCCTTCCCTGGACGACCTTCTCATCGCGGAAGTCAGAATTCTCCATGAAGCTTCTGGGTCTTGGAAATGCGACCTATGACGCCAGTTCCATGCTGGTGAACGTTCTGGGTACCGTCGATCCGAAGCGGGGGCTGGGTGCGGCCAATGATAGCGGGTACTCCAACCCGGGTCTCGATGACCTCGTCTCCAGGGCAATGACGATCTACGACGACAAGGCGCGTGAAACCGCCCTTATCGACGCCGTAAAGGTTGCGGTCACTGACGGAGCAATCATCCCGCTCTACCAGCAGAGCAATGCCTGGGTGATGCGCAAGGGTTTGTCCTATGCCCCGCGCATCGACGAGCGCACGCTTGCCAAGGATATTTCCGAATAAAGCGCGGAGCTGAGAGGCCGGCGCCAAGGCACCAGCCTTCTTTTCCGCCGATCGATGGCGAAGTCGTCTGAGCAAATGCCGGCTATAGTGCGCCCGCCAGACCATCCCCAAAGGCGTGGTCGGTATCTTACCAATAACAAGAGGGTATCATGACCCTGTGGATTATCCAGCGCCTGTTGCAAGCGATGCTGGTCGCTCTGGCAATGGCCCTGATTGTATTCGTCGGTCTTCACCTGATCGGAAGCCCGATAGAAACCTTGCTTCCGCCAGAGGCGACCCACGACGATCGCCTGAGATTGATTGCGGATCTCGGTCTCGACCGGCCTCTTTACGAGCAGTTTTTCCTGTTTCTGAAAGGCCTCCTCCAAGGCAACCTCGGGGTCAGCTATGTCTATAAGGAGCCAGCGGTCGAGTTGATCCTGTCTCGCTTGCCCGCAACGCTTGAACTCGCCTTCGCCGCTGTCCTGCTGTCGCTGATCGTCGGCGTGCCGCTTGGACTTGCGGCGGGCTGGAAGCCTGACAGCCCCTTCGCGGGCGTTATCATGATCGGCTCGATCTTCGGCTTCAGCCTGCCGATATTCTGGATCGCGATCCTGCTCATTATGATCTTCAGCGTCCAACTCGGCTGGCTTCCAAGCTCGGGGCGCGGGGCGACCGAAATCGTCTTCGGGATACCCTGGTCCTTCGTGACCCTGGATGGCCTGCGGCACATGTTGTTGCCAGCCGTCAGCCTCTCGCTTTTTAATATATCGATGGTGACGCGTCTAACCGAAGCGGGCGTGCGGGAGGCGATGTCGAGCGAATATGTGCGATTTGCCAGAGCAAAAGGCCTGTCGCCGAGGCGTATCCTCAGCGTCCATGTCCTTAAAAACGTGATGATCCCGGTCGTCACCGTAGTGGGTCTGGATATCGGTCAGACGATCGCGTTTTCGGTCGTGACCGAAACCATCTTTGCCTGGCCGGGCGTCGGCAAGATCATCATCGACAGCATTGCCGCGCTCGATCGCCCCGTCATCGTCGCCTACCTCATGCTCGTGGTTATCATGTTCGTCATCATCAACCTCGTCGTGGATGTTACCTACAGGCTGCTCGATCCACGCATCCGGCTTCAGGGAGAGTGATGTGCAAGCGGTTATGAACTCCTCGAAATTTCGGACAGGCCTGCAATTCATGAGGCAGTTCGCGCGCGCGCCTTTGGCAGCGCTGGGACTGATATTGATTGTCCTGATCGTTCTCATGGCCGTCTTTGCGCCATATCTGTCCCCACAGAATCCTTATGACCTGATGCAATTGGACATCATGGATGGGCGTATGGCTCCCGGCACAGAATCGTCGGCAGGCTTCATGTTCCTGTTCGGGTCCGACGACCAGGGTCGGGACATGCTGTCGGCCATTCTCTATGGTTTGCGGATAAGCCTGATCGTGGGACTTGGCTCCGCGGCGCTCGCCTTCATCATCGGGACCGCGTTCGGACTGACGGCCGCCTATGTCAGCGGACGGCTTGAAACCGCGATGATGCGGCTGGTGGACCTTCAGCTTTCCTTTCCGACGATACTGTCGGCGCTGTTGATCCTTGCACTTCTGGGCAAAAGCGTCGGCAATGTTGTCTTCGCAATCGTTCTGGTGGAATGGGCGACCTATGCCCGCACGGCACGCGGCGCTGCCTTGACTGAGCTGCGCCGGGAATATGTCGAGGCGGCGCGCTCCCTGAGGTTGCCGCACCGCAACATCCTGTTTCGCCAATTGCTGCCCAACTGTCTGTCACCCCTCGTCGTGCTACTGACCATGCAGGTGGCACGCGCCATCACGCTTGAGGCAACGCTCAGCTTTCTGGGTCTCGGTGTTCCGGTGACAGAACCCTCGCTCGGGCTTCTGATTTCCAGCGGCTACGAGTTCATGCTGTCAGGAACCTACTGGATTGCGCTTTTCCCGGGCATCGCACTTCTGGTCACGATCTTTGCCATAAATCTCGTTGGAGATCGTCTGCGCCAGTTGCTGGATCCGAAGGCTGCACGGAGATGAGCCATGCTTGAAATCAAAGGTTTGAAAACCGAGGTCGTAACCGAGCAGGGCAACGTCACCCTTATCGATGACATCAATCTGAGCCTTGCTTCGGGCGAAGTCATGGGGCTCGTTGGGGAATCCGGATCGGGCAAATCCGTGACAGGGCTCTCCATTATGGGCCTGCTCGACAAGCCCGTGCAGATCACCAGCGGCCAAATCCTGTTCAAAGGGCGGGACTTGCGAAGCGCCTCCCAGAAAGAGCTGCAATCCATCCGCGGCAACCGGATTGCAATGATCTTCCAGGATCCGATGTCGACGCTCAATCCCGTGCTTCGCGTCGATACGCAGATGATGGAGGTCGTGCAAGCCCACGAAACCGTCAGCAAACAGGTTGCGCGGGAATGCGCAAGAGACGCGCTGGGCCTGGTTGGCATTCCAAGCCCGGAGGAGCGTCTCAGCGCTTATCCGCATCAGTTCTCCGGGGGCATGCGGCAGCGAGTGGCAATCGCCATTGCGCTTCTCATGTCGCCAGACCTGATCATTGCAGATGAACCGACGACCGCGCTCGACGTGACGATCCAGGCGCAGATCCTCTCGATTGTACAGAAGCTTGCCCGAGAGAAAGGTACCGCCCTGATATGGGTCACCCACGATCTTTCCGTCGTTGCCGGTTTGGCCGAGAAACTGTCTGTCATGTATGCGGGGCGCGTTGTCGAGCAAGGCTCGACGGCCGATCTGCTGAGACGGCCTTTGCATCCCTACACCAACGGCCTGATGGCAAGCTTGCCGGCCCATAACCAGCGCGGCGCACGGCTGAGGCAGATATCCGGAACCACCCCTTCTGTGACCAATATGCCCAAGGGTTGTGCGTTTCGCCCTCGGTGCTCGTCAGCCACTGAAATCTGTCTAACCGCTCCGGCGCTTGAGCCGGTGGAAGGGCGCCTTCTTCGCTGTTTTCACCCCGTCATGGAAGGAGCGTCATCGTGAGCAATCGATTGGACGTGCACAACGTGAGCAAGCGCTTCAGCCGCAAATCGGGGGTCGTGGAGCGTGGCGCGGAGTTGATGGGCCTGAAAGCTCCAAATCCGGTCGTCCAGGCGCTGGATGACGTCAGTCTCACCGTCGCAGAACGCGAAGTCGTCGGCATCGTCGGTGAATCCGGCTGCGGAAAATCAACGCTCGGTCGCGTTGTTGCCGGGCTGTTGCAGGCCTCCGAGGGCTCTGTCCTGTTTAGAGGCAAGCAGCTGACGGAGATGGATGGTAAAGAGGCAGAAGACGCGCGACTGAAGGTTCAGATGATCTTTCAGGACCCTTCGTCATCGCTCAATCCGCGGCAGCGCGTGCGCGAGATCATCGGGGCAGCGCCGCTACACCACAAAATGACGAGCCCGCGCGAGCTCGATGATTATGTCAGCCAGCAGATGGAGCGGTCAGGGCTTGATCCATCCATGGCCAGCCGTTTCCCGCATCAGCTCAGTGGGGGGCAGCGCCAGCGCATCGGCATTGCGCGTGCTCTTGCCGTACAGCCTGATATGTTGATCTGCGACGAATCCGTTGCCGCGCTCGATGTCTCGATACAGGCGCAGATCCTCAATTTGTTCCTCGACCTGAGAGAGCAGCTTGATCTCACCTATCTTTTCATCAGTCACGATCTCTCCGTTGTCGAGCACATATCCGACCGCGTCGTGGTGATGTATCTCGGACGCGTTGTGGAAGAGGCGCCGGTCGGCGAACTGTTTTCGCACCCAAACCATCCCTATACGCGCGCGCTTCTTCAGGAGCGACCAAGCCTCGATCCCGTTCAACGGCGCTTTTCGGCCATAGAAGGCGAGATCCCGAGCCCGCTTTCACCTCCGCCGGGATGTCATTTCCATCCTCGCTGTCCGTTTGCGATGGAGCGTTGCCGTGTTGAAAGACCGGAACTTCGGACCATCGGCTCAGGGCACAAGAGTGCCTGCCATCTCAACGATTGAACCTCCCACAATCGACAAACCTGAACGTTAAAAGGATTCAACATGTCTGTTTCAGCGCCTCTGGAACACCAGCCTCAACCCGTCAGCCAGGAGTTTCCAGCCCGGGAGTGGGCGGTCGTCCGGTCTCCTGAAGAACACGGTCTTTCTGCCGAAATTCGAGAGAAGGTCGACGCCATGCTCGACGCCTTGCCTACCACATCTTTCATGGCAGTCGTTGGGGGCAAGGCGCTTTATACCTACGGCGATGTATCGGAAGTCAGCTATCTCGCGTCGACCAGAAAAAGCATTCTTTCGATGCTCTTCGGCAAAGCGGTTGCGGAAGGAAAGATCAATCTCGATCTGACCATGGCGGATTTGCACATCGACGAAGACCATGGTCTTCTTCCCATCGAGAAGACAGCGACGCTACGTCATCTGCTGATCAGCAGTTCGGGTGTCTATCACCAGCCGGGCAGCCCCGGCAGCAACACGAAGAACATCCCGGCGCGTGGCTCGAAAAAGCCAGGCGACTATTTCCACTACAACAACTGGGATTTCAACGTTCTCGGCGCGGCCTTCGAACAACTGACCGGTCGCAGCGTCTTCAAGGCTTTCGAGGAGGATTTCGCGGGTCCGATGGGCATGCAGGATTTTGACCCCTCACGCCAGCGCATGATGGGATATGAGGGAGCCTCCCGCTATCTCGCCTACCACTTTTTCCTGTCCGGCCGGGACATGGCACGGCTGGGCCTGACGATGGTGCGGAGCGGTAGTTGGCGCGACCAGCAAATCGTACCGGCCGAGTGGGTCGCGGAAAGCACGCGAATTCATGTCCCGGCTGACAAGATGAATGAGAGCGAAAAATCCAGGATCGCCGGCTATAGCTATCTTTGGTGGATCCCAGTCGTGACCAAGGATAGGCCTGAATGGGAAGGTGCCTTCGTCGCAGCGGGCCATTTCGGACAGTTCATCCTGTGCATGCCTGCGCTGGATATGGTGTTTGTAAACCGGCGCGCTATTCCAGACGATCTGGCGATTGCCCGTAACGAGGGAAGCTTCAAGGAAGAACTGCCAGCGGTTACCATGGAGAAGTTCTTAAGTGTTGCCGACCAGTTTCTCGCGGCGAACTTGAGCACCAATTAACGTAATCCGTCAACGCAGGTCTTCAGCAAAACACGCGGAGATTTGCTCACGCAGCCAAAGGCTTGCCGGATCGCGTTCTTTTTCGGCAAGCCAGATCATGCTGGTGGATTGCTTTTCTTCCGCGAAAGGCGATTCCAGCAGTAGCAGTTCGTGTGATCGCTCGAATAGCTTAGCGACGCTTTCCGGCATCATGGCGACGAGATCGCTGCGGGAAACAATTGCAACGGCTGCGGAAAAATGCGGGACGACCGCTACCACTCGACGCTCCAGTCCCATCGCGTCCAGCCGCTCATCGATCCACCCGCGACGGCTCGGGGCAGACGTAACCTTAACATGGCCAAGCGACAGCAAAGCATCGAGCGTCAGCGGGTCTTTCGCTGCCGGATTATTGGCCGACATGATGCAGACCCGTCTTTCGGTGAAGAGGGAGGCGCAGCGATATCGGGCGGGAAAATTGTCAGCGGTCATAACGGCCACGTCGATGGTTCCCTCATCGAGATGTTCCTGCACTACCGGAAGAAAGTTCTTGTTGTGGGTAACACCCGTGCGCGGCATGTGGATTACTTCCAAAACGCAATGTTCGGCTTGGGAGCGGACACGTTCCACGAGCCGGGGCATCAGAACAACAGAGAAATAGTCGTTCATTCCAACTCTAAATGCCCGGTGGGACGTCGCAGGCTCGAAGCTTTGCTTCGACAGCATGACCGACTCCGTATCCTCGATAATCCGCCTTACCGCTGGGAATATCTCCGTGCAATAACGGGTCATCACGAAGCCACCCGAGGTCTTCTTGAACAGGTCGTCACCGGTTATGGCGCGCACGCGTTTCAGCGCATGGCTCATCGCAGGCTGGGAAAGACCGATATACTGGCCAGCAGTTGTCATATTACCCTTCACGACCAAGGCATAGATGACTTTTAGAAGATTGAGGTCGATGGACCCCAATTGAAACCGCTGCATGCGAACCCTGCCTACCCCTTGAAACTTACCGATCATAATGGCACCGACGTCACTCCGCAAAGAGAGCAACTTGCTTGCAACCGCAATAACAGAGCCAAACTTGCTGTGAGAGGCACCCTGCGCGTGCGCACGAAAGTAAGCAGCATGTCCCAGACCAGCCAAGAACGGATGCGCAAGCAGCCCGACCTGGGCAAAAAGCCCAAGCATCGTGCCGACGGCCAACGTCAGAATTTTCGGTCGCTGAACAATGACCGACGCCCGCTTGATCCACCCTGGATCGCCAGCGGCCGGAGGAGGGTGCCCCCGAAGAGGTCCGGGCCCTGTCCCAGGCTTTTGGTGCGTGCCGGAAAACCAGCACCGACAGGGCACCAACAACGGCGGCAATGACGCACCGATGGCCAAAGCGGCAGGGACAAAGTCGATGCTCGCGATCAACGCAATCCAGAGGAGCGAGAAGATGACGCCGCCCAAGCTCGCGCCGCATATCAAGCCGGTGCTGGTTGCAGTTCGAACACAAGGCCAAAAAGAATGGGGTGCTGACAACAGCGCCCCAAACCCTGACTCACAGGGAAACTGATCCGATGAACTACGCCGCTCTTTCTTCCGCGGCGTTCGGTCTCCACTTGATGAGCCGGCCTTCCAGAACATCGAGGATTCTGTCGATGATGAGCACGAACACGGCCAGGATGATGATGCCGGCAAACACTCCAACCGCGTCGAAGTTACCTTCCGCCTGCGCGATCAGGTAACCGAGCCCTGCAGAGGAGCCGAGATATTCACCAATGATGGCGCCGACCACCGCGAAACCCACCGAGGTGCGAAGGGAGGACAGGATCCAGCTGGCCGCCGCCGGAAAATAGACATGCCGCAACAGATCGGAACGTTTGGCCCCGAGGATCCTTGCATTTGCGAGGACGACTTGATTGACCTCGCGAACGCCCTGCATGGCGTTGAAGAAGGTGATGAAGAAGACGAGCGTTACCGCGAGCGCTATCTTCGACCATAGGCCGAGACCAAGCCAAAGCACGAAAATTGGGGCAAGCACAACGCGCGGAATGGCATTCAGGCCCTTGATGAAGGGGTCCAAAATCCGTGCCGCACTGCGGCTGAGGCCGAGCCATACACCGGCTGCGACGCCAAGGCCTGTGCCGATGATGTAGCCGAGCACAGTCTCCGTCAGGGTGATTGACACATGACGATAGAAGCTGGGGTCAACAATCCAGCGGATCATCTGGTTGAAGATGTCGAGCGGGGCTGGAAAGAAGAAGACATCGATAAAGCCGGCGGTCACGCCAAGCTGCCATCCGCCGAGGATAAAGATCAGCATCCCGAGCTGGATGATGCGTTCAGTCACGACGTTCATAGCTTTTCTCCACTTCGCCGCGCAGGGAAGCCCAGATATTTCGATACAGATCCATAAAGCGTGGATCGAGTTTAATCTCCGCGACGTCGCGGGGGCGCTCGAGCTCTACCGGGAAGCTTTCGATGACCCGTGAACGGGGGCCAGCTGCAAGAATTGCGACCCGGTCGCCGAGGGCTATTGCTTCTTCGAGGTCATGCGTGATCATTACGACAGCCCTGCGCTCTTCCTGCCACAGACGCAGGAGTTCGTTTTGCATGAGGTGCCGTGTGTGGATATCGAGGGCCGAAAAGGGCTCGTCCATCAGGATGACTTTGGGGCCGGAGATTAGGGCCTGCGCCATCTGCACGCGCTTGCGCTGGCCGCCCGAAAGCTGATGCGGATAGCGATGCTCGAACCCTTTCAGCCCGACTTTCGCAAGCCAGTTCATAGAACGCTCGCGCCGCTCGGCACTTGGCACACCTTTGAACAGCAGTCCGAGCTCGACATTCTCGATCGATGTCTTCCAGGGCAGCAGTGCGTCCTGCTGAAAGAGATAGCCGATATCGTTCTGGACGCCCTTAACCGGAGCGCCGTCGATCACCACAGTTCCATTGGCAGGCTTCAAAAGACCGGCAATGGCGTTGAGAACGGTACTTTTGCCACAGCCTGTCGGTCCCACGATGGCGAGAAACTCGCCATCGGCAACTGTCAGGTTCACGTCCTGCACCGCGACATAGGAGCCGAATGACATCGTGACCGCGTCAATCGATACCATTGGCCTTTTGTTTAGCTCGCCCGACGGAACGGACATGGGTTTTACGACAGCCAATGCCATGGCCTCCTCCTGGGTTAGTTGATGGTCTTGTCGGTGACTTTGTCCACGAATGCGTTCGTGTAGGTCTTGAAAAGATCTATGGTCGCGGCAGCAACCTTTTCGTTGAAACTCTTCAGGACGGCGAGGGGTGTCTGGGTGTCGGTCTCGCTGAATTTGCCATCGACCGAGAAGATCGGTTTGGCATTCTCGACAGCCTTCACATAGGTATCCCGGTCACCGGAGATGAATTCCTTCGGCAATTTTTCGACGATCTCTTCGGCGCTGTGTGTGTTCATCCAGGCAAGCGCTTTCACGGTCGCATTTGTGACTTTCTGGATGGTTTCCGGATTCTGATCGATATAGGCCCGCGTCGCATAAAGGACGGAGGTCGGGTAGATTCCACCGTAGATTTCCGTGGCACCCTGGTCGCTGCGGGCGTCGATCAAAATCTTGCCGACACCCTTGGCTTCGATAAAGGTCGCCGCCGGATCGTAGTTGACCAATAGATCAACCTTCCCTTGCTCGAGCGCCGCAACAGCAGCTGAACCGGAGCCGACCCCGATCAACGAGACGTCGTCAGCCGATAGGCTGTGGCGCTGCAGATAATAGCGAACGAAGAAGTCTGAAGACGAGCCCGGCGCTGTGATACCGATTTTCGCGCCCTTGATCGTTTCAGGTTTGGAAGGATCGAACGCAGCGTTCTTTCCACCGGCAAGCACGAGCCCGGAATTGCGGGCCAGTTGCACGAAGGCGACAACAGCCTTGTTCTGCGACTGCATCTGGATGGTGTGGTCGTAGAAGCCGACGGCAATATCGGTGGAGCCGGCAACGAGCGCCTGCAGCGTCTTGGAACCGCCCGATGCGAAGTTTTCGACGGTGACCTCAAGACCTTCCTTCTCGAAGAGACCCAAGCCAGCTGCGACTGGAAAGGGCAGGTTGTTGAGGTTGTAGGACCCGACGCTGATGCGGACGGGTTCCGCAATAGCCGAACCGGCGAAAGCGACCGTTGCCGCAAGTGCGAACAATAGTTTACGCATGTGTATTCCTCCCTGATGCGTGGCGCCCTCCCGGCAACCACTTTCGATTATGCCGCGCAAACCATTTGCGCGATAGGTTTTGCAAAGACCTGGCCTTCGAAGAGGCGCCGGGCCGTACGCAAGATTCCAGCAACGGTCTTGCCGTCGCGGGTATCCAGTTTCACTTCCAAACGGCCGCTTGGATGTTCGAGAACGAGAATGACCGGTGGCTTGCGATCTCCGATCAGCTGCGAGGCGACGGTTCCGTCGCTGATGCAGGCCGTAGCTATGCCGACCGCACCGGTCGTTGCGAGAGATGGGTGGCACTGATGCGGCATGAAATAGCGCACGCCGAGATCGCCGCCGCTGTTGGGCCTGGAGATGAGAACTGGCTTCGGCGTGACCTGATTGCTGACGTCACCCATACCCATGCGCCGGCCGGCTTCGAGCCTTAAAGTTTCGAGCCGCTGGAGCAATGCGCCGTTGGCATTGAGCTCGGCTGCAGGCTCGTCGCCCGCTACGCCGAGGGCGGTGGCTTCCAGCAACATCATCGGCATAGCGCAGTCGATGCAGGTGACGTCGATTCCGTCAATGCTGTCGCGCGGGTTGCCGGTGGGAAAAAGCTTGCCTGTGCGTGCCCCGGCAGCATCCATGAACGTCAAGGCGATCGGTGCGGCATTGCCGGGCACACCATCGATCGAAGCATCTCCCAAATAGGCGACACGGCCATCGGGGGTCGGAACCTCGGCTTCGATCAGTTTGCCGGTATTGACATTATGGATACGCACGCGGGTTACGCCGCTAGTCGATTGGACCAATCCGGCCTCGATCGCGAACGGGCCGACGGCCGCCAGCATGTTTCCGCAATTGGGAGAGGTATCGACGAACTGCTGATCGATGCGAACCTGGGCGAACAGATAATCCACATCAGCATCCGACACGGTTGCCGGGCCGACGATGGCAACCTTGCTGGTGACCGGGTTTCCACCGCCGATACCGTCAATCTGCAGAGGATGACCAGACCCCATGACCGAAAGCAGGATCTGATCGCGTTGACGCGCATCCGATGGAAGATCGGATGCGAGAAAGAACGGTCCCTTGGAGGTACCACCTCGCATCAGAACACAGGGAATGGAAATCAGGTCGTTCATGGTTGTGCCCGCATACTGATGTGATTTAAATATCAATCAGCTTCTTTGTTGCAGTAAGCGGCAAAATGATTGATATGTGAAATGCGAATATCAGAAGGAATGATGCGTTATGAGCATTAATTGCGAGATACTGGATCTGCGCGCATTTCTATCAGTCGTCGAACTGGAAAACTTCCACCGCTCTGCGGAAGCGCTCAATCTGTCACAGCCGGCACTCAGTCGTCGAATTCAAAAGCTGGAGCTGGCAATCGGGGCGCCCTTGCTCGAGCGCACCACACGTCATGTCTCGACAACCGCGCTTGGCGCGGAGCTGATCCCCCTGGTGCGGCGCATGCTCGAGGAGTTCGACACGTCGCTGTTTGCGGTGCGTGACGTCGGATCTCAGCGCAGCGGCCTTGTGACGATCGCATGTCTGCCAACGGCTGCTTTCTATTTTTTGCCGACCGTCATTAAGCAGTTCAGCGCCGAGTATCCGAATATTCGTTTTCGCATCCTCGATCTGCCGGCCACCGACGGTCTGCAGGCAGTCGCCCGCGGCGAGGTGGAGTTCGGCATCAATATCATGGGTTTTTCAGATCCCGACCTCATCTTCGAGAGGCTCATCGAAGATCCATTCGTTCTGGCGGCACGCAAGGATCATCCGCTGGCAGCGAAGAACGAGCTCGAATGGGACGATCTGGCGCCCTATCAACTAATTACAGTTCACCGGTCTAGCGGCAACCGTACGCTTCTTGACGCCGCGTTGGCGAAATCGAACCTGAAACTGCGTTGGTCCTACGAAGTCACACATCTTTCAACATCGCTTGGTTTAGTGGAGGCCGGACTTGGAATTTCGGTTCTGCCGAAACTCGCTACTCCGCAGGAAGAGCACCCATTCCTCGTCACGAGACCTATTCGCAATCCTGAAATCTCGCGAACGATCGGCATTGTGCGCCGTCGCGGTGGGACGCTTTCGCCGGCGGCAGAGCGCTTCATGACCATGTTGATTGGGACGTGGGCAGAAGAAAACTGAGCGGCAAACAGGTTTATGTTGGCGAGAACGCCACGCTCGGCGTACCGGTCGCCATCGTGAGAACCAAGAAGTTGATCGTCTGGAAGCCCGCTCGCCCGATCCGATCTCCGAACAGAATTTCGCAACCTTCATGTTCATGTTTCTTGCGGATTTCATTTGGTGCCAATCGGCAGACAGGATGGTGGATAGGCCTGCGACGGCCCCTCCGAAGGGCGGATCCGCGTGCGAACGACCGAACAATGAGGTGATGTTGCTAGATCAGCATAGGGATTGTTGCTGGGCAGCACCTGACCCCCATGGCCATTTAACAGTCAGGCAATCTCCAGCCTTGATGCGGCGTCATCACACGATCGGCGTGTTTTACCTTGCGATGCAGCCTTGTATTCTCCGTGGGAAGCATTGAGGCGGCGGGCCACGATGTCGTGGTTGAGCCACCGGACTGGCCCGGAAGGTGAAGATGATGCACCGAAAATAAGTTGTCCGGTCGCCTCCACGACCAGAGCGCTCAGGAGATCGCTGATCATGACTTTGCTGTCACGGTGCATCGAGGTGATCTGGTTCGACGTGCCGATCGTCAGGTCGGCCTGTCCCTGGTTGTTGGGCATCGGCCACGCGGAGAAGTTATAGAATGGGGTCATGACTTCGCTCGCCTGCAGGTCACTGATCTTGCCCATGACGTCATCTATCGTGAAACCATCCGCCAGAAGCTCTTGGCATTTTCGCCATTGTTCGGCCGCCCATTCGCCACCGTTCTCCTTCTTCAGCGCAAGTAGAAGGGGTATGAGCGGCAGTTCAATGCCCGTGAATACGTCGGATGAATTGGTCCGGATCTCGGGACAGTTGTAGACGCTCGCCTTCACGCCCATCGCCCAGGCATCCTCGGCAATACCTTCAAGGCGCATCTTGGCGTAGCCCTGAGTGTAGTTCGTGTATGTCTGCCACCGGTATTCTCCGTCGATCAGGATGCCCGTGCCGTGATAGCCATATGCCGTGTACCTAACCTGGCCGCCCGAGGCTTCCACGCGCTCCCGGATCGCCGCGCTGAAATCGATCAGATGGCGGAAGGTGTTTGCAGACACCTCGTCGAAATTGCGAAGGATCAGTTTGCCCATATCGCTTTCGACCAGGGCGTGCGACGACATGTGTCGCGGCCCCGTTCCCTTGTAGATTCTGTTGGCGACGACCAGGAAGGCTTTTGCCTTGGGAATGCCTCCGGCCATCGTATGGGCAAAGAAAACGTTGCTCCCGTCGGTAATCATGCCGTCGAGGATGGTCATGACCTGCGACAATGAATCCGTGAACCGTGCCGCCCCTACGGCCTGGCATTCATCGATATATTCCCAGTCGAGCTTCTTGCGCTCCCAGTTTTCCAAAGTAAGCCCAGCCAGGAGGTCAGTGGGTGTGGGGCCATCCCCCGGCGCGTCGAGATCGAAGCCAGCCATCAGCGGAACGTTTATGACTGTTCCGCCGAGCCTTGCTTCCGCTTCACAGAGCTCATCGTCGGTCAGAGGCCGCAGGACATTCTTTTCGTCGCGCCGCCCGACCGTAATTCCGACGATCCGCATTCCGACTTTCCGGACTTGGTCGAGAAGGCCGGTCGCGTAGCCGCGACCGAACAATTCGCCGAAGAGAACGAAGACATCGCCTTTTCGAAACACCGTGTTTTCGGAGATGTTCTCCAGTGCGATCGGCTTTTCCATGTTGAGTCACCGCTCCAAAAGTCGTTGATGACTAATTGAACGCAGCCGTTCTCGATGGAAAGTCATTTAAAATGACGGATGATGTTGAAACGTGAAGCTTCAAAAGCCCTACATCACTCATCTTCAAGCTGCCGCGGGCAGGGGCAAGCCCATATCGGCATTTGACGCGCATTCCAACCTGCCGCTCTCTATCAAGTTCGTCTCTCACAATAGCGCCGCGCTGTTGCGCAATGAGCCGATTCATTTCGGGTTGTTCGCCCGATATGTGGGAATGACAACCGATGCCTTTGCGCGGAGTTGCTGAGGAAATGAAGTAAGTTCTGACAGGATAAATTGAAGTACTCCTAGATCACGCTGGAACCAGTTTCACCCGTTATCGTCACCAAGGAAGTTCACATGGGAACTGACAATCCAAACACATTTTGCGCTCAAAAGTACGGCTGATAGTGACCTCAATGTTATGACGCTCGAAGCGCTTCGCACGCGAAATTGAAACTTCAATAAATACCCGTTACGCCACTGACACTGAAAATAGCGGGGTCAATGATTCTGGCAGGGCGAGCGCTTTGAGGCCAGCGTCAGGCTTCCTGCTATGGGGTCCACGTTTTAAGCTGGGTAGATCGCATAATGGATCGACGGGAACTCACGATCTACTCGTGGTGATCAGGTGCAAGGCAGAATTGCCCCTTGTAACCGCTGCTGCTGACAGCTTGCGATCGAATGTCGCCAGTTGGCCCCCCGCGCCTTGGCTAGCGCAAGCAGGTAAATATCAGTTACCTGCCCCGATGTTAGAATTTTCGTGGGAGCGATATCACCTGAGCCGACAAGGCTCACATCGTCCGGCCAAAAACTGTGACCGGGGAGCGACCGCAATTTGCGGACAATTTCCATCACGAGTGACGGTGAACCGGGAGAGTTGGGATATTTGGGGTTGCCGACACTACATCACGAAACAGTGCCATGAAATGGCTTCGTGACATCCCCAGTGCGGAGTCCCGCTATCTGCATGGAAGTTGTTAACGCGCCCCTTTCTGTACGCCATCTTTTTGGCGCGATTGCCGCAGGTGCCCATGTCGCACCAGCGCCTTGAGCCGTTCTTCGTGCGGCGGTTGGAGATTTCAATGGATGATTGCGACCGCGGCCACACCAGCTTCGTTCGCTGCCCGGAGAATAGCGCTCCTCAGCTCCTTGCTACTGGCCTTTCCGGTCATCACGTCGAGACACGCTTTCACCGCGGTTAGAAATTCCTCGCCATCATCTGATGGCCACTCCTTGATCAAAGCGTTGGCAGCCTCAAGAGGGGTTCGAACGATCAGCCGGCGGCCTGTATCCTCGAAGATGAGGATGACTTGATCAAATTCGGTCGACATGTCGATTTTCATAACGCAGTAACTCCACAAAACGCTTGGCCACCCGTATCGCGCGAAAAGCTAAACGTGAGGGTGCGGACTGTCGCGTGAATACCGCGTGACATGTGCCGGCGGTCACAGCGTCGCGCTCTAATTCAGGATCCATGAAATCGTTACGGTCCGTCACAGTTGGAACGATGCCGTTCTAGTGGATGAAAATGACAGGCCAATGCGTGCTGTCGAGTTGCACTGGGATATCTTGAACCTGCCTCCTGTTCGCCAGAAGAACAGCACGGCCTTGGCAACAGGTCTAACCACGCCTCTAGGAAACGGTTACGGTACAAAGGAACGCTGCCGCCCAAATATGCGTTTTCGTAGCAAACAACGCGAGCGGAAGTGAATGGCCCACACAGCTAAGCCAGCGATACGAGGGATGCTCATCTATCTGGCCGCACTCATTGCACTCGGTTTAGTCGTTGGCGCGATCTATACCGTCTACGGTCGCCCAGCAGACCCTTCCGAACGTTCAGCATCAGAAGCTATCCCCAAATGTACCAGCCACCCCAGATTAGCGGATACATGGCAGGCCAATGATTGTGCAGGTAGCCCTCGATAGGGATGTTCAAGAGGGTGGGTTTCGCAAATGGCCCACGAATTCGGATTGGATGCATGCGTTTCCTGGTCATCGCCAGATGAACCCCGAGCAGTTTGAGATCAAGGGGACGAAAAGAGGTCGCCGAGCTGAAGATTAACTGAGCAGCTATTCTTTATCTCTGGTGGAACGGCGCGCTGGCCCGGAGGGCCCCGGGTCTAAAGAGGGCCTAAACCCCCTCCGCGCGATCCCGCTATGTAGACGTGAAAATACCTCGATTGTTCCGGGAAACGAGGCTCGCAACTCGGTGCAGGTGCAAGCCCCCTCATGCTCGGTCCCCACACGCATCTCGTCACACTAATCATAACGCAACACGTCCCGTGACAACGGCATGAACACCCACAGCTGTGATTGTGCCGGGTGGTGGATCGCGCGGCGCCCCATGGGTTGCAGGTGATCCGGTGACGACAAAGGCACCGGCGATCCGGACGCACAAACTCTGGGCGGGCAGTAAAGTTCCCTACCGCGGTACGAACCGCAGGTCGTTGAGGGGATCACCACGCAAAGAGGCCCGCGTCACGATCCGCTGTGGCTGTCGTCGGGGTCGCCTGGACCTCGACGCGTTTGGCGCGGGTCCTGATCGCGCGGACGAGGACCGCAACGCCATTCCAGGATTTCTGGCCGTGCCAGATAGCACCGTACCCGGCACGCTCAACCTCCCGGCGGGGAAATTTCTCGTCCGGCGCCTTCAGTTCCTGCAGGCAGACGACGTCGGGCTTCGCCTCGTCCAGCCAGCGAAGCAGCACGTCGAGCCGTCCGTTGATGCCGTTGACGTTGTACGTGGCGAGCTTCATCCGTCAGTGCTTGCGATCGCCCTTGTCGCCCTGGCCCGGCTTCGCGTCGTGTTTGGCATCTTGGCGCGCATCGGCTGACAGTGACCTCGAGACGTCGACGCTTTCCTTGAACTTGCCTTCCTTGTCACGACGGACATAGCGTTTGTCGGTAATGCTGTCGATCAGTTTGAGTTTGCTCACGGTGGGATTCCTTCGTGGTTGCTGCACACCAAAACGCGCGTGGCGTCCAAAAGATGCATGGGAATCAGGACTCTACGCAGGACACGCAAAACGGGCGAGCCTAATCGCGCTAAGTCATTGAAAAATGATTCGTTTCGACTCGGAACAATTCCATGCCGATTCGCTTGAATCGCCTAGATTGTGTAAGGAGACTGCATCATGGGCGCCCCGCGAGCGAATTGGAAAGGCTTCATCAAGTTCGGAGAGGTTGCCTGCCCCGTGGCTCTCTACACCGCCGCATCATCGTCGGGCCGCATTGCCTTCAACACGCTGAACCGCAAGACAGGCAACCGTGTGAGGCGCGAGTTCGTCGACAGCGAAACGGGTGATCCGGTCGAGCGCGACGATCAGGTCAAAGGCTACGAGATCGAAAACGGCCAGTACATTGTTCTCGAGCCGGATGAGGTCGCGGCCGCCGTACCCGAGAGCGACAAGACCCTGAAGATCGACGCGTTCATTCCCTGCGACGAAATCGACGACGTCTATTTCGACAAGCCCTATTACCTGGCACCCGACAAGATGGGGACCGATGCCTTCGTGCTGCTGCGCGATGGCATGAAGAAAGCCAAAGTCGCGGCGATCGCGCGCACGGTGCTCTTCCGCCGTATGCGCACGGTACTGATCCGGCCGCATGGAAAGGGTTTGATCGCCACCACGCTGAACTTCGACTACGAAGTCCGCTCATCGGCGGAAGCCTTCGAGGAACTCCCAGACCTCAAGATCGAAGGCGAGATGCTGGAGCTTGCCGAGCACATCATTGGCACCAAGAAGGGAAGCTTCGACGCCAGTACATTTGAAGATCGCTACGAAACAGCCGTTGCAGAGCTGGTGAAGGCCAAAATCGAAGGTCGTTCGCTGCCGAAAAAGAAAGCGCCCGCAATATCAAAGCAGAGCGATCTTCTCCAGGCCTTGCGCGAGAGCGCCGGTCTGGCCGCGAAGAAAGCGGAGCCGAAACGCACCGCCGCCAATGCCAATAAGGGCGCTGGGCGGCAGAAGGCCACCAAGCCTATTGTGGCTGCGAAATCCAAGTCGGCTGCTGCGCCGACGCGCCGCGCGAGCTGATCGGAGGAAGGAATGGCTGTCCGCCCCTACTGGAAAGGCTATCTGAAGCTCTCCCTCGTAACCTGTCCCGTGCAGATGATGCCGGCGATCTCCGAGAACGAGAAGGTGCGCTTCCATACCCTGAACCGCGAGACCCAGAACCGCGTGGTCAGCCATTACGTCGACTCCGTCACCGGTAAAGAGGTGAAGGACGAAGACGAGGTGAAGGGCTACCAGCGCGGTGAGAACGAATACGTCATTCTGGAAGACGAGGAGTTGGAGAACGTCGCCCTCGAAAGCACCAAGACGATCGACATCTCGACGTTTACGCCGCGCGACAGCGTGGAGTGGATTTGGCTCGACACCCCCTACTATCTCTCGCCCAACGACCCGGTCGGGCAGGAAGCGTTTTCGGTCATCCGTGACGCGATGGAAGCCCAGGACATGGTCGGCATCTCCCGGCTGGTCATCTCTCGCCGCGAACGCGCCGTCATGCTGGAACCACGCGGCAGGGGCATTGTGCTTTGGACATTGCGATATGGGGATGAAGTCCGTGACGAGGATACCTATTTTGCAGGCATCGGCGATGAGACGGCGGATTCCGACATAATGCCTTTGGTGCAGCAATTGATCAAAAAGCAGACGCAGCACTGGAATCCGAAGATGGTGATCGATCCGGTGCAGGACCGGCTGCTCGATATCATCGCCGAAAAGAAGAAGACGATGAAGAAGCCATCGAAGACCAAGGTCAAGACGCCGGCCTCGTCGCCCGCGGCGAGTAACGTCATCAATATCATGGATGCCTTGAAGAAGTCGGTCGCCGCTGAAACCCGGACCGGCAAATGAAGAGACCCGCCAAGCCCCTCCTCCAGGACGACAGCTTCACTGCAAAATCGCAGCCGCGTCGAAAGCGCGATCCGGCGCAGCCGAACCTTCCCTTCGATCCAATGCCCGATCGGGTCGAGCCATGCCTCGCACTGTTAAAGTCCGTCCCGCCGGCAGGCAACAACTGGGCCTACGAAATTAAATGGGATGGCTATCGCCTGGCAATTCACATCGAGCCAGGCGGTGTTCGGATCATCACCCGCGGTGGCCACGACTGGACACACCGGTTCCCAACAATTGCGGCTGCAGCTAAGGAGCTTGGGTTCGAGACAGCGATCCTCGACGGGGAGGCTGTCGTCCTTAACGGTGAGGGCCGCTCCGACTTCGGCGCGCTGCAGCGATCGCTAGGCGGACGCGGCGGCAAACGGGCCTCGACAGAGTCCATCCTATTCGCCTTCGACCTCCTGTATTTCGATGGGCACGATCTGACGAAGACTGAGCTGTCGGTCCGCCGGCATCTATTGGAAGATCTGCTCGATGGCGCGGTTGGTGCGATACAGCTTTCCGAAGAGCTGCAAGGCGACGGCGCCGAGCTTCTGGAAAACGCCCGCTTGCTTGGGATGGAAGGTATCATCGCCAAACACCGCGACAGCTCGTACCGCTCCGGCCGGACGGGAGACTGGCTGAAAATCAAGTGCGTCCAGAGCGAAAGCTTCATGATCGTTGGGTACGAGCATTCAGCCGCCGCGCGAGGCGGGATCGGCAGCCTTTTGCTTGCGGCTCGCCGCGGCCATGACTGGGTCTATGTCGGCGCCGTCGGCACGGGCTTCAAGGAAAAGGACGCGACATACCTGAAGAAGACGCTCGATATGTTGAAGACCAGGACGCCTGTCGTTGCGCTGAAGGGCAAGAACTATATCTTCGCCCAGCCGACGCTGATTGCCGAGATCGAGTTCCGGGGCTGGACCGACGACGGCAATTTGCGGCACGCGTCCTACAAGGGACTTCGGGAAGTTCAGGATAATGCGGCGGTTTACGCGCTAGATTGAGTGGCGGGCCGGCGCACGCAAAAAGGCCAGAATTTTTTCTGGCCGCACTCTTGAATCAAAATATGCCAAAAACCAAATCGATTACGTCAGCCGCTGATCACAGGGCTGGCTTTGCTGGAGGCGTCGTCTTTCGGCCCTCCCGTACCCATGTTGCTTCAAGGAGGATATGGCTATGGCAACATCTTACGACTATGCACCCCTCTTCCGCTCGAGCGTTGGCTTCGACCGGGTCTTCAATCTTCTCGAAAACGCCCAGCGTGCCCGCGCGATCAGCGACTGGCCGCCCTATGACATCGTCAAGACCGGTGACGACAATTACCGGATCTCGATTGCCGTGGCAGGTTTTGTCCAGGAGGATCTCGATGTCACCTTCCAGTCAAACCTTCTGACCGTGATCGGCAAGAAGCAGGAGACAACCGCGGATGGCTACCTCCATCGCGGCATCGCCGCCCGACCGTTCGAACACCGTTTCGAGCTTGCCGATCATGTCAGGGTGAACGGGGCCGACCTCAGCAATGGTCTCTTGTCGATCGATCTGGTTCGCGAGATCCCCGAGGCACTGAAGCCGCGTAAGATCTCCATCCAGAGCGCTCCCGCACTGACGTCTGCTGCTCCAGCGCAGATCGAAGCGCAAAAGGCCGCGTAAACTGCGTTATCCGCAGAACAGGGCGCCGTCGCGACGGCGTCCATCCATCAACATTCCGGGTTGGGAAGGAGAGAGCGATGAAACCCGATATGTTCAGACAGCCAGTTTCCATTCTAGTCGGCCTCGGCTTTCCGGCAGAGGTTCGCGGCGTGATGGACGCTTACCGGCATCTCGCCGAATGGCCCGCCTCGCTGCGGGACGCGGCCCACTCGGTGGCGCTCAGGGCATGCAGTGCCGCGTTGCGCGGTGAAATCGAAGCGGAGACCGCGCGTGGGCTCTTCGCCGCCTTTGCCGAGAAACATGATCTGCTGGCACCGGAAAATAACGTGATCCCCGCGTCGCGCCTGCGGCGGGACAAAGATCCGCACGTGCGGTGAGGTGGTCCGATGATACACGATATGTTGCAGCAGGCGGCCAGCAACGCTATGGGGATGGGGCCAGCGATCCTGCTTCAGGGTGCGCAGCTTCGGAGGCCAATCGATGTGGTGAGAGCGCCGTCTCTCTGCGTCGATGACAAGCGAGCAATCCTCGCGGCCTGGGCATCGGATTTTTATGCGGTTGATTCAAAGCCAGCCCTCCGCCAGGTGCCAGGAACACCAGAGCCAGTCTCGATCGATGAAGTGCAGTCTGCCCTTAAAGAACTCGACCGGCGCTATGGCATCTGACCGATCGCGCGTTCAGGCGGCCCGCTTCATCGACTTGGCAAGGCGCTTGATCGCCTGTTCGAGCGACCGCTGCCCATCGCAGTAGTCCTGCCAGGCACTCGTCTTCGCCAGGAGTGCCGGCACCGAGCGGATCGTAAATCGCTTCGGATCGAGATCCGTCTTCACCTGGCTCCATGTGAGAGGCATCGACACCGGAGCGCCGGGCCGGGCGCGCGGCGACAGTGGCGCCACGGCAGTCGCCATGCGATCGTTGCGCAGATAGTCGAGGAAGATGCGGCCGTTGCGTTGGTTCTTCGCCATCTTGATCAAATAAAGTTCTGGGTTCTCCCGCGCCATCTGCAGGCAGACGTCGTGCGCAAAACCTTTTGCCTCGGGCCATGCCAGTTTCTTGCCCTTCGCCACCGCAAGCGGCGTGACGACATGCAGCCCCTTGCCGCCCGTGGTCTTGCAGAAACTGACAAGGCCGAGTTCCTGCAGCCGATCACGCAACTCTCGGGCTGCCTCGACGACGGTGGAGAAGGCTACGTCCGGACCGGGATCGAGGTCGAAGACCAGCCGACCCGGGACCTCAGGCTGTTTCGGTTCGCAATTCCAGGGGTGCAGTTCCACGCCGCCGATCTGGGCGATGGCCGCCAAGCCCTCTACGCGGTCGATCTGCAGGTAGGGCTTCTTATCGCCGAAGACGGTCACCAGTTCCAAGAGGTTCGACGTTCCGGGCATGGCATGGCGCTGGAAGAACTGCTCACCGCCGATGCCATCGGGCGTCCGGATGATCGAGCACGGCCGGCCTTTGATGTGGTCGATGAGCCAAGGTCCGACGACTTCGTAGTAGTTCGCAAGCTCAACCTTGGTGACCGGCCTGTCGTCGCCAGCGTCGGGCCACAACGGTTTCTCGGGATTGGAGATCAACACGCCCATCACATTTGCCTTGCCGCCCTTCCGGAAGGATTTTGCCGGCGCTGGCTTTTCGGCCTCTGCCTCCGGATCAGGCACATCGGCTTCTCCGGGTGAGACAGGCTTCTCGGCGACGACTTCCCCTGCTGGTTTGTCTTCCCGCAGGCCCTTAAACGCTGCCTGGCGGACAAGGCCATCGGCGGTCCAGCCCGCGAACTCGATCTCCGCCACCAGGTCCGGCTTCACCCACACGACGTTGGCATCCTTCTTCGGCGACCCGATACCGGTGAACGGTGACTTGGCCGTTTCCAGCGCGCGCAGCTTGGGTAGCAGAACATCGACTTTGCCGGCGCCATAGCCCGTGCCGACACGGCCAACATAGACGAAATGGCTGCCGCGGTTGACGCCAACCAGCAGCGACCGGAACTTGCCGTTGGTCGTGGCATATGCGCCGATCACCACCTCATGGCCTGCCCGGCACTTCGATTTGACCCAGGTGTCGGTGCGGCCAGATTGATAGGGAGCGGCGGCCTGCTTCGAGACGATCCCTTCGAGCGAGAGCTTGCAAGCAGACTTCAAGACGGCGTCGCCGCCGGTTTCGAAATGCTCGACGAAACGCAGGCGTGGATCGTCGCCTGCATCGCTCAGCAATGTCTGCAGCCGATCCTTGCGCTCCGTCAGCGGCAGCTCTCGAAGATCCTCATTGCCTTCAAACATCAGGTCGAAGGCGAAATATACCAACGCATCCGTCTTGCCTTCCGATAGCGCCGCCTGCAGCGCGGCGAAGTCCGGCGCCCCGTTTTCATCGAGCGCACAGATCTCCCCGTCGATGATCGCGTCGGGCAGGTTTGCGGCCGAAGCCGCGATGGCCGGATATTTGCCCGTCCAGTCGAGGCCCTTGCGGGTCTTGAGCGTCACCTCGCCGTTCTCGATGCGCATCTGGATCCGGTAACCGTCGAACTTGATCTCGTGGATCCAGCCATCCGCCGAGGGCGGACGTTCGCGCGTTTCGCAGAGCTGCGGCGCGATAAACTCCACCATCGCGGATTTCGTTGGCTTTGTCGGCGTCGGCTTCTTCTTGGGCTTCGTTTCTGCTTTGCGTTCTTCCGCTGCAAGGCCGTGGTCGCTGTCCCACACGGCATCCGCCTGCACGTCGCCACTTTCGATCATGAACGGTTTTGGCTTCTTGCCCTTGCCGGCAGCGATCGCTTCCATCGTCCGGCCGGAGGCAACAGAGGTTGCGTTCTCTTCCAGGACTGCCGCGCCGTTTTCCTCGACGGAGAAATCATCGTGGTGTTTGATCAGCAGCCAGTTGGTGCGTTTGCCGCCGTCACGGTCATTACGCATCCGCACGAGGACGAAGCTGCCATGCAGTCGCTGGCCTTCGAGGGTGAATTTGAAGTCCCCCTTAGCCAGAGCCTGCTCGGGGCTCTTGCTGCCTTCCGGCTCCCAATAGCCGCGATCCCAGAGCATCACCGTGCCGCCGCCATATTGTCCTTTCGGAATTGTGCCTTCAAAGTCGCCGTAGTCGAGCGGATGATCCTCGACCTCGACGGCAAGACGTTTGTCGTGTGGATCGAGAGACGGGCCTTTGGTTACCGCCCAGGATTTGAACACACCATCGAGCTCAAGCCGGAGATCGTAATGCAATCGGGTCGCGTCATGTTTCTGGATGACGAAGCGGCGACGGTTCGACGCCTTCAACTTCGCCTGGCCGCTCGGCTCCTGCGTCTTCTGAAAGTCGCGCTTCTGCTTGTAGGTTGAGAGCTTGTCGCTGGCCATCGCGATCCCCGATACACTTCCTCCATCCGCGTCGAATGACGACGGAGCTGAGGCGCAGGCCGGACAGGTGGGACGCTCGGCTGCCGTTTCGTTGGCCGCAAGGAGCGCGTTCATCATCCCTGTCACGTCCGGTTTGGACGGCATGCGACCTCGCAACTGAGAAGGTTCCAGCCCGCATTTTGTTCCAATTCAGCCTGTCGAGATGCGGTAATGGAAACAGAAAACGCGTCAGCCGACCTGTTCGACATTGAGGGTGCCGGCGGGAAGCGGCCTGATCAGAGATTTCGCCGAGACAGATGGATCGAGCCAGTCTGCCCAGGCGTTCCGCTCAAGGATGGCGATCTGCCGGTCATGGTAAGGTGCGATATCCGGGCCAGGCTCCGTCGTCAGCATGGTGAAGGCTTGCCCGACGTCATCCGTGTCGCGCCAGATGCCGGCGACGCAGAAGATCGGTTCGTCCTTCTTGGTGAACAGCCACTTGTCCTTGCGCTTTTTGCCCTTTTCCCCTGGATCGGTGAACTCGTAGAAGCCGTCTGCGATGATCAGGCAGCGATTGGAGTTGAACTCGCGTCCGTCCGATCGAAAGTTATACACCGGCCGCTTGTTCTGTCCCGGCCAGCTCCAGCGCCGCTGCACTAGATCGCCTTCACCCCGCTCGCCCTCGATCGTGCGGACGATCGGCGCCATGTCGGTGATCTTGATGTCCTCGCGTGCATCAACGTTCGGTGCACCTTCACCAAAACGGATCTTGATCTTCAGGTGGGCGAAATCCTCGACGATCGAAGCCACGTCCACCATCAGCCGATAATCATTGCACATGTGTTCCTCGCAGTTCTTGTTGTGAAGCTGAGTTCTTGCTATGTTCTACATATGAACGCGAAGGTTTTCCAGTCCGACGCCCCGCTCGACGAGCGTCGCGTTATCATAAGACGACGGGACGGCGATGAGGAGATGGTCGAGCTGCCCTGGGGGCTGCGTCCGCTTGATGGTGGGTCGCGCGCGGTCAATGTCGTCCGCTCTGAAGGAAAGACGTTTTCAACCCACCGCTGCCTGGTGCCGGCATCCGAGTTCCGTCATCGCAGTGGGGGCAAGAATTTCATTTTCTCGCTCGCCAACGGCGACTGGTTCTATTTCGCAGGGATCTGGCGGCCGGGCTCTTCAGATTGGCCCGAGGCCTATGCCATCCTGACGATCGAGGCGAATGCCGACATCGCGCCCTATCATGACCGGCAGATGGCGGTCCTGACGCGCGATCAACGGATGGATTGGCTCGACCGGCTTGTACCCGAAGATGAAATCCTGCGGCCACTTCCCGTCGGCGCCTTCCGTGTCAAACCTCTTTCAAACGCTTCCTTCCAGCCAAGACTTGCGGTCTAAATTGCGAGCCGCAACGACGGCGGCAACGGGTTATTTCCGACCTGCGCGAGCGCATCGCCTCGCTGGAGGGCGTGTCGGCCAGAAAGGCTGGCTATCTTTCCTCCGGCGTGCCGGAAATCGACCCGCTCCTGCCCGGCGGTGGTCTTGCCTATGGCGCCCTGCATGAATTTGCCGGCGGCGGAGCGGGCACGTTGATGGTGCGGCTGCAGCGCTCTCTCCGGGCCCCGGTTCAGGTGTCGGCTTCAACTGTGCCAAACACCTCGCTCGGTGCTCCATGTTCCTTGTAACCCGCTGCCCGCATCGCACGGTGGGGAGCAGCTCCGGCAATCACTGGAAAACTTGGCCGAAAGGCCCGGTCGTGGGATCGAGCCATCAGTTGCGGTCGAGGACATCCCGGACGCGTACGGCCAGATCCTCGAAGGAGAATGGCTTGGGCAGCAAATGCACGCCCTTGTCGAGCCGGCCATGATGAACGATGGCGTTGCGGGAATAGCCTGTCGTGAACAACGCCTTCAGCGTCGGGTCTGTCTCACGCGCTTTAGCAACCACGTCTGCGCCGCTCATGCCGCCCGGCAACACCACATCCGAAAAGATCAGATCGACTTTACCGTGGGTCGACAGCGCCTGCAGAGCCGCGGGGCCGTCCTTGGCTTCGAGTACATGGTAGCCGAGTTCGCGCAGCGATTCGACCGAATAGGCACGGACATCCGGATCGTCCTCGACGACAAGAATGACCTCGCCGGGCGCAGCGTCGGGGATAGCCGGTGCCTCTACCACATCTTCATCGGCCCCGTCTGACAAGAGCCGCGGCAGGTAGATCTTGACCGTCGTTCCCTCTCCGACTTCCGAGTAGATCTTCACATGGCCCTTCGATTGCTTGACGAACCCATAAACCTGGCTGAGGCCAAGCCCGGTGCCCTTGCCCTGGTCCTTGGTCGTAAAGAACGGTTCGAACACGTGCGACAGCGTATCGGCGTCCATCCCCGACCCGGTGTCGGAGACGCTGATGGCACTATACTGTCCGGGGATCACTTCTGCGTGCGCTGAAGCATAGGCTTCGTCCAGATGAGCGTTGAATGTCTCGACGGTCAGCTTACCGCCTTCAGGCATCGCGTCGCGCGCATTGATTGCGAGATTAAGAAGCGCGCTTTCCAGTTCGTTGGGATCGGCTTCCGCCTTCCAGAGACCGGCGGCGAGTACGACTTCAATGTTGTAGATCTCGCCGAGCGTCCGGTGCAGGAGCTCGGACATGCCGCGGATCAGGCTGTTGGCATCGATCGGCTTGGGGTCGAGCGGCTGCCGCCGGGCAAAGGCGAGAAGCCGTTGCGTCAGGGCCGCTGCGCGCCTCGCGCCGTTCATCGCCTGCGAAGCTGCCCTTCGCAACCGCCCCGCTTCCGGCGGCAGGTTCCGCGTGAGCGTGTCGAGATTGCCGACAATGATCTGCAGTAGATTGTTGAAATCGTGGGCGACTCCCCCCGTCAACTGCCCGACCGCCTCCATTTTCTGGGCTTGCCGCAGCGCCTCTGCGTTCTGGGTCAGCTCCTCCGTCTTCTGCTTGACGAGATGCTCCAGATTGGCGTTCAGTTCCTTGAGTGCTTCTTCAGCGCGGCGTCTTTCCTGCAGCTCACGTTGTGCGGCATCGTACAGCCGGGCGTTGTCGATGGCGACCGCAGCTTCGCCGGCGAGGCCAGCGAGACCGCTTTCTGAGGCCTCGTCGAACACGCCGATGTCAGCATGCCCGAAGAACAGTCCACCAATTACCTCGCCCATTCGCGAGATGACTGGCACGGCCAGATAGCTCCGTACGGGAAGATGACCTTCCGGCATCCCTTTTCGCGGCTCATTCCTGCCGTACCGGCTGTCCTGAGTGATATCGGCGGAACGCACAATCCCCTCTCCGAGAAAGGTCGGTGCAAAGACAGCCGTATTGCGTGGCATGGGAAACTTCGAGAATGCCTCGCGAGGTACACCGGATAGCGTGTAGAGCATGTAGCTCTCGCCCGATGGGTTGATGACGTTGTGGAAGAATGCGCCGAACTGCGCTCCGGTAAGCTCGACACCGGCATCCGTCACCAGTTGGACAACCTTCTCGAGGTCATTCTCGCGCGCGAGGTCTGCTCCGGCTCGATTGAGGATTTCGAGCGCGCGGGTACGCTCTCGCAGCGCGATCTCCGTCTCGCGCTGCTCGGTGCGATCACGCAGCACTTTCACGAAACCGACAAGCTTTCTCTCATCATCCATTATCGGCGTTGTCTCACCAACGGCCCAGATGCGGCCACCGCCCCTCTGCAGCCGCCATCCTTCGCCGCTTCCCTTTCCCCTGGTCCTGGCGTCGGTCAGTTCCGCCTCGAGCAGCGCGGCGGCTCCTCCTTCCGGCGGAAAGATCGCCACCAGAGTTTTGCCCAGCATTTCGTCCTGCGACCAGCCGAGGAGAGCTTCAGCGCCCTTGCTCCAGCCGGTGATTATGCCATCGACGTCGAGCATGATGATCCCGGTGTCGACTGCGCTGTCGAGGACCTGCTGGAGGCGTTCGGCGGGGAAACGGGAAGCAGTGTTCATTCTATGGCCTGCTCGTTGAGGTGCAGATGGCGCGGCGCGATGCAATGCGATGGATTTGCATTGGAGGGATATGGCCAGAAGTCAAGAAATCGGCGAGCGACGGAAGACGGCGCGCGATCGGCGTGCTCCCCATCTGCGCACTCCCACACACATGACTGGCGAAAGGACACACGGTCCTTCTTGGATAAGATGATACCCGTCAAGCCGCTTCCGCTGTTGTTTGTTGCACCCTCAATTTCCGTCTCCCCCGGCCATGGTTCGCCGAAGGGCCGCTTCGAGCTCCGCCAGTTGATAGGGCTTGCGCAGGATCTTGATCCCCTGTGCCTCCGCGTCCTGTTTTGCCGCCTCGGAATAACCGCTAGTGAGCAGGACGGGCAAATCGCTCCGGCGGAGCCGGATCTCCTTCGCGAGCTCCACACCGTTCATCCCGCCTGGCATCATGATGTCCGAGAACACGAGGTCGACGCTGCGGCCGTTGGCCAAGGCGCCAAGTGCAGCTGCAGCCGATGCTGCCCGCACCACCTCAAATCCGAGCTCGTCGAGCATCTCAGCAACGAGCGCCGCGACTTCGTCGTCGTCTTCGACCAGCAGGACGTTACCGGCAGCTTCCGCTCGCCGCCTTGCGACATGCAGATCGACCAGGTGGTGCTGATCAAACGCTGGACGGTTCGGGGAGCGCGGTAGCAATAGCGAGATCGTGGTTCCTTTCCCAACTTGACTTTCTATCTCGACCGTTCCGCCGGACTGCTCAGCAAAGCCGTGAACCTGCGCGAGACCAAGACCCGATCCCTTGCCGATATCTTTCGTCGTGAAGAAGGGCTCGAATACTCTCGCCTGCACCTCAGGTGTCATTCCGGAGCCATCGTCAGCGACGACGAGGCGAACAAAGTCGCCGTGACCGTCAGCTTCTGCCCCTGCCGCTTTGTTCTCGCCCGTAATCTTGATCGTGCCTCCCTTCGGCATCGCGTCGCGCGCGTTGACCGCGAGGTTCAAAACCACGAGTTCGAGTTCGCTGGCATCGACTTCGACCGGCCACAAGTCTGGTGAGAGATCAATGACGACGTGGACGTCGCCCCTCAAGCTACGGTCCAGCAACTCGCGCATGCCGCCGATCTGGCGCGCCAGGTTGATGGTTTGCGGTTTGAGCTCCTGACGCCGGGAGAAAGCCAGCAGCTGGCGTGTCAGGCCCGATCCTCTTTCAGCAGCTTGCCGCATGCCGTCCATCAGCCGCTCGCGCCTCGCCGGGTCCGCCTGCCGATCGAGCATTTCGAGGCCTCCGGAAATGACCATCAGCAGGTTGTTGAAGTCGTGAGCGACGCCCCCTGTCAACTGGCCAATGGCTTCAATCTTCTGAGCCTGACGAAGTTTCTCCTCGACTTCGGCCCGGACGCGTATCTGGTCCCGCAGAGCTGTGTTAGCTGCTTCAAGCGCCTCGGTTCGGGCCACAACGAGTTGCTCAAGCTGCTGTGCCGAACGCTCGCGTTCCTCAAGCAGCGCGCGCAGCTGCAACTGCCGTTTCCTTGCACGAAGTGCTGATTGCAAGCTGCTGACGAGCGTGAGCGCATGGACCGGTCGCTCCAGAAGCGCGACATTGCGCAGCTTGGCGATCACGTCCTGCCGCCACCCTTCGATGCCCATCTGCTCCTGGCGGCTGGTGAGCAAAATAAAGGGAAGGTCCGACCACGGTGGCTGGTCGGCGACCCATTTGTATAACGAGCTGGCATTTGTTCCAAACAGCGCTTCCTCGGCAAGAAACGCTGCTGATGCGCCGGCTTCAAGTTCTCTCACAAACGCGTAAAGATCACGGCATGCTTTGGCAGCGATCCCGTTGCGCATGAGCAGCTCGACCGACGCGGCCGCATCCCTGCCCACCGGAGCAAAGACGAGAACGGGTTCGGGCTCGAATTCACTTAACGCCATCACGTCCGTCAACTGAATTTATTGCTGGAGCTGCGGTAAAATCGGGCGATCCCGCCAGCACGCCAAGGAAGCCGGCCGTCGGTGGCCCAAGCCGAATGCCTTTATCCGACAGGCTGAATTCGCGAACGCTATGCTCGTGCTGGCCGCTTCGCTTTTTGACGACCGAGATCGCGCGGCGAACCGTGCCGTGCACCTCGAAATAACGCAGCATCACAACGGCATCGCTGAGGTAGCTAAGGTCAAGCGGCGCTTCGAGAGGACCGACGAGCCCGTGTTGAGCGAGAACAAGGATCGACATGACACCGCGCTGGCCGAGATAGGTCAGCAATTCGTGCATCTGCAGGATCAGGAAACGCTCGTCCGGCATTGCATTCATGTAGCCGTTCAAGCTGTCGATGACGATGATGCGGGCACCGTCCTTCTCGACGCTTCTCTGGACGTTGGCCGTGAATTCGCCTGGCGACATTTCCGCCGGATCGATCTGCTGCAAGCGGATCATCCCGCTTTGCAAATGTTTCTGCAAATCGAAGCCGAGAGTCCTGGCTCGCGCCTGCAGGGTTCCCCGCCCTTCGTCGAAAGCGTAGATGACGGCATGCTCGCCCCGGTCGGCGGCCGCCAGAGCATAGGTCAGGGCGAGCGAGGATTTTCCCACCCCGGCCGCGCCGAGAAACAAGGCGTTCGTCCCGCGCTCTAGCCCGCCACCCAGCATCTGATCGAGTTCTGCGATGCCGCTCGAGGTAAACTCCTCCTCAAACGCAAGATGGTGATCTGCTGCGATCAGCCGGGGGAAGACGTGGAGCCCGCCCTTCTCGATGATAAAATCATGGTAGCCCCCGCGAAACTTGATCCCGCGCATCTTTACGACGCGAAGGCGGCGACGTTCCGCGCCATAGTCGATCGCGGTCTGCTCCAGCAAGACGACACCATGCGCAATGGAATGGAGCTGAAGGTCGTTTTGCTGAGACGATAAATCGTCGAGAAGAATGACCGTACACTGTCGGCTGGTGAAATAGTGCTTCAGCGCGAGCACTTGCCGCCGATAACGCAGAGGACTGTGGGCCAGCAGACGCAACTCGGACAGGCTGTCGATGACGACCCGCTTTGGGTTGAGCTCGGACACCCGGTCGAGGATGAGCTTCGTCGTCTCGTTCAGTTCCATCTCCGCCGGATGAAACACCGTCAGCTCGCGATCCGGATCGAGCGTCGTTTCCGGGGGAACAAGTTCGAAGAGGCTGACGCCGTCGAGCGACCAGCCGTGGCGTTTGGCGACGAGCTGCAGTTCGCGTTCCGTCTCCGACAGCGTTATATACAGCACCTGCTCCCCTTGCCGAGCGCCTTCGAGAAGAAATTGCAAGGCTATCGTGGTTTTGCCTGTGCCGGGGCGGCCCTCGTAGAGGTAAAGCCGGTTTTCGTCCAAGCCACCTTCAAGGATCACATCAAGGCCCGCGACCCCGGTGGAAATGCGCGGCGTGTCGATCGTCTCCACTTCATCTGATGTTTCAGACATGTCCTACCTATGCAGCATGAATAAGCGGTGAGATGCATATAGATCAGCGTTGTTGGGGCTCAAGTAGCCGAATAGCGAGCTTTGGCTGTGACGTCGGTCCCGGGACGCTGCATAAGAACGGTCTCGTCGTCGCTCCCTTCGCTCTAGTGTTCCGAGGGTCTCAGCGCTCGCCGAGTGACGAGGGGAGTGCGGACGCAACGCGGCGGAACATCCCGTCTCTTGACTAGAGCTTCTGCGTTACCGTTTAGGATGCAATGACAAACATTCATTCGATTTGCGTATATTGTGGTTCTTCACCGGGGAACGATCCTGCGTTCGTTGAAGCCGGTGAAAAATTAGGTGCTGCCATCGCCAAGGCGGGGCTGGAACTGATCTACGGCGGTGGCACCAACGGCGTGATGGGCGCCGTCGGCCTCTCAGCGCTGAAAAACGGCGGCAAGGTCGGCGCTATCACCCCCAAGTTTCTGACAAATCGCGAATCGACCGCTGATGCGCTCAGGATTTTCGATGATTTGACCATTACCGAGACGATGCATGAGCGTAAACACGCCATGTTCCAACGTTCCGACGCTTTTGTCGCGTGGCCGGGTGGGATACCCCGGCGACGGTATAAACGGCGTCTTCGGAGCGTTGAACCGGGCAAGGGACAAAATCGAATTCATTCAGGCACGTCACGAGGAAATGGCTGCCTTCATGGCCTCTGCCTACGCAAAGTTTTCCGGCGAACTCGGCGTCTGCATCGCGACCTCAGGCCCAGGGGCGGCACGTCTCGTCACCGGCATGTATGATGCCCGGGCCGACCATCAGCCGCTTCTGGCGATCGTCGGACAACAGGCGCGCGGCGCGCTTGGGTTTCGAAGTCGCGCTTTCCCGAGACAGCCGGGAGAGCTAATGGTGGATCGCGCAGCGAACGCCAAGGATTGGAGGAATCGCAACAGGGATGGTTCGCCGCGCGACCCGCCGTTCGAACGGAAGTAGCGGTCAAAAGTTCCTTTCCATAGACAAATTGTCCTGTTGCGGTGCCACCGTTAATCTAGGGATGACCCAAAATGAGCTATGCCGACCCCGTTGCGCGGCCACTCCGTTACGTCGGTGAAGCTAGGGTTGGGTTCCGACTGCCGCGAAGCTATGTGGCCGCCCGCTTTGAGAATCCGCACGATTGTAGCGTTCCCTCATCGCAAAAGTGCCTCGTCAACGCTTCGACTGCTTGACCGTCGCGCAGTAGAGGAGAGCCGCAGAAAATCCGGATCAAATACCTCGAAGGGAAGGTTTCCTCTGATGTCCATTGCGACACGATTGAGAGGCATCGACATGATACAAACTGTCGGCGCCTTCGTCGTTTCCCGTCTCTACGCGTGGGGCGTCCGGCGAATGTTCGGCTATCCAGGTGACGGCATCAACCGCGACCAGATCGAATTCATCCAGTTCCGTCACGAGGAAATGGCTGCCACATGAGCCGACTGCCGATTAACCTATTTCTGAAACAATTCAGCCTCGGACTGTACGCTCTCAGACCAAAGCCGACCGCCCCTACGTCGCCCGTTGCCTTAAATGTGCGCACTTCCTAATATGCTAATGACCTTGATTGGCTCACTGGGAGGTTGGTGACGTTCCAGGATTTGCATGGCGCCAAGTGTGCCATTGGTCCGGAAGCCCTTTCAATAATCACGGAGCTGCACGAGGAGTGGTGCGCGGCTCGTTGTTGTCCGAAAGCCCTGTTGGAGTGAAGGCGGCGCAGCAGTTGATCTCGATGTTCGAGCACGGCCTCAGAACCAAAACGATCTCCTAGCCATGATCGGGACATTGGCTTCGCACTTGAAGCACTGACACGTGAAACGACAGCAGCCGCGTGTGGCCTGGGCGAGGCCTATCTGCGCGCCGCCTTTGTCGCCACGTCTTTGTCGCCACGTCTTTCGCATTTGGCACCCTTGAGTAGCGCAGGAGGAGTTTGTCATGATATCGGGTTATCGTTTTGAACGACCCATCTTTATTCAGAATACGTTCTTTGTTGAAGAGATCGTCGATCTCGACGGCGCTCTTCGATTTCTCGACGACTGGCCTGAACCAAAAAGAGATATGGCCTACGACGTCATTCAACGTGCTTGTATAACTGCCCGCCGCGGGCATTTTCCCGTGGAGGCTGCGGCCGAGAATTTCCGGCGGTTTGTGAAGCGTGCCGGACTTTCTTTAGAAGTGGACGGTTCGTCGGTGGTCCATTGTTGCGGTCGCGACCCGGCTTCTGTGGATTCAGCCAGCGCAGGACCCGAGCGTGAAATCCTACGCCAGTAAGTTCTTTGCCGTTGTGGGAATTGTCGAACCGGCCATCGTTCCGATTGCGCGCTCGGAAGCGTTTGGTACCCCGACGGTAGCAGACGGCGGACTGGGAGCGCCGCGCATTGCACGTCCTCGGATCTCGACTACGACGGGTCGAACCGGTTCGATAGCAGGTCGCGCCAGCGTCTTCCGTCGTACCAAGTTCTTCGCAGCGGAACTTCTCATAAATCCGAAAGTTTCAATTCCGCCAACATATACGCGACCGGCGGTGGAGCCGGTGCTCGGATTATCGCCCTTTTTCATGGAGGTTCGTCAATGAAGACAGCCGTCGCTCTCGTTACGGGAGCCGGGTCAGGGATTGGAAAAGCCGCCGCCCTGGCGCTGGCAAAGGAGGGCTTTAAAGTCGGTGCGCTCGGGCATACGCAAGAGGAGATCTCATCCACCGTTAATGCGATCTTGGCTGCTGGAGGTGACGCGGTGGCCGTCCTTGCCGACATATCAGATGAGCATCAGATGGAAGCAGCCGTGAGACAGCTAACCGAGCAATTTTCCCGGCTTGATGTTGTCGTCGCCAACGCCGGCATAAACGGCGTATGGGCGCCAATCGATGACCTCAAGCTCTCGGAATGGAATGACACGATTGCGGTGAACTTAACCGGCACCTTCCTGACGATCCGCGCGACTGTACCAAACGTTCGGGTGGCGGCTCCATCATCGTTGTTTCCTCGATTAACGGAACGAGAACGTTCACAACCCCGGGTGCGACCGCCTATTCGGCCGCCAAGGCCGGGCAGGTGGCGATGGTGCAGCAGTTGGCCCTTGAACTTGCCCGCCACCACATCCGCATCAACGCAGTCTGTCCCGGCGAGATCGAAACAAACATCGACGCTAATACAAGCGTGCGCAATGAAGAGGAAACGGCGATACCGGTCGTGTGGCCTGAAGGCCAGGTACCGATCACCGGAGGCCGGCCAGGTCGCAGTGAAGATGTTGCGGATGTGATCGTTTTCCTGGCTTCCGACAAGTGCCGCCACATTACCGGCTCTCCGGTGTGGGTCGACGGCGGTCAGGGGCTTCTCCGCTAGGATAGCATACACAAATCACAGAGGTGATGTATTGGATTATGCATTTGGTCCGCTTGTTTCAGAAGCAGGTGTGGAGTTCCGGCTGTGGGCGCCCCTTGTTGACGCTGTGTCTTTGAAGGTCCAGGGTGGCGAGCCGCATCCGATGGAGCAAACAAAGGACGGCTGGTTTCGTTGCCATGTCGCCGGCGCCGGGCCGGGCAGCCTTTACAAATTTGTGCTTCCCGACGGCAGCGAAGTCCCAGACTGTGCATCCCGCTTTCAACCGCGTGACGTTCACGGGCCCAGCGAAGTCGTCGACCTGAGAGCCTTCCAATGGGAAACTCGCGCCTGGGTTGGGCGTCCCTGGGAAGAATGCGTGATCTACGAACTGCATATCGGGTCGTTTACCGCGGAAGGCACATTCCGGTCTGCGATGGAAAGACTGGATCACTTGGCCGAGCTCGGCGTGAGCGCTATTCAAGTCATGCCCATCAGCGATTTTCCCGGCCGCTACAACTGGGGGTATGATGGCGTGCTGCCCTATGCGCCCGACAGCACCTATGGTCGCCCTGAAGATTTGATGGCCCTGGTGGACGCGGCGCACGCGCGCGGGATCAGTGTCTTCTTGTGCCCGCCTGCGCACCGCTGTTCACCAAGCACCATAAGACACCGTGGGGAAATGGCATTAACTATGATGGCGACGCATCGACGGCGGTTCGGGAGTTCGTCATCCAGAATGCACTCTACTGGATCAAGGAGTTCAGGCTGGACGGTCTTCGCCTCGATGCAGTGCACGCCATAAAGGACGATAGCCCAGAACATCTCCTTCACGAGCTTGCCCGACGTGTTCGCGAAGCTTCCGGTGCCCGGCATGTTCACCTGATCGTCGAGAACGAAGACAATGACAGCGATCTCTTGAGACGAGACGAGCAAGGGCGGATCCGTCGATTCACGGCTCAGTGGAATGACGACGTGCATCACGTGCTGCACATCGCCGCGACCGGAGAAATCTTTGGTTATTACAAGGACTATGCCGACGACGGTGACAAAGTCGGACGCGCGCTTGCGGAAGGTTTTGTCTTTCAAGGCGAACACATGCCCTATCGCGGCGCTAGTCGCGGCAAGTCCTCTGTCGACCTGCCACCCACGGCATTCATCTCCTTCATTCAAAATCATGATCAGATTGGCAATCGGGCGGTCGGCGACCGCATGACTACATACCGGCCGCTCGAGCCCATCAAGGCTGTCAGCGCAGTCTATCTATTGTCGCCGCAAATCCCGATGCTCTTCATGGGCGAGGAGTGGGGCGCGCGCGAGCCGTTCCCTTATTTTTGCGACTTTGATGATGAGCTGAACGAGAAGGTGAGGATTGGGCGTCGCAAGGAGTTGTCGCGCCTTCCTGGGTTCGATGACGATGACCTCATGGATCCGACCGCGCAGTCCACATTAGAAGCAGCGAAGCTAGACTGGCGTGGGCTGCACAATGCTGCTGCGGCACGTATGCTGGTGTTCTATAAGAGCCTTCTTAACTTGCGACACCGGCGGATTGTGCCGCTTCTTAAGGGCGCCCCTGGCGGAAGCGGTAGATTTCGACGTGAAGGAAACGTCATTGCCGTGGAATGGATGCTGGCAAAGGGTGCGAATCTCCATCTCCAGGCAAACCTTTCAAATGAGCCAGGCAAGATCACGCCGCTGTCGGGAGTGGAACAGATTTTTACGTTGGGATCGGCTGCTTCGCGCACTCTTGCTCCATGGTCGGTGATCTCGAGCATCAGCGTTGCTCATAGCTGAACGCAGCCAAACCGAGGCGGAGGGTGCGAGCAGCTCGCTAAAAGGGTGTAGAACGACCGCAGCTTTGATTTCGATCGAAAATTGAAGCTCTCGAACATGTCGTTTCCAAGCGTGGACATTTCTCCGTATGGCGGTCTCGATCGCGAAGTCGCGGTAAGAATGCGGCCTAGAATTTTCCTCAAGCGCTCGACGTCACCAGCCTACGGGAGCATGCCGTCGCTGACCAAGTGCTCGCCCATTCAGGCGCATCTCAGAGGCGGCCAACCTGAGCATGAAGGTTGCGAGGTTCTGCTCGAAGCCGCTTGGGTCATCGCTGCAATGGGCGACCTGGTGCCCCAGAATCTGGTACCAGATTGCCGCCGCGTCCGTGCCGGTCAGTGCGTCGGGATGCTGCTTTTCAACCTGCTCGTCGAGTTTGTCTCCTTTCAGACCGACCGATGTTTCACGCGGTTCGCCAACCATTGCCGCTCGCGCGGGTCTTGCCGGTTGCCTTGAGAAAATATGTCCTTGCAGGCCGCTTTCATCTCTCAATGGGCGCGGGTTCTGCCCTCGAGGCAACACTGCTCGAAGCCTTTGAATTTTTTGTGATCGGAACATTATGGGCGCGCCGTGATTGATCCTCGGTGAAACCCAAGGAGAAAATCATGCGCATGAAAATTATCGCAGTCTCACTGCTAAGCCTCGGCATGGCGACTTCTGCCTTCGCGCAATCGAGCGGCGGCGCCGGCGGCAACGCAGCGGGAGGCGGTTCCGGCGGCAATATGTCCGGCAATTCGGGCAGCAAATCCCAGAGCGATAGCGGTTCCCAAAACAGCCAAAGCAATAGCCAGAATGGCAGCGGTACCGATAGCAATTCCACCGGTTCGGTCAATGGCGGCAACATTTCACTCGGCAATCGCAGCGCCAATGGTGATAATTGCAGACCTAAGAGCGGTGGCTCCTCGACACAGAACGACGGGACAGCAAAGCTCGGCCCGGATAGCGAGCAAGACTGCCACTAACAATAGCGCACAACGGAATGAGAAAGGCCCAGCACGCGGGCCTTTCTGGTTTATGAGCGGCGACTGACAACAGGGTCCAGATAAATGATGCGTCCTCAACCTGTCGTCAGGAGGTGCCGGGGAGTGCCGAGTGGCGCGATACCTGCCTTGATCGCTCGAGATGCGTTCGTTGGCGCTCGCCTTGAAGCCGGTATGCCCAGTGTTGCGGCGGGATGGGATAGAAAAACCTCAGCACGGCTGCGCGGGCAACCTAAGGTCGCCCTTTCCAGCGATAGCCTTCTCAACGACGATTTAGACGCGCGAGCTGGGCGCTTTTTTACCTTGGGTCGCTGCGATTGCGACGTGACCTGGCGGCGGCGAGTGTGCAAACCTCAACCTTGCGCTCGCTTGAAGCGCTTCCCCCTTATCGCGCGGTTCGAGGTACCGAGGAGGACGGGGCCGAACCTGCCAAGACTCCTGGGATTCAAAGGTGACAGAGCCCTTGATAGATTGGCAACGCCGCCCGGGCGACGGCCACCCTCATCGAGCTGTTGCATCAATGAAAGCATTCTCCCTTGAGTTCTTGATGGTCTATGCCGTCGTGATAACGCGAATATCGCCTCGCCGATCAACGACATCGACCGAGACGTGGCGGCCCGAGCGGCGCACGGCGACGTCCGCCGAGCCATTGCCGATCCGCAAGTGACGCAGGATGACCTCGTCCAGAAAAGCGGGCAGGCGCGGTTCGTTGAACCTGATACGTCCAGTGTCGGCCTCAAAAACGAGGCCCAAGCAGGATTGCAACAAGAAGAGAGGCGCTGCCGCGGCCCATGCCTGGGGAGCGCATGCGACCGGATAAAAGGTCGGCCCCTGTGCGCGCTGACGTGACATCCCGCACAACAATTCGGGAAGACGGCGCAGTTCGATATAGGTCGACGCCGCAAAAAGTCCCTCGAAGATCCGCGCAGCTTCAGTCCGATAACCATAGCGCGCAAGACCGCTCGCAATCATGGCATTGTCATGCGGCCAGATCGAGCCGTTGTGATAACTCATCGGATTGTAGCGTGCCTCAGTGGACGGAACCGTACGGATGCCCCAACCGCAGAAGGATGATGCGCTCATCAATGTGCGAGCGACCACGGCGGCCCGTTCAGGGTAGGCGATACCGGTGAGCAACGCATGGCCAGCATTTGAAGAACGGATGCGGCAGGGCCGTTTTTGCCCGTCGAGCGCCAAGATGTAGGTGCCTAATTCCTCGTCGAAGAAATTCATGTCGAAAGCACGACGCATGTCTTCCGCCCTCGCCAGAAATTTTACTGACCGTTCGGGGCGGCCAAGCCTCCTGAAGATCTCGGCGGCTGCCTGCCAGGCTCCATAAACGTAAGCCTGAACCTCGGCGATCGCGATTGGTCCTTTCGCCAATGTACCGTCGGCATGGAAGACGGAATCGTGGCTGTCCTTCCAGGCTTGGTTGATGAGACCTTCGTCCGTCAGCCGTCCGTATTCAACAAAACCGTCTCCATCTCGGTCGCCGTGCTCGTCTATCCATGTCAGTGCGGCCTCGATATGCGGCAGGAGCCGCTCGATGGCGGCGAGATCTCCGGTCCGGCCGAGGTATTCCCCGGCGAGCATGATGAAGAGCGGCGTTGAATCGATGCTGCCGTAATAACGCCGGAAGGGAACTTCGCCAAGCTCGGCCATTTCGCCACAGCGCACTTCATGTAGGATCTTGCCCGGCTCTGCATCGGAAGCGGGATCTATGTCGGTCGCCTGATTGGCTGCCAGATGTCCAAGCACCCCGCGGGCGACTTGCGGGTCGAACCAGAGGGTTTCCAGCGCGGTGATCAACGCATCGCGGCCGAACACGGTGCTGAACCAGGGAATGCCGGCATAGGGATATGGCCCTTCCGGCTTGTCGGTGATGAGCATGTAAAGGTCCGAAACGCTGCGCCGGGCCATTTCGTTGAAGATCTCGTTCGACGTCGTGATCGACGCCACTCGCGAGCGAGAGGCGCGCAAGGCCCGCCGGGCATCGCGTAGCGCCAGGAAAAAGGAAAGATGGCCGGGATCGCCATCTGTCTGGTCGCACCCGATTTGGAAGAAGAGCGATTTTGTCTCATGCGGTTCAAGAGACAGATCGTAGGCGACGAGATTGCTGCGGATGTCGTCTGGTTGTGGCGAGAAGCATAGGCGAGCGGATCGCTTGCGCTCATCGAGGCCAACGTAAGAGAGAAGGATCGAGTCACGCTTTATGACGGCGGGAAGCTGGCGCCCTTTTCGTGCTCTTGAGGTGCCACGGACTTCGAATAAATCAGCGAAATCTGCGCCAAAGGCGATTTCGATCCGGACCTGCTGGCGTCGGTCATCGTAGTTCCTGACCGCCAAGCGTTCATGACAACGTTCGTTCCAGAGAAAACGGGTCCTGCGAATATGAATGAGATCATGACCAAGGATGAGTTTGCCCTTCTCATCGAAGAGATCAGGATTGGTCAGATCACAGGTGAGCGTGGCATTGTCGTCTCGAAGCGTCGACGACAGCAACATTGGACGCTCGCCGTTGATCGTCAGATAGAGATGCGAGAGATATCGCGTATCACGATGGAAGAGACCTTCCGGGCTGCCCACCCCAGAAAGCGCGTCGCCATTATGGTCGAAGACGGCGAACGTGTCGCCATGTTTGAGAGTTCGCGGCCGCCGCTCCTGAAGTGAAGCGGTGGCAGGAATGAAGAATTGGGCAATCGGCGACGGTGCTCGTGTCTTGGAAACATCGTTGATGGTTGTCATCGCGTTCGACCCGCCTCTCCTTATGCGACGACCTGCAGGTCGCGAACGGACCCGTTGGGACGGTGCGTGCTTGAAGTAAAGGTGCGAACGCCGGGCAGGCTGCGGTAGATGTCGAGGTAATCGCGTGCCATCCTTTTCGCAGAAAAGCGCCTCTCGAACGTCTTACGAACCTTGAGACGATCCATGCGCAGAGCCCATTCGACGTTCTCCGCTGCTTCGGTGACTGTATCAACGATGATCCCGGAGATCCCGGCGTCGATCACTTCCGGAACGGAACCGCAGCCGAAGGCAATGACCGGCGTGCCGCATGCCATGGCCTCGATCATGACGAGACCGAAGGGCTCTGGCCAGTCAATCGGGAAGAGCAGCGCACCCGCATTGCCGAGGAACTCAGCCTTCTGATGTTCGTTGATCTCGCCGATGAACTCGACGTTTGGGCGGCTCTTCACCAGCGGTTCTATCACCGTGTCCCAATAGGCCTTGTCGGCATTGTCGATCTTTGCGGCGATCTTTAGAGGCATCCCCGCCTTAGCAGCGATCTGGATGGCGCGATCGGGTCGCTTCTCAGGGGAGATGCGACCAAGGAAAGCAAGATAGTTTCCTTTCGGCCTCGCGGTGAACGGTAGAGTATCAACTGCAAGACCGTGGTATACGGTACCGACCCAGTTGACAGGCGGCATAGGCTGACGCTGATCGTTCGAGATCGACACCAGCGGAATGTCCGGGAAAGCCTGATAAAATGGGCGAAGGTCAGGCAGGTCCAGACGCCCGTGCAGCGTCGTTACGGTCCGTTCGGCAAAATCCCGGATCAATGGGAAATGCAGGAGATCGACGTGGAAGTGAAGGACGTCAAATTCATGGGCCCGCCTGCGAACTTCCTCCAGCATCACTACCTGGTGTGGCAGGTGATCCCGGACAGCCGGGTTAAGCCTGAGCGCGACATCCGAGCATGCCACTAGCTTGGCGTCCGTAACAGAGTCGCCGCTTGCGAATAGGGTAACTTCGTGGCCCTGACGGACCAACTCCTCGGTCAGATAAGAAACGATCCGTTCCGTGCCGCCATAGAGCTTGGGCGGAACACTCTCGGCAAGGGGTGCGATCTGAGCGATCTTCATCGGCAAAACCTCCTCAATTGAGCAAAGAGTCGTCGGCAAAAATCATGCCCGCGTCCTCAAACAGGCACACGGCAGCTGGTGGCAGTGTTTAGATCTCAAACGGCTGTCGGCGGTGGTCTCCTTTCCGGTAGCTGCACAGACCAACGCCGCCAAACCGGCGCGACGGCGAGCGACGGCAACGGCTTCTTTGCACGCCGAGGAAATTGGATGCACCCTGCTCCTCGGATTGCCAATCAGACTGGTCCAGAGTCTTCAACGCTTCGATGATCTCGTCATAAGAGACGGCCTTATTCGTGCCGGGATAAAGACGAAGTGCCGGAATGGACTCGATGGCAAAGAAGTCGGATGCCCATGATGCGAGAATGGCGCGTTTTGCGTCATCGCCGATATCGCTGGCAACAAGCACGTCACGGGAGTGATTAAAATGCTTGGACGGATGAAGCAGTTGCGCGGCGCTGATTGCTGCTTCGGTACTATGGTTCGTTCTACTGTTGTTGATGTCCTCTCTCATTTTCTGGCTCCATAGATAAATCGATGGTACCTGTGGTGATGTGCCGGAGCTCGGCAAGAAGCGGACGGCGCTCCTCGTGCGCCACCGGTATTTCGGTGATTGCCATTGCTTCCGACAGCAGACTGTCCCGGTCTCGCACGCCCCTGCTGAAGAGCCTAGCGACCGTCGCGGTCAGCCGGCCGATAGAGGCCGGCTCGCCCGTTATTCCTTTGGAGCGGGCAACCTCTTTCACGACACTGGCGCAGAGGCGCGCATCTTCTTTCGATGGCAAACTCATGTTTTCTCCGCGAGTGGCTCGCCCCGCGGCGGCTGGGACGAGCCTTACCGATCACTTCTTAGAAGTCCATTCCTGCGCCAGGGGGGATGGCCGGAGCAGTGTCCTTCTTCGGCTTTTCGGCGATCATGGCCTCGGTTGTCACGAGAAGGCCGGCGACGGAGGCCGCGTCCTGGAGTGCTGCGCGTACGACCTTTGCAGGATCGATGACACCCTGTGCATAGAGATCGCCGTATTCGCCGGTCTGGGCGTTCCAGCCATAGGAGAACTCGGCCTTTTCGCGCAGCTTGCCGACGATGATCGAACCTTCTGCGCCGGCATTCTCGGCAATCTGGCGCACCGGGGATTCGATTGCGCGCCGCACGATCTCAACGCCGACACGCTGGTCCTGGTTGGCCGTATTAAGATTGTCGAGCGCCTTGACGGCGCGCAGCAACGCGACACCGCCACCCGGCAGGATACCTTCCTCGACAGCCGCACGCGTGGCATGCAGCGCGTCATCGACGCGGTCCTTCTTCTCCTTGACCTCGACTTCAGTGGAACCGCCGACGCGGATGACGGCAACGCCGCCAGCGAGCTTGGCAAGGCGTTCCTGCAGCTTTTCGCGATCGTAGTCGGAGGTGGTTTCCTCGATCTGGGCGCGGATCTGTGCAACGCGACCGTCGATCTCGGCCTTGGAACCGACGCCATCGATGATCGTCGTATTCTCCTTCTCGATAGCCACCTTCTTGGCGCGGCCGAGCATGTCGAGCGTGACGGACTCGAGCTTGATGCCGAGGTCTTCGGAAATGACAGTGCCGCCCGTCAGGATAGCGATGTCTTCCAGCATGGCCTTGCGGCGATCGCCGAAGCCCGGAGCCTTAACAGCGGCAATCTTCAGGCCGCCACGCAGCTTGTTGACGACGAGGGTTGCAAGGGCCTCGCCTTCGACATCTTCAGCAATGATCAGCAGCGGCTTGCCGGACTGCACGACGGCTTCCAGTACCGGTAGCATCGATTGAAGATTGGAGAGTTTCTTCTCGTGGATCAGGATATAAGGATCCTCGAACTCGACGCGCATCTTCTCGGTATTGGTGACGAAGTACGGGCTCAGGTAGCCGCGGTCGAACTGCATGCCTTCGACGACTTCGAGCTCGGTTTCAGCGGTCTTGGCTTCTTCGACGGTGATGACGCCTTC
>UCKU01000054.1 GCA_900473185.1 Hyphomicrobiales bacterium | reverse complement strand
GTTCGGCGCGGCGGAAGACCTTGGGCGGCGGGGGAGGCGGGGGTGCTGCGGGCGGGAAAAGCTCTATGCCGAAGTAGTGGGCCAGCGACTTCAGGTGTCGCATGTCATTCGACAGCAGTACCGTTGCGCCAATAATTGAAACGGACAGAACAATCAGCAGCCACATGACGGCGCGGCCCTTTCGCGGCTGCGGTGCCAGTTTCATATTCTGATCGGACGATGGCATCGTCAGTTCGCGAGACCTCGGACAATGGAAGTCATCATTTATAAGGCTCGGACCGATGTGGCAATCTATCTCACCCGGCGCGGCGTAATCGATTTACGGCCGCTCCGGTGAAGCGATCGAAGCCTGTCAGGCCGCGATACGCCGATACCGCGTCCTGATCCGGTCGATATAATACTGGCCCGGCGAAGGCGCCTTCACCATGGTGCTCACGTCGGCGGCCGGTACGCCTTCGAACAGGCGTTCTTCGCCGTTGCGGAAGCAGATACGCAGGCGCCCGTCTTCCTGGCTGAAATAGACGTTCTGGATAATCCGCGATTTGACTGGAACTTCGTGCATCGTTTTTGCCCCTGTTTCGTTTTGAGGCACCTTAAAAGTAAGGATGCGAAGATACCGTCAAGGCGTATGGTAAAGATTGTTTTCTGCTTGAATGGCGACAGTCTAAAAAATCGCGTTTCAATAAAATTGTACGGATCGGCTTAAAAAGCCTGCAAATACTGGCATGTAGAGTGACCCTCATGAAAGTGGCCGGGCATGGACAGATGCGACCGGCGCTGCGGCCAGGCAGAAATCGCCGGCCGGCTGGAAACGGGGACTTGAGATGAGCAGATTTCTTCTTGCCGCGACGCTCGCAATCACGATATCGGCTGCAGGCCAGCCGGCTTTCGCCTTTGGCCCGGGCGGTTTCGGCCGTGATCTGATGTACACTTCGGCCATCGGCCACCTGCCGGAGGAGCCGTTGACGACGAGCGCCGGTTTCGTTCGCCCGAACATGCCTTTTGTCCTCAGCGCGCCGGCACAGGTCGAAGGCGAGGGCTATCAGCTGAAGGCCTATTCGCAGCAGCTGACCATCGTCGTCGGCTTCGTTTTCGACAGCGTTCTCAGCCAGGCTGCCCAGACCATCGGTACTGCCGAAGCGCTGGGTCCGTTTCTGCGCTAAGGCTTAAATACTAGATGCTGCCGTCTTTCGATTTGCGCCCGCCGGAAGGATCCGGCGGGCGCAGTAATTTTCTTGAGATTGCAATTACATTGTTTCATGGTAAGGCGAGATCGAAGTTCTTTTGCATTGCATTTCAAAACGACGACACGCATCGTTCAAGCCGTGAACGCGAGTTCATCATGACCGGACTGAGCGCAGGGACAATCGACTTGACGATTGCTTGGCGCATGGCGGAATGGACTTGCGGGTTTCAATCTGGGAAGGTTGCATGAATTCGGAATTTGCCGTTCGTTCCATGCGGCCCGGCGAACTGGAGCTTGCGCTGGAATGGGCACGTCAGGAGGGCTGGAATCCCGGCCTCGACGATGCGATCGCATTCCACGAAGCTGATCCTTCCGGATTTTTCGTCGGCGCCATCGGTGAGGTGCCGGTCGGCTCTATCTCGGTCGTCAAATATGGCGACAATTTTGCCTTCCTCGGTCTTTACATCGTGCATCCCGATTTCCGCGGCCGGGGCTTCGGCAAGGCGATCTGGAACGCCGGCATCGCGTCGGCGGGAGATCGCACGATCGGCCTCGATGGGGTTGCGGCCCAGCAGGCAACCTACCGCAAGGCCGGTTTCGAGATCGCCTATAACACGATCCGCTATGGCGGCGTGCCGACATCGGTGCCGCAGTCGTCACTCGTCGCGCAGCCGGTTCCGGACGCGAGGCTCGAAGGCCTGTTGCGCTATGACAGCGGTATTTTCCCGCAGCCCCGTGCGGCTTTTCTTGCCGCCTGGTGCACGGGCCGCAAGGGGCGCAGCTCGGTCGTCGTGCGCAAGAGCGGCAAGATCCGCGGTTACGGTACGATCCGCCGCTGTTATGAGGGCTACAAGATAGGCCCGCTTTTTGCTGGCGACGCAGATAGCGCCGCTGCACTTCTGGCCGGCCTCATTCCTCAGGCGCATGGCGCGTCGATCTATATCGATATCCCCGCCGCCAATGCCGAGGCGATTGCACTTGCGGAAAGCGTAGGGCTCGAGCCGGTTATGGAAACCGCGCGCATGTATCGCGGTCCGGCGCCCGAAATCCCGCTAAAGAACGTCTATGGCGTGACGACGCTGGAGCTTGGTTAGTCGACCGGCGAAGCCGGCACGGTGGGCGCAGCCATTTTTGGGCGGCCCTTTTCGGCGATAGCGATGCCGCCGAGCGTCAGCACCAGCGCAATCATGTGGAAAAGCTGCAGCGTTTCGCCGAGCAAGGCGACAGAAAGCAGCGTGCCGAAAACCGGGACGAGATTGATGAACAGGCCGGCGCGATTAGCGCCGATTTTCTCGACGCCCCTGATATAGAGTATCTGCGCCAGCAGCGAGGCGAAGATTGCCGTATAGACGGCAATCGCCCAGCCTTTGCCATCAGGCCATTGGGCCGCGCCGCGGGAGGCCTCCCATAGAAGCAGCGGCAGGGCGGTCAGCGCCGCGCCGAGCGCGGGGATCGCCATCAGCGTGCGCCAGTCGACGAGAGGCTTCCAGCGCAGGAAGATCGTGTAGACGGCATAGGCGGCGACAGCGATCAGCATCAATCCATCGCCGCGGTTCAGGCTGAGTTGCAGCAGGGTTGCAAGATCGCCATGGGCAGCCGTCAGTGCGACGCCGACAAGCGTCATGCCGAAGCCGACGACCTGGGCCAGCGAAACGCCGGTGCGGAAAAAGACGAAATTCAACAGGAAAATCAGCATGGGGATGCCGGCCTGCTCGATGGCTACATTGATTGCCGTCGTATACTGCACGGCCGAATAGAGCATGGCATTGAAGGTCGTGTAGCCGATCACGCCATAGAAGAAGAGAAGGGGCAGGTTCTTGCGCACGACCGGCCAGTCCTTCTTCAACTGCGGCAGCGAGACGGCGGCGATCAGCACGACAGCCAGGAACCAGCGAAGGAAGGTCAGCATCATCGGGCTGACATGGCCGAGCGCCAGCTTGCCTGCGACGGCATTGCCGCCCCAGCAGAGAGTTGCAATGACGAGGCAGATATAGGCTGTAGCTTGCAAGGGGATCTTCCCGTCTTTGTCGTCTCTGACAGGCTTTTTATGACGGGGCTTAGCCTGCCGGCGGCTGATTTGTCACGTAAAAAGCCGAATCTGCTGTGACAACAGGGTCGCTTTCCCAAAAACAAAGCTTTATAGATGCGCGGGTTTGAGCAGGTGTGCGGTTCTCCGCCGGTAACAGGAAGAGTTTGATGACGAACGTAGTCGTGGTCGGTTCGCAGTGGGGCGACGAAGGCAAGGGCAAGATTGTCGATTGGCTTTCGGAACGCGCTGACATCGTTGTGCGCTATCAGGGCGGACACAATGCCGGCCATACGCTCGTCATCGACGGCACGAGCTACAAGCTCTCGCTGCTGCCCTCCGGCGTCGTACGCCCCGGCAAGATGGCCGTCATCGGTAACGGTGTCGTCGTCGATCCGCATGCGCTGATCGCCGAGATCGGCCGGCTGGAAGCGCAGGGCGTGAAGGTTACGCCTGAGAACCTGCGCATCGCCGACAACGCGACCCTCATCCTTTCCCTGCACCGCGAGCTCGATGCTTACCGCGAAGACGCAGCCTCCAACAGCGGCACCAAGATCGGCACGACGCGCCGCGGCATCGGCCCGGCTTATGAAGACAAGGTCGGCCGCCGCGCCATCCGCGTCATGGACCTTGCGGACCTCGAAGCCTTGCCGGGTAAGGTCGATCGCATCCTGACCCACCACAACGCGCTTCGCCGCGGCCTCGGCGTTGCCGAAGTCAGCCACCAGACGATCATGGATGAACTGACCTCGATCGCCGATCGTGTGCTGCCTTTCCGCGATACGGTCTGGCTGTTTCTCGACAAGCAGCGCCGCAAGGGCGCTCGTATCCTCTTCGAAGGTGCGCAGGGCAGCCTGCTCGATATCGATCACGGCACCTATCCCTTCGTGACCTCGTCCAACACGGTGGCCGGCCAGGCCGCTGCCGGTTCGGGCATGGGTCCGGGTTCGCTCGGCTATATCCTCGGCATCACCAAGGCCTATACGACGCGCGTCGGCGAAGGTCCGTTCCCGACCGAACTGACGGATGAGATCGGTCAGTTCCTAGGCGAGAAGGGCCATGAATTCGGCACGGTGACGGGGCGCAAGCGCCGTTGCGGCTGGTTTGACGCTGCACTGGTGCGCCAGTCTGTCGCCACGAATGGCATCAGCGGCATTGCGCTCACCAAGCTCGATGTGCTCGATGGTCTCGACGAACTGAAGATCTGCGTCGGCTACATGCTCGACGGCGAACAGATCGACCATCTTCCGGCAAGCCAGGCGGCCCAAGCTCGGGTCGAGCCGATTTACGTCACGCTGGAAGGCTGGAAGGAATCGACGGTCGGCGCACGCAGTTGGGCGGATCTGCCAGCGCAGGCGATCAAATATGTTCGCCAGGTCGAAGAGCTGATCGGCGCGCCCGTTGCGCTTCTTTCCACCAGCCCCGAGCGTGACGACACCATACTTGTGACCGATCCGTTTGAGGATTAATGTCGCGGGTCACTTAAGGCGACCGTTCGGGAGTGTGCCGGACTTCTTGAGAAAGTACTGATGGCGGATTTTATTGCAGTTATTCGGCGGGCAGTCGACGGCCTGTCTGAAAATACGCCCGAGATGCGGGTGAAGGTCTACGAGCGTGCGCGCGGCGCAGTGCAGCGGCAGCTCGAGAACATGAAGCCGCGTCCGCCGGAAGCCATGCTGCAACGCCAGCTCGAAAAGCTCGAGGCCGCAATCCGCGAAGTCGAGGGCGAACACTCGGAAGCCGTGCCTGTCGAGGAACCGGTCGCCGCCGCTCCGGAGCCTGAAGTTCATGAGGAGCCCGCGCTCGAGCATGAGCCTGCCGCAGAGACGGCCCCTGCTGCCGAAGAACCCGTCTCCGAAAGCCATGAGCAACAGGACGTAGAACATCCCGCCTACGAGCAGCCTGCCGAGCCGGAGGAGGTCGTTCAGGCGGCCGCTCCCGCCGAAGAGGTGGTGCCCGAGCATGCCGAATGGCATCCGCCTCATGAGGAAGAAGCGCCTGCGGAAGAATGGCGCGCGCCGGAGCAGGCAGAGGTTCATGCCGAGACCGAGAGCTCTCATGAGCCGGTAGAGGAATATTATCCGGAAGAACCGCGGCCGGAAGAGGTCGCTGCCGAGCCGGTAGCTGAAACCACCCATGAGGTGGAAGAAGAGCTTCAGCACGAAGAGGTTCATCAGCCGGCTCCACGAGGCATAGACCGTGCGTCCAATCGACTCGTCGAGCCGATGGCCGATTTCGAACCGCAATCGCAGCCGCAAACCAGCGACTTCATCGAGCACACGCGCGAAGACCCGGTTGCAATGGATGCGGCAGCGCATTTCGATCGCATGTGGTCCGAGCCGGCTGCCGAAACACCGGCTCCTGTACCCCAGGAAGCCGAGACCGAATGGGCGCGCGAAGAACTCCAATCCTATGCCGAGGCCACGCCCGCCGTTCCCGCCGATGCTTCGGCACGCGCTTTCGATGAGGTCTCAACGCTCGGAAACAGCGCTTCGCCGGCCGTCATGCCGGCTGCCAAGGAAAACTTCTCCTGGGAAGCCGCTGCTTTCGACGATCTGCCGCCGATCGAGGCTGGCACGGGCAAGAAGACACCAGCTTCCGCGCATTTCGACGACGTCGATATCTTTGCGGAAGTGCATGCTGGCAACGGTTCCGGTTCGGCAGCTCCCGCACCGGCCGCAGCGCCAGGCGAAGGCTGGCGTGAGGCGCGCACGCTGCGTGGTTATGACCGCCGCAACGCTGCGACCGATGACGACGACAGCAATCCGCCGATGGATCTGGACCAGATCGTTGCCTCGAAGATGCAGGGCAAGAGTTTCCGTATGGAACCGAAGCGCCGGCGCTTCGGCATCGGCACCATTCTGGCGATCCTCGTGACGCTCGGCATTCTCGGTGGCGGTGCCTATGCGGGCTGGATGAACCGCGAAGCGGTAATGGAAATGGTCGATGGTCTCGTCAGCTCCGCGCCGTCACAGGCTGCGCGCGACGAGACTGTGGCGACGCCAGGGACAACGCCTCCGGTGCAGCAGAACAGCACGCCGGCCACGGCCCAGCCGGCAGATCAGAGTGCTACCACGCCGCCGACGCGACCCAACCAGCAAGTTGCCTCGCTGGACGGTTCGGCTGCCAATTCCAAGTTTACCCAGCGGCTGCTCGCCGATGGCACCGAAGTCGATAACGGCCCGGCAGCAGTGCCGGGAACGCCGACGGCGGAGGGCAAGTCGGTTGCCGCGCAGAACGTTGCTGCAGCCGATACCAGCACGCCGAGCGTCCAGTCCGATGCTGCGCCTGCCGAAAACCTGACGCCGAACGGCCCTGCCGCAGCACCTGCTGCGCAGAACACGCCTATTGGCTCCACCGAAAAGATGTTCCTCTATGAAGAGCGGATCGGCGAAAGCTCACCGACGGCAATCGAGGGATCGGTTATCTGGACCGTTCAGCATGAAGCCGGACAGGACGGCCGCCAGGAAGCCACCGTGCAGGGCAACGTCACCGTACCGGAGCGCAATCTTTCGGCGCTCGTGACCTTCAAGCGCAATTCCGATCCGTCGCTGCCGGCAAGCCATCTCGTCGAGATCGTCTTCTCCGTTCCGCCGAATTTCGAAGGGGGCAGCATCGACAGCGTCCAGCGCATCTCGATGAAGCGTACGGAGCAGGATCGCGGCGATCCGCTGATTGCGGTGCCGGCCAAGATCACCGACGATTTTCACATGATCGCGCTCAACGACTATCCGGATGCGCGCAAGGCCAATCTGGACCTGCTTGCCACGCGCGACTGGATCGACATTCCGGTCACCTACCGCAACGGCCGCCGTGCGCTGCTGACCATGCAGAAGGGCGCTACAGGCGGGAATGCCTTCAACACGGCGATCAAGGAATGGACGGCGCTCGGAGATCTCTCGACCAGCCAGTAAGGCCGGCGTCGCGGAGCCTCGGAAATCACGCAAAATAAAAGGCGGGCCGCAAGGACCCGCCTTTTTTGATTTCAGATAACGACCAGCTTATGCGGTCGCTTCGACCACACGCACGGCCTTGGCACGCTCCAGCGCTTCCTTGCGGACCGCATCCTGCACCTTTTCAAAGGCGCGGACTTCGATCTGGCGGACACGCTCGCGACTGATGTCGAACTCGGCCGAAAGATCTTCCAGCGTCACCGGATCTTCAGCAAGGCGGCGAGCCTCGAAGATGCGGCGTTCGCGGTCGTTCAGCACGCTCATGGCCTTCGACAGCATACGGCGACGGGTATCGAGCTCATCCTGCTCGATCAACACGTCTTCCTGGCTGTCGTGGTCGTCCACGAGCCAGTCCTGCCACTGGCCGCTGTCGCCTTCGGAGGCCTTGATGGGGGCGTTCAGCGATGCGTCGCCGGAAAGGCGGCGGTTCATCGAAACGACCTCTTCCTCAGAGACGTTCAGCTTGGTAGCGATTTCGGTCACATGCTCCGGCTTCAGGTCGCCGTCATCGATGGCCTGGATACGGCCCTTCAGGCGGCGCAAGTTGAAGAACAGGCGCTTCTGGTTGGCAGTCGTGCCCATCTTCACCAGAGACCACGAACGCAGGATATATTCCTGGATCGAGGCCTTGATCCACCACATGGCGTATGTGGCGAGGCGGAAACCACGTTCCGGATCGAACTTCTTGACGGCTTGCATGAGGCCGACGTTACCTTCGGACACGACTTCGCCGATCGGCAGGCCGTAGCCGCGATAGCCCATGGCGATCTTCGCGACGAGGCGAAGATGGCTGGTGACGAGCCTGTGGGCGGCGTCGCGATCGCCGTGCTCGGAGTAGCGCTTGGCGAGCATGTACTCTTCCTGCGGCTCCAGCATCGGGAATTTGCGGATTTCGTCCAGGTAACGATTGAGACCGGCTTCGCCGGCGGTAATGGACGGCAAGTTATTTCGGGCCATGATGCACCCTCCTTATATGGATTCCGGTTCCCGATGGAACGCGCCCTCGCGTTAAAGGCAAACCGGGACATGCGGCTCTCTCCAAGCCCGCAATAAGTCCATTTACAGATAAGTATGGCGAAACAGCGATTCAAGGTCCCCTCGGCGTTCACGAGGGCGTTATCCGGCCTTTGCCAGAGCCAACCAGAGGCATTGATTTTACCGACAGCTGTCGCATTTTTCCAGTGGCGGTGGCACTCTTGCCCAGCCGCTTTTATCAGGGGAACCAGATGATCAGACCAGCCCTTGCCGCCATCCTGCTGCTTTCGCTTTCGGCCGCTCTTTCATCCTGCGGAAACACCGCCAGGGGGCTGGCGCAGGACGGGCGCGACACCAGCCACGCTCTCGACAATGCCACGCATCGGGTCCTGGGTGCTGGCTCCAAGAAATAGCAGCGGCCATTTCTCATCCGCGCAGGGCGTCAGCTAGCTCCACCATGTCATCAGGCAGCGGCACTTCGAAATGCATCACCTCGCGGGTGCGCGGATGCTCGAATTGCAGCATGTAGGCATGCAGCGCCTGGCGGTCGAAAGCCTTGACGACCTTGCGGGCCTCGTCGGGCAGAAGATTGGCCTTGGTCTTGAAGCCGGCGCCGTAGACGGCGTCGCCCAGCAGCGGATGGCCAATATGGGCCATATGGACGCGGATCTGGTGGGTGCGGCCGGTTTCCAGGTGACATTCGACGAGCGAGGCAAGCGCGCTCGCATCCGGGCTTTCATGGAAGCGCTCGAGCACTTCGTAATGGGTGATCGCCTCGTCGGCACTCTCGTTTTCGGGGCGCTTGACGGCGCGGCGGGTGCGGTCGCCAGTGGCGCGGCCGAGCGGCGCGTCAATCGTTCCCGAGAGCGAGCGCGGACGACCCCAGACGATCGCCTGATAGGCGCGTTCCAGCGGCATGGTGCGGCCGTGATCGGCGAACTGCAGCGAGAGATGGCGATGCGCTATATCGTTCTTGGCGACGACCATGACGCCGGTCGTATCCTTGTCGAGGCGATGAACGATGCCGGGACGGCGCACGCCGCCGATGCCGGAGAGGGTATCGCCGCAATGGTAGATCAGCGCGTTGACGAGCGTACCGGTCCAGTTGCCGGGGCCGGGATGGACCACGAGGCCAGCCGGCTTGGAAATGACGATGACGTCTTCATCCTCGTAGAGGATATCGAGCGGAATATCCTCGCCCTTCGGAGCCGGATCTTCGGGCTCGGGCAGGATGATCTCGTAGCTGTCGCCGGCTCGCACCTTCTTTTGGGGATCGGTAATCGGCGCGCCCTTCAAAAAGACCTGCCCGTCCTTGATCAGCGCCTTGATGCGGCTGCGGGAAAATTCCTCGCCGACCTGCGCGGTCAGCCAGGCGTCGAGGCGGCCTTCGGCTGTCTCATCGGCGGTCAGGACTTTTCTATTGTCATCTGCTTGTTTAAAGGGGTCGCTCAAGACGCTTCTTCTCCGACGTATTTTTAGAACGGGACGCCATAGATGACGAAATTCGAGCCAGCCGACGATGAGCAGGAAGACAAGCCCCTTGATCCGGCTATGGAAAGTGTCCGGCGCAAGATGGTTCGCCTGCAGATCGTCTCGGGCGCCATCATGTTCGTGAGCCTTATGGCGGTCTTCGGCGCTGTTGTCTACAAGGTGACGCGTACGGAGCCCTCGCAGACCACAGCGTCCGCAGGCTCTTCCGGTGTTCCCTCCGACGCGCCGATGAATTCGACGGCCTCGCTGCCGCTCGGCTTCAAGATCGAGCAGACATCACTTTCGGGCGGACAGATCCTGTTTTACGGCACGGCGATCGACGGCAAGCGCAAGGCCCTGGTCTTCGATATCAAAGCGGGCCGCATCGTGGCTGACATCACGCTCTCGGGCAATTGAGGCCGGCATGGCCGGGCAGCCCCTTACGATCGAAACCCCGGACGATCCGCGGATCGCCGAGTTTCGCGATATCCGCGAGCGCGACCTGACGGGCCGGCAGAACCGCTTCATCGCCGAGGGTACCGTCGTGCTGCGCATGCTCGCCGATGCGCATGCGGCGGGTAGAGGATTTTCAGCCGAAAAGATCTTGCTGCTCCGCAATCGGCTCGACGGGGTGGCGGAGATCCTCGACAACTTTCCGGAAGACGTACCCGTCTATGTGGCCGACGCCGATGTTCTTGACGGTATCGTCGGCTTCAACATGCATCGCGGCGTGCTTGCGCTCGGTCGCCGCGAGCAGGCGACGGAAACCATGCTTCTCGATGCGCTGCCCGAGCAGGCGCTGGTCCTCGTCGGCTGCGGCATTTCCAATCACGACAATGCCGGGTCGATGTTCCGCAATGCCGCTGCCTTCAAGGCGGATGCGATCCTCCTTGATGAGACCTGCTGCGATCCGCTCTATCGCAAGGCGCTGCGCGTGTCGGTCGGCTCGGTCCTGAGCATGCCCTATCATCGCGGCGGCGATGGGCTCGCTCTTCTTTCTGGTCTTGCCGAGCGCGGCTTTGCAATCTGGACGCTTTCGCCACGCGGCGAGACGGATATCCGGCAGATACCGGCTTCCGATCGCATGGCGCTCGTCGTCGGCACTGAGGGCGAGGGATTGCCGGAAGCGGTGCTTTCCCGTTTCCGCAGTGCGCGCATTCCGCAGTCCGAAGGGTTGGACAGTCTTAACGTGGCCACGGCTACGGGTATTGCGCTTTTTGCCATATCTTCGGCTATGGCGCGGATCTGACGGGGTTCAGCGCTGCGGATCGGCGATGATCGCAGCCGCGCGGTCGGCAAGGTTTACGCGGTCGTTTGCGCCCTTCTTCTCCCCGCCATCAGGCAGGAGGGAGAGGATCGGAGAGGACGGGCCTTCCTTGAGCGCCGTGAGCGCCACCATGTTGGCGGCGATCGAGGTGATTTCCTCGCGAAGCGCGCCATCACGACCGGTATTGTTTCTTGCCTTCTGAAGGTGGTCGGCAAGTGCTGCACTGCGCCGGCGCACATTGTCGCTCATCTGCGCTGCGATGGCAGCGAGATCGAGTTCAGAGGTTTCTGCTTCGCTGGTCGCTTCGGCGGGCAGATCGGCAATGGCCTTGGAGAGGCCGGCATCACGCAGCACCTTGGCGACCTTGCGGAGTTCGGCATTGGCAGCCTTCAACTGATCCTTCAGCTTGGCGATTTCCTGTTGCCGGCGGCCGAGCAGGGCTTCCTTGTCAGCGGCAGAGGCGGCCTCACGGGCGGCCTTGTCTTCCAGGCGAATGACCATGTGCTGCTGCTGGCTGAGCTTCTGTTCGGCATCCTTGGCGCGCTTCTGGAGCACGGTCACGTCCTGGCGCATCGTATCGCGTTCGTCGCGCAGGGCATTGGTGCGGAACTTCAGGTTCTCGGTCTCGGTCTCGCGCGCGGCAAGATCGATCTTCAGATTATTGGCCTGTTCCGTGATCTTGGAAAGCCGCGCCCGCAGCGTTTCCAGCTCGCTATCCTTGTTGGAGCCCGCCTGTTCGGCAATATGCAGGCTCGTCTTCAACTGGCTGATATAGTTTTCGTCCTTGCGCAGGTGGGAGCGCTGCTCGGCAGCCTCAACCTGCATTTCGCCGATCTGTGCGCGCGCCTCATTGACTTCAGAGGCTAGCCTGCCGGCATCGACGGCGAGTGCGTCGTGGCGAAGCTGGAGGGAGAGCGACTTTTCGCGTTCGCGGTGCAGGTCCTGTGCGGTGCGGGCATTTTCAGCGGCGTAGAGGGCGCGCACCATGTCCTTCTGCGCCCGCACTTCCTGCGGGCTCAGCGGCATCGTCGCCTTGAGGCGGTTTTCGGTATACCAGACGATGCGGCGGTGGACGGCAGGCGAGACCAGAAAGACGAGAAAGGCCGCGGTCAGGAAGCCCAATCCGAACAAAAGAGCATATTCGATCACGGCGCGGCCATCGATTCGAAGGTTGATACGGGTCAGTCCACCTGATTAAGCACGCAGCGCGCGCAGCGACAAGGCTGCGGGCGCCGGCAGGACCATATTCCCAAGGATATAGCGCCGATTTCAGCTTTTCAGAAGGGGTTCCAGGTCGGGTTCGGGGTGACCTTCAGATAGCCGACATTGATGCCGAGGCGGGCGCCGACACCAGTGCGGATCGGCACGACCAGAACATTGTTGTTCTTGAGAAGCGTCATGCCGAAGCCGGCAATGACATAGGCCGAGCCGCTGACGCCGCCGAAGCGAGCATAGATGGAGTCGATGGACGGCAGGTCGTAGACCAGCATCATGACGCGGGAGCCCTGGCCGCCGTAATCGAGGCCGAGAGATGGGCCCTGCCAGTAAAGCGGATGCTCGCCGGCATTCTTGGTATTGAGCTGGCCTTCGCCGTAGGTGAGGCCGGCGATGAAGGCGCCGCCGCCCTCCTGGCCGAGAATATAGCCGTTGGGCAGGCCGTATTTCTGGAAGGCGCTTTCAACCACCTTGGCCAGACCGCCGCTGGTCTCGCCGAAGAAGGAGTGGCCGGCGTCAACGATTTCCTGCACTGTGTATTGGCCGTTGTTCTGCTGCGCTGCGGCCTGTCCTGTAATCATCACCGACGAGATCATGACAGCGGTCAGCAACTTGCAGAAGCCGATAAATCTTCCGAGAAATTGGAGGCGCATGATGTCATCCATTCGTCATTGTCGGGGGCATTGGCATTTGATGCATTTTGCTCCGATCGTCTTAACAATCGGTTTACCAAATATGGTGTCATTATGGCGGCGAGTACGGTCGCAAACTTCGCGCAATTTTGATCAGGCACACTACCGGGTGGAATGACACTGCCGCCCTCAGGAGACAATGATGTCCAAGAACCCGAATCTCACTCTGTCCGGCCCGGACCTGGCAGCACTTCTTTGCAGTCGTGTGTGCCATGACGTGATCTCGCCCGTCGGGGCGATCAATAACGGTCTGGAGCTTCTGGACGAAGGCGGAGCGGATTCGGACGCGATGGATCTCATCCGCACCAGTGCGCTCAATGCCTCGGTCCGTCTCAAATTCGCACGCCTCGCCTTCGGTGCATCCGGTTCCGTCGGCGCCTCGATCGATACCGGCGAGGCCGAACGTGCAGCCAAGGACTTTGCCGTGGCCGAGAAGAAGACCGAAGTGAGCTGGAGCGGCCCGCGCGCGATTGTCGCCAAGAACAGGGTCAAGCTGCTCCTTAACCTCTTCCTCGTCGCATATTCTTCCATTCCGCGTGGCGGCAATCTGGATATTACTCTGGAAAATCCGGAATTCGATGCCAGTTTCAAGCTTGTCGCCAAGGGCAAGCTGATGCGCGTGCCGCCGAAATTCGTCGAAATCGCCACCGGCACCGCCGAGGAAGCGATCGATGCGCATTCGATCCAGCCTTATTACACTGTGCTGCTGGCGGAAGAATGCGGCATGGTTCTGGATTATTCAGCCAGCGCCGAAGAGATTGTCTTCACTGCCAAGGTTGCCGCAGCGTAGTTCACCGATTGCTGATCGAAGCGGGTGCAGTAACGATTCCTTAGCCTGATCAACCTATCTTCGAAGGTTAGGAAGACCCTCGACGGAGACAGCGCGAGGGGTAAGGAGCTGCCATGCAGAGATTCATGATCACCGACAGTTCGGACATCGTTCGCAAGGTCGGCAAGCGAATCCTTTCCGAGCTCGATTTTCTGGTCAGCGAAGCTTCGAATGCCGAAGAGGCGTTGCAGCGCTGCCAGGCTGAGCTTCCCGAATATCTGATCGTCGATTCGGGCATGGAGGGCGCGCTCGATCTCATCGCCAATATCCGCGGCATGGACGGCGGCAAAGAGGTCAAGATCTACTATTGCGTCATCGAGGCCGATCTGAAGAAGCTGATGGCCGGCAAGCGGGCAGGGGCAACCGACTTCCTGCTCAAGCCGTTCGACCGCAAGATCCTTACCGCCGTGTTCGGAAATCGCGCAATCGCTGCCTGAATAGGTCGTACAAATCGTTAACGGGAGCCGTCCTTCTGGGCGGCTTTTTCATGTCCGCACATTGCCGACAAAATAAAAGTCCCGCCGGAGAGGCGGGACTTTTCATTTGGTAAGGGGATTCGGCGGATCAGGCGGTTTCGGCGTATTCGGCACCATCGGGCTCGCGCAGCACATAGCCGCGGCCCCAGACGGTTTCGATGTAGTTGGCGCCGCCGGCAGCATTTGCGAGCTTCTTGCGCAGCTTGCAGATGAAGACGTCGATGATCTTCAGTTCCGGCTCGTCCATGCCGCCATAGAGGTGGTTCAGGAACATTTCCTTGGTGAGCGTGGTGCCCTTGCGGAGCGAAAGAAGCTCCAGCATCTGATATTCCTTGCCCGTCAGGTGGACGCGCTGGCCGCCGACTTCGACGGTTTTGGCGTCGAGGTTGACGATAAGCTCGCCCGTGATGATGACCGACTGGGCATGACCCTTGGACCGGCGGACGATAGCGTGGATACGGGCGACGAGCTCGTCCTTGTGGAACGGCTTGGTCATGTAGTCGTCGGCGCCGAAGCCGAGACCACGAACCTTGTCTTCGATGCCGGCCATGCCCGAGAGGATGAGGATCGGCGTCTTGACCTTCGACAGGCGGAGAGTGCGCAGCACTTCGTATCCGGACATGTCGGGAAGGTTCAGATCGAGAAGGATGATATCGTAATCATACAACTTGCCCAGATCCACGCCTTCTTCGCCGAGATCTGTCGTATAAACATTAAAACTCTCAGATTTGAGCATCAGTTCGATGCTCTGCGCCGTAGCGCTGTCATCCTCGATGAGAAGTACCCGCATAATTATCCCCTTTACCGCCGCCGAAAGGTGGCATGGCCCCCTACGCGATACCGAATAAGCTACGTGATTTGGAAGCTGCCACGAAATGGTTAACAAATTCTAATTCACTCTGGCAAGGAGTATCGAATTTATTAAATAATTTTTCCATTTCCCTGTTTTCCAATGGGAATCTCAAAACGCAATTCTCAACTTCAACATTAAGAACATGCGCTAAGTGATTCATCCGACTCGCTAATGAAAAGGTTCGGCTTTCCTGTCCTGGTGTTTACCGAGCCTTAAATCATCGGGCCTATCATTAACGATGCCCGTAAACGAAAGGTTACCAGCGGTAGGTTTTTGTTAATATCGCAGGAAATTTTTTAGCAAACCGTGTCAAAGCGGCGCGCAAGGGCGGTTTCAAGTTGAGCCGGGGTCTCGCATCACGGGAGTAATGCGTATGAAGTCGCGAGAGAGCCTCGTTCGCCTGAAAGAGTTTCAGGTTAACGAAAAACGTCGTCAGCTGCAGCAGTTGCAGATGATGATGTCCGAATTTGAACGGATGACGAAGGATCTGGAGAGCCAGATCGTTGTCGAGGAAAAGAAGTCCGGTATTTCCGACCCGAATCACTTTGCATATCCGACCTTCGCCAAGGCCGCACGTCAGCGCGCCGATAATCTTCAGGTCTCGATCAAGGAACTGAAGGTTCAGGAGGAGGCGCTGGAATTGGCGCTTGAGGAAATGCAGGCGGAATATGCCAGGGCAACGGCGCTCGAAGAGCGTGATGGCGCAGTTCGCGTCCGGGCCTGACGAATGTTGCAGGCGCCGGTCCCGGCGCCTTGGGGGATAACCACAGAAGCCATGCATGATGGGCGCGGTGTCCGTCATGCATGGCTTTTGGTGTTTCTATCGTATGGCGGACGTTCTCAGTTTACCACGTCGTTCCAATCCGGATGGCGCTGCGCCTGCGATTTAAAGAAGGGGCAGAGCGGGATGATCTTCCAGCCGCCCTCGCGGGCTGCCTCGACGGCGTGAAGGGCGAGCGCCTGGCCGACGCCCTTGCCGCGCAAAGCGTCCGGCACGCCGGTATGATCGATGATGATGAGTTTCGGTGATGTGCGGGAATAGGTCATCTCCGCTTCATGGCCCTCCAACGTCGCAACATAGCGGCCGCCGGAGGTGTTTTCTTCAATCCTGATATCCATGTCTGTCTCCTGACGAATTATGTGATCGGGAACGTGACATGGCGGCATCGGCATGCCAAGCCGTGTCCGCAGGAGACAGTGTGTTCAAAGGGGAGGCGGAAAATTGAACAGGCTTTCGGCGGTCCGGCCCGTTCTATTGGTGACGGCGCCGTTTCTACTGGCGCTTGGCCTTGTGTTGCCGCTCATCCGTTTCGAGAAGCTCTGGTTCTTCGATGAGACGCCGTCATTGCTGGAAATCGTGGCTTCGCTTTGGAATGGAGGTGACGTGGCGCTTGCGGTATTGGTGGCGCTCGTCTCGATCGTATTGCCGGTTTTGAAAATGATCGGGATCGCGGCTGAATCCATGGCTGCCGGCGGCACCGGCAGCCTGTTTTATCGCAACGTCGTGCCGCATCTGTCCAAGTGGTCCATGATGGACGTGCTGCTGGTTGCGATCGTGATTGCGGCAGCGAAGACGACGGGACTTGCGAATGCGTTTACGCAACCCGGCCTCTGGTGTTACGCGGCCTCGGCAATGATTTCGGGCCTTCTTCATTCCCTTAAGGGAAATGCGTCCGGCCCGAAATAATCAAATCGAATGGGATCAGTGGCGGTACTGCTGGATGCGCGTCGTACGCAGGCCGGCGAGACCATGGCTGTTGATGGAGGACTGCCAAGAAAGGAATTCTTCGACAGTGAGCGTGTAACGCTCACAGGCTTCTTCCAAGCTCAACAGGCCACCGCGAACAGCCGCGACAACCTCTGCCTTCCGGCGGATGACCCAGCGCCGCGTGTTCGGCGGCGGAAGATCCGCAATCGTCAGGGGGCTGCCATCGGGGCCGATGACATATTTCACTCGGGGACGTATCATTTCGGTCATTGGACTCTCTACACAACGCAAGACCACGGGTGCCACTCTAACTTGCCACATTTAAAAATTGCCTAAACGCATGGTAAGACTTTGATAATAATTTTAGACGCGCACCCGGAGGGCTGATTTGCGGGCTCCTGCCGTTACGTCAATTTGATACGGCTGCATGGGAGCCATGCGGAATAAATGTTACATATTTCTTCCGGATAATTTTATAAGCGCTGCAACATAAGTGTGAGCGCAAAGACTTCGTCTCCGTTCCTCTCGCAGTATCAATAAAGATTGCCGTTTGAATGCTTCGTATCCTTCGGATGCGGGGCACATGCTGTCTTTCCTGATCGTCCGGCGCGTTCAATCCGCGGCCGGTTGCGAGGCCGAGCCGAAGCCAGGCCCGTGAAGGAATAAGAGAATGAAGAGACGTGAACGCGCAGTCCGCGACTGCGCCGATGATGCCGCATTTTCTGCGTTCGAGGCCCGTTCTGCGGGCATTTCCGCTGTCGATGGTGCAAGCCGCCTGGACGAGCTGGCGAAGGCCGCCGGGTTCGAATTCTACCTGTTTTCCATATTCCCGCGCGGGGACCGGACGGCCTTTCTCGAAAACAAGCTGATCAGCAACTGGCCGCAGAGCCTCGTCAACTTTTACGAGGAGGCGGACCTCTTCTATTGCAGCAAGCTGGTCGCGGTCATGAAGCGCACGATCATGCCTGTCTTCTGCGAAGAGGGGCCTTTTGGTGGCAATGCAGCGAATCAGGAAAACCGCCGTCTGAACACGATGTTTCAGATGCACGGGCTGAAGCATACGTTCGCGTTCGCGCTACATGACGCTGACCTGAAACAATACATCTTCGCCTTTTCGGGGGCGCGTGCCATGCCCTCCCGCGAAGAAGCGACGGCGCTGCTTTATGGCTGCATGGAGCTTCTGGACACGTTGCCGAGCGACGAGAAGCCGGAAGACCGGCCATCGGAAAGCCTCACCCGGCGGGAGATCGAATGTCTGCGCTGGTCGGCTGCGGGCAAGAGCAGCGACGAGATTGCGATCATTCTCGATCTCTCATCGCATACGGTAGTGGGATATCTGAAGAGCGCGATGCGCAAACTGGATTCGGTCAACCGCATGCAGGCCGTTGCCCGGGCATTCCGGTATCGGCTGTTGTAACAGCCGATACCCTTCTTTTCCAATCAGAAGCCTTTGCCGCCATTCAGCTCGGAAACCAGCGTTCCGACGATGATGCGGATGTCCATCAATATCGAGAAGTTCTCGACATAGTGGAGATCGCTGGCGATGCGGGCGCGCGCCTTGGCCGGACGGTCCGTCGGACCGCGCAGGCCGCGCATCTGCGCCAGGCCAGTAATGCCCGGACGCATGGCGTGGCGGTGATGATATTCCGGAACCAGCTCTTCATAGAGCATGCCGCCGGCACGCATGCCGATTGCATGGCAACGCGGCCCGACAACCGACATGTCACCCTTCAGCACGTTGAGAAGCTGTGGCAACTCATCGATGTTCGAGCGACGCAGGAAAGCGCCGACGCGGGTGACGCGGGGGTCGTTCTTGACCGTCTGTGCAACGCCGGTGACGTCTTGCATATCCGTACGCATGGAACGGAACTTGTAGACCTTGATGGCGCGGCAATTCTTGCCCCAGCGGGTCTGCTTGAAGAGCACCGGACCGGGGCTGTCCATCTTGATCAGGGCGGCGACGACCAGAAGAAGCGGAGCAAGCACGATAAGTGCGCTGATCGAGGCAAAAATATCGAAGGCTCGCTTCAGCACGAACTGCATGGAGGCAGGTGGCGGAACGATGCTGTCGAGTGCGGTAACTGGGAACCTCGCGTTTACCTGACGAGCAGGCGGAACGCGAAAGCTCTCTTCAGAAATACTCTTGTTAAGGTCCATGACGCTCAAGGATCTACCCTTTGTATTTTGAAGCTTTTGGCGGTGTCATTCGCTGGCTTGGTTAGCGCCACATTAAGGCACCAGAATGTTAGGCGACGTTTAACCCTACTACATCCTAAATTTGCGACATTTGTTTAACCGAGTCCAGAGAAATTTCGCATCGCAGCAAACTTCGCAGTTGCGTTAAGTTTATGCAAAATCAGGAGTTTTATTTTTCAACCGGGGTTTTTATTAGGAATCTTATGTATTTGACCAGATTTGGAACACAGACGACGGTTGTAATGGTCATGGCCTACACCGTACCAAAACGCTCCATTCCCGGCAGGGCCTACGGGATCCCGGTCCCGTCTGGATCGAATTTATTGTCTATTGCGCCGGAGCCGGTTGAGCGGAGGCTGTCGGGATTTGTATTCCGAAACTATGGATTTAATACCATAATAGTGTCTTCCTCCGCACTAATGTTACCGAAGTCACATGATGGCGGCGGCAGCGATTGTGGCGACATTGCGGCGGGAGAGCATGCGGCCGGAAGAAGGGAAGGGCGCGGACTCCGAATCAGAAGTGAAGACCGGAGATGGAACTTACCGGGTGATTTTCCCGGCCGGAGGCATCCAGGAAATAGTGTCGAACAGCCCGCTACAATATTGCAGCGACAAAGCTGAAAGACACCGATTTTCGGCGATCGCTACGCCCGCTCGAGCGCAGGCTTCGTGCCGCCCCAGGAGACGAAATGGGGATTTGCGAAGTCGAAATCAGCAGCAGCACCGGTTTTGCCGTAGATGAGCGGCTGGCCGTCCATGGTGACAGTCGATCCGCCGGCTGCGCGCAACACAGCATCGCCGGCCGCGGTATCCCACTCCATGGTGCGGGTGAAGCGTGGGTAGACGTCGGCCTTGCCTTCTGCCAGCAGACAGAATTTCAGGGATGAGCCGATATTGGTGCATTTGGAGATCGCGTGCCTGGCGAGGAAGAGGCCAGTCTCGGGACTATCATGCCGAAAACTCGCGAGCGCCATAGTTTCTGCGGGCTGTTTACGCACCTTAATCGGCATTCTCTCCGTTATCGCAAAGTTCTCGTCGATCAGTAGCTTCTCCGCGTTTCCGCGCTCGCCGGAAAAAGCGATGCCGAGCGCTGGGGCATAGACGATGCCGGCGACGGGGATGCCATTTTCCACGTAAGCGATATTGACGGTGAACTCTTGGCGCTTATCCAGGAATTCGCGGGTACCATCCAGAGGATCGACCAGAAAGAAGGACTTTCCTGCGATATCAGGCACTCTGCCAGCGGCTACCGATTCTTCGGCGATGACGGGGATCTCGGGGAAATCGCGTTTCAGATGCGCCAGTATGATGCGCTCGGCCTCCTGGTCAGCGATCGTCACCGGGCTTTCGTCAGCTTTCATTTCCACTGGGCAGCCGTCGCAGAAGACTTCTATGATGGCTTTGCCGGCTTCGAGTGCCGCCCGTTCAAATGTCTTCAGCATATTCCTGCCGTTCGTCTGCAAATTCGTCTTGAGACCGCCGCGCCATATATAGTGTATAGGAGGTGCTGCCGCACCCCTTTGCCGGAATCCCGTAACATTAGCACAGGCTCGCAGGTTTTGCACAAAACGCGTCAGAAGCAATTGCCCGTGAAATGCCATTTGCAATTGACAGCATCTTCGAGTTTGAAATTTCGTCGATTTCCTTACTTGTGGAACAGTTTACGCATAAGGCGAGCGTTTCTGGCTTCGTTCGGTGCTAAAAAATTGATTGACGAAGCCCGCTCTGGCTAAAAATTTGCCAGCCGGTGCCGCTTTTGTGTGGATTTTGGTTTGAATTGCGCCATTTAGGCCTGTTTGCCCAAGATTCTGGCGCAGTAAATCCTTTTTGTCTTCACATTTCCAACGAAACCGCTATGCAATGCGACTAGTGGCTCGTGTGAAAGCACGCGCGATAAAACTAATAAGAGATGCAACTTAAATTTGGTTCGCATCCAGGGGAAATGACATATGGAGTATTTTGTCCAGCAGCTCTTCAACGGGCTGACTCTCGGATCCATCTATGGCCTTGTGGCTATTGGCTATACGATGGTTTACGGCATTATCGGCATGATCAACTTCGCCCATGGCGACATTTTCATGCTCGGTGGTTTCGCTGCTCTTATCGTCTTTCTCGTTCTCACATCCATCTTTGCAGGTCTTCCGGTAGCCGTGCTGCTGCTGGCGATGCTTGTGGTCGCGATGCTGATGACGAGTTTGTGGAACTGGACGATCGAGCGTGTCGCCTACCGCCCGCTGCGCGGCTCATTCCGCCTGGCACCGCTGATTACCGCGATCGGCATGTCGATCACGCTGTCGAACTTCATCCAGGTCACGCAGGGCCCGCGCAACAAGCCGATCCCGCCACTCGTCGGCACGGTTTATAATATCGGCGGTCTCTCGATCTCGCTGAAGCAGATCATCATCATTGTCGTGACCGTCGTCCTGCTGGCCGCCTTCTGGTATCTCGTCAACAAGACGGCACTCGGGCGTGCTCAGCGCGCGACCGAACAGGATCGCAAGATGGCGGCTTTGCTCGGCGTTAACGTCGACCAGACCATCTCGATCACCTTCATCATGGGTGCGGCACTCGCAGCCGTCGCCGGCACGATGTACCTGATGTATTATGGTGTCGCGTCGTTCAACGATGGCTTCATCCCGGGCGTCAAGGCCTTCACTGCAGCCGTTCTCGGCGGTATCGGCTCACTGCCGGGCGCTGTTCTCGGCGGGCTGATGATCGGCCTCATCGAATCCCTGTGGTCGGCCTATTTCACCATCGCGTACAAGGATGTCGCTACCTTCGCCATTCTTGCATTCGTGCTGATCTTCAAGCCGACGGGCATTCTCGGCCGGCCGGAAGTCGAGAAGGTATAAGTCATGGCAAACATCGACACTTCCGCTGGCAAGTCCGACGCCGGGCTTGTCCAGAAGGGGCTTAGGGAAGCCTTCTTCTCCGGCCTCATCGCACTTGGCCTGTTCGTTCTCTATGTCGGTCTCGGCACGCAGCAGAACATCAACAACGAGTTGATCGTCGTTCAGCGTTGGGGCTTGCTGGCCATTTTCGTGCTGGTCGCCGCCATCGGCCGTTTCATCATGGTCGTTTTCGTCAGGCCGCATCTTGATCAGCGCAAGCTTTCGAAGGCGCGTCACGGCGATCTCGAGATTTCGACGGAGAAGGGCTTCTTCCGGACGCATTTCCTGAAGATCGCGCTCGTATTCCTTCTGGTCTATCCGCTTGCCACTGCTTATTTCCTCGGCCCGCAGGGCGCATTGAAGTGGGTGGACAATTTCGGCATCCAGATCCTGATCTATGTGATGCTCGCCTGGGGTCTGAACATCGTCGTCGGCCTCGCCGGGCTGCTCGACCTCGGTTACGTCGCTTTCTACGCGGTCGGCGCCTATTCCTATGCGCTGCTTTCGGCCCATTTCGGCCTGTCCTTCTGGGTGCTGCTGCCGCTCGCCGGTATCTTTGCCGCGCTTTGGGGCGTCATCCTCGGCTTTCCGGTGCTGCGCCTGCGCGGCGACTATCTGGCGATCGTCACGCTTGCCTTCGGTGAAATCATCCGCCTGGTCATCATCAACTGGACGGAAGTGACCAAGGGTACCTTCGGTATTTCCGGCATCGCCAAGGCTTCGGTCTTCGGCATCTTGAGCTTCGATGTCGGCAAGGCGAACAATTTTGCCAAGGTTTTCGGCCTGCCGTCATCCTCGGCCTACTACAAGATCTTTCTGTTCTACGTCATTCTGGCGCTCTGCATGCTGACGGCCTATGTGACGATCCGGCTGCGCCGGATGCCGATCGGCCGTGCGTGGGAAGCATTGCGCGAGGATGAAATCGCCTGCCGTTCGCTCGGCATTAATACGGTGACGACGAAGTTGACGGCTTTCGCCACCGGCGCGATGTTCGGCGGTTTCGCCGGCTCCTTCTTCGCGGCCCGCCAGGGCTTCGTCTCGCCGGAATCCTTCGTGTTCCTGGAATCGGCCGTCATCCTCGCCATTGTCGTTCTCGGTGGCATGGGTTCGCTGACGGGTATTGCGATCGCCGCCGTCGTCATGGTCGGTGGTACGGAAGTGCTGCGCGAAATGGACTTCCTCAAGGTCATCTTTGGGCCGGATTTCACGCCGGAACTCTACCGCATGCTGCTCTTCGGCCTTGCCATGGTCATCGTCATGCTGTTCAAGCCGCGCGGTTTCGTCGGTTCGCGTGAGCCGACCGCCTTCCTCAAGGAGCGCAAGGCCGTATCCGGAAGCTTTACCAAGGAGGGCCACGGTTGATGAGCCCTGTCGAGAACACGATGTCGAATGACACTTTGCTCAAGGTCGAGCACCTGTCGATGAAGTTCGGCGGCCTGATGGCCATCAACGACTTATCCTTCGAGGCCAAGCGCGGCGAAATCACCGCGCTGATCGGCCCGAACGGTGCGGGCAAGACGACCGTCTTCAACTGCATTACCGGTTTCTACAAGCCGACGATGGGCATGATTACGCTGACGCAGAAGAGCGGCAAGCAGTACCTGCTCGAGCGTCTGCCTGACTTCCGCATCACCAAGGAAGCCAAGGTTGCCCGTACCTTCCAGAACATCCGTCTGTTTTCGGGCCTCACCGTTCTGGAAAACCTGCTGGTTGCCCAACACAACAAGCTGATGAAGGCTTCGGGCTTCACGATACTTGGTCTGCTCGGCATCGGTCCCTATAAGAAGGAAGCGGCTGCCGCTATCGAGCTTGCGCGCTTCTGGCTGGAGAAGGCCGATCTTATCGACCGCGCCGACGATCCGGCCGGCGACCTGCCTTACGGCGCCCAGCGTCGTCTGGAAATTGCACGCGCCATGTGTACCGGTCCGGAGATGCTTTGCCTCGATGAGCCGGCTGCCGGTCTCAATCCGCGTGAATCGGCGGCGCTCAATGCCTTGCTGAAAGGCATTCGCACCGAAACCGGGACCTCGATCCTGCTCATCGAGCACGACATGTCTGTCGTCATGGAAATTTCCGATCACGTCATCGTTCTGGAATACGGCCAGAAGATTTCCGACGGCAATCCTGACCACGTGAAGCACGACCCGAGGGTTATTGCGGCCTATCTCGGTGTCGAGGATGAAGAAGTCGAAGAGGTCATTGCGATCGTAGAAGGGGGCGCAATCTGATGGCGGCCGGTGAACAGCTTCTCAAGGTTCAGGGCGTCGAGACCTATTACGGCAATATCCGCGCGCTCGCCGGCATCGATGTCGAGGTGAAGAAGGGCGAGATCGTCAGCCTGATCGGCGCCAACGGCGCCGGCAAGTCGACGCTGATGATGACGATCTGCGGCAGCCCGCAGGCCCGTACCGGCTCGATCATCTTCGACGGCCAGGACATTACCAGGCTGCCGACGCACGAGATCGCACGGCTGCGTATCGCGCAGTCGCCCGAGGGACGACGCATCTTCCCACGCATGACCGTTCTGGAAAATCTCCAGATGGGCGCGGGTCTCGACAACCTCAAATATTTCAATGAGGACGTCGAGAAGATATTTACGATGTTCCCGCGCTTGAAGGAGCGCCAGTCGCAGCGTGGCGGCACGCTTTCGGGCGGCGAACAGCAGATGCTTTCGATCGGCCGCGCGCTGATGGCGCGCCCGAAGCTCCTGCTGCTCGACGAACCCTCGCTCGGCCTCGCGCCGCTGATCGTCAAGGGCATCTTCGAAGCCATTAAGGTGCTGAACGAGAAAGAGGGGCTGACCGTCTTCCTCGTGGAGCAGAACGCATTCGCAGCGCTCAAGCTGTCGCACCGTGCCTATGTGCTCGTGAACGGCAAGGTGACGATGAGCGGCAGCGGCAAGGAACTGCTTGCCAATCCTGAGGTCCGTGCTGCCTATCTCGAAGGCGGGCGGCATTGATCGCGGCAGAAGGGAGAGTTTGATTATGCAGGGACTTTTCTTCGAAAGCGACAATGGCGTAAAGCTCGTCATCCGCGCGCTCGTTGTGCTCATCGGTTTCTGGACGGCGTGGCGCGCCGGCAGGGCGGTTGCGGACGGCTGGAACAACTATCCGCTGGTCGTCGTCTATACCTTCCTGCTCGCATGGGCGATGCAGTTCCTGCATCATGCGCTGTTTAACGGCCCAATGCTCAGCGCCCTCTTCTATATTATCGATTTCGTAACTCTGCTGATCTTCTCGACAGCCGGGTTCCGCTATCGCCGCACCAACCAAATGGTGAACAACTATTACTGGCTGTACGAAAAAACTTCCGCGTTTTCGTGGAAGGAGAAACATTGACAGCCCGTTGAAACTAGGCATGAATTGCCTTCAGAGTGGAACAGCTTTCCCGGCGTAGTCAATGGTGGGTAGTGCGCTGGGTCTTCAAACGAAACCCGCCCAAAAATTGGGAGTAACAATATGAAGAAGTCTCTCTTGTCAGCGGTGGCACTGACGGCGATCGTCGCTTTCGGCGGCATCGCACGAGCTGACATCCTGATCGGCGTTGGCGGCCCGCTCACAGGCCCGAACGCTGCGTTCGGCGCACAGCTGCAGAAGGGTGCCGAGCAGGCAGCCGCCGACATCAATGCTGCTGGCGGCATCAACGGCGAGCAGATCAAGATCGAGCTCGGCGACGACGTTTCCGATCCGAAGCAGGGCATTTCCGTTGCCAACAAGTTCGTTGCTGACGGCGTGAAGTTCGTTATCGGCCACTTCAACTCGGGCGTTTCCATCCCGGCTTCTGAAGTTTACGCCGAAAACGGCATTCTCGAAATTACCCCGGCTGCTACCAACCCTGTTTTCACCGAGCGTGGCCTGTGGAACACCTTCCGCACCTGCGGCCGTGACGACCAGCAGGGCGCCATTGCCGGCAAGTATCTGGCCGACCACTTCAAGGACGCCAAGATCGCCGTCATTCACGACAAGACTCCTTATGGCCAGGGTCTCGCCGACGAAACCAAGAAGGCTCTGAATGCCGCTGGCGTCACCGAAGTCATGTACGAAGGCGTGAACGTCGGCGACAAGGACTTCTCGGCCCTCATCGCAAAGATGAAGGAAGCCGGCGTTTCGATCATCTACTGGGGCGGTCTGCACACCGAAGCCGGTCTCATCATCCGCCAGTCGGCCGACCAGGGCCTGAAAGCAGCGCTCGTTTCGGGTGACGGTATCGTCTCGAACGAACTTGCTTCCATCGCTGGTGACGCCGTTGCCGGTACGCTGAACACCTTCGGCCCGGATCCGACGGTCAACCCGGCCAACAAGGACCTCGTTGCGAAGTTCAAGGCTGCCGGCTTCAACCCGGAAGCTTACACCCTCTACTCCTACGCTGCGATGCAGACGATCGCTGCTGCTGCCAAGGCTGCCGGTTCTACGGACGCCGAAGCTGTTGCCGCAGCCATGAAGGAAAAGGGTCCGTTCCCGACCGTTCTCGGCGATATCTCCTTTGACGGAAAGGGCGACCCGAAGCTTCCAGGCTACGTCATGTACGAATGGAAGAAGGGCGAAGACGGAAAGTACAGCTACTTCCAGAAGGCTGAGAAGTAAGCCTCTGGCAGTGATGCCTTTCATGGAAGCCCGGTCATCGACCGGGCTTCTTTCGTTTCGCCTGCGCATTTCAAGATCTCAGTCTTTACGGCTTCGAAAGCCATTCCATTCCTGGCCTTCATGGCCTAAGCCAGAGGCAAGGATGGAGGATCCAGATTCATGCCAAAACCCCGCATTCTCGTCACCCGGCGCTGGCCTGCCGCGGTAGAGGCCGTGCTCGCCGAGCGCTTCGACCTGACGCTCAACAGAGATGATGTGCCGCTTGCTGAAAGCGAGTTGCGTCAGGCGCTGGTGGATTATGATGCGGTGCTGCCGACCGTTTCCGACAAGCTTCCGACTGCGGTCTTTTCCGGGGACGTACGTACGAAAATCCTCGGCAATTTCGGGGTGGGCTTCAATCACATCGATATCGCCACCGCCAAGGCGAAGGGCATCGTGGTGACGAACACGCCTGGTGTCCTGACTGATTGCACGGCTGATATTGCCATGCTGCTTCTGCTGTCCGTCGCACGTCGCGGCGGGGAGGGCGAGCGGAAACTGCGTGCCGGCGAATGGAAGGGCTGGTGCCCGACGCATATGGTTGGCACGAAGGTGACGGGCAAGACCGTCGGCATTATCGGCTTCGGACGAATCGGCAAGGCTTTCGCGCAACGCTGCCATTTCGGTTTTGGCATGGATGTCGTGTTCTACAACCGCTCACAGATCGATTCCGCCGAAGCGGCACGCTACGGAGCACGTCAGCTTGTTTCGGTGGAGGAGGTGCTTGCGGCTTCCGATTTCGTCTCGCTGCATTGCCCCGGCGGCGCGGAAAACCGGCATCTGATGAATGCTGCGCGGCTTGCGGCAATGAAGCCAGGCGCCTTCCTCATCAATACGGCGCGCGGCGACGTGGTCGATGAGACGGCGTTGATCGCTGCGCTTGATAAAGGCACGATCCGCGGCGCAGGGCTCGATGTCTACGAGGCGGAGCCGCATGTGCCAGACGCGTTGCGGCGGATGGAGAATGTCATTCTGTTGCCGCATCTCGGCAGTGCGACGGAGGAAACCCGCACAGCGATGGGGATGAAGGTCGTGGAGAATGTGACTGATTTCTTCGAGGGCCGCGAGGCGCCGGACCGGGTGGTCTGAGGCACGTCGCCTGCCATCCCTCACATCTCATGCAGCACATGCGCCGCCTTCACGGCGGCGGATGCCCTGTTTTCGACGCCGAGCTTCACATAGATCTGTTCCAGGTGCTTGTTCACCGTGCGGGCGGAGAGGCCGAGAATTTCGCCGATATCGCGGTTGGCCTTGCCTTTGGCGATCCACATCAGCACTTCGGATTCGCGCTGTGTCAGCGCAAAGTGCTGACGCAGGACCGCGTCGTCGTTGCGCTGGTTGGCGGCCGTCAGGCGGAAGAGATATTCGTCCGGGCCGATGGCGCCAAGGAAGGCGAGTTGCAGGGCAGCCTGCCCGGCATGAGCGATGGAGATGAGTGCATCGCGGGCGGCTGCGGCGCGTTCCTTCATCCAGTTGCCGATCGTTCGGGAGACGACCTCCATGCCGTCGTCGCTGCCCATGGCGGCGTTGACGAGGCGGGTTGCCTGCGGCGTAGACCAGTGGATCGCGCCATTGCCCTTGACGGCCAGAAGGTGGCGGCCGGCGGCATCGAGCGCCACACGCGCGCTCTGCGCCGAGCGGGCGTTGCGCAGGTGAACGCGGATGCGGGCGCGCAGCTCGTCGATATTGATCGGCTTCGACAGGTAGTCGACGCCGCCTGATTCCAGGGCGTGCACCACATGTTCGGTTTCGGTGAGCCCGGTCATGAAGATGACAGGCACCTGGGCGACGGCGGCATTGGCTTTCAGCCTGCGGCAGGTTTCAAAACCGTCCATCGAGGGCATGACCGCATCGAGCAGGATGAGGTCGGGCGTGATGCGTTCGACGATATTGAGCGCGGCCGAGCCGGAAGTGGCGATCAGCACGGAAAAGCCCGACTGCTCCAGTGCATCGGTCAGGAAGCCGAGGGCTTCGGGCGAATCATCGACCAGCAGAACGATGTCGCGGGGAAGCTCAGCCAACGGTTTCACCTTTTTCTTCGAATTTATGCAGGAAATCAATGAAGCCGGCGAGATCGAAGGCGCCGACATAGGAGCGGAGTTCTTCCGTGAATGGCTGATTTGCCTCCACTTTGGCAAGGTCGGCGAGCTTGGCTTCTATGCCTCTGATGTAGCCGATCTCGCCGAGACGCAGCAGCTCCTGCACATGCGCTGTTCCAGGGCTCTTGAGCGGCATGGCGGCAATCACCGGCGCAGGTGTCTGATCGTCGGCATAGAGCCACTTCAGGGCAAGATGCAGGGCCAGCTTGTCGCGCAGCTGCTTGATGTCGACGGGCTTGCCGATCGCGTCACTGTGGCTGTCGTCGCTGTCGCTGTGAGCGGCGGCATCGCCGATATTGGCTGACAGCATCAGGATCGGCGCTGTGCGTCCCGTCTCGCGCAGCCGGGAGACAAGCTGCCAGCCGTTCATGCCGGGCATGGAGATATCGACGAGGAGGAGGTCCGGCTCGATACCCTCGATTAGCGTCAGGCAGTCGGGGCCGCTTGCGGCCGTCAGCACGATGAAATCGAGGGGGACCAGGATTTCGCGCATCATCTCGCGATGATCCTCATTGTCGTCGACGACGACAATGGTGCGGCGCGGGCCGTCATAGCTGACGATCTTTTTCTCCTGCGGCGGGGCTGCAGGGCGCATCACGGCCGACAGCATGAGACGGACGCGGAAGGTCGAGCCCTTGTCTTTTTCACTCGTGACAGAGATTTCGCCGCCGAGCGTGTTGGTCAGCAGGCGTGTGATGGTGAGGCCGAGGCCGAGACCGGGCATGGGGCGCACGCTTTCCGCTTCACCGCGCTGGAAGGGCTCATAGATACGCGTCAGATCCTTCTCGGTGATGCCGCGGCCTGTGTCGGAGACGGTGAAGGTCGCGACCTGGCTGCGATAGCCCACATCAAAGGTGACGCTGCCTTCGTCGGTGAACTTGATGGCGTTGGAGAGCAGGTTGACGAGAATCTGGCGCAGCCGCTTCTCGTCGGTTCGGACAAATTGCGGCAGCGATGGAGCACGCTCGTGGATAAAGGAAAGCCCCTTTGCCTGTGCCTGCGGCCGGAACATATCGACGATCTGGTCGAGAAAGTCCTGGATGTTGATCTCGTTCGAATAGACCTGCAGGCGGCCGGCCTCGATCTTCGAGATGTCCAGAAGGCCATCGATCAGACCGGAGAGATGTTCGGCGCTGCGGCGGATCACCTTGATCGATGACTGGCGCGGCGCGGGGATCGTCTCGTCGCGTTCAAGGATCTGGGCATAGCCGAGAACGGCGTTCAGCGGCGTTCGCAATTCGTGGCTGAGGCCCACGACATAGCGGCTCTTGGCACGGTTGGCGGCTTCAGCGGTTTCCTTGGCGGTCTGCAGCGCGGCGTCGGTTTTCTTGTGGGCGGCGATTTCCTTGAGGAGCAGGGTGTTCTGGCGGGACGATTCTTCCTCTGCAACGACGCGGCTGTCATGGGCAAGCACATAAAACCAGCAGGCGACGCCGGCGATGACCGAGAAGACGAAGAAGACGATCAGAATGGTGCGGTTGACGACTTCGGCCGTCTCCGGCGAGGCCGAGCTAACCTGATGGGCGATCATGGCAAGGATTGCACCGACGGCCGTCAGCGCCAGCGCCACGGCAATACCGTAGCGGCCGAGGCGGGTGGTCAGCTTCTGGACGATGGTTTCCGGCAGCAGGGTCTTTGCGACGGCGCCGACCTGCGCATTGAAGCGGGCATTCGGCTTGCACATGTCGTGGCAGCGGCTGTCTAGCGAGCAGCAGAGCGAGCAGATCGGCGCGGCATAGGCCGGGCACCAGGCCATATCCTCCGGCTCGAAGGGATGTTCGCAGACGGAGCAGGTGATGGTGGTCAGGTTCTTCCAGGCGTGGCGCGGCTTGCGGGCGAGATAAAACTTGCCCTTCGTCGCCCAGGCGAGGGTGGGCGAGGCGATCAACGCGATCACAAGGGTGATGTAGGGCGCAAGCGAAGCTGCGATCGAGCCGAAGGTGCCGAAATGGGCGATGAGCGCGACGCCGGCGGACAACGTCATGGCGCCGAGGCCGACCGGGTTGATGTCATAGAGATGGGCGCGCTTGAACTCGATGCCGGGAGGGGCAAGGCCGAGCGGCTTGTTGATGAAGATATCGGCCGAGATCGTGCAGAGCCAGGCCATGGCGATGATCGAGAAGATGCCGAGCGTTTCCTCGAGCAGCCGGTAGATGCCGAGCTCCATCAAGAGCAGCGCAATCGCCACGTTGAAGACCAGCCAGATAACGCGGCCGGGATGGCTGTGTGTCAGGCGCGAGAAGAAATTCGACCAGGCAAGCGAGCCGGCATAGGCGTTCATCACGTTGATCTTCAGCTGCGAGACCACCACGAAGGCGGCCATCAGCAGCAGGGCGGCGTTATGCCAGGGGATCATGTAGCCGAAGGCGGTCAGATACATCTGCGCGGGGTCAGCGGCGCGGTCGACCGGCACGCCGGAGGTGAAGGTCAGCACCACGAGAAATGAACCGGCAAGCAGCTTCGGCGCACCGATGATGACCCAGCCAGGACCGGCGAGGAAGATGGCGAGGCGATGGCGCCACTTGCGCTGCGGGTCCGGTGGCAGAAAGCGCAGGAAGTCCGCCTGTTCACCGATCTGCGACATCAGCGCTAGGATGACGGCAGAGGCTGCGCCGAATTCGACGAGGTTGAAATCCGCGACCGTGCCGGGCGGGCCGGAGACGTGGCGGATACCGGCAAAGGCGCGCCAGACATCGAATTGGCCCCAGTCCAGAAAGGCGATGAAGATGAAAGGCAGGATGTTCAGGATGATCCAGAAGGGCTGGGTCATCAGCTGGAACTTGCTGATCAGCCGCACGCCGTGGGTGACGAGCGGGATCACCATCACGGCGCTGATGATGTAGCCGATCCAGAGCGGAATTCCGAGCGTCAGCTCCAGCGCGCCCGACATGATCGAGGCCTCGATCGCAAACAGCATGAAGGTGAAGCTTGCATAGATCAGCGAGGTGATGGTCGAGCCGATGTAACCGAAGCTTGCACCGCGCGTCAGCAGGTCGATATCGACGCCGTGGCGAATGGCGTATCGGCTGATCGGCAAGCCGATCGCCAGCATGGCGACCGAGGCAACGATGATGGCATAGAAGGCATTGGTGGTGCCGTAGGACAGTGTGATGGCGCCGCCGATCGCTTCCAGCGCCAGGAAAGAGATCGCGCCGATCGCCGTCTGCGAGATGCGCTGGGAGGAGAAGCGCCGGGCACTCTTTGCGGTGAAGCGCAGCGCGTAATCTTCGAGCGTCTGGTTGGCGACCCAGCGATTATATTCGCGTCTCACCGGAATGATGCGTTGGCGCGCTGTCATGCCCTCTTTCCGGCGTTCCGGTCAGCTTATCGTTTCCGAGCCACTTTTGGCGGGATGGGCGGGAAAGGCAAGAGGCGGAACGCCGGCAGATTCACAGAACGGCAATATTTTTGAAACCGGTCTGTCACATAAGGGCTCTAACTCTCCCGCCGTCCGTTCAACCAATTCGGGTATCACCATGTCTGTTCCAAGCCTTTGCCGGCTGAGCACCGCGCTCGTCTGCCTTCTTTCGATCGTGCCATCGCTTGCCGCTGCCGAGCAGGCCACGGCGGTAAAAGCGCCTTATGTGGAGGCCGGAAACACCAACAAGCGTGGCGACGCCTGCTTCTCGACGGTGGACACCAATGCCGCCGTCCATCTTCTCTCCGGCTTCCTCGAAGTCTGGACGCCGCGCACGCCGTTCGTCGATGCCGGTGTAGAGGCACCGGCCAAGGACAATTGCCCTGCGGTTGCCAAGACGGATTGGGACGGCATCCCCTCCAGCAAGACCGACGGCCAGGTCGTCAACAAGCTCGTTCATGATGCGAACATCGCCTATGTCGTCAAGGCGACGCGAGCACGGACGGCCGATCAGGCGGCTGCCGCTTATCTCGACGATCGGCGGGGCAAGAATGCCAGCATTGTCGATGGCCTTGGTCCGCTGACGGATGCCTGGAAGGCGGGCTCCAAGCAGACCACCACGATCACTGAAGTCGCGGCCGATGCGACGACGGTCAAATACGACGACAAGGGCAACAATCGCGGCGCCGGCAGCAAGCCGGACACGGAAAACAAGACCGATGCCAATCCGGACATGGGCCTTGCCATCGACTTCATCAATGCCGCGAGCGGTGACGGCTCGACGGAGCCGGCCAAGCGCTATTTCAAATATGCCCGCCCCTACCGCTGGAGCCAAGACGTCTCGGTCGTCCCGGCGCTCGAGCCCGCGAAGAACGGCAAGCCGGCCGAAGACGGCGGCTTCCCGAGCGGGCACACGGCGGAAGCCTGGCGGGATGCGCTCGCCATGGCCTATCTCGTGCCGCAGCGCTTCCAGGAAATGATCACGCGCGCCAGCGAATTGGGCGAAGACCGCATCCTTGCCGGCATGCATTCCCCCCTCGACGTAATGGGTGGCCGTATGCTCGGCACCGCCACGGTCGTCTACAATCTGAACAAGGCCGACAACGCCGCGCTGAAGAGCGATGCTTATGCCCAAACGCAGTCATGGCTGATTGCCAAGTCGGGCGTTGCGAATGCGGGTGTGCTCGAAGTCGCGGCCCATGCAGCGCCGCTCGCCGCAGACCGTTTCGCCGATCACGACGCCAACCGCGCTTACGTGCTGCAGCGCCTGAGCTATGGCCTGCCCACCATCCACGGGACCGACCAGCCGGCCCGTGTGCCGCAGGGCGCCGAAGCGCTTCTCGAAACGCGTCTGCCCTATCTCGACGGCGAGCAGCGCCGCGACGTACTGAAGACCACGGAGATCGCCTCCGGCTATCCGCTGCTCGATGATGCCGAAGGCTACGGCCGCCTCAACCTGTTTGCCGCCGCAGACGGCTATGGCGCCTTCGATCAGGACGTGACCGTGACGATGGATGCCGCAAAGGGCGGCTTCAATGCGATCGATACCTGGCGCAACGATATCGGCGGCAAGGGCAAACTGGCGAAGCGCGGCAGCGGCATTCTCGGCCTTTCCGGCGCCAACAGCTATGCGGGCGGCACGGTGCTGGAAGAGGGCGTACTGGTGGCAGGCTCGCCCTCGGCCTTCGGCACCGGCGGACTGTCCGTGAACGGCGGTTCTCTCGTCCTGGCGGCCGATAGACCCCTGACTGTAGGCGGTGATTACCAGCAGCTCGCCAATGCCGCAGCGAAGCCGACGCTCGGTGCCGACGGCGCGGGCACGCTGGTCATCGCGGGCAAGGCGGCGCTCTCCGGCGACCTCGACGTCACACTTGCCTCGGGCTACGCCCCGGCGCCCGGAACGCAGATCGAGATCCTGAAGGCGGGAGCCATCACCGGTATCTTCGACAAGTTCACCATCTCCGGCCACAAGGCGACCCTTTCCTACGGCCCGACATCGGTCACCTTGACGATCGGCGGATAATATCGAACTCACAGGGCATCCTCTCCGTGGGATGTCCTGTCTTGTCTTTGCCTGCCTGTTTGCCCCTGCCGCCTACGTCATTTTGCGTATGTGTTTTTGCGCTGCAGCACCCGATAGTCCCCTCGGCAACAGTTAATTTCCGTTTCCGGCCTGTTGCGGAACAAGAAGAGGGGAGTTCAACCAGATGAATCTCAAGTCCACTATCACGGGCGCCGCACTTGGCGCCGTTATGGCGGCATCGGCCGCCTTTCACGGCGCAATTGCCGCCGATGACACGATCAAGGTCGGCGTTCTGCACTCGCTTTCCGGCACGATGGCGATTTCCGAAACGACGCTGAAAGACGCAATGCTGATGCTCATCGATGAGCAGAACAAGAAGGGCGGCCTTCTCGGCAAGAAGCTCGAAGCCGTCGTCGTCGACCCGGCTTCCGACTGGCCGCTCTTTGCCGAAAAGGCACGCGAGCTGATCGAAAAGGACAAGGTTGCGGCCGTCTTCGGTTGCTGGACTTCCTCTTCGCGCAAGTCGGTCCTGCCGGTTTTCGAAGAACTGAACTCGCTGCTCTTCTACCCGGTCCAGTACGAGGGTGAAGAATCCTCGCGCAACATCTTCTACACGGGTGCCGCTCCGAACCAGCAGGCAATCCCGGCCGTCGACTACCTGATGAACACAGAAGGCGTTAAGCGCTTCGTGCTCGAAGGCACCGACTATGTCTATCCGCGTACGACCAACAAGATCCTGGAAGCCTATCTGGAATCGAAGGGCATTCCGAAGGAAGACATCCTGATCAACTACACGCCGTTCGGTTTCTCCGACTGGCAGACGGAAGTTTCCAAGATCAAGGAATTTGGCTCGGCCGGCAAGAAGACTGCCGTCGTCTCCACCATCAACGGTGACGCCAACGTTCCCTTCTACAAGGAACTCGGCAACCAGGGCGTCAAGGCAACCGACATTCCGGTCGTCGCCTTCTCGGTCGGCGAAGAAGAGCTTGCCGGTCTCGACACCAAGCCGCTCGTCGGCCATCTGGCTGCCTGGAACTACTTCGAATCGGTCGATACGCCGATCAACAAGAAGTTCATCAAGGAATGGCATGCCTATACCAAGAACGACAAGCGCGTGACCAACGACCCGATGGAAGCTGCCTATATCGGCTTCAATGCCTGGGTTAAGGCCGTTCAGGCGGCCGGTACGACCGATACGGATGCGGTTCTCGACCACATCATTGGCGTTTCCGTACCGAACCTTTCCGGCGGCACCGCGACCGTCATGCCGAACCACCACATCACCAAGCCGGTGCTGATTGGTGAAATCCAGGCAAACGGCCAGTTCGAAATCGTCCAGCAGACCCCTGAAGTCGTCGGCGACGAATGGTCCGACTTCCTGCCGGACTCCAAGGATCTGATCTCCGATTGGCGCAAGCCGATGAACTGCGGCAACTTCAACGTTGCCACCGGCAAGTGCGGCGGCAAGGGTTCCTGAGTTAGCCGATCCGACACGAGCCAGAAGAACTTCCGTCCGGATTTCAAATCCGGGCGGAAGCTCCGTCCCCAGCGGGTAGGCGAACAGGTCGACGCTGGAGCAATTCCAGAAGGACTGTGCAGCGTTTGCGTCCGGAATTGCGAAAACAGGGGATAGAGCATTTCGAAATGCTCTAGTTTAGGCGGGAAAGCCGATGTATCGCGCCATCAAGATCTTTCTTTTGACCATTTGCCTTGCTTTCTCGGGCTTGGCGCTCACAGGGCTGACGACCGGCCTCAAGGCCCAGGATGACATTCATGCCCTTGTCGATGCGCTTGGCGTCGGCGGTTTTCCGGAGCGTGAAGCGGCCATCAAGGCGCTCGTCGCTTCCAAGGATGCGCATGTCAGCCAGATATTGCAGCAGCTGAGCGACGGCCTGCTTTACGTCAATTCCGATGAGGGCGGTCCAGTGCTACTGCAGGGCGGCACCGATGACGAGCCGACATATTCCGATCCGCTCACCGGCGAGGCCGTGGCCGATATCGATCCCGACACGATGTCGAAGGTCAGGGTCAACAATTCTGTGCGCACGCTCATTGCCACGCAGATGAGTCAGCTGACGCTGCTGAGCCCCGATCGCGGCGCTCGCCTTACGGCTGCCCAGGGCCTTCTGAAAGATGCCGATCCTGCCAATCTCGATCTGCTGAATTCCGCTTTGGCGGATGAAAAAGACGCCGAGATCAAGGGCACCATGGAAGCAGCGCGCGCCGTGATGGTGCTGAAGAGTGATATGAGTGCCGACGAGAAGAAGGCTGCCATCGATACGGTCGCTGCCCGCGGCGGCCGCGATGCGCTGACCATTCTGACCACGGCGCTGGCAACGGCTCCCGATGATCTCAAGCCTGCCATTCAGGCGCATATTTCCACCATCAACCGCAGCCTGGCTCTCTGGAATATCGTTCAGAACGTCTGGTACGGACTGTCGCTCGGCTCGGTGCTGCTGCTTGCGGCGATCGGCCTTGCCATCACCTTCGGCGTCATGGGCGTCATCAACATGGCGCATGGCGAAATGGTGATGATCGGCGCCTACACGACTTATGTCGTGCAGGAATATATCACCGCGAGTTTTCCAGGTTTGGCGGATTATTCGCTGGCCTTTGCGGTGCCGGCCGCATTCCTCTTCACCGGTTTCGTCGGCCTCGTCATCGAACGCTCCGTGATCCGCTACCTCTACGGCCGGCCGCTGGAAACGCTGCTGGCTACCTGGGGCGTGTCGCTGATCCTGCAACAGGCTGTGCGCACGGTCTTCGGCCCGACCAATCGCGAAGTGCGCAATCCGAGCTGGATGTCGGGCGCTTTCGAGTTCGGCGGTTTGGCGATTACCTGGAATCGTCTGTGGATCATCGTGTTCTCGATGGCCGTGTTCGTTGCGCTGCTGGTGCTCTTGAAGCGCTCCGCTTTCGGCCTGCAGATGCGTGCCGTCACCCAGAACCGGCGCATGGCCTCGTCCATGGGTATCCGTACCGGCTGGGTCGATGCCTTCACCTTCGCGCTCGGCTCCGGCATTGCCGGCATGGCGGGTGTGGCGCTCTCGCAGATCGATAACGTCTCGCCGAACCTCGGCCAGAGCTACATCATCGACAGTTTCATGGTCGTGGTCTTCGGCGGCGTCGGTAATCTCTGGGGCACGCTGGTCGGCGCATTGTCGCTTGGTGTCGTCAACAAATTCCTCGAGCCTTTTGCCGGCGCCGTGCTCGGCAAGATCCTGGTGCTCGTCCTCATCATTCTCTTCATCCAGAAGCGGCCGCGCGGGCTCTTCGCACTCAAAGGAAGGGCGGTGGAAGCATGATTACGGCCTTCCTTCTCCGGTCTCTCGATCGCCGGATCTCCATTGCCATCGCCATCCTGCTGCTGATAGCGGTGCTGGTGCCGGTGCTCAACCTGGCGACTTCCGCAAACAATCCGCTGCATGTGCCGACCTACATCATGGCGCTGTTCGGCAAGTACCTGACCTACGCGCTGCTGGCGCTGGCGCTCGATCTCGTCTGGGGCTTCTGCGGCATTCTCTCGCTCGGCCACGGCGCCTTCTTTGCGCTCGGCGGTTATGCGATGGGCATGTATCTGATGCGCCAGATCGGCCCGCGCGGCGTCTATGGCGACCCTATTCTGCCCGACTTCATGGTCTTCCTGAACTGGAAGGAGTTGCCGTGGTTCTGGTACGGCTTCGACCAGTTCTGGTTTGCAGCACTCATGGTGCTGCTGGTGCCCGGCCTGCTGGCATTCATCTTCGGCTGGTTCGCCTTCCGCTCACGCGTCAACGGCGTGTACCTCTCGATCATCACGCAGGCCATGACCTATGCGCTGCTGCTTGCCTTCTTCCGCAACGACATGGGCTTCGGCGGCAATAACGGCATGACCGATTTCAAGGATATCCTTGGCTTCAACGTGCAGGCGGACGGCACGCGTGCGACGCTGTTTGCGGCGACCGCGATTTTCCTCGCTTTGTCGCTGATGATTGCCTCGGCGATCGTGCGCTCGAAATTCGGCAAGGTGCTGGTCGGCGTGCGCGACGCGGAAAGCCGCACGCGCTTCCTTGGCTACCGCGTCGAGCATTTCAAGCTCTTCACCTTCGTCGTCTCGGCGATGATGGCGGGCATTGCGGGTGCTCTCTACGTGCCGCAGGTCGGCATCATCAATCCCGGCGAATTCGCTCCGGCCAATTCCATCGAGGTCGTCATCTGGACGGCTGTCGGCGGGCGCGCGACGCTGATCGGGCCGATCATCGGCGCTATCCTCGTCAACGGCGGCAAGACGATCTTCACGGGCCTCTTACCTGATTACTGGCTGTTTGCGCTGGGTGGCCTCTTCGTGCTCGTCACGCTGCTGCTGCCGAAGGGCATAGTCGGCACAATCGCCCAGTATCTCGGCAAGCGGAGGCCGGTCTCGACCAGCGTGCCGCCAGCGGCAGCCGAAGAGGGTGTCGACGCGAAAATCCAGGCTGCGGAGTAGACCCATGATCCCTGACGTCAAACCTAACAGCGTGCTTTACCTCAACGGTGTCTCGGTCTCCTTCGACGGCTTCAAGGCGCTGAACTCACTCTCCATCGTGATCGAGCCCGGTGAACTCCGGGCGATCATCGGCCCGAACGGCGCCGGCAAGACGACGATGATGGATATCATCACCGGCAAGACCCGGCCGGATGAGGGTGAGGTCTTCTTCAACGGCACGATCGATCTCACGAAGAAGGATGAGGCCGACATCGCCCAACTCGGCATCGGCCGGAAATTCCAGAAGCCGACGGTCTTCGAAAGCCATACGGTCTGGGACAATCTCGAACTGGCGCTAAACCGCCGACGCACGGTGTTCTCGACGTTGTTCTACCGGCTCTCCGGCGAAGACAAGGCGCGCATCGAGGAGATCCTGGAAACGGTGCGACTGACGCATCGCCGCGACGAATTCGCCGCCAATCTCTCGCATGGCCAGAAGCAGTGGCTGGAGATCGGCATGCTGCTGGCGCAAGAGCCGAAGCTCTTGCTCGTCGACGAACCGGTGGCCGGCATGACCGATGCCGAAACGGCTGAGACGGCCATCCTGCTCAAGGATATCGCCAAGACACGTTCGGTCGTCGTCGTCGAGCACGACATGGGTTTCATCCGCGATCTCGGCGTGAAGGTAACCTGCCTGGCGGAAGGCTCGGTACTGGCCGAAGGGTCCATCGATTTCGTCAGCAACGATCCGAAAGTGATCGAGAACTATCTGGGACGCTAAGATGCTGACAGTCGAAAACGCAAATCTACACTATGGCGCAGCCCAGGCACTGCGCGGCATCTCGATCAAGGCCGAGATGGGCAAGATCACCTGCGTGCTCGGGCGTAACGGTGTTGGCAAGAGTTCGCTCTTGCGCGCTGTCACCGGCCAGCATCCGATATCGGCGGGAACCATCACCTTCAACGATGCGAAGCTGAACGGCCTGCCGCCTTTTGCCCGCGCCAAGCAGGGCATCGGCTATGTGCCGCAGGGGCGTGAAATCTTCCCGCTGCTGACCGTCAAGGAAAACCTTGAAACCGGCTTTGCTCCGCTTGGCCGCCGCGACCGTAACATCCCCGACGATATTTTCAGTCTCTTCCCGGTGCTGAAATCGATGTTGTCGCGTCGCGGCGGCGATCTCTCGGGCGGACAGCAGCAGCAGCTGGCGATTGGTCGCGCCATGGTCACGCGGCCGAAGATCCTCGTGCTCGACGAGCCGACGGAGGGTATCCAGCCGTCGATCATCAAGGATATCGGCCGGGCGATCCGCTACTTGCGCGATTCCACCGGCATGGCGATCCTGCTCGTCGAGCAATATCTCGATTTTTGCCGCGAGCTTGCCGACTATGTCTACATCATGGACCGCGGCGAGATCGTTCACGAGGGCCTTGCCGAGACGCTGGATACGCCGGAAGCGCGTCGCCATCTGACCGTATGATCTCTCTGGCGATCGCGCTGGCATCTGCCGCATTTTGCGGCAGATGCCTTCCGCGCCATCCCTATGGCCCGTGGGGGCACGGGCTTTCGGAAAGCGGCACGGGACTTGCTTTGTTGCAGTCAACAGACACATTCAACGCAAGTTGCCAGACAGGATGGCATCTGCACGGGGGTGGCATGACAGGCGCGGCGGCGGGCATCACAAGACCACAGAGAGCGGAAGGACGCGGGCATCTTGCTGCCAAGGTGCAGGATGGGCGTACGCGAATCCGTGAGCTTTATCAGGAAGGTGCGGCAAAGATCCGCCTGCCGGATACGTTCGATTCCTCGATGGAGGCCGTCATCATCAACACGGCCGGCGGATTGACCGGCGGCGACCGGATGAACTGGAGCGTCTCGGCTGGGGCAGGTACGCGCATCGATGTGACGACGCAGGCCTGCGAGAAGATCTACAAGGCATCGGCCGGTACTGCCGAAGTGACGACGCAGATCGAGGTCGGACCGGGTGCCCGCGTCGACTGGCTGCCGCAGGAGACGATCCTTTTCGATCGCGCCTCGCTGTTTCGCCGTCTGGATGTCGATCTCGACGACAGCGCCGAGTTCCTAGCCGTCGAGGCCATCCTGCTCGGGCGCAAGGCGATGGGCGAGACGATGGAAACAGGGCTGTTTCGCGATCGCTGGCGCATCCGCCGGTCGGGCCGGCTGATCCATGCAGAAGAACTGCGCCTTTCCGATGCCGTGGCACTGCTTGCCGCAGAGCAGGCGGTGCTCGGCGGACAGGTGGCCTTTGCGACGGTGCTTTATGCCGGGCCGATGTCGGAAGCCTATCTTGCCAAAGTGCGGCCGCTGGTCGACGGCCATATGGGCGGGGCAAGCGCCTGGAGCGATAAGATCGTCGTGCGCCTTGCCGCAGCCGATGGCTTTGCGCTGAGAAAAATCCTGATCCCGGTGATTTCCGCCTTGCGCAATGGAGCGCCTGTGCCGAAAGTCTGGAATCTATGAGTTCAACAAGCGGATAGACGATGAACCTCACCCCGAGAGAAAAAGACAAGCTGTTGATTTCCATGGCCGCCATGGTGGCCCGCCGTCGGCTGGAGCGCGGCGTCAAGCTGAACTATCCGGAAGCCATCGCCCTCATCAGCGATTTTGTCGTCGAGGGCGCGCGTGATGGCCGCCCGGTCGCAGAACTGATGGAGGCCGGCGCCCATGTGATCAGCCGCGACCAGGTGATGGAAGGCATTGCCGAGATGATCCATGACGTGCAGGTCGAGGCGACATTTCCCGATGGCACGAAGCTGGTGACCGTGCACGAACCGATCCGCTGAGGAGTACGCCATGCTGGAGCTTCGACCAAATTGCGAGTGCTGCGACAAGGATCTGCCGCCTCATAGCGCGGAAGCGATGATCTGCACATTCGAATGCACGTTCTGTGCGGATTGCGTTGACAATGTCCTCAAGGGTGTTTGCCCGAATTGCGGTGGCAATCTCGTTATCAGGCCGATCCGGCCTGCGGCAAAACTTGCGAACAATCCGGCCTCCACGAAACGTGTTCTGAAGGCCGAGGGCTGCGCGCCCAAGGCGGCTTAAGGAGAGATAGATGATCCCTGGCGAAATCATTGCTGCAAGCGGCGAGATCGAGCTCAATGCCGGCGCACCCACCGTGACGCTTGAGGTTTCCAATACCGGCGACCGTCCGGTTCAGGTCGGCAGCCACTATCATTTTGCCGAGACCAATGCCGGCCTGTCCTTCGATCGCGACAAGGCCCACGGCATGCGGCTCGATATTCCCGCTGGCACGGCCGTGCGTTTCGAGCCGGGCCAGACCCGCTCGGTGACGCTCATTCCTCTATCCGGCAAACGTGAAGTCTATGGCTTCCGCCAGCTCGTCATGGGCCGGCTCTAATTAAAAGAAAATGACGGGAGGATATTCATGCGCTTGAAGATCGGGCTCATCGGTGGAGCGTTTATGCTGCTTGCCGCCGGTACTGTCCATGCCGAGGACGTGGACTGCGACAATGCGCAGACACAATCCGATATGACGAGCTGCGCGCAGGCGCGCTATGAAGAGGCCGACAAGGCGCTCAATGCCCAGTACAAGCAGACGCGCGCAGCCATGGTGGCGATCGACGGCGATCTCGACGGTGACATGAAGGGCGCCGAACAGGCGCTTCTCAAGGCACAGCGCGCCTGGATCAATTATCGCGACGCTCAATGTGAGAATTACGGCTTTCAGGCACGCGGCGGCACGATGGAGCCGATGCTGGTGGCGGGCTGCCTTGCTGACCTGACGGATCTCAGGACCAAGGAGCTCAAAGAACTCGCCAATGGAATGAGCCAGTAAGGTGGGCAGGACGATCATGATCGTGGGCAACGGCGAAGTGGGAGAAGGAGGGGCTGAGATCATCGATGCCGCCGACTTCGTCATCCGCTTCAACGAATGCCGCTCCTATGGCGCCGGCGGCACGCATACCGATGTGGTTGCGGTATGTAATACCGGCCGGCCCGCCAAGGCCATGCTGGGCTCGGAAAGCTGGCGCATCCATCCCGGTGTTGTCGAAGCTTCGGAAATCTGGAGTGTGCGCGATCCCGAAAAATTCGCGGCGATGCGGGCACCTCTTGCGGCTTCGCATCCGGAGCTCGATGATTTCTGCGACGATTACACCAGCCAATTCAGCGCCTTCTGTGCTGAAGCTGGCAAGGTGCATCGGATCGTTGACAAACAGGTTCACGAAGCCGTCGATCAGGCGCTGTCCGCCTTCTCGCCGGCGCCTTACGTCGTGCCGAGCAGCGGCATGATCGTGATCGGCGAAGTGCTCGACAGATTTCCCAACGACGAGGTGACGCTCGCAGGCTTCGGCCATGTGGGCTGGGAATGGCATCCCTTCGCCGCCGAAAAGCAGCTCGTCGACTCCCATATTGCGGCCGGCCGTCTCAGGCGGCTTGCCGGAAAACCATTCGTCTCTTCCTCCCAAGGAGCCTGATAGATGCCCTACAAGATCTCCCGCAAGGCTTATGCCGGCATGTTCGGTCCGACCACCGGCGACAAGGTCCGCCTTGCCGATACGGAGCTTTTCATCGAGATCGAAAAGGATTTCACCACCTATGGCGAAGAGGTGAAGTTCGGCGGCGGGAAAGTCATCCGTGACGGCATGGGCCAGAGCCAGGTGACGCGGGCAGATGGCGCGGTCGATACCGTCATCACCAATGCCGTCATCATCGACCATACCGGTATCTACAAGGCTGATATCGGCCTGAAGGACGGGCGCATTGCCGCGATCGGCAAGGCCGGCAATCCGGATATGCAGCCGGGCGTCAATATCATCGTCGGTCCGGGCACGGAAGCGATTGCCGGCGAAGGCAAGATCCTCACGGCTGGCGGCATGGACAGCCATATCCATTTCATCGCGCCGCAGCAGATCGAGGAAGCGCTGATGAGCGGCCTGACCTGCATGCTCGGCGGCGGCACGGGGCCGGCGCACGGGACGCTTGCCACCACCTGCACGCCCGGCCCCTGGCATATTGCGCGCATGATCGAGGCTGCCGATGCCTTCCCGATGAACCTTGCCTTTGCCGGCAAGGGCAATGCCTCGCTTCCGGGCGCATTGCAGGAAATGGTGCTCGCCGGCGCCACCTCGCTGAAGCTGCACGAGGATTGGGGCACGACGCCAGGCGCCATCGATTGCTGCCTGTCGGTTGCCGACGAATATGACGTACAGGTGATGATCCATACGGATACGCTGAACGAGAGCGGCTTCGTGGAGGATACGATCGGCGCGATCAAGGGCCGCACCATCCATGCCTTCCATACTGAGGGGGCCGGCGGCGGCCACGCACCCGACATCATCAAGATCTGCGGCCAGCCGAACGTCATTCCGTCATCCACCAATCCGACGCGGCCCTACACGGTCAACACCATCGCCGAGCACCTGGACATGCTGATGGTCTGCCATCACCTGTCGTCGTCGATCCCCGAGGATATCGCCTTTGCCGAGAGCCGTATCCGCAAGGAGACGATCGCGGCCGAAGACATCCTGCATGATATCGGCGCTTTCTCGATCATCTCGTCGGATAGCCAGGCCATGGGCCGTGTCGGCGAAGTGCTGATCCGCACCTGGCAGACGGCCGACAAGATGAAGCGCCAGCGTGGCCGCCTGAAAGAAGAGAAGGGCGACAACGACAATTTCCGTGTCCGCCGATACGTCGCCAAATACACGATCAATCCGGCGATCGCCCATGGCCTGTCGCATGAGATCGGCTCCATCGAAATCGGCAAGCGTGCCGACCTCGTCCTATGGAACCCGGCCTTCTTCGGCGTGAAGCCAGACATGGTGCTGCTCGGCGGCTCCATTGCCGCAGCCCCCATGGGCGATCCGAATGCGTCGATCCCGACGCCGCAGCCGGTGCATTACCGTCCGATGTTTGCCTCCTTCGGCAAGAGCCTGACGAATTCCTCCGTCACCTTCGTCTCTCAGGCCTCGCTCGATGCCGGTCTCAAGGGCCGCCTCGGCGTCGCCAAGGATCTCGTCGCAGTGAAGAACACCCGCGGCGGCATCTCCAAGGCGTCGATGATCCACAACGACCTGACCCCCCATATCGAGGTCGATCCGGAAACCTACGAGGTGCGGGCGAATGGCGAATTGCTGACCTGCGAACCGGCTACGGTGCTGCCGATGGCGCAGCGTTATTTCCTGTTCTGAGCCCCACCTTTCATGCGCGGTTTGAAGCTGACAGCGCGATGGCTTATACGGGCAATCGCGCTGTTTTTGTTGTTGGTGGCTGGTGGCACCTTCATTCCAAGGCCTATGCTTGGGGCAGCCGAGGCTTCTCCCGATACGACGTCCTCGCAACGCATTCTGTTGCTTTCCGGCCCGATCCATACGGATATTGCGATCCCGCTTGATGATCGGCTTCGGGTTTCGTTTTCATTCCTTGAGGATGCCGGCATTCCGGTGAGCGATCCTGCCGCACAGTGGCTGATTTTCGGATGGGGCGGTCGCTCATTCTATCTGGAGACACCGACCTGGGCCGATCTGAAGCCGATGCCTGTATTACGCGCGCTGACGATCGACGGATCGGTGATGCATGTCGATGTTGCCGGAGGCATCTCCGAAACCCACCCGGCCGTGACTGTTCTCAATGTCGATGGCGGGCACTTCGAGCAATTGCTCGGCTTCATCAATGACAGTTTCATCCGGGAAAACGGAGCGGTCCTGCCGGTCGGTGACCGGGGATATGGCGACTACGACAGGTTCTTCGCGGCGAGGGGCTATTTCAATGCGCTGTTTGGCTGCAATACATGGACTGCCGCTGCGCTACGGACAGGCGGCTTGCGAACGGGTTTCTGGAACCCGTTGCCGCAGACGCTGGTGCTTTCGCTTAGTCTCTATAATTGAAGTATAGAGGCTCTTCTGCAACTTTGCGCTGCTGACGGCGCGGCGTTATCTTCCGTCTTAACCCTTGTGTTTTCGAGACACTGTCCCCCGTTGTTACCCTTAAAGTGAAATCTGAGCATCATTCCCCGACTGGTTGTGAAAATCGGTGGATAGCCTGTGATTTTTAAGCCATAGATCATTCTGGAACAGGTGCCGAGAATTCCCCATAAAATGCGTTTGAAATCAAGTTTTTAGATGTATTTCCCATAGTGGACATGCCTGTCCCGAAAAGTTGCACTCTCTGCTAGAAAAAACAGATCGGCCGAATCCCCTGAATTCACTCGAATTTTAGCGATTGGATTAAGACCCCCGCAGCAATTGCAACCCTATCAATGGCCTTGAAACGCTGGGCAGGAAGGTCGATTCTCATGGAAAACTGGATATCGCTTCAGGCTGAGCTAGGCAGTTTCGAGCATCGCAAAACCGTTTATACTTTTGCGCTGAAGATGAGTTTTCTGGCGGTTATTCTGTCCGGCTTCATCATCGTGATCACGCTGCCTCCGCTCAACTTCATGGGAGTGCTACCGATTACCCTCGGGCATGCCATGATCTTTGCCATCATCCTCTCCTGGCTGATCGGCGGAATGGTGTCGGGCGTGCTGTCGCTCGTTGCGGGCTTCGCCATTCATGACCTGACCGTCTCGCGCGCCAAGTTCGAAAAGCTCAGCCGCACAGATACGCTATCCGGGCTCTTGAACCGTCGTGCTTTCACCGATGCCCTGGAAAGGGTGGACGGGGAGGCCTGTCTCGCCATTTTCGATGTCGACCGTTTCAAGGCCATCAACGACCGTTTCGGCCATGGCTGCGGTGATGCCGTCATTACTGCCGTCTCAGCCATGCTTTCTGCGGCTTTCGATGGTGCATCGGTCGTGGCGCGGCTCGGCGGCGAGGAGTTCGGTGTCGTCGTTCAGGGCGGGACGCGGGAGGAGCGGGTGGCGCGCATCGAAGGGGTGAGGGCACAGATTGCCGCGCGGTCGATTCCCGCGGATGGGCATGACGTCACCATCACGATATCAGGCGGCATTGCCGATCTCCACGAGGGACGCGACAAGGAGGCGGTCTATGCCTCTGCCGATAAGGCGCTCTATCTCGCCAAGGCGCTCGGCCGTAATCGTGTCGTGCATGAGCGGGAAGGGCTGAACCACGCCTGGCATGGTCTCGTCGAAAACGGCCTTGGCGTGCAGGGTGTCGGGCCTGACGAGGCGAGCTTGCTGCAGGCATATGGAATCTAGGCCAGCGCGTTACGAAACGTGCATTGGTGCTTGCATCGCGAAGGGCTATTTTGCATGGTCTAGGTCCCAGTTTAACGGATATGTCATGCAGCGCGTCACATCTTACCTTCCCGCCGGCACCCCTTCCTCCCATCCGACCGCACAGGTCAAGCTGCCGCACGATCTGCGGCACCTGCGCCGCAAGCTCCTGCATCTGGAGAACGGCGAGATGGTGATGCTCGATCTCAAGGATCCGGTGCTTTTCGCCAATGGTGACATGCTGGTGCGCGAAGATGGCGAGCTGATCGAAATCCTTGCTGCCGACGAGAAACTGTTTGAAGTGCGCGGCCGTGACCGCGCGCATCTGATCGAACTTGCCTGGCATCTCGGCAACCGTCATCTCTCGGCACAGATCGAGGAGGATCGCATCGTGATCCTGCGCGATCACGTCATCCGCACCATGTTGCAGGGGCTGGGCGCGATGGTGCTTGATATCAACGAGCCCTTCCAGCCTGCCCGTGGCGCCTATCATTCCCATGGCGGACATTCGCACGGGCATGATCATCACGATCATGGCCACAACCATGATCATGAGCATCATGACCACGAGCACCATGATCATGCACATCATGACCATGGACACGATCATCACGACCATGACCACGAGCATGGCCACAACCACGACCACAGCCACCATAAGCACGATTGAGCCTGATGGCTGGGGATCGTGAGCTGCAGGCTTTGCTGCGCCTGACGGCATGGCTCTCGCCGGCTTTTCCCGTCGGCTCCTTCGCCTATTCCGGCGGGCTGGAGCGGGCGGTGGCGGATGGACTCGTCAGCGATGCGGGCATGCTGCGGCGCTGGCTTCAGACGCTGACCAACAACGGTTCGGTCTGGAACGATGCTGTACTCTTTGCCGCAAGCCATCGTGGTCATGACAATAGCGACCACCTTGCCGAGCTTGCCGAACTGGCAGCAGCGCTTGCCGGCTCGCGCGAGCGGCATCAGGAGACGATGCTGCTTGGCGAAGCCTTCCTGACGGCTGCGCAGGCCTGGCCCGATGACGTCTTCAGCCGGTTGCCGAAGAAGACGGCCTATCCGGTGGCCGTCGGTGCGGTGACGGGCGCGCATGGGATAGCGCTTGAGAAGGCGCTCGCTGTCTTCCTGCATGCGTATCTCTCCCAGGCGGTCTCCGCCGGTATCCGGCTCGGTGTCACGGGACAGAAGCACGGCGTTGCCGTTCTCGCCGGGCTGGAGGAGCATGTGATGGATATTGCCGCGCGTGCTGCCCGCTCCAGTCTCGACGATCTGGGTTCGGCGACCGTTCAGGCGGACATTGCGGGGCTCCGCCACGAGACGCAAGGGACGCGGCTGTTCCGCTCCTGAGCAGGACTTATCCGCGCACCTGCGTCATTTGACGGTGGCGGGAAAGCAGCGCTTCGTTATCATCTGACTTCGATAGGAGTAAGACACATGAAATCAAGAAACGGACCCCTGCGCGTCGGTATCGGCGGACCGGTCGGCTCGGGCAAGACGGCGCTGACCGAAAAGCTCTGCAAGGCGATGCGTGACGACTATTCCGTCGCCGTCGTGACCAACGATATCTACACAACCGAAGATGCCGAGGCGCTGGTGCGCATGCAGGCGCTCCCGTCCGAGCGGATCGTTGGTGTGGAGACTGGTGGCTGCCCGCATACGGCCATCCGCGAGGACGCAACCATCAACCTGCAGGCCATCGCGGGTCTTAACGAGCGAATCCCCGATCTCGATGTCGTTTTCATCGAATCCGGTGGTGACAATCTGGCGGCGACGTTCTCGCCTGATCTCGCTGACATCACCATCTATGTGATCTCCGTCTGCCAGGGCGAGGAAATCCCGCGAAAGGGTGGGCCGGGTATCACAAGGTCCGATCTGCTTGTCATCAACAAGAAGGATCTGGCGCCTTATGTCGGGGCTGACCTCGATGTGATGGACCGGGATGCGACGCGCATGCGCGCAACGCGTCCCTTCGTCTTCTCCGACATGAAGCGCGGCGACGGCATCGGTTCGATCGTCGACTTCCTGAGGGTGCAGGGCGGCCTTTAGTTTATTTCGTCGCCCTGAGCTTGGACCTGAATGCCCTGCAGGGTAACGTTGGTAAGAACCAGCTAGCGAAGAGCGATGGCGGCGAAGACGACTCTCAATGCGAAGAACCTGGAAGCACTCGGCACACAACGGCTTGCCGAGCTGCTGATCGAAATCAGCACCGGCAGCGCCGCTCACAAGCAACGGCTTCGCATGGAGCTCGCTGGCAACGACAGCAGCGCCGAGATGGCGCGTGAAGTGCGCAAGCGGCTCGCAAGCATCGCTCGCGCACGCACCTTGATAAACTGGCGCAAGGTCAAGAAGATCAAGGCGGATCTTGAAACGCAGCGCAAGGCTATCGGCGATATCGTTGCCGCGGACGATCCGAAAGAAGGCTTCGAGCTGATCTGGCAATTTCTTACGCTTGCCGATTCGATCTTCGAGAGATCCAACAACGGCAGCGACTTGCTGATGGAGAGTTTCCACCAAGCTTGCACGGATGCTGGTGCGATCGCCAAGGCGGCAGGTATCGATGCGGATATCCTTGCCGATAAGATTTTCGCCGCCGTCCAAAATAACGCCTACGGCCAGTATGACGGATTGATCCCTGAGATGGTTGCGGCGCTCGGCAACGATGGTCTTGAACATCTGAAAGCCTTGTTCGTACAGTGGTCGAAAGAGCCTCGGGTAAAGCCCGCAGCCGGCGACCGTCGGGTCATCGGCTGGGGCAGCAATGGCGCGGTCTACGAGGACGAAGTCTACGGGGATCGACGCGAGCTGACGGTGCGTATCGCTCTGCAGGAGATCGCCGACGCTCAGGGTGATGTCGACGCATATATCGCCCAGCAGCCTGCAAAGACCTGCAGGTTCCCTCTGGTGGCTGCAGATATAGCCGGCCGTCTGCTTTTCTCAGGGCGCGCTCACGAAGCACTTCGGACGCTGGATGAAGTCGATACCGGAGGCGGAACTGACATTCCGGTCGAGTGGCAAATCGCTCGGGTCGAGACGCTCGAAGCCTTGGGACGCGCGGACGAAGCTCAGGCCGATCGATGGAGGTGGTTCGAGCAGTCGCTGAACGGCCTGCATCTGCGCGCGTTTCTTAAACGATTGCCAGACTTCGACGATATCGAGGCCGAGGAAAAGGCATTCGCTTATGCCCGGACTATCCCGGATGTCCACAGGGCGCTCGCTTTTTTCCTGGGCTGGCCGGCACTTGCTGAGGCGGCAAAGCTTGTCGTCGAGCGGAAGGCAGAACTCGATGGTGACGTCTATGAGCTGATGACAGCGGCTGCCGAAGCACTGGCCGAGAAGCATCCTCTCGCGGCCACGATCGTCTTGCGTTCAATGATCGATTCTACGCTCGATAGCGGGCGATCCAGTCGCTATAAACATGCGGCGCGGCATCTTGCAGAATGCGCGTCTCTCGCCCCCTACATCGTCGACTTCAGCAGCGCCGGATCCCACGATGGCTATGTCGCGGAACTGAAGCGCCGACACGGCAAGAAGCATGGCTTCTGGGGCCTGGTACCCTAGATTCAAATCCGCCGCAGCGTGTTGACGTCGCTGATGGCGATGAAGCGGCCGCGTACGGTCACGCCTGCGGATTTCAGCGTCGAGAAGGCGCGGGATAGCGCCTCCGGCGCCAGGCCGAGCTTGCGGGCGAGCAGGTTTTTCGGGAAGGGCAGCCGCAGCGATGCCGTTGCAGGCCCTTCCTCCACGCAATGCGAGAGAAGGTAGTGCGCCACACGTTGCGGCGCCGTCTGCATGCGGTCGTTGGCGAGGCATTCCATCGTCGACAGCAGATGCAGCGACAGGCTGTGCATGATCGCAGTGCCGATCCGCGGGTGTTCAGCCAGCAGGGCGCGCACCTTGCCGATATGGAAGCGGGCAAGGACCGTATTGTCCATCGACTGGGCGCCGTAGCGATAGGTGCCACCCGCCTGGATCAGACATTCGGCGAAGCTGTCGCCTGGCTCGCAGATGCGGATGTCAGCTTCCCGGCCTTCTCCATTCAGACGAAAGAGCCGGACGTAGCCCTCCAGCACGCTGTAGAAATAAACGCCGGGCTCGCCTTCCTGAAAGAGAATGTCGTGCGAAGCGGAAGTGATCACGGTGGAGCAGGCGCGCAGCGCCTCGGTTTCCGCGCTGTCCAGCTCTGCAAATATTCCGGCTCTGGAAAGCAGCGCCCGCTCGCGGCTGCTCGGCATCAGCATCCTGTTCATGTTCCCGCCTCCGGCAGCGGCCAATGCCGCCAATATCCCCTCGATGATGCCAGAATAGGGGAAGCGAGGCGCGGGGGAATTGATTTTGGTCAAACGCCTCAGGAGAGCCTCTTATCGAAGCCGGCGATCGATCGGGATGGTGAAGGACCAGGCGTCCGGACCTTTTCGATTGCCGATGAACCGGCGCATGAACGGCAGGAGGACAAACAGACGCTTGCCGCGTTCGGCCTCCTCGGCCGGTTGGCCGTTACGCGGGTTCCCCCAACGGTCTTCATAGATATCCTTGAATAGCGAACTGATCGGGATCATCGCTCTATTCTCCGCCATATTGAATCGATTCAAAATCTTGATGGATTTATTGAACCGATTCAATCCTCCTCATCCGTAACGCTGTCAAGTTTATTTTGAACCGATACAATTTCTTGCTAGAGTAAGCAAAATTGGTACCCGCAAGGAGTGGCTTTGGGCAAAGGGCATGTGAGACTGGCTGATGTCGCCAAGGCGGCAGGCGTATCGCAGGGCACGGCATCGAATGTATTCAGTCGCCCAGACGTGGTCCGGGAGGAGGTGCGCGAGCGGGTGCTCAATGTCGCCCGCGAGCTCGGTTACGGTGGGCCTGATATCAAGGGCAGGCTGCTCAGGGCAGGGCGGGTGAACGCGATCGGCGTTGCCGCCGTCGAACCGCTCACCTATTTCTTCGACGATCCCTGGGCGCGTTCGCTGATGACTGCGATCGGCGAGGTCTGCGATGCCAGCGGCACAGGCATTGCCGTCGTATCGGCGATGAACGAGGAGCGGCTTGCCTGGAACATCAACAGCGCGCTCGTCGACGGCTTCATTCTGCTGTGCGTAGAAGGCGGAGAGAGGCTTGTGGAGCTGACCCGTCAGCGTCAGCTGCCGTTCATTGCGCTGGCGCTCGGCATCGAGGATGAGACGATCCCGGCGATCGGCATCGACAACGTTGCAGGCGGAACTGCGGCTGCGCGGCATCTGCTGGAACTCGGGCACCGTGACATGGCGATCCTGTCGATCGGCGATGTCGATGGCCTTGTCGGCCTGGTGGCGCCCGAGCGTGTCGATCCTGAAATGGAAGCGACCCCACGCGACCGCATGCATGGCTACTGGCAGGCATTGGCGGAATACGGCATTCCCTGCGAAGCTGTTCCGATCCAGGGGACGTTGCATGACAGGCCAAGCACCATCACGGCGATGGAAACCCTGTTCTCCTCTGCCAATCCACCGACGGCAATTCTGGCAATGTCGGACAAGGTTGCGCTGTTTGCCATGCAGTGGCTCGCCGAACGCGGGCTAAAAGTGCCGGAGGACGTATCCATCGTCGGCTTCGACGGTGTGCCGGAAGCCGCGACCTCGCTGCCGCGCCTGACCACCGTCGCGCAACCCTTTGCCGAAATTGCACGGCGCTCGGTGACGGCGATCCTTGAGAATGTGCTGCCGGAAGATCATGAGGCGCTCGATCTCGAACTTGTCGTGAGAGACAGTACGGCGCCGCCGCGTCCACGCTAAGGCTTAGAAAAGAAAAAGGCCGGGTCGATGCCCGGCCTTTTTCTTCATGGCGTTAGGCTTATTCAGCCGCGAAGGGCGGCAGGCGCAGCACGTTGGTGTCGTTGGCAATCTTGCGCTTGCTTTCCGGCTTCTCGATCGCGTTCAGGCGTTCCTCCAGCGAGTCGATGTCGCTGCGGTTCTCGCGGGCGACGCGGGTGAGATCTTCGCTCGACATCGGCAGGTCCTCCTTGTCTTTCTTGCCGACCAGGCGGCCGAAGATCCAGCCGAGCAGGCGGGAAAGATCGTCCATGATCAGGAAGAAGGAGGGCACGACGACGAGCGAGAGCACCGTCGAGACGATAATGCCGCCGATCACTGCGATCGCCATCGGCGCGCGGAACGAGCCGCCTTCGCCGACGCCGAGCGCGGAAGGCAGCATGCCGGCCGACATGGCGATCGAGGTCATGATGATCGGCCGTGCGCGCTTGCGGCCTGCTTCGACCATGGCCTCGACACGAGCCATGCCCTGGTGGCGCATCTCGATCGCGAAATCGACGAGCAGGATGGCGTTCTTGGTGACGATACCCATCAGCATCAGAATGCCGATCATGACAGGCATCGACAACGGGTTGCTGGTGACGATCAGGCCCGCCGCCACGCCGCCGATGGCGAGCGGCAGCGAGAACAGGATGGTGAAGGGCTGGATAATATCCTTGAAGAGCAGGATCAGCACTGTCAGCACCAGGAGGAGGCCCATCAGCATGGCGTTGACGAAGCTCTGCTGCATTTCGGTCTGTACCTTGGTGTCGCCGCTTTCAGCAAGGTGCACGGTGGCCGGGATCTTGGCGTCATTGACGATCTGGCGGAAGCGGGCCGAAGCCGTGTCGAGCGCCACGCCCTGCGGCAGGTCGGAGCCGATCGAGACGACGCGGTAACGGTTGTTGCGCTTGATCGAGCTTACGCCTTCCGAATAGTCGATATTGGCGACGGTTGCGAGGGGCACGGTGCCGCCGCTGGCCGTCTGGATCTTCAATGCCCGGATGGCGGCGAGATCGCGGCGCATGTCGAGTGACGCCTGAACCCGGATCGGAATCTGGCGATCGTCGAGCGAGATCTTGGCAAGGGCCGCATCGACGTCGCCGATCGTGGCGACGCGGATCGTCTCGGAGATCTGCTGCGGCGTGATGCCGAGGCGGGCGGCCTCGTCCTTGCGCGGACGGACCTGCAGTTCCGGACGGGGAAGGGCGCCGTCGGCGCTGACATTGGCCAGCAGCGGATCGGCGCGCAGCTTGGATTCCAGAATGCCGACCGCGTTATTCAGGTCCTCCTCGTTCTTGGAAAGGAAGTTGAACGAGAGGTCGCGTTCGCCGCGGTCGTTGAGCTTCAGAATATGGACGTCGGGAATGTCGCGCAGCTTGGCGAAGACTTCCTTTTCGATATCCCATTGCGGACGTTCGCGGCCGTGGACCTCCACTTTCGGCAGTTTCGGGCCGATAACGGGGATATGGCCGAGCACGTCGTTGACCACCTTCTTGACCAGCGACTGGTCGAGCTTGTCGAGTGCGAGCGTGATGGTCGCTCGGCGCAGTTCGAGTTCGCCCTTCGGCGATGCGCCGCCGAGGACGAAGACGCTATCGACGCCGTTGATGTCCTTGACCCGGTCATAGATCGCATCCGTCGTCTTCTCTGTATCGTCAAGCCGTGCGTTGGGCGGCAGCTCGACGGAGAGAACGATGCGCGAGGCATCTTCCGGCGGCAGGAAGCTGCCGGGCACCTGCATGAGCAACATGACAGAACCGACCAGAAAGCCGATCGCCACAAGCAACGTCGCATAACGCGTGTACCAGCGGCCGGTCGTGCCGCGTATGAGACGCGTGTATCCACGCATCAGCAGTCCGTCATTGCCGTGATGGTCTTCCATGCCGTCTTCGGCACGCATCAGATAGGCGGCCATCATCGGGGTGATGAGGCGGGCGACCATCAGCGAGAAGAAGACGGAGAAGGCGACCGTCAGGCCGAACTGGATGAAGTATTGACCAGGAATGCCCGGCATGAAGGAAACCGGCACGAAGACGGCGATGATCGTGAAGGTGGTGGCGATGACGGCAAGGCCGATTTCATCCGCGGCCTCGATCGCCGCCCGGTAGGGCGTCTTGCCCATCTTGATATGGCGGGCGATGTTTTCGATTTCCACGATCGCATCGTCGACGAGAATACCCGTCGCAAGCGTCAGGGCGAGGAAGCTGACGAGGTTCAGCGAGAAGCCCATCATGTCCATGACCCAGAAGGTCGGGATCGCGGAGAGCGGCAGCGCGATGGCCGAAATCAGGGTCGCACGCCAGTTCCTGAGAAACAGAAGGACGACGATGACGGCGAGCAGCGCGCCTTCCAGCAGCGTATGGATGGCCGCTTCGTAGTTGCCGTAGGTGAAATAGACCGAATCGTCGATCATCTCGATCTTCACGTTCGGGTTTTCGCTCCGCACCTTGTCGAGGCTCTGCCCCACGGTTTCGGCGACGCTGACTTCGCTGGCGCCCTTCGAGCGGAAGACGCCGAAGGTGACAACAGGCGTATCGTTGAAGCGCGAAAAGGATTTCGGCTCCTCGTAGGTGTCCTTGATGACGCCGAGATCAGACAGCTTGACGAAACGGCCGCTCGGCAGCGCTATCGTCGTGTCTGCAAGCTCGGCGACATTGCGGGCGTCGCCGAGAACGCGGATCGCCTGCTCGCTGCCTGCCACCTGGCCGCGGCCTGAGCCGAGATCGACGTTGGTGCCGCGCAGTTGCTGGTTCACGCTTGCAGCGGTGATGCCGTAGGCATCGAGCTTGCCGGGGGTGAGCTCGATGCGCACTTCGCGCTCTGCGCCGCCGTAACGGTCGACGCGGCCGATGCCGGCCTGGCCCTGCAGCGCACGCTTGATGGTATCGTCGACGAACCAGGAGAGTTCTTCCAGCGACATATCGGGCGAGGAAACGGCGAAAGTCTGGATTGCCTGGCCTTCGACATCGACCTTTGTGACGATCGGCTCCTCGGCCGTTGCCGGCAGATCGCTGCGAATGCGGTCGATCGCGTCCTTGACGTCCTGTACGGCCTGTTCCGTCGGGACTTCCATCCGGAACATGACGTTGGTCTGCGAGCTGCCGTCGGTCACCGTCGACTGGATTTCGTCGATGCCGGTGATAGAGGCGATCGCGTCTTCGATCTCCTTCGTCACCTGCATTTCGAGTTCGGCCGGCGAAGCGCCGCTCTGCGTTACGCTGATCGAAACGAGCGGCACGTCAATGTTCGGGAAGCGCGTGATCGGCAGCTTGTTGAAGGATTGCATGCCGATGAATATCAGCAGGCAGAAAGCCAGGAGCGGCGCGATCGGATTTCGAATGGACCAGGCTGAAAAATTCATCGGATGGTCTCTTTAGTTGGAAGCCGAGGGCTGTTCGCGCACCGGAGTGATGTGGTCGCCGTCGCGGACATAGGCGCCCGCCTTGGCCACGACTTCGTCGCCGGTCTTCAATCCACTTGTGATTTCGACATAGGCTCCGTCCTGGATGCCGGTCTCGATCTTGGCGAATTTCACCACGCCATTCTCGACCCTTCGGGCGGAGGAGCCTTCGCTGCCGGTGAGCACCGCAGTCAGCGGAAGCGATACGCCCTCGGTCTCACGGACGATGATCTCGGCGCTGCCATACATGCCGGAACGCGCCTTGCTGTCATCGTCGATGGAGATATGGACGAGGCCCAGGCGGGTGACCGGATCGACGGTCGGCGACACCAGGCGCACCGCGCCGGAAAGCTTCTCGCGGCTGCCGGAAAGCGAAATCGTCGCCTTCTGGCCGGCCATGACCCTGACAATGTCGCTTTCGGCGACTTCGGCGACAAGTTCCACGTCGCCGTCGCGGATGATGGTGAACAGCGGGTTGCCGGTACCGGCTGCAATAGCGCCGACTTTGGCGTTCTTGGCTGAGATGATGCCCGCGACCGGCGTCTTCACATCGGTGCGCGCCAGCTTCAGGTCCGCATCGGCGATCTGGCTGTCGAAGACCTTGAGGTCGGCTTCGGCGACCTCGATTGCTTGCTCGGCGGAAGAAACGCGGGCATTGGCGGCTGCGGCGGTTGCATCGGCCTGCTCGACCTGGGCGGTCGAAACCGTGCCTTTCTTGCCCATTTCCTGGGCACGGGCCTGCTGCTGCCTTGCCTGCTCGGCATTGGCCTGCGCCTCGATGAGCTGTGCGCGCAGCTGGGCAAGACTTGCCTCGCCCTTGGCTTTCGTCGCCATCATCTGGCTCTTGGTCAGGACCAGAGCATCATCGTTCAGTGTCGCCAGCGTGCTTTCCGCCTGAACCTTGTCGCCGACATCAGCCTTCAGGGTGCGGATGGAGAGGCCTTCGACCTGCGGCTGAATATAGACTTCCTCGACGGGCTTGACCGTTCCCGTGCCGATGACACGGTCGACGAGGGTGCGGTTCACCGCCGTGGTGACGACGATTGCCGGCAGGTTCTGGGAAGCCTGGGCCTGCGGATGCGTGGCCTGGGATTCCTGAGCAAATACAGCCGAGGCCGCAAAAGCGGTGGCAAGGAGAACCGAGACCGCAGAAGCGGCGACAGGGAAAGTGGAGGCGCGTAGTAGTGCTTGCGGCTTGAGTGCCATGCGTCGTCGTCCAATCTCTTGACGGGATCGGCCGAACTCGCGCGTTCTCAAACAGGCTCGCGGTCGGGCGAATGCCGTCTTCCAAATCTCAGAGGTATTTACCCGCATCCCACTTGCCGGAGCTTATCGTCCCAATCCGGCAAATCCGGCTAGTACGTGGTATCGATTTGCTCCACGTGCAAGCCCGGCAGAAAATAATTCCCCACGAGATACTATTAATTACCATTGCGGGGCTCATCAATCACCTCAGGGTTATGTGAACATGACGATGATTGATCGGCTCTCATATGCTTGACGTTTGACGCCTGACAAATGCGACAGTTGCAAGGCGATTTTTTTCATTGAGTGCAAAAAATAAAAACGCGCGGGAGGTTTTCCCGCGCGCGTTGCATTTCGGCATCGATACGCCGTTACTTGGCGGCAGCGTCGGTGATGTCGTGGGTCCAGGCGCCCGAGGGTTCCTTGTTGATGATCTTCTGGTCGAGCAGGGCCTTCGCCGTACGATCATAGAGTTTCGTGTCGAGCTTGCCGGTGCCGTCACCGATCAGCTTGGCAACTTCGCCCATCATGCGCTTCTGGTGGTTTTCGTCCTGGCCACCGGCGTCGACGACGATTCCGGCTGCTTCATCCGGGTTCTCCATGGCGTATTTCCAGCCCTTCATGGAGGCGCGGACGAACTTGACCATCTTTTCCTTAAAGGCCGGATCCTTCAGCTTTTCTTCCGACGCATAGAGACCGTCCTCGAGGAGATCGTTGCCCATGGCAGTATAGTTGAAGACGGTGAGATCTTCCGGCTTCAGGCCGGCATCGATTGCCTGCCAGTATTCGTTATAGGTCATGACGGAAATGCAGTCGGCCTGCTTCTGCAGCAGCGGCTGAACGTCGAAGCTCTGCTTGAGTACCGTCACACCATCAGGGCCGCCATCGGTCTTGAGGCCGAGCTTGCTCATCCAGGCGAAGAAAGGATATTCGTTGCCGAAGAACCAGACGCCGAGCGTGTGGCCCTTGAAGTCCGCTTCGGTCTTGACCGGGCCGTCCTTGCGGCAGATCATTTCCATGCCCGACTTCTGATAAGGCTGGGCGATGTTGACCAGCGGAACGCCCTTTTCGCGGGCAACCAGCGCGCCACCCATCCAGTCGACGATCACATCGGCGCCGCCGCCGGCGATCACCTGCTCGGGAGCGATATCGGGTCCGCCTGGCTTGATATCGACGTCGAGGCCCTCTTCTTCATAATAGCCCTTGTCCTTGGCGACGTAGTAGCCAGCGAATTGCGACTGGGTGACCCACTTCAACTGGAGCGCCACTTTGTCGGCCGCCATCGCGTGGGCGGCAGCAAGCGACATAGCGCTCGCCATCATTGCAACCATCAATTTTTTCATTTTCTTGTTCCCTCTGAAGTTATGCCCAGACCCTGGTGCGGGGTCGGGGCACGTCTAACCACCACGGATAGACGGATGCCAGAACGTCACCGCCCTCTCGGCAAGGGCGACGACACCATAGAAGATCGAGCCTGCAAGCGCCGCGACGGCGATCTCGGCCCAGACCATGTCGACATTCATGCGGCCGATCTCCGTGGAGATGCGGAAGCCCATGCCGACGATCGGCGTTCCGAAGAATTCCGCAACGATGGCACCAATCAGAGCCAGCGTCGAGTTGATCTTCAGTGCATTGAAAATGAAGGGCATTGCGGCCGGAAGCCTGAGCTTGACCAGCGTCTGCCAGTAGTTCGATGCGTAGGTGCGCATCAGATCGCGCTCCATGTTGCCGGAGGCTGCAAGTCCGGCGACCGTATTCACCAGCATCGGGAAGAAGGTCATGATGATGACGACGGCAGCCTTCGACGGCCAGTCGAAGCCGAACCACATGACCATGATCGGTGCCACGCCGATCATCGGCAGAGCCGAAACCAAATTGCCGATCGGCAGCAGACCGCGACGAAGAAAGGCGAAGCGGTCCGCAAGGATGGCGACGACGAAGCCGCTGACGCAGCCGATGGTGTAACCGATCAGAACGGCCTTGAAGATCGTTTGCCTGATATCTTCGCTGAGGATCGGCAGGGAGCCTATGATGCGTGCGCCGATCGCGGACGGCGGCGGCAGCAGCACGAAAGGGATACCTGCGCCGCGCGTGATCGTTTCCCAGATGATGAGGATCCAGGTGCCGAAGATTGCCGGGATCAGCAGCCGCAGCAGCCACTGGCCGGACGGTGTTGTCGGCTTGAGTTCCGAAAGCTCCGTCACGCAGCGCCAGGCAAGCAGCCAGCAGGCGGCCAGCAGCAGGAAGAAGGAAATGCCGGCAGAGCCTTCATTGCCGGAGAGCGTGCCGAGCAGCAGCCATGCCGCGCCATGGGCGCCGATGAAGAGGGCAGTTGCGACAAGCGATGTGGACAGGGGTGCGAAGGAGATCAGTGCCGCGACGATTGCAATCATAGCGATCAGGATGACGGTTTCTGCGGACGGAGGTTGTGTGGCACCGGCCCCAAAGACAGGCAGCATGACCATTGCGCCTGCCACGCAGAGGAGGGCGATCAGGCCCTGCCAGGAAAGCACGACTTGCTTCATGCCGGCCTCCCGCCCATGGCGCGGTCGACGATCTTCGCGACGAGGCCGACAATGGCGACAAGGATTGCCGCGAGGACCGAGCCGGCGACCAGTGCTGCCCAGATATCGATCGTCTGGCTGTAATAGGAGCCGGCAAGCAGCTTGGAGCCAATGCCGGCGACGGCGCCGGTCGGCAGTTCGCCGACGATAGCGCCGACGAGGCTTGCGGCGATCGCCACCTTCATCGAGGTGAAGAGGAAGGGGATGGAGGCGGGCACGCGCAGCTTCCAGAAGGTTTGGGCAGCCGTGGCATTATAGGTGCGCATCAGATCGAGATGCATGACCTCGGGCGAGCGCAGCCCCTTCACCATGCCGACCGTGACCGGGAAGAAGGAGAGGTAGGTGGAGATCAGCGCCTTGGGGATGAGGCCGGTGATATTGATCGAGCCGAGCACCACGATGACCATCGGCGCGATCGCCAGGATCGGCACGGTTTGGGATGCGATAATCCAGGGCATCAGGCTGCGGTCGAGCGCCTTGATATGGATGATACCGACGGCGATGACGATGCCGAGCAGCGTACCGAGCGCAAAGCCGAGCGCGGTGGAAGAGAGAGTGACGCCTGCGTGGTAGACGAGGCTGCGGTTGCTGGAGAGCTTTCGCAGGAAGGTGTTTTCGAAGACGTTCTGCGCCACCTGATGCGGCGCAGGCAGGATGGGCTTCGGCTGGGAGAGTGTCCTGCCGATGAATTCCGTCGTCGTCGAGGTGACGTTATTGCGCGTGTCCATATCGCGCTGGAACGGCGCGTTGAGGAAGACGGCGGCGACATACCAGATGGCGATCAGTACCAGCAGGATGGTGAGGACGGGGGTGATCTTGTCCTTGAAGGTGTCGGGTTTCATGCGGCGTCCCTCCAGGTGTGGAGGTTGACGTTACCCCCCTCTGTCCTGCCGGACATCTCCCCCACAAGGGGGGAGATCGACAAGTGGCCTGACCTTCGCACATCGCTGACGTTGTGCAGTTCGCAATGTTCGTTGTTTGGAGAAACCGGCGCCCCCAGCCAATCTCCCCCCTTGTGGGGGAGATGTCCGGTAGGACAGAGGGGGGTAGCAACCGAACGCAAGACCCTATTACTCATAACTATGCCCCGCCCTCAGCCCTTCGCGCACGCGATGGGCGATTTCCAGGAATTCCGGTGTCTCGCGGATGTCGAGCGGTCGCTCCGTCGGCAGTGTCGAGTCGATGATATCGGTCACGCGGCCGGGACGCGGCGACATGACGACGATCTTGGTGGAAAGGTAGACGGCTTCCGGAATGGAATGGGTGACGAAACAGATCGTCTTGTTAGTGCGCGCCCACAGTTTCAGAAGCGCCGCATTCAGATGATCGCGGACGATTTCGTCGAGGGCGCCGAAGGGTTCGTCCATCAAGAGCAGGTCGGCATCGAAGGCGAGCGCGCGGGCGATCGAGGCACGCTGCTGCATGCCGCCCGAGAGCTGCCAGGGGAATTTCTTTTCGAAGCCGGAGAGTTCGACGAGGTCCAGGGCGCCAGCAATGCGCTTCTTTTGTTCTGGTTTCGAATAGCCCATGATCTCTAGTGGCAGGGCGATGTTCTTCTCGATCGTGCGCCACGGATAAAGTGCCGGCGCCTGGAAGACATAGCCATAGGCACGGGCCTTGCGGGCCTCATCCGGTGTCATGCCGTTGATGGCGATGTCGCCGGAGGTCTTGCGCTCGAGATCGGCGATGACGCGCAGGAAAGTCGTCTTGCCGCAGCCGGAAGGGCCGATGAAGGAGACGAATTCGCCCCTGCGGATATCGAGATTGACATCAGCAAGCGCGTGCACCGCGCCGTCATTCGTCTGGTAGCTGAGACAGAGATCCTTGGCGGATACGACGGAGGGTGCTTGCATCAATAAACCAGTCTTGTTTTCGCCGCGCCGTCGCGGTTTTCCATGATATCATTGCCGCCGGTCTTACCGACAGCACAGTCCTTGGAGGATGAGGATGGACGCAAAATCAAAGCCCACCTGCCACATTGTTCGCCCCAACCATACCTATGACGGCAAGCAGGGGCTGAGCTATTTCGAGGGTATTGCGGCCGAAACCGTGGGTGCGAAGGGCATCTGCATGCATCTTCTGACGATCCCGCCTGGCGTGCGCGCCAAGGCGCACCTGCATGAAGCGCATGAAACGGCGATCTACATGCTCTCCGGCGAGGCCCATACCTGGTACGGCGACAAGCTGGAGAACCATGTGATCGTGCGCGCCGGTGAGCTTTTCTATATTCCGGCCGGCGTGCCGCATCTTCCGGCAAACCTCAGCAGTACGCCCTGCACGGCGATTATTGCGCGCACCGATCCGAACGAGCAGGAGAGTGTCGTCCTGCTGCCCGAGCTCGATGCGGTGGTGCCGGCTTGAGGCTATTTGCATAGCGGCAGCGGCCCCCACTTGATTGCGGCATCGGCCACGAACCCGATCGTATAGCCCTTAGGCCCTGATGTGATCTTGACGGTGTCGTCGCTGCCGCTCTCTTCGCCCTCCGCCTGGCAAGCGACCGTGGCGGTGAAATCCTTGCCTTCGGTCTTCAGGACTTTCTTGATTTCGCAGTAAGAGGCAGCCGTGGTGATGCCCTCGGAAGTCAGCAGAAAGAAGTTATCGGAACCTGTGCTTTCGCCGCTCTTGGCGTAGGCGCAGCCATCCTTGTTGCCGTAGCTGCCCTTGATGGGCAGCGTGTCAGCATTCGCCGCGGTAGAAAGTGCGGCCAGGGAAACGATCGTCAGAAGCAGATGGCCGTGCATATGTGTCACACGCCGCTCGCCGGGATGCCCGTGCGTTCGACCTTGCGCGGCGCGGTGATCTCCTTCCAGGTCGACAGCGCTTTGCTGACGGCCGTGACGGGCTCGCGCCTGACGAATTCGCCATGGCCGGAGCGAGTCTTGACGGTCCCTTCCTCGATCGCCACAACACCGCGCGTCAGCGTATAGCGCGGCAGGCCGGTGACTTCCTTGCCTTCGAAGACGTTGTAATCGATCGCAGACTGCTGGCTCTTCGACGAAATGGTTTTGGAGCGCTTCGGATCCCAGACGACGAGATCGGCATCGGCGCCGACGAGGATGGCGCCCTTCTTCGGGTAGATGTTGAGGATCTTGGCAATGTTGGTCGAGGTGACGGCGACGAATTCGTTCATCGTCAGGCGGCCCGTGTTGACGCCATAGGTCCAGAGCATCGGCATGCGGTCTTCGAGACCGCCGGTGCCGTTCGGGATCTTGGTGAAGTCGCCGACGCCGAAGCGCTTCTGCGCGGTGGTGAAGGCGCAATGGTCGGTCGCCACCACTTGCAATGAACCGGAGGCGAGGCCGGCCCAGAGGCTGTCCTGATGCTGCTTGCTGCGGAAGGGCGGGGACATGACGCGGCGGGCGGCATGATCCCAGTCCTTGTCGAAATATTCGGTCTCGTCGAGCGTCAGGTGCTGGATCAGCGGCTCGCCATAGGCGCGGATGCCCTTCTGACGGGCGCGGCGGATCGCTTCATGGGCCTGTTCGCAGGAGGTGTGGACAATATAGACGGGGCAGCCGGCCATGTCGGCGATCATGATGGCGCGGTTCGTCGCCTCACCCTCGACTTCAGCCGGGCGTGAATAGGCATGCGCCTCCGGGCCGTTATTGCCTTCCGACAGCAGCTTGGCGGAAAGGGAAGCGACGACATCGCCGTTTTCGGCATGGACGAGCGGCAGGGCGCCAAGCTCGGCACAGCGCTGGAAGGAGGCGAACATTTCGTCGTCGTTCACCATCAGCGCGCCCTTGTAGGCCATGAAATGCTTGAAGGTGTTGATGCCTTTGTCCTGCACGATGGTCTTCATCTCGTTGAAGACCTGTTCGCTCCACCAGGTGATCGCCATGTGGAAGGAATAGTCGCAATTGGCGCGGGTGGACTTGTTGTCCCACATGGTCAACGCTTCGAGCAGCGACTGGCCGGGTGCAGGAAGTGCGAAATCGACGACCATGGTCGTGCCGCCGGAAAGGGCTGCGCGCGTGCCGCTCTCGAAGTCGTCGGAGGAATAGGTGCCCATGAAGGGCATTTCGAGATGGGTATGCGGATCGATGCCGCCGGGCATGATGAAACAGCCCGTGGCGTCCAGCACTTCATTGCCGGAAAGGTTCGGGCCGATCTCGACGATCTTGCCGCTGTCGATTTTCACATCCGCCTTATAGGTGAGGTCGGCCGTGACGATGGTGCCGTTCTTGATGACTGTAGTCATGATCATATCCTCAATCGTAAAACGCCAAAGCCAACATTGCGCCACGTCCTTGTTCAGTGCGACGCCAATTCACGAATGCGGCGCATTCCATCAGGTCGATCCATTGTTTCGGGGCAGCGTCCTTGAAATGCGGGTAGTTATCGATCCGTATAGTCAAAGCCTTTCCGCGCTCGATGGTAAGTTTTGACATTCCAGCATTTGGTTCATCGAGACTGCACATACAGTCGATCCAGGCATCCATGTTGCGGCCGTAAAAGTCTGGAACGAACGTTTCGGCAAAGACATCGTGAAATCCATCATGACCGACCAATCGAGTGCCATCCATGACGACCACTGTCTCTGCCATCATCACACCACAATCTCCGCCGTCTCCACCACCGCATGGAACAGCACATCGGCGCCCGCCGTTGCCCATTCCTTGGAGATATCTTCCGCTTCATTGTGCGACAGGCCACCGACGCAGGGGCACATGACCATCGTGGCGGGCGCCACCTTGGCGACCCAGCAGGCATCATGGCCGGCGCCGGAGATGATGTTCATGTGGCTGTAGCCGAGGCGTTCGGCGGCGGAGCGGACTGAGGTGACGAGCTTTTCGTCGAAGGTCACGGGTTCGAAATGTCCGATCGCCTCGATGGAACAGCCCACACCCAGCGCATCGCAGATCTTGGGCGCTTCGGCCTCGATCTTTGCCCGCATGCGGTCGAGCTTGGCCTTGTCGGGTGAGCGGATATCGACGGTGAAGACCACCTTGCCCGGCAGCACGTTGCGGGAATTCGGCGAGAAGAAGACCTGGCCGACGCCGCCGACGGCGCCCGGCTGTTCGCCCATTGCCACGCCCTGGACCATTTCCAGGATGCGCGACATCGCCAAGCCGGCATTGACGCGCATGTTCATCGGCGTCGAGCCGGTATGGGCTTCCTTGCCGGTCAGCGTGAATTCCAGCCACCACAGGCCCTGACAGTGGGTGACGACGCCGATCTGCTTGTTTTCGGCCTCGAGGATCGGGCCTTGCTCGATGTGATATTCGAAATAGGCGTGCATCTTACGGGCACCGACTTCTTCGTCGCCGACCCAGCCGATGCGTTTCAGTTCGTCGCCGAAGAGGTTGCCTTCGGGATCCTTGCGATTATAGGCGAAATCGAGGCTGTGCGCGCCGGCGAAAACGCCGGAGGCCAGCATCGCAGGAGCGAAGCGCGCACCTTCCTCATTGGTCCAATTGGTGACGACAATGGGATGCTTGGTCTTGATGCCGAGGTCGTTCATGGTTCTGACGACTTCGAGGGCGCCGAGCACGCCGAGCACGCCATCATACTTGCCGCCGGTCGGCTGGGTATCGAGATGCGAGCCGACATAGACGGGGAGGGCATCAGGATCGGTGCCGGGACGGGTCGCGAACATCGTGCCCATCTTGTCGACGCCGAGCGTCATGCCGGCGTCTTCGCACCATGTCTTGAAGAGGTTGCGGCCCTCGGCATCGGAATCCGTCAGTGTCTGGCGGTTGTTGCCGCCGGCAATTCCCGGGCCGATCTTCGCCATGTCCATGAGACTGTCCCAGAGACGGTCCCCGTTGACGCGCATGTTTTCGCCTGGCGCTGCCACCATAGTTGAAAGTCCTCACCTGTTTTACGGCAGTCATGCAAACTACATGGCCGCCTTGTTCCCGTGGTCAAATTCCGCTGCCGCTTGTTGTTCTGTCAGCGCCGGAAAATCGCCAGTTGCCTTTGTTTTTTATCTGGCGGATAATTTGACCGATTGGTAAACATTACAACTTCCATCGCTGCGCTCAAGACGAAAATCACGAAAAATAGACAGAAAATGCGGGCAAAAATGCAGGCAGTTGCCTGATAAAGCGGCAGGAGGGCCGTTCTTCAAATCTTGAGCGAAGGAGTTGAATTTCAAGGGGAAAAGAGCGAATGGCCATACCGAGAGCGGCGAAGACCCTGCGGCGGACACGAATCCAGGAAGAGAAGGAAGAGCAGATCCTGGAAGCGGCGCTCGATGTGTTTTCGGTCAGCGGCTTCCGCGGCTCGACCATCGACCAGATTGCCGAGGTGGCCGGCATGTCGAAGCCGAACCTGCTCTATTATTTCCGCACCAAGGAAGCCATGCACCGCGCGCTGATCGACCGGGTGCTTTTCAACTGGCTGGAGCCGCTCAGAGCCTTCGATGCGGAAGGCAATCCGGAATCGGAGATCCGCAGCTATATCCGCCGCAAGCTTGAAATGGCGCGTGATTTCCCGCGCGAGAGCCGGCTCTTCGCCAACGAGATGTTGCAGGGCGCGCCGCACGTTCTCGATATGCTGAAAGGACCGCTGAAAGAGCTGGTCGACGAAAAGGCGGCCGTGATCCGCACCTGGATCAAAAGCGGCAAGATTGCCCGCTGCGACCCCTATCACCTCATCTTCTCGATCTGGTCGACGACGCAGCACTATGCCGATTTCGACGTGCAGGTTCGCGCCGTTCTGGGCGAGGAGCATTCCGGCGACGGGCGTTTCGAAGATGCAGCGCGGTTCCTGGAGCAGCTTTTCATTAATGGTCTGCTCCCGGATCATTCGGGCGCCTAATGGCCGTTTAGTCAGCGGGTAGCCGGGCGGGGCCGCGTCTGGCGCATTGGATAGAGCTCCCTTCTCCCCGGGTGGAGAGAAGGGAGTTCCGATCAGGCAGCGGCGCTTTCTCCGCCTTCGAAAGCAAGACCTTCATCCGCCCAGCCGGTCAGGCCGCCGATCATCATCTTGACCGGCAGGCCGAGGCGGGACAGGCGCAGTGCCGCCTTGTCCGCGCCGTTGCAATGCGGGCCGGCGCAATAGACCACGAACAGCGTATCATCAGGCCATTCGGACATGCGGTGCGCGGTCATCTTGCCATGCGGCAGGTTGAGGGCGCCCGGAACATGCGAGAGGTTGAAGAGGGCCGGCGAGCGTACATCGAGCAGCACGAAATCGACCTTGCCGGAGGCGAAGGCGGCGTGCACGTCCGAGCAGTCGGTCTCGAAGGCGAGCTTGCGGGCGAAGTGTTCGGCAGCGGTTTCGGAGGCGGCTGTGGGGATTTCGGAAACGGGGCTTGGCATGATCTTTCCTTCCTTTGTTTGGTTGCTGCCGATCATTGCCGATGATAATGCTTGGCGAAATTGGCCATCATGACTGATAGCGTAAAGATCATGCCAAAACCGGATGCTCCCATCACACGCGGACCGCATGTCGTGGCGCTTGCCTATGACGGGCTCTGCACCTTCGAATTCGGTATCGCTTATGAGGTCTTCGGTCTGTCGCGGCCGGAGATGGGCGAGGGCTGGTATCGCTTCTCGGTTGCCGGCATAGAGCCGGGTCCGCTGCGGGCTGCCGGCGGTCTGACGGTCGCAGTCGACAAGGGGCTCGAACTGCTCGCCGAGGCCGATCTGATCATCGCGCCGGGATGGCGGGCGATCGATGCGCCGGTGCCGGAACCTCTGGTCGCCGCTTTGAAGGCAGCCCATGAGCGGGGAGCACGCGTGATGTCGCTTTGCTCCGGCGTTGCCGTGCTTGCGGCGGCCGGGCTGCTGGCCGGGCGGCGGGCGACGACCCATTGGCGCTATGTCACTTCGATTGCCGCACGCTACCCTGACATCGCGCTCGATGCTGACGTGCTTTACATGGATGAAGGCAGCATCCTGACGGCGGCGGGAAGTGCCGCCGGCATCGATCTCTGCCTGCATGTAGTACGCGGCGATTTCGGCCCCGATGCTGCCAACAGCGTGGCGCGACGGCTCGTCGTTCCGCCGCATCGCGAGGGTGGGCAGGCGCAGTTCATTGCGGCTCCCGTGCCGGAAGAGCGAGAGGGCATTCGCCTTGGACCGCTGATCGAATGGATGCGCGAGAAGCTTTCCGAGGAGCAGCCGATCAGCCTGCTTGCCGGCAAGGCCGGCATGAGCATGCGTACCTTCCAGCGCCGCTTCGAGGCAGCAACCGGCGACAGCGTCGGCGAATGGCTGCTGAAGGAGCGGTTGCGGCACGCGCGTGATCTTCTGGAGAAGGAGCTTGCCGTGTCGCTCGACGATATTGCCATCGCCAGCGGCTTCGGCACATTGGCGACGATGCGCCATCATTTCCGCAATAGGCTCGGGACGAGCCCGAGTGCCTACAGGAAATCCTTCGGCAATTAGCACGTCCTAGGCTTGCATTTATCTTTCGCTTCGCCTAAGTGGGCGGCATCAATTGTTTCTGGAAAGGGAGCGCACGATGACAAAAATCTCAGCACGCCCCGAGAGGGTTTCGGCTTAAGTCGCTCAATGGGCTGACGAATGCCGGTTGAACATCGCCGTTCGGGCGATGAAAGACCACTCATATCCAGAGTTCATAATCATGGGCAATTCCATTGGGAGCGAAAGCTCCCCGGTGACGCCGGCCATATCGCCTGCGGTCATCAACCATTTCTTTTCCGGCAGCACCTGGATCGAAGGCGCTGCCTTGGATCAACTTGCCGAAATGTCCCGTCTTCCGGGCGTTTCGAAAATCGCAGCCTTTCCGGATCTGCATCCCGGCAAATATGGCGCAACCGGTGTGGCGCTGGCATCCGACCGGCTGCATCCGCTGCTGATCGGCAACGATATCGGCTGCGGCATGTCGCTCTTCCGCCTGGATCTGCCGCTGCGCAAACTGAAGATCGACAAGGCGGCGGAGCGGCTTCGTCGGCTTGAGGCTGAAGAGATCGGCAATCCCGCTCTCCTGCTTGAAGAGGCGGGCTTGCCTGCCTCTCTGGCGCCGGATGCGCTCGGCACGATCGGCGGCGGCAACCACTTCTGCGAATTGCAGGCCGTGGACACGCTTGCCGAAGGCGGGGCCGCCGCCGGTCTGGATGGTCAGGCTCTTTACTTGCTTGTCCATTCGGGCTCGCGTACTCTCGGCGCTGCCCTCTTTTCCGGGGCGGTTAGCACTCGTGCTGATCTTGCGGCCGGGCTTTTGCAGGGTTCTGAAGCTGGCCTCGCATGGCTTGCAAGTCATGACCAGTGCGTTGCCTGGGCATCGCTGAACCGGCGGCTGATCGCGGCACGGGCAGCGGCGGCATTGCGCGCCGATCTGCATCTCGTCGCTGATGTACCCCACAATCTCGTCCGGTCTTCCGGCCGCGATTTCGTGCACTACAAGGGGGCTGCGGCGGTCACGCCCGGTGTGCTTGCGCCGATCGCCGGTTCTCGGGCAAGCCTCAGCTATGCGGTTTGTCCGACAGCTGATGTTTCCCGTTCACTCGGCGGCATATCGCATGGAGCCGGCCGCAAATATGACCGTGCTAGCATGCATGGGCGTGCCGGGCGCAATCGGTCAGAGCGTGAGCAGTTGCTGCGCAATGCCTGGGGCGGCATCGCCATTTGCGATGACCGGGCGCTCGTCGTCGAAGAGGCGGGCTCCGCCTACAAGGATGCCGGGCAGGTCGTCGCCGATCTCGAGAACGAGAAGCTGGTCACCGTGTTTGCAAGCTTCCGGCCTCTCGTCACCTTCAAGAAGGCGGTTGACGAAGCCGAGGTCGAGCAGCGTCGGCGCAAGCCGGAATACCGCCGGGAAGGAGGGCGTGGCCGTGAGCGCTATTGATCTCCTCATCACGTCGGGTAACGGCCCGGTCGAATGCCGCATCGCGGTCTCCGCGCTTCTGCGTATCCTTGAAGGCGAGGCCAGGCAGCAGGGATGCTCCGTGACTGTCAACCTCGGGCCGATGCCGGATCCGCACGGTGCGAAGTCGGCGATCGTCAGCATCGAGGGTGATGCGGCGGAACAGGTCGCCACCGGCTATTCCGGCACGATCCGGTTCACCTTCAAGAGCTCGGTTCGTCCCGGACACAAGCGGCAGAACTGGTACGTGGCCGTGCGGCGCATCGATCTTCCGCCCGAAGGCAATGCGGTGACGATCAATCCGGCGGACCTGCAGTTCGAGACGCTGCGGGCCGGCGGGCCGGGCGGGCAGCATCAGAATACGACCGACAGCGCGGTTCGTGTCCTGCATCGTCCGAGCGGTCTCGTCGTAACGGCCCGGGACGAACGCTCGCAGCATCGCAACAAGGCGCTGGCGATCCGGCGGTTGCAGGCGATGCTGCAGGATATCGAGGCGGAAAAGCAGGAGGCGGCGAAAGCCGGGCGCTTCATTGCTAACCGCACGATCGAGCGTGGCAATGAGGTCAAAGCCTTCAAGCTTTGATCCGCTAATGGCCTGAAAACAGTCGACGCCCGTCTAGGCGGGCGTCGATATTCTGCGTTTCGCGGGCGGATTATTACTCCGCAGCCTGGCGCGCCATCGGGTTGTTCGGGTGCGTCGTCCAGTTTGAGTAGTTCGGGTCGACCACCTTGCCGGTGCGCTTGTCCATCGCGCCCGCCGGAAGCTGCTCCATGGTGATGCAGTTTTCGACCGGGCAGACACTGACACAGAGATTGCAGCCGACGCATTCCTCGTCCATCACCTCGAAATGGCGAACGCCATCGACGAAGTTGGTGATCGCCTGGTGCGAGGTGTCCTCGCAGGCGATGTAGCAGCGACCGCACTTGATGCAGGCGTCCTGGTCGATCTTGGCCTTGGCGATGTAGTTGAGGTTGAGATACTGCCAGTCGGTGACGTTGGGCACGGCGCGGCCGGTGACATCGTCGAGGGTCTTGTGGCCCTTTTCGTCCATCCAGTCGGAGAGGCCCGTGATCATTTCCTGCACGATCTTGAAGCCGTAGGTCATGGCGGCGGTGCAGACCTGCACGTTGCCGGCGCCGAGCACCAGGAATTCGGCTGCGTCGCGCCACGTGGTGATGCCGCCGATGCCGGAGATCGGCAGACCGTAGGTTTCCGGATCGCGGGCGATTTCGGCGACCATATTGAGCGCGATCGGCTTGACGGCCGGGCCGCAATAGCCGCCATGGCTGCCCTTGCCGCCGACGGTCGGGTTCGGCGCGAAGTTGTCGAGATCGACCGAGACGATCGAGTTGATCGTATTGATCAGCGAGACGGCATCCGTGCCGCCGGCCTTGGCAGCGCGGGCAGGGCGGCGGATGTCGGTGATATTGGGTGTCAGCTTGGTGATGACGGGCATGCGGGTGTACTGCTTGCACCAGCGCACGACCATTTCGATATATTCCGGCACCTGGCCGACGGCCGAGCCCATGCCGCGCTCGGACATGCCGTGCGGACAGCCGAAATTCAGCTCAATACCGTCGGCACCGGTCTCCTCGACCAGCGGCAGGATCGCTTTCCAGGCCTGTTCCTCGCAGGGAACCATTATCGAGGCGATGAGTGCCCGATCAGGCCAGTTCATCTTGACCTGCTTCATTTCGCGCAGGTTGGTCTGCAGGTCGCGGTCGGTGATGAGCTCGATATTGTTCAGACCGAGCAGGCGGCGGTCGGCGCCCCAGATCGCGCCGTAGCGCGGGCCGTTGACGTTGACGACAGGCGGGCCTTCCTCGCCCAGCGTCTTCCAGACCACGCCGCCCCAGCCGGCCTTGAAGGCGCGCTCGACATTGTAGGCTTTGTCGGTCGGCGGTGCCGAGGCGAGCCAGAAGGGGTTCGGAGACTTGATGCCGACGAAGTTATTGCGGATATCAGCCATTGTTCATTCTCCCCTTCAGGCGACGGCGACAGCCGGAGCGGCTGCAGCAGTGAGGGTACGGTGAATGGATTCGGCCGCATCACGGCCATGGGCGACGGCAGAGACGGTCAGGTCTTCACCGCCGAAGACGCAGTCGCCGCCGGCCCAGACGCCATCAACCGACGTACGGCCTTCAGCGTCGACGGCGATGCGGCCGGATTCCATCCGCAGCGCGCCGAGACCCGAGGTTTCGAATGTCTGGCCGATTGCCTTGAAGATCTGGTCAGTGGCAATCACACCGGTCTCACCGGTGCCGGAAAGGCGGCCATCGACGATTGCGGTGTATTCCACCTCGATTGCCGCCACCTTGCCATCCTGCGAAAGGATGGATTTCGGCGCCAGCCAATGGCGGATGATGACTCCCTTGGAGGTGGCGAGATCCTGCTCGAATTCCGACGCGTTCATGTGTTCCTTGCCGCGGCGGTAGCAGATCGTCACTTCCTCAGCGCCGAGAAGCTTTGCCTGCACGGCGGCATCGATTGCCGTCATGCCGCCGCCGAGAACGACGACGCGGCGGCCGATGGCGATGTCGCCCTTGTTCTCGGCCTGGCGCAGGGCGGCGATGAAATCGACGGCGTCGTCGACGCCCGGCAGATTTTCATTGTCGACACGCAATGCGTTGACGCCGGCAAGGCCGAGGCCGAGAAAGACGGCATCGTACTGGCCCTGCAGGTCGGAGAGCGAGAAGTCGCGGCCGAGCTGCTGGTCGTGCTTCACCTCGATGCCGCCGATAGAGAGGACATAGTCGACCTCCTTTTGAGCGAAGTCGTCGACCGTCTTGTAGGTGGCGATGCCATATTCGTTGAGGCCGCCGGACTTCGGCCTGGCGTCGTAGATCACGACGTCGTTGCCTTTGACAGCGAGGCGGTGGGCAGCCGCGAGGCCGGCCGGGCCGGCGCCGACGACTGCGATCTTCTTGCCCGTCAGTTCCGCGCGCCGGTAGAACTGCTTTTCTGCGGCCATCGCCGCATCGGTCGCATAGCGCTGCAGGCGGCCGATCTCGACGGGGCGCTCTTCGGCGGTGTTGCGCACGCAGGCCTGCTCGCACAGCTCTTCGGTGGGACAGACGCGGGCGCACATGCCGCCGAGAATGTTCTGGTCGAAGATGGTCTTCGCCGAACCCAGCGGATTGCCGGTCGAAATCTGGCGGATGAAGAGCGGAATGTCGATCGAGGTGGGACAGGCCGTCATGCACGGCGCGTCGTAGCAGAAATAACAGCGGTCGGCTGCGACCAGCGCTTCGTGGTTGTCGAGGCGCGGATGAAGATCGGAAAAATTAGCCTCATACTCGGCGGACGAAAGCCGGCCGGCACGAATCCCAGTTTCCAGACGTTCCATTGAAGTTCCCTCTTTATCGGTAACGGCTAGTGAGGGAATCGTAACTCAGGTTCAAAAATTTATCAAACGGTAAAATTTTGGCAATTTTCTTTCGTTTCCATGCCGTAACCGATTGATTTTACTTGTTGTGATAATTCTTTGAGCAGTCCCTGCCTTCGAATTGGAACATACGGAGTATGTGCCGAATTTCGGGCTGCAGCGAAAAAATTGACAAAAGGCCAAATTTTTTCCGATCGTGCGGAACAAAAGTTAACGCGCGTAGTTAATGCGATATCCGGATGATGACCGCATCGACCCAACATGCGCGCCCCCAACCCATCATTCGGACGAACTCACGGTCCCCTCCCGGTGAGTGGAGACAGCCGGTGCGCCGCCCTCGCACTGGCTGTTTTTCCGTTTGGGCCCCCACAATTTCAGCAGGCAGGCAATAGCAAAAACGTGGTAGCGGTTTTTCGTCCGGAATTGCGCGAAAATACGACGTCTCAGGTGCGTTTCAGGATTTCGAATTCCGTCTCCGGAACCGTCAGGTGATATTCGATGCGGCCGGGTACGAGCGCCAGTTCGGCCTTGCCGTTGACGGAGGAGGGCACGACACGCTCCAGCACCGTGCGGCCGAAGCTGTTTTCGCTGAATTCGTGCACATCGGCACTGTTTGGAAGCACTTCCACCCAGGCGAGTTCGATTGCCCGGCGGCCGGCGATCTTCGCCTCCCGGCAATTCAGTGTGACCGACGTCGCCCCGCTGGCGATTGCGCCATAGGAGGCGGAATTGACGATCAGTTCATGTAGCGCCAGGCCGACATGCACGGCGGCGTTCGGCGTCAGATGGGCGTTGATGCCAAAGATCGGCATGGAGCCGGCGGTTTCCGGCCAGTAGGGGGCGAACTGCTTTCCGGCGAGCTCGAACAGGAAGGCGCCGCGCCAGCTGGAATCGGTGATCAGATCCTGCGAGTTGGAGAGCGACTGAAGACGACCGCGGAACTTCATCAGGAAAGCATCGAGAGAAATGGTGTTGCGCGCGGTCTGCGTGGCGATACCCTGGATGATGGCAAGCAGGTTCTTGGAGCGGTGGGAAAGCTCGCGCAGCAGCGATTTCAGCACCTTTTCGCGATGCCGGCTTTCGGTAATCTCCGAGATGACGGAGAGCAGGCCGTAATTGCCGTGCGCGCCGGTGCGTTGAACGCTCAGTTCGAATGTCCTGACTTCGCCGTCGATTGCAACATCGACCTCGGCATTGCTGGAGGCGCCGGTCTCAAGCACCATCTGCTTCATCACGGCAAGGGATTTGCCGTGTGCTTCGCCAAACAGCGAACCGTCATCACCACCGGCGACAAAACGCTTCTGGAAATAGGGGAGAAGATTTTCGGCATAGATTATGGCAAGGCCCGCATCCTGATACAGGATCGAGATAGCGGCGCTGGCGAGCGCGCGCTCCATAATGGCCGCCTTGCCTTCGGTGGTGAAAGGCGTTCCGGACAATGGTCCAGTCGTATTCACTCGGCCGCCTTTCCTCAGTCCCTTCGAAGATACGGAGGGATGTTACCCCTCCCGACAAAACTGCCGGTCATTCTAAAAGCAAGCGCTGCAAAAACCGTTAAAGCCGCGAATACGCTCCGGTAGAGCCGGAACGCATCGCTACCGGAATGGTTCCGGCGCGGCTGAAATTCATGTTTCAGGCCGCCACACGGGTCGTTTCATTGAAGAAAAGCGCCTGGCTGATCAGGGCCTTGACCATGTCGGGGTTGAAGGGCTTGGTCACGAGGAAGGTCGGCTCCGGCCGCTCCCCGGTCAGCAATCTCTCGGGGAAGGCGGTGATGAAGATGACGGGCACGCTCGATGTCTTCAGGATATCGTTGACGGCATCGATGCCCGAGCTGCCGTCGGCAAGCTGGATATCGGCCAGCACCATGCTTGGTTTGGTCTTGTTATAGAGTGCCACGGCTTCCGTATGGGTGCGGGCGATGCCGGTGACGCGGTGGCCGAGGCTTTCGACCATCTGCTCGATATCCATGGCGATCAGCGGTTCGTCCTCGATGATCATGATATCGGTGGCCACCTGGCGCGAGATCTCGTGCGAAGCCTTGTCTAGGAGCTCCATGGTCTCATCATCGCTGATTTCGAGAATGTCGGCGATCTCGGAGACCCGGAAATTCTCGACGGAGGCGAGCAGGAAAGCCTGCCGGGCGAGGGGCGAAACCTTCGAGAGGTTCAGCGTGGCGCGCTGCTCCCAGGCATAGGGAGAGGATGGCTCGGGAATCTCGACCGCAGTGGAACCAAACAGTTGCGTGAACAGTTTGTAGAGTGCGACGCGGTCATTCGCGGTATCCGGGAATATGGAGAGATCGGCGATGATCGCTTCCAGGACGGCGGCGACGTAAGCATCGCCAGAAGTCTGAGTGCCGGTAAGCGCGCGGGAATAGCGACGCAGATAAGGAAGGTGCGGCGCAATTCGAGTGGAAAGTGTCATTAAAAACTCCCGTCTACAGGCCATGAATAGCTGCAATGATCTAAAAACGCGGTCTTGATAAAAAAGTTCCTGATGTAAGGAACTTTTTTTGCAACGCCGCATTATCCTAGCCGACAAATGAAGGGCGTCACGTTTTGACCCATGTGAGCGGAATGGATCTATTGCATCAAGGGTTTGAAAGAACCGGCTTGATCGATTGGATATACGTTCCATTTAGCTTTCACAGCAGACTTTGCCTTTCATCCCGAGACAACAGGCAAGAAGTGATCAGTTGATGACGACAGCAAAGACAGAAGCACCGGACGAGCGCCAGCTGGAACTGCGGGCGAGCGATATACTGGATCCGAACAATCAGATCGGCGTCAGGCTGCGGTCGCTCTATGCCGCCGCGCAGGAGGAAGCTATTCCCGACCGCTTTCTCGACCTGCTGGAAAAGCTCGACCAGGCCGAATTGATGGCTTCCGCCAAGATGGCCGAATAGGAATACCCGCATGGAAAAAGCGCAACCGAGCTTCAAGCGCGAACTCCTGGCGGCCCTGCCAAGCCTTCGCGCTTTCGCCATATCCCTGATCGGCCGGCACGATCGCGCCGACGACCTGGTTCAAGACACCATCATGAAGGCCTGGGCCAAGCAGGACCATTTCGAGATGGGCACCAACATGAAGGCCTGGCTCTTCACGATCCTGCGCAACGAGCTTTATAGCCAGATGCGCAAGAGCGGCCGTGAGGTGCAGGACAGCGACGGTTTGTTTACCGAATCCATGGCGACGCACCCGTCCCAATACGGCGCACTCGATCTGCAGGACTTCAAGAAGGCGCTGGACCAGCTGCCGCCGGATCAGCGCGAAGCGATCATCCTCGTCGGTGCATCGGGCTTCTCTTACGAGGAAGCGGCGGAAATCTGCGGCTGCGCCGTCGGTACCATTAAGAGCCGTGTGAACCGCGCGCGCCAGCGTCTGCAGGATCTCCTGCAGATATCAGGCGAGGCGGATTTCGGCCCGGATGCCACGTCGGCGCCGCTGACGTCGAAGGCCTTCGCCTTCTGATCAACTTGTTTCCGTGGGAGGAAGGAAGGCCGGTTGCCCTACGGGGCGCCGGCTTTTTATTTGGCGTCCGGGTGCACCTGCCTGTGCCTGAGCTGGTCGCCGTAAACCGGGCCAACCGCAGCGTCGGTGCCGATCACTCACTCGAATGCAGTATGCCGCGCCCAAGGATTTGGGCGCGGCATATATTTGCGGCAAAAGCACTGTCGGGAAAGTGAAGAGGTGCTGCGGAACGTCAGTCGTCCCGCTTCGAACCCACGAGATTGGCGGCGACAAGAGCGGCCACTATGCCCGCAGTCAATAACGGTTGGGACCGGACCAGGCCGATGCCGATGGTTGCCAGGGATTCAAGTGCGGCGCGACGTTCACGGGCCCGGCGGGCTTCCTGGCGATTCATGATTGCCATGATGACGAAGACGATGATCGCGATCAGCAATGCGCAGGCCGCCAGGAAAAGCGAAGCGCCGATCGGCCCATAGATGCCTGCCAGCCAGATCGCCCCTGCGGTCACGGCAAGTGCATAGGCGGTCAGCAGAAAAAGCAACGCAACGGCGATGAAGATGCCGTTGCGTTTGGTGCGTTCCACCGTGCGGTGAACGCTGGTGCCTACGAGCAGGCTCAGGATCGGGAAGAGCATCGAGCCTCCTAGCGGCGGGCGAGCATGGCGATAAGCAGGCCGAAGGCGGCAGCGGCGCCGACCGTTGCAAGCGGATGGCGACGCACGGTGCTTCGCACTTCGCTTGCGCCGCGCAGGTAGCTCTGCTGCAGCTCGTTCAGCAGGTCCTCGCTGCGGCCGAGGACATCCTCATAGCGTGCGGATGCCTGCGAGCGCAGCTTTTCACCCTGATGGCGGGAGGTCTTGCCGAGAACATGGGTGAGTTCGGCGAGCTCTTCGCGGAGCGCCTCGATCTGGTCCTCGATGCTGGTTTCGAGATTGTGAAGAGTGCCGTTGCGGCGGCTGCGGCTGGATTGGAAGAAGGAATAGGCCATGACTGTCTCCATAGCTGGGCGCGGACAAGCGCCGCCCGGTTTCGCACGGGGGTCAGGACCATCAATGGCACGGAAGAGCGCGCCCGGCTTTGACCCAAATCATTGCGGACAACGCATTTGGGCTGGAAAGGTTCCTCAGTTGGCGGGAAGCGCGCTGTGCGCAAGCACGAAGGGCGTGCCGTCGACTGGCGCCTTGTTAACGCGCAACGGGCAGCCGAAGACGGATTGCATGGTTTCGTCCGTCAGTACCTCACGCACATTGCCAGCGGCTGCCAGCCGGCCGGATTTCATCAGCACGATCCTGTCGGCGAAGAGGGCCGTCAGGTTGAGATCGTGCATGACAGCGATCACGCCGCCGCCGTGTTCGCAGAAATTACGCGCCAGCGTCATGATCGTCAGCTGATGGCTGATGTCGAGACTGGAGACCGGCTCGTCGAGCAGCAGCCAGCAGGGTTTGCCGTCAACGACCGGCTCGGCGATCTGGCAGAGCACGCGGGCAAGCTGAACGCGCTGCTGCTCGCCGCCCGAAAGCTCCTGGTAGAAGCGTCCTTCGAAGCCGGTAAGATCGACGGCGGCAAGCGCCTTTGCGGCCGTCTCATCGGCCTGATCGGGGTGAAGGTTGAGGCCGGAGGTCAGGCCCATGCGGACGATTTCCCGCACCGTGAAGGGAAAGGAGATGCTGCTTGCCTGTGGCAGGACCCCTCTGACGGAGGCAAGCTGCCACGGCTTCAGCATGCGCACTTCTTCGCCGTTCAAACGAACGGAACCGTCATAGGCGAGTTCGCCGGAGACGGCCTTCATCGTCGTCGTCTTGCCGGAACCGTTGGGGCCGGCAACGGCGGTGAGTTCGCCGGCCCTGGCCGTGAAAGCGACGTCGCGCACGATGGTCTTGCCGGAGAGGCGCACGCTGACGCCGGAAACTTCGATCATAGAACAAACTCAAAGGGCAAGGCGCGAGCGCTGCCGCAACAGGATCCAGAGGAAGAAGGGGCCGCCGACAGCAGCGGTGATGATGCCGATCGGCAGTTCGGCAGGGGCCACGATGGTACGGGCGAGCACGTCGGCAAAGATCAGCAGCGAACCGCCGAGCAGGGCTGAGGCCGGCAGCAGGAAGCGGTGGTCCGGGCCGATCACCATACGCAAGATATGCGGCACGACGATGCCGACGAAGCCGATGCCGCCGCTGACGGCGACGGAAGCGCCTGTTGCGGCCGCAACGGTGACGATCGCGATATTCTTCAGCCGTTGGACTGGCACACCCATGTGAAAGGCCGCGGCCTCGCCGAGCGTGATGGCGTTCAGGCCGCGCGCCATGAAGGGCAGGGCGACGAAGGACAGGAGGATGATGGGGCCGGCTGCAGCGATCTTGATCCAGGTGGCGCCGGCAAGCGAGCCCATGCCCCAGAAGGTGAGGTCGCGCAGTTGCTGGTCGTTCGCCATGTAGATCAGCACGCCTGTCAGCGCCCCGGCCAATGCGCCAAGCGCGATGCCAGCGAGCAGCATGGTGGCAACGGAGGTCTGGCCATTGCTGGTGGCGACCCGGTAAAGCAGCAGCGTGGTGGCGAGGCCGCCGCCGAAGGCTGCAAGCGGCAGGGCATAGATGCCGAGCGCCAGATAGAGGGGCGCTGCGATTGTGCCGCCGAGCACGATCATCACGACAGCACCCAATCCCGCGCCCGAGGAGACGCCGACGAGGCCGGGATCGGCCAGCGGATTGCGGAACAGGCCCTGCATGACCGCACCGGAGACGGCGAGCGATCCGCCGATCAAGAAGCCGAGGATGGCGCGGGGCAGGCGGATATCGAAGATGATGATCCGGTCGCGGGCGCTGAGCGCCGTTTGCGAGCCCGCCATGTTTCTGACGACATCAAGAATGGAAGCGTCCGACGCCCCCGTCGTGACGGAGAAGAGCAGGGCGAAGACGGAAGCCACAATAAGGAAGGCGATGCCAAGCAGGGCGAGTTCGGTTCTGTCGCCCGCCTGCCGGTGTCTGCGGAACGCCACAGAGAAGAATCGCCTGTTTTCCATCATGGCTTCCGGAACGGCCATCGTCAGCCCCCGTAGATCGCCGTGTTGAGCTCGCGAACGGCGCTTGCCGTGCGCGGGCCGAAGCCCAGCAGATGCATGCCGTCCATGCGGATGATCGCCTTCTTTTCGCCGGCCGGCGTCAGCGCGATCGATGGCTGGGCGAGCAGATCCTCGTTCTTGGTGCCGGCACCATCGCCGCGGTTCATCATCAGGATCACGTCGGGCTTGGCACTGATGATCGCCTCATCGGTGAGCGGCTTGTAGCCGGGGAATTCGCCGACCGCGTTGATGGCGCCGGCAAGCTTGATGATGCCATCAGCAGCAGTGCCGATGCCCGAAGCCATGATGCGGCCGTTCTGGGCGCTGAGGACGAAAAGAACGCGCTTGCGCTCCGCCTCGGGGCGCTTTCCGGCGTCGGTGACGGCGGCGTCGAGATCGGCGCCGACCTTTTCTTCAAGCGCCTTCGCCTTGTCCGGTACGTTCAGCAATGTGCCGACGCGATCGATCTTGGCGATGATACCGTCGCGCGTATAGGCATTCGGCACGGTTTCGAAGGGCACGCTGGCATTCTTCAGGACGTTCAGCGCTTCCTGCGGGCCTGAGCCCTCGACGGCGATGATCGCCGTCGGGTTCATGGCGAGAATGCCTTCCGGCGAAAGGGCGCGCATGTAGCCGACATCAGGCAGCTTCAGTGCCGCTTCCGGATACATGCTCGTCGTATCGCGGGCGATCAGCCGGTTTTCTTCGCCGAGGGCGTAGATGATCTCGGTGACGTCGCCGCCGACCGAAACCAGCCGCGAGGTGTCGAGCTTCTTGTCCTCAGCGTGCGCGGCGCGCACGAAAGCATAGCTCTCACCCGCCGGTGCTGCCGGGATCAGCGGCAGAGCCATGACGGCCGCCGTCAGGGCCAGCTCCCAGAGGCGGATCCGGCGCAGGTTTCTAGGCATCTTCATCGTTGCGATCCTTATGCGGCGACGCTCGTTGCCCGCGGCAGGTTTTCCATGATGTCACGCCATTCGGCATTCTCGTCGGAGCCTTCCTTCCGCTTGCCGAAGAACTGGATGATCATGTTGCCATCAGCATCATAGGCTTCGAGCGAGGTGACGTGGCCGTCCTTGGTCGGCTTGCGCACGGCCCAGGTCTCGGCAATGTGGTCCTGGCGCAGATGCAGGTGGAAGGTTTCGTCGAGGATGTTGATCCACGGACCCATCGGCTGGACGTTGAAGATCGGGCCGGAATGGATCTGCACGATGCCGTTATTGGCGACGAAGCACATGATCGGCAGGCCTGATTTGACGGAGGCATGCATCATCTCTGCCGTTGCCGTATTGTCGAGCTTCCAGGCGTAATCGTCGCCGACCGTGCGCACGGCGGCCTGGCGGCCGATCTTCAGGCGCTTCAGCATGCCGAAGAATTCATGCGTATCGGTCATCTTGCTCCAGTTGTCGCGCAGCTCTTCGCGGCTGACATCGCCGTCTTCGTCAGCATCCGGTGAGGCTTCTGCTTCGATGAGCTCCTGGCCCTGGTCATCGAGCTTCAACTCGGCGACGATGCGATGGTAGGCCTCGACATTGGATGCCGGGCGCAGGTGGATCTTGTGAACGGCGTTGCCCGTCTTGTCGAAATACTGGAGGCTGAGGCGCTCCGTGTCGCCGTCCTTCTTGGTGACGGCAAAGGCGTGGACCCAGCGGCTTGGAAAGACGCGCAGATCGATGTTTTCGCCGAGTACGATGGCGTTGTGCTCGCCGATCTTGATGTTTTCGTAGACACCGATCTTCTCGTGTACGGCGCTTTCGTTGCGCGACAGGGCCATGACTTCACCGAGATCGGCGACACGTTCGAGCAGCTTGACGGCGCTGGCATCAATTCTGACAGCGCTGATGCCGACTTCGGCTGCGACGAGGGCCGCCTCGGAGATCTTCAGCTGCGTGGCGATATCGCGCTCGCGCATCTTCGGATTTTCAGCGCGGAATGCGCGGATTTCGGATGGTGCCGGTCTGGTCTGCTCGGTCATGTTCTACCCTGCTATTGAGCTTATTTGTTGAGAATGAGTTTGCCCTGACGGGTGATCTTCAGGCGGTAGATCACGCCGTCGTGCCGAATCATGATCTCGTTTGCGCCGCGAAAAAGATCGCTGCCTTCGAGAACACGGATCTCGGCCACCGCAGGTTCGTTCCGCGATGGTGCGAGCTTAAAGGTATCTGGCTTTTCAACCATCATTTCTGTTGGCTTATTCCGTGATTGCGGGGGTCAAGACCCCGGTTCCGGTGACAATTATCTTGACTCTCATACTCATAGTTTTTTAAAGACGCAATAATTGAAGACAAAAGCAGTCAAGTTTTTGATCCTGCTGTTTTGAGGCCGCTGGACGGCGGTCAATTTACTTATGGAGAGGCGATGATGACGGGTCGGTTTGCTGCGTTTGTGGCTGGTGTGCTGTTTTCGGTGTCGGGTATTGCACAGGCCTATGCGCAGGATGCGACTGCAGCCGCCAAACTTGACGTCGAGCTCAATGCGCTGGCGCCCTCGCAGAAGGGCTGCATGATGACCTTCGTTGCCGAGAACAATCTGCAGACGCCGATCAACAAGATCTCCTTCGAACTCGCCTTCTTCAACGACAAGAATGCCGTCGACCGCATCACCGTACTCGATTTCCGCGATCTGCCGCAGGGCAAGAAGCGCGTGCGCCAGTTCGATATGCCTGGTGTCAAGTGCGAGACGGTTACCCGCATCCTCATCAACGACACGCCGGTCTGTGACGGGCCGGCGGCCGGCGAATGCATGAAGGGTCTCGTGACCCGCTCTCAAATCTCAGTTCCCTTCGAAGGCTAAGACCTAAGCCGGGAGGAAGCCCGGCGCGCATGTTTCAGGTTGTCCGAGGCGTCAAATGGCAATTTCAGCGAAGTCCAGATCGAGACACGTGCTCATCGAGGAGGAGGGCGCTGACACCAGCCTGAACGACAACAATCCCGGCATGCATCCCGGCCACGAACTGACCGATCTGCGCAATGCGCAGCGTCAGCCGGCCGGCGAGCAGGTGATCCATTATGCGCGTTTTGCGCAGATCTCCTCTTTCCCCGATCATCCGGAAACCGCAGCGGCATCTTCCGTCACCCCACCACCGATGGATGCGGCGGTGGAAAAGCAGGAAGACGAGAAGGCGCCGGTGCGGCGCCGGCTGACGGTGACCTGCATCTGCTCGCTGATCTTTCATGCGGCGCTGGCGACTGCGCTGATCGTTGCTTTCCCCAAAGCTCCCGAGGAGGCGATCGAGGAGGCTGGCGCGGCTGTGAGCGTCGTCATGTACGGCAATTCGGATGTCGATCAGACGGCTGCCGGCGAGACCGAAACAACCGTTCAGGAAGAGATTATTCCGGAGGCCGTTCAACCCGATACGATCCAGCCAACGGAAACCCAGACGGCGGAAGTTCAGCCGGAGGCCGTGCAGCCGACGGAGGTCTCGCCTGTCGAGACGCAGGATGCAATCCAGCAGGCTCCGGCGCCGGAAGTGACGCGTGTCTCGCCTGAGACCTCTGCGGCGGTGGAGCCGGAAATTCTGGTTTCCGAGGTGCCAGCCGAAGAATCCGTCGTCCAGCCGATGTCGACGGTCGTTCCCGAACAGCAGGTGACGGTCGATACGGTTTCGCCGGAAGTGCAGCCTGCGGAGGTGCAGCCGACTGAAGTAAAGCCCGCGGAGACCCAGCCTGAGGTCGCGCAGACCCCCGAAGAGGTGAAGCCCATCGAAACGGCTGAAGTCCAGCCTGAGCCGGAGAAGCCTGAGGAGGTTGTCACGCCGACGCCGAAGCCGAAGGTGACGACGCAGGAGAAGCCTAAGCCGGTCGAGAAGAGGCGTCCGTCGAAAAAGACCGCGGGTTCACAGGGCGAGGGTCAGCAGGATTCCCGGCGCGGTGTTGCGGAAGGTAATTCATCGGTACAATCGGACAGCAATTCGCAGGCCGCTAACGGCAATAACGGTGTCGGGACTGCCGCGACCGCAAACTATACCGGCAAGGTTCGCAGCCGTATTCGCCGTGCGATCAGACAGCCCCGCGGCGTTCAGGGCAGCGTTGTCGTAACCTTCTCAGTCAACGGCGGCGGTGGCCTGACCTCCGCTCGCGTCTCGCGCGGGTCTGGTGTTCCGGAGATCGATCAGCTTGCTCTCGATGCGGTCCGTCGTGCGGCACCCTTCAGTCCCCCGCCGGGTGGGCTGGCGATGACCATGTCAGCGCCGATTGAGATCACGCCCCGTTAATATGATAAAAATAATCAACTTTATACTTTACTCTAAAAATCAAGTTTAATAAGGTCCGTTCGCACACGCAGGAATCGTGTGACGATCAACGAGCGAACGGGTGGTAAATGGCTCGAAAGGCGAAGAAGGGGGCGAACCGGGAGATCCGTGTTCAGGCCGATCAGGAGACAAAAGAGATCTCCTCGCGCCGCTCCAAGCTGGATGGCCGCAGTTTCCTCTATGTCGGCGGTCGTGATTGCCAGGTGGCGCATCTTCGCCAGATCGCCAGCAATTTCGGCGCTGAGCTCATCCACCATGATGGCGGTCTTCGCGAAGCCGTTTCCCGCATCGATACGTTGCTTCCCTCGGTCGACTGCGTGTTCTGCCCCATCGACTGTATCAGCCACGATGCCTGCCTGCGTGTGAAGACCGGCTGCAAGAAGTTCAGCAAGGCCTTCATTCCGCTGCGCAATGGCAGCAAGTCCAGCCTTGAACGTGCGCTGCAGACGATGAATGAACGAGACAATTCCCGATGAATGATGAGCGCCCTGACGGGTTTACGATGATCGGCCTGCACAAGCTCGCCGCGCACGGCGGCGACGGCCTGGTGCCGGAGCTTTACGAGGTTTTCCGGCAGAATGTTGCGCGCCAGCGCAGCTATCCAAATGTGGTGCTGTTTCCTACCTGGGAGGCGCGTATGCCCGGTGAAGCTGCTACAAAACCCATTGGCGCGGACGCTGTTGATGGCAATAATATCGTCGCCTTTCCGCGTTATGCGGAGCGGGCGGACAAGAAAAAGGCATAGGGAGTTTTTGATGTATATCGCGATGAACCGTTTCAATGTGGCCGCCGGCGCCGAAGGCGATTTCGAGACTGTCTGGCGCAATCGCGATTCCAGTCTTTCCGAGGTGCCGGGTTTCGTCGAATTCCGTTTGCTGCGCGGCAAGGCCAATGCGGAGGAGGGCTATACGCTGTTTTCCTCCCATACGCTCTGGCGCAGCGAAGAGGATTTTCTGAACTGGACGAAGTCGGAGAATTTCCGGGCTGCGCATCGCAATGCGGGAGAGCGCAGGGAGATGTACAAGGGGCCTCCGGTGTTCGAGGGCTTCAACGTCGTTGACGGCATATGAGCGGCGATCCCGATCGTATCGAGGTTCTGCCGGTCCTGCCGTCGCTCGATATCGCAGAGACGCTTTCCTTTTATCGCGACCAACTCGGCTTCATCAAAATCGTCTACGAGGCGAGTGATTACCTGATCGTCAGACGTGGCGAGATGGAGCTGCATTTCTGGCTGACGGATGATCGAAGCCTGCCGGAAAAGACATCCGTCTACCTGCGCGGCGGCGGCATTGCCGCCCTACATGCGGAATACTGTGCGAAGGGCGTTTCGCGCCTGTCGGATATGGAGGTGCGGCCGTGGAACATGGAGGAATTCTATATCCATGATCCGCACGGCAATCTCCTGCGCTTTGGCCGCATACCGCAGCCGGTGAGCTGAGATTTCGTACGGAAGAAGGCGCTTGGCGAAGAGCACTCCAGAACCCTGCGGGAGACAGGGACGCGCTAGGGTGCCGCTTTCCCCTTCTCCCCG
>UCKU01000007.1 GCA_900473185.1 Hyphomicrobiales bacterium | reverse complement strand
CGCAAAGACCGTTTCGACATGTTTCCGGCTGGAATAAAGCGCGATGCCAACAGCCGGGAAAAACAGCGGAAAGGCGTAGAGCCAGTCCGACGCACCCATTTCATGATTGACGAGCGCGCCATAGCCGAAGCGAACCAGAGCATATACACCCCAGGCAAGGCAGGCATTGGCCAGCCAGTCTCGCTTCAGCAGACTGAGATTCGGCTTGCACCAGACAAAGGTCGTCCCGATCAGCAACAGCGCCGCATAGCGATAGCTATCGCTTTCCAGAATGGGAGCCGAAATCAGCAGCAGCCACAGGATGACGAGAACGGGCTTGAGGCGGGAGGGCGTGGCAATCGTTTTTTCGCTCGCTACCATAGAGAATATTGCACCCTTCTAGCATAATCGGCGGCACGAAGCAGATGCGTGACCGAGCGGCGTATTCCCTTGAATTTCTGCCGTCTGTGGTCGAGCTTCGTTGCGATCGCCGTTTCCTGGCTGTTCGGCCCTAGCTCTATCAGATTGTTCTTGACCGTAAAGGCCCGCCTTCGACCAAGTCTAAAGCCACGTGGCGAGAGACATGCCTTGGCAGGGTGCCATCAGAACGGTTACGACGGTGAGGACTTCGTGGTCCGCATCCAACGTGACTGACCACTTCAAGCACGTTTGGGGCACAGTGTCGCAACAGGGCTGGTGAACTGCCCCCCATTTCGACCGGACACTCGGCATAAGCAGAAAGGCTCAAGCACAGGCTTGAGGACATGTGTGGACGCCTCCGGGTGCGCAAGAAGAATCTTTGTGTAATGGCGTCGAAGTTTGGTGCGGACATGTGTTCGGCTTCTCTTGCGGCTAAACACTGCCGCCAGCCAGTATGGATTACGCGAGCTCGGTCCACTTCAGGCTTACGTGCTGCCAGCACTTATCCTCAATCTGGTTCTCCGAGCCCCGTTCAAACTTCGGCCATGCGATCCTCAGACCTTCATTGCTGCACGAGTATTCACTAGGCTGGCTGCATGTAGGACCCTCCGTGCTTCAGTATTGCCCAGGCGACGCGAGCCATCTTGTTCGCCAGCGCTACGATCGCCAGCATCGGTGGCTTTCTATGCAGAATGCTTGCCAACCAAGCGCTTGGATGGATCTTCCCACGCCTCACCCAGGAGACGACGGCACTGGCGCCCATGATCAGCAGACGTCTGAGCGTCCGTTCGCCCATTTTGGATATCCGTCCGAACCGCTGCTTTCCTCCAGTAGATCGCTCAAGCGGGGTCAAGCCAACCCATGCCGCGAAGTCACGTCCCTTGCGGAAGGTCGCGGGATCGGGAGCAAGGGCAGCGATTGCCGCCGCTGTCACGGGGCCGATCCCCGGTACAGAAGTCAACCGACGCGCATCAAGGTCGTCACGCGCCCGCTTTTGGATTTCCTTGTCGAACTCTACTAGCTGAGCTTCACACGACGAGAGATGCCGCAACAACGAACGCAGGATGCCTTGAGCTGCGGGCGGCAGATCGTCATCACTCTCGATGACCTCCTGCATCTTTGCAGAAGCGGCTGCACCCTGCGGGAAGATGAAACCAAATTCCGCCAGATGGCTTCGTACCGCATTGAGAAGCTGGGTCTTCTGGCGCACCAACAGTTCTCGTGCGCGAAAGACAACACTCGCGGCCTGCGACACCTCACTCTTCACGCGAACGAAGCGCATATCCGGCCGCTGCGCCGCCTCCGCGATGGCCTCAGCGTCAGCAACGTCGTTCTTCTGCCTCTTCACAAATGGCTTGACGTAATCCGGAGGTATCAGAAGCACTTCATGGCCCAACTCTTCCAGCTGCCGCCCCCAATAATGTGCGGTGCCACAAGCCTCCATCGCTATCCTGCAGGAGGGAATTGACATCAACAGCGTGGTGAGTTGCGGTCGCCGAACCTGTCGACGGAATACGACACGTCCGTCTGCAGCTACGGCATGCAGCTGGAAAACATGCTTGGCGACATCCAAGCCGATGAGAACGATCTTAGTCATTGGGTCAACCTCCTGGTGCTGGACACCTTCAATTCTGCCACAAGGCTGGCGGAGGAGGCGTCCACTCCATCAGGCTTATGTCTAACGAGTATCGACACGTTGAATTGCTGACGGGTGATGTTCGCCGCAGGCGGTGGACAACCGAGCAAAAGCTGACGATCATTGAGCAGAGTTTCGAACCAGGCGAGACGGTATCGTCCACCGCTCGCCGCCATGGCGTTGCCCCCAATCTGCTTTATCGGTGGCGCAGGCGACACGAACCTTCTCCTTGTTGTCGCAGCCGATCTCAAAGCCGTCGGAGCACCATCTGGTGTTCGAGCGGGCGACGGCGACCTGGCCGTCGTGAAGGCGATCATCGACCGCTCCGGTATGACGCATAAGCAACAGGTTGTGCAGTTTCATGACTCGGTAGACGCGCTTGGCATTGGGCCACGAACGCCCCTGTTTGCGGGCATTCCGGCGCAGGATGGCATGGACACGCCGATAGCCGTAGGTGGGCATGTCGGCGATGACGGCCTTGATGTCGTCCACCAGCTCACGATCAGGTAGTGGCGGGCGTCCTCTGGCTTTGGAAGGGGAGCCTGTGGCACGGGCGGCGATATTCGAGCGGGCGACACCCAGAGTTTGACAGACGGTCTTCATTCCAAAATCCCTCTCGGAAGAGAGAGCGAGCGCAACAGATGTTTTTTTGGGCCGCTGGCGATTTCGAGGGCTTCCTTGAGGATTTCGCCTTCCATCGTCTTCTTGCCCAACAGGCGCTGCAACTCCTTCACCTGCGCCTGAAGTGCCCGATATTCGGAAGCCGGAACGACCTCCTCTTCGGCGGCCGTCGCCGTCAGCGCCCCTTGGGACGCCAGTTTGCGCCAGGCGAACAACTGGTTTGGCTGGATGCCGTGCCGACGAGCGACGATGCTCACCGTCGCATCCGCCTCGTAGGTTTCCTGAATGATCGCCAGCTTCTCCGACGTGCTCCAGCGACGGCGGCGCTCGGGGCCCGAAAGGACTTCCATCTTAAAGTTGCTACTGGTCATATTACCAACATTACTCCTACCCACTTAGCTAAGTGGGGGAGCATGTCCGGGCCTTTCGGGGCCTAATTCAGCATCCGGGGGATTGAAGCCTTGACCCCACTAAAGTCGGCTGTGCGGTCCGCCCAGATCCTGGGGCAACTCAATCCGCCATGGACGCGGAGACCCTGGGGCAATGAGCTTCCTTGGCGGCGTCTTTCATCTGCCGCTACTATCCGCAATCGACGCAAGGCTTGAGAACGCCGATCAGTGCCAGGACGACGAATACCAGCAGCACAGAAGTCACAATTACAGAAAAGGGCCAGCCGAGCAGAAATTTCTGTCGCGGCGTGGACAGCTCATCACCATCATCCGAGGACATACTCGGCCCGAAATCCACGCTGTAATCAAAGCCATTTTTATAATAAAATATGATCGATCTAATGTACCAATACCAGCAGTAGGCGCAAAAACTGCCCACGAAGCACAGGCCAATCCAAAGCTGAATACGATCTTCGCTCAATCAGGCTTCCTTATCAACGTCGCCATCTTCGTCCAGCATGTGCACCGGCAGATAGGTGTTCTTCTCCATCCACTCCCGCACGATGAGCCGAACGGTATCATTGCGCGTCTTGCCGAACTCGTCAGACAGATCCCGAAGAGCCTCTTCCATGTCGTCGTCGAAGGCGATCGATCCGGAGTTGCGCAATTGCAACGCGGCGCGGCGAAGCAAGATCTGCAGATCAGCCCTGGAAACATCGGCGACGCGATCGGCGGCGTGTTCGAGAAGGGTGGGCATGTCGGGCATGGTCATGGTGTCTCCGCCGGATGGTGTCTAAGCGGATGCGGCCTACGACGGGTGGTAGCTGCCATCCGGCATTGGATGAAGATTAATTGATCAGCCCGGATAAAGCACTACATCAGTTCCGACTGTTGGCGAAACGGCGGGCGGGCGGAGCGGGCGTCTGCGTCTCATCGGATTGGGCGAGGTCCGCGCTGCCGCGAAGTTGCGCGATCCCCAGCTGAACGACCTTGATCATGTCGGTCATCCGCTGGCCGTGAGCATCCTGGTACTGTTCCAACGTGGGGGTATCAAGAGCCACGTCGATCAGCGCAGAAATGCGATTTTCTCTCACCACTTTGGCGCCTGCAGCCCAAACCCGTTCGAACAATGTTCGGTCTGATTCAATAATCGGCATGATGTTCCGCTAGTCGATCGACAATAACGAAGTAGAGCTAGAGACAGTTCTCCCGCTTTTCAAGTGGGAAAAAATCATGATTTCGTCACAACATTTCCCGTTATTGTTATGATGCATCATGTATAGCTAAATAAGCGACAGTACATATTAAAAAACTACCCTGTAGCGGCTATATACTACCTGCTTTCCGGGCGGCACGATTCGTTCAGCCACTCCAAGATGCAAGTTGGTGGACCGCGCAAACGAACCCCAGGGCTTAGAAGGGATCATCACAGAAAGGGTTCGCCGCGCGACCCGCGCGTGAAACGCACATCGTGACCGAAAGTTCCGCATTAATGGCGGGGCGGTACCTGCCGTTCGGCATTGGCTGAATATCGACTAGGCGCGCCTCGCAGCCGCGGCACGAACACGAGTCCTGTTTGTATCTGGCCCACTATTCGGTTGAGTAACGCATTTGATCAGGCATAGTCGCTTCATGCTTGATCTATCGTTTCCTTGGCCCATCGGTCCCGTCCCAATAGCCATGGCCGCCTGGGCGTCATATGGGCTCTCCCGTGCGATTGTGACGCGGGACGGGCTTACGTGGGTGTCCGCAGTTTCAACACTGGGGGTGGTGGCATTTCTGGCCGCACTTACTGCCCACATCGTCAAACCCGCTTTCAACCTTTTTTTTGTGATTATGCTTGCCCAGTTTCTCGGCACGGTGGCGTGCTTCCTGTTGGCCAAGTTGCTCTGGTCGGTTAAAAAAAAGAAACCGGAGCGGCCACTTAGGAGGCGCGCAGACGGAAAACTACTTCGCGGCATGGCCGTCTTCATTGGCTTCCTGCTCGTTTTGGACGGGGCTTTCTATTTATTCCCTGACGCCGGCAAGTGTGAACATTTCAAAGATTACATGGCGGATAAGTGTGCTGCGCAGGAACTATTCATAGGAATTCATGACCTTCCACTGGTGATTTATTTTTGTATGCTTTTGGGCGTTCCTGCGCTGGTCGCGGTGTTTTTACTCATTTGGGCGCTGATCGAGACAGCTGGTCTTCCAAAGGCCGACGGATCAAATGTGGAAGATAGTGCCGGCGGGTAAGTGCCGGCGGGTAACATCATCTGGTTTCGTCGGCCTGGTGCGGTTCCCTTAGGCTTTAGTCCGCGCACCAATCATTCCTGTGGTGCGGCCGCCACTCCCGCGCAAAACCCTCCTCAAGTAGCGTGACCCCGATCTCCTTCCCATCCGTTCGGTAGATGTTGACGAGCGGCCTATGCTTCGGCGTGTTGTCGTAGCCTTTGATTTCGATCCGTAGACCGCGCTCGTCCAAAAGCTCGTTCAGCCTTCCCTTGGCGATCAGCGCCAGCTTCCGTTCCTTGATGCATTTCGCGTGCGATCCGATCTCCGGGGTGTCAATGCCCAACTGGAACGGCACTCCTCCTCCCAATAACCGCATGAGCTGCCCATCTCAGCGTACGGTGTCGCCATCGACAGCCGTCAGACTGCCGCACATCAAGATAGCTGTTATCATTGCTGGCCAGACCCGAGCGCCCGCCAGCCGCGATAATTCGATGGCTGGTGCTCCCTGCCATACGAGAGCGTGATCGCCTTACTCTCCTCGAAGCCGTAGCATCCCCATTTCGGGCACCTCGATCTGTCGGCCCCTTCGAGGTCGCAATAGTGCTCTACAATCACATTGGCACCTGGCGCGCTGCTGTGCCCTTCATTGCTCATCACGACTTCCCCGCATTCCGGTATATCTCGTCAGCCGGTGGTAATATTCTTCCACCATCCGCATGGCCTCTCGGCCATTGGCTTCGTAGCCCTGATGCGGCAATAGACGTTTCCTCGTGTGAGGGTCGTGAGCAGACCACATCCAACGGTCCTTCATCAGGCCGTGTAACTGCTTTGTGATCCGACCGAGCGGTACATCTCCATCCCACCCCATCCAGTCGTCATCGCTCGGAGGATCGTTCTCGTCGATCTGCGTCCGGCGCCAATTGTAGAGGGGTTGGTAGGGACCTTCAATGAAAGTTCCGGCGGCCATTGAGCCGATCGCTCTGGACCCTGAGCGAAGCGCTCATCACGACCATCCCAAGAGCTTCGCTGAACTCATCGGTGCTCGGGCCGCCTGCGGACCATCGCTGGATCGGCTCGCCAGTTACAGACATCAGAAGCTCGTTGCCCGGCGGTAGGCCGCAATCTCCCAGCGGTTTTCGTGATCGACAAGGCGCCAGCGCACGACCTGCTTGTTCGGCAGGCGGATCTCGTCAAAACGTCTCATATGTTTCTTTGGGATGATGTTGCGAGAAATGATTGAGGGCCGCGCAGCGCTCGTTGGTGTCGAAACAAGGAGGTCACCGCGCGGCCCATCCGCCCGAATGGGCGAACTCAAGATCAGATGAGATATCCCTGGTCACGGGATATGTTGTACAGGTCCACAAAGGCGTTATCGATATCGCCCCTGAAGGACAGCTGGGCCGGCTTCCCGAGGCTCTCGCCACTGAAAATTCCGCGCGCGTGGCCGTTTCTCTTATCGACAGCGACAGTGAATTGGCCGACCGGGGCGCAGGACGCCATGTCACAAGCGCCGGCTACATAGATGTCGTAAAGCTTTTCGCGTCCGGCAGCATCAAGGCGCAGTTCCATCGCATTCTGAACCAGAGGGTCGAGCTCGTCGACGCTTACGGCAACCGGAGGGGTCCAGTAGGTTCCTGATGGAATTGAGCCGCCGTCTTCCCACGACTTATCGTTCGGCATTGTGATCATTGCCGTCATCCTTTCGCAGTGCGTCTTACATGTTCTCACTATGTTCTCATTTTGCGAGGAGTCAGGGCCGAACCGAATCACGCACGTTGGCTAGACAAAGCGGAGCGTGAAACGGAACTCTCCAGGTAACCGTGAGAGGCAGAGTTCGATGTTTAATCTCTATCGCATGCATACAAGGACTGGGTGAACATGCGGGCGCCTTGCCATCGCCGGCGGGGGAATAGCAAAGAGGTCAAGGAAGTCATCACAACTTCTTCAGGGAGGGCGCGCGCCTTCGCCAGCAGCTGTGGCAATTTCCTAACAACCGTCAATTTTTTCGCGACTTGGTTGTCAGGCTCGATTGAATTAAGGCTAAAGTCAATCAGGAAGAGCATTTGGCAGAGGGGCTGAGCTATGGCGGGCGATGTGTTTCACAGGGTCAGGAAGCTTCTTCCAGGTATCTTTGTGGTGGTGCTTATTGCCCTGTCCGCCGGAACGGCCTCGGCCCAAACCACCGATTTTTGGACCGGAGCAACAAGCAGTGATTGGACAGACGCGAGCAACTGGTCGAGCGGTGTCGCGCCCGTCGCCGGTCAGCCCGTAACCATTAGTGAGTCGCCCACACCATCGCAGAGGCCGACCGTCGTCGGCGTCACCGGGCCGGTCAGCGTCTCGGTGGGGATCACAGGCGTGGGCCAATCCGGTACGGTGCCCGGGGTTCTGACGATCCAGAATGGCAGCACCCTGACAAGCACGGGCCAAGCACGGCTGGGAATTTCGACTACAGGCATTGGCATCGTCACGGTGACAGGACCGGGATCGCATTGGAACACGGTCGGATCTCTTATACTCGGCTTTCAAGGCGCAGGCACGCTCAACATACAGAACCTCGGGCAAGTCAACGCGACAACCACGACCGTGGGTTTCTTCGCCGGATCTTCCGGCACGCTCAACATCACCGGCGGCGGCACGCTGCAGGCTCAAACTTTGCGGGGCGGCCCCGGCGCAAGCCAGGCCAATTTCAACGATGGCATCCTGCGCGCGACTGCCGCTAATGCGACGTTCATCAACGGATTTTCCGGCACCGAACTCAATCTGCGCGCCGGCGGGCTGACGATCGATACCGCCGGCTTTGCTGTGGGAACCGACGCGACGTCCGGGTTCACCGGCGTGGGCGGCCTGACCGTCACCGGTGGCGGTGTCTTCAGCCTGCTGGCGAACAGCATCTATACCGGCGAGACGCAGATCGACTTCGGCAGCAGCCTCGCCCTTTCCGGCGCCGGCGCCATCGCCAATTCCAGCCGGGTTGTCGCGGATGGCACTCTTGACGTTTCGGGGGCAGCGGCCCCGACCATCCAGCGCCTGGCCGGCAGCGGCCGCGTGCTGCTCGGGGCGCAACCCCTGACGATCGCCAACGCCAACGACACCTTCACAGGCGCCATCTCCGGCACGGGCGGGCTGACGGTCACCGGCGGCAGACAGACGCTGGCCGGGGTCAACACCTATACTGGCGCCACGACGGTGAGCGGTGGCAGGCTCGCCGTTAACGGCTCGATCACGAGCCCGGTCACGACCTTGGGAGCCGGCATTCTCGGCGGCGTCGGCACGATCTTCGGCGATGTGACCAATGGCGGCGTGGTGGCGCCGGGCAATTCGATCGGCACGCTGACGATTGCAGGCGACTATGCCGGCAACGGCGGCACGCTTGAGATCGAGTCCGTGCTCGGTGGCGATACCTCGCCGTCCGACCGCCTCGTCGTCACCGGCAACACATCAGGCACCACCGATGTCAAGGTGACCAACCTCGGAGGCGGCGGCGGACAAACCGTCGAAGGCATCAAGATCGTCGATGTCGGCGGCGCGTCGGCCGGCACCTTCTCGCTGCTCGGCGACTATATGTTCGAGGGCGATCAGGCCGTGGTCGCCGGCGCCTATGCCTATCGACTTTACCAAGGTGGCGTCAGCACGCCTGCCGATGGCGACTGGTATCTGCGCTCAGCCTTGCTCGCTCCCGCGGGCACCGCGACCGGGCCACTCTATGCGCCTGCCGTGCCGCTCTACGAGGCCTATGCCGGCGTGCTGCAGAGCCTCAACGAATTCGGCACGCTGCGCCAGCGCACCGGCGGCCGCGAGGTGGACGGTGGCCACTCCGCCGACGCCGACCAGAACGACCCTTCCAAGGCGATCTGGACCCGCATCGATGGAAGTCACTCGCATTTCGAGCCGGAAAGCTCGACGACGGGCACCGAATATGACGTTGACAGCTGGACGCTGCAGGCGGGCGTCGACGGAATGCTGCATGAAAGCGGGGCGGGCGTGCTGATCGGCGGGCTCAGCTTTCATGTCGATACGGCTTCCGCAGAGGTCTCTTCGCGCTTCGGCAAGGGCGACATCGACACCACAGGCTACGGCTTCGACGGCACCTTGACCTGGTACGGCAACAGCGGCTTCTACATCGACACGCAGGCTGGCGTGACCTGGTACAGCAGTGATCTCAAATCCTCGACGCTTCACACCACGCTGGCCGACGACAATGACGGCTTTGGCTACGGGCTCAGCGTCGAAGCCGGCCAGAAGATCGCGCTGACCAACCGATGGTCGCTGACGCCGCAGGCGCAGCTTGCTTATTCCTCCGTGCGTTTCGACGACTTCACCGATCAATATGGCGCCGCCACATCGCTCGACGACGGCGACAGCCTGACCGGCCGTCTCGGTATCTCGGCCGATTATGACAACGACTGGAAGGATGGCTCCGGAAGGACCAGCCGCTCGAAGCTCTACGGCATCGCCAATCTCTATTACGATTTCCTCGACGGCTCGGATGTCGATGTCTCCGGGACCAGCCTCGTCAGCGAGAACCAGGCGCTCTGGGGCGGCCTTGGCATGGGCGGCTCGCTCAGTTGGGCGGACGACCGCTATGCCGTCAACGGCGAAGCCTTTGCCCGCACCAGCCTGGAGTACTTCGGCGACAGCAACGCCTTCGGAGCCAAGGTCGGGTTCAGCGTGAAATGGTAGAGGGGCGCCTGGTGGTCGCTACCGCTCTCGGTGATCGGTTCAATGGGATGAATTCCTCAGGTTGAGGTGCCATCAAAGCAGGCCATGGCTTCAAAGGTGCCGGAGATCCGGTATCCTGCGCTATTGTGATAGCGATCACTTGCCGCCGCGTCTCAGGACGTCGAGGGCTCCATCCAGATCCGCGTTTGAAGCCAGCATGAGGGCGTGATTGTCGGCGAGTTCAATGATGGCGGTCAGAACCTCGTCGGCGTTCCATCCCGCTGCGACGGCGCGATCAACGAACGCCGCAAAACCGATGTGCATCGCCTCCTGGCATCGGATGAACCTATCCGGATCGTTGCGGGGGATGTCGGGCGGGAAGACGTCGCTCATTGGATGAGGATGCGCTTTGAGGCAAGGGCGGTCAATAGAACGGCAGGATAGCGGGTGGTTTGATAAAGTGACCGCATATTGAGCATCAAAATTGGCCCCAGAATGCGCCGCACATCTCTGCGGAACGACCAAATTCTTATAGTGTTTGCAAAGGTGCGGGCATGAGTTCAAGCCCTGCCACCTGTGTTCAACCAACATCTAGGCGCTTCAATTGCGAAGCGGAATATCCGAAATCACGACCTTGTTCGCTGCGTCCTGCATACCCTTGATTGAGAGCACTTCAACCAGCGCCTCCCTTATTTCGACAGGGAATTGCGTTGGCCCGACAATGATCGAATCAATGATTTCGGGCACCTTGATCCCAACGAGGTTTTCTTCTGGTTCGTTTTTTAGCGGGATTTTGTAGATCTTTTGAGGAACGCCGCCGATCGAAACAATATCGGGCTTGATCCGTTGGGACGCCATAAATGTCGGACTGTAAATTATCCGCCATTCTTGCTCTTCCGCGAAGCCTGGATGCTTGTTGCAAAGCATCGCCATGCGGAAAACCTCGAACATCCAATCGATAATGCCCTCCTCTCCCAGATGTTTAACCAGCTCGGCATTTCGCTCAATGCCGTCGAGAAAAATCTCAAACTCGGCAATGAACTGATCTTTGCTTAGATAGGCAACGGGCGAAGTGTACGCTCTCAGTGCATCAGTCGGATTGATCAACGGGTGGCTCTTCAAGACGATCGCAACGCCTGCTGCGCCACCATACGCGCGCCACATCGACAAACGACCGATCTTATCCTCCTTCCGGTCATGCTCGGAAATGCAGGAAATATATGTGTCGTTCCGGAAATTCGGGATCCATCCGTTGAAGCGATCTTGGAGCTTTTGAGTGATCCCGGGGAACATGCCGTCATAGATCGCTTGAAAGCGATCTTTCGATCTTTTGTATGCTTCGAGGAGACAGTCGAGCCCATAATCGATTTCCATGAAATCGTTCATGCAGGTCGATTTTCGCATCCACACCTGCTCGCCCTGGATGATACGAAGTGCTGTGTCCGCGCTTGTGTAATGAACAAACCGCGACTGCGAAAAGTATGCGTGGGCCATCTTTTTGTAGGCGTATGGATGGAAAATCTCCAGCAGCCTAAGATGATCTGCGTGCATTCCGCCAAGTGTTTGGTCCATCTTCAACCCCTATCCAGAGAGTAGAGGTTTATCCTTGAGCGCGATTTTCGGAAGCGTATCGTTCGACATCAAACAGATTTAATTCGAGCAAACACGCGTCACTGGTAGCCCTGAGAACGGAATACATCGTGAATCTCCTTGGCTAAAAGCTACGAGGCCCGCAGGATTTATTTCCGGACCTCAGCGCTTTTGGACGTTACGGCGCCAAAATAGGTGAGGGCAGCGTTTCGGGTTTCCTTTAAAAACAATGGGCCATTTGGGCCGTCAGGTGAGGGGTTTCGGCGAAACACGAAATGCCGCAAGCAATTGTAATTGCTGCGGAAACTGGCGACCTTTAAGGGAAAATCTGGTGGGCGATGAGAGACTCGAACTCCCGACATCCTCGGTGTAAACGAGGCGCTCTACCAACTGAGCTAATCGCCCGCGATGCTCTGTGTCATCGTTCGGTGCAGCGTCTCTAACGATATTGAGAAAGAACCGCAAGCCTCTTTTTGAGTTTCTGTGCAATTTGCTTGTGGGCGCCGCTCTTCCCCATAGCGGGCATTCTCTGTAGAGGTGCGGTTGAAAAAATTCGGAGCGAAAATGACGACGCGAGAGCAGCGGCTGGCCCTTCGGCAGAGCACCCCCCGGACATTTCTGGATTACGCCCACACGGAAGAAGCACGGTTGCTTCCCGATCGCGGCAAGCTTCTCGACAAGCTCCCGAAAGGTGGGATCGTGGCTGAGTTGGGCGTTGCAGAGGGCGCCTTTAGCGAGGAGATCATTGCGCGCAATCAGCCGCAGCGGCTCTATCTTATCGATCCCTGGAATATGGACCGATACTCAGAAGGTCTTCAAATCATCAATAACAAATTCGGATCGGAGATCGCTGGCGGTAGCGTTGTCATTCGCCAGGGTACGTCGCTCGATATGCTGTCTCAGTTTGACGACGGCACGTTCGATTGGGTCTATATCGATACCGATCATTCCTTCGCGCTCACATGGCAGGAGCTCCTGCTGGCGGACCGCAAAGTGAAGCCGGATGGCAGAATCGCAGGTCACGATTTCTGCACGGGTAACACGGTCAAACCCGTCGTCTATGGGGTTGTCGAGGCGGTCAACAAGTTCTGCGTGGAGTACGGCTGGCGCTTCGAATTTCTGACGCTCGAGCCGGATGCTCACTTTTCCTACTGCCTTAAGCGTATCGGCACATCGCGATAGCCCTCAGCAGCTTACATATCGATCGTGCCGAGCTCCTGCTTGGCTTCCAGATACCACTCGACGAAAGCCTTGGCGCCTATTTCTAGAGGGGTGTTCGGCTGGTAGCCCGTCAGGGCGAGGAGAAGGTCGGGGCTTGCAAAGGTGCGGGGCACATCGCCCTTCTGCATGGGAAGCATGACGTGCTTTGCTCCGTGCCCCATTACATTCTCGACCTTCTCAACGAAGTCCATGAGGCTGACTGGTTGCCCGCCGCCGATATTGACGATGCGGAAGGGAGCCTGGTGAGAAAGCGTTTCAATTCCTGCGTCGGTGACGCGGTTGGTATCTGACGGAATGACATCCGACAGCCTGACCACGGCTTCGACCAGATCGTCGATATAGGTGAAATCGCGGCTCATATTGCCCTTGCCATATATCTCGATCGGCTTGTCCTCGATCATGTTCTTCACGAACTTGAAGAGCGCCATGTCAGGCCGGCCCCACGGGCCGTAGACGGTGAAGAAGCGGAAGGCCGTGGTCGGAATCTTGTAGAGATGCGAATAACTATGGGCCATCAGCTCCATCGACTTCTTGCTGGCGGCATAGAAGCTCAGTGGCTCGTCGGCGCGGTCGGTCTCGCGGAAAGGGACGGTCGTATTGGCGCCATAGATCGAAGAGGTCGAGGCAAGCATGAGATGACGAAGCTCGATACGGCTTGCCAGCTCCAGAATGTTCCAGGAACCCTCGATGTTCGAACGCAGATAGGCTTGCGGATTTTCGATGCTGTAGCGCACACCGGCTTGTGCTGCCAGATGAATGAGAACATCCGGCTTTGCAGCTGAAACGGCGGCCTCCAGCGCGGCCTTGTCTTCGAGCATGGCGACAATGGGGCGGAAGGCAGGATATTGCATCAGCGCGGCATGCCGCATCTCCTTCAGCCTGACATTGTAATAGGGAGTCAGTCCGTCGAAGCCTGTTACCTCATGCCCGTCCTGCAACAGCCGGCGGGCCAGATGAAAGCCAATGAAGCCTGCTGTTCCCGTAATGAAGTAGCGCATTTCTACCTTTTTCTCGGGTCTCCTGCCGATGGCAAGTAGCCGAATCCGTATTTGATCGCTTCACTTATCGGATAGATGCTCCCAAGATCAACAATCACCTGGATTTTCGGGGATTTTAAGCACTCCAAGGCGAGCGCGCAAAGGGTGCCGCTTCGACTACAGGAGCTGATGTCAGCGGCAATCTTGAGGTCGTCGCGTGAGCAATCGGCTCGAACACATATATCTCTATTTCTATGGCAATATCTTGCCACCTTCGCCCGAGGAACCTCTGAGAAGGCGATTCCTCGCGGAGTGACGTGACCGATGCCTGTGGGATCGCCGCCGCGATGGCGCAGAGGCCGAGCGGCCTTTCCCATAGCAGGACAGGGTTGGATTCAGGGAGCGGAGCGCCAACGGCAATAGGCTCCTTCCCGCCGTCAACACCGAGATCCCGATTGCCTGAGTGTGCTTCATCTTTTGAGCACCCAAACGGTCTTGCCGTTCTGTGACGCTTCGATGCCGGCTTTGGTCCGGGTCAGTTGAAGGCATTTTTCGGCCTCCGCCGGCCGCGGCCTTATGCAAATCCCGTCCGGAGCGGCCCTCCACGTCGGACTTATGCTCACCAGGCTGTCGCTGATGGTTCCACGGCCATCTGGACGAAACACAAGGATGTTTGAGGCTTTTCGTTTGACGACGACCATCTCCCACGGCTTGCCGTCGGCGATGACGCTGGAAAGAGGTTCTTCGGCTCGCGCCGGTGCGCCGGCGAAAATCGCGAGGACGAGCAATGGCATGAAAACTCGGCAAGAAGAGCGGTCGCTTGGCAAGCGAACTGTGCGCATTACGTGTTCCTTTGGGTGAGTACCCTCTAATGGCAGGGCGCGATTGAGGAATAAAATTGAGCGAGCGGAACGTGGCCATACCCTTCCGCGGGTGGCGATGTTGTCGCGATATTCTCCAACGGGCTCGGCAATGTCATCACGAGATATATTTTGATTTGTTAAGCGCGCCGGGCAGCGTATCTCCACATAACTGTCACCCGGCGGGATCATGCGGCATGTCTGTGGCAGCGCAGGTTCGCACAAGCGCTGCGCACCGGAATATCCCATCTGTCGTTTCAGCATCGTCACAGCGCAAGCCGTTCGGAAATCAAAATGAGCATCACGATCGGACCGCCGAGAAGCGCACCGAACAGGATCGTCGCGAAGAACAGGTTTGCGAGCAGGTGAAGCATGGTCTTGCGTGTCATGGCTGCACGCCGATCCGTCTTGGGGATCCAAATCGCATGGGACCCAGTTTCATCTCGGCCATCCGCACCTTGCCTGTCCAGACATCGACGATCCTTCCGTCCCTTATGAGGACGAGGATGATCAGCCATTGCCCGGTGCCGGGCTTGCCGCATGCCGCCTCAAGGATCATGATGGCAAGTTGAATGGATCCGATAACCAGCAGCGTCGCAGCTCGTCTTGCTGTCCGTTTTGACGCCATAGCTCTGTTCCAAAAGACGAGGTCGGATGAGGTCATGCCCTGCCGTTTCCCAGTTGCATGGCTTTCCATTTGGGCTTCGACAATTGCGGGAACATGATTGGGTTTGCTTTTCTGCGTGTAATGCTGCTGCAATGCGAAAGGAACAGATGGGGTCGTATGGAGCACATTGGACAGGTCATGAGACTGCCGAGCGCACCGACCTCTCCATAATGGGAAACTACCAGCTGGAGATTCCGGCACTCAGTCGAAGCTGAAATGTTGAAGAGCGACCGAAACCAGAACTGCCAAAATAGTCGACAGTAAAAGAATGCCCGATGTCGCAAAGAGCAAGCCCGTCACACTCAGTTCGTGGGAGAACCCTGCAACGTGACCGATTGCAGACACAACTGCTGCAGCCAGCGCAATCAGGGTTGCCAAACCGAAGAAGAGCACAACGGCCACAAAGCCATCGATCACAGCTTCTACCAGGGAGTTCCCATCGTCCATGATTGAAATCTCCACGCGTGCCGCGTGTCCCTGGGCGCATTTCAGCAAAAATTTATCTAAGCTACAACTAAAATAAAAAATCAGTGTTTCCGAAACGTTATACGTGTGTTTCGAGCAATACCGCGCCGGCAACCGGCGAAACGAGAATCGTAGATTGTCCCAGATTTCGCCATTTGCAGGAGGCCCGATCCCTCGTGTTGACCAGCCTCACCTTTTGCTAGCTCGTCAGGGATGAGTATGCGGACGTAGGTCAGTTCCCGCCATCCCTACGATCGGCGGCGCCCTGTCGGATTTCTTGACAGCGAATTGAAAAGGGTGCCTCCCGGTCAGGAAAAGACACCCTTTTCGTGCCGACTCTGAAGGCGCCAGCAGGACAGAAATTAGCGGAAGGAGCGCGCTCTTATCGTTCATTCGGGTCAGTGGCCGACCTGTGCTTCGGTGGTAATCAAGTCGATGAAATCGTCGCTGTCCATCACCGTTGAAACGATGCCGTTCTCAACGGCATAGGAAATGATCGAGGTCGTGGTCCTGCCGGGCGGCAAAGTGATCGTCGCCGACGGAGGCCCGGGCATCGTCCCGGAATATGGGGACCTTGTTTTCGAACCGTTTTACCGCGTGGTGCGGAAGAGCAGGGCGCGGGTCTGGGGCTCAGCATTGTAAAGCAGATCGTCGAAAACCGTGGCGGAAAATTCGGTATCGAACGCGGTTTATCGGGAACAGAAGTGTCGATCCAGCATCCAAAATGCAGTAAGCGGCGGACCGCGTAATTGTGTGGCAATTGTTGACTCCGAGTTTCCAGTCATCGTCATGACCGGAGGCCAACGAGATACATGCCCAGCAATTCGCATTCACGTCGTCAATTCAACCAGCCGCTTTTCAACCAGCCATCCAGGGCATCGCTCCTGGGGTTTATTGCCTTACTCATAACGGCAACCGTTTCCGGATGCGCGGCCGTACCGCTCAAGGAAGCGGGAACGCTTGCCTCCTACGGAAACCTCGGTCCGTCGAAGGGAACGCTCGCCAAGAAACGGCTCTATGTCGATGGGCAGCAGCTGGCACGGGTAAAGACTGTTGCCATCGTCCCGACCGTCTTTTCCTTCAGCGCTGCGTCCAAAATCAAGTCCGAGGCCGACCGGTCTCTGGTTTCCAATGCTCTCGACCGGGCGCTGTGCGTGGCACTGAGTGACAAATACCAGATGGTCCGAGCGGGCCAGCCGGCGGATCTGACTGTTCGCTCGGTTGTCGCCGACATCGTTCCGACCAACAAGGCAGTTGCCGGGGTCGCGACCGTCGTTAGCTTCGGTTCGGGCTTTGCCCTGCCTGTGAGCATACCGCGCCTCCCCTTCGGCCTTGGCGGCCTGGCGATCGAAGCAGAAGCTATCGACGCCACGGGAATGCAAAATGCCGCAATGCTATGGGCGCGTGGCGCAAACTCCATTCAGGACAATCCCCGCGTTTCCGAGGTCGGGGACGCCTATGGTCTTGCAACGAAATTTGCCGGCGACTTCTCACGGGTGCTGATCGCTGGAAAGGAACCGAAGGGACTGAACCTTTCGCTTCCGTCGAGGCAGCGCGCGCGGTCCTGGCTCGGGGGAAAGCCGAAATATGCTGCCTGCGATGCGTTCGGCCGCGCACCCGGACTGCTTGGCGTGCTCGCTTCGAAGTATGGCGCTCCGCCGCAATGGACGGAAGGAAGCCAAAGCCTGCAATAACGCATTGACGGAGGGCCAACCGAGCGGCCGTCCAGCCGCTCTGCGAAGGTTTGGAAGAGGCGCCAAGGAGATCGGCCAGCCCTCGCTGGTCGAGGACGGGCGGAGACAGTGCCGGAACCCCGCGGCATTGCTCTGCCCGCCTGCACTTTGCCTGCAGAGAACGTCAGATCCTGACGATCTCGCCCGCAGCGACCTCACTCCGTTGACAAGTGCTCGATCCATCCAGGAGGGCGTCGTAGGGAATGATCTGACGCAACATTCTTTCCTTTGTATAGAGACATTGTATTCTGATGTCGCAGCCACACTTCGGCTTGAGGAAAGAGTATGCGTGTCGACGATTTTGAAATTCGTTCGAAGACAGGATCTGGCCTAGCCGGCTCGCCCGGCGATATGAAGCGTCAGGCCGTGATTTGCTGGAACGGTTGGCGCCATCTGAGGTACATGGCGCTAAGCGTGATCATCGTTGCCACACCATTTTTGGGCTCGCCGGCACACGCCGCCAATGTTCTCGAACGAGCGATTGCGGCAACCCAGCCCTGCAAGCCTTTGAAGGTCAAGCAATCGGTTTTGGGTGTGAAGGTTGAATTGGGCATCGACAAGCTCGACTTCGTTAAAATCGATACGCTTGAAATCCGGGTTAACGGAGATCTGGCCGAGGCAAGCGCACTCGGCACGCTCGCCTGCAGGACGTCGGACGATGCCCCTCTCCAGGGTGGTTTTTCGGCAAAGGCTCGAATTCACCTGCAGACCAATCTCATCACCTGTGTCATGAGCGGAAGCTCGATCGAGATCGTCGAGGCCAGCGGTGAGTTCGGTGACGTTGTCACGGCACTCGAACCTGAGATTTCGGCCGCCCTTCGCAAGGGCGTGGAGAAGGCACTGAAGAAGCTCTGCGCGAGCTGAAATCGGAGCGGATAGGTGAACGGTAATCGGTCTGCAGGCTGGCGGCTTCCCATGCGAGCCTGTGCCTCAGCGACACGGTGTCGTCAACGGAGATAGTGGATGTGCGGCCGGGCGTGATAGGGCGAGGCTTCGACGCGCGCATCCACCGAGAAAACGTCCTTGAGGACCTCTTCGGTCAATACCTCGGCCGGTGTGCCGGACGCAACAATCTTCCCGCTTTGCAAGACGATCAGCTCGTCGCAAAACATGGCCGCATGGTTGAGGTCGTGCAGCGCAATGATGCTGGTGACCGGCAGACCGGAGACGAGCCGCATGAGGCTGATCTGGTGCTGGATATCGAGATGGTTGGTCGGTTCATCGAGGATCAGTTCTTTCGGCGACTGCGCCAGAGCTCTTGCGATATGGGCGCGCTGCTTCTCCCCACCGGACAGGCTCTGCCAGCGGTCATGGCGCTTGTCGGTCATGCCGGCCCGCTTCAATGCTTCCTCAACAGCTTGGTCGTCGGCGAGTGTCCAGCTGGAAAACATCGAACGGTGCGGAAAGCGTCCGAGCTTGACGACATCCACGACCTTTAAATCAGCGTTTGTTGTCGAATTCTGTTCGACGAAGGCGACACGCTGCGCGATCGTGCGGCGTCCGATGGTTTTTATGTCCTTCAAATCGAGCGAGATGCGCCCGGAATTGGGTCGCTTCAGGCCGGCCAGAAGCCGCAGCAGCGAAGTCTTTCCGGAGCCGTTCGGGCCAAGAAGGCCGAGCGTCTTTCCCGGTGGCGCTTCGAAGGAGACGCCATCAACTATGGTCTTCCTGCCAATTTTCCAGACGAGGTTTTCGGCTTTGATGCTCATGATGCGCGCTGGAACCGGTAGAGAATGACGGAGAAGAAGGGGACGCCAACCAGCGCCGTGACGACCCCGATCGGCAGGACCTGCTGCGGGATGAGCGCGCGCGAGGCGATGTCGGCAAGCACCATGAAGATTGCGCCAACGATGGCGCAGGCCGGAAGAAGCCGGATATGGAGCGGCCCGACGACGAAGCGCGCCGCATGCGGCACGACGAGACCGACAAAGCCGATCGAGCCGACCATGCTGACGATCGTGGCTGTCATCATTGCGGTCAGCGCAAACAGCACGATGCGGACCCTACCGACGTTGACACCGAGAGATGCGGCCGCTTCGTCACCGAAGGCAAAAGCATCCAGAACCCTGGCATAGAGCAGGCAGACGACAAGCCCGAAGCCGACGATGCCAGAAACCAGCATGAACTCCGGCCAGCGCACGCCGCCGAAGCTTCCGAGCAGCCAGAACATGACGTCGCGAGCCTGCTGCGCATTGCCTGATGTCGTGACCACGTAGGATGTGGCGGCGTTGAAGAGCTGCGACGCGGCAACACCGGCGAGAATTGTCCGGTCAGCGCCGCCACGCGTACCGTTGGACAGCAGCGCCACGAAAAAAAAGGCCGCAAATGCGCCGGCAAAAGCCCCGGCCGACAACGAAACCGCACCTGCACCAACGCCGAGAATGACGATGGCGACTGCGCCGGTGGACGCGCCGGCGGAGATACCAAGCACATAGGGTTCGGCGAGCGGATTGCGAAGCAGCGATTGCATGATCGCACCCGACAGAGCCAGTCCCGCGCCGCAGAAAGCGGCCACGAGCGCGCGGCTGAGACGATAATCCCAGATCACGGTCTCTTGGATGCGGTTGAGTTCCACCGCCGTCCATCCCAGCCTGTTCGTGACGGCGGCAAAGGTCGTGGTCAGCGGGATCGGCAGATCGCCGATCCCGACACTGATGCCGACGACCAGGCCGACCGCCACAAGGGAGGCCAACAGGAGGGCGCCGAAGGGGGCAGCCCGCTGGAGGGAGCGGTTCGAGACGGTCACTTGATCAGGCCGAGTGCTTTCAGTTGTTCGGCCACCTGTTCGGCGCCGTAGATCGTGCGGATCGTCGGGTTCATGGCCTGGCCGTCCATGACGACGATTGCCTTGTTTTTCACTGCCGGCATCTGGCTGACGGCCGGGTCGCTGTTCAGGAACTTGATCTTGGCTTCCGGCTTGTCGAGTTCCCAGCGGTTGCGGTCGAGATTGGCCACGACGATGACATCCGGATTGGCGGCTATGATGCTTTCCCACCCGAGCGTCGGCCATTCGGCTTCGGCGGTGACGGCATTCTTGCCGCCGAGGAGATCGGCGATGAAACCGGATGCGGCGTTCTTGCCCCCGAGATAGGCATCTGCGGAAGGCGACTGGCTGGAGAACCAAAAGACGTAGGAAAGCTGCTTTCCATCCTTGGGCACGCTGGTGCGCAGTGCCGCTTCACGCTTCTTGAAGTCGGCGATCAGCGCCTGGCCACGATCGGCGACGTCAAAAATCTGCGAAAGCTCGTCGATCTCCTTGTACAGAAGATCCATATTCCAGAGCTGGTCGCGGCTGCCGTACTCGTTCTTGACCTTTTCGGTGCTGAGGCAGGTGCTGGGCGAAATGTAGCTTGGTATGCCAACCTTGTCGAAGTCCTCGCGCTTGGCGACCTTGCTCGTCGGTCCGATCAGGCTTGGCAAGGCCGCTGCCACGAAATCCGGATTCTGCGCCAGAACAGACTCGAAGGTCGGAAACTCGACAGACAGAAGCTTGACCTTCGCATTGGCTTCGGCGAGCTGCGGCAGAACCTTGCTCGGCCAGAATGCGGTGCCGGCCATTTTGTCTTCCAGACCGAGAAGCAGCATGATCTCCGCGCTGTTCTGGCCAAGTCCGATGGCTCGCGCCGGAGCCCTGGCGATGGTGACCTTCGCGCCGCAATTGTCGAGCGTCAGCGGATACGCGGTCGGTGCGGACAATGCCGGCGTCGCGATCAGGCCGAGTACGGCGAGCAGTCCGGGAACCATAAGGGACTTAAAAACTTTCATGAAAACTTCCTGTTCTTCGAACCCCAAAATGGGAATTCTAAGGGCGCGGGCGGTATAACCTGCTTGCCCAAGGAAAAACAAGAGTAACGTAGTCACCTTTGATAGTGGCGGATACTGGCTCCCGTCCCCAACGGCTGAGCTGCTTGAGAAAACGAGGAACCGGTTCGTTTCGGGGCGGCTCCTAACCGTAGCACTGGAACTGCCGGCCGATCAGCGACGTCATTGCGTTGCAATGGAAGCGGGGGGCTTGGCGGAGGACTTTCGGGGTATGAGGGTCGGCGCCGAAACGCGGATCCGGTCCTCTGCCGAAACAGCGCCACTTGTGAGCAGATCCAACGCGTTTGATGCAATCTGCTCAAAGGGGACGCGCAGTGTCGTCAGCGGGGTTGGAAGATGGCTGACGATAGGAATATCGTTATATCCAACGACCGAAACATCGTTGGGTACGGAAATCCCAAGGCGCGAAAGACCGGAAAGAGCGCCGATCGCCGTGTTGTCGTTCACGGCAAAAATCGCGGTAGGACGATCTGCCAAGCGCATGAGTTGCTCGGCCGCATCTGCTCCGGTGTCGATCCCGAAGGTCGACGGAACAATGTAGTCCGAACGGAGCAAAACCCCTGCCTCTTCCAATGCCTGCCTGTAGCCTTCGACGCGTCCGAGCGCGCTGGAGGCGTATGAGGGACCGGCGATCACGCCGATACGACGGTGACCAAGGTCCAGGAGGTGGCGCGTCGCCAGATAACCACCCAACCGGTCGTCGCCAATCGAAGAAAGGCTCCGTCCGTCGGTCCGCAGAGCCAGGACAAGAGGCACGCCCCGGGCCACCAGCTCATCAGGAAAGTCATCGTCCTCGCGCGCGGTCGAGAGGATCAATCCGTCAACGCCACGCTTTAGAAGTGACTCGGCGGCAAGTCGATCGGCTTTGGGCTTGTCATCGGTCGTCGCGACAATGGCAAAGCGACCGCTTTTGCTGCACGCCTTCGCCAGGGCCTCGTAGAGCATCGCCATGACCGTATCGGTTAGCCGGGGAACAATCACGCCGACTGTCATCGTGTTGCCGCGTCTCAGGCTCGCAGCTGAGACATCCCGGACATAACCCATGTCTTCCGCGATCTTGCGAACGCGGCGCGAGGTTTCGTTGTCGGACCGGGGAAGCCGCTCGTCGAGGATGCGTGATACCGTGGATTTGGAAACGCCTGCGGCCGACGCAACATCCAGGATGGTCACGCGTGTCTGGCGGTTGCCTTCTTCGGCCTTTGAATCCATTTCACCTTTTCCCATCTGCAGCGTTCTCGCGATTGAGGCCTCAAGCATGCATTAAAAAAAATGTTGACTCCAGCAAAATCGGAAACGATAGTGGGAACGTTCCCATTAACGATCCCATCGCTGATCGCATAGGCGGACAGCGGCTATCTAGGAGGAGATACCCCGATGCAAGCAATGGATTTGAGAGGCCTGAGCCCGGCACCCGTCACCGCATTCACCCGCGACGGAGAGGTCGACTACGCGGCCAATGCCCGTATCGCCAAGTGGCTTGCCGGCATGGACGGCGTGAAGAGCCTCGTCATTCTTGGCCATGCCGGCGAAGGTACGTTCCTGACTGAGGAAGAGCGCCTGAAGCTCATCCGCACCTATGTTGAAGCCGTCAATGGTCAACTTCCCATCATTGCAGGTATAACCGGTGAGGGCACCAAGGTCGCGGCGGAAGAAGCCAAGAAGTGCAAGGCTGCAGGCGCGACCGGCGCGCTGGTCTACCCGAACCACGGCTGGCTGCGCTTCGGATTTCAAAAAGGCGCGCCACAGGATCGCTACAAGGCGATTTGGCAGGAATCAGGCCTGCAGTGCATCCTGTTCCAGTATCCGGATGCCACCAAGGCTTCCTACGATATCGACACGCAGCTTGCGATTGCGACCCAGGACGGTGTCGTTGCCACCAAGAACGGCGTCCGCAACATGAAGCGCTGGTACGTCGAGATTCCGGAACTCAAGAAGGCCAACCCGAACCTGCAGATCCTGAGCTGCCATGACGAATGGCTGCTGCCGACCATGTTCGACGTTGACGGCCTGCTTGTCGGCTACGGCAATATTGCACCGGAGCTGCTGATCGACCTGATCAAGGCAGGAAAGGCGCAAAACTATCCGCAAGCCCGCCAGATCTTCGAACGTCTCCTTCCGGTCACCCGTGCCGTCTATCACCGTGGCTCCCACATGGAAGGAACCGTGGCCCTGAAGCTCGGCCTCGTCCATCGTGGTGTGCTTGACCATGCCACCATCCGCGAGCCGCTGAAGAATCTCGGCGAAAAGGCAGAGGCCGAAATCTTCGCCGCCTTCGAGGCCGCGGGCATCGGCCGGGTCGACCAGTTAATCGCAGCGGAGTGACTGAGAAAGCCCCCGTCGTTCAAACGGGGGCGTCTTCTTAGGGGAGGAAAATTGCGGTCGCATCGGGAGTGACGCGCCGCCGCAGTCGCACGGTCTGTTACGCCGTGCATACCTCGCCGACGAGAGAGCCGTTCCTTCCGGATCCATGGCCGTACCCAAAAGGATCCCGAAGTGAGCCATCCAACGTGTAGGTTCGAAGCCAGGCCGGGAGAGGGCCGGGCACAGGGAGGAAAACATGAATATGGAACAGCGCATAACCGCGCCGTCACCGGTTGTCGATCCGCAAGCAGAAATCAGCGCCCGCCTTGAACGGTTGCCAGTGACCCGTGAGGTGTTCTGGGCCCGAAACATCGTTGGCGCCGCGACATTCTTTGACGGTTATACCGTGATCGCCATCGCCTATGCGATGCCGGTTCTTGTCCGCGAATGGGGTTTGACGCCGGGACAGACGGGAATGATCCTGTCGATGGGATACCTCGGACAATTGATCGGCGCTGTCTGCTTTGGCTGGCTCGCTGAGCGGATCGGCCGCCTGAAAGTGCTGCTATTTACGATCCTGCTATTCGTCAGCATGGACGTCGCATGCCTCTTCGCAGCCGGCGCCGGCATGATGATGGCATTCCGCTTCGTCCAAGGCATCGGAACCGGCGGCGAAGTTCCGGTCGCGAGTGCCTATATCAACGAACTGATCGGCTCGAAGGGGCGGGGCCGCTTTTTCCTGCTGTATGAGGTCATGTTCCTTCTCGGCCTCGTCGGCGCGGGCCTGATCGGCTACTTCATGGTCCCGGTCTACGGCTGGAAGGCGATGTTTGTCGTCGGCCTGGTCCCTGCAAGCCTCATGATCCCCCTGCGCTGGTTCCTCCATGAATCACCCCGCTGGCTGGTCGCCAACGGCCGCTATGAGGAAGCCGACCGTATTGTCACCAAGTTGGAGAACAGCGCCCGTGCCGGCGGCAAGGAACTGCCGGAGCCGAAAGTCGTGGCCGCTCCTGCCCGCCGCAGATCCGACTGGCGCGAACTTTTCCAGGGCATTTACCTGAAGCGCACCCTGTCGATCTGGGCCATGTGGTTCTGCGCCTATATGGTCGCCAATGGCACGATCACCTGGCTTCCGACCCTCTATCGCCAGACGTTCAACCTGCCGCTTGAAACCAGTATTTTTTACGGCTTTGTCACCTCGGTCGGTGGCGTGATTGCGGCCGTTATCTGCGCACTGCTCATCGACAAAGTCGGCCGTAAGCGCTGGTATACAGGCGCCCTTTTGATCGCACCGATCCCGCTCGTCATCCTCGCCTGGCTGGGTGCGACGTCGGCGATCCAGGTTCTCATCCTCGCCGGTCTCGCCTACGCCATCGTCCAGACCGTAACCTTCTCGCTCTACCTCTATTCGGCGGAGATCTACCCGACCCGCCTTCGCGCCATTGGCACGGGCACAGGTAGCGCCTGGCTGCGTCTCGGGTCCTCTGCCGGTCCTATCGCGGTAGGCTGGGTCATGTCATCGATGGGCATCCAGTATGTCTTCGGCGCTTTTGCCGCAATCCTGCTGGTCGGCGCCCTGGTGACGGCCCTCTTCGCGGTCGAAACCAAGGGACGCGTTCTGGAGGAATTGTCGCCGTAATATCTACCATCCGCATTCGAAGGACCCGAGAAGGCTTGGCGGGTGACCACCAGGCTTTCTCGCATATGTGGACCCGCAGAATCTCCGGCATCCGTTTGGTGCTTTCGCTTGATTGATCTGGGGTTCGATCCCGCTCAAGGCGACCGGCCGAGTTCGTTAAAGGCACGACGCGACTTCTCTTCGGTGCAGTTCTTCGCCTGTCTCAGGTCGGAGAGCATCGAGCGAATTCGGACTATGCGGCGATTGCCGTTCCGCGATTGCGGTGCCTTTCAAGGTATCAGGACAGCCGCTCCGCTCAGGTGGCCGGCGCGCAAATCGTCAAGCGCCGCATTGGCATCTACTAGCCGATAGGTTTTCGTGTGGGTGCGCACATCTGCCTGGCGGGCGACGGGGAAGAATTCCTCGGCGTCTTTCCGCGTCAGATTGGCGACCGAAACCACGCTTCGCTCGCCCCAGATCAGCGCGTAGGGTATTGCGGGCAGATCACTCATGTGGATACCGCCACAGACGACCCGGCCCCCCTTACGCACCACCTTCAACGCCGCCGGCACGAGTTCGCCGACCGGTGCAAAGATGATCGCCGCATCGAGCGCGACGGGTGGGCGCTCGTCCGAGCCTCCAGCCCAGACGGCGCCGAGACCGAGTGCGAAGCGTTGCGCCGCCACATCGCCGGGGCGCGAGAACGCATAGACGTCGCGGCCCTGCCACCGACAGATCTGCGCGATGATATGCGCGGCCGCGCCGAACCCGTAGAGCCCGATCTTCTTGCCGTCGCCGGCCTTCTTCAGCGAACGCCAGCCGATCAGGCCGGCACAGAGGAGCGGGGCAAGGGCGACGGGATCGGCCTGGCTGTCGAGCACAAAGGCGTAATCGGCATCCGCAACGACATGGGTGGCAAAGCCTCCGTCGCGGGTATAGCCGGTAAATTGCGGCTCATCGCAAAGATTTTCCTCTCCGCTCCTGCAAAACGAGCAGCAGCCGCATGTATGACCGAGCCAGGGCACGCCGACCCTTTGCCCCACGCGCGACGGCGCTATTCCTTCCCCGACAGCCTCGACGATGCCGACGATCTCATGGCCGGGAACGAGCGGCAGCTTCGGGTTCGGAAGATCGCCGTCGCAGACATGAAGATCGGTCCTGCACACCGCGCAGGCCTCGACCCTCAACATCAATTGTCCTTTTCCGGGCAGGGGATTTGGCCGGTCGACCGGACGCAAGGGCATCCCGATTGCCTCAAGGATCATAGCTTTCATGAACCGTTCCTCATCTTCATGATGCCATGATGCTGAAATCGCGGCAAACCGGCATTGACGGTTGTCAAAGACGGCTCGCGCCCGTTCTTCGCTCTTATGCAGACTTCCCCTCACGGGAGATGTTGATCCAGCTCAATGAGCCGAGGCGCGTGTCGTGATTGGCTTTACAGGAGCAGGGAGACCTAGAAATGGATCGTCGTCGCTGGCAAGACCACGCCGCCTTTGTCGTCGGGATATGGCTTATCGCCGCCCCCTGGGCACTCGGAAGCTTCAGCCCGGATTCCGTTCCTTTCGGGGCCGCGGCCTGGAATTTCCTGGTCTGCGGAGTTGCCGTCGCCATCCTGGGCGCGACGGCACTCGCATCCTACCGCTTATGGGAGGAATGGGTTAACCTCCTGATCGGTATCTGGCTTATCGCTTCGCCGTGGATGCTCCGTGACGCCGGAAAGCCGCCCTTTGTTTGGAATGCATTGATCTGCGGCATTCTTCTCGTCGTCCTCGGCATATCGGCACTTTACGGTACGAAACCGTCCGCGCGCCGCTGAAGAACAGGCCACGGCGACTGGACCAGCCAATGATGACATTGCTGATGACAACGGAAGCATTCCAGCGCCTCAGCCTGGCGCTTGCGATCGGCATCCTCGTCGGCATCGAGCGCGGCTGGCAGGAGCGCGAGGTGGCACCGGGCGGAAGGGTCGCAGGCATTCGCACCTATGGCCTTTCAAGTTTCCTTGGCGGCCTATGCGGCTTCCTTCAGCCCGCAACAGGGCCGATCCTGCCGACGATCGTCTTTGTGTTCTTTTGCATCACAATTCTCGTTTTCAGCTCCATGCAGGCGGCGCGCGACGAGGATTACAGCGCGACCGCTGCCATTGCCGCTATATCGGTTTTCGTGCTTGGTTTGAGCGCCGTGGTTGCCGACATGACGACGACTGCAGCGAGTGCCGTTGCAATAACGGTGCTTCTGGCGGCGCGCGAACCGTTGCATGGGTTTCTTCGGCGGCTGACCTGGCTCGAACTCAGGGCCGCCTTGATCCTGCTGACGATGACGGTCGTCATCTTGCCCATCCTGCCCGACAAGGCGATCGATCCCTGGCAGGCGATCAATCCCTTCGAGCTCTGGATGATGACGATCCTCGTGGGCGCCGTCTCTTTTTTTGGTTACATCCTGATCAAGATCAGCGGCGCACGCGCCGGAATCCTGATGACCGGCGCAAGCGGCGGCATCGTTTCCTCGACGGCGTTGACACTTTCCTTTGCCCGCCAGTCAATCCAGGTGCCTGCGCTCTCGTCCCTGCTTTCGGCAGGGGCGATGCTGGCTGGAGCGGTATCCCTCACCCGGGCGCTTCTGATCTGCGGCGTGATTGCGCCGGCGGTTCTGTGGGAGCTTGCGCCATTGCTCGCTCCAGCGGCTGCAGCCTTTGCTATCGGTGGCGGCCTCGTCGGAGCGCTGCGGCGTCCGGAAGACAGTCCCAACTTCTCGCCGCGAAACCCGCTCGAGGTTATGGTGGCGTTGCGTTTTGCTCTAGTTCTCGCCGTCGTGACAATCCTGACGCGGGCGACCCTGGTCGTCTTCGGAACAAGATCGCTGCCCGTCCTCGCCTTCGTGACAGGACTGGGCGATCTCGACGCGATCACGCTTTCGGTTGCGAAACTGGCGTCGATCCAGCTCTCAGCGGATGCGGCCGCCCGTGCCATAGCGGTCGCGGCTTTCGCCAATCTTCTCGCAAAAGCTGTTCTGGCGGCAATCATGGGGAGCCCCGCCTACGCAGTTCGTCTGGCGATCGCAACCGCTGCAGCGGCTCTCGCCGGACTTGCGGGTTTTCTTCTGACATGAGTGCGTGCCGTGACGACTGCCTCCGAGAATTGAGACATGTCAATGCGAGGCTTCGAACGGATGCGAGAGTGATGAGGATCTGGTCTGATTATTTTCCGTTCGGAGTCTCCCAATGAAACAACATCTCTTTCTTCCACTCCTCACCTATCCGGATATGACTTCCGAGTTCATGATTGCCAATGCGGTCGCACTTGCTCACCACATGCAGGCGACACTCACGGTCTGCGCGGTGGAGATCACGATTCCCGATGTTTCCAATGCGCTATCGTCGCTGATCATCGACGCCGCGAAGATGGCGCGGGATGCCGAGGCTCTGAGCCGCAAGCGCGCTTCGGTACTGACCCAAAAGGCGCTCGATCAGGCGAAGGCCGCCTCCGTCGATGTGCGTCTACGCGAGATCAAGGCGGGTGAGCCTTTCGTCGCTGAAGTGCTTGCGGAAACATCGCGTGCCTACGATCTCGTGCTTCTGGAATCGGCGGGTGTCTCCCGTCCAATCGTTGAGGCAGTGCTGTTTGCCTCCGGCAGGCCGCTCATCCTTTATCCCGCCGCGCCGTTTGGCGGGAGGCTGGATCACGTCGCTATCGCCTGGGACGGCAGCAGAGCCGCCGCGCGCGCTGCCCATGACGCCTCGCCCTTCCTGGAGCGGGCGTCCAAGGTCTGCCTGCTCTCCGTCATCGACGAGAAGCCGGTCAAATTCGATCTGGGCGACCATCTTGTCGAGAATCTGCTCAAGAGCGGGGTGATGGCGGAGACGGTGAGGGCGCATGCAGGCAGCGCGCCGATTGGCGAAGTCTTGCAGACCAAGGCTTTCGAGTGGCGTGCCGATCTGCTCGTCATGGGCGGCTTCGGCCATTCGCGCCTGCGTGAATTCGTGCTCGGCGGAGCAACCGAGGCCGTGCTGACCAATATCACGCTGCCCATCCTGTTGTCGCATTAGGGACTGACCGGCCATGTTCAAGGATCGTCTTCGTAGCAAGACCCTCTGGGATCGCATCGTCAATGCCGACGAGGCCGCGAAGCTTATCACCGACGGCATGACTGTCGGCATGAGCGGCTTCACGCGAGCCGGCGAGGCCAAGGCGGTGCCGCTGGCATTGGCGGAAAGGGCAAAGCGCGATCCGCTGAAGATTACGCTGCTGACCGGCGCATCGCTCGGCAACAATCTCGACAGGACGCTTGTCGAAGCCCACGCCATTGCCCGCCGCATGCCCTTCCAGTCCGATGCCGTCATGCGCAAGGCGATCAACGCCGGCGAGGTGATGTTCATCGACCAGCACCTGTCGGAAACGGTCGAGTTCCTGCGCAGCGGCCAGTTGGCACCCGTCGACGTCGCCGTCATCGAGGCGACTGCGATCACCGAGGACGGCGGTATCGTGCCGACCACCTCCGTCGGCAATTCGGCGAGTTTCGCCATCCTGGCGCCGAAGGTGATCGTCGAGATCAACCTGTCGCAGCCGGAGGCGCTCGAAGGGCTGCACGATATCTATATCCCGACCAGGCGGCCAAGCCGCGAGGCGATCCCGGTCGTGGCCCCCGACAGCCGCATCGGCGTGCCCTTCATTCCAATCCCGCCGGAAAAGATCGCGGCGATCGTCCTCACGCAGAGCAGCGACAGCGCCTCCACGGTGGAGGCGCCGGATGCGGAGACGAATGCGATTGCCGGTCATCTCACCGAATTCCTGCTCAACGAGGTGCGCCATGGCAGGCTGACGGAGCGCCTCTTGCCACTCCAGGCAGGCATCGGCACGATCGCCAACGCGGTGCTCCAGGGGTTCACAGAAACGCCCTTCCACGATCTCACCATGTATTCCGAGGTGCTGCAGGATTCGACCTTCGATCTCATGGATGCCGGCAAGCTGAATTTCGCCTCCGGGTCCTCCATGACACTCTCGACGGAGAAGCATTTGCGGGTATTTTCCGCGATCGAGCGCTACAAGCGGCGGCTGATTTTGCGCCCGCAGGAGATCAGCAACCATCCCGAAGTCATCCGCCGCCTCGGCATCATCGCCATCAACACGGCGCTGGAACTCGACATTTACGGCAATGTCAACTCGACCCATGTCGGTGGCACGCACATGATGAACGGTATCGGGGGCTCCGGCGATTTCGCCCGCAACGCCTATATGTCGATCTTCGTGACGAAGTCGCTCGCCAGGGACGGCGCGATTTCACGCGTCGTGCCGATGGTCAGCCATGTCGACCATACCGAGCACGATGTCGATATCCTCGTGACGGAAATCGGCCTTGCCGATCTGCGCGGCCTGGCGCCGCGGGAACGGGCAGAAGTCATCATCGCCAACTGCGCACATCCGAATTATCGCGAGTTACTTGCGGATTATTACAAGCGGGCGCTGCTGCGCGGCGGGCAAACGCCGCATCTGATTGAGGAAGCGCTCGGCTGGCACGACAATCTGCGCCGGACAGGCAAGATGCTTGCATAGTCGTCCGCCGCGGCCCGATGAAATCCGCTACGGCATAGACCGCGTCAGCCATCTGGCGCGGTTTCCACGTTCCCTCCAAACCTGAGTGCGGAAATGACGTGCGATGACCTGTTCGGACATTCGAACGGGCGGCCGCCAGTTCCGTTCCTCACGGTACCAGCGCGGGCTCTTCCATCTGCGGCGGGCCAGCGTCCTGCAAGGCAGCGGCATCGATGCTCGCATCGCGGATCATGGCGTATTTGACCTGCGTGACCTTCAGGTCACGGTACCAGTCGACCAGGGCGCCCCACGGGTCGGTTATCTTGGAAAGACCGGAGATGAAGGCGACGACGGTACCGATCTCGGTCTTTCCGGTGACGACGTAATATCCGCCGAGCGCGAAGATGCCGGCATATCCGAGCTGCGTCATCAGGTTCATCAGGAAATTCATCGTGAATTTGATCCTGTAGATGCTCATATTGGTCGAAAAGAGCGTCTGGACGCGGTCGCTCTGTGCATTCAAGGTCTCGCTGGTGACTACGTGCTCGACCATGCCTTCGCTGACATGACGCATGACGTTGATCTTGCTCGCCACCCGGCGGTTGATGGCCGATTGCATCAGGGGAACGAAGCCCACCTGCGGGAAAAAGACGACGGCGACGGCAAACGCCATCAGCGGCTGCAGGAAGATCATGTAGCCGCCGACAGCAACGAGGATGCCGGCCTGCAGCAGCGGCTCGGAAAAGCTGGTGCCGACGAAGCCGCCGACGGGTTCGGCTTCGGCGAGCACGATCGAGAGCTGTACGCCTTCGGCAAGCGCATCGAGCGGCGCCTGCCGCGAGCGTTCCGAGACGGCAAGCACCGACATGCGCAGCCAACGGATCGCGACTTCGCCGATCCAGCCGCGATAAAGGTTCAGCGCCAGCTTGGTCAGGCCTTCCAGCAGTACGAGGCCGAGATAGGCGAGGACGAGGAGGAGGATGGCGGGATAGGGCGCACCCTGCGTCACGGCATTGATGATGCGTCTCTGGACTTCCAGGGGCGCTGTGCCGGCGAGAAAGAGGAGGATCGAAAGGGCCGCGATCGCGGTCTGGTGGCGGCGGCCCATGAGGAGTACGAAACTGAACAGGTTTCCCGGCATCTTCCCCTCGTCCTCTGCTTCGTTGGTGGAATAGAACATCCTGCATGGTCGTTGTTGCGCGTTTTCAAGGCCTTGCGCCTTGATCGGCGTCAAATTTGAGGAATTGGCCGCTACTGGATCACCGAGTTCTGAGGAGCGGAAGGGCGCGCGCTGTCGGCCTGCGGCTTGATCCAGAGTATGCTGAATACGCTGGCGATCATGAGAAGAAGGATAATCAATAGAAGTCTGCGCAACGACGTTTCCCGGCAGGGCGGAGAGGCTGCTCCGCCAGGACAGGCGGGCTATCTTGCCCGCTCTGCCATTCTCCATGCCGTGCAAAGCCTGACCTTGATCGCCGTCAAAGTCCGTAACGAAGCTATCAGCGGCCGCTGTCGTCGAGCTCTTCGAGCGCGGCGAGCAGGCGTTGCTGGATCTCGGCCTCCTGCCGGTTGATTGCGACGACAAGCCTGCGCATCGCACCGCGCATGCCGTGGAGCTGGTCGACGAGCTCCATGACGATGTCGACGCCGGCCTCGTTGACACCCATTTGGCGTGTGAGGTCGAGGATCAGGCGGGCGCGGGCAAGATCGGCATCTCGGAACCGGCGCCGGCCCTCGGAAGTATCGGGGGCAAGCCAGCCCTGCTCGACCCAAAGATCGAGTTCAGTCACGTCGATTTTAAGGTAGAGACGGAATTCGCGATCGTCCATGGTCAGGCCTCCATGTTCTTTCTCGGATCCTGTGTGTCGGCTGCCGCCCAGTCCTTGGCGAAGGCGGTCAGCTGTTCGTCAGGCTGTTCGGGCAGCAGGATCTTCAGCGTCACATAGACGTCACCCGCGTCGCCGCCGCGCTTGGCAACTCCCTTGCCCTTGAGGCGCAGCACCTTGCCGCTGCTGGAGTTCGCCGGCAGCGTCAGGTTGACCGGCCCCGAGGGCGTCGGCACGCGCACCTTTCCGCCGAGTACCGCTTCTTTCAACGTGATCGGCAGATCGAGGCGGATGTCGTCGCCGTCGCGGGTGAAGAAACGGTGCGGGCGCACATGGACGTCGATCAGCGCATCGCCGGCCGGCCCGCCGCCGAAGCCTGGTTCTCCCTTGCCGCGCAGGCGCAGCGTCTGGCCGTCACGCGTGCCGGGCGGAATCTTGACGTCGAGCGCCGGCCCGTCCGACAGCCTCACCTGGCTCTGCGTGCCGTTCACGGCATCGAGGAAATCCACCTCCATCGAAAAGCGTCGGTCCTGGCCTTTTGCGCGGAACTGGCCGCCGCCACTTCCGCCGCCAGCCCGGCGCGAGAAGAAGCTTGCGAAGAGATCGTCGGCGTCTCCGAAATCGGCAAAGCCGGCGCCGTTGTGATAGGCGCCGCCCGGCCCGGCCGAGGAGGCATAGTCGCGATAATAGCTGCGGGGCGCCTGTTCGGCTCCGGTGATGTCGATCTCGCCACGATCGAAGCGACCGCGCTTCTCCTCATCGCTCAGGATTTCATAGGCGGCAGAAATCTCTTTGAACTTCGCCTCGGCCTTCTTGTCGCCGGGGTTCAGGTCGGGGTGGAGCTTCTTGGCAAGCTTGCGGAATGCCCCCTGAATTTCCTTCTGGGTGGCATCCCGTTTCACGCCCAGAAGCTCGTATGGATCTTGGCTCATACATGTCTCCGTGTAAGGGCAGCGAATACTGCGGACTGGAATCCGCCTTGATATAGGTTGCCGGTCCGACGTCGGGGAGGGGACGAGGCCAGCGTCCTGTCATTCGGCCTGGCCAGAAGGGACGGCACCAGCTCCCACGGTGGGCAGGAGAGCCGGCACCGGCAGTTTCCCCTTCTGGCTTACAGTCCAGTTCTCATGCCGTCCGCGCCGGTTTCTCTTCGGCGATATCCAGCACCATCCGACCTTCGATGGTTCCCGCTTTCAGGCCGGCAAAGATATCATTGATATCGTCGAGCGGCGCCCTGGTGATCTCGGCCCGGACGCGGCCGTCGGCGGCAAAGGCAAGCGCTTCGTCGAGATCGCGGCGCGTGCCGACGATTGAGCCGCGCACGGTGATGCGCTTCAGCACGACATCGAAGATCGGCGTCGGGAAGTTGCCCGGCGGCAGCCCGACAAGGCTGACGGTGCCCTTCCGGCGCACCATGGAGAGCGCCTGCGAGAAAGCCGGTGGGGAGACGGCGGTAACGAGCACGCCATGTGCGCCGCCGCTCGTCGCCTTCAACACCTGTTCGACCACGTCTTCGGAAAGCGCGTTGAGCGCAAGATCGGCGCCAACCTCCCGAGCGAGGTCGAGCTTGGCGGCGGCGATATCGAGGGCGACCACCTTGAGGCCCATCGCCTTGGCATATTGGATCGCAACATGGCCAAGGCCGCCGACGCCCGAGATCGCTACCCATTCGCCGGGCCGGGCTTCGGTTTCCCTGAGACCTTTGTAAGTCGTAACCCCGGCGCAGAGGATCGGCGCGATCTCGGCGAAATTGACGTCATCGGGAAGGCGTGCGGCAAAGGCTGCAGAGGCGATGACATATTCGGCAAAGCCGCCATCGCAACTGTAGCCGGAATTGTGCTGGTGTTCGCAAAGCGTTTCCCAGCCGGTCTCGCAATATTCGCAGCGCAGGCAGGCGTCGTGCAGCCAGGCGACGCCGACGGCATCGCCTTCCTTGAATTCGGTGACGCCGGGGCCGAGGGCGGCAACGACGCCTGCCGCTTCGTGGCCTGGAATGAAGGGCGGCGTCGGCTTGACGGGCCAGTCGCCGTCGGCTGCATGCAGGTCGGTATGGCAGACGCCACAGGCGACCACCTTCACCAGGATTTCGCCCGGTCCGGGAACTGGCACCGGCACGCATTCGATTACAAGCGGCCTGCCGAATTCACGCACCACCGCCGCCTTCATCATCTTGCCCGTCATGATCTCTATCCTTTCGCGATGATTGTCCGGGGTGATGATGAAGAGGGCGCCCACCTGCGCATTGATCCATCGCAAAATACAAGCGTCCGGCGTCGCAGGTCGGGGCGCGACCGCTAGAGATGCTTGCCGTATCCTTCATGACATATGTCAAGGATGGCGAACGGGATTGCCAATAGAAGGACGAACATCGGCAATGTCCGCACCGGTTCGATTGGAGGCTCCGCAATTGAGAAAGCATCAGCTTTGTATCCTGGTTTCCGCCGCCTTTCTCCTTGGCCTCGGTCAGCCGGTTCTTGCGCAGGATCGCTCCTCGGTCTTTTCGGCTCGTTTCGAGGCCCTCTGGAACAAGATGACCGGCCGAGGACTGCCCGAAAATGTCTCCATGTCCAATGGCCGCATTGAGGCCCAGCAGGTGCTGATTTCGGCGAAATTCGCTGGCCGGCTTGCCGATGTACTCGTTGATGAAGGCCAGATCGTCGATGCGGGCGCGCCGATCGCCCGGATCGATACGGCTGATCTCGATGCCCAGCTTGCTGGCGCCAAGGCCCAGGTTCGCCGCAGCGAGACGAGCCAGGTCGAAGCCGAGGCCTCGATTGCCCAGCGCCAAAGCGAGCTGACACTCGCCAAGCAGGAATTCGAACGCGCGCAATCGATGAGCAACACGGGCAGCGGCACGATGCAGCAGCTGGAATTGCGCCGCAGCCAGCTGAGCGTTGCCGAAGCTGCACAAAGGGCAGCGCTCGCGAGCCGCGACGAAGCGGAAGCGGCAACGGAAGCGGCGCAGGCGGAAGTGGTGCGCATTCAAACTCTACTCGACGATGCTGTGCTGAAGGCGCCGCGCCGGGGCCGTGTCGAATACAAGCTCGCGCAGACAGGCGAGGTCGTTGCCGCCGGTGCGCCGGTTGCCACGCTGCTCGATCTCTCCGACGTGTCGATGACGATCTTCCTGCCTGCCCGTGCAGCCGGCACCTTGGCGATCGGCGACGAGGCGCGCATCATCCTCGATCCGGCGCCGCAATATGTCGTGCCGGCGACGGTCTCCTTCGTCTCTTCGCAGGCACAGTTCACACCGAAGACCGTCGAGACACGGGACGAGCGTGAGAAGCTGGTCTTCCGCGTGAAGCTGAAGATCGCCCCCGATCTGCTCAAGGACTATGAATCGCGCGTCAAGACAGGTGTGAGGGGGATCGGCTATGTGCGCACCGATCCCAAGTCGGCCTGGCCGGCCGAGCTGCAAGTGAAGCTGCCGCAATGAGCGAACCGACCGTTCGCTTCACGGGCGTGACGCATCGTTACGGCCGGATTGCCGCGCTCGATGGTGTCGAGCTCGCCGTTCCCGCCGGATGCATGGCCGGACTGATCGGCCCCGATGGCGTCGGCAAATCGACGCTGCTCGGTCTTGCGGCGGGTATTACCCGCATCCAGCACGGGCATGTCGAGGTGCTTGGCGGCGACATGGCCGATTGGCGCCATCGTCGCGACGCCCGTGCCCACCTAGCCTTCATGCCGCAGGGCCTCGGACGCAATCTCTATCCGACGTTGAGCGTCGCGGAAAACCTCGATTTCTTCGGCCGTCTCTTCGGCCAGGACGCTCCGCAGCGGCGTGCTCGCATGGATGAACTATTGCGAATGACCGGCTTGCTGCCCTTTCGTGATCGGCCCGCCGGCAAGCTTTCGGGGGGCATGAGGCAGAAGCTCGGCATCTGCGCTTCGCTCCTGCATGATCCCGATCTGCTAATCCTCGACGAACCGACGACCGGCATCGATCCGCTCTCGCGGCGACAGTTCTGGGAGCTCGTCGATCACATTCGTGAGCGGCGGCCGCAGATGAGCGTGATCGTCGCGACCGCCTATATGGAGGAGGCCGAACGCTTCGACTGGCTTGCTGCGTTGCACGCGGGCAGGCTGATCGCTGCCGGCAGCCCCGGCGATATCATGCGACAGGCCCAGCAGCAGACCCTGGAGGCGGCCTTCACGGCGCTGATGCCGAATACCGGCAAGCTGGATCGCAGCCCGCTGACCGTCACGCCGCGCGTGATCGTCGACGGACCGCCGGCAATCGAGGCGGAGGACCTGACATGCCGCTTCGGCGATTTCGTCGCGGTCGATCATGTCAGTTTCCGTATTGCGAAGGGCGAGATCTTCGGCTTCCTCGGTTCGAACGGCAGCGGCAAGAGCACGACGATGAAGATGCTGACGGGGCTATTGCCGGCAAGCGAGGGTGTCGCAAAGCTCTTCGGCCAGCCGCTGAAGGCCGACGATATCGAGACCCGCAAACGCGTCGGCTACATGTCGCAGGCATTTTCCCTCTATGGCGAGCTGACCGTTCGCCAGAACCTCAGGCTGCATGCGCGTCTTTTCGGTTTGCCGGCGGCAGATATCGACGGGCGCGTCGGCGAGATGCTTACCGAGTATGATCTCGCCGAATTCGCCGACCAGCGGCCGGAAGACCTGCCGCTCGGCATTCGCCAGCGTCTCCAGCTTGCGGCCGCCGTCATCCACAAGCCGGAAATGCTGATCCTCGACGAGCCTACGTCCGGCGTCGATCCGGTGGCTCGCGACGCCTTCTGGCGATCGCTGATAACGCTATCGCGGCGCGACGGCGTCACCATTTTCCTGTCGACGCATTTCATGAACGAGGCCGAGCGCTGTGACCGCATCTCGCTGATGCATGCCGGCAAGGTGCTGGCGATCGGCAGCCCGGACGAACTGCGCGCCGAGCGGGGCAAGGCGACGCTGGAGGAAACCTTCATCGAGGTGCTGAGCGAGGCGGGCATGGGCGAGGGCGCCGGCGCCGATGCCGGGGGCACTGCGCTCGCCGGCGGTACCGCCCTGCCCAAGCGGCTCTTCGACCCCCGCCGGCTCTTTGCCTATGCGCGGCGGGAGACGATCGAAATCCTGCGCGACCGGGCGCGGCTCGTCTTTGCGCTGCTCGGGCCGGTCCTGCTGATGCTCACTTTCGGATATGGCATCTCCTTCGATGTCGAGCATTTGCCCTTCGCCGTCTACGATCAGGATCAATCTTCCGAAAGCCGGCAACTGGTGGAGAGCCTGCAGAGCTCGCGCTATTTCCAGGAGCAGCCGCCGATTGCCTCGACCGAGGAGCTGCAGCATCGGCTGCAGGATGGTGAGCTGATGGTGGCCATCGAGATCCCGCCGGATTTCGGCCGCGACCTGCTGCGGCAGGAGGCGCCGGAGGTCTCCGTATGGCTCGACGGCGCGATGCCGTTCCGTGCCGAGACAGCGCGCGGTTATGTTTCCGGTCTCGTCTCCTCCTATCTCGCTGATGTTTCGGCGCGCCACTCGGGCCGCTTCGAACAGCCCTATCCCGTCGATGTCGAAAGCCGCTTCCGCTATAATCAGGATTTCAAGAGCGCCAATGCGATCGTGCCGAGCGTCATCATGCTGATGCTCGTATTGATCCCGGCGATCATGACCGCGCTCGGCATCGTCAAGGAGAAGGAGACCGGTTCGATTGCCAATTTTCAGGCGACGCCGGTCACACGTATCGAATTCCTGCTCGGCAAGCAGCTTCCCTATGTGGCGATCGCCTTCGTCAGTTTCCTGATGCTGGTGCTGATGATGCGCCTCGTCTTTGGCGTACCGATCAAGGGCTCCATCGGTCTGCTTGCGGCGAGCTCTATCCTCTATATCCTCGCGACGACGGCCTTCGGTCTCTTCGTTTCGAGCTTCGTGCGCAGCCAGGTGGCAGCGATCTTCGCGACGGCGATCGTTGCGGTCGTCCCGGCCGTGAATTTTTCCGGTCTGCTGGTGCCGGTCTCGTCGCTCTCTGGGGGCGGGCGGTTCATGGGGCTGCTCTTTCCCTCGGCCTGGTACCAGCCCCTGAGCGTCGGCGTCATCACAAAGGGTCTCGGCCTTGCCGAACTCTGGCCTAACCTCATCGCCCTTGCCGGTTTCGGTATCGTGTTCGTTGGTGCTGCCCTTGTGGCACTCAGAAAGCGGAGCGCCTGACATGTGGGGCAAGCTCAACAGGATTTTCCGCCTCGGCGTCAAGGAGCTCTACAGCCTGAAGGCCGATCCCGTGATGATGGTCCTCATCGTCTACACTTTCACCATCGCCGTCTATACGGTTTCGACCGGCGCCAAGCTCGAGGTCGAGAACGCCTCGGTCGCCGTCGTCGACGAGGACCGTTCGATGCTCTCGACACGGCTACGAGACGCGATGCTGCAGCCCTTCTTCAAGGAGCCGGTATTGATCGGCGCTGATGAGGTGGATGCGGCAATGGATGCCGGTCGATTCGTCTTCGTGCTGGAGATCCCGCCCAAATTCGAGGAGGACGCGATTGCCGGCCGCAAACCTTCGCTGCAGCTCGATATCGACGCGACTGCCATGGCCCAGGCCGGCAACGGAGCCTCCTATATTCAGAACATTATCCTGCAGGAGATGGCGACGGCCTTGCCGAACAGCGCCGCCGCGTCGCCGGTCAATCTCGTCGTCAGCGCACGATTCAATCCCAATCTGCAGTCGACCTGGTTCACGGCGGTCATGCAGGTCATCAACAATGTGACGATGCTTTCGGTCATTCTGACCGGTGCGGCGCTGGTGCGAGAGCGGGAGCACGGTACGATCGAGCATCTTCTCGTCATGCCGGTCACGCCTGCGGAGATCATGATGTCGAAGGTCTGGGCGAACGGGCTGGTCATCATCGTGGCAGCGGTGCTGTCGCTCGTCGTCGTGGTCGAAGGGCTGCTTTCGGTGCCGATCGCCGGTTCGCTCTGGCTTTTCGTCTTCTGCGCGGTGCTCTACCAGTTCTCGGTCACGTCGCTCGGCATCCTGATCGCCACGGCATCCAGCTCGATGGCACAATTCGGGCTGATCTCGATGCCGATCCTGATTGCCATGAACCTGCTTTCCGGGAGCACGACGCCGATGGATAGCATGCCGCTCTGGTTGCAGTATGCGATGGTGGTTTCGCCTGCGCCGCATTTCGTCTCGCTGTCGCAGGCGATCCTCTACCGCGGCGCCGGCTTCGATGCGGTCTGGCGGGAGGTGGCGGCGCTCATGGCGATCGGCGTGCTGTTTTTTTGCGGCGCGCTTATCCGGTTCCGGCGGGCGCTGGCGGATGCGCGGTAGGGACGATAGCAATGCCGTGAATCGTGCGGGGGTGCCTATATTCGCGTCATGTGCGGGGCGAAGGAGGAAACACAGCGACGCAAACACAGGGCGCCGTCGCTAAGGTCGCAAGGCTGTCAGCGCGCCACCGTCTCCACAGTGCGGCTCAGCTTATGCCCCGGATTTTGTTTGCGATCGACAAGAACCGAGCATTTGGCGTGGCGGACCACGCGGTCCACCACGGCTCCGAAAATGTAGTCGGTAATATCCGCCACGTGGGTCGACAGGATGATGAGGTCCGCCTCCTTCTCCTGCGCAGCGGCCAGAAGCACTCTGGCCGCGCTGCCGGCATGGACCTCGACCAGGGCAGGGATCTTCATCTGCCGGCACAGCAAGGTAAGCTTCTCCTCGGCATCCTTTATGGCGGCTGTCTCGAAGTCTTCAGGCAGGCACGTCGTCGTGTAGCGTGGTATGGTTTCGACGGCGTGGATGACGAAGATCGAGCCATCCTTGTCGAGGAGGCCGGCTGCCTTGTTCAGGATGCGCTCGGCCGTTTCGCGGGGGCCGTTGCCTATTGCGCAGACTATCGTTCGGTACATATCGGATCACTACCTTCATCCGCCAGATGATTGTGCGATTTTAGCCTCCTGCATGGATCATACATTGACCGACGTCAAGAAACCGTCCTGCATCACATTTGATGCGGGACGGTGCGGCTGCGGCAGGCGGCGCCTGATTTTCAAGCCATCGAGGGAAATCAGCCGAACCGCTGCCCTGAAAAACTCAGATAGCTCTCAGGTCCAAAGGGCGCTGATGGCAAGGGTCAGGGAGAAGGCAACCAGTACCGCGCAACCGCAATGCCGCGCAAGAGGTGGCATTTGCGCATGGCGCCCGACAAGCAGACTGCCAAGGCCAAGCCAGATCGCCGACGTCACCGTCACGCAGCAGACGAATATCGCTATCGCTGCGGGTACCCCCGCTTCGACAGCGGGCACGAGGGTAAGGCCGATGATGATGGCCTTGGGATTGAGCAGTGTGGTGATGAAGAGCTGACCGACGCCGAGCGTGTTTTGGCCGCCCGCCGGCGCCGGAACCCATAGCTTGAGCGCAAGATAGAGAACCCAGATTGCCGAAATCAGCTTGACGATGCTGGCGATGCCTGGATGGCCATTAAGGAGCGGAGCGGCGATGCTCGACACCGGAACGATGATTGCGAGATAGGCGAGCACCACTGCGGCGATGAGTGACAGGGACCGCCAGACGGTCAGCGCTGTCGACGCCAAGGCCAGAACCGCATTGGTGGGGCCTGGAAGGATCAGCAGCGAGAAGACGGCGATAACGAATGTCGGCAGGTTCATCATATCCGGTCCTTGATTGTCTGCCACCCTTCTCATGAATTCTGACGGACGGTTTTGATCTGTATCAGTTCGAATACCGCTCCGGCCAGATTGAGATTTATCAAGGACGAGCAAGCAGAGGGGCGATAGCAACGGCATGCGATATTCGTCCGTCATGCGAAGACATCCGCACCCCTGTTGTGCTGCCTCATCGAAGACGAGCGAAGCTCTCGCATCACCATAGGGATGTGAATCCATGTTCGAAAAGCGGCCCCTCCCACCATGCTCCTGAGAGATCTCGATCCAGCCACCGCCAGGCGCGTCCTGCACATCTATGACGATATTGCGGAGGCGTCGTGGTTCAATCGCAACCGCGCCACGGAATGGGAGCTGCTCAAGCTGGTGCTTCGCCATGTCGCGCGCGATCAGGACGAGGAATATCTCCAGAAACTATGCACTCGCGAAGCGTTCGAGCGTTTCTGCCGAAGCGCGTAGCCGAGATGAGGGATCAGCCGGGCGGGGAAAGGGTGTGATGGTGCTGCCGATATCCTGCCACGTCCACAGCGGTTCTGACTGTGAATGACCGCGGCGCCAGCGTCTTACGTCGGTCGCTGTGACGACCAGGGTTTCCGCATGCCTCGGATCGCATTTGCCATAGGTGAGCGCGATCTCGCAAAAGCTATGCAGAAACTGGAAAAGCCGCGCCTCACTCGCACGCGGCGGCGAGGCAACGCTCAGCAGAGATCTCCTGGTGACGATCAGTGGCCTGATTTGGTCAGCGACTTGAAGATCGATACGACCGGATTTTTCCGCGTCGTCGAACCGGGCCGAAATGATCGAATACTCCATCTTGCGCTCCCCCGGACGTTCAGCATGGCCGAATACGCGTCGATCCGGATCAAGGCCGATCTGCATCGCCGTCCCTGTCCTTTTCGCCGACCTGCTCGTCATCGATGCCCTTCTTGAAGGCCCGAATCCCATGCGCGACGTCGCCCATGAGCTCGGGGATCTTGCCGCGTCCAAACAGGATGAGGACGATGGCGAGGACGATCAGCCAATGCCAGGTGCTAAAGCTTCCCATTCCAATCACTCCTTGTAATGTGACGAGCTTAGACCTTCTGCCTCCACCGTGATTGATCTGGCGCAAACGCAAGGATCTTCGTGAAAATGGCGATCGACCGCTGGCCGAGGATGCGCACTCACGGATATGGATGCCCGCCCGCCTCATTGTCGCCGCGCCTACGCCGACCGTTCAGTCGCTCGCGGGCATTCGGTTCCGGCGTGAGGATTGGCCGTGTCTGCAAGAGAAACATTTCGAGTGCAGCGCGCGCCTCGCCTCCGGTCGAACCGCCGCAGCTTATGAACTCGAGCACGTCGACATGCCGGTCCCGGCGGTTGTCTGCCTTCATGACAGACGTTCTCCAGCCTGGTTGGCGACAAGAGTTTGCCGTGCGTCAAGAATGTCGCGTCGATTGGCGGCGAAGGCTCTGAGAAGCTGAGAGCCCATTCTTGCCTGCTTTGCCACATCGTCGAAAATCAGAGCCGCTTCCTCGACCTCGCCGATCTCGGAGGCGGGGCCGAACTGCTCGAGCTCCCTCAGAAGCTCAAGGAGCGTGCCGACCTTCGTTCTCTGGCGCAGCGCCGACATGAACAGCTCCTGCACGACGGCGGCTCTTTGTCTTGGAACCAGATGCGCGAGTAATTCACCGATGATGAGGGTGCAGCTGCAGTCGGAATCCGGGTCCTTCGCAAAGGCCTTTATCTGACGCAGGGCAGAGAAGATCCGTCTGTCGCCGGGAGCGTCGCTTTCCGCCAGCCTCTTCTTCATTGTGTCAAATCCTTTGCGTTTCTCAGCCGCGCGACCCATTCCGCGCCGGTCTTGCCGTGGTGAAACCCGTTCGATAGCGGAATGTCCGGATAGAGATCGCGCAGCCTCGCCAGCGCCTGCCCAGGCTCGATTTCTCCGTTCAGCATGCTGCGAAAAGTCGAGGATACTTCGACCATGTCGCAGGTCTGCGGCGATAGCCGAAGTGAACCGACGCCCCATGCTGTCCATTCGTCGGGGCACTCAAGCAACGCCTGACATGTATGCGAAAGCGTCTGAACGCCATTCAGGGCGAGAAAGGGCTGACCTGAAATGGTTTTGACCGTCATGCCATCAGGATCCTCCTGGCAGACGAACTGGCAGTTGTCCTTGGTTCGCCCTTTCGAGCGGGCATGAGCGCAGCGAGCGGAGATGGCGAGCGGCATACGGCCGAAGGCGAAGACCTCAAGCATCAGATCGGGACAGGACCTGGCAATGGCGGCCACGGACGAAGCTGGAAGCTCCGGCGGCAGGCAGATCGTCGTCGCACCATTTGATGCCAGAACGCGCGCGGAAGCTGCGTTATAGACATTGATGAACGGTCCAACGGCGTGCGGCCGGCCCTTCAGGAGATAGAGGGCAGAGAGATCATTGGCCTCGATAAGCCTGACATCTTCCTGAGCGAGAGCCCTTTGATAATTCGCCTCGCGCTCGAGCGTGACGAGCGCCAGTGTCGAGAGCCGGACCTCTTTTCCTGCTGCCTCCAATCGCTCGATGACAACCGCAAGCTCGGCCTCCATGAAATGCAGGCGCTTCGAGCAGATCGTCTCACCGATGACGACGACATCGACAGGCGCTTCATCGGCGATCTCGAAATAGAAGTCACGCCATCGCTCGCTCGGCCAGAGATATTGGAGCGGGCCAAGTGTCAGCTTCATCTTTTACCTCCACCGCTTCTCATAGGCGCCATGCGTCGTCTCCAGTCCCTCGCTGAGGGCCTTGAGACGGGCCATCAGTGCCGGACGCTCGCTGGGGGCGGCTTCCATCGTGGCACGGAGCGTCGAAACGACCTGCGAAATATAGGCCTTGCCGCGTTGACGCCCCTCCACCTTCAGCGCCGTGACACCGGCTGCCTGGAGTTCGTCCAACTGATCCATGACATCAAGTGAAACCGGGTCCTCGAAGGCATAGGTCTTGCTTTTGCCGATCTCGAAACGTCCCTTGCACAGGGTTGGATAGCCGGCCGGCTCCTTCTCGGAGAACCTGTTGATCGTAAACCCGCCCAGTTCCGACACCATGTTGGTGCCTTCCTGCCGGTAGCGGACATGGCTTGCCGGCGAGCAGACGCCGTTCATGTTGGGTGATTTTCCGGTGGCATAGGAGGACAGGGAGCAGCGCCCCTCCGCCATGACGCAGAGGCCGCCGAAGACGAAGACCTCAAGTTCGCAAGGCACCTGACGGGCAATGCGGGCAATGTCGGCTACCGTCAGCGTCCGGGGAAGGACGACACGCGCTGCACTAAAACTCTCGACCAGATAGGAGAGAGCGTCCGGATTAGAGGCGGAAGCCTGTACGGAAATGTGCAGGCGCTGGTGCGGATGACGTTCAGCAACATGGGCCATCAGCCCGAAATCGGCAACGATCAGCGCATCGGCCCCGGCATCGGTCGCTTCCTGCGCGCGGCGATACCAGAGATCCTCCCGCCCCGCCGTCATGAATGTGTTCAGTGCCACGAACGTCTTGACGCCTCGGGCGCCGCCATAGGAAACGGCCTCTCGAAGCTCCTGCAGATCAAAATTCAAACCAGGGAAGTTCCGGGCATTCGTCTCGTCGCGAAAGCCGCAATAAACCGCGTCCGCACCTGCATCGACGGCCTCTCTGAACGACGAGGGCGTTCCGGCTGGACATATCAGTTCCATCTGGCACCCTCGGCTTCGAGCGCGCGGCGCCGGATGGACGAGAGCGCCCCCATCACGGGACGGCGGATCGGTCCCGATATTTCTCCGGCCAGTTTCACCAGATCTATCCCGCTGTCATCGAGCGCATTCCGAAGAGCGAGGACGGCTTCCATATTGCCTGTTACGGCAAGCTTGCGCGCAAAGAAGACGGCATCGCCATCAAGCCTGCCTTCGGCAAGCGCAAGCATCAGGAGCAGGGGGCCGCTGATCTTGGCGTCAGCTGCCGGCGCGCGCCCGCGCCGGAAGGTCTGGATGCTGTCTCCGGCAGGCCTGATCACGAACTCGAAGGCAAGGTCGGTAGGGGCAAAGCCAAAACACGAATATCGATAGTCTCCGAGCCGGTCGAAGAGCCGAGGGTGGGATTTGAGCACCTGCTGGAACAGCAGGGATGCGGCGCGAGCCGCGATCGGCAACGGCACGATGCCGGCCGCAATCATCAGGCGGGATGGAACAAGCATAAAGGCCTCTTCTCGTGAGGATGGCACCCTAGGGCCTGGCGCATTCGCCCTGTTTGTTTTGAGACAAAGACAGGAGCGGTTTCCTCGCCGATTGCATCTCCATGCTAAATGATGCACCCAAGATCAAACGTCATGCCGACCTGCAATCTTTCATCCACGAGCTCGAGCAGCGCCGGTTGCTTCTGTCGGTCGACGAACCCGTATCGCTCGTCCACGAGCTGACTGCCCTGCATCAGCACGTCCTTGAAGAAAATGGGCCCGCCCTTCTCATAAAGGCACCGATAGATGCGGAAGGGCGACGCTGCCCGATCCCTGTTCTCGTCAATCTGTTCGGTACCAGGGAGCGGATAGAGCTTGGCTTCGGGGTCGGGCAGGGCGGCCTCGGGCGACTTGCGGAGGACCTCGCCGATCTTCGAAACCCATCTCCGCCAAAGTCGCTCGCAGACGCTCTGAGCAAGCTGTCTCTGCTCAAGGCCGCAAGCCATATGCGGCCAAGGCATCGACGCACTGCCCTGTCGCAGGCGGTGGTCTACCGGGGAGCCGACATCGATACCGGTATGCTTCCAATCCAATGGTGCTGGCCGGGCGAGCCGGCCCCCCTGGTGACCTGGCCGCTGGTCATGACCTGCAATCCCGACGATCCTGGCGATGTCAACGTCGGCATCTACCGGATGCAGGTCCGCGACCGCTCCTCGCTGATCGTGCGCTGGCTTACCAACCGCGGTGGCGCAAAGCACTTCCGGCAATGGCAGCGCCGCGGTCAGGACATGCCCGTGGCGATCGCGATCGGTGCAGACCCTGCGACGCTCCTTGCCGCTGTCATGCCCCTGCCTGAAGGAATGAGCGAACTGAACTTCGCGGGTCTTCTGCGCGGAGCGCGCACGCAGCTCGTCAGCGCCCTGACCGTGCCGCTCCACGTGCCGGCCTGCGCCGAGATCATTCTGGAAGGAAGCGTGTCGATCGACGAGACCGCGCCCGAGGGGCCGTACGGCGACCACACCGGCTATTACAACAGCGTCGAACCCTTTCCGATCGTCCGGCTGAGCGCCATCACCACCCGCCGCTCGCCCGTTTACCTGTCGACCTATACAGGCCGACCGCCGGACGAGCCCTCCAGGCTCGGGGAGGCGATGACAGAGCTGTTCGTCCCGATCCTGAGGCGACAGTTTCCCGAAATCCGCGACCTCTGGCTGCCGCCGGAGGCCTGCTCTTACCGCATGGCGGTCGTCTCCGTCGACAAGCGATATCCGGGACAGGCGCGTAGGGTGATGATGGGGCTCTGGTCGATGCTTCCGCAATTCAACTACACCAAGCTTATCATCGTGGTCGATGCCGACATCGGCGTGAGGAGCTGGGAGGACGTGATGTGGGCCGTGTCCACGCGGTTCGACGCGTCGCGCGACCTGATTGTCCTCGAAAACACGCCGATTGATTATCTCGATTTCGCATCGCCCCGAACGGGCCTTGGAACAAAGATGGGCCTCGACGCCACCCGCAAGATCGGGCCGGAGAGCGACCGCGAATGGGGTCGCGAACTGCGCATGCCGTCAGATATCGCGGCGCGCGCGGCAACAACCTGGGAAAGGATCAAACGTGACATCGTTTCTTGAACAGCGCGACGTCGTGCTGGCTGTTACTGGAGCCTCCGGCGCAGCTCTCGGCCTTGCCGTCCTCGATCTCTTGTGCGGGCTCGGCGTGCGGGTGCATCTCGTCGTCACGCAAGGCGGCAAGCGGACTCTCTTGCACGAGGCTGGGGCCGACGCCCATGACGGGATGCTACCAAAGGCCTACAGAAGCTACGACAATGGCGACATCGGTGCGACGATTGCCAGCGGTTCGTTTCCCGTTGCGGGAATGATCGTCGCGCCTTGCTCGATGAAGACGCTGGCTGCAATTTCAACCGGCCTTTCCACAAGCCTCGTGGCACGTGCTGCCGACGTCCAACTCAAGGAGAGGCGACGGCTTGTTCTGATGACGCGCGAGACGCCGTTGCATCTCGGGCATCTGCGTAACATGACATCGGTCACGGAAATGGGTGCGATCGTGATGCCGCCGGTTCCTGCCTTCTACAATCGACCGCAGTCGGTGCAGGAGATCGTGGATCACCTTGCCCGTCGCGCCGTCGATCTCCTGGGTCTGCCGGTTGCGCCGCAGGCAAGCGCTTGGCCGGGCGAAGCGGACTTCGATCAGCCGAAGACGGAAACCGGATCGGCGCCGAAAAGCAGGGCGTGACCGCCAGCAAGGAGCAGCCAGGCGACCAGCGCGATCGTAACGACCGCTGCTGCCGCAAGCGCTGTATCCGATCTCGGCCGGACCCCGGACACAAACGCCGCCAGAGGCCAGACAGACGTCTGCGCGGCGTTGATCGTCCAGCGATCGCCAAGACGTTTCCTTGCCCGGCGCTCGGCCATCGGAATGCCGGCGAGCGCAAAAAGTCCGAGCCCCCCAAACAACAGCAGCGAACGCAGGTCTCCGTTGGAGATGACATGGCCGAGTGCCCAGAGAGCAAATCCCCATTGCACCGGGTGTCGGGTGATCCGCGAGACCGCGCCGGCGGGTCCCGCCGAGCGGATCGATATGGAGAGGGGATTTGCGCTCATCAGGCCGGCGAGGACGAGAAAACACCCGACCGGCGCAAACAAGAAGGTCAACGCCGCATGCCAAGGACGAAGCTCCCATAGCGGGACATAGTCGAGGGCAAGTGCTGCGGAGAAGAGCCAGACCAGAGCCGCGAGAGAGACAACGGAATAAGCAAGGATATAGGTCGGCTTGCCGATCGACCGGATGATGCGAAGGCGAATGCTCGGGATCGCCGGTATCGAATGCAGCATGAGAAAGACGGTAAAGGCGCTGGCGAACTGAATCACGTGGTTACCTCCTCGTGTCGAAGGTGGTGTATCGATCACGGCCCACCGCAACTTTGACCAAAGTCAAGCTATGGGCGACCGGTTGATGAGATTTTGGGCGTGTGCGGCCGGCAACGGCCTGCCTGACGCTAAACCGTGCATCTTTGCGTCAGCGCAAAGAGCAGGGCGATCGCACCGTTAAACGTGACGGCAATACTCACCTTTATGGATTGCCATCATGCTCCGCACCTCCAGCCTACTCGCCACTCCTCTGGTTCTCCTCGCAATGCCGCTTGCCCTGCAGGCTGGCGAATATCCGATCGGCTCACCCCAGATCGCGGCGGGTATGGAAGTGGCAGCGGTCTATCTCCAGCCGATCGAGATGGATCCGCCCGGCATGATGCGCGCTGCGGCGGAGTCCGACATCCACCTGGAAGCGGACATCCACGCGACCGCCGAAAATGCGAATGGCTTTGCCGAAGGCGACTGGCTTCCCAATCTGCATGTGGAATATAAGGTCACAAACCTCGACAATGGCGAGGAACAAACCGGATCGCTGGAGCCCATGGTCGCGAGCGACGGGCCGCATTACGGCGACAATGTCAAGCTGTCTGGACCGGGCCGCTATCAGCTGGAGCTCGACGTTCATCCCGGCGGTCATGGCGAAATGTCCTTCGGACGTCACGTCGACAAGGAGACAGGCGTTGCACCCTGGCCCGACGCCTTTGCCCTGAAATTTGACTTTGTCTTCGCCGGCATTGGCAAGAAGGGCGGCTATTGATGCATGCCGCCGGCTGGTTAGTAGGGCTGCTTGCCGCAGCCGCGCTGATGCCCCCTTGTTCGACCGCCTTCGCCGAAGACGAAGATCCGGTTTTCGAGGTTCATTTCAGCAACGGCGTCGTCTTACCCTCGGTCATCGAGGTGCCTGCGAACACCCGTTTCAAGCTCGAGCTCCACAATGACGGTTCGACCCCGATCGAGTTCGAAAGCATTCCGCTGCGCAAGGAGAAGGTTCTGGCGCCCGGCGCATCGAGTTTCCTCGTATTCCGCTCGTTGAGCGAAGGGAATTATGCCTTCTTCGATGATTTCCATCTCGACATGCCCCCGGCAACGCTGGTCGCCCGATGAGCACGGATCTTACTCTGCAAACATTCGAGATCGCTTCGGTGGTCTGGCGGGAAAGCTTTGAAGCCCTGCTTGTCGTCGGAATCCTGCTGACCTGGTCCGCGAGGGCGGCACCGGCGACACGCGGACGGGCAACCAGCTGGATCCTTGCCGGCGCAGGCGCCGGCCTCGCGCTCGCCCTGATGCTGGCTCTGATCATGAACAGGGCGGCCGATGTGCTTGAAGGGGATGGCGAGGATATCCTGCAGATGATCATGGCAGCACTTGCCGCCCTCCTCATGCTCAGGATGGTATTCTGGATGCGCGCAATGGAGCGCGACCGGACCGGAGATCTAGCACATCGAGCCGTCCGGCACGCAGAGGCCGGCAACTGGCTCGGGCTTTCGACGCTGGCAGCGCTTGCGGTGGCCCGGGAGGGTGCGGAGACGGTCGTCTTCCTGTTCGGACTGATGGCGTCATCACAAGGTTGGCAGGCCGGTTTTGTCATCGCCTCGGGTCTGTCTGGCTTCGTGCTTGCCGCGATCAGCTTCTGGGCGTTCAAGACCGGATCGAAAATGATCTCCAAGACGATGCTGTCGCGGGTGAGCGAGGTGCTGCTTCTCATCCTCGGAAGCGGGCTGACGATGATTGTCGTCGACAAGCTGATATCGCTCGGAATTTTCTCACCGATGACGGGGCCGCTGTGGGATTCAAGCTGGGTGCTCGATGATGGCAGCGGTTTCGGCGCCTTTCTCGCGGGTCTCGTAGGCTACCGGGCCCGGCCGGAGCTTCTTCCTCTTCTCAGCCTCGGCTTCTACTGGCTGATTGCGTCTCTCGCCTATGCTCCTCCTCTGACCGGCAAGGCGCCTGCATGATGTCTTCTGCTAGCGGTGCGCAGGCGCTCGTCGCCAGGTTCGGCGACGTCCTTCTCCGGCGCCAAGCGGCCATCCGCCGTCTTCAATGGGCGATGGTGGCAATCTATGCGGGCCTTCTCACGGTTCCGCTCCTGCTGCCGCTTCCCACGCACACCGATTATGTGTGGAACAATGCCGTGCGCTTTGCCCAATTCGTCTTCTGGGGCGTCTGGTGGCCCTTCATCATCCTCGCTACCGCGCTGGTGGGCCGCTTCTGGTGCGGAATCCTGTGCCCCGAAGGTGCGCTTTCGGAATTTGCCAGCCAGCGCGGCGCCGGGCGGGCAATTCCGGGATGGATGAAATGGTCCGGCTGGCCGGTCGTGTCCTTCGTCTCGACCACGATATACGGGCAACTGACGAGCATCTATCAGTATCCGAAACCTGCCGCGCTGCTGCTTGGAGGCTCGAGTTTTGCAGCCATCGTCATCGGTGCCCGCTACGGCAAGGCAAAAAGGGTGTGGTGTCGGTTCCTGTGTCCGGTCAACGGCATTTTCGGCATTGTTTCGAAAATCGCGCCGCTACATTTCCGTGTTGATCCCGACGGCTGGCGCGCCGGTGCTCGACAGGAGGGACGGTCGAACGCCGTCAACTGCGCGCCGCTCATCCCCATCAAGACCATGCAGGGCGCTGCCGCTTGCCACATGTGCGGCCGGTGTTCCGGTTATCGCGGAGCGATCCGGCTTTCCTGGCGCAATCCGGCCAGCGACATCGTTCACGGCTCAGGCCGGCTTGCGACCATGTGGGAGACGGTTCTGATCGTGCCGGTTTTGCTCGGGCTGGTTCCCGCAGCGCTGCATTGGTCCGATAGCGGTCTCTTCCAAATGATCCGCCTGTGGCTGGTGGAACGATGCCTCGACCTGCATCTGGTCTGGCCGCTTTCGCTGCGCCTGCCTTGGTGGATCCTTACCGACTATCCCTTGGAGAACGATGTCATGACATCGGTGGATGCCGCCGCGCTCCTGGTCCTTCTGTCGGTCTCGGTCGCCGCGGCCACGATCGTGTTCGGCATTCCCCTGGCGGCATGCGCAAGAATCTTTCGGACGAGGGGACCTTTCTCTCACCATCTTGCCCAAGCACTCATTCCGCTTGCCGCAGCCTGTCTTTTCAGCGGGCTGCTTTCGTTGACGGTTTCGCAGTTGCGCTCTGACGGCGTCGTCATACCCTATTCGGATCTGTTTCGCGGTGGCCTTGTTCTTGCCGCGGCCGCCTGGTCCATGGTGTTGGTGTTCCGGATCGGCGCCCACTACAATGCACACCGTGTCACCAGACTATGCGGGACATTCATCATGGCCCTTCCGATCACGTCTTTTTCGATCGCCTGGGTCGCAGTATTTCTGAGTTAAAGCGCCGGACCGAGCCGGTCACGGATGCGAGGCCCGTGGCGCGTGACGTCCCGGAGGCGAGATCCCGTTAGCCTGTCTGTATCGGTTGTCTTGTCCGGCTGGCCGGGAGGTCGACGAGACGGACCGGGCGTCGGCGCCGACGTCTTCTGATTTCGACGATGAAGGGCTTTTGCAACGTGCGCATCGGCATTCCTCTCCTTTGTCCAGAACGCGGGCACTTGCCGCGAACCATCGGCTGAGTCTTACGGCGTGCGGCCTTCTTTCTCTTTGATGGACATCAAAGACGTCGAAACACTAGCCGTTATGCTCTGGTCCATCATGGACGAAAGAGGAGGAGCCTGGATGTTGCCGAGGTTCATCACTGCATTTCTGAAATCTTCCGGAGAAACAGGCGTCGTGCTGATGGAGCACGAAGGCGCACAGCGCGTGGTCATCATCGATCGCGACGCCTTGCAGCAGATCAGCAATCCACCGCGCGCCGACGAAACCAGGCTGCAGGAGCATGTCGGTACGATATGCGAAATTGCCGCCTCGAAGATGCTTCTGCAGCCGCAGTCGACATTTTCCCCGATACGGGTGTCGAAGGATGACATCGTGGCGTGGAAGGCGTCGCACGACACGCTTCATTAGGATAAGCTCCGCCGCGACATGGCCGGCTCGGCTTGACGTCCTTCCGGGCCGGCTGCGGACCGTTGATTTTCCTTGATATCTGGCTCTTTAGAGTTCGGTCGCTAGTCGCCTTTGCCTTCCGCAAGCCTCAGAAGACGCTGTGGATCGGTGACCGTCAGCTTCTGCCTGCCGCCCTCGACAATGCCCTTGCCTTCCCAGGCGCTCAGGATTCGCGACACTGTATGCAGCGTCGTGCCCGTCATTTCAGCAATATCCTGTCGCGAAATCGGGAAATCGATTTTGATCGCGGTTCCGACCGCCTTGCCGGCTTGTTTGGACAGACGCAGCACGGCATGGGCAACCCGCTTTTCCACTTCTTCGGTCGACATCTCGCGGATACGCGTGTGCGCCTCCTCAAGCCTCTGGCCGATCGTCTGCATCGCAGTCATTGCCAAACGGGGATTTTGCTCGACGAACCGCGACCACATGTCGGTCGGCCATCCGAGGATGAGACTTTCCGCCGCGGCTGTGGCCGTGCCCGGATAGTCCTGTCGGCGCAGCGCCATGGCGAAGCCGAACAGGTCGCCCGGATGGACCATCCTGACAATGATCTGCTGGCCATCATGCGTCACCTGCGTGACCTTGAGCCTGCCGTGGAGCAGCAGGAAGAACGATTTCGCGGGAGCTCCCTGCTCGAAAACCGCATCGCCCTGGGCGATGCGGCGTGGTGTGGCGTGCTCGAGCATGGCGTCGAGGTCGGCATCCGTCATGCGCTCGAAAAGCTGCAGTGACTTCAAAACTGTACGGTCAACCTTCATCGTCGTCCCGCTGAACTCCATTGAAAATGGCGCCGCCAATCATATCGGTCACGGCGCGGCGCGTGAAGTCTTCGATGCTCTCGATGAAACCCGGCCGCCGGATGAGCCGGAAACCGAGATTGTCGGGCGGGCTGCCGACCGAGCATCCACCGCCTTTGGGGTTTCTCACAAAGGTGCTCATCGGAGCACGATGCTTGCCGGCGGCGATCATGATGCCGCAGTTTGTCGGGTCGGGCTCGTCGATAACGGCCTTTTTGTCGAGGTCGATGCGCTTGTTGCAGGTCGAGGTCCATTCCCAGATGTTCCCGCCGAAATCGGCAAGCCCGGTCTGGCTCACGCCGAACGATCCCTTCGGCTGCGGCGCGGGGTCGCTCGAGGCCGTGCGCCGTGCTTCGCGTTCATAGTCTGCAAGCCAGCGCAGCGCGGGGTTTTTGCTGTCTTTATCGACGCCGAGCGCATCGTCGGGAAAGCGATCGGCGGCAGCGTAGGCGAGTTCGAAGTCGGTCGGAAGTCGCCATTGTTCGCCCGTCTTCTGCGACAGCCAATTCGCGTAGCGAAGCGCATCCTCGTAGCTGACGCCGGTGACCGGCGTGTCGTCGCCGGCGGTCGCGCTTCGCCCTTCCGGCTCAGGGCAGGCGCCGTCGGCCACGCAACGGTCATACTCTAAAAGGCTGGTCTGATATCTCATGATCGTCAGAGGCGTCCGGACACTGGCCTTGCGCTTTGGCGCGTCGACAGCCAAGCCCCTGCGGAAATACTCGGTCGCGTCGCGGTACCGGAATTCATGGGGTGCAATTGTAACCACCTCGGGAGCTGCAACTACGGCGTCGCGCCGCCCGATGTTCACGAGCCCCGCCTCAACCGCAAGCGTTGCGGAAAGGACCGCAAGAAGCACAAGCGGAATGGCGATCGAAATGCCGGAAACTCCTGCAGTCTCGGCGTGCGGTGTCATGTCCTTTTCGCAACATGCGCCCCCTTTTTAAAGAAAACATACTGTGCAGGCCGCCCTCACGGCCTGCACAGCCCCATCAAGGTCAGCTGGCCGACGGCGACTTCACCGAAGTCATCAGATCGTCGTTCCAGTCCCCGGTGACCTTGAAGTGGGCAGCCGCACCGAGTTCGAATGCCTCGATGAGGTTGTGGTTTACATAGGCGTAGATGCCCGGCTGCGCGAAAGTGTAGAGCGCAGCACCCGCCGTGCCGCCCGGGATAAACCAGGTCTCTTGGTCCACGTCGGGCACGTTCGCAAATTTGCCGGTCGCCCAGACATATTCGCCATGGCCGCCGATGAGATGCGGTCGCGTATCGCGATTGGCCTGCGAATGGATGATGAGCACGGTCTCGCCGACCTTGGCGGTCATCGCATTGTCGCCCGTCAGCGCGCCGACGGCGCCGTTGAAAACGATGTGGGTCGGGGTCAGCGTCTTCATGACGGCAAGCGTATCCTCATAGGCCTCGCCGGGGCTGTCATATTTCTTGAACTTGCCGTTCTCGTCGCGCGGGATGTAGAAGTCCTGCTCGCCGACATAGTAGATCTTGTCGTAGACGAGGGGCTTTCCGTGGCCGTCGGTGAGACCTTCGCGCGGAAGAACCATGATTGCGCCGTTCATCCCCGACGTGACATGCCAGGGCACCATGCCGGGAGGTGCGCAGTGGTAGACGAAGACGCCTGCCTTCGTTGCCTTGAAGCGCAGGATGGTGCTTTCGCCGGGGCCGACAACCGTCAATGCGCCGCCGCCAAGCCCGCCCGTCGCGGCGTGGAAGTCGATATTGTGCTGCATCGTGTTCGTTTCAGGATTGACCAGCGTCAGTTCCACATAATCGTCCTGGTGGACGACCATCAGCGGGCCGGGCACCGAACCGTCGAACGTCATCGCGTTCACCTCGGTCCCATCCTTGTCGAGCACTATCTTCTTTTCCTGGATGGTCAGCGTGAATTCCTTGATCTTCGGGCCACCCTCGGCTTTCTGGCTGTGGGGGTGGACGAAGGGCGGCTTGACCAGTTCGACCTTCTCGCGCTGAAGCTTGGTGAAGTCGACAGTCGGCGCCTTCTTGGGTGCGTTCGCTGCCACGACCTCGTCGGCATGGGCAGCGCTATTCGCGATGATGATTGGCGTCAGCGCTCCTGCGACGGCAGCGCCCGTAAGCATCGTGCGACGGGTCATTTGCAGAGTATTCGTCATTTCTAATCTCCCGTAGTCGAAGAGCGAGCGAATGCCGCCCGGTCGAGAAGGAAGGTAGTAGAAACCCCGCTGGACTCTTTGATTTGGAGCAAACTGACTATTTGTGGCAGCGCAAAGTTCTGCCGCCGCTATTTGCGTAATCTCAACGACTACCCCGACAGTCTCCTGCATTGCTGTGTCGTCAATTTGGAGACACGGAAATGAAAAACACTTCGGATGCCGCGCGAGATTTTCCGCGCGGCATGTCGCGAACCGGACCGGTCCTCTTCTCCTATGGCTTCCGGCCCTTCTTCCTGGCGTCGGCGCTCTGGGCGATCGCGAGCATAGACCTATGGATGGCCTATCTCAGCTTTGGCGTTCCTGTCGCATCGGACTATGGGACATTGTATTGGCATGCGCATGAGATGCTGTTCGGTTTCGCGCCAGCGGTTCTGGCCGGCTTCTTGCTGACGGCGATCCCGAACTGGACCGGACGCCTGCCGATTGCCGGCAGGCCTCTGGTAATCTTGTTTTCGATCTGGTGCGCCGGCCGTATCGCCATGCTGCTCACGGGCTCGATTGGGATCGTTCTGGCGACTGCCGTCGACAGCCTGTTCCTGCCGGTGATGCTCCTCATCTGCGCGCGCGAGGTCGTGGCTGGAAAAAAATGGAAGGACCTGAAGGTCATCGCCGGGCTTTTTATCCTCTCGCTTGCAAACGTGCTCTTTCATATTGAGGTCATCGAGGGCGCAGGCCCTGAACTTGCAATACGTTTCGGGATCGGTGCCTACGTGCTGCTCGTGACGATCGTCGGGGGCAGGATCCTGCCCAGCTTCACCCGCAACTGGATCAATCAGTTCGGCCGTACGGACTTTCCAGTGCCGTATAACAGTTTCGATGCAGCAACCATCATCATCGGTGCGGTTGCGTTTGTCCTGTGGGCGTGCGCGCCGGATTCCACGGCAACTTGCGGGACGGCGGGTGTCGCAGCGGTTCTCAACATAGCCAGGCTGGTCCGCTGGCGCGGCTGGACCACCTGGCCTGAACCCATTCTGGCCGTCCTGCATGCCACTTTCCTATTCGTCCCGGTCGGTTTTGCCGCCATTTCACTTCAGGCATCCGGGTGGCTGCCCGAAATGGCCGTGCTGCATATCTTCGCGATCGGCACAATTTCGCTGATGATGCTGGCGGTGATGACGCGGGCAACGCGTGGCCATACCGGACGGAAACTGAAATCGAGCCGGGTGACCAACATATCCTACGGCCTGCTTGGTGGCGTTGCACTCGTTCGGCCGCTTGCCGAACTCGTTCCCACGCTGAGCACGGAGATCCTTGCCGCAGCAGCGATCGGCTGGACGGCGGCCTTCGGACTGTTCGTGGTGGAACATGCGCCGCTCTTGTGGTCGGGACGCAAGCCTTTGACGGTGAAGGGAAGGTGACATTGCCGCGATCGCAAAGGCCGCGCGAGCGGCCTTTTTCGTTCAGCCGCGCTCGTGTCCCGGCGCTATGCCCGAAAACCGCATTTCCTCGCTGAGCACGCAGCCGTCTTCGCTGACGATCGCAATCCAGATCCGGTTGCCGATGCGGATGGAAAGACGCCGCGTCCCGGCGTCGGCACCGGTGCCGATCTCCACTCTCGAACGGACAAAACCTCGGCGCAGATGATCCATGAAGAGGTCGGGCGTAAGGCCGAAGCGCTGCGCAAGGACGGCTGCATCGACGACGGGGCTGCCGTCTTTCTGCAATGCAAACAGGTTCGTCCTATTCGTAAAGTCTTCGCTCATGGCCTTTCCAATCAAATGGGAGGGCAGACCGACTGTCCCGATTCGATGTGCAATTTTGCTCGTCAGGCGACCGGTCCGCCATATGAAAAAAGTGACTGCAGAGCCTCAGGTCTTCGGCAGATCGAAGAGCGACACCATGTCCGGCGACCAGGCCGGTTCATAGACGAGGTCGACGACGGCTCGGCTTACGCCGGCAATATCCTCAATGCGCTGACGTGCCGCGTCGGCAATATAGCCCGATGCCGGACAGAAGCGGGTGGTCGTGGTCATCTTGATCTTCACGACCGCCGGTTCGGTGACATCGATTTCGTATACCAGACCGAGATCGACGATGCTCGTTCCCATTTCGGGATCTTCTATCTCGCGCAACGCATTGCGTACGTCCTGTTCCGTCACCTCAGACGCCGGCATTGTTCTGATCTCCCGTGGTCGTCCTGATCATGATCCGATAGGTCTTGCCGGAAGCATCGAAATTGCCGATCCATTCGTGGCCCCGTGCTTTCAATTCGTTGAAGAGGAAGACAGGTTCCCGGTTGAGAAGGGCAAACAGAACCTCGCCGTCCTCCATCGTCTCCAGCCGGGAGAGAATGCGCTCCATCGGCTCGGGCGGCGCGAGATCGGTCAGGTCGAGGTTCCAGACAGGATCGGGCCAGACCGCTTCCGTCGTGGCGACGGCGGGTTCCGATCTCTGAATGGGCTTGTTCGGGATGAAATCGATTTCCCAGTCATCATCAGCCAGACGCTTTGCGACATGTGAATAGCCGCGCTTTTCGAGCTGGCGGATCAAAGGGACGGGTTCGAATATCGCACGCAGCTTCAGACCCTCATCAGGATCGAGGCCGGCGAACGTGTCCATGATGAGCTGGAATGGCATACCGCCATCGCGCAGGATCTGTCGGACGTCTAGTTCACGGAATTGAACCATTGGCGTTACCTCTGTGGTTTTGCGGCGACGAACAGCGCCGGCTTGTGAAATGGTGCACTCTTGATCCGGGGAGGCACGTTCGCGAGCGTACGGGCAAGAACGAGCTCGACGATGAGAGCGAAGGTCGATGCGGTTTGAACAACCGCGGACATACCAAAACCTGTGTCCGATCCAAGGCAGAGTGCGATCGCGGCGCCGACCACCGAAAGGTAGAAAAGGCCAAGCCAAACACCGGCCCGGCGCCCGTTGACGAGTTCGCCGAGCTTCGGTGTCGGTCTGCGGCCAAGAAGCGGGCCGAAGGCCTCGATCCAGGTGAGAAAAGGAACGATCTTCAGGAGCTGGGCGAGACCGAAGCCGGTGAGCCAGCCGAATACGAAGAGATAGACGATCGCCGACACGATACGCGTCTCGGCATGGAGGAACAGGGACACAGCAAGAAGGGAGACGGAAAGGCCAAGCATCGCGAAGGCCGGCAATGATGCCAACGTATTCAGCTCGAGCGCCGGCCGGCGCCTGGCGCGATATGTCCTGCAAATTTCGAAGAGGTAGGCAGCAACGATCAGCGCAAACAGCACCGCTGCCGACAAGAAAACGGCGCGCGCGAAATCGGGTGCGACAGGCGTGCCGATCGCTGCAGTCGACAGGAGCAGGACCGCCAGCGTGCTCGATCGGCGAACGAGTTGTGCCTTGTGCATGTCGCTGGACAGAAGGAACATCGGAAGCAGCTTGTAGCTGACGCCGATCGCCGCAAAGGTCATCCATCCGCCGAGACCGAAACTCGCATGGAAGGCCACCTCTTCCATGCCATAGGCGACGACTGCGGGTGCTTCCACCAGACCGGAAATCGTCAGCGCGAACAGGGCACCAAAGGCCGTCGTGACCAGCAGGCAGCCAATACCGACGAGAACGATGAGGGAGGCAGCATGCACGCGCCTTCCCCGCCACAGCAGTGCCGACAGCGACATGGAGACAGCGGCGATAGAAAGAGAAAGCGTGACGGATGCCGCGATCATGACCAGGCCGGCCGCAGAAGAGCCAAGGCTGATCAGGTGAAAGCCCAGCATGAGAAGCGCCGGGCCGGCGACCATGCCGACGAAGACGATCAGATCGAAACGACCGGCCGGTCTGTCATTGCCTGTCAGGACCGGCGCGAATTGAAGCAACGATCCGATCATGAGAAGCAGAAGCCATCCGAGCGTCACGGCGTGCACGATGGCAAGCGCTCCAGGCTCGGCGATACCAAGGGAAGGCGTCCAGACACCGGCTGCCAGCAGGCACTCCGCCAGCAGCAGGTAAGACAGCGCCGCGCCGAAATACGACATCGTCCACCGCGACAGGGTCGTGCCCACGGGCATCATTGCGCGTCTCCGGCGCTAGTGGCTGCCGCAGCAGCAGTCGCAACCCGCATCGAGGCGGGTGATCTCCACACGCCAGACATCCGGTCCCTGTTCCAGATATTCCCACGAGAATTTTCCGGGCAGGGCAGTGTCGAGCTGGTACTGCAAGGGGCGGGGTTCGTGGTCGCTGGTAATGTGGAGGCTCTGGCCCGGCGTCAGCGAGTTCAGGGTACCGAAGATCCGGGGATGGCGTTCGACGGGCGGCAGGATCCGCACGTCGATGTGCGCAATCGCGGTCTGGGTGGCTGGCGCGTCTGTCATTGTGGCTGTTTCCTTCTGCCGCGAGATGACGAATGACCGGACCGCGGCGCGTCCTGTATCGGAGCTGAAGATAGCCGGGTGCGGAACGGGCGACTTTGACTGCGAGCAAATAGCCGGGCGATTGTCTGTCGTTCTCGGCACTCGCCGGTGCCTGGCTCGCTGTTATCAGCGTCATGCGGGTCGTTGTTGATCCAGGACAAGGAAGGCTGCCCCTTCGTTGGCATATGCACATCATGACATTCTGATGAAGGAAGCCGAAATGTCCGATGCCCTGATCGCCAAATATGGCGAGGCCCGCCTGCCACGCTACACCAGCTATCCGACCGCGCCTGCGTTTTCGCCAGCCGTCGGGCCGGAGCAATATGCGCACGGTCTTGCAGAGGTCGCAGCCTCCGGACCTGTCTCAGTCTACCTGCACGTTCCCTTCTGTCGCTCTATGTGCTGGTATTGCGGCTGCCACACGACGGTCACGCGCCAGGATGCGCCGGTGCTCGAATATCTCGACGTGCTGAGCCAGGAGATCGAACTCGTATCGCAGGCGGCTCGAAACGAGGTTCCGGTCAAAAACGTTCATTTCGGCGGCGGCACGCCGACGATCATGAAGCCGGACGAATTTTCGAGCCTGATGGACAAGCTCAAGAGCGCGTTCCAGTTTACCAGCGACTGCAGCGTTGCGGTCGAGATCGATCCGCGGACGCTGTCCGGCGCAATGATTGCCGCTCTCGGCGAAAACGGCGTCGACCGTGCAAGTCTCGGCGTCCAGAGCTTCGATCCGGTCGTTCAAAAAGCGATCAACCGGATACAGAGCTTCGAGCAGACGCAGGCAGCCGTGGCGGGGCTCAGAGGCTACGGCGTGACGAGCATCAATTTCGACCTTATCTACGGGCTCCCGCATCAGACCATTCGATCCTGCATCGAAACGGTGAGAACGGCTGTCGAGTTGCGGCCGGAGCGTTTTGCCGTCTTCGGATATGCCCATGTGCCGGCCTTCAAGAAGCATCAGCGGCTGATCGACGAGGCGGCACTTCCCGATGCTGCGCAACGCAATGAGCAGGCCGAGGCGATTGCCGACGAGCTGGAGAGCGCCGGATATGTTCGTGTCGGCCTCGACCATTTCGCATTGCCGGACGATCAGCTCGCCGTCGCCTCCCTCTCAGGGACCCTGCGGCGGAACTTCCAGGGCTACACGACCGACGAATGCGAAACCCTGATCGGGCTCGGCGCGTCGGCGATTGGGCGGCTGCCGGGCGGCTACGTCCAGAACCACGTCGCTCTTGGTCGTTACGCAGAACGGATCAGTTCGGGAATCCTCGCGACTGCCAAGGGATATGGGCTGACCGATGAAGACAAGTTTCGGGCGAGAGTGATCGAACGGCTGATGTGCGACTTCAAGGTGGATCTCGCAAAGCTTGGTGCGGAGGCCGGCTACGATGTCGGCTTTCTCCTCGAGCGGAACGATCGGCTGGACAGTCTCGTATCGGATGGCGTGGTGACACTGGAGAAGGGCTGCATCACCGTCTCGAAGGAGCATCGCTTCATGGTCCGTGCAGTCGCGGCAGCCTTCGACGCCTATTTCGGCTCCTTCGGCCGGACGCACAGCAAGGCGGCGTGACCCCGGGCTGACCGCCACGTCTTGACAAGCAGCAGGTGATGAACGGCGATGCGCATGCCGGTCATTCCTGGCCCCCTAGTGCAGAAAAACCAGGCCGGAAGCGATTCCGCCTGGTTTTCCATGTGCGAAAGGGGTGGCTTGATCTCCGCGTCTTTACGTCGTCAAGCTCCGGTAGATCGCAGGTAGTGCGCTCGGTAATTTCGAAATGTCCGACACGAGTGCGAACCCGGATCTGCCGAAGATTGCCGGCAGGTAGTCGCCGGCGCTGCGATCGACCGTCACGGCGAAGACCGTCTGTCCCTTCGTGCGTGCCTCCATCACGGCCTTGCGGCTGTCTTCGAGAGCAAAGCGACCCTCGTAGTGATCGACGTCATTGGGTTTGCCGTCCGTCAGAATGAGCAGCAGCTTCTTTCTTGCGCCGTCGCTCTCCAACTGCCGGGATACATGGCGGATGGCCGCTCCCATGCGCGTATAGTAACCGGGTCTTAGACTTGCGATGCGGCCGGCGGTTTTGGCTGAGAATGTCTCGTCGAAATCCTTGATATTATCGATGCGAACCCAATCGCGCCGCCGCGACGTGAAGGTCTTGATGGCAAAGCGGTCGCCGCAGGATTGCAAGCCACGGGCAAGGACGTCGAGTGCCTGCATTTCCACGTCGAGAACCCTGCGATTGTCGACCCAGGAGTCCGTCGACAAGGAGACATCGACAAGGATCGAGGTCGCAAGTTCATGGCTGGCGGGGCGGGCGCATCCATAGATACGGTCGTCCGGCTGGCCGGTGGCGATGAAGTCGATGCGGGAGCGTATGGCCGCTTCGAGATCGATCTGATCTCCGTCCAGCTGAGCCCTTCGCAGCTCCCGCTTCGGGCGCAGCGTCTCGAACTGGCGCCTGACCTTGCGCACGAGAGCGGCGTCGCTGACGATTGCCTGGTCCACCTTGTCCGAAGGCGAGCCGACCACCACGCGGCAATGGTCGGCAAGATATTGGCTCTTCCGGAAATCCCATTCCGGATAGGTGAATTCCCCGTCTATCATCGTCGGGTCGGCAGCTTCCGGGGAGAGGTCCAGGTCGAAGTGGAATTTGGATTTCGGCCGTTCGCGCGTTTCGCTGAGCGCGATCTCTTCGAGCTCTTCGGCCGCCGCCGGATCGTCCTCCTCGCTGTCATCGCTCGGGCGATCGACATTGACCATCTCCGCCATGGCGAGGATCTTTTCGAAGCGGTTCAATATGAAGGGATCGCGCTTGCGGTCGTCGGCGTCGCGTTTGCGTGTCGCCTCATGCGATGGCCGCGCCTGTCGGTCGTCACCCGCCTGATCGGATGGAAGGTCATCGCGTTCGGATGGGCTTAACTCGCTGCGGCCCCTGAAATCCGGCCAGATCGGCAAAGGCAGCATCGGTAGATAACCGGCAGGGGCGGCGGCTACCTTCGGGCGGACAGCGTCGGGAAGGGGATGACGCAAGGGAACGGTGAGCGCCAGCTGGGCGAATTCCTCGATCCACCGTTCCGTCTGAGGAAGCGTTCCGCGCCTGCGGCAGCCAAGCAGCGCCTGGGTCAGCCGCCCATAGCGTGCCGCCATTCCAGGAAACTGCTGGATGACCAGAGCGGAATTTTTCCGACCCGTTTCGATCCGCCACAGATCGGAAAGAACCGGATCGGCAGGCGGTGTAAAGGACGGCGCAGTTGCCACATAGGCGGCCAGCCAGAAATAAAGATCCCGGTTGAGCGAGCGCTCGGCGAAAAGATCGACGACCGCTGGCAGATGGATTGCCGTGCCGTCCCAGGTCGGATGGTCCGATCTTTCCTCGCCGAGGCCGACGACTTGTCTCAGCCGCAGCCTGTGCATCGAGGTTTTCTGTCTTGCTCGCTGGATCTGCAGGGTGGCGTCCCCGCCGAATGCCCTGAAGCAGACAGCGAGCTGCGGTCTGAGCTCGGCAAGGTGAACGGCCTCCGCAGGATGGTGCGGCCATGAACTGGTGTCGCCGACCAGCCGATGCCAGGCGCGCCCCACCGTCTCTTCGAGTTCCAGAAATTCCAGCATGCTTCACCTATCCGATCGCGGCCCTGGCGACCTCGACGAGGGCGGCCTTGACGTCCGGCTCGTCTGTCAACGGCTCAATGATGGCTGCCCGCACAGCGTCGATTGCCGGCAGGCCGGCATCGATAAGCGAGGCGCAGTAGATCAAAAGGCGGGTCGAAACACCTTCTTCCAGGTCCTGGCCCTTGAGCGCGCGCAGGCGCCGGGCAAGCTCGACAAGCGGTGCGACCCTGGCTTCGGCAAGACCGCTTTCCAGGGACACGGTGGCGATTTCCCGCTCGGGCGGCAGGAAATCGAATTCGATCGAGACGAAGCGTTGGCGCGTGCTGGGCTTCAGGGCCTTCATCAGGTTCTGGTACCCGGGATTATAGGAGACGACGACAATGAACCCTGGGCCGGCTTCCAGGACTTCGCCGGTCCGCTCGAGCGGTAGGATGCGCCGATCGTCCGTCAACGGATGGAGAACCACCGTCACGTCCTTGCGCGCCTCGACGATTTCATCGAGGTAGCAGATGCCGCCATCTCGAACGGCCTTGGTGAGCGGGCCATCCATCCAGACCGTCTCGCCGCCCTTGAGAAGGTATCGGCCGGTGAGATCGGCGGCCGTCAGGTCGTCGTGGCAGGAAACAGTCGACAAAGGCAGGCCGAGACGGGCGGCCATGTGCTGTACGAAGCGGGTCTTCCCACAGCCGGTCGGCCCTTTCAGGAGAATGGGGAGTTGTCGCGTCCAGGCGTGTTCGAAGAGCGCGCATTCGTTCCCCTGAGGCGCGTAGTGCGGTATCTCCACGTCCGGATTGAGCGGATGGTTGAAGGCTATTGTCATCGGTGTTCTCCAGGAAAATGGCCCGCCTCATTCGGCGGGCTGGACCACTGGGCTTGGGACGCGCGTCCGTCCGGGAACAAGCAGCGACCAAATGAACATCAGGGCGCTGATGAACACGAAGATGCCGGAGCCGAGTCTCACCCAGTAGAAGAGGGCGAGCTGATCCTGGACCTCCATGTATGACTGGCCGAGGACCCGCTGCAGATGCACCTGGATGATGCCCGCGAAAGTGAGCGCGAAGGTCATGACCGACATGGCGGTGCACATGATCCAGAAACTGGCGATCGACAGCCATTGATTATAGGGCGCGCGGCCGCGGATCTGCGGGACGGCATAAGCCATCGCTGCGAGATTGAGCATCACATAGGCGCCGAAGAAGGCCAGATGTCCGTGGGCAGCGGTGACCTGCGTGCCGTGGGTATAATAGTTGACCGACGACAGTGTGTGCAGGAAGCCCCAGACGCCGGCGCCAAAGAAGGCCATGACCGAGCAGCCGATCGACCAGAGAAGGGCAGCCCTGTTTTCGTGCTTGCGGCCGGCGCGCCAGGTCATGACGAAGGTGAAGACGACCATGGTGAAGAAGGGCGCCACCTCGAGCGTCGAGAAAAGCGATCCGATCCACTGCCAGTAACCGGGCGCGCCGATCCAGTAATAATGGTGGCCGGTGCCGAGGATCCCGGAAAAAAGCGCCAGTCCGATGATGACATAGAGCCATTTTTCGACCACTTCCCGGTCGATGCCGTTCAGCTTGATCATCAGGAAGGCGAGCACCGATGCCATGATCAGCTCCCAGACGCCCTCGACCCACAGATGGACGACATACCACCAGTACATCTTGTCGAGCGCCAGATTGACGGGGTTGTAGAAGGCGAAGAGGAAGAAGATCGCAACACCCCACAGGCCGAAGAGCAGGATATTGGTGATGGTCGTCTTGCGCCCCTTGAGCGCGGTCATAGTGACGTTGAAGAGGAACATCAGCGCCACGATCACGATCCCGACCTTGATCGCGAAAGGTTGTTCCAGGAACTCGCGGCCTTCATGAATATGAAAGAGATAGCCGACGACGGCGACTGCCGCAGCGATGAGGAAGATCCAGAACTGTGCGATCGCGATCCTCGTGCTGTAAAGCTCGGTTTCGCATTCCTCCGGCAGCAGGAAATAGGTCGTTCCCATGAAGCCCATGAGCAGCCAGACGATCAGCGCATTGGTATGGATCATGCGCACGATGTTGAAGGGCAGTTCGACGGATAGCGTGTTGGGCAGCACGTAGATGGTGCCCGCGAGCACGCCGAACAGGAGCTGGGCCATGAACAGGCCGAGAGCGCCGTAAAAATAGAGCATTGCGATGCTCTGCGTCTTGTACTTCATTTCTATACCCTCTCGCTGTCAGCCGGCCTGGTTCGGGGGCCAGTTTTGAGTGTTGGTCTTGCTGACCCATTCGAGGAAGTCGGCGAGGTCATTGACCTCCTGATCTGTCAGATTGAACTGGGGCATCTGCCGTCGACCTTCGATGCCGGAGGGTTGTGCGGCCATCCACGCGTGAAGCGCCTCGCGAGCATTCGCCGGATCCTTGTCTCCACCCCAGCGGATCCAGACATTCGACAGTTCCGGCGCGAAGTAGGCGCCCTCACCATCGAGGGTGTGGCAGTTGATGCAGGCGTTCTTTTCCCAGATATGTTTTCCTCGGGCGACGCCTTCCGTCAGGGTGGCCTCATCAGTGGAAACCGTGCGGATGTAGTAGTGACTGTGGGCCGTCAGGCCCACGAATATCGCAAAGAAGAATGCCGACCCGCCGTAGAACACGTTGCGGGCCGCGGTTTTTGTCAGGCGTTCAGCCATCGATCATCCTTTCATGTCAGTGGCGGTGCCGCCGTGACGTCGGAAATCGAGCCAGCGGGCTCGTTGTAAGGGAATGGCGGAATTCGACCGCGCGCTCTTTGTTCATTCGCAAGCAATCGAACGATTGCACGATGAAGGAATGCGCAATGAGACATGCCAGAAAAGCTGCGGGCAGCCGGCAGTACGTCAGGATTTTCGAAGAGCGAAGCGAAACGTCAGACGGATAGTTGCAAGGCAGCGCGAGCGACGGCGATCAACAGCACGAATGCTGCCCACGACCACAAGGCGGCTGTCAACGGTGTCCGGGCTCCACGAAGCCCGAGAAAATCCAGCACGACAAGCCGGACTTTGATAACGGCGATGACAGCGATCATCACGGCGATCAAAGCCGGAGGCACCCTGTCCGGCAGAGCGTATGTCAGGATGAATGTGCAACTCGTCAGGGCAAGCAGAAGCAGCAAGGCGCGCGAGCAATTCGGCCGATCGGAATGCTTCATAGCAGGTAGATCACCGGAAACATGACGAGCCAGACGATGTCGATCACATGCCAGAGCGTGGTGATCAGATGGATGTTCTCGCGAGTCGGAAAGACCGCGACGAGGACAAGGATCATAGATCCGAACGCAACATGAGTCAGATGAAACCCGGTGATGAGAAGATAGAGTTGCGAGAATGGGTCGCCGGAGAGAAGCGAGGCACCTTCGAACGCATATTCCATGCATTTCAGCCCACCGAAGACGACCCCGCCCAGAGCCGCCGCAAGCAGCATCATGCGCCGGCGAGGGATTGCATTCTGTTCGGCCGCCTTGGCTGCAAACCAGCCGCTTGTCAGAAGCACGATCGTGTTGATGATCGGCAGGGCATGATGAAGCCTCGCCTTGCCGGCTGAGAATGTTTCCGGATGCAGCCCAGAGGCGACAACGAAGGCCGTCAGCAACGCCCCGAAGGCGATCAGTTCGCTCCAGGCGAGGATCCATACCAGCAGATCGCCATTATCGGTATCGCGCGTGTCCTGGGTTGAGATTATCGAGGTCATGCGCTGTGTCTATGACAAGGCTGAGCGTTCATCTTTGTGAAACCGCAAACAGCCGTGCGTCCCCTCCGGACAGGCCGCTCGCCGAGCGGGAGTTCTCTTTGATCGATCTCAAAGAAGCGCCCACCGTGGCTGGCTATCCTGCGCTCGCAAAGGAGACCTCATGAGCGACGCACAAATCGGACTTTCGATAGCAACACCTGTCATCGTGATCTTCGCGATCATGCTTTACCGGATGGGCGTGCTGCAACGGACAGGTGTGGTGACTGCGGTCATCGCCGCCATTGCCATTGCCGCAAGCCTGTTCCTGCAGAGGTGAGCGATGAACTGCCCGACATCCGCGTTCCACGAGCTTGAAGCCCGCTATGGCGAGCTCCTGTCCTGGTGCGATCTTCTTGAGGCGCTCGCCGATTTCCTGCCATGTCGCATCAATGAGCGGATCTGCGGCATGGTTGCCGACGGGCTTCTTCCTCTGCTTCTGAGCACTCATCGGCTGGAGGAACAGATTGTTTCGGACCGGTTGGGAGCGATCATGAGCGGCAGTGAACGATCCGAGATGGAGCACTGCCTCAGGGCTGGTCGACTGGTCGATCTCGAGGCGGCACAAGACGTTGTAGAGGTGCTTGAGGCGCTGCACGACGGCTGCTGCTCTCTGTCCTTCGACGCGGTCAGCCACCTGTTCAGATCGTTCTTCTGCGCCTTGCGTCGGCATATCGCTGTGCAGCGTCGGATCATCAGGCGGATAGACGAGGTCTCCAGGGCCGAGCTCGGCGCGGCGTGATCCAGGCAAGCCTGGTCTAGTCGGTTTTTACCGGGAGGTCGCCTTCGAGATGGACGAGGTTGAAGTCGTCGATCAGTACCTGAACGTCCACGCTCCAGCCCGCGATATCCGAAAGCGGCAGGTTTCTCGCAGCCCATGTGCCATCGGCGGCATTTGTCAGGCCGTACTTGAGCGGTTCGATCCCACGCACTGCGTTACGCAGGCCCAGCGATACGCTTTGTGGCTGCATCGGATCGAATTGCGGCGTCAGGATCGAAACGCGGATATCGGCCGTGCCGTCAGGCTGCGGCGTCATTTCGAGTTCCGCCATTGCCTTCTGCCCATGGAGATGGAGCGACACCGGCGGTTGGGCATGGGCGTATTGATATTGTCCAGGACCAGCAAAACGCCACAACGATGCGGCTGCGACGATCAAAAGCGCGAGCCCCATCTCGCCGGCGATGCTCCGGCTCAGCCTGCGCCGGGCGACCGGGTTTCCCGCGAGCGCCGGAGCAGTCAGCCAGAAGCGATTGTAGAGCGCCAGCATGCAGAGGAGCGCAACAAGGCCGATCTTGACGGCCAGCACGCGCGCAAACAGCGACGACCATGCCAGGTCGATGCGGGGCGTTTCCGTCAATGCAAGCAGCAGTCCTGCCAGCAGCATCAGGACGAAGGGAACGGGAATCAGGCGCGAGAAGAACTGCAGGGGACGCTGATCTTCAGCAGATCGGCTGAGATGCAACAGCGGCGGCAGGCTTCCGATCCAGAAGAGCAAGATGGCAGCATGCAGGAAGATCGATGCCTGTGCGATGAAGCGGGGCTGCGCAATCGAGCTGTGGCCTGTCAGTGTGAAGGCGAGTGAGGCAATGGCAAGTGCGGCGGCCGAGATTATACGCGCCGGCCACGGACGACGGGTCAAGGGTAAGACCGCCAGCGCAATTGCCACAAGCTTGAGGCATTGGGCGATCCCCGTTGGGTCGGAAAAAGCCTGGGCAATCGGCTCCAATCCGGCCCAGCCAAGGCCCATGCCAACGTCGTCCAGTCCCTGAAGATAAAGCCCTGCCAGGATGAGGATGATCGCTACGGCTGCCAGGGTAGGGGATTCCGCGCGCCAGCCTGTCGCAGAGAGCCAGCAATTGAAAAATGAGCCGCCGACAATGACGGCGAGACCAAGCGTCGAACCGATGGTGACCAACCAGATGGCGGCATGCAACGCCTTCGACGGTATATCGGACACATTGCTGGAACGGGCCGACACTTTGCCGACATGAAAGACGATGGATCCGCCGATCGGATGGCCGTCCTCCGACACCACCCTATAGCTGAAGATCACCGTGCCGGCTGCGAGCGGGCGGGGAAGGGGCGCTTCGACTTCGGCACCCTTCGAATTCGCCGAAATCTCCCTAGCCGCTCCGTCAGGGGCGTCCATGCTTAAGCGAACGACCCTGACGGCTTCGTTGAAGCGCAGCAGGATTTTTTCCGGCGCGATAGCGAGAATATCGTTATTTGCGGGCGAAGATGCGATCAGGACGGCGTGGGCGTCGGCTCCCGCCGCCATGATCAGAAGTAGCCCCGCGACACGTGCGAGAAGGCAAAAGGCGGCCCATAGGGGAAAATTCCACGCCATGGGCGACCCATCTCAGGAACGAGGCTGAGCGACGACGTCGAAAAACGGCGCCGGGGTCTCATAATCATCCGACGTCTTGCCGGCAGCGGGAATGTCGATCCAGCGCTCGATCGCGCCTTCGGCGCATTCCTGGACGATGGGGACGTAAATGCGCGTAGCCGCAGGCAGTTCCTTCGCCACGGTCGTGCGAAAGACGAATTCATCATATTCGTCATCGGCAAGCGAGCCGCCTTGCCACACGATCTCGGTGAGGCCTTCCTTGACCTGCTCGCCATAGAGATCGTAGCTCTTTTCGTAGGTTCCTCGGATTTTTTCCAGCGTCCAGCCCGCCTTCGGCATCGGCTTGACAGACAGCAATCCCTCGGGGATTTTTACCCGGATCCTGACGGTTGCCTTGCCTTTGCAGCCGTGCCCCACGCGCAGGACGGCCTTGTAGGCCTTGCCGGAGACCGCATCGGCCTGCTCGAGAGTGATGTGGGCCTGCGCCGTTCCGGCAATGCAAAACATGCCTGCTAGTGCGAGCGCAAAGTGTCTGATCATGACATGTCTCCTCGTCCGCAGGTGGGGCGCATGGCGCCGCCACCTGTGAGTGCCTTAACGTTATTGCGTGACCTGTGCGATCTGTGCGAGATCGGCATCGAGGCGCTTGCGCACCATGTTCGGAAGCTTGGCGGTCTTGATGACTTCGAGGTTGGCGGGGTTATCGCCGACCTGGATCAGCGCCACCATGCCCATGCCTGCGTGCGGCGTGCACTTGATCACATAGGCGCCGGGGACGTCGAATTTTGCCTGATATTGCTCGCCGGGCTTGGACTTGAACTCCGCAGCCCCATCCGGAATAAGGCCCTTGTAGGTCTCGGCATTGTGGCTCTTGTCGGTGGGCACGAAGGTAACGGTGTCGCCGGGTGCGATCTTGACGAATCCCGGCTCGAAGACCATTGCTCCGTCAGCGCCCTTGTTGAGCATCTGGATCTGATGGTCGGCGGCCATGAGCGGCGCTGCCGATGCCATCAGAACCGCTCCGGCAGCGATCAGTCCAAATTTCAGACGCATTGCATTTCTCCTATCGTTCGGGGCCGATCTTGGCCTCGGCTGCGGTTCTAGGACATGCAAGCGGCGCACTCTTTGATGCCCGTCAAATTGGCAGTGCCAATTCAGGCGACAGGCGGCTCTCTTTGTCCGGTTTGGACGACACGCAGGGAAACGGGAGAGCGACCCCGAATCACGTGGATACAGGTTTGCGTCCGCGGAACCGTCAAAGGCTCCGGCGGACAATCGGATTGCTGGATTTTTTGAGAGGGTTTACGCGCCCCGCTTCACCGGGCGTCGATGAGCTCACGCACTTTCAGGGCGAGGTCGCGCGCGGTGTAAGGCTTTCGAAGCCATTGCGCGCCGGTGATGACCTCGTTTGCCGCCAGTGCGGGCTCCGAATATCCTGAGGTGAAGAGCACGGCGAGGTCAGGCCGTTCCACGCGGGCGGCCCTTGCCAGCTCGTCGCCCGTCATGCCTCCGGGCATGACGATGTCGGTGAACAAAAGCGCGACGTCGGGCTGGCTCTTGAGCAATTCCAGTGCCCGACGGCCATTGTCGGCCTCGAGCACGGCATATCCCATCCCGGCAAGCCTGGCGACGGCAACCCTGCGGACGCGCGCGTCGTCCTCGACCACAAGAACGCGTTCGTCGCCACCCGGCAGTGCTGCTTCGACCTTGCCGCCGGCCGCCGCTTCGTCCCTGGCGCCGGCGCTTGAAAGAGCCGGCAGGTAGATGCGGATGGTCGAGCCGCGACCGACCTCGCTATAAATCTGCAGGTGGCCGCCGGATTGCTTGACGAAGCCGTAGACCATACTGAGGCCCAGTCCGGTTCCGGATCCCACTTCCTTGGTGGTGAAGAAGGGCTCGATCGCACGCTTCTTGACCTCTTCGGTCATGCCGTCACCGGTATCGCTCATGGAGACAAGCACGAAGTTGCCGCTGCGAACTTCCGGATACATTTTCGCGTAGTCCGCATCGAGCTGCACACGTGAGACCTCGGTGGTCAGAGTGCCGCCTTTCGGCATGGCGTCGCGCGCGTTCAGAGCGATGTTGAGGATCGCGTTCTGCAGCTGGGAACTGTCGACCAGCACGTTGAAATCGGATCCTGAAAGGACCGTCGACAATTTGATATTTTCACCGAGCGTCCTTCGCAACAGGTCCGAAAAGCCGGTGACGAGTCGGCTGAGATCGGCCTGCTTCGGGTTCAACGGTTGACGTCTTCCGAATGCCAACAGCTGTCCGGTGAGCTTTGCGCCGTCGGCCGCGGCGTCCTGCGCCTCCTGCAACATGTCGCGCAGCGGGCCTGACGGGAGCTTGTCCTCAATCATCTCCAGATTGCCGCTGATCACGGTCAGCAGATTGTTGAAGTCGTGCGCCAGCCCGCCGGTCAACTGACCCACGGCTTCCATCTTCTGGGCCTGGCGAAGGTCCTCTTCGATCTTGAATCTGCTGGTCAGATCACGAACGAAGCCGGTGAAGATCCGTTCGCCATTTGCCGTTGCCTCGCCGACATGAAGCTCCATCGGGAACTGGGTGCCGTCAGCGCGCTGGCCAGTTACGACGCGACCGTAACCGATGATCCGCTTCTCGCCCGTCTGCATGTAATGGTCGATATATCCGTCATGGGCTGCGCGATAAGGTTCGGGCATCAGCTTCTTGACGTTCTGGCCGCAGATTTCTTCGGAGCTGAAGCCGAAGAGCGCCTCGGCCGCCTTGCTGAACGACATGACGTTGCCGTTCTGGTCGATGACGACCATCGCATCGGGTACCGTGTCGAGGATCGATGACAGGTGTGCCTCGCGCGCCCGCACAGCCTCTTCCGCCTTGCGCAGGGCGCTGACGTCGCTGTTTGCCTCGATGACGACGGGATCGCCGTCTGGAAGATTGACGAGCACGCAGCGGGTTGCCACGTACATGTCGTGACCGTTTTTGTGACGATGAACGACCTCGCCCTGCCAGAAGCCTCGCGTCGTCAGATGCGCGCGTATGGCCTCCATCGGTTCAGGGAAGCGCGTATCGAGCAACGAATAGACGGCTTCGCCAACGGCCTCTTCACGGGTCCAGCCGTACATATTCTCGCTGCCGATCGACCAATGGGTGATCGTGCCTTCGAGCCGGTGCACGATGATGTCGGCCCCGTCGAGCACATGCACGAGCGCGTCCAGTTCCTGGGGCGATGCGATGCGCGGCGAGATCAGACGGTGAGGCATAGACATTCGTTCCGTAGTCAGTGGACGCTACCCCTATGGCAGGTTCTGTCCGAAAAATCATCCACGTTGCCCGACAACTGTGCGAGGCGGGCTAGATTGACGATGCGCAGATTGTGCCGTCCGTCCGGAATGACGATCTTCCTCTGGGCGAGCTTGCTGATGGAGCGCGAAACGGTCTCGATGGTCAAGCCGAGATAATCGGCGATGTCCTGCCGGCTCATCGGCACCTCGAGCAGCCCCTGGTGGAGCGATTCGCCGTCACGGGTCGCAAGCTTCATGAGAAAGCTGCAGAGGCGTTCCTCGGCATTTTTCCTGGACAGGAGCACGAGCTGGTCGTGGGCCGACGCGGTCTCCCTGCAGAGCAGGCTGATATAGGCCGGTCGCAGAAGCTCGGAACGCTCAATCTCTTCCTGGAACTGTTTGCGCGAGAGGCGGCGAATCTTGCAATCCGTCACGGCTTCGGCGGTGAACAGGAAATCGCCCTGCAGGAAAGAGCCGACGACATCGCCGGCGAAGTGAAAGGCGGTTATGACCCGGCGCCCGTCGCCGATGATGCGATGAAGGCGTACGACGCCTTCGGTGATCTGGAACAGGTGCCGTGCGGCGTCCCCCTCCCAACAGATCGCCTTTCCTGCCCCGACCGTTTCGGTCGCCGACATCTGGAAAAGCGACGACAACGAATTGTCCTGAACCGCTTTTACGCCAAGATCGACGTTCTCAAATGCCTGTTGGCCCTGCATCAACATCTCGATGATCCCCATGCCCTGATTGAATGTGAGGCCAATAGAAAGGCGTTCGGTCACAGCGGAATGAGCGGACGGTGCCAAAGGGTAAGGTTCTGTAACAGTCTGTAACAACGGGCAAAGCCACGCCTTCGTTGACCTGGATCAAGGTGTGGGCGCGGTCTCCATGACAGTCGTTCCTCAAAGTACGAGAAAGGCGACCGCGCTGTGGTCGTCTGCGCACTGGGGACGTCATCATGAACTATACTACGGAAACCATGGTGGTCGCCGTGGGAGCATTCCTGGCATTGCTTGGCGCTGCTTTCGCCCACGACCATCTATTTTCAATCCACATGGGGATATTGAGCTTCTGCCTTTTCGCGGGAACGCTGCTTCTCGTCAGAAAGGTGGATTTCTCACCGGCGGGCCGGCTGCCGAAAGCTGACCCGTCTGGATATTTCGACGAGGTGATCCGCTACGGTTTGATCGCCACCGTATTCTGGGGCGTCGTCGGCTTCCTCGTCGGCGTTGTCATTGCGGCGCAATTGGCGTTCCCGGATCTCAATTTCGCTCCCTATCTGAATTTCGGCAGGCTCCGGCCCGTCCACACGTCGGCGGTGATCTTCGCCTTCGGCGGCAATGCGCTGATCATGACGTCCTTCTACGTCGTCCAGCGCACCTGTCACGCGCGCCTCTTCGGCGGCAGCCTCGCCTGGTTCGTTTTCTGGGGCTATCAGCTCTTCATCGTCATGGCGGCGACCGGCTATGTCCTCGGCATCAACCAGGCGCGCGAATATGCCGAGCCTGAATGGTACGTCGACCTGTGGCTGACGATCGTCTGGGTCGCTTATCTCGCCGTCTTCCTCGGCACCATTCTGAAGCGCAAGGAGCCACATATCTATGTGGCGAACTGGTTCTATCTCGGCTTCATCGTGACGATCGCGATGCTGCACGTCGTCAACAATCTCGCAGTGCCGGTCTCCTTCCTCGGCTCGAAGAGCTACTCGCTGTTTTCGGGTGTTCAGGACGCCCTGACGCAGTGGTGGTACGGCCACAACGCCGTCGGCTTCTTCCTGACCGCCGGCTTCCTCGGGATGATGTATTATTTCGTGCCCAAGCAGGCTAACCGCCCCGTCTATTCCTACCGGCTGTCGATCATCCACTTCTGGGCGCTGATCTTCATGTATATCTGGGCCGGGCCGCATCACCTGCACTATACCGCGCTCCCGGATTGGGCGCAGACCCTCGGCATGGTCTTTTCTATCATGCTCTGGATGCCCTCCTGGGGCGGCATGATCAATGGCCTGATGACGCTGTCAGGTGCCTGGGACAAGATCCGCACCGATCCCATCATCCGCATGATGATCGTCGCCATCGCCTTTTACGGCATGTCGACCTTCGAAGGCCCGATGATGTCGGTCAAGACGGTGAACTCGCTCAGCCACTACACCGAATGGACCATTGGTCACGTACATTCCGGCGCGCTCGGCTGGGTCGGCATGATCACCTTCGGTGCGATCTATTACATGACGCCGAAGCTGTGGGGCCGCGAACGCCTCTATAGCCTGCGCATGGTCAACTGGCACTTCTGGCTCGCAACGCTCGGCATCGTCGTCTATGCGGCGGTCCTGTGGGTCGCCGGCATCCAGCAGGGCCTGATGTGGCGCGAATATAATTCCCAGGGCTTCCTCGTCTACTCCTTCGCCGAAACCGTGGCAGCGATGTTCCCCTATTACGTGCTGCGTACGATCGGCGGTGGTCTCTACCTGGCTGGCGGCCTCGTGATGGCCTGGAACGTCTTCATGACCATTCGCGGCCATCTGCGCGACGAAGCCGAAATTCCTTCTGCCTATGTGCCGCAGGCACAGGCTGCCGAGTGAGGTGACACATGGCATCAATCCTGGACAAACATCAGATCCTCGAGAAAAACGCGACCCTTCTTCTGGTCGGCTCGCTGCTCGTGGTTAGCATCGGCGGTATCGTCGAAATCGCGCCGCTGTTCTACCTGCAGAACACGATCGAGAAGGTGGAGGGAATGCGTCCCTATACGCCGCTCGAGCTGGCAGGCCGCAACGTCTATATCCGCGAGGGTTGCTATCTCTGCCACAGCCAGATGATCAGGCCGTTCCGAGACGAGGTGGAGCGCTACGGCCATTACTCGCTGGCGGCTGAATCCATGTACGACCATCCCTTCCAATGGGGCTCGAAGCGCACGGGCCCGGATCTCGCGCGTGTGGGCGGCCGTTACTCCAATGAGTGGCATGTCCAGCACCTGTCGAACCCGAGAGCCGTCGTGCCGGAATCGATCATGCCGAGCTACGCTTTCCTCAGGGAGCATGAAGTCACCGTCAAGGACGTCGGCATGGACCTCAAGGCGAATGTGGATGTCGGCGTGCCCTATAGCGACGACATGATCGCCAATGCCGAGGCGGACATGAAGGCGCAGGCCGATCCGAATGCCGATACGACAGCACTTCTCGCGCGATATCCCAAGGCCAAGGTCGGCGACTTCGACGGCGACCCTTCGAAGCTCACCGAGATGGACGCCCTTGTGGCCTATCTGCAGATGCTCGGCACGCTCGTCGACTTCTCGACCTATGACGACGCCACCGGCTACCGATGAGGTGAAACATGGAAACCTACACCGCAATGCGGCACTTCGCCGACAGTTGGGGCCTCCTGGCGATGACGGCCTTCTTCATCGGAGCGATCATTTTCACGCTCCGGCCCGGTGGCAAGCAGGCCGCGAAGGATGCCGCCAACATTCCTCTGAAGGACGATTGAGATGTCGGAAAAACATATCGATGAAATCAGCGGCGTCGAGACGACCGGCCATGAATGGGACGGCATCCGTGAATTGAACAATCCAATGCCCCGGTGGTGGGTCTGGACCTTCTACGCGACGATCCTGTGGGCGATCGGCTATGCTATCGCCTATCCGGCCATACCGATGATCACATCGGCCACGAAAGGCTATTTCGGCTTTTCCAGCCGTGCAGAGCTGCAGCAGGACCTCGATCTGGCCAAGGCTTCGCAGACGAAGTTCCACGACATGATCGCCGCCAAGACCGTGCAGGAAATCGATGCCGATCCGGCTCTTCGCGAATTCGCGATCGCCGGCGGCGCCTCCGCCTTCAAGGTCAATTGCGCGCCGTGCCACGGTTCTGGCGCGAGCGGCGGACCGGGTTTCCCCAACCTCAATGACGACGACTGGCTCTGGGGCGGCGACCTTGATTCCATCCAGACCACAATCGCCCATGGCATCCGTTTCGACGGCGACACAGACACGCATGTCTCAGAAATGCCGGCCTTTGCCGACATGATCGACAAGGATCAGATCCGGCAGGTTGCAGCCTATGTCTGGAGCCTGACGAACAAGCCGTCGGACGAAACCCTCGTTGAACCCGGAAAGCAGGTGTTTCTCGACAATTGCGCGGCCTGTCACGGCGAGGATGCCAAGGGCAAGCCGGAGATGGGCGCGCCTGATCTTGCCGATGCCATCTGGCTGAAAGGTAGAGGCGAGGACGCCATCATCCGCCAGGTTGCGGCTCCGAAGCATGGTGTCATGCCGGCGTGGTCCGCGCGCCTTGGAGACACGACCATCAAGGAACTCACCGTTTTCGTCCACTCGCTCGGCGGCGGTCAATGAGAGGCCAGCAGGATGACGAACCATGATCATAACGCGCTCCTTGAACTCTATGGCACGCCGCGTGCGGTGATCCGCTCACGCGTGACGATGCGCGCAAGGTCCGCTCCGCCGGCCTGCGAGCAGGAAGATCCCGCAAAGATCGGCAGTTCGATCGTAAGCTTGATCTGCCTCAAAGATCATAACCCGACCAGCCGGTAGATCTGCAAACGAGGACGTCCCAGCGGCTTCTCCCCGTTGTCCTCCAGGCCGTGCCCTCCTCTCCCGGGCGCGGCCCTTTTTCTTTGATCAAGCGCAAGGAGCGATCGGACGCAACAGCCTATGCCTATCGATTGCCCGGCTCCTTCAGGGCCGCATCCTGCCCAGGCAGGGCGTGTGCCATGCAAACCATGTTCTTGATATGAATCAAGGATCGTCAGCCGGAAACGGAGGAGAAGGGCAGTCACAAATCGGAACAGGCCCATGAACCTCTACACAGCACCCGATCCCAAATCAGTGGAACGTGTCAACGCCGAGCCGGTCAACGCCCGCCGCAACCGTCAGCCGCTTTATGCAGCGCGCAAGAAGGTCTTCCCCAAGAGGGTTCAAGGGCATTTTCGCCGGTTCAAGTGGATCGTGATGCTGATCACGCTGGCGATCTATTATCTTGCTCCCTGGATCCGCTGGGATCGCGGACCCTACGCGCCCGACCAGGCGATCCTGATCGACCTGGCGTCGCGCCGCTTCTTTTTCTTCTTCATCGAGATCTGGCCGCAGGAATTCTACTATGTCGCCGGATTGCTGGTCATGGCGGGGTTTGGGCTGTTTCTGGTCACGTCGGCCGTCGGCCGCGCCTGGTGCGGTTATGCCTGTCCGCAGACGGTCTGGGTCGACCTCTTTCTCGTCGTCGAGCGCGCCATTGAAGGCGACCGCAATGCCAGAATGAAGCTCGACGCCGGGCCGTGGACGTTCGACAAGCTTCGCAAGCGCCTGCTCAAGCATTCGACCTGGCTTGTCATCGGCGTTCTCACCGGCGGTGCATGGGTATTCTATTTCGCCGACGCGCCAACCCTCGTCAAAGGCCTCTTCACCGGGCAGGCTCCAGCCGTCGCCTACGCCACGGTCGCCATTCTGACGTCGACCACCTACGTCTTTGGCGGGCTCCTGCGCGAACAGGTCTGCACCTATATGTGCCCCTGGCCGCGTATCCAGGGCGCCATGCTCGACGAGAACTCGCTGGTCGTGACCTATAACGACTGGCGCGGGGAGCAACGCTCGCGCCATGCCAAGAAGGCACAAGCAGAGGGGCAGGCCGTCGGCGACTGTGTCGACTGCAATGCCTGCGTTGCGGTCTGTCCGATGGGCATCGATATCCGTGACGGCCAGCAGATGGAGTGCATCACCTGTGCGCTCTGCATCGACGCCTGCGACAATGTCATGGACAAGATCGGCAAACCGCGCGGCCTGATCGCCTATGCAACGCTCAGCGAATATGCGAGCAACATGAACATTGCCACCGACGGGGGCAGGACACCCGTCCAGCCGGCGCGCGTCAGAAATCCGGACGGTTCCTTTGTCGACGGCATTCGCCACTTCAACTGGCGCATCATCTTTCGGCCACGTGTCGTCTTTTACGCGAGCGTCTGGACCTGCATCGGCATTGCCATGCTCGTGCACCTGTCGATGCGCGAACGGCTGGAGCTCAATGTCGTCCATGACCGCAACCCCCAATATGTGCTGGAAAGCGACGGATCGATCCGCAACGGATACACGCTGCGTGTGCTCAACATGGTTCCCAAGCCGCGCACGATCGAACTGACCCTGTCGGGCATCGAGGGTGCGACGATGCGGATCCCCGAGCTCGGCAAGGAGGAGGGACGTCGGTTCATGATCGATGCCGCCCCCGACGCAGCGACGACGCTCAAGGTGTTCGTCACCCGCAAGCAGACGGGCGACGCCGTCAACGAATTCCTCTTTTCGATCGAAGATGCCGGTCACGCCGACCGCGCGAACTATCGCGCCGCATTCAACGCCCCAGGAGATGTCAGATGAGCACCCGCACGCAAGGATTCACCGGCACGCATATGTTGCTGACGACGTGTGCCTTCTTTGGCGTGATCATCGCCGTCAACTTTACGATGGCTTGGTACGCCTCGTCGAGCTGGAGCGGGCTCGTGGTCGAAAACACCTATGTCGCCAGCCAGGAATTCAATGAGAAGGCCGCCGCCATGAAGGCGATGGCTGCCTCCGGGATCGCAGGCAGGCTTTCGCTGAAGAGCGACGAAATCCATTATGATATCAGCAACAAGGACGGCTCGCCGGCTGTTGTCGACGACGTCGTGGCCAACTTCAAGCGGCCGGTCGGCGATCATGAGGACTTTCGCGTTGCCCTGACCAAGCTCTCGGAAGGGCGGTTCGAGGCGGATCACGCGATCGCCGCAGGCGACTGGATCGTCGAGTTGACCTCGCGCCGCGACGGCGAGATCGTCATGCATGAGGCCGTGCGCATCGACACTGCGGAGTTCGGCCAATGACCTGCTGCACCATGAATGCGGACGGCGTGCTGGCGATGAGCACGACCTCCTTCAGCGCCGAGGAGATCGGGCTTGCGAGCCACGCGCTCGGCGGCGGCCTTCGTCAACTCGATCTCAGCGTGCCTGACGTCCATTGCGGCGCCTGCATATCGACCATCGAGCGGGCTTTGTCGGGCCTGCCCTATGTGCGAAAAGCCAGGGTGAACCTCACCTCAAGGCGCGTGAGCTGCGTCTATGCCGAGGAGATGGACAACAAAACGGTTGATCCAACCGGCATCACTGCCGCGATCAGCGCGACCGGATACAGGGTCCATCTCTTCGCACCGCTTGCGCCGGAAAGCGACAAGACACGGAACCAGCTTCTTCTTGCTGTCGGGGTTGCCGGCTTTGCCGCGGCAAACATCATGCTGCTCTCGGTATCCGTCTGGTCCGGCGCGGATGCCGCGACGCGCGACATGTTCCACTGGATATCGGCGATGATCGCAGCTCCTGCACTCGTCTATTCCGGCCGGTTCTTCTTTCGATCGGCCTGGAACGCGTTGAAGCGCGGGCGCACGAATATGGATGTGCCTATCTCACTTGCCGTGACGCTCTCCTATGCGGTTTCGCTATGGGAGACGATGCATCATGGCGAGCATGCCTGGTTCGATGCGACCGTATCGCTGCTGTTCTTTCTGCTGATCGGCCGCACTCTCGACCACGTCATGCGCGAGAAGGCGCGCGCAGCGATCAACGGGCTGGCGCGGCTTGCCCCGCGTGGGGCGCTGGTGCTGGCGGCCGATGGGTCGAGACGCTACGTGGCGGTGGAGGAGACTGCCGTCGGCGACGAGATTGCCGTGGCGGCCGGCGACCGCATCCCGGTCGACGGCATCGTCGCCAGTGGCGAGAGCGATCTCGACCTGTCGATCGTAACCGGCGAGAGCAGCCCGGTGGCCGTCAAACCCGGCGCGGAAATCCATTCCGGGGCCATGAACCTGACAGGCTCGCTCATCGTGCGCGCAACCAAGCTCGCGCGCAACTCGCTGCTTGCCGAGATCATCGGCCTCATGGAGGCTGCGGAAGGCGGGAGGGCGCGCTATCGGCGGATCGCCGACAGGGCCGCGGCACTCTATTCGCCCGCCGTGCACCTCCTTGCGCTGGTGTCGTTTCTGGGCTGGGGGATCATCGGCGGAGACTGGAAGCAGGCGATGCTCGTCGGCGTCGCCGTGCTCATCATCACCTGCCCATGCGCTCTCGGACTGGCCGTTCCGGTCGTGCAGGTCGTTGCAGCCGGCGAGCTTTTTCGCAGGGGCGTCATGGTCAAGGACGGTTCGGCGCTCGAGCGGCTCGCAGAGGTCGATGCCGTCGCCTTCGACAAGACGGGTACGCTGACACTCGGGCGACCGAGGCTTGTGCGGACCGAAGCCGACAATATCGGGAGCATCGCGATCGCAGCGGGACTTGCTCAGCATTCCAGGCATCCGCTCTCGCAGTCGCTTTCGCGTCAGGCAGTCGTGGCCGAGCAATTCGATCGCGTGGTGGAGGTTGCAGGTGGCGGTCTCGAAACCTCGCGCGGGGATGTCGTCTACAAGCTCGGAAACGCATCTTTTGCCTGCGTCGGCGCCGAGATCGCGACATCAGACAGTCCGCTTTCCGAAGTCGTGCTTTCGGCAAACGGGGTGGCGCTGGCGCGCTTCTTCTTCGATGACACGCTTCGTCCGGGAGCAGGCGAGGCGATCGCCGATCTGGAATCGGCCGGTTTCCAGACGCTGATTTTTTCGGGGGACCGCCAATCCGTCGTCGAAAGCACGGCACGCAGCCTCGGCGTCGATCGCGCCCTCGGCGCACTGACCCCGAAACAGAAAGTGGACGCCTGCGAGGCCCTACGAGAGGAGGGGCGCCGCGTTCTGATGGTCGGCGACGGCATCAATGATGCGCCTGCGCTCGCCGCAGCCCATGTCTCGATGGCGCCGTCGAGCGCTTCCGACATCGGACGCCAGGCGGCCGACCTCGTCTTCTTCAATGAGAGGCTCGATGCAGTACCCGATGCGATCCGGATCGCCAAGCGCTCGGCTGCGCTCATCCGGCAGAATTTCGCCCTTGCGATCGGCTACAACATCCTTGCCGTGCCGATTGCGATCGCCGGCTTTGCGACGCCGCTGATCGCGGCCGTAGCGATGTCTACTTCCTCAATCATCGTCGTCACCAACGCCCTGCGTCTCAACGCCTTTACGGTGCGAAGTGCTCCTCTGCCGGCTTTGCAGAGACCGATCCACGATCAGGAGGTCGAAGCCGCATGAACATGCTCATCTATCTGATCCCGGTCGCACTTTTCATGGGCGGCCTCGGGCTGGCGGCGTTTCTCTGGTCCCTGAAAAGCGGTCAGTATGACGATCTGGAGGGCGCTTCCTGGCGGGTGATTGCCGACGATGATTCCGATCCGACCGCTACGTGATCGCGTCAGCCGGAAAAAGATCGATGCTCTTCAACAACGAACAGCTTTTACAGTCGGACCTCTTTGACGGGCTGAGCAACGATACGGCAAGACGACTTGCGACCCTCGCGCGCCGGCGCGTATATGTGCCCGGCGAAGAGATCCTCGTGGAAGGCGAGCCCGGCACCCACGTGGTTTACGTCGCAAGTGGCGTGGTCAGGCTGACACGAACGGAAGCGAGCGGACGTGATGCTGATATCCGCGTCTGCGAGCCAGGCGACTTGATTGCCGAATATGTGATTGCGCTCGGCGGCAATTATGCGCATGGCGCGTGTGCCGGCGCCTTGAGCGAGCTCGCGCTCTTCGAGGCTGCGGCGCTTCGGACACTTGCCGATAAATGCCCTCAGCTCCAGCGCAACCTGCTGAAAATATCGGCCCGCCATCTTCTTGAAGCCTTCGACTGCATCGCCGGCGATCGTTTGCACATGGCAGCCCAGCGCGTGGCGAATTTCCTGTTGCGCCAATGCCCCGAAGCAGCTCTTCAGGCGACATTCCGCCTCCCGTACAAGAAGCAGATTCTGGCTGGAAAACTCGGGCTTGGACCGGAAGCCCTGTCCCGGGCGTTTGCCGCTCTCGCACAGTGCGGCGTCGATGTGAAGGGTCGAACGGTCCGCATCGAAAACATCGTCCTGCTGCGCCAGGTCTGTTAGCTACGATCGCGCAGCCTTTCGAGGTGATTCCGTCGGACGCTATCGTGACAGAGCCGCCAGCCGAGACAGTCATCACCAGGTTTTTTTGGGAACCATCGCATACGGCACTGGGAGCGGTGGCGCTTGTCGAATTCCTGCGCTATCTGATTGGCAAGTCGAAACAAGATTAACGAGGACAATGGAACCGGACCGTATTCTGGTGGTCGATGATGACGCGCGGATCAGGCAGATGCTGGTGCGTTACTTCGAAGACAACGGATTTAAGGTGAACGCGGTCGCAAACGGTGCGGCGATGCGTTCCGAACTTGCCAAAGGCTCTTACGCGGCAATTTTTCTCGATCTGGTGCTCCCGAACGGCGAGAATGGCCTCGAACTGCTTCGGGAGCTTCGAAGCACATCCGATGTGCCGGTTCTCATGCTGACCGGTCAGGACGATGTCACGGACAAGGTCGTCGGCCTTGAGGTCGGCGCCGATGATTACATCGCCAAGCCCTTTCATCTGAGAGAACTGCTGGCTCGTCTGAGGACAATCCTGCGCCGCCGCACCTCCTCGGACGCGACCCGTCCCACCAACGGAGAAGACGAAACGCTCGCCTTCGAAGGCTGGTCTCTCGATGTGTCGCGCCGGCGACTGACCTCACCCCAGGGCGACGACGTTGCTTTGACGACGGGCGAGTTCGACATGCTTCTTGTTTTCGTGCGTAATCCCGGCCGGGTTCTTTCGCGCGAAACCCTCATGGACCTGACGAGAAACCGCAATCTCGAAGCCTTTGATCGCGCAATCGACGCCCAGATCGTCCGCTTGCGCAAGAAGATCGAGGATGATCCGAAGAGCCCGGATCTCATTCAGTCTGTACGCGGCGTCGGTTATGTCTTCACCGGCCGAGCGGGACGAACACCGAGATAATTGATCCTCGTCAATGTCCGGTCCGCTGCTGCGGCTATGTGTTGAGCCATTATGGCTGCAACAATGACGATCTGGATTCTTTTCGCGGTGATGACGACCGCGGCGACTGCCATCCTGCTTCATCCGCTTTCGACGGGCCGCCGTAAGGCGGCGAGCACCGAAGCGGATGCCGGCAAGGTCTATCGCGACCAGTTTTTCGAACTCGACGAGGATGTCGCCTCCGGACGCATCTCGCCGGACGAATACGAACTGGCCAGAGCGGAAACGGCTCGACGCCTGTTCAAGGCTGCAGATGACCACCGGCCGACGCAGATTGTGCAACGTTCCGGCAGATGGCTGAAACACGCCATCGCCGTGTTCCTGCCATTGCTCAGCATCGCTCTTTACGTCTCGCTCGGCTCTCCCGATCTCCCCTCCCGTCCGCTGGCCATAAGGCTCGCCGAGCCCGGCGAGGATCTCGCAATCCTCGTGAAGAAGATGGAGGACCACCTGGCCGGTCAGCCTGAGGACGGGCGGGGATGGGACGTCATCGCTCCGGTTTATCTCAAGATGGGCAGGGTCGATGATGCGGCAAAAGCCTATCGCGCGGCGCTTCGCCTCGGCGGAACCAATGTCTCCCGCCTGGAAGGACTGTCGGAAACGCTGATGGCCACATCAAACGGCCTGGTGACCGCAGACGTGCTTGATGAACTGAAGCAAATCCTGGCGCTTGAGCCGAACAAC
>UCKU01000011.1 GCA_900473185.1 Hyphomicrobiales bacterium | reverse complement strand
GGCTTCGCTTCGGCTGCAGCCTAAGTTTTACTGCGGCGCCGACTTCCCCGTCGGCGCCGTTCCTTTTAAGGCGCAAACGCCTTTCGGCCATTCGTCGCCGACATAATTGCTGGCCCCTGCCGCCGCAAGTTCCTGTAAATACTCGTACAGGACTGTAATATTTCCATCATGCACTTCCGCCAAAATAAGAAAGCGGGAATCGCCATTCCGGAAACCCCGCCAGGGGTTGTGCGTTGCCAGAACTAAGCGACGCTGATGGAAATGAAAGCATGCTGCAACGTCCGTCAAATTCATATAGCGGCGAAAGCTGGGCTAGTGCCGCAGCCGCTGGGGCCGTGCCGGAGCGGCTGGTGATCGTCACTGATGCCTGGCATCCGCAGGTCAATGGTGTCGTCCGCTCGATCGAGAACACCAATCGGGAACTCGCCAGGATGGGCGTCGAAGTCTCGATGGTGACGCCCGAACGTTTCGCCAGCATCCCCTGCCCCACCTACCCCGAGATCCGCCTGTCGATCGCCTGGTATCGTCGCGTCGCGCGCGAGATCGAAAAGCACAATCCTTCCTACGTCCACATCGCGACGGAAGGGCCACTCGGCCTGTCGGCGCGGCGCTGGTGCATCCGCAAGCGCATGCCATTTTCCACCAGCTACCACACCCGCTTTCCCGAATATGTGTCGGCTCGCCTGCCGATCCCCCAGAGCTGGCTCTACGCCTTCGTGCGCTGGTTCCATAATGGCGGCGCCGGCTGCATGGTGGCTACACCCAGCCTTGCCCGCGAACTGTCTGCCAAGGGGCTCAAGAACTTGATGCCCTGGAGCCGCGGCATCGATGCGACGCAATTTCATCCGATGCCGCTGGAGGAAAAACCCTTCGGCCTTCCCCGGCCGATTTTCATGACGGTCGGCCGCGTGGCGCTGGAAAAGAACCTGCCGGCCTTCCTGGATCTCGATCTGCCCGGTTCGAAAGTGGTGGTCGGCGACGGGCCCGCACGCGCCGAACTCGAAGAGCGCTATCCGGATGTGCATTTCACCGGCGTGAAATTCGGCGAGGAACTGGCAAAGGCCTATGCGCAGGCCGATGTCTTCGTCTTCCCATCGCTGACGGATACGTTCGGCAATACCATTCTGGAAGCGCTTGCATCAGGCGTCCCGGTCGCGGCCTATCCAGTCACCGGCCCGCTGGATATCATCGGTGAGGAAAGCCTGGTTGGCGCGCTGGACGAGAACCTGCAGACCGCCTGCCTTGCTGCCCTCTCCGGCTCGCGGGAGAAGGCACGCGAGCTTGCCATGCAATATTCCTGGGAGGCGGCGACGCTGCAATTCATCAACAATATCCGCGCCGCCAACGGCGTTATCACGCCGAAATGGAAGAAGGCTTGGCAGTATGCCACCAAATCCCTTCCAAGAAGAAAGCCCGGCGAACCTGCCGGGCCTCTTCCATCCGCTGATTGACCCTTACTTGTGAAGGGCAGCCCGCAGCGTATCGTTGGCGACGGAGATGGCGCCACGCACGGCCGGCGTTTCGGCAATCGCATTCAAGAGCACGAAATCGTGGATCGTGCCGTTGTAGCGGATCGACGTGACCTTCACGCCGGCCTGAGTGAGCTTGCGCCCATAGGCTTCGCCTTCATCGCGCAGCACGTCGTTTTCATCGGTGATGATGAGCGCCGGCGGCAGGCCATTCAGCTGCTCGAGTGACGCCTGCAGCGGCGAAGCGGTGGGATCCTTGCGCTTGGCTTCGTCAGGCAGGTAGGCGTTCCAGAACCACTTCATGGCCTCCCTGGTCAGCCACGGGCCATTGGCGAACTGGTTGTAGGAACCAGTGTCGAAATTAGCGTCGGTGACGGGGTAGAACAGCACCTGCTGGTCAATAGCAGGACCGCCACGCTCCTTGGCAAGCAGCGTCACGACAGCCGCCATATTGCCGCCGACGCTATCCCCGGCAACGGCAAGACGGCTGGCATCCACATGGAACTCCTTAGCATGATCGGCGACGTACCTGGTGGCGGCATAAGCCTGTTCGATGGCGATCGGGTAACGCGCTTCCGGCGAGCGATCGTAGTCGACAAAGACGACAGCGGCTTTCGCGCCATTGGCAATTTCGCGCACCAGCCTGTCATGTGTATCGGCATCGCCGAGCACCCAGCCACCGCCGTGGAAGTACAGGATGACAGGCAACGTGCCCTTGGCGCCTTCAGGGCGGACGATGCGCAGCTTGACGCTGCCGGTCGGGCCGACCTTGATAACCTTATCCTCTTCCTGGGCCGCCAGCTTCTTCACGTCGCCCTTCTGAGCGCCGGCGAGAATGTTGCGGGCATCCGCGGGCGAGAACGTGTAGATCGGCTTGGAGCCGGCCAGGCTATCGATGAATTTCTGCGTTGTCGGTTCCAGTACCGGATCGGCAAACGCCCCAATGGCGGAAGCTGCCAGGATTGCTGCTGCGGAAACTGCGGTCTTGATCGTCGACATTGTCGTATCCTCTTGGGTTCGTTGCGTTCGTCCTGAACACAGCTTTTATATCGCACACGATTTATTGTCGTACGATTATAATTCCTGCATATCTGCTATGCATTAAAAGCGGCTACGATTATTTATCGCACGATATAAACTTCGGTAGTTTTGGAGATTGAGCCATGTCGGATCAGTTGAAACTCGACACCTTCATCTGCTTTGCCGTCTATACGGCAAGCCACGCCTTCAACCGCGTCTATAAGCCTCTGCTCGACAAACTCGGCCTCACCTACCCGCAATATCTGGCGATGGTCTGCCTCTGGGAGGAAGACAGCCAGACCGTCGGCGGTCTCGGTGAAAAACTCTTCCTGGAATCGAGCACGCTGACCCCTCTCCTCAAGCGCCTGGAAACAGCAGGCTACATCCGCCGCGAACGCAGCAGGCAGGACGAGCGTGTCGTCGTGCTGCACCTGACCGAAGAAGGCAAGCGGTTGAAGGAAAAGGCCGAGACCGTACCGGGCTGCATCATCGACGCAAGCGGCCGCGACGCGGATCAGCTTGTCCGGCTACAGGCAGAGATCGTCGCGCTGCGGGAAGCACTGAATAAGAGCGCGTCTTGAGGGCTACCGGCGCGTCCGGCAGACCCACTCTGGCCCGAGCGGCAAGGCGACAACAAGAAGCGGCTAGGTCCGCCTCTTCTTGCCCTCAAACGGATTGTCTGGCGACCGGTAATGGATCCGGATCGGTACGCTCGGCATATCGAAATCCGCCCGCAACCCGTTGATCAGATAGCGCGTATAGGATTCCGGCAGGGCGTCGGAGCGAGTACAGGACACCATGAAGGCCGGCGGGCGCGCCTTTACCTGCGTCATATATTTGAGCTTGATGCGGCGGCCGGAAACGGCCGGTGGCGGATGCTGGACCTGCTGCTGCTCCAGCCAACGATTGAGCTTGGCGGTAGAGATGCGCTTGTTCCAGACACGGTCCGTATCGATGATCGACTGCATGAGCTTGTCGAGGCCCCAGCCTGTCTGGCCGGATATCGGCACGGCACGGATGCCGCGCGCCTGCGGCAGCAGCCGGTCGGTCTTTTCGCGCAGGTCCGCAAGCACGGCCTGGCGATCCTCGATCATGTCCCACTTGTTGAAGGCGAGCACGGCTGCGCGACCTTCGCGCAGCACCAGGTCGACGATATGCAGATCCTGCTTCTCGAAGGGGATCGTCGCATCGAAGACGATAACGACGGTCTCGGCGAAGCGGATGGCGCGCAAAGCATCAGCGACGGAAAGCTTTTCCAGCTTCTCGATCACCTTGGCCTTGCGACGCATGCCGGCCGTATCGAACATCTTGATGGTACGTCCGCGCCAATCCCATTCCACGGAGATGGAATCGCGCGTGATGCCGGCTTCCGGCCCGGTCAGCAGCCGGTCTTCGCCGAGGAAGCGATTGATCAGCGTCGACTTGCCGGCATTCGGACGACCGACAATTGCCACGCGCAGCGGCTTGGTGTCGTCATAGGCGGGCTCTTCGTCTTCTTCGCCCTCTTCACCGGTCGGCTGCGGCAGATCGACGTCGGTGACGGCGACATCTTCCTTCGAGGGATAAGCGACATCCTCGCCGAGTGCGGCAACGATCGCGTCGCGCAGATCGAGCATGCCCTGCCCATGTTCGGCCGAAATCGGCACGGGTTCGCCAAGCCCCAGCGAATAGGCATCGTAGAAACCGCTGTCGGAACCGCGCGCCTCAGACTTGTTGGCAACCAGCACGACCGGCTTGCCGCGACGGCGCAGCATCTCGCCGAGCGCCGTATCGACTGGCGTCAGCCCGGTTTTGGCATCGACGACGAAGAGCGATAGATCGGCCTCGTCGATTGCCGTTTCCGTCTGCTGGCGCATGCGGCCCTGCAGGCTCTCATCCGTCATCTCTTCGAGGCCTGCAGTATCGACAATTGTAAAACGCAGGTCGATAAGCCGCGCTTCACCCGGACGGCGGTCGCGGGTCACGCCCGGCGTGTCATCGACAAGCGCAAGCTTCTTCCCGACCAGCCGGTTGAAAAGCGTCGACTTGCCGACATTCGGGCGTCCGACGATGGCGACCGTAAAACTCATTATTTTCCCTTAAGCTCAGCCCTGCGCGGCGGGCGCCTTGCCGGATGCGGTGATGAGATCAAGCATCATATGGGCACGATTGGCAACACCACGCGGGCTGTCCACATCGTCGACGATCGACTGGAACCACTGACGCGCCTGCGCCATGTTGCCGGCCTTGTAGGCGGCAAGACCAAGCGCCTCGCGTGCCGAATGGCGGAAGGCGTTGCCCGGCACGGCCATTTCCTCGACGGCGGCAGAAACCTGCTCGTAAGTGCCGTTCTCGATCAGCAGCCAGCCGGCCCGCATCTTGGCGGCATCCTGCACGGCAGCCGGAACGGACTTATCCTTGGCGATGGTCTGGAAGGACGCGATCGCGCCGGCATTGTCGCCCTTCTGCGACTGAACGGTCGCGGCACGCATACGAGCCAGAACCGGGTAAGCGCCGTGGCCTTCCTTCTCCAGCTTGTCGAGTGCGGCGAGCGCCTCGTCAGGCTTGTTCTCGTCGGCAAGCTTCATCGCCGCCAGGAACTGGTCGCCGGCGCCGGAGGAACGGGTATTGTCCCAATATTCGTAAGCGACCTTGCCGATGGTTCCGAGCACGATGAGAACGGCAATGGCAATGATATAGCGTCCAAACCGGCGCACCGCGCCCTTCATCTGGTCGGAACGCAGTTCCTCATTGACTTCACGAATGAAGCTATCGTCGTTGAATGCCATTCTCGTCTCCGGCCGCGGATACCCATATACAATGCAAAACGCACATTGTCGGGCCTTCTACTCCATTTTGCGGCCGTTGTAAGGGGGATATCGCAGAATCGTCACGAAGCAAGCATCGGTAGCGGCGCGACACCGATCAGCCATTCGTGAACGCGCCAGATCATCAGCGCCCAGACGACCACGCCGATGATGACGGCATAGATGTCATATTTGGCCGAAACGAAGACCGGCAGCGTGATCTCGCCGCGGCGCTGGCGCCGCTTCAGCGAAATGCGCACCACCACGCCCCAGGCAAGGAATGCAGCAAAGAGCAGCACCGAATAGGCCTCGCCATTCGACAGAAGATGGGCAAGCGCCCAGATCTTCACCGACAGAACGATCGGATGTTTCGTCTTCGTCTTGATATAACCGGCTGGCAGGAAACCGGCGACGAGACAGATCACTGCAATCAACATCAGGGTGACGGTGAGATGCGCCATACCCATGGGTGGATTGTAAAGCATGCCGATCGGCTCGCTACGGGCGACGCCAAAGGCATAGATCACGAAGATCAGCGTCAGAATGCTGGCAATCGAGTGGAAGGCGATCCAGGCGGGCTTGCCCACCCTGTCAATCATCGCCTGCCGGAAGCCCGGAACGACGACGCGGATCAGATGAAGGCCGAGGAAGAGAATGAGGCTGAGGACGAGCAGAGCCATGGTGATCTGGTTTTCCTATTTTAACGGTCAGCAATGAATTACCGGCACAAGATGAAAAATGCCAGCAAGACCGCAGCTTCGCCGCATTTCTGTAACAGGAAAACCGCAATGCAAATTGTCGCGGTGCCCATGTTTCGTTCTATTTTTTCTGCGTCCCTCGCTCTCTCCTTGATTTTTCCTGCTGTTGCTGGCGCCGCCGACAAGCCGAAACAGCTCGTCATCATTTCCTTTGACGGCGCGCACGACAATGCGCTCTGGCAGAAGAGCCGCGAGATGGCGGCGAAGAACGACGCACATTTCACCTATTTCCTATCCTGCACCTTTCTGATGAATCAGGAAGCGAAGCAGGCTTACCAGGCCCCTCATCAGAAACGCGGAAAATCCAATGTGGGCTTCGCGCAGAGCGACGACGAGATCCGCGAACGCCTCGGCAATATCTGGCACGCTCACCTCGAGGGCCACGATATTTCCAGCCATGCCTGCGGCCATTTCGACGGCCGGCAATGGAGCGAGGCGGACTGGTCGGCCGAATATGCGACCTTCAAACAGACGCTGAAAAACGCCTGGAAAAGCGTCGGCCTGGAAGAGCCAGCCGGCTGGCAGGATCTCGTCGATCACGGCATCAAGGGGTTTCGCGCCCCGTACCTTTCGACCGGCGGCGGCGCGGACATGATCGCAGCCGAGAAGAAGGCCGGCTTTACCTATGATGCAAGCCTCGTCACCAGGGGGCCGGCCATGCCCGTCGAGGAAGACGGCATCATCCGCTTCGGTCTGCCGCTCATCCCTGAAGGCCCGGGCGAAAAGCCCATCATCGGCATGGATTACAATCTCTTCGTTCGCCACTCCAAGGGCGAGGAAGATGCCGCTGACAGCGCCACTTTCGAAGCCCGTGCCTATGCCGCCTTTAAGGAAGCCTTCGACAAGCAATATGCCGGCAGCCGCATTCCCCTGCAGCTCGGCTTCCACTTCGTGGAAATGAACGGTGGCGCCTATTGGCGCGCGCTCGACAGGCTGGCGAGCGACGTCTGCCACAGGTCGGATGTTGCCTGCGTCAGCTATTCCGAAGCGATCCCCATGATCGAAGCCCGCGGCAAGCTGCAGCAGACCTCCGGATTGTAAGGCACACTTACCGCTTAAAACTGTTGGATATCAAAAAAACCTGCACCTATTGATTGCATCGGGCCTGCGCTTCGATAAGCATTACCTCATGAATGCGCTGCAAGCATGGGAGGTAACGTCATGACGTTTTTTGAGAACCCGGAGTGCCTGGCTGACAAAGACGAATTTCCCGTTTGTGAAACCGGCTTTTTCACTTGGGATATCGTTGCGAACCTCCTCTATGGCGACGGAGCGGTCGCTGAAATGTTCGGGCTTGATTCCGCGGAAACGGCAAGCGGCCTTCCGCTCGAAGCCTATGTCGCCCGTATCCATCCGGAGGATCAGCCGGCCGCCGCCAAGATCATCCACGATACGATCCTGACACAGGAGCCGGAGCAACAGAGCTACCGCGTACGTCGCGCCAACGGCGTCTTCCATCAGGTCATGGCATTTGGGCGGTGCTTCCGCGACAAGAACGGCATTCCGTCTCTTTACGGCGGCATTGTCTTTCCCCTTCCCGAGGAAGCGTCGGTAGCTACACCGCTGCTCGACCATTGCCTGGCGGCCTACGACATCGCCATCAGGGAGGGCAATATGGCGGTCGCTGATCATATTCTGGAGGCATTGATGGATATGGACCGGAAAAATACGGGCTGTACGCGCCCGAACTGACGACCCTCGTCTGGTCCCCAAAAGAAAGGGCCACCGCATGGGTGGCCCTTATTCTTGTGGTCAGCCGTCGACGTGGACGACGCCGGCCTCGCGCTCCAGGTAGCGCTGGTCGATATCAGGCAGCGGCTCGTTGTCGATTGCCGCCTCGAAGGCTTTGAGACGCTTGTGGATGGAGAGCAGCTCGATGATCGTCGACCAGGAGTTCACCAAGTATTGGAAAGAATTGCTGACCTGGCCGAAAGCGGTCGCGATCTGTTGGAAGATACCATACGTGATGGCGCCGGCGACAAGGGTGGGTGCCATAAAGAAGTAGACGAAAAGATTGTCCGCCTGCAGATAAAACGAGCGGGCAACATTGAAATACATGTAGTGAAAATAGAGCGTGAAATAGTTTTTCCGCACCCTTGAGAACAGTTCCTGAACCGTCGGCGGCTGCGCCCGGTCCGCATGATCTTCGCCATAGACCAGTTCCTTGCGGTAGGCGGCCTCCACCCGCTGGTTCTTGAAGTTCAGACCAGGCAGCTTGATACCCGCGGCAGCAAGCAGAACGGTACCGAAGGCCGACCAAAAGATAGCCAGCCAGAAGAGAGAGTTTGGCACTTCCCCCAGAAACGGCAGGGTCGTTACGTAATGAGATAGCGCCAGCATGATCGGCAGGAAGACGACCAGCGTCATCACCGAATTGATCAGGTTGATGCCGAGACCTTCCAGAGTGGTGGAAAAACGCATCGTGTCTTCCTGCACACGCTGCGATGCGCCTTCGATATGACGAAGCTTTTCCCAATTCGCCATGTAGAAATTGTTCATCGCGGTTCGCCAGCGGAAGATGTAATGGCTGGTGAAAAAGTCGGTCATGATCGATACGAACATGGCGAGGAAGGCGATCTGTGCAAAGATCAGAAACAGATCATAGAAGTTCTCGACGGTGATACCCGGCTTCTTCGCCAGCGCATTTTGCAGCAGATCACCGAAAGGCCGGCGCCAGTTGTTGATAACAACCGAAATCTGCACGCTGAAATAGGTCACGAAGATGATGAGCGCCGAGCCCCAGATGGACCACACCTTCCACGGATGGCTGAGCGCCTTCAGATGCCACACGCCGCAGAAGATCAGCGCGGCCAGGAAGAAATACCCATAAAACCAGATATTTTCCGGCAGCAGAAAGAACGAGAGATCGATCGGCTGCTGCTCTTCAGGAACCGGCGCAAAACCAAGGGAAGCACCAAGACCGGCGGCGAAGAAATACCAGCCGAAAATTGCGGCCAGCGTCCAGACTACGAGCGAAGTAAAGAACGCCTTTGGCTGGGGAAAGAAGGAATGGAACACGGGAGGATTTACTTTCCTGAACTGGAGTCACGGAAGAGTGGCGAACCACTGATTGCCCGGAAATTAAGGCAGTTCGAAGAAAGCGGCAATGGGTTCAGCCCATTGTTACGCACTTGTAACCACTTAAGGGATTTTCTTCATCACAGGCATGACGAGTAGTGCGCAGAAAACCAGCACAATGGCAGCAATTATGGTCGGCAGCACGAAATTTCCAGTGGCCTGCGCAATCCACCCGGCAACGACAGGGCCGATGATCTGACCGACACCGAAGGCCGCCGTCATCAGCGCTAGGATGCGGCGTGGGCTTTCGGGTGAGAGCCGGCGGCCGATCTGCAATCCATAGGCGGTGATGGCAAGGAAAGTGGCGCCGAACAGCGCGCCGCCGATCAATGGTGCCACCGAATGCGGCAGTTCCACCGTTGCGAGCACGCCGATAGCCTCGATGATGAGCGCCGCGACATAGACGCCGCCAAGACCGAGCAAGCGCACGAAAGGCTTCCAGATGAACAGCGCGACCGTCGCCGTCACCCCGGCAATGAACCAGCAGAGGAACTCGACGATCGGCCCAGACGCGCTCGCGCGGGCGATGGCAACGAGGAACGTGGCTGTAGTGACATAGCCGAAGCCGAACAAGCCATAGGACAGCGTCAGCAGCACCATCGGCCGGCTCCAGATCAGCGCCGGCTCCTTCACCTGCCCGTTGTGCACCGGTGCCTTCGGCAGCAATGCCCAGACGACAACGAGGCTGACCAGGCAGAAAAGCGCGCCGCCAATCCAGTCCGCGCGCCAGCCGCCGGCCGCATCGTCAAAGACATAGCCGAGCGCAAGCACCATGACGGAGGAAATCGCAATCCCCGCCCCCGGCCCGCCAAAATGCGTCGCCTGAACGTGATCATTGCCTGCAGCAGCACCGTGGCTCAGCACGATTGCCGAACTGAAGACCAGCGTGAAGGCGCTCGCCACGCCCGCCAGGAAGCGGATGACGGCAAACAGAAGCACCGATTCCGTCGCCGCCATGGCGGCCAGCAGGATTGCGGTCGCGAGCAGCGAGAGAAGCGCCACCAGCCGCTCGCGCCCCGCCGCCCAGCCATAGGCGGCAAGAACGGCGCCGACGAGATAACCGACGAAATTGGCCGAGGCGATGAAACCCGCATCGGCGGCCGAAAGCGGCACGCCAACCATCATACCAGGCAGGATCGGCGTGAAGGAAAAACGCCCGAAACCCATGGCCGCCGCCATGGCGACGGCGCCTGCAAGCGCTGTGGTGAGGAGATTGACCTGATAGTCGTTATTCGGAGCCAACATGGCCCGTTTATCGCGCTGCAACATGGGTGTCACAAGTGAGTAATTCTGATGGGTGCTTCAATTTCGCGAACAGATTTTTCGCGCTCGCCTCTTGAACGACATATCTTACGATATATGTTTTACGACATATCGAACGATGCATCAGATATAAAGGAGCATGTCATGAGAGGTTTTCGAGGTGGTTTCGTCGGTGAGGCGATGCGCATGGGAATGGGCCGCAGGTTTTCCGCGGGTGAATTACAGACGATCCTGCTGGCGCTTCTGGAAGAACGTCCCAGCCATGGATATGAGCTGATCAAGACGCTGGAAGAGCGCTCCGGCGGCTTTTACGTGCCGAGCCCGGGCGTCATCTATCCGGCACTGACCTATCTGGAAGAAACCGGACTGGCCGAAGTCGAAAACGACGGCGCAAAGAAGCTCTACAAGATCACCGAGGCCGGCCGCCAGAAGGTGGAAGATAACCGCGCCGGGATCGACGAGACGCTTGCCAAGCTTGAGCGCATTGCCGAGGGCATGGCCTTCGTCAACCGCATGTTCGACCCAGACCAGCCGCAGGGTGTACATGGCAGAGGTGGCGTTGGCCGCAGCCAGCACCGTCGCGACCATGAGGACGATGAGTTCGGCCGCGACCACAGCAATGTCCATGCCGCACGCCAGTTGCTGCGCTCAGCGCTACGCATGCGCCATCCCTGGTCGGCAAGCGAAGCCGTCAGGATATCAGGCATATTGGAGCACGCTGCCATGGAGATCCTGCAGGGCGGCAAGACCGACCCGCAGCAGGACTAACCTCACCTGACGAGGACGGCCTAAATCGCCGCCCTCGTCAGCTTTCGGTTTTCAATAGACCGCCCGCAAGGCATCGGAACGCTTCGATGACCTTTGCAAGATAAGGATGAGGATCATTCTCTGCGGCGATCCAGAGTGCCGCATTGAGCGCCGCCCCATTGAGCAGGCGGGCGGCGGCCTCTGCATCGACTGACTTGACCGTGCCTTCATCGATCAGCGCCTGGATGGTCTGCGTTGTGGTGCGAAGGCAGGCATTCTGGCTCGGCCATTGCGAAGGGTCGCCCAGCACCGCCGGCCCGTCGAGCAGCATGATGCGCTGGATTTCCGGCTCCAGCGACATCTCGATATAGGCGGTATATTCCGCCAATAGCCCGAGCCAGCTCGTCTCCGCCCGATCGCGCTCGATGCGCAACCGCTCCACCATCTCGCCATCGATCTGGTCGATGACGGCCTGCAGCAGGCCCTTTTTGTCTCCGAAATTATGATAGAGCGCGCCGCGCGTCAGACCGACATCGGCGGTCAAGTCGTCCATGGAGGCTGCCGCATAGCCTTTGACTGCGAAAGCCTTCCGGGCCGCATGGATAAGCTTCGCCCTCGTCTCCTCCATCATCTGTGCCCGGGTTTTTGCGGCCATTACCATCTCCAAAACTCACATACGCCCCGTATGCGTATTGACATACGCGGCGTATCCCATGATATATCCACATACGGAGCGTATATCAATTGCGGCTCCGCGTAACGGGCCAACCCCGCACCCATAAAGGCCTCACCTCTCTCGACGAACGCAAGTTCGGCGATCGGTGTCCTTTTGTCTGAACAGGAGTAAAACAATGACCAAGCGCAATGCGATTTTCCCCGCCGGCCGGCAGGCGCTCTATGAGATCAACCGCTATTCGGCGGCAATTCGCTCCGGTGACCTTCTCTTCGTCTCCGGTCAGGTCGGCAGCCGCGAAGACGGTTCGCCCGAGCCCGATTTCGCAAAGCAGGTACAGCTTGCCTTCGATAATCTGAAAGCCGTGCTGAAAGCTGCCGGCGCTACGTTCGACGAAGTCGTCGACGTCACGACCTTCCACACCGATCCCGAGGCACAGTGGCCGGTAATTTCGGGCATCAGAATGAAGGAAATCGGCGAGGCGCCCTACCCGAACTGGACGGCCGTCGGCGTGAACTGGCTGGCCGGCTTCGATTTTGAGATCAAGGTCATCGCCCGCCTGCCGCAGGCCGCCTGACGCAGACATGAGCGTCGCGCATGAAGCGCGCGGCGCTCTACGAAATCTTCATGACCTCAAGTTCCTGATCGCCGACCGCAACGACATCGCCGACGGCCTTGCCCATGAGAATCCGGGCGACCGGCGAGACATAGGAAATCGACCCAGCCTTCGGATCGGCTTCATCCTCTCCGACGATGCGATATGTCTGGACCCGCCCATCATCGCGGCTGAAGGTTACAGTGCTTCCGAAGGCAACAATTTCAGTCGAAGCCGGAGCAGGAACGAGCTGGGCTGTGCGGACGCGCTCGACAAAATAACGCAGATCACGCAGGGGATTTGCTGCCTGCCGCCGCCGCTCATTCACATCTTCGATCGTGCTCGCAGCCTCATAGGCTTGCCGCGCTTCCTGCACTTGCAGTTCCAGCGCCTTCAGCCCTGCTTCAGTCACGAGATTTGGATGAGACGAAATCGTGCGATCTGGCAGCAGCGTTTCCGCCGCGGTTTCGGCACTCTCTTCCTTGGTAAAGGCAACAGCCATCTCCACCTCCAACAGCGAGGGGCGATACCCCTCAAGCCGCCAATGTCAGAATAATCGGCCCGTTGCGGGTTGCAACCACGGTATGTTCATACTGCACCGTCGGGGCCTTGGGATCGGCATAAAGCGTCCAGGCGTCATCGCCACCCTCTGCCCATGTTGCACCGAGCGACAGGAAGGGCTCGACGGTGAAGACGAGGCCCTCCGTCATCATGCGCCGTTCGGACGGATCGGGCCAGGTGGAAAGCTCGGCCGGCTCCTCATGCAGCGAACGGCCGACGCCGTGGCTGGCGAGATTGGCGACAAGCGTATAGCGGTTCTTCTGCGCGAAGGCGCCGACGGCGTTGCCGATCTTCGCCAGCGGCTCGCCAGCCTTGATCTGGTTGAGACCGACCCAAAGCGCCCGCTTGCCGTCCCGGCAGAGCCTCTCGATCCTTGATTTGACTGGCGGCATGGCGAAGGAAGCGCCGGTATCGGCAAAGAAGCCGTCCTTTTCCGCCGAAACATCGATATTGACGAGATCGCCCGGTCGGATGACCCGCGGCCCTGGAATGCCGTGGGCGATTTCCTCGTTGACGCTGATACAGGTCGCGCCCGGAAACTGGTAGCAGAATTCCGGCGCCGAGCGCGCACCGGCATCTTCCAGCACCTTGCGGCCGATCTGGTCGAGCTCCAGCGTCGTCATGCCCGGCTCCATGGCCGCCGCCATCACCTGTATGGCATTGGCACAGATGCGGCCGATATCCTTGAGCTTGGTAAGTTCTTCGTCGTTCTCGATAACCATAGACCGTTCCGGATTTTACCCGAGAGCGACAGGCTCTGCGTCAAGCGGTGGCTTTCGCGCCTTCGGAAGCCCCAGTCAATGCCTTTCTGACGATCGGCGCCACTTTTGTACCGTAGAGCTCGATGCCGCGCATGATCTGATCATGCGGCATCAGGCCGATCGCCATCTGCAGTAGGAAGCGGTCGTTGCGGAAAACCTTGTGCGCGGCAATGATCTTCTCGGCCACGAGTTCCGGATCGCCGAGGAAGAGATTGCCGGTCGGGCCGCGCGACATGTCGAACTGCGCCCGGCTCGTCGGACCCCAGCCACGCTCGCGGCCGATGCGGTTCATCACTTCGGCCTGCGGGCCGTAGAACTGGTCGGCTGCGGCCTCCGTCGTATCGGCAATGAAGCCATGCACGTTGATGCTGGTCTTCAGCTTCGCCGCATCCTGCCCTGCCCGGCGGGCAGCCTCCCGATAGAGATCCAACAGCGGTGCAAAGCGCGGATATTCGCCGCCGATGATGGCAAGCGCCACCGGCAGGCCGAGAGCGCCGGCGCGGGCAACGGATTGCGGCGTACCACCCACTGCGATCCACAGCGGTAGCGGATCCTGCAACGGACGCGGATAGACGCCGCGTCCCTGGATCGGCGCACGAAGCTCACCTTTCCAGTTGACCACCTCATTATCGCGCAGGGCCAGAAGAAGATCGAGCTTCTCCTCGAAAAGCTGGTCATAATCTTCGAGATTGTAGCCGAAGAGCGGGAAGGATTCGATGAAGGAGCCGCGCCCCGCCATGATTTCAGCACGGCCGTTGGAGATCAGGTCGAGCGTCGCAAATTGCTGGAACACGCGTACCGGATCATCGGAGGAAAGAACCGTGACGGCGCTGCTGAGGCGAATGTTCTTCGTCTTCGCCGCCGCCGCAGCCAGCGCAACCACCGGCGCCGAGGCCACATAATCAGGCCGATGATGTTCGCCGAGCCCGAAGACATCGAGCCCGACCTGATCGGCAAGCTCGATCTCTTCGATCAGATGCTTGATCCGCTCGGCCCCCTCCACGCCCTTACTGCGGGACGGGTTTGGATTGACGTCTGCGAATGTATAAAGGCCCAGTTCCATGGTCGGCATCCTGTTGAACTTGCCCTTGAGATAAGGTCCGGCGGGGCTTGGAGCAAACGGAAATTCTGGAACGGTTCGTTCGATAAAATCGATAGCCGCGTCAGGCTGGCGGCTCCCAGGGATTGATGATCTCGATACCCATTCCCTTGAAGTCTCTGACATTCCGGGTGAGAAGCGTCAACCCGTGGACGAGTGCTGTCGCCCCGATGAAGGAATCTCGCTGCGATCGCGAATCGGGAATATGCAAAGCAGCGCATCGAAGCGAGATCGCCGTATCGACATCGATGATCCGACCCTGCATTTGCGCCTTCGCCTGCTCAAACCAATCGCTCAAAACCGAGGCCTGACGGGCATCGTGACGCTGAAGCCGCAATATGCCGTATTCGATCTCGAACAACGTCATGACTGAAACATAAAGCTGCTCGACAGCCACCACGTCGAACCATCGAGAAAAGCTTTGATCCGCACGCCCCGTGAAGAGCTTGCGAAATTCCGACAGGACATTCGTATCGATGAGATACATCAGGAGAAGTCGGCCGGTTTCAGCCCAAAATCGTCGATCCGCGGCGGCTCGAAATCGATCTCATCCGCGCCCGGAGAGTAAAAGCGCTCGGCAATGCTCGGCGCCTTTCCGGCAAGCTTCGTATATTCTTCCATCGTCAAGAGGACATGCGAAGGCTTGCCACGGTCGGTTATGAAAACCGGTCCCTTCGCTGCAGCCTTCTTGGCGCTACTGCTGTCCTGATTGAATTGTCTGCTGGTCATCACGGTCATGGCAATCACCTCAATGTAGAAACGTTACTACATAGATGGAAATCTGCCAATCCGAATCCAATCGACGGCCGCGGACGTCGTTTATTTTGCCGCTGAATGCGCAGCCTCTTCCTGCATCTTGTCGATCTGCCGGCGGATATGGGCCGCTTCCGCAGCCGAATGGGCAAGTGCAATCGCGCGGTCGAAGGCGATCCGTGCCTGGGCGACGCGACCGAGCTGCTTCAAGAGATTGCCGTGCAGGCCGTGATAATAGAAGTAACCGTCGAGCTTTTCGCCGAGCGGCTCCATGAGGTCGAGCGCCGCCTGCGGGCCATGAAGTTTGGAAATGACAACAGCGCGGTTCAGCGTCACGACAGGTGAAGGCTGGACACGTTCGAGCGCCCGATAAAGCAGATCGATTTCCACCCAGTCGGTATCCTCGGCGCGTTTGGCGCGGGAATGAACAGCGGCGATTGCCGCCTGTAACTGATAGGGGCCAGGCTTGCGGTGACGCAGCGCCTTGTCGAGCAGCGCCAGCGCCTCGTTGATGAAAGGCTGGTTCCAGAGTGTGCGATCCTGATCCTCGAGCAGCACGATCTCGTCTTCGGCACTGAAGCGCGCCTGCCGGCGGGAAATCTGCAGGAGCATCAGGGCAAGCAGCCCCATCAATTCCGGCTCGGATGGGAAGATATGCAGCATCAGCCGCGCCAGCCGGATCGCCTCGTCGCTGAAGGCGGCGGCCTCCTGTTTCGGATCTGCTTGGCTATAGCCCTCGTTGAAGATCAGATAGATCATCGTGCTGACGATCACCAGCCGCTCGGCTCTCTCCTGAGGGCTCGGCGTTTCGAAGGGCACCCCGGCCTTCGCCACTCGTGCCTTGGCGCGTGTGATGCGCTGCTCCATGGCGCTTTCGGAGACGAGGAAGGCCCGGGCGATCTGCGTTACCGACAGGCCGGAGACGATGCGCAGCGCGAGCGCAATCTGCTGCGTCGCCGGCAGGTCCGGATGGCAGCAGATGAAGAGCAGCCTCAGGATATCGTCGCGATAATGGGAATCGTCCAGCCGGTCGGCAATATCGCTTTCGGCATCCTCCTTGTCCGAGATCTGATCCTCGTCCGGCAGCGCCTGGATCTTCGCCCGCTTACGAACCGCATCAATGCCGCTATTGCGGCCGACGAAGATAAGCCAGGCGGTCGGGTCGCGCGGCGGCCCCTTCTCCGGCCATGTCCGGATCGCCCTCAGGCACGCCTCCTGAAACGCCTCTTCCGCCGTATCGAGATTGCGGAAATAGCGTAGCAGCGCACCGAGCGCCTTCGGCCGGGCCGAGGCAAGCGCGAGGTCGATCCAGGCAATGTCTGTCATGATGCGGTATCTCCCGGCCTGAAGGTGTAGAACGGCCGAATTTCGTAAGAGGTGGAACCCGGATTGACCGCCGAAAGCTGTTTCGAGAAGCCGATCGCCTCATCCAGCGTTTCGAAATCAACCGTGTAGAAGCCGAGAAGCGCCTCTTTCGTTTCCGCAAACGGACCATCGACGACGAAGGCCTCGTCCTTGCCCTTGCGCACGGTCGTTGCCGCCGTCGTCGGCATCAGCCGGCCGGTCGGGCCGAGCTTGCCGGCAGCGGCAAGCGGCTCGATCACGGCATGGAGATTTCCCATGACGGCAGCCTCTTCCTCCTCGGTCCAGGCAAAGACGGTTTCCTCATTGGCGTAGCAAAGGATTGCGTAAAGCATCGGTAGCTCCTCTTTCCGAATGACGAAGGAGTAACCGTTTGGCCGACAGGCCGCATCAAAAAATTACGAATAGGAAAACCAGTGAATCTGATAGAAGCGCTGCGGTTAACTATGCACGGGGGCTCCGAAATCTACGCCACCGAGTTGCCCAATTTGGCCCCGAGAGCTGTCGACGCTTTCCATCATCTTTACATTCGAGAGCCCCATGAACAAATCTCAGAGACTTCTCGTCGCACTTGCCGCCCTCGTATTGTCGACGCAGGCTGCCCATGCCGCCTCCGCCCCGGAAAACTTTCTCTATATGGGCTCCGGCGACCTCGCGACCGCAAAGGCGAAGCTCGCCCGGCCCGATATCGGTGGCGTGCAGGTGGTCTATTACTGGAAGAGCCTGGAAACGGCGAAGGGCCAGTATGATTTTTCGGCAATCGAGCAGGACCTGGCCATCGCTAAAAGCCTGAACAAGAAAATGTTCATCCAGGTGCAGGACCGCTTCTTCAATCCGAAGGCGCGCAACATTCCTGAGTACATGCTGACCGAGCCGGAATATGACGGCGGCCTCACCCCGCAATTCGACAATCCCGGCGAAAACAAGCCTGTCGGCTCCGGCTGGGTCGCGCAGCAGTGGAACTCCGCCGTTCGCGAACGCTACCAGGCGCTTCTGAAGGCACTTGCCGAAAAGTTCGACGGCCAGGTCTACGGCATCAACCTGCCGGAAACCTCCATCGACCTCGATCCCAGGCATGAGCCGAAGGGCTTCTCCTGCGATGCGTATTTCTCGGCCGAGATGGAAAACCTCACCTTCGCCCGCAAGGCCTTCGAAAAATCGTTGGTCGTGCAATATGTGAACTTCTGGCCCTGCGAATGGGAAAACGACCACAACTATATGGGCCGCCTCTTCGATTACGCCGCCAAGAACAATGTCGGCCTCGGCGGCCCCGATATCGTGCCGAACCGCAAGGCGCAGATGAAGAACTCCTACCCCTTCTTCAACAAGTACAAGGGCAAGCTTTCCTATGTCGGCCTCGCCGTGCAGGAGCCGACACTGACCTACAAGAACCCGGCGACCAAGAAGCCCTTCACCAAGGAGGAATTCACCGCCTTCGCCCAGGACTATCTCGGCGCCAACGTGATCTTCTGGAGCACGGCGACACCCTGGCTGAAGAAATAACCGGAACTCGAGCCCAGTCGGCAGCTATTGCGGTTTGCTGACCACGGCTTCGGCTCCTGCATGCCCCTCTCCTGCCGCAACCGCAATTTTGGCGACCGGCTGGGGAGGCCGCTTGAACACAAGCTTGATCGCGCCTCGGCCACCGGCCTTGCCTCCAGTGCCGAGAATACTGATCTGCCCTTCCGAACTGATCTCCACAGAAAGCTCGATCTGATCGAGCGAAAGATCGGGCTTCTCCAGCGTATGGCTGAAGACATACTGGACGACCTCGACAAGATTGGAAACCTGATCGCGCAACCCGTCGGCGCTGAGCGTGACCGACCGGAAGAGCCCGCCATCAGAGCGAGCGCCGAAACCGCCGCCCACGTCTTCGCTGCCCCTTGCACCACTCGAGACAACGGGTTCGGCGTCGGTAATAACCTGGATCTGCCTGTCCATCGCAATTCAGCTCCCTTTGAACTCAGACTTCACAAACGATCCTGAAACCGATCCGTCCGGACCAGCCTCGGGAAGTTTCATTCACACGATCCCTGTAAGCCGACCGGCAAATGGCCGGATTGTGCGACCACGAACCGCCGCGAAGCACATGAAGGTCCATCCGACCGCCCACATAGGGACTACCATTATCCGGGATGTCCTCCAGCCGGTCGCTCCAGTTGTCGCTGCAATATTCCCAGACATTGCCATGCATCTCGAAGAGACCGAAGCGGTTCGTCGGGTAGGACCGGACCGGTTTTGTCTGGCCGATGAAGATGCCGGCAGGGCCGCTGCCATAGGCGCCGTCAGGATAAACATTTCCATCATAGGTGAGGTCGGAGATGTCTCTTCCGTCGCTCAGCCCGCAGACCGCGCCACCCGTGCCGCAATAATTGGCGAGCTTCGGCGTCAGCGTCTGTCCAAAGTGAAAGGGTGTTGTCGTGCGCGCCCGGCAAGCATATTCCCATTCGGCCTGGCTTGGCAGACGGTAGGTGTGGCCGGTCCATGCCGAAAGCCGTGCGCAGAATTCCCACGCATGCTGCCAGGTGATCGTCTCTACCGGCAGGTCGTCCCCCTTGAAGGAGGACGGATCGACCGGCATCGCCCAGCGGATCGCGCTGGGTCGCGCCAGCACGACGCTGCGCCACTGTGCCTGCGTAATCGTCGTTCGGCTCATCGCGAAATGTCCGACCTTGACGAACATCGGTCCCTCATCGTCGCTGCGCAACAATTCTCCGTCGGGCGATCCCATGGTGAATTCGCCGGCCGGTATCATGCTGAATTCGATGACGCTATCGCCGCCAAGCGGCTGGTCGAAACAATTTGCCTGCTGCCAGGCCGTCGGCTGCGGCCTGCCCTCGCTATCCACCGTTTCAATCTGCAGCATCTCTTGCCGAAGCTCGGGAAATCGCGGCTTCATCAGTCGAGGCAGAACCAGAAGGCCCCCGCCAGCGGCAAGCGCGGCAGCCCCGGCTGCCGCACCAATCACCAGCCTGCGCCGTGAGGTCTTCACAGTCTGATCGTCCGGCGGCAGCGGAGGTGTAGGAGGATCTGGCGCCGGCAGCCCGGGCTTCTTTGGCTGTGCCGCCAGATGTTCGAATTTCAGCGCGATACGCCTGATGGCAGCTCTCGATTGCGCGTCCGTAGGCTCGACCGCGTTGATCCGCCACCAGAGCTGCTCGGCAAGCGCCAGATCGTCATTGGCCTCCGCCTCCAGCGCCTCCAGTTTGAGCGGCTCCAGGTCTTCCGGCAAGGCAATGTCCGGCAACAGAATGAAATGCCGCTTGGACAGAGGTTCGGCAAAAGTGCACGGCGTCTGCCGCGGCTTGCCGTGCAGCCGGCATATTTCCGGCACGCGCGTCTGAAGATAGGCGTCCAGCCGCTCGACGGTTGCGCAGTTCTGCTCTCCATGCAGCCGCAGCCCTTCGATCAACCCGTAAGTGAACGCTCCGTGCCCCAGGTCATCGATCTCGTAGGAGAATTCGGTGGGACTGCAGGAGCAGATCGTCACCGTGCCGCGCTGGTTGTCCAGACCGACGCCCTGACCGTCGCGCGCACCTTCGTTGCGACAGGCATCGAGCAATAGAACGACGTTCTCGGCGCCGCTTCTACGCAGCCTTTCGACGACATATCTCACGGGTATGCCGGTTTCCTCGACATTGCCCGGATCCGCGTCCAGCGGCAGGATATAATCCTGGTCGCGCTCGCGCCGGCCATGACCCGCGAAGAAGAACCAGAGATTATCGCTCGGCTGCAGAAACGGTTGTTCGAAGCGCACGCGCAGGAACCGCATGAGATTACCGAATGTCGGCCGTGAATGCAGCGTCTGCCCATAATCCGCCTTTAGCGGCGGTGCGTCCTCGGCAAGGAAATAGACAGTCTTGAAATGGAGCGTGTCCTTGAAAAAGTCATTCACGGCCTCGGCATCCCGCCGGGCGCAATCGAGCGGCTTCAGACTGTCATAACTGTTGATACCGATACAGACGGCCCAGTTTTCGCTCATTCCGACGGCTCACCCCCATAAGCAAAATTGGCCAACATCGCGCATCATTCTTCAGTTGCCCATAGAGCCGCCCGGTCCGCCCATGCTGCCATTATCGTTCGATCCACCCATACCGCCATTGCCGCTCGAGCCGGAAGAGGAACTCGAATTGCCCATGCTGCCCATATCCGATCCACTGCGGTTGCGCTCGGCCGTGTCGGAACGAAGTGCGGACAACGGGCATGCCCATAATGTCCTGCTGCGGATCTGAACCCGCTGACAACTTGCATATGGCCGCGACGTAGGCCGCCCATCCATCGTGAAGGCTGCGAAATACTTCACCTGCGCGCGCGTCTGCGCATAGAGCAAAGTCGGCGCAGCAATGTCTGACAGCAGAAAAAGTACAAGTGCAGTCGCTATTGGGTGTATGCTGTTCATGGCATTATCCCCCAGAGATGCAGAGTAAGAGTATAAGCCAATACCTTAGGAAATTCTACATTAAAGCGTATATTTTTCTACACCGCAAAGTAGAGTTGTTTTAATTTGAAAGACGAAAGAGGCAAACGGCATCGACGCCGCCTGCCTGAGACTTAGCCGATCCAAGCTGAATTGCGGATCACGCTGCAGAAATTGCCTCTGTGGAAATTCGGATCCTTATCAGCCAGTACATCCGCCTTCACATTGCCGAAGGTCGTTTCCGGCTTGTGCTTGATGCCGTCATAGAAAGTCTGGAGGATATCCTCCTTGAAATGCGGCGTGCGCGGATGGGCATGGACGACTGAGTCACGGTCGGCATCACCGAACCCATGATAATCGATGCCGAGCACGTCCATCTCCACACCCGCCGTCACGAGTGCTACGACCGGATGCATGTGCTGCGGAATGCCGGGCGTCGTATGCAGCGCAATCGCTGTCCAGACCGTATCGATATCGGCCTGCGAGATACCATAGCTTTTCAGGAAGCTGCTGGCGGCATTGGCGCCGTCGACCTCGAAACGTTCATGCTCCGAACTATGCTGATGCGTCAGCCCCATGTCATGGAACATGGCGCCGGCATAAAGCAGTTCCGGGTCGAAATTCAGCCCGCGGCGTTTGCCCGAGAGAGCACCGAAATAATAGACCCGGCTGGAATGATGATAGAGCAGCGAAGACTCCGTGTCCCTGACAAGCTCGGTAATGTCGCGTGCCAGCTTGCTATCGGGAATGCTGATCCCGCCGATCGTCAATGTCATCGTCTTTCTCCTTGATGGTGGATGTCGGGGAGAGTAGAAGCGTCCAAGCATGTCAGCAATCGACGCTATCCGTCATTTTCTGCCAAAACCATTCCATCACAGACGCGAGACCGTCAGATGAAACCTAGAACCATCGCCATCCTTGCAGTATCGGGCGTCCAGCTTCTGGATGTCTCCGGCCCGCTCGACGTTTTTGCCGAGGCCAACCTGCAGAGCGGCACGGAAGCCTATCGCCCTGTCGTCATCGCCACTGCGCACGGCCATATCCGCAGTTCTTCCGGTGTGCGATTGGTCGCCGATCATACGATCGAGGATGAGATCGGTCCGCTGGACACGCTACTCGTTGCCGGCTGCCCCAATGCGGCTGAGACCGAACACGACGCAAAGCTGCTTTCATGGCTCCGCGAGGTCGCGCCGAGCGCCCGCCGTTACGGCTCGGTCTGTAGCGGCGCATTTTTTCTCGCCGCCGCCGGCTTGCTCGATGGCCGGCGGGTAACCACTCATTGGGCGGTCGCTGAAAGGCTAAGACAGTCCTATCCCGCCGTGACGGTGGAGGAAGATGCGATCCATGTGGCGGATGGAGAACTGAGAACCGCCGCCGGTGTCACCGCAGGACTGGACCTCGCCCTCAGCCTTGTCGAAGAAGACCTCGGCCGTGACGTAGCGATGCGGACCGCCGCCCAGCTCGTCATGTTCTTCAAGCGCCCAGGCGGCCAGATGCAGTTCAGCCGCAAGGGCGAAGCCGCCCCCGCCGGACGCTCAGCCCTGCAGGAAGTACAGCGCTGGATCGCCACCAACCCCGCCGCCGACCATAGCGTCGCGGAACTCGCCCGCCGGATGGAACTCAGCCCCCGCCATTTCGCCCGCCTCTTTCGCGACGAAGTTGGCATGACTCCGGCAGCCTGGGTCGAATCCACCCGCATCGCCGCCGCCCGCCGGCTGCTCGAAAGCGGTCATGCGCCGAAGCAGGTAGCCGGCGAATGCGGTTTTGCCGATGACGACACCTTGCGCCGCGCCTTCACGCGCCATCTCGGTGTGACGCCTGCGGAATACCGTAAGCAGTATGCGCACATGAGCCCGGCAACCTGAGCAATCAAAGTTCGCTCAGCGTCCGCTTCACCGCATTCCTCCATCCACGAAGCTTGGCGGCACGGGTCTTCTCGTCCATAGAGGGCTCGAAGCGCCGGTCACGCTTCCAGGTCGCCGAAAACTTCTCCCTGTCCGGCCATACACCAGCCCTGCTGCCGGCAAGCCAGGCAGCACCGAGCGCCGTCGTCTCCAGGATGACAGGGCGATCAACGGGTGCTTCCAGCAGATCGGCAAGCCGCTGCATCGTCCAGTCGGATGCGACCATGCCGCCATCGACACGCAGCACAGTATCGTCGGCACCGTTCTTCCAGTCCTTCTGCATGGCCTCCAGCAGGTCGCGCGTCTGGTAACAGACAGCCTCCAGCGCCGCGCGGGAAAGCTCCGCCGGGCCGCTGTTACGGGTCAGGCCATAGATCGCACCACGTGCCTTGGCATCCCAATGCGGGGCGCCGAGGCCGGTAAAGGCCGGCACGAGATAGACCTCCTGTGTCGGATCGGCCTTCTCTGCCAAGTCGTTGGTATCCGATGCCCTGTCGATGATGCCAAGGCCATCGCGCAACCACTGAACCGCCGCCCCGGCAATGAAGATCGAGCCCTCCAGCGCATAGGTCGTCTCACCATCAAGGCGATAGGCAATCGTCGTCAGCAGCCGGTTCTTCGATCGCACCATGTCGCGGCCAGTATTGAGCAGCGCGAAGCAGCCGGTGCCATAGGTCGATTTCAGCATGCCCGGCTCGAAGCAGGCCTGGCCGATCGTCGCCGCCTGCTGGTCGCCGGCAACGCCGAGGATCGGGATGGCTGCACCAAACAGCTCCGGATCAACGGTGCCGAAATCATCGGCGCAATTCTTGACCTCCGGCAGCATGGCAGCCGGCACGCGCAGGATGTCGAGCAGATCCTCATCCCATTCATTGGTCGCTATATTGAACATTAGTGTGCGCGACGCATTGGTCGCGTCGGTCATGAAACTCTTGCCGCCCGTCAGCCGCCAGATGAGGAAAGTATCGATCGTGCCGAAGCAGAGGTCACCGCGCGCTGCCCTCGCCCGCGCGCCCTTCACATTGGCGAGCATCCAGGAGAGCTTCGTTCCCGAGAAATAGGGATCGAGGATAAGGCCGGTCTTTTTCGTGAAGGTGCGCTCGAGATCCTGCCGCTTGAGATTGTCGCAATAGCTTGCCGTGCGCCGGTCCTGCCAGACGATGGCATTCTGAATCGGCTTGCCGGTCTCGCGCTCCCAGACGACGACGGTCTCACGCTGATTGGTGATGCCGAATGCAGCGATATCCTTTGCCGTCACCTTGGCTTCGCGCAGCGCCATGTGGACGGTGGAAATAACCGAATCCCAGATTTCCTCGGGATCGTGCTCCACCCAGCCGGAGCGCGGATAGATCTGCGTGAATTCCTTCTGGCCCATCCCGGCGATCTTCATGTCGCCGTCAAAGACGATCGCCCGTGTCGAGGTCGTTCCCTGATCGACCGCCAGAACATATCCACCCATGCGATTCCTCCCGCGCTATCCTGTTGTCGTGGCAAATCAATAGGGCAGGTCCGCCTGGCTTGGAAGGGCGTAAGTGGCAGCCAGGCCCCTCAGTCACTTCCCGATTGCCAGCCCGCCGCCTTTGGGCATAACCTCGCCATGACGCTGCAATGCAGCATCTCGTAGTCAGGGAGGAAGAAGCATGAGCAGATCAGTCGTCGTCACCGGCTCCACCAGCGGCATCGGGCTTGCGATCGCCACTGCCTTTGCTGCCAAGGGCGACAACGTCGTCATCAACGGCTTCGGAAAGGACGACGAAATCAAGGCGATAATCGAACGACTTGAATCATCGTCGAAAGCGAAGGCACTCTATCATCCGGCCGACATGACGAAGCCATCAGAGATTGCCGATCTGATCGAGACTGCCGGCAAGACCTTCGGAACGGTCGATGTGCTCGTCAACAATGCCGGCATCCAGCATGTCGAAAAGATCGAGGATTTCCCGATCGAGAAGTGGGACCAGATCATCGCCATCAATCTTTCCAGCTCTTTCCATACGATGCGGGCTGCGATCCCGCTGATGAAGGCGAAGAAATACGGCCGCATCGTCAATATCGCCTCGGCGCATGGCCTGGTCGCCTCGCCCTTCAAATCTGCCTATGTAGCGGCAAAGCATGGTATATTAGGCTTGACGAAGACGGCTGCCCTCGAGCTTGCCGAATTCGGCGTCACGGTAAACGCCATCTGCCCCGGCTATGTATTAACCCCGCTGGTCGAAAAGCAGATCCCCGATACCGCCAAGGCACGCGGCATGACCGAGGAGCAGGTCAAGACCGAAGTCATTCTCAAGGCGCAGCCGACGCACGAATTCGTCAAGGCCGAGGAGATCGGCGCGCTGGCGCTTTACCTCGCAAGCGAGGAAGCCCGGCAGGTGACCGGGACGCATATCTCGATTGACGGGGGCTGGACGGCGGCATAACCATTTTAAGAAAAACAACCGGGAATATCATGAACGACAGCATCCGCTTCATCCTCAATGGCGAGGACGTTTCCTTGAGCAACGTCCGGCCGACGGAGACTCTTCTCGATTTTCTCCGGCTGAAGCGGCGGCTGACGGGCACCAAGGAAGGCTGCGCCGAGGGTGACTGTGGCGCCTGCACCGTGCTGGTCGGCCGGCTCATCGACGGCAAGCTTTTCTACGAATCCGTCAATGCCTGCATCCGCTTCATCGGCTCGCTGCACGCGACCCATGTGGTGACGATCGAGCACCTGGCTGCAAGGGACGGCACTCTGCATCCGGTGCAGCAGGCCATGGTCGATTTCCACGGTTCGCAATGCGGCTTCTGCACGCCCGGTTTCATCATGTCCCTTTACGGCCTCTGGCTCTCCAACGAAAAGCCGGACCGTGCCGAGATCGAAAAGGCGCTGCAGGGCAATCTCTGTCGCTGCACAGGCTATGAGCCGATCGTCAAGGCTGCCGAGCAGGTCAGCCTGCAGCGGCCGAGCACCCTTTTCGATCCGCTCGAAAAGACCCGTGCCGAAATCATCTCTCGCCTCTGGGCCATGCAGGCATCCGATACGATCTCGATTGTGTCGGAAGAAGGCCGTCTCATCGTGCCCCGCTCTGTTGACGCGCTTGCGCAGGTGCTGGCGGCCGAGCCGACGGCGACCATCGTTGCCGGCTCCACCGATGTCGGCCTCTGGGTGACAAAGCAGATGCGTCAGCTAGATCCCGTCATCTTCATCAATCATCTGACGGAGCTTCAGTCGATCATTGCGGGCGAATACGGCATCACCATCGGCGCCGGCGTCACTTACAGCCGCGCGCTTGACACCATCGCCCGGAAGATCCCCGCCTTTGCCCGCCTCATCACCCGCATCGGCGGCGATCAGGTGCGCAACATGGGCACGATCGGCGGCAATATCGCCAATGGCTCGCCGATCGGCGACAGCCCGCCGCCGCTGATTGCGCTCGGCGCACAACTGACGCTGCGCTCGGCCGCAGGCGCGCGTAGGATCCCGCTTGAGGATTATTTCATTGCCTATGGCAAGCAGGATCGGAAACCCGGCGAATTCGTCGAAAGCGTCTTCGTGCCCTATCCCGTCGCAGACGCCAAATTCGCCGTCTACAAGATCAGCAAGCGCCGAGACGAGGATATCACCGCCGTGCTTGCCGCCTTTTATCTGGTGCTGGACGAGAACGAGCATGTCAGCGATATCCGCATTGCGCTGGGCGGCATGGCGGCAACGCCAAAGCGCGCCCGCAGCGTCGAGGCTGAACTGATCGGCAAGGTCTGGAGCGAGGCCACCATAGAGGCCGCACGCCCCGCCTTCGACGCCGATTTCCAGCCGCTGACGGACTGGCGCGCCACGGCAGAATATCGCCAGCTGACGGCGAAGAACCTGCTGACGCGCTTCTATCTCGAAACAGTCGGTGCGCCCGCCGAACTGAAGCGGTTCGAGGAGGTGGCGTGATGAGGGGGCCACGCGGCACGACATTTCCTCCTGAAGGAGCCATCTGATGGACAAGTCCACCTTCGAGGACCGCAAGCTCATCAACGGCCAGATGCATGTCTCACTGCGCCATGATTCAGCGCATAAGCATGTCACCGGAAGTGCCGATTATATCGACGATATTCCAGAACCCGCTGATCTCCTGCACGGCGCTCTCGGCATGTCCGACCGTGCCCATGCCGAGATCATCTCGATGGACCTGTCGGGGGTCGCGGCCTATCCCGGCGTCGTCTGGGTCTTCACCGGCAAGGACATTCCCGGCGTCAATGACGTCAGCTCGAATGGCAGCCATGACGAACCGCTGCTTGCCGAAACCCTGGTGCAATTCCACGGCCAGCCGATCTTTGCCGTCATCGCCGAGACCCGCGAAATTGCCCGCCGCGCCGCGCGCAAGGCAAAGATCGAATATCGCGACCTGCCGCACTGGAGCGACATCGACGGCGCGATTGCAAACGGCAGCCCGCTCGTCATCACGCCGATGACGCTGCAGCGTGGCGAAGCGAAAACCGAAATGGAAAACGCCCCCCGCCGGCTGACGGGCCGCATGCGCATCGGCGGCCAGGAGCATTTCTACCTGGAAAGCCATATCGCCATGGCGATCCCAGGCGAGGACGAAGAGGTCACCGTCTGGTCTTCGACCCAGCATCCGAGCGAAATCCAGCATATCGTCGGCCATGTGCTGCACATTCCCTCGAATGCCGTCACCGTGAACGTGCGCCGCATGGGCGGCGGCTTCGGCGGCAAGGAAACGCAAGGCAACCAGTTCGCAGCCCTTGCCGCGGTCGCGGCCAAGAAGCTGAAGCGCGCCATCAAGTTCCGCCCCGATCGCGACGAGGACATGAGCGCCACCGGCAAGCGCCACGATTTCCGCGTCGATTATGAACTCGGCTTCGATGACGAAGGTCGCATCCATGCCGTCGACGCCACCTATTCGGCACGCTGCGGCTTCTCGTCGGACCTGTCAGGCCCGGTGACCGACCGCGCGCTCTTCCATGCCGATTCCAGCTATTTCTATCCTCATGTGCATCTGACCTCGCAGCCGCTGAAGACGCATACCGTCTCCAACACCGCCTTCCGCGGTTTCGGCGGCCCGCAGGGCATGCTCGGCGCCGAGCGCTTCGTCGAGGAGATCGCCTATGCCGTCGGCAAAGACCCGCTCGATATCCGCAAGCTGAACTTCTACGGCCAGCCAGGCTCGGGGCGCACGACCACCCCCTATCATCAAGAGGTCGAGGACAATATCATCGCCCGGGTGGTCGAGGAGCTGGAGGACAGTGCCGACTACCGCGCCCGACGCAACGCCATCGTCTCCTTCAACCGCGACAGCCGCTATATCCGCAAGGGCATTGCGCTCACGCCGGTGAAATTCGGCATCTCCTTCACCATGACCGCCTTCAACCAGGCCGGCGCCCTCGTCCATATCTATCAGGATGGCTCGATCCACCTGAACCATGGCGGGACGGAAATGGGCCAGGGCCTCTACACCAAGGTGGCGCAGGTGCTGGCGGACAGCTTCCAGGTCGATATCGACCGCGTGAAGATAACAGCGACCACGACGGGCAAGGTCCCGAACACCTCGGCGACCGCCGCCTCCTCCGGCTCGGACCTGAACGGCATGGCCGCCTATGATGCGGCGCGCCAGCTCAAGGAACGGCTGGTCGCATTCGCAGCGGAGAAATGGGAAGTGCCGGTCTCGGAGGTCATCTTCCTGCCGAACCGCGTGCGGGTCGGCGAGATCGAGATCCCCTTCCCCGATTTCATCAAGCAGGCCTATTTCGCCCGTGTGCAGCTTTCCGCCGCCGGCTTCTACAAGACGCCGAAGATCCACTGGGACCGCAAGGCCGGCCGCGGCACGCCCTTCTACTATTTCGCCTATGGCGCCGCCTGCACCGAGGTCACGATCGATACACTGACCGGCGAATATCTCATCGACCGCACCGACATTCTCCACGATGTCGGCCGCTCGCTGAACCCGGCAATCGATATCGGCCAGATCGAAGGCGCCTTCGTTCAGGGCATGGGCTGGCTGACGACCGAGGAGCTCTGGTGGGATGACAAGGGCCGCCTGCGTACGCATGCGCCCTCTACCTACAAGATCCCGCTCGCCTCCGACCGGCCGAAGATCTTCAATGTACGGCTCGCCGAATGGTCCGAGAATGCGGAAGCCACGATCGGCCGTTCCAAGGCCGTCGGGGAACCGCCCTTTATGCTGGCGATCTCGGTGCTGGAAGCACTCTCAATGGCCGTCGCCAGCGTCGCCAACTACCGCGTCTGCCCCCATCTCGACGCCCCTGCAACGCCCGAACGCGTGCTGATGGCAGTCGAGAGGATGAAGAGGGTGTAACCGTGACGCGGCGCGAAATCCTTTCCGGTTTTGTGCCCGGCAGCGACTTCCGCGCCTTTCTGGCCCTCCAGCCCGAAGCGATCCTCGTCGAAATAACCGGCACCCAGGGCTCGACACCGCGCGAGACCGGCACCTTCATGCTGGTCTCGGCAAGCAGCCTCTGGGGCACGATCGGCGGTGGCCAATTCGAATTCATCGCCATCGGCAATGCCCGCGAGTTGCTCGCCGGCACCGGCGGCAATGACCTCATGGATATTCCACTGGGACCGGAAATCGGCCAATGCTGCGGCGGCCGCACGCAACTGCGCTTTCGGCAGGTGACGGATACGGTCAGGGGCGAATTGGAGAAGAAGCAGGAGAGCGAAGCAGAACGCCTGCCCGAGGTCTACGTCTTCGGCGCGGGCCATGTCGGCCGCGCCCTTGCAGCGGCTCTTGCACCGCTGCCCCTCTCCGTCACCGTCATCGAAACCCGGCGGGATGAGCTTGCCAATCTTCCGGCCTCGACGAAGAGCCTGTTGCTGCCGATGCCCGAGGCGCTGGTGAAGGATATTCCCGCCGGCGCGGCGCTCGTCATCCTGACCCACGATCATGCCCTTGATTTCCTGATCGCCTGTGAAGCGCTCGTCCGCACCGACCTTGCCTATACCGGCATGATCGGCTCGGCGACCAAACGGGCGACCTTTGCGAACTGGCTTTCCCGCGAGGCAGGCGGCGAACGCTCCTGGCTCGAGCGCCTTACTTTGCCGATCGGCGGCTCCTCCGTGAAGGACAAACGCCCCGAAGTGATCGCCGCCATGACAGCGGCGGAAATCCTGACTGCGCTTGCGGCCTATCGCGACCGGTCATCCTCGTAGCGCGGATCGCGTCCATCCAGGAAACCGAGATCGCGCTTGATACGGTCGGGTGTGACGTCGATATCCAGCCGCGGCATCCGGCTGCCAATCCCCCGGGCCAGCCGGCGAATGATGACGGTGAACAATGTCTCTCGTGTGGGAGAATGGCTCTCTTCGATAGCTTGGCAATCCATGACATCACCTTGATGGTTTGATGAGATGATTGCAGTTTGCCGGGAAAAATGCTGCAATTCCAATCGAACAACCGTCTGCATCCATAAAGAGAACTTATCCATGAAACTGTCGAAGCAGTTCCCGCTGAATGCGCTGCGCGTCTTCGAAGCCGTGGCCCGGCTCGGCAGTTTCACCCGGGCCGGCGATGAGCTCGGCATGACGCAGACGGCCGTCAGCTACCAGATCAAGCTTCTGGAGGAGAATATCGGCGAGCCGCTCTTCCTGCGCTTACCCCGCCAGATTGAGCTGACGGAAGCAGGCAAACATCTCGCGCCAAGGGTCTCCGAAGCATTCGACATTCTGATCGAAGCCATGGCCTCGATGCGCAAGACGACCGGGGAAACACTGACGATCCATTCGACGGCGACTTTCGCCCAGCAATGGCTCTCGCGCTACATCGGCGCTTTCCAGCTGCAGTTTCCGGACATTGCCGTCAGGCTCGTCACCTCAGGCACGATCGTCGACTTCCAGAAAGAGGCTGCCGACGTGGCAATCCGTTGGGGTCGCGGCGATTGGCCGGGCCTCATCAGTCATCGGCTGATGAAACTTGATTACTCCCCCATGCTGAGCCCCAAGCTCGCCGCCGAAATCGGCGGCATCCACGAACCCGCAGATCTCCTGAAACTGTTCCTGATCAGCGCCGGCGATTCCTGGTGGGCGGAATGGTTCGCGGCCGCCGGCGTCAAGGATGCCGATCTCTCCCGCTATCCGAAAAGCGAATTCGGCACCCAGATCCTCGATGCCAGTATCGCGATTGCCGGCGGCGGTGTCGCCATGCTCAATCCCGGCCATTTCCAGGACGATGTCGCCGCCGGAAGGCTCTATCAGCCCTTCGAACTAACCGGCAACGACGGACGCGACTATTGGCTTGCCTATCCCGAAAACAGGCGAAACGTGCCGAAAATCAGGAATTTTCGGAAATGGCTGCTGCAGAAATTCGATGTGGAGCAGGAAAAGCTCCAGGATTGAATCTTCAATAACCCATCTCAGGCGCATAGAAACATCGCGGCGTATCCTCATTCGGGAACAGGCAGAGATGATAATCGCTGTCGCCCGAATGCATCGCCTTGGTCATCGGCAGCAGAAAGACATGGTTACGCGTCACCAGGCGGTGGTCGCCAGGCTTTAATGTCAGCAGATAACCGCCCGGGGTGATGGCCACGGTCTTGGACGGGATCATCTGGCAATCGCCGTTTTCGGCATTTCCATTGCAACAGTAGGGGTCGTAACTCCACCCCGTGGCGGCGTCGTGGGCTGTCGCGAACGACGCATACGCAATCATCACACATGTCAGAATGCTGCGCATCGGCATCTTCTCCGTCGATGAATGCGCCACCGGTCTCTAGCGGTTTCCACCTCATTCCGGCGGCGAGCATTAAAAAACTGTAACCCGATCTTCACATTTCAAGGAATCACCTGCTCCACTTCGGAGCATTAGCGGTGGATAAAATGTCGCAGAAATCTGATGTTTTTTAAGGCATGCGAATGCCACCCCCATTCGACAGCGCAGCGTTCAACCAGATTGCCACCTCAAATTGCGCAGATATAAGTATTGTGATGGAAGAGCAGCGATATGCTTTCGGCCGTTTCATGCTTGACCCCGGCAGCGGCGTGCTGCGGCGGGACGGCCAGCCAGTTACGCTGGGCCAGCGCGCGCTTTCACTGCTCAAGGCGCTGCTCGATGCCGACGGACGCCCGGTCGGAAAGGACGCTCTGATCGAAGCGGGCTGGCCGGGGCTCATGGTCGAGGAAGGTAATCTTTCCGTCCAGATCGCCCATCTGCGCAAGGCGCTTGGACAGCGGCCGGACGGGCAGGAATGGATCGTGACACTGCCGCGCCTCGGCTATCACCTCTTCAGGAGCCAGGCTCCGCTCGCCGACATCGGGGAACAGGTCGTCCCGTCGCTCGCAGTGCTGCCATTCGAAAACCTGAGCGGCGATCCCGAGCAGCAATATTTTGCCGATGGCGTCGTCGATGACATCATTACGGCGCTCAGCCGCTTCAAATCCTTTGCCGTCATCGCCCGCAATACCAGCTTCGTTTATCGGGACGTGGGCGATATCAGAAAGATTGCCATCGAACTCGGCGTCAAATATGTGCTCGAAGGCAGCCTGCGCAAATCCGGCAACAGACTGCGCATCTATGCCCGGCTGGTGGATGCCTCGGCCAATGTTCAGCTCTGGGCGCAAAGCTTCGACGGCAATCTCGAAGATGTCTTCGAATTTCAGGACCGCATTACCGAATCCGTCGCCATAGGGATCGAGCCCCATCTCCAGCGAGCCGAGCTGGAACGCGCACGCCGTGAACGGCCGGGCAGCATTTCCGTCTATGATATCTGCCTGCAGACCCTGCCGAAGATTCTTGCAGAAACCTCCACTCAGAATGCCGAGGCCCACGCGCTATTGACTGCGGCGCTTGAGCGCGAGCCGGACAATGCCCGTATCCTGGCGCTCGCCTCCTATACGCTCGAACATCGCAGGACCATGGGCTGGCCGCCCTTTGGAGCGGACGATGCAGAGAGATGCGTGGCACTCGCGCGCCGGGGCATCGAACTGGCGAGAGGCGACGCCACGATCATGGCCACCTGCGGCATGTCGCTCATTCAGGTTGGACGCGAATATGATTGGGGTCTGGCGATCATGCAGGCCGCCGTCGATCTCAATCCCAACAGCCTTGGCGTTGTCGTAAGAGCCGGCATCGCCCATCTGCATTGCGGCAACCTCGACCAGGCACAGCAATATCTCATGCGTGCCCACCGCCTGAGCCCGCTTGATCCCTACGCCCATATCACCTTTTGCGGTCTCGCCGACATCGAGATGATCCGCGGCAACTACGAGCAATCGCTTCTCTGGGCATCGCGCTCACTGGCGCTGAACCCGAATTTCGATCCTACGGTCTGGATTCTGATCACTGACAATATGAATCTCGGGCGGCAGGAAGAAGCAAAACGCTTCCTGCAGCATCTGTTGCGCATCGCGCCCAACAGCACGCTCGCAAGCATCGCAGCCGGGCAGGCAACCAAAGTCCCCGAGCGCCTGGCCCTTGTCCTGAACGGCCTTCGCGAGGCGGGCCTGCCGGAAGCTTAGGAATCTTTCGTCATTCTTTGGATCTTTCAGGCTGTCGCTAAAGGACCCGATGCATACGGACGGAACAATCTCCTCTCATCGCGCAAACAGCGCATTCTGGGAGGTTCCGATGTTGTCACCCTTGATGATCCTGTCGCTCGACCAGGGCAAACTCACCCCTGCCCCACGGTCTGTCGGTCCATTCGATGCCCGCATGCTGGAGGACATCACCGACTGTATCGCTGAACCCGAAGTGCCACCCGCAGCCGATCCGCAGACCGCCGGATTAATGGCCTTCATCCGCAAAAGATTGCTGCTCTGGCAGGCACGTTCTGTGAACAGGCCCTTACCGCAGCCGGCACAACTGCACCGGCTTAAGCCGTAAATTAGTGCTTCTGCTGCTTTTCGGCGGCCGCGACGCGGTTCAGCATCGCCACCATCTTGGCCTTGATCGAGCCGTAGGTGCCGAGTTCGAAATTGCAGCTGAAACAGGTGATGATGTCGCTGTCGATCGGCTGCGGGCGCGGAAACTTCATGCGCGTGTTGCGGCACTTCGGGCAAGGGACTTCGATCTGCATGTTTCAGCGGCTCCTTAGTAGCGTCGTCGGCGACGACTTAGCACAAATGCCGCACCCGGCAAGCTCTTCCTGCAATCTCCACTGCGGTAAGAAACCCCACGTGCCCCCTTTCCTCGCGCCGGAATTTCTCGCAATCTCACGAGTCGGGAAGAAGAACAGGGGAACTGAATGTATGAATATGCAATAGCCTGGGAGTGGCTGGCCTTTGCGGCGCGCTGGTTCCATGTCGTCACCGCGATCGCCTGGATCGGGTCGTCCTTCTATTTCATCGCGCTCGACCTCGGCCTGGTGAAGCGCCCGCATCTGCCCGCCGGTGTTCACGGTGAGGAATGGCAGGTGCATGGCGGCGGCTTCTACCACATCCAGAAATATCTGGTGGCGCCGGCTGAGATGCCGGAACACCTGACCTGGTTCAAATATGAGAGCTATTTCACCTGGCTCTCCGGCTTCCTGATGCTCTGCATCGTCTATTACGGCGGCGCTGACCTGTTCCTCATCGATCGACACGTGCTGGATATTTCGAAGCCGGTGGCGATCCTGATCTCGCTCGCGTCTCTCGCCGGCGGCTGGATCATCTACGACCTGCTCTGCAAATCACCGCTCGGCAAGAACACCTGGGGCCTGATGGCGATCCTCTACGTCGTGCTGGTCTTCATGGCCTGGGGCTACACGCAGGTCTTCACCGGCCGCGCCGCTTTCCTGCATCTCGGCGCCTTCACCGCCACGATCATGTCGGCCAACGTCTTCATGATCATCATTCCCAACCAGAAGATCGTCGTCGCAGACCTGATCGCCGGTCGCACGCCGGATGCCAAATATGGCTACATGGCCAAGCAGCGCTCGCTCCATAACAACTACCTGACGCTGCCCGTCATCTTCTTCATGCTGTCGAACCACTATCCGCTGGCCTTCGGTACCGCCTTCAACTGGGTGATCGCCGCATTGGTCTTCCTGATGGGCGTCACGATCCGCCACTGGTTCAACACCACCCATGCCCGCAAGGGACGACCGACCTGGACCTGGATCGTCACCGTCGTGCTCTTCATCCTCATCATGTGGCTATCGACGGTTCCCAAGCTTTTGACCGGCGAGACCGAAAACGCATCCGTCGCTCCCGCCTTCCAGCAGTTTGCCGGCGATCCGCATTTTCCTGCCGTCAAGCAGCTGATCGGCACGCGCTGTTCCATGTGCCATGCGGCAGAGCCGGTCTATGAGGGCATCGCCCGGCCACCAAAAGGCGTGATTCTGGAAAATGACGCGGAAATTGCCGCGCATGCGCGCGAAATCTATATACAGGCCGGTCGTAGCCATGCCATGCCGCCGGGCAACGTGACCGACATTACGGCCGACGAGCGCAAGCTGCTCGTCGCATGGTTCGAAAGCGCAGTCGAAGGCAAACAAGAATGACCACGATACTCCTGCGCGGGCGCCTGCTCTCCTTTCGCCGCGCCCCGCTCAGCCTCGCCGATAGTGAAAGCTATCTCTACGAGACAGACGGCGGTCTGTTGATCGAGGATGGCATCATCGCCGCTGTCGGCACCTATGCTGACGTCAAGGCCAAGGCACCTGCCGAGGTCGCCGAAATCGATCACCGTCCGCATCTGATCATGCCGGGCCTCATCGACATGCACCTGCACTTTCCGCAGATGCAGGTCATCGCCTCCTATGCCGCAAACCTTCTGGAATGGCTGAATACCTACACATTCCCGGAGGAGTGCCGCTTCGTCGAAAGCGCCCATGCGCAGAGGATCGCGACGCATTTCTACGACGAGCTGATCCGCCACGGCACCACGACGGCGGTTGCCTATTGCTCTGTTCATAAGACCTCGGCCGATGCCTATTTCGCTGAAGCCATGCGCCGCAACATGCGCATGGTCGGCGGCAAGGTGATGATGGACCGCAACGCGCCGCAGGGCCTGCTCGATACGCCGGAGATGGGCTATGACGAAACCCGACAAGTGATTGCCGACTGGCATGGCAAGGGCCGCAATCACGTCGCCATCACACCGCGCTTTGCGATCACCTCGACGCCGGCTCAGATGGAGGCAACGGCAGCGCTCGCCCGCGAATTCCCCGACCTGCACATCCAGACGCATCTGTCGGAAAACCACGACGAGATCAAATTCACCTGCGAGCTCTATCCGGAAGCGACCGACTACACCGATATTTATGCCCGTTACGGCTTGCTCGGACCGAAGAGCCTGTTCGGCCACGCCATCCATCTTTCGGAGCGCGAAGCCGACGCCATGAGCGAGACCGGCGCGGTCGCCGTCCATTGCCCGACATCCAACCTCTTCCTCGGCTCCGGCCTCTTCCCGCTGAAGGCGCTCGCCCGCCGCGAGAAGCCCGTTCGCATCGGCGTCGCCACGGATATCGGCGGCGGCTCGAGCTATTCCATGCTGCGGACCATGGACGAAGCCTACAAAATCCAGCAGCTTCTTGGCGAACGACTGAACCCCTTGGACAGCTATTACTACATGACGCTCGGCAATGCCGAGGCGCTGTCGCTGGTAGACAAAATCGGTACACTGGAGCCCGGCACGGATGCCGACCTCGTCGTTCTCAACGCCGCCGCAACACCCGCCACGGCCTTGAAGATGGAAGTGGTGAAGACGCTTCCGGAAGAACTGTTCCTGCTGCAGACCATGGGTGACGACCGCGCCGTGGCGGAAACCTACGTGGCGGGCGTCGCGATGAAAAGCGGGCTATAGCAAGGCAATGGCCTGACGGTAAAACTCCTCTGAAATCAAATACCAAAGACTGAGAAAGCGTGGTATTCGACCACATCATCAGATGTGAAGGTTCTCTTCATGGCCCAGCCGCTGACCATCGCCGATCTCAAGAAAATGGCCCAGCGCCGCGTCCCGAAGATGTTCTTCGACTATGCGGATTCCGGCGCCTGGACGGAATCGACCTACGCCGCCAACGAAGCGGATTTCCGTGACATCAAGCTGCGCCAGCGGGTGCTGGTCGACATGACCAACCGCACGCTCGCGACGACGATGATCGGCCAGAAAGTGTCGATGCCGGTGGCGCTTGCTCCCACCGGCATGACCGGCATGCAGCATGCCGATGGCGAAATGCTGGCGGCCCGCGCAGCGGAAGAATTCGGCGTGCCCTTCACGCTCTCGACGATGAGCATCTGCTCGATCGAGGACGTCGCCTCCGTCACGACCAAACCCTTCTGGTTCCAGCTCTATGTCATGCGCGACAGGGGCTTCGTGGCCGATCTCATCAACCGCGCCAAGGCAGCCAGATGTTCCGCGCTGGTGCTGACCGCCGACCTGCAGATTCTCGGCCAGCGCCACAAGGACCTGCGCAACGGCCTCTCGGCGCCGCCGAAATTCACGCCCAAACACATCTGGCAGATGGCGACGCGCCCCTTCTGGTGCATGGACATGATGAAGACGAAGCGGCGCAGTTTCGGCAATATCCTCGGCCACGCCAAGGGTGTCACCGACCTTTCGTCGATTTCGACCTTTACGCATGAACAGTTCGATCCGCAGCTGTCGTGGAAGGATGTCGCCTGGATCAAGGAACAATGGGGCGGCCCGCTGATCATCAAGGGCATCCTCGACGTCGAGGATGCAAAACAGGCCGTCGATACCGGAGCCGACGCCATTATCGTGTCCAACCACGGCGGCCGTCAGCTCGATGGCGCGCCATCCTCGATCAGCATGCTGCCGCGGATCGTCGATGCGATCGGCGACCGCCTCGAAGTGCATCTGGATGGCGGCATCCGCTCCGGGCAGGATGTTCTGAAGGCCGTGGCCCTCGGTGCGCGCGGCACCTATATCGGTCGGCCCTTCCTCTATGGCCTCGGCGCCATGGGCAAAGAGGGCGTGACACTTGCGCTGGACATCATTCGCAAGGAGATGGACATGACCATGGCACTGTGCGGCAAGCGCGACATCAAGGACGTCGATTCCTCCATCATAGCCGGACGGCAGTAAGTTACGGCATCCGGCCTGTCGCGAGTGCTGCAGCCCATTCCGGGCGGCCGTTGGCTTCTGCCAGTGCCGACATCGCCATGTTGTCGTATCTGATATTGCGGAATTGTGCCGTCCATCCGGTGGCCGATTTTTCCAGCACCGCATAACTCGCCATCGCGTGGCCGGTTTCGACCTTGTGCGGATAGGGCTTGTCATCGTCATAGGCCGGGCCGCCGACGCTCCCAGGATTGACGATAAGACGGCCGCCGGAAAGTGCTGCCATACGCGGAATATGTGTGTGACCACACAGGATCAATGGGCTTTCGATACTTTCCGCCAGGGCTTCGATCTCTGCCTGCGGCCTGAGCACCACGCTGCCATCGGCAACGGCCATATCCAGCCAGTAGAGGTTATCATCCTCGGGCGCCGCATGGCAGAGATAGACCTCATCCCGGTAGATCAGGTCGACCGGCAGCGACCGCAGCCAATCGAAATGAGCTGCACCAAGCTGCTCATAGGCGGCGGCGTCAGAGATATGCATCTCCTCCGGCGGTCCTTCGATCAGATAGCGGTCGTGATTGCCGCGCACGGTCGGAATGGAGAGCGATAGCAGCCGGTCCGCCACCCTGCCCGCCTCCAGCGGACCGCTGAAACAATCGCCGAGATTGACGATATCTGTAATGCCTTGGGCAGCGATGTCAGCCAGCACGGCTTCAAGCGCCAGATAGTTTCCGTGGATATCGGCGATGGCAGCAAAGCGCATGTCAACTCCCGCGATAGGTGGAATAGCCGTAGGGCGAGATCAGCAGCGGCACATGATAATGCGCCGCGATATCGGCAATGCCGAAGCGGATCGGCACGAGATCGAAGAAGGCCGGATGTGGCAGCGCCGTCCCGTTTGCCCTCAGATAATCTCCGGCGTGAAAAAGCAGTTCATAGGTACCGGCGCGAAAGCTCTCGCCGATCAGGATCGGCCCGCCATCGACGCGGCCATCGGCATTGGTCTCGACCGTCTTGATAAGGTGGCGAAGCTCACCCTCGATGTGAAAGAGATCGATCCGCAGCCCCTGTGCCGGCTTGCCGAGCGCAGTATCGAGAACATGAGTGGTCAGTCCGGTCATAGGCCTGGCTCTTTGATGATGAAGGGGGTGTCGAAGAAGAATTCTTCCAGATTGTTGCCCGGCCCGTCACGGTCGACAACGAGAAAATCGCTCGGCGCGCCAAGCGCCATCAGCGGATGGTGCCAGACATTGCGCCTGTAATTGACGCCCTGATCGCCGCGCGCAAGAAAAGCCTGCGGACGACCCGGACGACCGCCCTCATCTTCCGAAACAACGACGAGGAAAGGCCGGCCTGATATCGGCGAGAAGCTCTGGCTGCCGAACGGATGCCGTTCCATCATGCCGAGATCGTAGGGAAAAGCACGCGGCTGGCCGCGGAAGAGATTGATGATGACGCGCGCGCCTTCGCCCACCGCTTCGGGCGCCGCAAGCGCATGGAAACGCTCGGTATTGCCGCCATTGATATAACGCATCGTTGCTGGATCGGCTTCGATCACTTCGCCGAAAGGAGCGAAGGCGGATTTCGTGAGAGGTCGTATTTCGAGAAATCGGGACATTGGGCCTATTCGCCTTGCGCACGCCAGTTGCGGACAAGATCGAGCCTGTCGAGCAGATCAGGCACGTCGTCTTTGGCTGTGGCCCAGACCTTCTCCAGATCAATGTCGAAATAACCATGGGCGATACGGTTGCGCATGCCGCGCATCGCCCCCCAGGGAAATTCGGGGTGTTCTACAGCGAATTCAGGATGGATCTTCGTCAATTGAGCAGCCGTCTCCGATGCCATCAGCAGGCTCATCCCGACGGCACGCTGCAAGATAATATCCTCAAGAAACCGCTGCTTGCTGACATCTGCGATCATTGTGTGGGCATCGGCCGCCGCCGACCGCATCCGCTCCAGAAGATACGGGATACGGCTCTCGTTCATATGGGCTTGGCCTCGGAAAGAACCCGGGTGCGGATCGATTCAGGAAAATCGCCGGGGGTCAGCAAGTGGATCGACGTGCCAATCATCATCTGCTCCAAAGCATCCTGCAAACCACCAAGCGTCAGCAATGTGCTGCCTGGCAGCGCATCCACCAGAATGTCCAGATCGCTATCCGGCCGATCCTCGCCTCGGGCGACCGAGCCGAAGACACGCGGGTTCGTCGCGTTGAAGCGTTTGGTCGCTTCGCGGATCGCCTGCCTGTTCTTCTCCAGCACTTCCGACGGTCTCATCGCGGCATCACTCCTGATGCCGCGAATATAAGCGACGCGCTGAAAGGAGGAAAGAACTCAAGCCTTCACCCCATAGAGCCGAAGCCGCATGGTGCCTCCGTCAGGATGCATGGCATAGCGCACATGCGTGATGGGGCCGATATCGGCGATCGCATCGCTGCCATATTCATGGATGTGATCCATCTGCAGCTTGCTGCGCGGAAGGATCGGCTTCCAGTTTTCCGAAGCGGCAATATCGGCTTCCGAGAGCGTATCGCCGAGATCGGGCAGATAAGCGCCCAAGAGTTCGCATGTGTCGGGGAAATTGCCCTTGTAGAAGGCGGTGTCGACGATCACGCGCTTGATCGTGCCGGCATGGCCGAGGCGGATGATCGCCCAGTCGTGACCCGGACCGCGGCGGCGCTTGGTTTCCCAGCCGTCGCCCATGTTGAGGCCGCGGCCGGGGCCGAGCAACTTGTCGGGATGGCCGTAATGCGCATCCGACCAAGCAAGCGATTTCGCGCCGTTGAAGATATAGGCAAGGTCGATCTCCTCGCCCGCGCCGACCTTCGACCAATCGAAATAGGCTGAACCATAAACGCGCAGACGCGCCACGCCTCCGTCAGGGTAAATATGCAGGCGAAGATGCGTCCAGATCTTCTGCTTGTCGGCATTCTCGAAGAAGTGGTGGGCGCTGGAGCCGAGCGGTGACTTCGCCAGGATTTCCGTCCATGCGATCGCATCGGTCGGATCGCCGCTCTCGACGAAGGCCGCCTCGATCGAGCAATACGGCGGATAGTTGCCGGTGAAATAGCTGGTATCGACATCGAAGCCGAAGATGCGGCCCGGCATGGCGAGCTTGACGATCGCCCAGTCATGGCCGGGCACGCGCTTGCGGCGGCTTTCCCAGCCGTCCATGTACTTGCCGTTATCGTCATAGAGATCCGGATCGAAGCTTGCGGGCACATCCTGCAGCATGCGCTCCAGCGGCGCGAAGAATTCGTCCGTGGCGTAGAGACCTTTGGCGCCGAGACGGGCCGAGGCGAGATTGATGGCGCCCGTGGCGAAAGCTGGCAGGCTGGTATCGGTCGTAGCGGTCATTCAGGTCTCCGGAAGCATGGATGTCAGGCGCAGGAGCGCGATCTTCTCGACCTGCGCTGCCGCAGTCACGAACTCTTCGTCGCTGGTATTGTCGATCCGCTTTTCGAAAGCGGCAAGGATATCGTCCTTGTTCAGCCCCTTCACGGCGATGATGAAGGGAAAGCCGAATTTCTGCGTATAGGCGGAATTGAGCTCGGTGAAACGCGCATGTTCGGCAGGGCTCAACCGGTCGAGCCCGGCACCGGCCTGTTCCTTCTTGCTGTCTTCCGTCAGCTCGCCCGATATCGCCAGCCGCCCGGCAAGATCGGGATGAGCGCGCAGGACGCCGAGGCGCTCCTCCCTGCTTGCGGCGCGGAAAATGGCGACGAGCTCCGTGTGCACACGATCCACCGTCAGCTTGTCGCCGACAAAGCCATCGTCATAAGCCCGTTCTGCGATGAAGGGCGAATGCTCGAACACCCCACCGAAGCGGGACACAAATTCACTGCGCGAAATCATCAGACTGTTTCCGGCTTGTGGTTCGCGTGCCAGTGCCGCGCAATCTCGATACGGCGGGGGATCCAGACCTTGTCGTGCTTCAGCACATATTCCATGAAGCGCCTCAGCGACGCCACGCGTCCCGGCCGGCCGACCAGACGGCAATGCAGGCCGACCGACATCATCTTCGGACTCCCCTCCTTGCCTTCCTCGTAGAGCGTATCGAATGCATCCTTGAGGTAGGTGAAGAACTGGTCGCCGGAATTGAAGCCCTGCGGCGTGGCAAACCGCATGTCGTTGGTTTCAAGCGTATAGGGAATGATGAGGAAGGGATTTTCGTCGACGCCCTTTACCCAATAGGGCAGATCGTCGGCATAAGAGTCCGACGAATAGAGGAACCCCCCCTCCTCCTGCACCAGCCGCAACGTATTGTCGGAGGGCTTGCCCTGATACATGCCATAGGGCCGCTCACCGGTCAGCTCGGTGTGCAGACGCACGGCTTCGAGAATGTGCTTGCGCTCCAGATCCTCGGGGAAATCCTTGTATTCCAGCCAGCGGTAGCCGTGGCTGGCGATCTCCCAGCCCGCTTCCTTCATGGCGGCCACCGCTTCAGGATTGCGGGCCATGGCAAGCGTCACGCCATAGACGGTCGCCTGCACCTTGAGCTCGGTGAAAAGACGCCAGAGCCGCCAGAAACCGGCGCGGGAGCCGTATTCGTAGATCGACTCCATGTTGAGATTGCGCTGGTTCGGCCAGGGCTGCGCACCGACGATTTCCGACAGCAGGTTTTCCGAAGCCGGATCGCCGTCGAGGATGGAGCTCTCGCCGCCCTCCTCGTAATTGATGACGAACTGCACTGCGACGCGTGCCTCGCCGGGCCACTTCGGATCGGGCGTATTGCGCCCGTAGCCGATGAGATTGCGCGGATAGGTCTCGGATACCATCAAATCACCTTTTTGAAAAGACAGGTGAAACGGTAGCATCCGTGAGCGGAATGTCGAGCCGTAAAAGTGCGTAACTGGCCTTCGGCCTGAGGCGCGCGCCTCAGGCGATTTTGCGCGCGCTGACCTTACCCATCGGATGCAGCGAGTGCACCCGGAACGGGCCGCCGGCACCTTCTTCGATCATCAGCGCGACATTCGAGACCGTCACCGGCTCAGCAAGGACCGGATCGAACAGTGACCGCAGCGCCTGCTCGATGCGCGGCATGTCGACCGCGTTGACCGGGCCTGTGACCGGCATATGGAAGCGGAACTCGTCCATCACGTAAGGATTGCCCCAACGATGCAGGTTCGCGAATTGCGCGGCCGAAAGTCCATCCGGATCGCTACGCTCGATATCCGCCTCGGAGAGCGGCGCACGAAACCGGTCGAACTCCTGAACGATCGCCGAAGAGAGGTAGTGAACCTGATCGCAAGGGCGGATCGGTGACAGGCTGTAGAAGGTGCCGAGGCGCGCAACTTCCAGACGCGGAATCTGGAAGGGCGAAAGCGTCCCGCAAAACCGCATGAGATCGCGCAGCAGTTGCGATTCGGAAACCTCGGACGAGAGGTGGAAAGGGGCCTTCAACACGCCGTGGAACCCATAGCGACGCGGCACTGCCGTATGAAAGGCGATCTCATGGATCCCGAGGCCGCGGATTGCCGGGGGCTCGACCATATCGCCTGAAAATACGTTGCGGCCAAGCCAATTGGCCGCCACATGCGAGAGCGGATCGCTCGCGGGGGGCGTGAAGCAAATGGCATAGCGCATGCGATTTCCTCCATCGGATGAAATGAGCGCGGGATCACGTCCCGCGCCGTCGATGCGCAAGCAGATAGGTGATTTGCATGACAGAATAACGAAGCGGAGCGGCTTCTAATTCACGTTTAACGTGAAGAGATTGTGATGTGGTTTGAAATTGCAAAGCTTTCCGGCAACAAAAATTCTGCATTTGCATCGCTTGCAATGCATATCGCCGCTTCCGCCAGCCGATGCGCGAGCCCGAAACTGACCTTGAAACCACCCGTCAGGGCGATGAGATTGTGATTCTCCGGATGCGCGCCGACCATCGGATCTCGGTCGATCGCCTTGGGGCGCAATCCGGCCCAGCGCTCGATGACAGGCGCATCGCGCAGCGCAGGAACCATGTCGCGGGCGGCTTCGATCAGCGCGTCGAGTTGCTCATCGGTGGAAAACGGATCGGCAAAGCTGTTCTCGCTCGTGCTACCAACAGCCACATGCCCGCCCTCATGCGCGACCACATAAAGCCCATCGCGGAAGATTGTCGGCAAGGCGGGATCGATATCGGCGGCAAGCAGGGCCGCCTGGCCTTTCACGGCTTGCCCGAGAGGTTTCCGCAACCCGGGCGTCAGTTTTTCCAGAAAGGGAAACGAGCGATATCCCGCTGCAAGAATGCAGCGGCCGAAAGCGATCGTCCCGCCATCGATCGAGGCTGTTCCCCGTGCCGGATCGAGGTCTGCTATTTCCTTATTCTCCAGCACCCGCACATGCCGTGCGCCGCGCAGAAAGGCTTCGAGCGCAGCGACCAGCGAACGCGGCGCAACGCGGGCGGCAAGCGTGTCATGCACGAAACCGCTCTCGCCAGCCGAGGAATCGATCCAGCCCTCACCGGGTGGTCTGTCCAGGACATGCCAATGGAAACGCCGCTCTCCCGCCCTCCAGTGAGCCTCCGCATCCTCGGAATGGCCAAGTGCGATCTTGCGCAGATGCGGCTTCGGCAGCGGGATGAGCCTGCCGGAGCGCCGATAACCGGCTGATAGCCCGGTTTCCGCCTCAATGGCCGCAATCTCGGCCTCCAGCAAAACCAGCGCATCGAACTGAAACTGCTTCTTTTCCGACCAGCGATCCGGCATATGTGGCATCAGGGCACCGAGCAGTCCACCGCTTGCGCCACTGCCGAACCGAGCTGCATCGACAAGCAGAGTGCTGATACCGCGGCGCTCGGCATGGACGGCTGCCCACAGGCCCATAATGCCGCCGCCGACAATGAGGAGATCGATCGATGATTGACCCAAGGCCGGAGCGGGATTATCGGCTTTTTCCATGACAGACATCAATCCCGATCAGATCGGCGCGGGCAAGCCGCAGCCCCTCGAATGGCGCGACGGCGATATGCCCTATTCGACCGCCTTTGGCGACCATTTTTATTGCCAGACCGATGGAAGGCTGGAATGCGGCCACGTCTTCCTCTCGGGAAACGGCCTGCCTGATCGATGGAGCGGCCGCCCGACATTTCTCATTGGCGAACTCGGCTTCGGCACCGGGCTGAATTTCTCAGAGACCTGGCGGCAATGGAAGCTCTATCGCCAGCCCGGACAGCACCTGCATTTCATGTCCTTCGAGCTCTATCCGATGCGCAGCGCGGAAATCGACCGCGCGCTTGCACATTGGCCGCAAATCGATGCCGAGCGGCAGGCACTCGCCGCCATCTGGCCGGATGTTCCAGAGGGCATCGTCTCGCTTGATCTGGATGAGCAGACGAGGCTCAGCGTCGTCTGCGGTCGTGCAATCGCTGGGGTTTCAGAGGCTGCTCCCGGATTCGATGCCTGGTATCTCGACGGCTTCGCCCCATCCCGCAACAGCGACATGTGGTCGGAAGAGCTGATGCGTCTCGTCTGCGAAAAGACAGTCCGCGGTGGAAGCTTTGCGACCTATGCCGCCGCGGGCTTTGTGCGCCGCAATCTCGCGGCCGCCGGCTTTGCTGTCGAGCGGCGCAAGGGCTTTGCCGGCAAGCGGGAAATGCTCTGCGGGGTAAAGCCTCAGTAGCCGGAGCGGCCCGGCTGCAATTCGCCGCCACCAAGCCACTGGCGGATCTTGTCTTCCAGAAGTTCCGGGCTGATCGGCTTGGACATGTAATCGTCCATGCCGGCATCGAGGCAAAGCTCACGGTCGCTTTCCAGCGCATGCGCCGTGACGCCAATGATGGGCACGCGATGCCCCTGCCCCTGTTCCTTCTCACGGATCAGCATGGTCGCCTGATGGCCGTTCATGACCGGCATCGAGACATCCATCATGATCAGCCGCGGCGTATGACGCTCCCAGGCCTCCACAGCCTCTTCGCCATTGTTGACGACGAGGAAGGAAAGCCCGGTTCCCTGCAGGATCTGCGTGAAAACGATCTGGTTGACCTCGTTGTCCTCGGCGACGAGAACATCGACGAAATCGGCAGCCCGTCTTTGCGGAACAGGTGCAGGTGCCGGCGGCGGCGCCTCGATCTCGTTCTGCAGCCGTGCAATCTCGGCCTCTGAGGCCTGCTTGACGCGGCTTGCCCGCACCACCTCGACGACCGTATTGCGCAGCAAGTTGGCGCGCGCCGGTTTCATCAGATGCGCGTGGCCGTTCAGCGCCGCAAACTCCTTCTCCGTCCCGGAAATATCCATCGAAGTCAGGAAGATGATCGGCAGCTCCACGAAACGGCTGTCAGCGCGGAGGCGGCGGGCGACTTCCGCGCCATTCATGTCGGGCATATGATAATCGAGCACGACGGCATCGACCTTGATGCCGAGATCGGCGGCAGCTTCCAGAATGGCATAGCCCGTGGCGCCACCCTCTGCGGCAACGCCGTCAAAACCCCAGAGGCCGAGCTGTTCGGTGAGGATCCGGCGATTGACCTCGTTATCGTCGACGACGAGCACGCGCGCACCCTGCACATTGATCGGCAAAGGCTTCGGCTCGATGCGGGCGGCGGCAATGGCGAAAGGCAGCTTGACGGTAAAGATCGAACCCTTGCCCCATTCGCTTTCGACATCGATGTAACCGCCAAAGAGATCGACGAGACCGGCAGTGATTGCCAAGCCCAGGCCTGTGCCTTCATGCCGCCGGGTCGATGAGGCATCGACTTGCGAGAATTTGTCGAAGACCGTTTCCACCTTCTCGGGCGGAATGCCGATGCCGGTATCCTCGATACGGATGCTGATCATGATCTCGCCGCCGGCAGAAGGTTCGAAACCGATATCGACGAAGACATGGCCGCGCTCGGTGAATTTCACCGCATTGCCGACGAGGTTGGTGACGATCTGGCGAAAGCGCCCGGCATCACCGATGACGGCGGCAGGCAGATCGGGTGCCGCACGCACCAGAAGCTCGATATCCTTCTCGGCAGCCGGCGAGGAAAGCAACGTCGCCACGTCTTCAACCGCCTCGACCAGATCGAAGGCGGCCCTGCGCAGCTTCATCTGTCCGGCATCGATCTTCGAGAAATCGAGGATGTCGTTGATGATCGTCAGCAGCGCATTGCCCGACTTGACGATGATATCGACGAAGGTCTTCTGGCGGGTGTCGAGATTGGTCTTGGCAAGCAGTTCCGCCATGCCGAGCACACCATTCATCGGCGTGCGGATCTCATGGCTCATATTGGCAAGGAATTCCGACTTGGCGCGGTCGGCAGCCTCCGCACGCGACAGAAGCTCAGTCAGTTCCTCCTCGCGCTGTTTCATCTCGGTGACATCGGTAAACAGTGCCACCCAATGCTGCCCAGCGCTGACGGTGGCTTCCATATTCACCCAGCGCTCGCCCTCGACATGGAAGACGGTGGAGATCGGCTGCCGGGCGGCAATGTTGATCCGCCACCCCTCCAGGATTTCGACCGCCTTGTCATGGAAATCGCCGCGATTGGCGCAGAACTGGAAGAGATCGATCCACCCGCGCCCCACCTCGGTCAACTCGGCCGGAATGCGAAGAACTTCGGCAAGCCCGTCATTGGAAAGTTTGATCAGCCCATCCTGGACGATTGCCAGCCCCTGCGACATGCCATGCGTCGCATCGCGCATCATCTCGCCGAGGTTTTCCAGTGCCGCGCGGGCTTCGTGGATTTCCCTCTCGCGCTCACGCACGGAAGAAATATCGGAATAGGTCAGCAGGATACGATTGCTGGAAATGCGCCTGGAGTCGAAGATAACCGATTTGCCCGCAGCCCAGTCGAGTTCGATCGGCTCCGGATCGGCAGCTTCGAACAGCCCCTTGCGGAAATGGTAGATTTCTTCCGGCGTCTGCGTCTCGCCGTAGCGGCCGAGTTCGTAATTGCGCTTGATGACATCGAGGAACGGCCGGCCATCGAAACGGTCGTCGAGCGGCAGTTCCCAGATGCTGTAGAACTCGTCATTGACGTAGAGAATGGTGTGATCGTTGTCGAGGATCAGCACGCCGACCGGAAGCGAGCGCAGGATGCTCTCGATTTCCTGATGCAGCATTTCCTCTTGCTGGCGCGCCTCGATCAGTTCCTTCTCGCGCGCCTTCAGCGGCGTGATGTCGGAGAAGGAGCCGACGACATAGTGCTTGCCTTCAGGTGTCACGACCCGGTTGACACGAGAGATCACCTGGAAGATTTCGCCGTCGGTATTCGGCAGGTAGCTCTCGACCTCGGTCAGCGCGCCATTTTTCAGCGCCCGCAGGTTTTCCTGGTAGATCGCCTCACCCGCCTCCTGCCCGAACATGTCGTGCTCGGTCAGGCCGAGTACCTTGGAGCGGGCATGGCCGGTGAAGGTCTCGTAATATTGGTTGGCATAGACCAGCCGGTGGTCCTCATCCCGCGCGAAGGCGGCGACCGGAAGATCCTCCATGATGGTGCGCAGCAGATCGCGCTCCCGCACACTTTCATGCCAGGCGGTCTCACCCCCAGGCGCAGACTTGCTGCCACCAGGCGCATACCTGCTGCCATCTGGCGCAGACTTGCTGCCACTCCGATAGGCGGCATTGACGATCAGCGGCCGGCCGTCATCGGCAAAGATACCGATCGGATGATCGAGATTTTCGAGCGCCTCGCGGATGCGGCCGAGATCGGTGGCCATCGTATCCGCTACTTCAGGAATGGCGCGGCGCGGTTCGCGTGCATCGAAGATGCCGAGCACGTAAGCCCGGTCCTGGGAAGGCGAAAAGCTCTCGATCAGCACGCGCTCATGGCTGAGACCGGCGGCATCGAAGGAAATGGCGCTCTCTTCCGTACCGAACACCAGCGCACGGCGTTCGCGATCCTCGCGCTCCTCTTCTTCCGGCCGGTCGAAGAGTTCGCGGCTGCGTCGCCCGATGAAATCGGAAATCTCGCGACCGAAGAAGCGGGCATAAGCCTCGTTGACGGCGACATAGCGGAGCTCGCTGTTTTTGACATAGGCCGGGGTATCCAGATCAGCGATCCGGCGGCAGGCCAGCTCCAAGAGTTCCCCGGTAAAATTCAAAAAATCTTCACTCCCGCAATGAACGAAATATCCCCTACAACAACTATAACGCCAAGGCTTTTAACAAGCTGTTAACCATAAAATTCCACTGGCAAAAATTCCAAGCCGGCTCATGAAGTTGATGAATCAGAATGCCAACAAAGGCTTGCACGAAACTGAAATACCTTGAAGATTCACGGGGAAAACGCCACCGGGCCACGGGGAAGATCCCGACCCGACATTGGCCAAGCCCCCGACGATGGCCAACCATGGAGAAAATTTAATCCCGGCGCGGCTTGCGCAACCATCAGTGCGCCGCGATCGGAGCCGATTCTGGCAATGGCTTCAATGACGAGCCTACCACGAAAGGAATTCGACATGTCCGTTCTTCATAAGACAATGGCGGCGGGCCTGATTGCACTGACATTTGCCGGCGCTTCGCTGGCAACGGCCGGGACCGCAAACGCCCATTCCGGCAATGCCTTCTGGGGCGGCCTTGCCGGTGGTGTCGTCGGCGGCGTTGTGGGTGGCGCGATCGCCTCGCGTCCCGCTTACCCTGGACCCTATGCTTATTATCCACGACCTTATGCCTACTATCCCGCCTATCCCGCCTATTACGGTCCGCGCTTCTGCCATACGGAATGGCGTTACGACCGCTGGGGTCAGCCCTATCGCATCGAAGTCTGCAGGCGCTAAGGCTCTTCCCGACGCCGCTTGACCTCCCACCAGCATCGGGCCATGCATCGCATGACCCGAGGGAGGAATGCGATGCCGGAACCACTCAAGAACCTTCTCCGCCCGGCGCTCGTGCGCGCGATGGTTGAGATCATCGCCGCCAACGCGCCCTCCTTCGACCACGACCGCTTCACCGCATTTGCAACTGATGGCATCGAAGCGCTGGAACTCATGGAGCGCGCAGCACTGATCCGCGACGCGCTCTTTGCGACCCTGCCTGAAAGCTTCCCCGAGGCGGCAACCATCCTCGCTGCAAGCCTGCCGGCCGCTGGCAAGACTGGGTTGACAGGCTGGATGTTGCTGCCCGTCAACCAGTTCATCGCCGCGCGCGGCATCAGAGATTTCGATATCGCTCTTGATCTTCTGAAAGCGCTGACGCCGCATTTCACGGCGGAGTTCGGCATCCGCCAGTTCATCCATCAGGATCAGGAACGCGCGCTGGCGACGATCATCCGCTGGGTCGATGACGCCAACCACCATGTCCGCCGGCTGGCGAGCGAGGGCACCCGTCCGCGCCTGCCCTGGGCGATGCGCCTGCCGCAGTTGATCAAGGACCCTTCTCCCATCCTGCCGATTCTGACTGCGCTGATGGACGATCCCGAAGACTATGTCCGGCGTTCAGTGGCAAACAGCCTGAACGATATCGCCAAGGATCATCCGGATCTCGTCGCGGCCTTCATCGCCGAGCATATCGAAGGCGCGTCTGCCGAGCGTCGCTGGCTGCTGAAACATGCTTCCCGCACCCTTCTGAAAAAGGGTCATACCCGGGCGCTCGCCAATTTCGGCTTCGGCGCGGCCGCATCGCTGGAGTGCAACTTGCTGCTCGCGAACCCGGCGGTGCTTTTTGGCGAAGGGCTGGATTTCGAGATCCGCCTGCGCAATGCCGGCAATATCGCGCAATCCCTGATGATCGACTACGCCATACACCATGTGAAGGCCGACGGCTCGCTCTCTCCCAAGGTCTTCAAATGGAAGACCGTCACGCTGGAAGCGGGCGAAGACCATATCGTGCAGCGCCGCCACGCCATGCGGCCGATCACGACGCGGCGCTACTATCCCGGTGAACATCGCATCGTCATTCTCGTCAACGGCACCGAGACGGCCTCGGGAAATTTCGTCCTTTCTATGCCCTCAGAGGTCATTGTCGGCCGATCCCCTTGACTTTCAGTGGGAAATAGACCAAATGCGGCTCAGCTTTCACCTTCCGGCCGCCGCGTGAGCGTGCCACTGCGATAGACGCTGAAGAAGGATAGAGCGCATTCTGATAATGCCGCACCCAAGAGCGGCAAGACGCGCTGGAAGCTTTTTCCAACTTACAAGTTCCCATTTCACGCGGGGTTCTTGACGCCAGATTAACACCGGACCGCATTCGGCGATCCGGCGTTTTCGTTTGGCGCGCCCTAAAAGGTTATGACTTGACCAATTTTGAATCGCTCGGTGTCTCCAAGCCGATCGTCGCCACTCTGTTCCAGCTCGGCATCGAAACGCCGACGCCCATCCAGGAACAGGCTATCCCCCTTCTCATCCAGGGCCGTGACCTGATCGGCCTTGCCCAGACCGGCACCGGCAAGACGGCTGCCTTCGGCCTGCCGCTCATCGAGCGCCTGCTCAAGGAAGAAAAGCGTCCCGACAACCGTTCGGTCCGCACGCTGATCCTGGCTCCGACCCGCGAGCTGGTGAACCAGATCGCCGACAGTCTCAGAAAATTCATCCGCAAGTCGCCGCTGCGCATCAACGTCGTCGTCGGCGGCGTCTCCATCAACAAGCAGCAGCTTCAGCTCGAGCGCGGCTCCGATATCCTCGTCGCCACTCCCGGCCGCCTGCTCGATCTCTGCAACCGCAATGCCATTACACTGACGGCCGTGCGCTACCTCGTGCTCGATGAAGCCGACCAGATGCTCGACCTCGGCTTCGTGCATGACCTGCGCAAGATCGCCAAAATGGTGCCGAAGCGCCGCCAGACCATGCTCTTCTCGGCAACCATGCCGAAGGCGATTGCCGATCTCGCCGGCGACTACCTGACCGATCCGGTCACGGTCCAAGTGACGCCTCCGGGCAAGGCTGCCGACAAGGTCGAGCAGTATGTGCACTTCGTTCCCGGCAAGAACGACAAGACGGTTCTCTTGAAGAAGTCGCTGACCGAAAACCCTGATGGCCGCGCCATCGTCTTCCTGCGCACCAAGCATGGCGCTGAAAAGCTCGCCAAGCATCTGGAGCAGGTCGGCTATTCCGTCGCCTCCATCCATGGCAACAAGAGCCAGGGCCAGCGCGAACGCGCGCTGAAGGGCTTCCGCGACGGCGCCATCAAGACGCTGATCGCAACCGACGTCGCCGCTCGCGGCATCGATATCCCTGCCGTCAGCCACGTCTTCAACTACGACCTGCCGGAAGTGGCCGAAGCCTATGTCCACCGCATCGGCCGCACGGCCCGTGCCGGCCGCGACGGTATCGCGATTGCCTTCTGCGCACCCGACGAAGCCCGCCTGCTGCGCGACATCGAAAAGCTGATGGGCATCGACATCGCCGTTGCCAGCGGCGAACCGCCGGCTGACATGCGTGCCGCTCCCCGTAGCAACAATCGCGGCCGCGGCCAGAACCAGCAGCGCGGCCAGGGTGGTCGTGGTGAAGGTGGCGAGCGTCGCGAAGGTGGCCACCGCGGCGGCGAACGTCGTGAAGGCGGACGCAGCGAAACCCGCAATGGCAGCGGCCGGCCGGCCGGCCATGGTGACCGCCGTCCGCGTAACGATGGCGACGTCACTGAAGTGCGCGCCGGCGAAGAGCGCCGCGCCCGCCCTCAGCACAACAACCGCAACCAGGACTTCCGCGGCCAGCGCCGCAACGAACAGGCGCCGGATCACGGCCCGGACAATGATCTGGCTTCGACCTCGGATTTCCGCCCTGCCCGCAATCAACAGCAGCGCCCGGCTCAGCCGGCTGATGCGTCAGGCCATCATCGCGGTAACAAGCAGCACGTCCATGGCCGCCCGCCGCGCAATCACGGCGACCAGCAGCCGCAGGGCGAACAGCGCCGCGAGGGCAACGGCGGTCTGCGCCGCAAGGGCCGCAATGGCGGCGGCCCGCGTCGCGAACGCGCTTAAGCTAACGATATCAGTGAGGGCCGGAGCGATCCGGCCCTTTTCTTTGGCCGTCCTTCGGTCACCGGCACGAGCAGAGTTTGATCCGTCGCCCGGGCAGGAAATAATCACCTGCTCATCTTTTGTGCGCGACATCAGGATTGACAGGAATCCGCCTCGTGCCAGATCTTGATAAATGCCCAGTTTTTCACCGGTTTTTCGCACTGCAGAAGATTTTATGAATCTTCCATGCGAACTGTGCATGGTTCTTGCATTGCCTTTTGCGTTGTATTCAAATGAAGAAAAAAGGGGAGCCACACCTTTGGCATTTGATGAAATGATCACCGGAGACGAAAGTCCCCGTACGCCATATGAAAAATACTTTGAGTGGTACAACAGCCAAGACCGGGCACATCTGATTTCAAAGTCCCGCGACGCTGAAAACATCTTCCGCAAAACCGGCATCACCTTCGCGGTTTACGGCCACGCCGACAGTTCCGAAAAGCTCATCCCCTTCGACATCATCCCGCGCATCATCTCTGCCCGCGAATGGCGAAAGCTCGCTCAGGGTATCGAGCAGCGGGTGATCGCGCTCAACGCTTTCCTCGATGATATCTACCACAAGCAGGAAATCATCCGCGCCGGCCGCATCCCGCGCGAGCTGATCGAAAAGAACGTTGCATTCCTGCCCGAGATGATCGGCTTCCGGCCGCCCGGCGGCGTCTACACTCATATCGTCGGCACGGATATCGTACGAACAGGCGAAGACCAGTTCTATGTGCTGGAGGATAATGCCCGCACGCCCTCGGGCGTCAGCTACATGCTGGAAAACCGGGAAACCATGATGCAGATGTTCCCGGAGCTCTTCCATGAGAACAAGGTGCAGCGCGTCGAGGACTATCCCTATCTTCTGCGCCAGAGCCTGGCGTCGCTCGCACCTCCCGGCTGCAAGGGCAAGCCGCGCGTCGCCGTTCTGACGCCCGGTATCTATAATTCCGCCTATTACGAACATTCCTTCCTCGCCGACACGATGGGCGTCGAGCTCGTCGAAGGCTCGGATCTGCGCGTCATCGACGGCAAGGTGAAGATGCGCACGACACGCGGCTATGAGGCGATCGACGTGCTCTATCGCCGCGTCGACGACGACTTCCTCGATCCCCTCACCTTCCGCCCGGAATCGGCCCTCGGCATTCCCGGCATCATGGATGTCTACCGCTCCGGCAATATCACCATCGCCAATGCGCCCGGCACCGGTATTTCCGACGACAAGGCGATCTATTCCTACATGCCCGAGATCGTCGAGTTCTATACGGGCCGCAAGCCGATCCTAGAAAATGTGCCGACCTGGCGCTGTTCGGAAGCATCAAGCCTGAAATATGTGCTGGAGCATCTGGAAGAACTGGTCGTCAAGGAAGTGCATGGCTCGGGCGGCTACGGCATGCTCGTCGGCCCGACCGCTTCCAAGAAGGAACGCGTCGATTTCGCCGAGAAGCTGAAGGCAAAGCCCAGCAATTACATTGCCCAGCCCACACTTTCGCTGTCCACCGTTCCGATCCTCGTCAACAAGGGTATCGCACCCCGCCATGTCGACCTGCGCCCTTACGTGCTGGTCTCTGACAAGGTGCAGATCATTCCGGGCGGGCTCACCCGCGTGGCGCTGAAGCAAGGCTCGCTGGTGGTCAATTCCAGCCAGGGCGGCGGCACCAAAGACACCTGGGTATTGGAGGACTGATGCTCGGAAGAACTGCAAACGGGCTCTACTGGATGTTCCGGTATATCGAGCGCGCCGAGAATATTGCACGTCTCGTGGATGCCGGCCTGCGCATGTCGCTGACGCGCAGCGACGCCGGTGATGATAATTGGGACGGCGTGCTGCAAAGCGCCGGCGTGCGCGAACTCTATGACGAGACCCATTCGAAACTGACCGGTCCTGATGTTATCGACTACATGTTGCGCGACCGCCAGAACGCGTCGAGCGTCATGTCCTGCATCGATTTCGGTCGCAACAACGCCCGCATGGTGCGCACTGCGCTGACACGCGAGACCTGGGAAGCGACCAACGAATGCTGGATCGATCTCAAGGAACTGCTGTCGAAAAAACTGAAGGCGGCAGAGCTGCCAGAGGTCATCGATGTCATCAAGCATCGCGCCGGCCTCATCCGTGGCGCCTTCCATGGTTCGATGCTGCGCAACGAGCTCTATAATTTCGCCCGCATCGGCACCTTCATCGAACGTGCGGACAATACGAGCCGCATCCTCGACGTAAAATATTACGTGCTGCTGCCCTCGATCTCGCAGGTAGGCTCTTCGGTCGACAACGTTCAGTGGGAGTCGATCCTGCGTTCGGTCTCCGCCCACCGCTCCTATAGCTGGGCCTATGACGGCGAATACCGTGCCATGAACATTGCCGACTTCCTGATCTTGAACGGTCAGATGCCGCGTTCGCTCGCCTATAGCTACGAGAAGATCGTCAGCAACCTTGGTTACATTGCCAAGGATTACGGCGAGCGGCTGGCCGCACATGATACGGCGGATGCCATTCGCGCCACGCTGCAGACATTGAAGATAAAGGATGTCATGGATCAGGGCCTGCATGAGTTTCTCGAGGATTTCGTCGCTCAAAACAACAAGCTCGGCAGCGAAATCTCCGATGGCTACCGGTTCTATGCTTAAGCGGGTCAGATCATGAAACTGAAGATCAGCCACCTCACCGAATACCGCTACGACGAACCGGCGCAGTTTTCCCTGCAGCGGCTGCGCCTGACACCGCCGACCACGATCGGCCAGACCGTGCTCAACTGGTCCCTCCATGTCGAAGGCGCCAAGCCGGAAGTCGAATATGACGACCAGTTCGGCAATCATGTGAACCTCGTCTCGCTGGAAGGCGAACAGCAGGTGACGCGCATTGTCGCCGAAGGCGAGATCGAGACCGAAGACCGCAACGGTGTCACCGGCCCCCATACCGGCTTCTGCCCGCTCTGGCTCTTCCTGCGTGATACGCCGCTCACCAAGGCAGGCAAACTGGTAAAGGAACTGACCAAGGGTATAACCGGCGAGAACGATCTTGCCCGCATGCATGCCCTGATGGCGGCGATCCACGAGGCGGTAGAGTATAGGCCCGGCACCAGCAGCACCGAGACCACTGCCGAACAGGCGCTGGAGAGGAAGACCGGCGTCTGTCAGGACCATGCCCATATCTTCGTTACCGCGGCGCGCGCCCTGGATATTCCGGCGCGCTACGTCTCCGGCTATCTGATGATGGAAGAAAAGGTCGATCAGGCTGCCACCCATGCCTGGGGCGAGGCGCATATTCCAGGCCTCGGCTGGGTCGGCTTCGATCCTGCCAACGAGATCTGCCCGGATGACCGCTATGTCCGCATGGCTTCCGGCCTCTGCTATCGCGATGCGGCTCCCGTGTCGGGCATGCGCATCGGCACGCCGGGCGAGAAACTGTCGGTGATTGTAAAGGTCGAAGACGGCGGCCAGATGCAGAGCCAAAGCCAGAACTGACAAAAGCAGGCCGATTTGCCGCCGCATCATGCGCGTTGAAACACGCAATAATTGCTGTTGCAACCAATTCTCTACTTCAAACTAACCCGATCTTAAACCGGCAGGCGGAAGCTGTGCGCTTATAAGGCCCGCATTTGTGGGCACCGGCGCACAGCGCCGGCCTATTTTGTTTTGAGATTTCAGTAGGTCGTTTTATGTCTCTTCTTATTATCGATGACAGCAAATCCAGCCTGCTTGCCCTTGAAACCGCCGTCCGCCGCTTCGCCAGCTGCGAGATCGAAAGCTTCACCAATCCGCTGGAAGCCCTCGAGCGCACGAGAACAGTCGAATTCGATCTCGTGCTGGTCGATTACATGATGCCCGAACTCAACGGCATCGCCGTGATCCACCGCCTGCGCAGCCTGCGCGGCTATGAAACCGTACCCATCGTGATGGTGACCTCCCAGACGGAACGCTCCGTGCGCCTGGAAGCGCTGGAGGCAGGTGCTACGGACTTCCTGGCAAAACCCTTCGATCCGCTGGAGCTTGAGGCTCGCATCCTCAATCTTCTCGCCCTGCGCAGCGCCCAGCTTGCCCTGGTCGACCGTGCCCGCTCGCTCGACCAGGCTTTCCGCCGCGCCACCGAACGAGCCGATATCCGCGAGCAAGAGATCGTCTGGTGCCTGGCCCAGGCCATGGCCTCGCGTGACGGCAATACCGGCGATCACATCGCACGTGTCGCCAATATCGCCGAACTGATCGCCGAAGGCCTCGGCATGGACCGCATTCAGCGCCGCAACATCTATCTCGCCGCACCGCTGCATGACATCGGAAAGATCGGCATTCCCGATGTCATCCTGCAGAAGCCCGGCAAGCTGGAGCCGCACGAGATCGAGAAGATGCGCGAGCATGTACCGATCGGCGTTTCGATCCTGCGCAACAGTTCAGCCGAGCTTTCGCGCGTCGCCACCGCCATCATCGGCGGGCATCACGAGAAATGGGACGGCACCGGCTACCCGCAGGGCCTTGCCGGCGAACAGATACCGATCGAGGCGCGCATCGTCGCCGTTGCCGATGTCTTCGATGCGCTCTGCTCCGAGCGCCCTTACAAGCAGGCATGGCCGATCGACAAGGCCTACCAGGAAATCATCGCCTGCAGCGGCACGCATTTCGATCCGGCTTGCGTCGCCGCCTTCCACCGCAAATGGCCGGCGATCCGCATGCTTTTCGAGCAGCTTGAGGTGGAAGAAGAACGCCTGCGCTCCAACGGCTGATACCTGGCGTTTTCTCCGGCGCTCGAGCTCGAGGGGCTATGAAACACTTCCATTCACATAAGACGACTTATTCAGCGAAAACGCGGGCGATCAAAGTATTGGATTCCGCCTTCACAGGGAACCTCTCCGAGTTGATCAGACCGAGCGGCACTCTCCAGAAACTGCTGTATCTTCTCAGCCTTCGGTAACAAGGGACGAACTAAACGCTCGAGGCACACGCTGGATTGCGAAAAGACACATCGATCCGGACGATTGTCGTCATCCAAAGTCGGGAGTCTCAATCCAAAATGCCGAGCGATAACATAGCGCATGGAGCCGGCTCTCTTACTCCGATCCATAGCCTCCAAAGATATACTATGCTCGAATAATTCGAGCCCTTGCTTATTCTTGATTGCTAACGCTGCTAGGTAGAGGGATATTTCTGTTGACGAGTATCCTGGAATCTTCGGATGAGCGCCGAATTTCGCATAGTAAGCTAGATCGACATAAGCCCATCTTTGCGTCTCAGAGCGGGAATTCCACATCTTCAGCCAGTATGCCGAACACTCCGGCTGCTTTGAACTCACTACGCTAGCCGAGACACTCAGAATACCGAGCACAGCAACAGATATTTTAACGGAATTTCCGCTCAAGCCAGTGGCACGCGCCAGGATAGCGGAGAAAATTTCCCAAACAATCGAGAGATACGATAACTGGAGCCGTCTCAGCTCCAGGAATAGACCAACTGGGGCGACCACAGACATCTCCTGTTAAAAGCCAATAGCCGCATTTAACAATACTTGCTCTGCCTTTAAATTCGACCCGATCATCACACGCATACCCGAAATAATTGAAAATCCATTCGTTGCGCACCGGCGGATCTTCTAACTGGTGGGCGTCTAAGGCTAAAAGAAAAGGCGGGCCAAGCCCGCCTTTCCATCATTTCAAATCGCGCAGACACGCCCGTTAGTGGCTGTCCTTACCGACAGCGCTTCCACGACATCCCTTGAGAAAGTCGAGGTCGGCGCCGGTATCGGCTCCTTCGACATGCTGCTGATGCAGGAAGGCATAACCCGAGGTCGGCAGATCATGGTTCGGCTGCCACTCGGCGAGACGCTTTGCCAGTTCCTCTTCGGAAATGTCGAGATGCAGGCGGCGGTTCGGCACGTCGAGCTCGATCATGTCGCCGTTCCTGACGACAGCAAGCGGGCCGCCGACAGCGGCTTCCGGCGAGGTATGCAGGACGACGGTGCCGTAGGCCGTGCCAGACATGCGGGCGTCGGAAATACGCACCATGTCGGTAATACCCTTCTTGAGCACCTTGGGCGGCAGGCCCATGTTGCCGACTTCGGCCATGCCCGGATAGCCCTTCGGACCACAGTTCTTCATGACCATGATGCAGTTCTCGTCGATGTCGAGGCTGTCATCGTTGATCTTGGCCTTGTAGTCGTCGATGTCTTCGAACACGACCGCCCTGCCCTTGTGCACCATCAGGTGCGGCGAGGCGGCAGACGGCTTCAGCACCGCGCCCTTCGGCGCGAGATTGCCGCGCACCACAACGATGCCGCCCGAAGAGGTCAGCGCCTTTTCGGCCGGAAGAATGACGTCCTCGTTCCAGTTGACGACGTCCTTCACTTCATCCCAGACAGTCTCGCCCGAAACCGTCACCGCATCCTTGTGCAGCAGGCCGGCTTCGCCGAGGCGCTTCAGCACGACAGGCAGGCCGCCGGCATAGAAGAACTCTTCCATCAGGTATTTGCCCGACGGCATCAGGTTGACGATGGTCGGAACGTCACGGCCACAGCGGTCCCAATCGTCGAGCGTCAGGTCGACCCCGACACGGCCGGCCATGGCCAGCAGGTGGATGACGGCATTGGTCGATCCGCCGATGGCCGCATTGGTGCGGATGGCGTTTTCGAAGGCCTGCTTGGTCATGATGTCGGAAGGCTTCAGGTCGTCCTTGACCATCTGCACGATGCGGCGGCCGGTCAGCTGCGCCATGACCTTACGGCGGGAATCGACGCCTGGGATCGCGGCATTTCCGGACAGTGCCATGCCGAGCGCTTCGGCCATGGAAGCCATGGTGGAAGCCGTACCCATCGTGTTGCAGGTGCCCGACGAACGGCTCATCGAGGCTTCCGCTTCGAGGAATTCGGCCTGCGTCATCTCGCCGGCCTTCACCATTTCGGAGAACTTCCACAGATGCGTGCCGGAGCCGACGCGTTCGCCGCGGAAATAGCCGTTCAGCATCGGACCGCCGGTGACGACGATCGACGGCAGGTCGACGGAGGCAGCACCCATCAGCAGCGACGGCGTGGTCTTGTCGCAGCCGACGAGCAGCACGCAGCCATCCATCGGCTGGCCGCGGATCGCTTCTTCGACCGCGAGTGCGGCAAGGTTACGATACATCATCGCGGTCGGGCGGAAGGTATTTTCGGAGGCCGAGAATACCGGCACTTCGAGCGGGAAGCCGCCGGCTTCCCACACACCAGCCTTCACCTTTTCGGCAAGCTCGCGCAGATGACCGTTGCACGGCGTCATATCCGACCAGGTATTGAGGATGCCGATAACCGGGCGGCCGTCGAACAGGTCGTGCGGATATCCCTGGTTCTTAAGCCAGCCGCGGTGGTAGATCACGTCGCGGCTCGTGCCGCCATACCATTCCTGCGAGCGCAGCTTGCGCGGCCATTCTGCTTTCTTCTTCATAGTCTCTGTCCTTCAGGATATCCCCTGATCGCCTCGTACGATCAGGGTTATCGCACTTCGTCTCAAGCCAGCGTGTAGGCGGTCTTGACGGTTGTGTAGAATTCGGCGGCGTACTTGCCCTGCTCGCGCGGGCCGTAGGACGAGCCCTTGCGGCCGCCAAAGGGAACGTGGAAATCAACGCCGGCGGTCGGCAGGTTCACCATCACCATGCCGGCCTCGGAATTGCGCTTGAAATGCGTCGCATGCTTGAGGCTGGTCGTGGCAATGCCCGCCGACAAGCCGAACGGCGTGTCGTTGGCGGTTGCCAGCGCCTCTTCGTAATCCTTCACGCGGATGACGGAGACGACAGGCCCGAAGATCTCTTCGCGCGAGATGCGCATCTGATTGGTCGCTTCGGTAAAGAGTGTCGGCTGCAGGTAGAAGCCGGGCGTGTCGCGCGAGATGAGTTCGCCGCCGAAGGCAAGCTTGGCGCCCTCTTCCTTGCCGATCTTGATATAATCGGTATCGGTCTGAAGCTGGCGGGCATCGACCACAGGGCCGATATGGGTGCCGGGCTTCATGGCGTTGTCGACGACGACAGTCTTCAGCTTTTCGGTGAGTGCTGCAACGAACTTGTCGTGGATGCCCTCGGTGACGATCAGCCGCGACGACGCCGTGCAGCGCTGGCCGGTGGAGAAGAAGCCGGAATTGGCAGCGGCCTCGACGGCGACGGTCAGGTCGGCATCGTCAAGCACGACCATCGGGTTCTTGCCGCCCATCTCCAGCTGGAACTTGCGGTTATGCTCGATGGAGGAGGTGGCAACACGCCTGCCGGTGCCTGTCGAACCGGTGAAGGTGATGCCGGCAATATCGGGGCTGTCGAGCATGGCCTGCCCCACGACCGAGCCTTTGCCCATGACGAGGTTCAGAACACCCTTCGGCAGGCCCGCGCGGTGCAGGATATCCGCAATCGCCCAGGAACAGCCGGGAACCAGATCGGCCGGCTTGAAGACGACAGTGTTGCCATAGCAAAGCGCCGGAGCGATCTTCCAGGCCGGAATGGCGATCGGGAAGTTCCAGGGCGTGATGATGCCGATGACACCGAGCGGCTCGCGAGTGATCTCGACGCCAATGTTCGGACGCACCGAGGGAACGACCTCGCCGGCAAGGCGCAGTGCTTCGCCTGCGAAGAATTCGAAGATCTGCGACGCGCGGATCGTTTCGCCGATCGCCTCAGGCAGGGTCTTGCCTTCTTCGCGGGCAAGCAGAGCACCAAGCTCGTCCTTGCGCGCCATGATCTCGTCGCCGGCCTTCTTCAGGATGACGTGGCGCTCCCAGATGCCGGAGCGCGACCAGGCCGGAAAGGCAGCCTTGGCAGCAGCGATCGCAGCCTTGGCATCCTCGGCGCTCGCCTGAGCGTAGAGGCCGACGACCTCGTTCGTGTCGGACGGATTGATATTCTCGGCGGCATTTGCGCCGGTCCATTCGCCGGCGATGAGATTCTGATGGATAGTCATGGGCCTTGGAGCCTCCTCTATGACAAATGACCGGCGGCTTTTGGTGGCGGCCGGCCCCTTGAGATCACAGTTGAAATCAGAGCTGCTTGACGGCGATCTCTTCTTCGGCAGCAACCTTCAGCGGGTTGCGCAGCGGCAGGCCGAATTCAGCCACCTCGATTTCGAAGACATCGCCCTCTTCCGCCTTGATGCCATCGGCAAAGGAAAGCGTCGCCGTACCGAACATATGTACATGCACATCACCCGGCACGCGGAAGAGGCCATATTTGAAATGGTGATATTCCAGATTGGCGAAAGTGTGCGACATGTTCGCTTCGCCCGACAGGAACGGCTTCTCGAAGATCACGTGGTTGCCGCGCTTGATACGCGAGGTGCCACGGATATCCTCTGGAGCCACACCGATGCGGATTTCCGGACCGAAGCTTGCCGGACGCAGCTTGGAATGAGCGAGGAAGAGATAGTTGATCCGCTCGGTGACGTGGTCGGAAAACTCGTTCGACAGTGCAAAGCCGATACGGAACGGCGTGCCGTCCTTGGCGATGACATAGATGCCGGCCATCTCGGGCTCTTCGCCGCCATCAAGCGCGAAAGAGGGCGAGACGAGCGGAGCACCGGGAGCAGCGGCGCCATAGCCATTGCCCTTGTAGAACCATTCGGGCTGCACGCCCTTCTGGCCGGCAGCCGGCTTGCCGCCCTCAAGACCCATCTTGAACATCTTCATGGAGTCGGTCAGCGTTTCCTCTGCCGCCTCTGATGTCTTCTTGTGCATGGAATCGCGCGTCGCGGCAGAGCCCAGATGCGTCAGGCCAGTGCCGGTCAGGTGCAGATGCGCTGCATCCGGATGCGTGATCGGGGGCAGGAAGCGTCCCTCGGCATAGGCCTTTTCAAGATCGACGGGTTCGCCGTATCCGTGAGCCTCGATAACGGAAACGAGCGACTTGCCGCTATCTGCGGCTTCTATCGCCAGAGCGTAAACGCTCGCAGCACCCTTGACGGCCTTGGCGGCGGCACCCGGTTCGCGCACGGCGACGATGATCTCTCCGTTTGCGCCCTTGATCTGCGAAATAAGCACGTTCCTGATCCTTTTCGTTTGGCGATGACAAAGCTTCGCCGCTCCGGCTCCATCCGGAGCCGGAATTCAATTTTCATATGACTGCGATGCGGGGGCTGAGCCTAAGCTCAGCCCTTGTTCTTATTATAGACGTCGAAGAAGACGGCAGCGAGAAGCACCGCACCCTTGACCATCTGCTGGGAGTCGGTACCGAGCCCGTGGATCGACATGCCGTTGTTCATGATGCCCATGATCAAAGCGCCGATGACAGCGCCGGTCACCTTGCCCACGCCGCCCTGTGCCGATGCGCCGCCGATGAAGCAGGCCGCGATCACGTCGAGCTCGAGGCCGAAGCCGCCCTTGGCCGTTGCCGAGTTGAGGCGCAGCGCAACGATCAGACCAGCGAGACCCGCAAGCAGACCCATATTTGCGAAGGTGAGGAAGGTCAGCCGCTCGGTGTTGATACCGGACAGCTTCGTTGCCTTCTCGTTACCGCCCATCGCGTAGATACGGCGGCCGATCGTCGTGCGACGGGTGATGAAAGCGTAAGCCGTGATCAGCACCAGCATGATAACGAGCACGTTCGGGAAGCCCTTGTAGACCGACAGCTGCCAGCCGAGCCCCAGGATGGCGGCAGCGATGACGCCGTTCTGGGCAAGGAAGAAGCCGAGCGGCTCGACGTCGTTGCCATGCTTTTCGTTCGACTTGCGCGCGCGCCATGCCAGATAGACGAGGGTCAGGGCGCCGATGACGGTCAGGATGAGCGAGGTCGAGTTGATGCCGCCCATATCGAAAAGGTTGGGCAGGAAGCCGATGCTGATCAGCTGGAAAGCCGGTGGGAACGGACCGATGCTGGTGCCGGTGCCGGCACCCGTCATCACGGTCAGCGTCAGGCCGCGGAAGACCAGCATGCCGGCGAGCGTGACGATGAAGGACGGTATCTTGTGATAGGCGACGAAATAACCCTGGAGGCCGCCGACCAGCGCACCCACGGCCAGACAAATAACGGTCGCGAGCACATAGTTCATATGCCACTGCACCGTCATGACTGCGGCGATGGCGCCGATGAAACCGACGACGGAGCCGACCGAAAGATCGATGTGGCCGGCAACGATCACCAGCAGCATGCCCAGCGCCATGACGACGATGAACGAGTTCTGCAGGATGATGTTCGTCAGGTTGAGCGGCCTGAAGAGAACGCCGCCGGTCGAGATCTGGAAGAACACCATGATCGCGATGAGCGCGATGAACATGCCGTATTCACGGATGTTGCCTCGAACAAATTCGCCGATGGAGACGACACGCCCTTGCTCGGTGATGGGTTGATTGATCGGCGTCATTGTTTCTTCTCTCCTGAGCGCATGATGGCGCGCATGATGGTTTCCTGGCTCGCTTCTCCCTTCGGCAGTTCCGCAACGATACGTCCTTCATTCATGACGTAGATGCGGTCGCACGTACCAAGAAGCTCAGGCATTTCTGACGAAATCATCAGAACGCCTTTACCGTCAGCCGCGAGCTGGTTGATGATAGTATAGATTTCATATTTGGCGCCAACATCAATGCCGCGCGTCGGTTCGTCCAGGATCAACACTTCGGGATCCGAGAACAACCATTTCGACAGAACGACCTTTTGCTGGTTGCCGCCCGACAGGTTGACCGCTTCCTGGAAGATGCTGGAGGAACGAATGCGCAGCTTCGACCGATAGTCGGAGGCGACCCGCGATTCCCTGACACTGTCGATGACGGTGGCACTCGACACCGCTTCCAGATTGGCAAGCGTCGTGTTGTGGACGATCGTTTCGCCCAGCACGAGGCCAAGGTGCTTGCGGTCTTCGGTCACATAGGCGAGACCGGCGTCGATCGCCTTGCGCACCGTCGTCGTATCGACCTTCTTGCCCTCGACGAAGACGTCGCCGGTGATCTTGTGGCCGTAGGACTTGCCGAAGACGCTCATGGCGAATTCGGTGCGGCCAGCGCCCATCAGGCCGGCGATGCCGACGACCTCGCCCTTGCGGACATTCACGTTGATGTCGTGCAGGACCTGGCGGTCGCGATGCTGCTGGTGGAAGGCATTCCAGTTCTTGACTTCGAAGATCGTCTCGCCGATCGGCACGGAGCGCGGCGGATAACGGTCCGCGAGGTCGCGGCCCACCATGTTCTTGATGATGATGTCTTCGCTGATCTCGTCCTTGTGACAGTCGAGCGTCTTGACGGTCATGCCGTCGCGCAGGACCGTGATCTGGTCGGCGACCTTGCGGATCTCGTTCAGCTTGTGGGAGATGATGATCGAGGTGATGCCCTGCCTGCGGAATTCCATCAGCAGGGTGAGCAGCGCATCGGAATCGCTTTCGTTCAGCGATGCGGTAGGCTCGTCGAGAATGAGCAGCTTGACGCTCTTCGACAGCGCCTTGGCGATCTCGACGAGCTGCTGCTTGCCGACGCCAATGTCGGTGACGAGCGTGTTCGGAGATTCCGCCAGGCCCACCTTGGCGAGCAATTGCTTCGTGCGATTGAATGTTTCGCCCCAGCTGATGACGCCGTTCTTGGCGTTTTCATTACCGAGGAAGATGTTTTCGCCGATTGAAAGCTGGGGCACCAGCGCCAGTTCCTGGTGGATGATGACGATACCGATTTCTTCGGAATCCTTCAGAACCCTGAAGTTGCGCACGTCGCCTTCATAGACGATGTCGCCATCATAGCTTCCTGCCGGATAGACGCCGGAGAGCACCTTCATCAGGGTCGACTTGCCGGCCCCGTTTTCGCCCACCAATGCGTGGATCTCACCCTGACGAACCTTAAGGTTCACATTCTCGAGCGCCTTGACGCCTGGGAACGTCTTGGTGATGTTCCGCATTTCGAGGATTGTATTTTCCATGACTAAAAACCCAACGCCGCGATCAGAAATGACCCGGCGATCATAGAATCGAAGACCGGAACCCGCAATCGCGCGGGTTCCGGCCATTCATAATTACTTCAGCTGGTCTTCCTTGTAGTAACCGCCATCAACGAGAACCGCCTTGTAGTTCTCCTTGGTCACGGCGACCGGCTTCAGCAGGTAGGACGGAACGACCTTGACACCGTTGTCGTAGGTCTTCGTGTCGTTGACTTCAGGCTCCTTGCCGGACATGACGGCGTCAACCATCGAAACGGTGACCTTCGCCAGATCGCGGGTATCCTTGAAGATCGAGGAATACTGTTCGCCAGCGATGATCGACTTGATCGACGGGATTTCCGAGTCCTGGCCGGTGACGACCGGCAGCGGCTGCCCAGCCGAACCGTAGCCGACGCCCTTCAGCGACGAGAGGATACCGATCGACAGACCGTCGTAAGGAGACAGGACAGCGTCAACCTTGGCGTCCGTGTAGTTAGCCGAGAGCAGGTTGTCCATGCGGGCCTGGGCCGTTGCCGGATCCCAACGCAGCGTACCGACCTTGTCCATGCCGGTCTGGCCGGACTTCACGACGAGCTTGCCGGAGTCGATGTAGGGCTGCAGAACAGACATTGCGCCATCATAGAAGAAGAAGGCGTTGTTGTCGTCCGGCGAACCGCCGAAGAGTTCGATGTTGAACGGGCCCTTGCCGTCCTTGAGGCCGAGCTTGTCGACGATCGTGCCAGCCTGGAGAACGCCAACCTGGAAGTTGTCGAACGTAGCGTAGTAGTCGACGTTACCAGAGTCGCGGATCAGGCGGTCATAAGCGATGACCTTGATGCCGGCGTCATGAGCCTTCTGGAGAACGTCAGAAAGGGTCGTGCCGTCGATCGAAGCGACGACGAGAACCTTGGCGCCCTTCGTGACCATGTTTTCGATCTGCGAAAGCTGGTTCGGAATATCATCGTCAGCATACTGCAGGTCGGTCTGGTAGCCGGCAGCCTGGAGCTGCTTGACGATGTTGTTACCGTCGTCGATCCAGCGAGCCGAAGCCTTCGTCGGCATTGCGATGCCAACCAGGCCCTTGTCAGCCGCCATAGCCGGCATAACGAACGATGCGACGCCGAAAGCAGCCGCAGCCATCAATGAGATAATGGATTTCATTTCTCTCTCCCTTGTTAAAGATTAGCGGACGAAAAATCGCCCGCCCCGAAACTGTGGCAGGTTCCGTATTGGATAGTTACTTCAGATGGTGAGAAACGAAGTAGGTCTCCTCCACGATCTCACACGTGTTGAGTGCCAACCAGCACACGGCGGCAAACTGGTATGGATTCCTATAACTGTCAAATAGAATAACTGGTAATGTGCATAACAAATTTGGTATATCGTTAAAAAGTATTACTTTTGATGGAGCGCAGTGGGGAGGCTGCAACCATGACGATTATCTCCGAGCCATTTTCGTTGGAACATGTCGACATCAACAGCGACAATTTTGGCGATGACGGCCTTCTACGTGCAGGACTTAAGCTGAATCACCTGCGTATGATTGTCGCAATCGAAGATAGCGGGCAGATTTCTGCTGCCGCAGAGGTGCTGAACATATCGCAGCCGGCGGCCTCCCGAATGCTGTCCGAAATGGAGTCGATCGTGAAGGCTTCGCTCTATGAGCGGGTTGCCCGCGGCGTGGTGCTGACCACCTTCGGCGAAGCTCTCGCCAGGCGTGCCCGAAAGATCCTTCTGGAGCTCCGCGAGGCCAGCCGCGAGATCGGCGAACTGAAGAGCGGCAAGGGCGGCTCGGTCTTCATCGGCGCCGTCACGGCACCCGCCATGAGCCTCGTCGTTCCCGCCATCAACACGGTGCGCAAGACCTTTCCCGGCATCGAGGTCAACATCCAGGTCGAGACCAGCAATGTGCTGGCGCGCGAGCTTCTGGCCGCCCGCCACGACTTCATCATCAGCCGCATCCCCGATGACCTCAACCCACGCCTTTTCGAGGTCCGCGAGATCGGCGTCGAGAAAGCCTGCCTCATCGTCCGCAGCCGCCATCCCCTCTTAAAGAAGAAAGTGCCGAGCAGCCTGTCGGAGATCAAGGATTACGATTGGGTGTTCCAGCCGCCGGGCACGCTGCTGCGCCGCACGATAGAGGATATCTTCCTGTCGCGCGCAGTTCGGCTTCCGGAAAACATCGTCAACACCTCCTCACTGCTTCTGACCTGCGCGATCATCTGTGAGACGGATGCCATTGCCCCCGTCGCCGTCGATGTCGCCCAGTTTCTCGCCTCGCAGAGCTCGAACGCCTCCGATGTGCGCATCCTGCCGATTGATTTCGAGATCAACGTCAAGCCCTACAGCCTGATCACCGTCCGCGAGCGCGCCCTGCCGCCGAGCGCCCGGCTGCTCTACGATCTCATTCTGGAAGAGAGCATCCGGCAGGCTGAGGGCTAGGGCCTTCAGGATACCCGGACTGAACGACGCGCATGCTACGGCAATCTTTTGAAAACGCCTGGATAGTCCAGCACGATGCCGTCGCCATCAACCTCGAGTTCAGCGGAAAATCCGGTTGATAGGCCTTCATAGAGAAAACGGTTCTCGGCAAGCTTGGTATATCGTTGTTTGACAGGCTCGACGATCAGGTCCGGCAAGGAAACATAAGCAGCGCTGATGTCTTCGGCGACCCCGATTTTTTGTTCAAGCCGCCGAATTGGCAGGGTGTTGGTGAAGGGTGTTGCTACGATATCGACATCGATGCACCCGGCCAAATCGGAAATCTCCGAGCCATTCCCGTTGACCCAACGACCGCGGCCATCAGACAGAATGTGCAGTCTTGGGCCATTGGCGATCTGAACCCCGACTTCGCGCACCCGCCAACGCGGGTCTATCACCAACCGGTAGGCCAGATCATATTTGCCGGCTTCGAAATGTCCGGTCACAGCACCTTCCGCAAGCACACCCTCGTCATTGTGGAGAATGGAAAGACGCTCAAGCCCGTCTCCGTTCCAATCGGTCCATTGTACTGTCCGCTTCCACGCTGTCATACGCGCCCTCATTGCCTCATCCACAAACGCTGTCCCTGTCGCGGGACAGTTCACCAAGCATAGGATTCCACCAAGCTGGCACCACGCCAAGATTTACTCTGGCCAACAGAATGCTTCAATCTAACCAAGACAGGCTCAGGATCGTGTATCGAAATCCAGCCCGGCGCCAACTTGGCGCCGTCTAATGCGCCGCTCGAAAAGGAAGGCGCATGCTGTTCGGACAATCGATATTCCAATCCGTTCTCGAACGGTTGAAAGAGGTAGACGCCGGAGAAGCGGAAGAGCCGGCCGCCCATCGCGTTCCCGGCTTTCCGACAGGCCTCGCCTTCGATGTGATGGAGGGTGTTTCGGCTGCTTCGCAGCGGGTCGGGCAAGCCTATTTCGACAATCTCGGCCTCGAGCCCGCGATCGCGACGCCTCCCCCGCCTGATCCCCAACCGGTCATGCCCGATCATCTCGCCCGCATTGCGCCGGAAGAGATTGCTGCGGACCTGTCGATTTCATCTGCCGATACGCAACAGACGCTGAACGAGAAACGGCGCGCTTTTGCCAAGGCCAATCATCCCGACGGCGTAGCCCAGCCCTTCCGAGACAATGCCAACAGACGCATGATGATCGCCAATCTGCTCATCGACGAGGCGATGCGCCGCCTGCCGCGCGCCTGAAGCTTTTCCGCCCGGTTTGCGGGCTGTTTACGCCGCTTTCCTCTGATCGCTCAACCGATGCTGATAGTATCTCGATTGAATATTTCGCGCTTGAGTAGCAGATAATTCTCCAGCTTTTTGGTGCCGGCAACAGCATATTTCGGCAGGCCAACATACCGTGCCTACTCCCTTTTCAGTAGGCCTCAACGCTATTTAGCGAAATTGAACGCAATACAACCTTCGATAACATAGGCCGGTGTCAATGTTATCGAAGGATACCAGCATGTCACCCACGCGAGATCCTAAGCTGCCGCGCAATACCGCGCGTAGACATTTTCTAGGTGTTGCCGCTGCCGCCGGTGCCCGGCTTGCCGGCGTTGCGGCATTGGCGACGGCAATTTCCACCTCTCCCGCGAATGCGTTGGGGCGGCTTTGGGGGCGGGGCGGACATGGAGGCTCCGGCGGACATGGCGGCTCCGGTGGACACGGAGGCTCTGGCGGAAGCGGTGGTTCTGGCGGAGGCGGTGGTGGCGGCCCGCAGTGTTTCCTGAGTGGGACGGCGATCCTCACGGATTGCGGTGAAAAGCCTGTCGAGGATCTGCGCGTCGGCGATCGCGTTGCCCTTCCGGACGGGAGCGCCCGTCCGATCAGATGGGTCGGCCGCCAGGTCTTCAAGAAGAGCGGCACGCGCTGGCATGAAGGCGTTGTGCCGGTCCGGGTTTCCCGCCACGCGCTGGATAGCCGCACGCCACATTCCGATCTCTACCTGTCGCCGGAACACGCGCTGTTTCTGAACGGCATTCTGATCCGCGTGAAGGATCTCGTGAACGGCACGACCATTGCACCGGTCATTCCGGCCGACGACACGCCCGTCGAATATTATGCCGTCCTGCTCGATACGCATGAAGCCATCCTGGCCGAAGGTGCAGCGGCGGAGAGCTTCCATCTCGTGGACAACAACCACGAGGCCTTCTCCAATTTCGCGGAGTTCAAGCGCCTCTATGGCGAAGGGCCCGGCGTGATGACATCCTATGCCCCGGTGCTGGGCGAGGAAGGCGGCTGGAAGCACCTGAAAGCGCTTCTCCTCCTTGGCGTTTCGCCCCTGGTGCCGGTACGCGATCCGTTCGGGGATGCCTGCAAGAAGATCGACGCGCAGGTCAAAGAATTGTCGCTCTGATCCGTTGCGGGGCTTGCTCGGCGGCACGCATCTCGACGCCGGATACTCAGTCACACAAACCCGTGCAACGGTTTGCTAGATGACCTGCACAAAACAAGGGCCCAAAAGCGTGGCGCGCATCCGAAAGATCGCGACACGCTTTAATTATTCGGCCTTCTTCTCTTCTTCTGTTGCCAGCTTGTCCCCGTCCTCATCATCGGGTGTGACAACGGCCGCCGTTTCCGGCGGCTTCGGGTCGAAGGTCCAGATCAGCATATAGAAGGAATAGGCGCCGGCGCCGCCCGCAAGCACGCCCCAGAAGGGGTCACCACCGATGAATTCGAAGATCGCCCATCCGAAACAGACCACGACGATGAGGACACGAACCCAAAGGTGTCGATAGGTCGGATGGTTAGGATCGATCAGCTGCATCTTTGTCTCATTGTCGTAATAACGCCGTCTCACCATTGTGATGACGCCGTCTCGCTGTTGCGATGACGTCACTTGTCTTTAGGATGGATTTCACAAATGTGAAAGGCCCGCGGACTTGACGCGGCGACTGGAAAATGGAATGAAAATTCCAAACTTACATCAATTCGGTTTATTTGTTCCGAATCTAGGGAGGCAGTAATGACAGTGAGATTTGGTCTTCTCGGCGCCGGCCGTATCGGCAAGGTCCACGCAAAGGCCGTCAGCGGCGATGCCAATGCAAAGCTCGTGGCCGTCGCCGACGCCTTCCCGCAGGCTGCCGAAGCGATCGCTTCCGCCTATGGCTGCGAAGTGCGCACCATTGAAGCCATCGAAGCCGCCAAGGATATCGACGCCGTCGTCATCTGCACGCCGACCGATACGCATGCCGACCTGATCGAGCGCTTCGCCCGCGCCGGCAAGGCGATCTTCTGCGAGAAGCCGATCGATCTCGACGTTGCGCGTGTGAAAGCCTGCATCAAGGTTGTCGAAGAAACCGGCGCCAAGCTGATGGTCGGCTTCAACCGCCGCTTCGACCCGCATTTCATGGCGGTCCGCAAGGTCATCGACGACGGCAAGATCGGCGATGTCGAGATGGTGACGATCACCTCGCGCGATCCCGGCGCCCCGCCGGTCGATTACATCAAGCGTTCGGGCGGCATCTTCCGCGACATGACGATCCACGACTTCGACATGGCCCGCTTCCTGCTCGGCGAAGAGCCGGTCTCCGTCGTCGCAACCGCCGCAGTCCTCGTCGACAAGGCGATCGGCGAAGCCGGTGACTATGACAGCGTCTCCGTCATCCTGCAGACCGCCTCCGGCAGGCAGGCCATCATCTCCAACTCGCGCCGTGCCACCTACGGCTACGACCAGCGCATCGAAGCGCATGGCTCCAAGGGCGTCGTCTCGGCCGAAAACCAGCGCCCGGTCTCGATCGAAGTCGCCAACGGCGAAGGCTATACCCGCCCGCCGCTGCATGACTTCTTCATGACCCGCTACACCGAAGCCTACGCCAACGAGATCGCAAGCTTCATTTCGGCGATCGAAAAGGGCTCGAAGATTTCCCCCTCCGGCGCCGATGGCCTGGCTGCTCTCGCCCTTGCCGACGCTGCCGTCCAGTCGGTCAAGGAAGGCAAGCTCATCAAGATCGGCTGACCGCCCTCTCCCGACGGTCGCCACCATGAGATGGCCGGGCTCTTGCCCGGCCATTTCTCATTTGATGACACGCGTGGGTGGGCCGAAAAAAGACCCCTCCCCACAAGGAAAAGGGAGACTGCGACGGTGCCTGTCCCTTCGCCCCAGCGGGGAGAAGGTGGCCCGAAGGGTCGGATGAGGGGGCCGCGGACACAAGGCCGACCGGTCCAAGCTACCAGCGTGCTCCAAGGCCTAAAACACTATTATGACAGAGACTTAAAGAAATCTCTGTCGGCGGTTGTGGCCCCCTCATCCGCCCTTCGGGCACCTTCTCCCCACTGGGGCGAAGGGGGGAACCACTAATCCCCACCCTGCAGACCGGCCACCACAATATCCTCATCGATGACGGCCAGCGCCCGGTTCAGATGTCCTTCGAAGACGAGAATCTGCTCGTCCGCGACGACCCGGAGCTCCGGCATGCCCTCCCTGCGCACCATATGGGATTGGCCGAGCCCCTCCTCGATCCCCTGCCGCAGCAGATCGTAATATCGTGTACCGGGTCCGGTGATCGCTATCGGCATGCGCTCCGTCAGGCTCAGCATGCGGGACAGCCCGTTGCCGAGTGCCAGCCCCGCCTGCCGGAAGGCAAAGCCCGAGATGCGGTGGCCCTGCCGCGCCCGCGCCGCGATCTTGTCGAGCTCGGCCACTGGCACGAACTTTGCCGGGATCGTATCGAGCGGCACTTCGAAGGCGGTGCGCAGGATCGCATAAAAACCGGCATAGGCCTCGATACAGCCGCGCGTGCCGCAGCGGCAAAGCCCGCCATTGGCCATATGCAGCATGTGCCCGAAATTGGGCGCGGAAACTTCATGCCCGCCATGGGTCGTCCGCCGCACGATTCCAAGCCCGATGCTGTGGCCGAGCGAAAGGGCCGCCAGCGAGCGGAAATCCGCACCTTTAACATTCTCTTCACGCGCGCCGAGGGCGGCGGCGACCAGCAGCGTCTCGTTGTCGAGAATGACCTTCGCCTTCCACTCCGGCTTGAGCGCCAGTTCGAAATCGATCTGGTCACTGCCGAAGATCGGCGACCAGACGAGAACCGGCTCGGAGGAATTGACCAGCCCCTTGCTGCTGATCGAGATGAGCAGCACCTTCTCCCGTTCGATCCGCGAGCGCGACAGGATGCGCTCAAGCCCCGCCCGCACCCCGTTCACGAAGCGGCCAGCCCCATCGGGATCATGCGATCTTTCCTCGCTGAAGCGGTCGATCAGCTTGCCCGAGTAGTCGACCAGCGAATATTGCACGGCATCCGAGGATATGATGACGACGATGAGGTAGCCGCAGTCGCGCCGCTGGCGCAAAAGCACGCGCGGGCGCCCTCGCCCGCTGGCGGCCTGCTGCTCGGATTTTTCGATCACCTGCGCTTTTTCGAGATCGGCCGTGATCGCGGAAACGGTCGCGGACGAAAGCCGCGTGAAATCGGATATTTCAGTGTGAGCAAGTGGCCCGTGGCGGCGAAGAGTAGCGAGCACAAGCACGCTATTTCTCTGCCGCACGAGCTCCGTGCTCGACTTGGTCAGCATCTATCGCCGCCTCTTCCCCGTTCGTTCCGCCCTTCACTTGCCACAGCATCTCCAGCCCCTTTCGTCAAAGGAAATTAAGCCGGTAGTGCGGTGTTGACAGTTGAAAAAATCTCTGACACTAAATTTCTCGACTGTCGAGAAAAAAATCCGAACCTTTCTGGACAGGCTTTCGCGGTGGCCGGAGGAGGCTGATGCTGGGCCGGCTGCAATTCACTCGGGAGGACATTATGAAGTCTATTTATAAGCTGATGGCAGGTGCTGCCATTCTCGTTTCGCTGCAGTCGGCTGCTATGGCTGCAGACCTCGTCGTTGGCGTTTCCTGGTCGAACTTCCAGGAAGAGCGCTGGAAGACGGACGAAGCCGCTATCAAGAAGGCTCTGGAAGCCAAGGGCGCAAAGTACATTTCCGCTGACGCACAGTCGTCGGCTGCAAAGCAGCTCACCGACGTCGAGTCGCTGATCTCGCAGGGCGCAAACGCCCTCATCATTCTCGCTCAGGACTCCGACGCAATCGGCCCGGCCGTTGAAAAGGCCGCCAGCGAAGGTATCCCGGTCGTCGGTTACGACCGCCTGATCGAAAACCCGTCTGCCTTCTACATCACCTTCGACAACAAGGAAGTCGGCCGCCTGCAGGCGCAGGGCGTCTTCAAGGCAAAGCCGGAAGGCAACTACGTCTTCATCAAGGGCTCGTCTTCTGACCCGAACGCCGACTTCCTCTTCGCAGGTCAGCAGGAAGTCCTGAAGGCTGCAATCGACGCCGGCAAGATCAAGAATGTCGGCGAAGCCTATACCGACGGCTGGCTGCCGCAGAACGCCCAGCGCAACATGGAGCAGTTCCTGACCGCCAACAACAACAAGGTTGACGCTGTCGTTGCTTCCAACGACGGTACGGCCGGTGGCGCCGTCGCCGCTCTCGACGCACAGGGCCTCGCCGGCACCGTTCCGGTTTCCGGCCAAGACGCCGACAAGGCTGCTCTGAACCGCATCGCTCTCGGCACGCAGACGGTTTCCGTCTGGAAGGACAGCCGTGAACTCGGCAAGCGCGCTGCCGAAGTCGCTCTCGATCTCGCCGGCGGCACGGCCCTCGACAAGGTTGCAGGTGTGCAGACCTTCGAAGGCGGCCCGAAGAAGGTGAAGATGCAGTCCATCTTCCTGACCCCGCTTGCCATCACCAAGGACAACCTGAACGTCGTCATCGACGCCGGCTGGATCTCCAAGGCTGAAGCTTGCCAGGGCGTCAAGGCTGGCTCCGTCAAGGCTTGCGACTAATCCTCGCCTGACGATCTGAAATACCGGCGCCGCAGCGGCCCTCCGCTGCGGCGCCGGATGCGGATGAAGCCCGCTCAGTGGTGCTTCTCCGTTCTCGCGCACATCGCGGATGCTTTGATTCCCTGCCAGAATAGTGCCGTTGTGATCGGCTATTTTCGGAAGCGTCCCGGTGGTCACATCTAGAACAGGGCGGTCATCGGCCAGCTATTCCCATCCGGAGCAGGCCTGCGCCCAAACAAATGGGGGAAACGGCAAACCCATGGCAGACATCACCCAATCGACATCCTCCGGCCCGCGCACGGCAGTTGAAGGCCCCTTCACGCGCTTCCTCAGGGCAACGGAAATAGACACCCGCCTTCTCGGCATGATCGGCGCATTGCTGGTCATCTGGGTCGGCTTCCACTTCTATACCGGCGGCCTGTTCCTCACGCCCCGAAACCTCTGGAACCTCTCGGTCCAGACGACCGAAATCGCGGTACTGGCGACCGGCATGGTGCTGGTCATCGTCACCAGAAATATCGACCTGTCGATCGGCTCGATCCTTGGCTTCGTCGCCATGATCATGGGCGTGGTCCAGGCGAAGTTCCTGCCGCAATATCTCGGCTTCGACAATTCCTTCACCTGGGTTATCACGCTCATCGCCGGCCTCCTCGTCGGCTCGGCCATCGGCCTGCTCCAGGGCGTCGTCATCGCCTTCATGGGCGTGCCGTCCTTCATCGTCACCCTCGGCGGCTTCCTCGCCTGGCGCGGCCTTGCCTGGTATGTCACGAGCGGCCAGACGGTCGCCCCCCTCGACACCACATTCCGCATCATGGGCGGCGGCGCCGAAGGCGCAATCGGCGCCACCTGGAGCTGGATCATCGGTGCGGCTGCCTGCGTGTTGATCGTCGTCTCGATCATCGGCTCGCGTCACCAGCGCCGGCGCTTCAACTTCCCGCGCCGTCCGCTCTGGGCCGAATATGTCCTCGGCGTCCTCGGCTGCGCCATGGTGCTCGGCGCGATCTGGGTGTCGACGATCTATTACTGGCCGCCGGCCATCGCCAAGCGCTATGCCGAAGCCAATAACATCACCATGCCGGAAACCGGCCTGATGATCCCCTACGGCATCGCCGTGCCGGTCCTGATCGCCATCCTCGTCGGCATCGTCATGACCTTCATCGCCACCCGCCTGCGCTTCGGCCGCTATGTCTTCGCGATCGGCGGCAACCCGGAAGCGGCCGAACTCGCCGGCATCAAGACCCGTTGGGTGACGGTGCGCATCTTCGCGCTGATGGGCTTCCTCGCAGCTGTGGCCGCCGCCATCTCCACGGCACGCCTCAACGCCGCCGCCAACTCGCAGGGCACGACCTACGAACTCTATACGATCGCAGCAGCCGTCATCGGCGGCACGTCGCTCGCAGGCGGCACCGGCACCATCGCCGGCGCTATGCTCGGCGCGCTCGTCATGCAGTCGCTTCAGTCGGGCATGGGTCTCGCCAATGTCGACACGCCCATCCAGAACGTCGTCGTCGGCGCGGTGCTCGTCATTGCCGTCTGGCTCGACACTGTCTATCGCTCCCGTGCGAAGTAAGAGGAGTACGAACCATGGCTGAACAACGCACTCCCCTTGTCGAACTGAAGAATATCTCGATCTCCTTCGGCGGCATTCACGCGGTCGACAATGCCTCGGTCGATCTCTATCCCGGCGAAGTCGTGGCCCTTCTCGGCCATAACGGCGCCGGCAAGTCGACCCTGATCAAGATCCTCTCCGGCGCCTACAAGCGTGACTCGGGCGAGATCCTGATCAATGGCGAACCGGTCGACATCCGCAATCCGCGCGATGCCAAGAAGTTCGGTATCGAGACGATCTACCAGACGCTCGCCGTCGCCGATAATGTCGACGCCGCCGCCAACCTCTATCTCGGCCGCGAGCTGAAGACCCGCTGGGGCACGCTCGACGACGTCGCGATGGAACATTCCGCCCGCGAGGTGATGGGCCGCCTGAACCCCAACTTCAAGCGCTTCAAGGAGCCGGTCAAGGCACTGTCCGGCGGCCAGCGCCAGTCCGTGGCGATTGCCCGCGCCATCCTGTTCAACGCCCGCATCCTGATCATGGACGAGCCGACGGCTGCCCTTGGTCCGCAGGAAACGGCGCAGGTCGGCGAGCTCATCAAGCAACTGAAGAAGGAAGGCATCGGCATCTTCCTCATCAGCCACGACATCCACGACGTCTTCGACCTCGCGGACCGTGTCTCGGTGATGAAAAACGGCCAGGTCGTCGGCCACGCCCGCACCGAGGATGTCACCAAGGACGAAGTCCTCGGCATGATCATCCTCGGCAAGGTGCCCCCCAAGGCCATCCCCGGCCCCGGCGCCATGCAGGTCTGATCGCCGCAAGGCGACCAGCCCGCGACAATCACACTCCGCCGCCCGCAAGGCCGGCGGAGTTTTTATGGATTACGTGGCTCTCAGAAGGGGCTGCGGGCGTCGCGCATGACCTCTTCGTGGATCAGTGGGACAGGCGGCGGCATCCGCCGCAAGGGACGCTAGACACCGCTCCTGGCAGGGGAGAGGTGGGTCAGTACGCACCGCCACCTGTTGCCCTCCCGGTGATAGACGTCGGTGATCCATTCGTCGGCCGATATCGGTTCACCACGGAACATGCCCGTGTTCTGCCCGCGACCGGTAACCGTGGCGACATTGCCGAGCAGATGGACGTGATGCGTCGTCTTGGTCATCGTGTCATGGCTGAGGACACCAGATCCGATCGCCGAAAGAATAGCCTGTGCAGGGATTGGGCCACGCTCAGGCGTCACCAGCACCCAATCGTCAGTGATGCAGGCGGCGATCTGGGCGGGATCGTTGGAAACCATCGCCGCGTTGAAGGCGCGCTCAGCCTCCTCGAGCGCTTCAAGGGCTGCGGCACTCACGCCGACATGTCCTCGTTCCAGCGGCGCTGCATCTCCTCAGGCGTGACCTGCTCGATGGTTTGCGACAGCATCCAGCGATGACCGAAGGGATCAAGCACCTGCGCCACCCGCTCGCCAAAACTCTGGTCGGTCGCCGGGCGCAACATCGTCGCCCCGGCCGACAGCGCCTGCGCCAGTGCTGCGTCGGTCGACACCGTGTCCATGTGGAAGGTCACCGGAGAGCCTCCGACGGTATCGGGAGACAGGGCGCCGAAGTCCGGATACTCGTCTGCCAACATCATCAGCGTCTCTCCGAAACGCAGCTCGGCATGGCCGATCCGCCCGTCCGAAGGATCGGTCATGCGGAAGACTTCCGTGGCGCCGAAAGCCTCCTTGTAGAAGTCGATGGCCCGTGCCGCATCCTTGACGATGAAGTAGGCGCTCACTTTTCGGGCAAAACTCGGCATGGATGATCCTCCTTGACTGGGTTCTTTATTAACGTTACGTATCGTAAAGATATGAGTCAAGAGAGTAATGCAACACCGAAGAAACGAGGGCGGCCGCCAAGTGCTGCCGCGCAGAGGCGTGCCTTGGAGGCCGCCCATGAAATCCTGATGGCCGAAGGTTTTGGCCGCATGACGATCGAAGCCGTGGCGGCGCGGTCCGGTGTCGGCAAGCCGACGATCTACCGCTCCTGGGCCAACGCGCAGGAACTGGCGATGGCCGCCCTTCTGGTCAACCGGCTACCGGAAGCGGAGGTCGGAGGGGGCACGGCGCAGGCGGCTCTCGGCGCGCAGATGAGCGGACTGGTGACCGCCTTTGCGAGCACGCGCGGGCGGCAGATCACCATGGCACTCGCGGCCGCCGACCCGGAAAGCGAATTCACCAAGGCCTTCCGCAATCAGGTGATCCTGTCGAGCCGCAACGCGGGTCGTGTCATCCTGGAGGAGGCTCTGGCTCGGGGAGAGATCGTTCCGCCGCTTGATATGGAGGCGCTGCTCGATATGATCTACGGACCGGTCTTCTTCCGGCTGCTGGTCGGCCATCGCCCGGTCTCGCCGGAGTTCGGCGATGCGATCGTCAGGACCGCGTTGCGGGCCGTTGCACCGTCGGGGGCGAGGTGATGGTGCTCCCAAGGCCATCCCCGGCCCCGGCGCCACGCAGCTCTGATCGCCGATAGCTCGACAAACAAACTCCGCCGCCCGAAAGGATCGCGGAGTTTTCATTTATGGCTCAGCCTGCAGCCGCCGCAAGTTCCGAAAGCCGCGCCAGCCTGACAGGCTCATCCTTCACGAAAGACGCATTCTCCGAGAGGATCGCATGCGCCCGCGCCGCAAAGCGCTGCGCTTCCGCCATCTCGCCCTTCATCGCATAACACTCGGCCAGCTCTTCATAGACATAGGGTGCTGCATCATTGGCCGCATCCGCAAGCGCCACAACCCTCTCCCCAAGCGCAATCGCCTCATCCACCCGCGACAGTGCCCGGAGTGTGCGCACGACCGCATACCGCGCCACCTTCAGCGTCTGCGCATTGCCGGAGGCCTCCCGGATCGCCTCATCCCGCCGGAAGGCGCCGAGTGCATCCTCGAAGCGCCCCGCCTCGAAATAGGTCCAGCCGAGATTGTGATGCAGCATGCCCAGCCACTGCGGGCTTGCGCCATGCGCCTCGATATAATTGAGCGCCACCGCCACCCACCGCTCGGCCGCCTCGACATCGGAAGCAATCGCCAGCATATGCACCGCATCGACCGCCAGATTATGGTCCCCCACCCTCTGCGCCAGTTCGAAGGCCTCCGCAAAGAACGGCGCCGCCTCGGCAGGCAAGCCGGCACTGTTGAAGAGCCGCCCCCGCTCGATCGCAACCGAAGCCCGCGCCCAGGCATCCTCACCGACTTGCATGGCAGCACTGTCGAGGATCTCATGTCCCAACGAAAAATTGCCCGAGAGCCCCGCAAACCGCGCCCGCCGCGCCAGATCGAAAACAGTCTCGCCCACCTCATCCCCCGATGAAAACCAACCCATCCAAGGAGGCTTTTACCGACGCCCCATCGCCTTGAAAATCCCGGATAATCGCAACGAGCCGAAATTCCGCGAACTTGGCGATTGAAGCAGAGCCAAAGCTAGGCTAAGAACCACCACATCGGACGACGAGTCACATCGTCAGGCATGCACCCGTAGCTCAGCTGGATAGAGTGTTGGATTCCGATTCCAAAGGTCACAGGTTCGAATCCTGTCGGGTGCGCCATCGCCTTCGATTTTATAAAGAAAAATCAATAGCTTATAAAAATGGCTAGGATCATCTTCCCACTTTCGATGCTGGAATAGGACGGCGTTCTTAGGAGCTTCGTAGAATTTTTCTCCCACGGCACCGCGTCGGTATCTGCTTCCTCGCAGTGGCGTGGCGCAACCTTGCGGAAAAATAGGCGTCAGCTTTCGGGCATGAAGGCGGAATTTGCGGACTTAGGAAGGACAGCTGGGATATGCAAACCGACAAAAACCAAAAAGGAAAATGCCTTAAGGCTGTTCATCTCGGTTCCATAGTCTGACCGTTCGCCGTGCAGAACTTGATGTCGATTGAGCCAATCACCGGTAGAGAACTCTTCCCTTGCCTTCGCGGACATCGCAAACGGCGAATTCTTCAGTTGAAGCAACGGATACAATAAATCCAGCAGGTCCTGATCCGTACCATATCTTCGGCGGACCTCATCGGCCCTATCCCTTATTGGCTGCTGAACGCCGATGATTTCAGCTAAGATGCCATCAGCCTGCGCGATGAAAACCAGAACGGACAGGAAGTACCCGCCATCGGACATGGTCGTATGCGCATCAATCGCCGCTTGATCGGCGGCCCGTTTCGGGTGTTCTTCGGTCAACTGCTCAGCGAAGGATTGCAGGTTGGTGCGGTAATATTCGACCATCACCTGATCGATGTTTTGATCTGGCGTGATCGATAGACGATCGACCAGTTCGACCAAACTTCGCATTGAGTCATGCCACCCGCAGCGAATACCGATCCCCATCACCTTGCAGCCGCTCGTTCCACCCGCTACACAATCCGGGGTTTTAAAAATGGGGATAGGTATGCGGTCTGCAATTGCGGCACTGGTGCTGATGGCTTTCATGCCGACGGTCGTTATGGCTCAGGCATTCGATTGGTCGGCTCAACTTGGAAAGTCTCCATTTGATCTGGAAGCGGCACTCAGCCAGGCTGGGGATTGCAAAGTGAGCAGGGTCACGTTTCCACTCAGGATGGTCACGAAGGACACCTATCTCACTGATGACCTCTCTCGTCTGGTCGTCACGCAGGGTAGCGAGCGCATCGCCGAATACGGCGAGAAAACCGCCACCATCGACTACGATGCATTGCGGGAATTTTCGCCGGACAAGGTCACTTCGATCGAATGCGCGATAGGGCGTGAGGCCTCCGTGAAGGCGTATGCGTTCGAGGACCGCATCGTTCGGATCAAGCTGACCTTCGATCGTTGTCGGGAGCGGGAGATACAGAGAGACATAAACTTCAGGGCAACATGGGAGAAATGCGACGGCGCCGACCTGACGACGAGGGACTTCGATAGAGCTCTTGACCAGGCAATCGAGGCTCGCAACACCTACGGGTATGAGCCGCAGGAAAGCGATCCAGATCTACGCGATCCGTGGGAGTTGGTAGATATATCAGGCGAATTCGAGAGGGCTCAGATAGGGGGCTTGGCGGCTGTCGGTTGTCCTCCCCTGGGCGTCTCCGACCGTGTAATCATACACGTCGATATAAAATTTCGCTGCCTGCTTGACATGGACAACGAGGATCTGGCGCGATGGTCGGTTACGGCGATGTACGAGATTTTCCGTCCCGGCATGTTTGGAGACACCGTGGAACGCAGGCTCGCTTCAATGCGACTGTTCATAGACCTGCCCGCCGAACGCGCAGCAGCTCAGGCGATCCGACCGGAATTGCAAACGATGATCGACGACATCAAGGCCAAGATTGCGGCTCGAGCCACGGCTGAGCGAACCAAGCGCGATGCGGTGTCCAACATTCTCGGCGGTGGGAACTAAGCTTTTCCACCAATCGATCTCCGAAAGAATCTTGTTTCTGATCTGCACTGAATTGACTTCGGAACTGCGCTGGGATGTATTGCAGCCTTAAGTCGTATTGGGGGGATATTTCAATGAAACCAAGTATTTTCGCGGCTTTCGCGCTCGCTCTTACTGCTGCTGGTTACGCCGAGGCCGACAATCGCTCGTTCGAAGGAGCAGCCTTGTTTCATGACGTCGTGCAGATGACGTGCGGATTCAACATGACGCCGGAATCGGCAATGAAAGCCGCAGCCACTCTTGGAATGTCGCACACCCCAGATGAACCAATGCTTTTGGCAATCTCTGCGGTTTGTAAGGAAGTAAAAAAGGGGAACCGAGGCAAAGTCATTGAAATCCAGGTACCTGACGACCGCAAGGTAAATAGAAAAGTCATCGTTGAAAAAGCCCCGTGGTACGCTAGTCCGCGGATGTAGTTTCTCACGACGGTGTTGGGCGCGTCGTCCCGTTGGTCAAAAATATTGCTGCACCTTTTTGAAAAGCACGACACGGCATTCGATGATCAAGCCTGAACTCGCATTCCTCATCTTTGTTACGAGCAACTTTGCGGCTCCGCTTCTGGCCTTTATCGCTGGGCGCAGATGGCCACATCGCCGGATGGCGTTCCACTTTTTGGCGGTGAGCTGGATCGTTCTGTCGGTGTATGTGTGCCACAAGGTGACTTTCACACCAGATAGAGCCGCTGTGGGCGACTCTTATGAGCCTGACGAAGTGATTCAATTCCTGGTCGTCGGCGCCGTTTTTTTTGCAGCAGATAATCATTCTAGCGGCCTATCTCGTTCGGGAGGTCTACCGCACAGTCAGGAAGCGGCGCGAGGCAAATCGGGTAGCAAGAGCCTTCGAGTGATGATGGGGAGGCTCCAGAGATGGCGGAAACGGCGCGGCAGGCCCGTTCGCCACACATGGACTATGGTTACACGGGGGGCGAGGGCGTGAACACCGCGACGCTACTCTTCATGGCTGCCGCAAGGGGGCCCGCTTTTCTTTGTAGAAGGGCTCCCTACTATGGAACTTCGGCATAGCGGATGATGCTCTGATTTTGGACGTTGGCGACCAATTCATCAGAGCGAGACAAAAATCGGCGGAGCAAAGGCGAGGAATTTGAATCGTTGTATCCTAAGGTGAGATCAATTGTCGGAGGCACACCCTCAAGTGCTCTGGCAACGACATTCGGTGTCAGCATATTTTGCGCATAAAGCGGAATAAGCGTTATTCCACCTGTAGACACGACGAGCGACATTGCCGATGGCAGGCCCTCACCTTCGTATTCTGCCTTCAGCGTGATCCCGACGTTCGACGCGTAATCCTGGATCACGGATTGCAGTACGGGAGAAATTCTAGCCGAACTGACGTAAGTTTCGCGGGCAAGGTCCTGCGGCAGGATCTTTTTGCGCGACGTCAAGCGATGGTCCGCCGGCAGCACGGCGATCAGCGGCTCCTTGGCCAAAAACTTGAAGGACACACCCACACTCTGCGTCTCGGGGCGAAGGAAAGCGACGTCCAGCTTGCCTCGCATCAGTGCCAGAGCCAGGTCCGGGGAAGACTGGCTGGACAATATGATTTCAACCTCCGGCGCTTCCTCGCGAATAATGCGCAACGCATGGGGTAGCCACACGACCTCTTGCCCTGCGAGAAAACCGATCGTGAACGACTGCCTTTCCGGCCGCTCTGCCCGCCGGGCCCCTTCCGCTGCCGCCTCGACTTGCAATAACGCCAGCCGCGCGTGATCAAGAAACACCTTGCCGGCGGCGGTGAGCGTCACGCCGCGCGACTGCCGTTCCAACAGTTTGACGCCGACTTCGGCTTCCAGATCGCGAATTTGCCTGCTGAGTGAGGGCTGGGACGTGTGAAGCCGCCGCTCTGCTGCGGTCAGCAGGCTTCCCTCCTCCGCAACAGCAACAAAATAGCGCAAATGCCTCAGTTCCATCGGGTCCTCGCTATACCTTTAAGGCATAGCTCGAACGTACAAGGTATTTGTCTCCGATAAAAGGGCGATTTAATTAACGTCGCAATTTCGGGATATGATCGAACGCGCCTCACCGGAGTATTTCGCAAACAACTCTGTCCAATCGGAGAGGAAACGCTAAATGTCTAAAGAGCCTATTGCAGTAGCGCGTGGATGAATGGCTCTAATTGATTGATTATGATCTTCAAATAAACGTTTAACAGCGCAGATGGAGCGACGCAATGCCTACAATCACTACCACGGACGGCGTAAACATCTTCTACAAGGACTGGGGCTCAGGCCAGCCGATCGTTTTCAGCCACGGCTGGCCGCTGTCGGCGGACGACTGGGACGCCCAGATGACCTTCTTCCTTCACCACGGCTACCGGGTGATCGCCCACGACCGGCGCGGCCACGGCCGGTCCGACCAGCCCGGCACCGGCAACGACATGGACCACTGGGTTGCCGACCTCGCGATCCTGACCGAGCACCTCAACCTGCGCGATGCGATCCATGTCGGCCACTCCACGGGTGGCGGTGAGGTAGCGCGCTATGTCGCTCGCCACCAAGAGCGCGTCGCGAAGGCGGTACTGGTCGCTTCCCTGACGCCGAACATGTACCGGAGCGAGAACAACCCGTCCGGTCAGCCGCCGGAGTGGTTCGAAGCGATCCGGGCAGGCGTGCTGGGCAACCGGTCGCAGTTCTACCGTTTCGTCCCTGAGAACCCGTTCTACGGCTACAACCTCGATGGGGCGAAGCCTTCGGAGGCGATCATTGCGAACTGGTGGCGCCAAGGCATGGCCGGCGGTGCCCTCGCTCATTACGCAACCGTCGACTCTTGGCTCGAAGATTATACCGAAGACCTCAAGAAGATCACTGTGCCGGTGCTGGTGATGCATGGCGAGGCCGATCAAGTCGTCCCCTTCGCAAGTTCAGTGCCGCGTGCGGTCGACCTGCTCAAGAACGGGTCGCTGAAGACCTATCCGGGCTACCCCCATGGCATGCTGACCACACATGCGGATGTCCTCAACCCCGACCTGCTCTCGTTCATCAGGTCTTGACGACATCGACCGGACCGCGGCCGTCACTCAACGTCGGCCCGACGATCTGTCACCCGGCAGTGCCGGGTGACACCTGTCGCCATCGACAGGCCAGCGTGCTTTCCGGCCCAGGCGCAGGCGGCACCGCCACTGCGAGGAGCACGAGACCGACACCTTGCTGCTTGCAAATCCTAAAGTAAACCGATGATTCGGCCTCAGCGGATTTTCCGGCAAAAGCGTTCCATTCATCAGCAGACGTCCGTAAGGCAGGCTAGCAAAGGGCGTAAGCCGCCGAACTGTGGCGCCTATTGCCTTCAGCCTTGCCGTGCATTGCCATGCCCCGACTCCCCCTGGCACACCTCTTGCTTCGTTAACAATACGCCATCCCATCGGGAGTATTGTGTCATGGAATGGGACACCCCAATCGAATTCGATCCCGTGATCCTGATGTTTCACGATCCGGATAGGCTCTTGTCCGTCCGAACGGCTATTGGAGCCGCCAACGCGCTCATGACGGAATTTCCTTCCGATGACGGGGAGGAATTTCTGGCGGCGATCAAGGTCTGTCTTGATGTCGTGCACGGCAACGCTGACCCTAAGGCTCTGAGGGCGGCGATTATTCGCGCTGCAGCCGAGGCTGGGATTACCGCCATCGCCGTGCTTCACTGAACTGTCGCTTTCGCGGGAATGGCGGCCTGATGTCCGAAGTTTGTAAGCGCCGCGATTTACCGGCAGGTCTTGTAAGCGCATTTCCTGAACAAAATCGGCACCTTAACGATTGCGCTTACAAAATTACGAAATCATGGCAAGTCCCCTACTCTCATAGGATAGCCAACAGCCGCTTGGGAAACCGGTCCATCTCTCCACCTGAGTTCCGCGATTGTCTCTGTAAGTCCGCAAGCAAAACAACAAACCGCTGAAAGTATTAGGAAAATACGCTTACGGGACCTAGTGCGCAGTCGTAAGCGCGGTAAGCAATTCTGCAGGTCGGCCGCAAACAAAAAATACCCGATGACCAGCGCCTCCAAGGCGTTACGCCCACACACTCTAGAAGATGTGTTCCCGCCCTCGCGGGCCGTATTCGAACTCGATGCGCCCATCAGCCCATCTCGCCCACGGCTTGCCGCTCACATCGCCGCGAACATAGACGCGCACAGCGTCACGCCCGCGATTGGAAACCACCGACTGGGGTTCGAAAAAAAGTCGCGATCCACCGGTGTACTTCGACCGTCCCGAGTGCACGATCGAAAAAGATTGGCCGGCGGTAAACGCCATCATCTACGGCTTCGACACCGCCACCGGGCAGGCCCCAGCTTGGAAATGAATTCGTTCCATGCCTTCCGCAAAGGCCCATCGGACCGAGAGTGAACGGGCTTATTCCAAGCCCCGATATCTTGAGGCAATTGCGTCGAATAGGTACTCGCCGCAGTTGCCGATGCCGATGGTTTGGGGAATACTCGTGCTCTGGCCCTGAAGGCCTGCGCGGTGACTGATAAGGGGGACAATGTCATGTCTGCAAAATACCTTTTGGCCGCGGTAACGATCGCGCTTCTGACCCTTTCAGGGTGCGCGACCACCGGCACCGGCGGCGACAACACGACCTACGCAACTCCACTGGGGATTGGTCCCGTTCGCGGCAATTACGGTGGCTATTAGTAGCTGCTGATTTCCATTGAGAGCTGATCCACCGATGGGTTCGGGAAACCGGCCTATCGATCACGGTTTTCGAACCCTGTCTGGTTAGAGCAATTCCAGCAAAAGTGCATAGCGGTTTTGCGTCCGGAATTGCGTAAAAACAAAGAGATAGAGTGTTTCCGTGGTTCGAAGAAGAACGGAAACACTCTAGTGGTTCCACACCCGCTTCTGGCTGTCTGCGGCTTCGCTTGAGCGGCAGGTCCGACAAGTGTCTCGGCATAGGGGCCGTAGTTCTCCCGCAGCAAATGATGGATATATACGGCTAGCGGAGAAAATTCGTAACGCTCTGTCGCCGCGACAAGGCGAAGAGCTGTTCCGAAGCGGAGCCTGGGATTGCTTTCATGGTAGATGACGTGAGCGCGGCGCGCCGCCAAAACACTGCCGGCCTGCGCCGGTTCCTCGATCTTGAGCAGCAGCGCGATTGGATGCTGGGCGAAACGATCCTGGCCGACGCCGACGAGCGCCCGGAGTCCCTGGAATTGCGCCTCAAATACGTCGCCAGGTTTGAGAAGCTGCTGCGCCGGCCGCAGGCACAAGCGGTTCTGGACATTCTCAGGCGCTACGGGAGCGACTGCATCCCGATCCCGCGCCGGACGGAGCGGCACTACTGGTCGGTTTCCTGTCTGCCGTCGACGCCGGGCAAAGCCCTCATTCGCGTCAATGCGAGCTGGATGGAGCTCTTCTCGCTCTATGCTGATGGTGAGGACATCCGCGCTCTCTTCCTGGTGCATCTTTCCGATTTCACCACCGACCACTCACTCGATCACGGCCAGGTGGACGAGGATTTCCTCGGGTCCTGTGTCATGATGCCTGATGACGTCAGCTATTTCTTTCCCCGAGGCGAGGACATTTTCGGCGTCAAGGTCCGCGGCGTCTCCTCGATCGGCAAATTTCTCGCCACGCCCCGTGCGCTGCAGGCTATCCGGGCGTTCAACCTGACGCACATGAACCGCGGCCGGAACGCCTATCAGGCGAGCCACTGTTACCGGCTGGCGGATCACATGCTGGGTGACGACGGACGTTGAGCAATTGAGTTCAGCAGGTCATCGAAGCGTCCCGTCGCGGTGGCCGACACGCATACCGATCTCGTCCAGAATTTGGACCAGCCGGCCTTCGATGTCGGTCTCCGCGTTTGGCGCGCGCCACGCCACGAAGCCGTCGGGGCGTATCAGCACGGCGCCGCCATCGCCCACGCCATAAGCGTGAGGCCAGCGTCCTTCCGGGTCGCCGAGATCGCCGGACGCCCCGAAAACATGGCAGGCGAGCGGAATGCCGCCGTCCCTGCGCAAGCGATCCGCCGCAGCGCGCCAGTTCGCATCATCTGCAAGCAGCACGAAACCGCGTCCGAACAGATCCAGCGTCGAGAGCTTTTCGCCTTCACGCTCGATGACGAGATGCGGCGCGCGGGTGCCGGGAACGCCGGCGAGTTCCGCGACCGGTTCGAACGACCGGTCGCGAGCGGCAGCCTCGAGCACCAATGCGCCGGCGTCGTAGCGCTGTCCGAACACGACATCATAGTCATCCACGATGGCGACGGCGGGCGGCAACCGCCCCGCAGGGTCCTTGAACCATTGCTGCAGACGGGCGAGCGCCTGCGCCAGCGTTGCGGCGATCACCGGCCGGCGCTCCGTGTCGTAGGTGTCGAGCAGGCTGGCATCCGCCTCGCCGCGAACGACCATTGCGAGCTTCCAGGCGAGGTTGTGCGCATCGTGGATGCCCGAATTGCCCCCGAATGCGCCGGTCGGTGGCATGAGGTGCGCAGCGTCACCGATCAGGAAGCAGCGGCCCGCGCTGAAACGGTCTGCAATGAACGCCGCCGTCTCCCAGGATCGCGCGTCGACCAACTCCGCCTTGACGCCGGATCGGCCGGCCGCCTGTTCGACGAGTGCCCGGCAACGGTCGCGGTCGAAGTCCTCCGGTTGCTCGTCCCTTTCCGGAAAATATTGCAACGCCAGCAGCCAGCGTCCGCCAGGGCGCGGCGTGATGGTGGCGTTGAGGTCGCTGACGAAGCAGGAAGTAAGCCGCCTGCCGCCGATCTCGGAGGACAAGTCCGTGTCGAAGATGATGCTCATCCAGTGCTGCAACACGCCGGGCCCCTTCCGGTCGATACCGAGCTTTTCGCGCAGCGTGCCATTGGCGCCGTCAGCGGCGATCAGATAGTCGGCGACAACAGTTTCCTCCTTCCCGGTTTCGCGATTGCTGATGACAGCGCGAACCGCGGCGGGGTCCTGCTCCAGGGATGAAAACTCGGTGTTGAAGCGAATGTCTGCGCCGCCCCTCTCCGCGCAATGGCGCAGGATCGGTTCCAGCACATGCTGGTCGCAGGTCGCGGGCTGTGTGGGACTATAGGGGCTGGCATCGCGCCATGCAGGACCGCCCCATTGAATATCCGGATCGGCAAGGTTTCTTGCCCGTGCAATACCGCCGCCCTGCTGGTCGCCGGTGCGTTTGGCGCGGATTTCCGCCTCCAGCCCGAGACTGCGGAATATCTCCATGCTGCGCGGCGAGATGCCGGTGAACTTGTACTGGATCGAAGTCCCGGCATGACGCTCCACTACCATGCAACCGACACCCTGATGGGCGAGGAGTGCTGCGGCCGTGAGGCCGTTCAGGCCACCACCGATGATCAGAACCGGGATATGCGTGCTCATGCGTTTCTCCTATGTTCGGATACGACAGGTCCGTTCCCGGCAAAGCCGGGTTCCAAATGGAGTTTATTACTTTGATTGACAAAAATATTTGATGACTCAAAATATATCAAGACAGCAGCACCGGAGCCGAGACATGACACCCCCTCGCGATGCGCCCAACCGTGCCGATGAGGCCTGGCGTTTGATGTTCAGCTTTCTGATGCGTTCGGCGCCGCAGCGCCTGGCGGCGCAGCAGAGATATGGGTTGACGCCGAACGATTCCCGCGCCCTTTTCTCGCTCGGCGCGGATGGCAAGCCGATCGGGACATTGGCGCGCGAATGGGGCTGCGATCCCTCGACCGCGACATGGCTGGTGGACCGGCTGGAGCGATCCGGCCTGGCCGACCGCGTTCCATCGTCAAGCGATCGACGTGTGAAGCTCGTGCGGGCAACCGAAAAGGGGATTGAAACGAAGACCGAATTGCTGGCAGCCTATCATCAGCCGCCACCGGAACTGGCGAGCCTGTCGGAAAGTGACCTGGATGCACTCGTCAGGATTTTCGGCAAGCTGCACGCCGAAGGCGCCTGATCGCGCCGCGATGATGACCTTGGCGACAAGCGATGGCACGCGTACTGCGCAGCTACGAAGCGGCGTTGAGGCAGCTTGAGTAGCAGGCCCCCTCGCGTGATGATGGGGTGGGGGAACCCGACGAGCGCTATACGGCGCGGTTGAAGAGCCCCCGCGCGGCTTCCACCATGATACGCAGATGCTCCGGGTCGCGCACGCCTTGCCGATAAAGCTCGACGGTGATTGCGGCAATGCGTGCGGCCTCTTCCGACGCCTTGTCGACGCCCGCCTCCTTCAGAAGCGTATCGAAAACAGGCTGACACACGGAAAGATCGCGCGCGTCGAAGGGCTGCGGTTTGCGAACATCGATGGTTTTCATATCGTTCGAAAGCCGGCGCCGTCAGATGGCGCCGGCTCCTCCCTCCCCTCCGATTAAGCGACGTTCTTTTCGCTTTCGATCATCTGCATCGGCGCCTGAGAACCCTCGGCGCTGCCGATCGCGATCTTGCGCGGCTTCATCGCTTCAGGGATCTCTCGCTTCAGCTCGATCGTCAAAAGGCCGTGCGTCAGCGAAGCGTTCTCGACCCGAACGTGATCGGCAAGCTCGAAGCGCCGCTCGAAGGAACGGCCGGCAATGCCGCGATGCAGGTAGTCGCCCTGCTTGTCCTCGGCCTTCTGGCCTTTTACCACAAGCACATTGCGTTCCTGGGTGATGTCGAGGTCGCCGTCGGCGAAACCTGCGACCGCCATCTGAATGCGGTAGTCGCTATCGCCGGACTTGACGATATCGTAGGGCGGCCATGCGTCGATGGCCTGCAGGCGCTGCGGATTGTTCAGAAGGTTGAATACGCGGTCGAAGCCGATGCTCGAGCGGTAGAAGGGTGCGAAGTCGAAGTCGTTTCTCATGACCAAATCCTCCGTAAAGCGAGTTGGAAAGGAGACGCGTCGGAAACTGCGTCCCCGGCTTCCGGCCCCCTTTGGGCTGCCGGCGAATATCGATTTGGTTTGGCTTTTTTTGCCTTTCAAGAGGTTTCGAAAATTTTTTTTGAACGTTCGGTAACGGCCCACTTGAACGCTGAAAACACCGAAACAATCTCATATCCGCCTGGAGATTTTCCTCAACCGTCGAAAGTTTTTAGGAGATCCAACATGACAATCGAAGGCAAGACGACAGCCGGCTCGGCCAATGTCCTCGACGCCATCTCGGCGTCGCACATCATGCACCCCCATCAGCACTCTTCCCATCCGGACGAAGTGGTTGCTTCGGACACGATGACGACCGAAGAGAAGCGCGCGATCCTCGCCTCGTGGGCGTCCGACCTTCACGCGGTCGAATCCTGTCCTGAGCTGCGCCATCCTCCGGGTGTCGCCTGCTCCATCCGCTACCAGGACATCCTCTCTGCCTTGAAGGCCCTCGATGGCAGCCGGCGGGATTTCGCCCGGCGGGATTTCACCATGAGAAGGCAGACCCGCAAGCCGGTCTGCACCATGTTCGGATAAGGGAGGGCGAAATGCGACAGAAGGCGTCACAGTCTCCATCCGCTTCAAAAGGCAACCCGATCACCGAGAGGCTCGTTCTCGCGTCGAGATATTCGGAATGTCTGCAGCGGCTCTCGCGGGCTGCTCACCGGCTCCGCCACGCCGATCTCGGCGAGAAGCTGATGGAGATTGCCGGATGCATCGACCGGATGAGCTACGACATCGCGACCAACGATGCGGGCGTCGAAATCCTGAGGCGCGCAGCACGCCTCATCGGCACGGTGGAAGCATTGGTCGACCGCAAGGCGAAGGCATCGATCCTGCACTGAACGCGCTCAGGCAGCGCCGGATGAATGCCCGGCGCTGCCAGGCTTCTGCTTCATGCAAGCTCTTGCAATCGAAGCGCCGGAAATCCGTTACAATTCTGCGCCATAAGGCGTGCGGTTCACCGAATGAGAGCGAAATGGGCGTCAGGAACTATTTGATCGAAGGCGTTTCCGGGACAGGCAAGACCTCGGTTGCGTCGGAACTGCAGCAGCGCGGTTACCACGTCATTCACGGTGACCGCGAGTTGGCTTACAGGGGCGATCCCCTGACGGGCGAACCGCTGGATGGCTCTCAGCATGAGCAGAACGATGTGGCCTTCGTGCACAGGCACCATCTTTGGCATGTCGGCAAGGTCAAATCGCTCGCGGCCGATAAAAGCCACCAGGTCTCCTTCTTCTGCGGCGGCTCGAGGAATTCTGATCACTTTATCGATCTGTTTGACGCCGTCTTCGTTCTCGACATCGATCCGGACACGTTGAAGAACCGGCTTGCCGGCAGACCCGAAGACGAATTCGGCGGAAAACCGGCCGAACGAGACCTGGTCCTGCACCTGCATGCGACGAAGGAAGACATTCCCGGGAATGCGACGACCATTGACGCCACTCGGCCGCTCGCCTCCGTCGTCGACGATATCCTGTCGAAATGCGCAGAGGTCAGCTAAGGGCCGCAATATCCGCTCTGGCGCGAAGCGGAGCGGTCGATCCATCAGATGTTTCTTGCCTCATCGGCTGTCCGCGCGCTCTCTCGCGTGCCGGAAACGATAATCTCCAGCACTTCATGCTCGTCGGTATTCCTGATGTAACGATCGCCGACATACTCGCCGCGCTTGAGCACCATGACGCGATCACCCACGGCAAAAATATCGACCAGACGGTGTGAGATGATGATCTGGGCGACGCCCTGCTTCTTCAGTTCCAGCATGGTTTCGAGCAGCCGTTCCGTCGCCATCACGGAAAGGTTGGCGGTCGGCTCGTCGAGGATGACGACGCGCGGCTCGAAGGAGATTGCGCGGGCGATCGCGACGGATTGCTGGCGGCCGCCCGACAGGCTTTCGACCTTCTGATAGACGGAGTTCACGTCGACCTTGAGCCGTTTCAGCACGCTGTCGGCTTCCGCATACATCTTCCGCCTGTTGACGAAAGGGCCTTTGAGCGGCCAGCGCCCAAGGAAGATGTTCTGGCCGACATCCATGTTGCCGCAGAGCGCAAAATCCTGGTAGATCATCTCGATGCCGACGCCGCGGCTCTCGTGCGGGCTCTTGAACCGCACCGGCTGCCCGGCAACGAGAATATCGCCCGCATCGCGCTGATAAGCACCGGTCAGGATCTTCATGAGCGTCGATTTGCCGGCGGAATTGTCGCCGACCAGGCCGAGAATCTCACCAGGATAAAGCGTCAGATCCACCTTGCGAAGCGCCTGCACGGCCCCGAAGGCTTTTTCGATGCCGCGCATTTCCACGATAGGCGCGGATGGTGTCGCCTCAGCCATGACTGCTGTCCCCTCTTCTCAGCCGCGCTCGCAGGCGCCCGAAAATATTGGCCTGGCGCACCCATATATCGATCAGCACCGCGACGATCAGGATGACGCCGATAAAGACGTTGATCCAGTGCTGCGGCATGCTGAAGCCCTGGACGTTCAGTTGAAGCAGTGCGCGGACGAGCGTGATGACGGCGGCACCGGCAAGCGAACCGATCATCGTGCCGTAACCGCCGAAGATCGATCCGCCGCCGATGATGACGGAAGCGATCGCATCGAGTTCGCGAAACTGGCCTGCAACCGGGTTGAAGCTGCGAAAATAGGCGACGTTGATGATCCCGGCCATGGTGGCGCAGAGCGCCGACAGCATGAGCGAGATGAAGCGCACGCGGTTGGTATTGATGCCGGCATAAGCGGCGGCGCGCACATTGCCGCCGGCCGCACAGACTTTCAGCCCGAACGGCGTATAGGCAAGCACGATACCGGCGAGCACGGCAACGAAAAACATCCAGATCGTCTGGATGCTGACGACCTCGGCCACCGTGCGGATGATCCCCGGCGGCAAGGCAAGGCCGAAATGCAGGAGAACGTCATTCACCTTGCGCCCGAGCAGGTTATAGCCCTCGGGCCAGCCGGTCAGCTGCTGTCCCGCGACAAACCAGGCAGCCAGCCCCCGGGCAATGTAGAACATGCCGAGCGTGGCAATGAAGGCAGGCAGCTTGAAGCCGACGACGACCATGGCGTTGACGGCCCCGGCGGCCACCCCCACAAACAGGCCCATCGTCACCGCGGTGAACGGGTCGGCGCCGAGCACCTTCAGGAAATAGGCCGCGGTGCTGCCGGCAAGGGCAAGCACGGCACCAACAGAGAGATCGATATCGCCGGCTGCGATGACATAGGTCAGCCCAACCGTGATGAGGGCCAGTTCCGTATAGTTGAGCAGGATGGCAAAGGTGTTGGGCAGGTTCCACCAGTAGTCCGGCCTGAGCGCGAGGCCCGTCAGCCACAACACCACGGTCAGGATGATGGCAAGTGCGTCGCGGCGGGCGAGAAACTTGCCGAGCCCGGTGGCAGACAGCGCCATGTCGGCCGCCATCGCCCCCTTGGTCTGCACACCTTCAATCGCCACGCCGCCCGTTTCGTAGGCCGGCGGGGGCGGCCGGCCACGCAGCCATGCCCATAGCCGGCCCGCAACCTGGCGCCGGATAAGAATGGGCTCGATCAGCACGGCGATGACGAGAAGCAGGCCCAGGAAAACCAGCACGGCGCCTGCCGGCAGGGTGAACTTGGCGCCGACCGAGACGTTTTCGCCGTCGATCACGACGGTGCGCGTGATCGGCCATCCCTCGCGCAGCACCTTGTCGATCAGCACGACGACCGCAGCACCGAGGCAGGACCCGATGACCCGCCCGCGCCCGCCGAGGATCGATGCGCCGCCGATGACGACGGATGCGATGACGGTGAGTTCCCAGCTGACACCGTAGAGAGGGGTGACACCCTTGTCCTGCGCGGCCGACAGGAGGGCCGCAAGAGTGGCGCAGAGCGAGGAGAGCAGATAGGCGCGAATGCGCACCCAGCGTGTGCGGATGCCGGCATAGACCGCCGCCTGCTCGTTTCCGCCGGTGGCGAAAGTCTCATAGCCCCAGCGGGTCTTGGCAAGCACAGTGGCCCCGACCATGGCGATGAGGAAGAAGATCGCGATCTGATTGTTGAAACCGAGGATATTCGTCTCGCCGAGATGGAAGAACAGCGGATGGTCTTTCGCCTTGTCGGAATAATAGATTGCCTGACCATGCGTCAGCGCCAGCACGAAGCCGCGACCGATGAAGAGGATCGTCAGTGTCGCGATGAAGGCCGGCACTTTCAGGACGGTGACGAGCACGCCGTTGATCAGGCCGATCGCTGTGCCGAGCAGCACGCAGAGGATCACCGACTGGATCACGCCGAAATCGAGAAAACTCGGGGCAAAAAGCCTGGCGAAGACCACGGCGACCAGACCGTAGGTCGAACCGACCGAAAGATCGAGATCCCTGTTGACGATGACGAAAGTCATTCCGACCGCGATGATCCCCACACGGGACGTATCGCGCAGAAGCGCGTGAAGGGCCTCCGTCGATCCGAAGAAGCCCGGATTGACGAGAGCTCCGCCGAAATAGAGCAGCGCAAGGAACATGAGGAGCCCCACCTCCCAGCCGCCGACGAGCTGGGGCGGCGCACGGCCGAGCGATGTCGTCGAGGCGGGCTCCATGAGTTTCTACCGACCGAATGCGTTTCTACCGACCGATCCTTGCTGTCGCGTGGCGGGACGGCGCGCGCCCTCCCGCCACGATTTCAGGCGTCCCAAACGAAATCAGTTCTCGAAGCGCTTGCCGACCTTGGCGACGTTATCCTTCGTCACCAGTTGGGCACGCGTGTCGAGATTGGCAGCTGAAATTCCGCGATCGATCTGCAGATAGAGCTGCATGACGGGCCAGAAGCCCTGCAGGAAGGGCTGCTGGCCGAGCGAGCCGGTCAGATTCCCCGCTGCAATGCCTTCCTGCTGCGCCGGGCCGAGATCGAAACCATAAGCGCAGAACTTGCCGGTCTTCCCCATCTGGGCAACCGCCTTGACGAGCGGCGGCGTAAAGACGTTGTTGGCCGTGAAGGCGCCGACCACGTCACCGCGGGATTCGAAGAGCGAAACGAGCGCGTTGACGGGGTCATTCGGGTTCGTGTCGATGCCGACATTCTCCGGGCCGGCGTCAACCTTGAAGGCATCGAGCTTGCCTGCATCCTTCAACGTCTTGACGATGGCATTGAAGGCGGCGGTGACACGGTTGTTCACCTCGATATTGCCCATCGCCGTGGAGGATGGCAGCACGATCGAGCCGCCGGTCGCGCCACTGGCAAGCACGCAATTGGCGAGCGCCTCGCCGCCGATTGCCGCCGCCGATGCATCCTGACCGGTGTGGCTGATCGCGCTCCGGTGCAGGATGGTGCCGTCGAACGAGTTGGTCGTCGCGACCGGGATGCCGGCCGCCTCGGCAGCCTTGACGATGTCGTTATAGGCGCCGGTCTGCGGCGTCGTCATGATGATGCCGTCGATCGTCGGGTCCTGAATGATCTGGTTCAGGATCTCGATCTCGCGGGCCGGGTCGTCCACCGGCGATTCCGAACCGAGCAGCAATATCTTGGCACCGATCATATTGCCGGCGACGGTCGCGCCCACATAGACAGGGTCGAAGAAGCCATTGCCCGCCGTGTGCGTTACGATCGCGAAGGTCAGATGACCGTCAGCCGAATGGAAATTCTTCGTGCCGGGGGCCTCTTTTGCGGCTTCCTCGAAATTATAGCCGCCAACCGCTTTCTCGACGCCGCCCGACTGCGCAAATGCATGTGAGACACCGAGCGAAAGTATCGCGGCCGATGCCGCGCAGAACAATACCCGCCTCATGATTGGTCCTCCCTTGAAACCAAGAGAGGAAAGCCGTTCGGGCGCAATGTATCGAGAGTGGGGCCGAAGGCTTATCCTCCCATTTGCTAATATTCTGCGCAATTCCGACCCAAGTAAACGGATAAGTTGATGATCCCAGTGAATTTCTTTGCTTTGAAAGCATCCGATATCAGGTTTTGATTGGCAGGCGTCACTTTGATCGTGCGGTTCCTGCGCTCGACCTGACCATTGGGTGAGCGCCGCTCGTCCATTCGGATGCACAAAGGACGATCTTGGGGCTGATGCTGGAGGGCTGCACGCATCGCCGGTCGCCATCCTCCAACTATTGGCAATCCTTGCCAAACTGTGCCATTCTCCCAAAACGAGGTGATTGATATGGCAACCATGAACGTTTCCCTGCCCGACCCGATGAAGGAATGGGTGGAAGCCCAGACCAGAACGGGACGCTACAGCAACGCGAGCGATTATGTCCGTGATCTGATCCGCCGCGATCAGGAGCGTTCGGACAAACTGGCAGAGCTGCAGCGGCTTGTTACCGACGGTCTGGAGAGTGGCGTCAGCAACCGCTCGAAAGAGGATATTCTCCAGGCTGCGCGTGAACGGTTGGCCGCCAGCCGGGCATGAAATACCGAACAACGTTTGAAGCCGATCGGGACATTATTGAGATTTACGCTCTCGGTGCCGAGCAGTTCGGCGTGGCGCAGTCCGAGCAATACGTCGATGAGTTGTTCAACACGTTCGAATTGCTTGCCGACAATCCGCAAATGGCACGGGAGCGCCGGGAACTGAAACCGCCCATGCGGCTTCATCCCTATCAGGCACATATGATTGCCTACACAATCCGGGAGCACGGCATTCTGATTGTTCGCGTCCTGCACGGTCGGCAGGATTGGCAAGGTCTTTTCAGCTAGGAACCGATGCGCGGAGGCGGCAGATTACTCGGGATAGGCCTCAGCGCCCTCCTGTGCTGCCTTGTGGAAGAGGATGAACACCAGGGGGTTGCCGGGCTCCGACATTGCATCGCTGCGCTGGCCCGTTATCTCCCCAACCACGGCGCTCGTATATTCCGCGACCACTTCGCCGAAGCTGTTGCGCTGGATGGCCACCTTCTGTCCGGGTTCGACCTTGTCGTTGAGCTTGACCAGATGCTCGACGATCCCGCCCTGGGTTGCCAGGATCGGGAACGCACTGTTGCCGACGAAGACATTCACGTCCTTGCCCGTCCGGCCCATCGGCCCGGCAACGATGCCGTAATGCTTGAGGACGTTCATCGTGCCTTCCACGAACAGCGAGATCATCTCGAGGTCCAGAACGCGGGCAGCGCCGATCTCCGGCGTAAAGGAGGGGATGCCCACGTCCATGAACGCGTTGTGCAGGACACCGGGATAGACATGGTTGTCGAAGATCTGGCCGACGGGATAGAGCTCCAGCATGGCCTTGACCTCGGGCACATCCATGCCGCCAATATTGAATGCGGTGACTTCGAACCCGGTTGTTCCGGTATGGAAGTCGATCGCGAAATCGGCGTTCGGCCGCAGCAGCCGGTTGAACAGCAGCCCGGCATGTCGGCTGGGCGCGGAGGCACCGTTCTCGTTCCCCGGCCACTCCCTGTTCATATCGATCAGATCTACGCCCCTGCCTTGATTTGGCCACCTGCGCTGCATGCTTTCAAGGGCCGGGCGGGATATGTCGGTGACCGCCATGACCGTGCCCGACATCTCCGCCGGATCGAGCTGGTTCATCACGGTCTGGACCGTGTGAATGTTGCTCATTTCGTCGCCATGCACACCGCTGGTCAGGATACCGCGCTTGCCAGGCTTTGCCCCCTTGGCGACCGTCACGGACACGTACCAGTACTGCCCCGTGGGCATCTGCGCGCCCTGAAAATACAGGAAGTGCTTCTGCCCGGGCTCCAGGTCGTCGACGTCGAGCGCACTGACGACCTTTTTGCCCTGGATGACATCGCCGGTATAGACCGTTCCTGATGCTGGATTGGCAGCGGGTTTGGCTGCATCCTCGGCATTCGCAGCACCGGTGCTGACGGCGAGGACCGCCGACGCGCCGACCGTCGCGATGGATGCGATCAGGAGATCGCGGCGATCGATGCCTGTCTTCGATTTGTCCGACATGATGGAAGCCCTTTGTGTTGAGAACAACGGCATGTACATCGGCCGCGAGAATCCCGCGCAGCTTCAATCTAGGGTATGCTGCTGAACCGGCAAGGTCGCGTGATTTCTGCAAACCTGTGCCGGGCTCCGAATGGACAACAACCTCTTAAAAGCTCCCATCTAGTGAGCAGTATAGGCCCCATCCACCAGGTAATGAGCGCCTGTAATGAAGCTCGCCTGCTCGGACAGCAGGAAGCTGACGAGATTGGCGACCTCATCAGGTGTTCCCCGCCGGCACATTGGCTGCAGCGCCGCCATCCGCCGTGTGCTCGCTGCTTCCATATGCTCCGACAGGAGTGGCGTATCGATCCAGCCGGGACCGACAGCGTTTACCCGGATTCCATATCGCGCATATTCTATCGCGGCGACCTTCGTCAGTCCGACAAGGCCGTGCTTGGCTGTGGTATAGGCGGCCGCGGTCGGCAACCCGACGGCCCCAAGGGCCGACGACATGTTCACGATTGCTCCCCCGCCAGATTTCAGCATCGCGCCGATCTCGTATTTCATGCAGTAGAAAACGCTATTCAGATTGACGTTCATCAATCTGTGCCAATCGTCGAGCGGATAGTCTGCGACTGCCGCCCTCACGCCATCGACCCCGGCATTATTGACGGCGAGATTAAGACCGCCGCATTCCTCGACGGCAAATTGGACAAGCCTCTGCACCGCCTCGAAATCGGTCACATCGACGACAAAGGCGCGGGCGCGACCGCCGTCCGCAGCAATTGCCGCGGCAGTCTTGTGCGCAGCATCCTCATTTAGATCGGCAACGACGATCTCGGCACCCTCGTTGGCGAGCTGCCGGGAAACGGCAGCCCCGATACCGGAGCCCGCACCCGTCACGATCGCGACTTTTCCTTCCAGGCAAAGTTTCATCGCTTCCTTCCATTCCAGTATTCTAATACTCTTGCAAAACGAGTGGCTGAGGCAAGGAGATTCGTGAATGATCGAAATGCATACTATTACAAGTTGCGCAGCTTGTCCGCCTGCCAGATACGCAATTCCACAGAAGCTAACGGGCCGGAGATGAGCCCGCTGCTGACCAGAAAACATCGAAGCTGACTGAGGGTAGGTGGAAATGAACGAAAGGGCAGCCGTCACGCGCCGGGGTCTCGTATTGGGCAGCCTGGCTCTGATGCTTCATGGATGCAGTACGACATCGGATGGCCCGCCGCTGGGCTACCGGGTTTTGGGAAGGGACCCGGATGCCGATCCCCGCTATCGCCGGCAGGAAGTGGCCTATGACGGCAGCGAACCGCCCGGCACCATCGTCGTCGATACGGGTTCACGCTATCTCTATTTCGTCGAGGACGGCGGCGTTGCCACGCGCTATGGCGTCGCCGTTGGCGAGGAAGGCTTAAGCTTCAAGGGCGAGGCCACGATCGGCCGCAAGGCGGAGTGGCCCTCATGGAAGCCCACCGACGACATGATCGCGCGCAAGCCGCGGCTCGCCCAATATGCCGATGGCGTGCCGGGAGGACCGGACAACCCGCTGGGGGCTGCGGCCCTTTACCTCTACCAGGGCGGCCAGGACACGCTCTTCCGGCTGCACGGAACCAACGCGCCCTGGTCGATCGGTCATGCGGTGTCGAACGGCTGCATTCGCCTGACCAATGCAAACATCGTCGACCTCTACTCCCGCACCCGGGTGGGAACACGTGTGGTCGTCATTTAAAGCATGTCGCGCAAAAGTGCGCCGCGGTTTTGCGATAACGACATGCGAAAACGAAAGCCTGAAGCGTGGCGAGCGGACTTGACGGATCACGACATGCTTCAGTCCCGTTTACCATGTGAAATTGCGGGGTTGGCCACACCGGTAAGTATCTGCTAATGTAGATTCGTTGCACATTGCATCACTCCCGCACTGTCCAAGGTGCCGATTATCGTCAAACTTTGAGGTGCAGTCTTTCAGGCCTGCACCAGGATGAGGAGAGGACTTAATGAGCAGAATTTTATTCGTGATCCTCGCAACGCTTGCGGTGGCCAATCTGAGTGCCTGCGGGTCGATTGGTAAAGGCAAGGGGAAAGCTCCACCGCCTGCAACGGCCGTCTACAAGTAAAATTCGCATAACACTTAGGAAGGGCTCGATAGGCCCTTCCTCTCTCTAACATCCTAAAACGGCCAGGATTGATCCCGCCTGCCATTCAGGACGCAGGAACGGCGCATCAGCTGGCATCATCAGGCCCGCATTCGCAGGAGCCTGCACATGGAGCGTGTTGATGGCGCTTGGAAGAAGCCGCTTGTGCTTGGTCGCTATTTTGGCGGTTGTGGTATCATCGTGTCAGTCAGAAGATAAAGCCCCCCAGCCACGTTATACATCCGATGCCCGTGACCTGAAGAAACCGGCCACGGCTCAAAACCAGGCGGGGCGGCGTTTCATCGAGTTCCGCTCGCGTTACGCGCTGACCTACGGTCACACCTATGTCGTTTTCGGGAGCGTCGACAAGAACGGAAGAATGATCAATCCCGATGTTGCCGGACTTGCCCCGGCTTCGGAAGATGCCGCGCCCTATGTGATCGGCCACTTCATTCCTGTGCCCGCCACGACAGGCCCAACGGATGGAGACCTCGAGGAACAATACCGCTCGGCAAGCTGGCGCGTGATGCTGACCGACGCCGAATATGACAGCACGGTCGCCTATATCAGGGGCCTGCAGGCGCGTAGCCGTCTCTGGGAGGCGACCGTCTACAATTGCAATGCTTTCGTAGCCGATATCGCCAAACATATGGGCTATAAGACGCCCGGCATCTGGCTTCGCCCGCAGCAATTCATTACAAATCTGCGGGAGATGAATACGGGTTGATAGAAAAGCAGGACGATCCCGGAAAACGGATCGTGGAAAGGTTCTGGTGCCGATTTGAGCTTGTCAGTTCACACCATTGGCGAGATCGTCTGGGTCCTCGGAATTGTCGCATGGTACGTCATTCGATACCCGTTTGAGCGCCGCGGCAAGCGTGTGCCCGTCGTCAGCAGCCAGCGGAGCGTCTCCGAGAAGATAGCCCTTGCGGCGGCTCTCGCGGGGCTCGCGATCGTGCCGGGATTTTACGTCGCGACAGGCATCCCGAAAGCTGCCGACTACCCTGCCCATCTGTGGGCGGTCGTGCTTGGGGCCGCCATCTTCGCGCTCGCCATGTGGGTCTTTCGCAGGACACACAAGCAACTGGGACGAAACTGGTCCATCACGCTGGAAATCCGCCAGAAGCACGAGCTGATATCATCAGGTCCCTACGCGCTGGTGCGCCACCCCATGTACACTTCCTTCATGCTGATGGGCCTCGCCCAGGCTTTCCTTCTGTCGAATTGGGTGGCAGGTCTGGCTGGCCTCGTCGGCTTTGCCGTGCTGTTCTTCCTGCGGGTGGACAAGGAAGAGCGTATGATGATGGATGTTTTTGGCCCTGAATACCGCGCCTATATGGACAGGACGAAGCGGATCATCCCTTATCTCTATTAGAGCAATTCGAGCAAAAGTGTGCGGCGGTTTTGCCTCCGGAATTGCGTGAAAACAAGGAGATAGAGCATTTCCGTGTTTCGGGGAAAAACGGAAATGCTCTAGGAGGAGCAGCAGGATGAGGGGACGAACAATCAGACTTTCGCCCGCAAGGCGGCTCGTCGGAGATCTCATGCGATTTTCGATCGGCATCCCGCGCGTCACCGTGCAGCGGCAGATGAATATCCGCCCGCTGCTGGAAGCGAGAAGCGCCTGCGATCCGCGCCCGTCATGGACCGTGCTGTTCCTGAAAGGCTATGCGCTGCTGTCGAAGGAGACCCCGGATCTCCGGCGCGCCTATATCAAATTCCCGATTCATCAGCTCTACGAATATCCTGAAAGCGTGGCCTCCATCGCCCATGAGCGCGAGCATGAGGGCGAGCGGATCGTCCTCCTGAGCAAAATAAAGGGGCCGGAACAGCGCCCCATTCCCGAGCTGGAAAAGCTGATCCGCGACGCCCGCTCGCTGCCGATTGGCGAGATCAAGGACTTCCGGCGTTCGCTCAAACTTGCCCGGGCGCCTGCCCTCATCCGCTGGTCCATGATGTGGCTCGGGCTCAACCTGGCAAAACGGCGTGGGCATTATTTCGGCACGTTCCAGTTCTCTGTCTATTCCGGCCTCGGCGCCGAATCCTTGAATCCCCTGACGCCGCTCACCACGCTGTTGAACTACGGCCCGATCGATGCTGACGGCACAGTCACCGTGCGCATCCACTATGACCACCGCGTCATGGATGGCGCCAGCATCGCCCGGGCATTGGAGCGGTTCGAAAAGATCCTGAACGGCGAAGTCACTGACGAGGTCAGAGGGCTGCCGCAGGCGGGAAAGCCCGCCGGCATATCGATTGCGGGAATTGTCCCATGAGCGAAAGCGCCGAGCAGCGCTTGGCTGTCGTCGTTCTCGGAGCGTCCCGCGGCATTGGGCGGGCCATTGCCCGAGTTGCCGCACGCGAGGGCAATATCACCGTGCTCGTGGCGCGCTCCGCCGAAGGCCTTGCGGCTGCAGCAACGGAGATTACGCAGGCGGGCGGCGAAGCCTTCACGATCGAACTCGACCTCGCCTCTGCGGATGCGTCCGCCCGGCTGGAATCCTATCTCGCTGAAAACGGGCTCGCCTGCAGCGTTCTGGTCAACAGCGCCGGCTACGGCCTGCGCGGCGCGGCAACCTCCCTGCCCGCCGATGAGCAGCTGGGGATCATCGACGTCAACATCCGCGCGCTCGCCGACATGACCCTGCGCTTCCTGCCGGGCATGGTAGCGCGGCGCAGCGGCGGCGTCATCAATCTCGGCTCCGTCGCCGGTTTCGCGCCCGGCCCCTACATGGCCTTCTATTACGCCAGCAAGAATTTCGTGCGCGCCTTCTCGACCGCCCTTCACGAGGAGGTCCGCCGCTTCGGTGTGACGGTAACCTGCGTCGCCCCCGGCCCTGTCTCGACCGACTTTCTGGAAAAATCCGGTGCCGACCGGGCTGCCCTCTTCAAGGTTCTGCCCAAGCTCGATGCCGACTATGTGGCCGAGCAGGCATGGCAGGGTTTCAAGTCCGGCCGCCGCCTCGTCATTCCCGGCATCTCTTCGAAGCTCGCCGCCTTCATTGCGAGAATCTTGCCCTCAGCGGTGGCCCTGCGCCTGATCGGCCGGGCTCAGCGCCGCAAAAGGGATCCGAGCCCCCATCGGCCGGAGACGAGCACTACGGCTCCGGTTCGCAAGCCGGAATCGGCTTTCGGAAAGCCCGATGCGTAGGCTCTGTGAGTTAAGGCGCCCACTGTGCCTGAGCATGGACGCGCAACGCTTCAGGTGAGGCCATGGTGGCCGGGATCACGGCTGGTTGTCGCTGCGCACGAAAACCTGCTTTGAACGATCAGGCTGATCAGCCTGCTGTGGCTCTCGCCTGATCCGCAGCCACCAGACCGCGCTCATATGCGGCGCCGTCAGCTGTCCATCATGAGGAGATGGTTTCACCACCTCGTTCTGAATGCGATTGCCTTTTCCGGGCGCAATGTCGTCAGCGCAAGCCATGGTCACAGGAAGAGCAAGAGCCGCGCTCGCAAGCAGCGCTCTCCAGGCATGTCTTGCAGCGATTGGCATGACGGGGCGGTTTCTCATCCTCCCATTCAGCCAGAATATTAGCCTTTACGGAAGTACGAAACGGTAAACGCGCCGACAGTAAACGTAAATATACTGGCGGCTCGCGCCCGCAACCCTCATACACATCCGGGCGGACTTGCCAAGATAAACAATCATTCGATTGACTGAAAGTTTCATTGAGTATACATATGAGGCATGACTGATGAACAAAACCAATCAAACCGCGCCGAAATAACCCGGGAAAAGCTGCTATCCGCGGCCCTTGATGTCTTCGGCCGATACGGCTTCGACGGCACCTCGACTCGGCAGCTGAGCGAGGCTGCAGGCGTCAACCTGCAGGCCATCCCCTACTATTTCGGCGGCAAGGAAGGCCTCTATGTCGCGACGGCGGAATATCTGGTCTCGCGCATCGACCGCCATGTCGGTCCCCTGCGCCAGCAGATCGGCGCCCATCTCATGGCGCTCGAGGCTGCGGGTCGGAAACTGAGCGAAGAGGATGCGCGGCGCTTGCTGACGGAGATGGGCGCGACCATGGTCAGCCTTTTCGTCAGCAAGGAGTCCGAGCCCTGGGCGCGCTTCATCATCCGCGAGCAGATGGAGCCGACGGAGGCCTTCGCCCGTGTCTATCAGGGCCTCATGCGTCCGATGATCGAAATGGCGCGGCGGATGATCGGCACCATCCTGCAGGAAGACCCGGCCAGCGAACATGTGCGGCTGCGCACCCTCGCCTTCGTCGGCAACATCATGGTCTTCCGCGTCGCCCATGCGGCCGTTCTCGCCCAGATGGAGTGGCAGTCGGTCGGGTCAGAACAACTCCAGACCCTGCGCAACCTCGTTGCAGAACTTGTCGGCCAGCTACGTCCGGCGAAAGGAAATACAAGATGAGACGGCTCCTCCCCCTTGCCATCGTCATTCTCCTCGCTGCGGGTGCCGCCGCCTGGTGGTATGGCCTGCCCCAGAAGCTCGGCTGGCTGCCGGAGCGATCAAGGGAATTCGCGCTCTATGGCAATGTCGATATCCGCCAGGTCTCTCTCGGCTTCCGCGTCAATGGTCGGCTTGCTTCGCTTGCTGTCGATGAAGGCGACATGATCAGGAGCGGCGATGTGCTGGGCAAACTGGATGCCACACCCAATGAGGCAGCCGTCGCCTCCGCCGAGGCCAATGTCACCGCACTTCAGGCGACACTCGACAAGCTGAAGGCCGGCCCCCGCCCGACGGAAATCGCCCAGGCACAAGCATCCTACGATGAAAGCCTTGCGGCGCTCAGCAATGCCAACATCGCCTACGACCGCGCGCGCCAGCTCCGCCCACAGGGCACGATATCGGAGGCAAGTCTCGATGAGGCGACAGCCAACCGGTCAATGGCCGCAGCACGCGCCGATTCCGTAAACCAGGCCCTGAAGCTTCTGCAGGAAGGCACCCGTGTGGAAGATATCGCCGCTGCCGAAGCGCAATTGAAGGCCGCCCAATCCGCGCTGGTCTCCGCCCGTATCTCGCTTGGCGATACCGAACTGCGCGCCCCGAATGACGGCGTCATCCTCTCTCGTGTGCGGGAGCCTGGCGCCATCGTTTCGCCGGCCGATACCGTCTTTGTGCTCTCGCTGACCCAGCCGGTCTGGGTGCGCAGCTATGTCGCGGAAGGCGATCTCGGCCGCCTGCATCCCGGCATGAAGGTACAGGTGACCTCCGATACGCAGCCGGACAAGCCCTATGAAGGCACGATCGGCTTCATTTCGCCGGTCGCGGAATTCACGCCGAAATCGGTCGAGACGCCGGAGCTTCGCACCGATCTCGTCTATCGCCTGCGCATCGTCATCGACAAGCCCGGCCCGGATCTGCGCCAGGGCATGCCGGTCACCGTGCGCTTTCCCTCGCTGGCCGCACAATGAGCACGTCTCCCAGCCCAAAGGATGAAGCGCTGGTGCGGCTTGCCGATGTCACCAAGCGCTTCGGCGATGGCCCGGCCGCACTCGATGCCGTCTCCGGCGAAGTGAAGGGCGGCGCGATCACCGGCCTCGTCGGCCCCGACGGCGCCGGCAAGACGACGCTGATCCGGCTGATGACCGGCCTGATGATGCCGGATATCGGCACGGTGGAAGTACTGGGCTTCGATACGCAGAAGAACCCTGCTGCCATCCAGGCCTCGATCGGCTACATGCCGCAGCGCTTCGGCCTCTATGAGGACCTGTCGGTCCAGGAAAATCTCGATCTCTATGCCGATCTGCGCGGCCTGCCGAAGGCCGAACGCACGAGCGCCTTCGAGGAACTGCTGACCTTCACCGATCTCAAGCGCTTCACGACGCGGCTTGCCGGCAAGCTCTCGGGCGGCATGAAACAGAAGCTCGGCCTCGCCTGCGCGCTGCTGAAGAAGCCGCGCCTGCTGCTGCTCGATGAGCCGGGCGTCGGCGTTGATCCGATCTCGCGCCGCGATCTCTGGAAGATGGTCGAGAACCTGACGCAGGAAGGCATCGGCGTGCTCTGGTCCACGGCCTATCTGGATGAGGCAGAGGCCTGTGACCACGTTCTGCTGCTCAATCAGGGCAAGCTGCTCTTTTCCGGCAAGCCGCATGATCTGACCGGCCGCGTGGAAGACCGCGTCTTCAAGGTATCGGGCGTGACAGGCCGCAGGCGCCAGGTGCTGGCCGAACTCCTGCAGACGAAAGGCGTCATCGACGGCGTCATCCAGGGCGATGCCATCCGCCTCGTCACCGGCAAGGATGAGACGCCTGATATCGGTGATGCCGGCGGTGAAGCAAAGCTCGCGCCCACCCCTCCCCGCTTCGAGGATGCCTTCATCGATATGCTCGGCGGCGGCCCGGGCGGGCGCTCGAAACTCGCCGAAGCGCAGGGGTCGCCAAGCGAAATGGGTGATCGTCCCGTCATCGAGGCGCATGGCCTGACCAAACGCTTCGGGGATTTCACCGCCGCCGACAAGATCACCTTCGATATAAGCCGCGGCGAGATCTTCGGCCTGCTCGGCCCGAATGGCGCCGGCAAATCCACCACCTTCAAGATGCTCTGCGGCCTGTTGAAGCCGACAGAGGGCGAAGGCCGTGTTGCCGGTTTCGATCTGCGCAAGGATGCCGCCGAAGCCCGCAACCAGCTCGGCTACATGGCGCAGAAATTCTCGCTCTACGGCGATCTCACCGTCATGCAGAACCTCGAATTCTTCGCCGGCGTCTACGGTCTCTCGGGCGGCCGCCGGCACGAGCGCATCGAGCTGATGACCGACATATTCGATTTCGGCCGCCATGCGCGCCATTCGGCCAAGGACCTGCCGCTCGGCCTGAAACAGCGCCTGGCGCTCGCCTGCGCCGTCATGCATGAGCCGCGCGCCCTCTTCCTCGATGAGCCGACATCAGGCGTCGACCCGATCACGCGGCGCGAATTCTGGACCCATATCAACGCGCTCGTCGAAAAGGGCGTGACCGTTCTCGTGACGACGCATTTCATGGACGAGGCCGAATATTGCGACCGCATCTCGCTGATCTATCGCGGCCGCTCGATCGCGCTCGGTTCGCCCGATGAGCTGAAGGCGCGCGTCGCAACCAGCAAACAGCCGGACCCGACGATGGAGGACGCCTTCATCGCCCTTGTTCAGGAGTCGGAAACGGAAGGGGAAGCCGCATGAGCACCTCTTCCCGCATCCGCCGCTTCATCGCCCTCGTGCGCAAGGAAAGCTATCAAGCGATCCGTGATCCCAGCACCATTCTCATCGCCTTCGTGCTGCCGCTGATCCTGCTCTTCCTCTTCGGCTATGGCGTGTCGCTGGATACGACCCGCACCCGCATCGGCCTCGTGCTGGAACAGGCCACACCCTTGACGCAGGACCTCGCGGCAAGCTTCCAGGCCTCCCGCTACTTCGCCGTCACTGTTGGCCGCGACCGGCGCATGTTCGAAGAGGATCTCGTTCTCGGCAATGTGCGCGGCATCGTCGTCATTCCCGCCGATTTCACGACGAACTATGCCGCCGGCAAGCGCCCGCAGATCCAGGTTCTCGTCGACGGTTCGGACCCGAATACCGCCAATTTCGTGCAGAACTATGCACAGGGTGCCGTCGCCAACTGGGAGCGGCAGCGGCAATCCGAAACGGTGGCCGCCGGTCCGCCCATCTCCATCGAGCAGCGCTTCTGGTTCAATCCGGAGCTCACGAGCCGCAACTTCCTCGTCCCCGGCTCCATCGCCATCGTCATGACGCTGGTCGGAACCTTGCTCACCTCGCTCGTCGTCGCCCGCGAATGGGAACGCGGCACGATGGAAGCGATGATGGCGACGCCGGTGACATCGGCCGAACTGCTGGCCGGCAAGATCCTCCCCTATTTCCTGCTCGGCCTTGCCTCGATGACGCTCTGCGTGCTGCTCGCCGTCTTCCTCTTCGGCGTGCCGTTCCGCGGCTCGGTCATAGCACTCTATGCGCTCTCGGCCGCCTTCCTCATTCCGGCGCTCGGCCAGGGCCTCTTGATCTCGACCGCGACCAAGAACCAGTTTCTCGCCTCGCAGCTCGCGCTGATCTCCGCCTTCCTGCCGGCCTTCCTGCTCTCGGGCTTTCTCTTCGAGATCAATTCCATGCCTGAAATCATCCAGTGGATCACCATCATCGTGCCGGCGCGTTATCTCATTCCCAGCCTGCAGACGGTGTTCCTGGCCGGCGATATCTGGCCGATGTTCGCCCGCGCGATCGCCGTCATGCTTCTGATCGGCGGCATCATGTTCGTACTTGCCGCCCGCAGCACCAGAAAGAGGATTGGCTGAGATGTGGTGGACCCGGCTGAAAGCTCTGATCATCAAGGAACTGCTCGCCGTGCTGCGCGACCCCAAGGGCCGCTTCGTGCTCATCGTGCCGCCCCTCATGCAGCTCCTCGTCTTTTCCTATGCGGCAACGCTCGAAGTGCGCAATGTCGATGTCATGGTGCTGAACCGCGACAGCGGTCATTGGGGACAGGAACTGATCCAGCGCATCCAGGGATCGCCAACCTTCCGGCGCATCGAGACCGCCGATAACCAGACAGATATCCGCGAGGCGATCGACGGTCAGGCCGTGATCGCGGCAATCGAGATCGGCCCGGATTTCTCCCGCAACATCGAGGCCGGCATCCCCGCCGATCTGCAGATCATCCTCGACGGCCGCCGCTCCAACGCCTCGCAGATCGTCTCCGGCTATCTCACCCAAATCGGCATGACGCTTTCGACTGAGACGCCAGCAGGCCGGCGCGCCATGGCGAAGACGGTCGCGACCGTGCCGCGCAACTGGTTCAACGCCAACCTCACCTATCAATGGTTCATGGTGCCGAACCTGATCGCCAGCATCGCCTTGCTCATCGGCCTTATCGTCACAGCCCTCTCCATTGCCCGCGAACGCGAACTCGGCACCTTCGACCAGCTGATGGTTTCGCCGCTGCGCGTCCATGAAATCCTGATCGGCAAGCTCATTCCGCCGATGATGATCGGCCTCTTCCACATGACGCTTTATGTGCTGGCGGCGATCTTCATCTTCGGTGTGCCTTTGCGCGGCTCGCTCTTCCTGCTCTACGGCAGCTCGATCTTCTATCTGGGTTCGGTGGCCGGCCTCGGCCTCTTCATCTCGGCGCTCTCGATGACACAGCAGCAGGCGATCCTCGGCGCCTTCCTGTTCATGGTGCCGGCCATGCTGCTTTCGGGTTTCGCAACCCCGATCGAGAACATGCCGGACTGGCTGCAGCCGGTGACGATTATCAATCCGCTGCGCTATTTCCTCATCATCGTCAAAGGCGTTTTCCTGAAGGATATTCCGGCCGCCGAGGTGCTGAACCAGACCATTCCGCTGGCGCTGATCGCCTGCGCGACACTTGGTGCTGCCGCCTGGCTGTTCCGCCGCAGGCTGGAATAGCGGGCTCACACTATGTGAACTGCGCATCCAAACCGTGACTCCGAAACGCTTCTCCGGCCGGAACATCGACAGGATGGGCTCGTTACCCCAGTGCAGACCAAAGCAATTCCAGCAGAAGCGTATAGCGGTTCTACATCCGGAATTGGCTTGAAAACAAAGACATAGAGCTAAGGAGAAGCAAAATGTACAAGGTCATTCTTGTATCGAGCGCGCTTGCGCTCTCGTCTCTGGCCACGCATGCGATGGCCGATGGAGCCGTGACGGGTGCTGCAGGCGGCGCAATCACCGGTGCCATTGTCGGCGGTCCCGTGGGCGCTGCAATTGGCGGCGTGGCAGGCGGTGTAGCCGGCGCTGTCGTCGATCCGCCGCCGCGCGAGGTCGTAACCTATGTCGAGCAGCAGCCGGCCCCGCCGTCAGCAGTGGTGGTGCAGCAGCCGATCGTCGTCGGCAAGCCGCTGCCGGCAGATGTCCAGGTGATCCCGGTGCCGGATAATCCACGCTATGCCTATACCGTCATCAACGACCGCCATGTGATCGTCGAGCCGCAGACTCATCGTGTGGTTCAGGTGATCGAATAACAGGGAACTGGCCCCGCTTGCTTCAGCGGGGCCTTTTTCTATGGTCGGTTCCTGAGCGCCTCCGCCTGCGCATAAAACTTCTTTTCCCATTCCTTGTGATTATCGAGCCCTTCGCGAATGAACGGCGTGAAAATCGCAAGATTGAGCAGGGTCCAGTTGATCAGCCGCGCCGGGAATTTCAGCGGCTTCACGAAATCGATGAACAGAACGACACGCGTCTTGTCCGTGTGGTTCCAGGCTTCATGCTCATAAGCGTCGTCGAAGATCAGCGCCTTGCCTTCCTGCCAATGGCAGATCTGGTCCTTGACGCGGATCGCAAGCTTGTCGGCCGGTTCTGGCACGATCATGCCGAGATGCAGGCGCAGCACGCCATTATAGGGGCCGCGATGCGCCGGCAGATGTTTGCCGGGCTCGAAGATCGAAAACATCGCCGTCTTCAGACCGGGGATATTCTGCACCGCCTTCCAGGTTTCCGGGCAAGCCCTAATATTCTGCTCCGACTTCACGCCGAAACCGACCAGGAAGAAGGTCTTCCAGCGATTATCCTTGGAGATGGTCTGCACGTCTGTGGAGATTTCCTGGAAGCTCGGCAGCTCGCTCTGGCGCACCAGCACGCGGTCCAGCTCGGCGCGGATCTCAGGCCAGGCCTTCTCGACCTCCTTCGCCCACGGGAACACCGCGTTGTCATAAACAGGCGGATTGCCGAGCTTTGCATATTTGAAGTTCAGGCCCTCGGCCCAGGCGACGATGCCCATGAAGAAGCGCGTTATCGCGCTCGGCCGGTCCATGGGGGCGATCCCGGCAGTGGCGAAGCCCTGCGTTTCGGGAGTGGATCCTGATTGTTCGGGAAGGGAGGTGTTGGCGATACCGTCAGTCATAGGCGTTCCATTGCGGACTTAAGGAAATTGCATGGCCTTCCGCGCAGGAGCCGACACGACATCACCGCGTTGGCCATTTCCTAGATATGGATAGTCCCGACGCCGTCGCAAGTGACGGTTCAGCGGTCAAATGCCGCAGGCAACCGCCGCCCATGAAGGCGGCGGTTCCATTGAAAACAATCAGACTTTCAGCTCGCGGCGTTCGCGCTCGGTGACCATGGCAAGGTCGAGCACCTTCTGCAGGTTTGCCGCATGACGGAAGTTCGGGTCGAGCTGTACGCCCGTTGCCACGGCCTCGGCAAAGCGCTGATAGTTGGTTGGAACCGGCGGCACATCGACCGGCTTCCAGGTCGCAGTTTCGACATCCTCGCCGAGGCAGCCATGTAGCTCGGAACCGCTTGGACGGTGGATGACCTCGAGGCTGCCCTTCTCGCCATAGATGCGCAGTTTCAGCTCGTTCAGATGCCCCGTCGCCCAGCGGCTGGCATGGATGACGCCGAGCGCGCCATTGGCGAAATCCACCGACATGGTGAAACTGTCATTGGCATCGAGCATATATTCGCCGATCTGGCCGCCCGGTGCCTTGTTGAAGGTCTTGAGCCGCGCGAAGACGTGATCGATATCGGTCGCCGCACCATAGGCGGCGAAATCGAGGATATGGATGCCGACATCGCCGAGCACACCGTTCGAACCGTGCCCCGTCGACAAACGCCACAGCCAGGTCGATTCCGTGCGCCAATCGCCCCAGGCGCGGGATACCAGCCAACTCTGCAGATAGGACGCCTCCACATGACGAATGGTGCCAAGTTCGCCCGCAAGCACCATCTCACGGGCGCGCTGCAGCGGCGCGACGTTGCGATAGGTGAGGTTGACCATGTTGATCACGCCGGCGGTCTCAGCCGCTTCGGTCATCTCCAGCGCCTTCGGATAGTTTTCCGCCAGCGGTTTCTCGCAAAGCACATGCTTGCCGGCAGCGATCAGCGCCATGGAGGTCGGGTGATGGATCCGGTCAGGCGTGATATTCGTCGCCGCATCGAATTCGCCCCAGGCGATCGCCTCCTCCAGCGTCAGAAACCGCTTCTCGATATTGAACTTATCAGCGAATGCGGCAAGCCGGTCGGAATCCGTGTCGACGGCGCCGACCACGGTCACACCGTCGATATTCATGAAGTGGGCGAGCTGGTTTTTCGCCATCACGCCCGTACCAAGAACGAGTAGTCGCATGGATGCTCCTCAGCGGTAACCGGCTTCGCCGGCCTGGTGCAGTCTCGGGCCGCGCTCGACGATCGGCTCCAGTGCTTTTTCTACCGGCACATTTGGGGCATCGGTGATACCAGTCAACGCGCCCTCAGGGTTATAGGCCCACTTCACGCCGTTGATCAGCACCTTCTGCACGTTCGCATCGTGGTAGGTCGGGTAGGTTTCGTGGCCGGGGCGGAAATAGAAGATGTTACCGGCGCCACGGCGCCAGGTCAGGCCCGAGCGGAAGACTTCGCCGCCCTGGAACCAGGAGATGAAGACCGTTTCCAGCGGTTCCGGCACGGAAAACTGCTCGCCGTACATTTCCTCGTTTTCCAGCTCGAAATGCTCGCCGAGACCGGCAGCGATCGGGTGGCGCTGATTGATCGTCCACAGACGCTCGCGCTCGCCGGCCTCGCGCCATTTGAGCGCACAGGGCGTGCCCATCAGCCGCTTGAAGATCTTCGAGAAATGGCCGGAATGCAGCACAAGCAGGCCCATGCCTTCCCACACCCGCTTGGCGACGCGCTCGACGACGACATCGGAGACGGCGCCATGGTCCTTGTGACCCCACCAGGTCAGAACGTCGGTCTCGGCAAGCCGGGCTTCGCTGAGGCCGTGTTCGGGCTCCTGCAGCGTGGCGGTGGTCGCGGAAATAGCCGGATCGGTGTTCAGCGCCTTGGCGATCGTGGTGTGCATGCCTTCAGGGTAGATGCCCCGGACGATCTCATTGGTTGTCTCATGGATGTTCTCTCCCCATACGACGGTGCGAATGGCCATGGCTGTGCTCCTCTAGAACCTTTGGATTTTTGGCAAGCAGGAAGGCGGGATTCAAAGCGCTTTGGAAAGATGGCCAGCCAAAGCAGTCCCTCCTCGGCGTCAGAGGAAGACATAGACCTTTGTCGGTATTTTGACAAAGAGGATTTTTCCCGGTTTCACGACTGGGAAAAACCCCTTGTCACATCAATGGGAAACGGTCTTGGAGAACAGGTTGACGACGACCACGCCAGAGATGATCAGGCCGAGGCCGATGATGGCGGGCGTATCCAGCCGCTGCTTGAAAAAGATGAGGCCGACGGAGGAAATCAGCACGATTCCCAAAGCGCTCCAGATCGCATAGGCGATTCCAACAGGAATGTGTTTCAGCGTCAGCGACAGGCAATAGAAGGCAGCGCCATAGCAGGCGACGACAAGCACCGTCGGCCCGAGGCGGGTAAACTGCTGGGAGAGCTGAAGTGCTGTCGTGCCGATAACTTCAAGCACGATGGCTGCGACGAGCAGCCCATAGACGGCAGCCGGGTTCATGGCGGTATTCCTTCTTGATCTACTTGTGGGTCAGCTCGATGAGGCGGGCGATCAGCTCTCGCCTCAGAGCGCCACTGATATCATGGCTTTCCAACGTATCTGCGAACCACAGACCGTCGGCGGCAAAACGCACGATCAATGTGTCGAGCGCCGAGTCGGTGCCGATATATTCCTCGGCCCTCGCCGCCACCCATTGGCGCCATCGCAGGCGCAGCCGGGGTTCGGCGAGAAGCGCGATCGTCACCTGCGTCCAGCTTCTGGAATCGTCGGGACGATCCTTCAGCCCGGACACCGCTTGCAGATAGGCGCGCGAGAAACGGCCCTGCGGCAGCGGATCGGCGCGCATCAGCTCGTCTATATCGGCGTCGAACTTCTCCAGCAGGCTTTCGAACAGGGCGTCCAGCAGCGCGTTCTTCGTCGGGAAGTGATGCAGCAGTCCGCCCTTGCTGACGCCTGACGCAGCCGAGACCGCATCGAGCGTGACAGCGCTCATGCCACTCTCACCAGCAAGACGCGCGGCGACCTCCAGCAACTGCTGGCGCACGAGCACGGGTTGTTTCTTGCGATGATGAGCGTTTGACATGGATTTACAAAGATACCGTCCGGACGGTTTTGTCAAGGAGAATCGACTGAAGGCCCTGCCTCGCAAAGGATTATGCGCGAAATGCCGCGCTGTTTTGATGACAGTTGCGATCCTTTTTGATCGGGTGCATCTAGAGCATCGGAAAAACGGTCTTCGGACAATCCGATGCTGGAACAAAAACCCAGAGTGGCGGAGGGGACGCCGACGCCCTGGGGTGGGTATTAAAGGGACGGTTTCGTGCCGGAGCAGGCAACTTCACAGGTGACGACTTTGTACGAGGCGATCGGCGGCGATCCGACCGTTCGGGCGCTGACGCATCGTTTCTACGAACTAATGGATATGCTGCCGGAGGCGAAAAACGTGCGCGCCGTGCATCCACCAAGCCTCGAAGGCAGCGAAGAGAAATTCTACGAATATATGACCGGCTATCTGGGCGGTCCGCCGCTCTATACCGACAAGCGCGGCCATCCCCGTCTGCGCAGCCGTCATTTCGTCGCCGAGATCGGCCCCGTCGAACGCGATGAATGGCTGCTCTGCTTCCGCCGCGCCATGGATGAAACCATCGCCAGCCAGGCGTTGCGCGACCTCATCTGGGCGCCGGTCGAGCGCCTCGCCCATCACATGCAGAACAAGGAATAGTCATGAGCCTGAATGCGCGTCTGGAGCCGGTGCTCTATCTCTTTGCCGGCCTGTTCGGCCTCGCAGGCGTGGCGCTGGCCGCCCTTGCCGCCCATGGCGGTGGTGACGCGCATCTGGCCGCCTCGGCCTCTACCATGTGCCTCGCCCACGCCCCCGCCCTGCTGGCACTGGCGCTCGGTGCCAGCAAAATCAAAACCGCCTGGCTCGCCGGTTTGCTGATGATTGTGGGGACTTTGCTCTTTGCGGGCGATCTCGTCACCCTGCGCTTCACCGGCTCCAGCCTCTTTCCCTATGCCGCGCCGACGGGCGGCTGGGCGATGATGCTGGGGTGGCTTACAGTTTCGGCAAGTGCGTTCTTTCGGGTCCGGGCATAGGAGCTTCGGAGCACTCCCCTTCTCCCCGGCGGGGAGAAGGTGCCCGAAGGGCGGATGAGGGGGCTCCGGGCACAAGGC
>UCKU01000017.1 GCA_900473185.1 Hyphomicrobiales bacterium | reverse complement strand
TCGGTACGGTAACCGAAAACGGCAATGTCCGCCCGACGACGCAGCAGAAGCCGACACAGGTCGCTTCCGCACCGGTGACAGCAGCCGCTGCCCCGCTGGCACAGCAGGCTCCGGCCGCCGCAAGCGGTGGCTACGGCATCCAGATCGCATCGCTGCCGTCAGAGGATGAGGCAAAGAAGTCCTACGCCAGCCTGTCGAAGAAGTTCGCTGGCGTGCTCGGTGGCCGCGCTTACGAAATCCGCAAGGCCGATATTGCCGGCAAGGGCACTTTCTACCGTGTCCGCATCCCGGCCGGCTCGAAGGATGAAGCTGCCGCCCTCTGCGAAAAGTTTCGCGCTGCCGGCGGAAGCTGCCTGATCTCCAAATAAGCCCTTTGGCTTCCTCCATTGCAACGGCGGGNNCTGTCCCGCCGTTCTTTTTTGTGGGATCGCGCTTGACCTTGCTCGCAATTCGCGGGGCGGCCCTTATGATTCGAGTATGACCGAATCAAAAGCAATGATCCTCGGCTGCAGCGGCCTCAAGCTGACCGACGAAGAGAAGGCCTTCTACAAGGCTGAACGCCCCTGGGGCTTCATCCTCTTCGGGCGAAATATTTCCGAAGCCCAGCAGATCAGCGATCTCGTTGCCGAGTTGCGTGAATGCGTCGGCTGGCATGCGCCTGTGCTGATCGATCAGGAAGGCGGCCGCGTTCAGCGCATCCGCCCGCCGATCCTGCAGCACTATCCGCCGGGACAGGCGCTTGGCGATCTCTATCGCCGCGACCGGGCGCTTGGGCTGCGCGCCGCCTGGCTGATGTCGCGCCTGCATGCCTTCGATCTCCTGAGGTTCGGCATTAATGTCGATTGCCTGCCGGTGCTGGACGTACCGGTCGAAGGCAGCAGCAATGTCATCGGCAACAGGGCCTATGGCGGCGATCCCGTCACCGTCACGGAAATGGGCCGGGCCGCCGCCGNNAGGGACTGAAAGCCGGCGGCCTGCTGCCGGTCATGAAGCACATGCCAGGGCATGGGCGCGGTTTTGCGGATTCACATCTGGAGCTGCCCGTTGTAACGGTGTCGCGCGGGGAGCTGGAAACGCACGACTTCCCGCCCTTCGTTGCCATGAAGGACGAGTTGATGGCGATGACCTGCCATGTCGTCTTCACGGCCATCGACCCGGATAATCCGGCGACCACCTCCCGCAAGGTGATCGATGACGTGATCCGCACCGAGATCGGCTTCAAGGGACTGCTGCTGTCGGACGATACCTCGATGAACGCGCTTGCCGGCACGATTGGTGAACGAGCGGCGAATATCATTGCAGGCGGCTGTGATATCGTGCTGCACTGCAACGGCCATATGGACGAGATGCGCGAGGTCGTGGCAAATGTTCCGCCGTTGGCAGGTCTTGCGCGCGAGCGGGCACAACTGGTCGAGGAAGGTTTCCCGACGACTGACGCTACGGATGAGGCAACGATAAGAGCAGAATTCGACGCGATGTTTGCGACAGCTTGAGCAGGGGTCGGAAAGGCAGGGTAGGGTGAACACGATCAAGGGCACGGAGCGGTCTCAGGCGGCGTCAACGCCGATGGACAAGCTGTGGCAGGAGAACGGTTCGGAACGTGCCACCCACGAGCCGGCGCTGGTGATTGATGTCGCCGGCTTCGAAGGCCCGCTCGATCTCCTGCTTTATCTGGCCCGCAACCAGAAGGTCGATCTGTCGCGCATTTCGGTCCTGGCCCTTGCCGAGCAGTATCTGCAGTTCGTCGAAAGCGCGCGGCGTATCCGCATCGAGCTTGCCGCCGATTATCTCGTCATGGCGGCCTGGCTCGCCTACCTGAAATCGCGGCTGTTGATCCCGCAGCAGGTCAAGGACGACGGCCCTTCAGGTGAGGAGATGGCTGCAACGCTCGCCTTCCGCCTGAAGCGGTTGGAAGCGATGCGCCAGGTCGCCGACGGTCTCGTCAATCGCAACCGGCTCGGTCGCGATATCTTCGCTCGCGGCGCGCCGGAGCATATCCCGGATCGCCAGCAGTCCGATTATGATGCCAATCTCTACGACCTCTTGAGCGCCTATGCGGCGTTGCGCCAGCGCCACGCGATCACCCAGGTGACGATCGAGCGCCGCAATGTCTGGTCGCTTACCGATGCCCGTGAACTGCTGACCCAGTTGATCGGCGATATCGTCGACTGGACGGCGCTCGAACAATATCTGCTGCGCTATCTCGCAAGTCCCGCCGAGCGCGTCACTGCCGTAGCCAGCGCCTTTGCCGCCTCGCTGGAGCTGGTGCGTGAAGGGAAGCTCGAAATACGCCAGGATGGCGCCTTCCAGCCGATCTACATGCGCCGCGGCCCGAAACATGCCACCTTGCAAGTGGTCGAACAGGAGCAGTCGGATTGATCGACGCGCAAAACGATGACTTTGAAGGCGAAGACGGGGAAGGCGAGGGCATTGTCAGCGATCTGCAGGCTGAAATAGAGGCGGAGCGCATAGCCGAAGCGTTGGTTTTCGCCTCCGCCCAGCCGGTATCCGAAGGCTTCATCACAGAACGTCTGCCGAAGGGATTTAACGCGCATGAGATCATGCTGCGCCTGAAGGAGCAGTACGCGCCGCGCGGCGTCAATCTCGTGCAGGTCGACAGTGCCTGGGCCTTCCGCACGGCGGCTGATCTTTCCTTCGTCATCCGCCGCGACGAGAACGAGGTCAAGAAACTCTCCCGGGCAGCACTCGAAGTACTTGCGATCATTGCCTATCACCAGCCGGTGACGCGCGCCGAGATCGAGGATATCAGAGGTGTCCAGACCTCCCGCGGCACACTCGACGTGCTGATGGAGGCGGGCTGGGTGCGTTTCCGCGGCCGCCGCCGCACGCCGGGCCGACCGGTTACGCTCGGCACGACGCGAGATTTTCTCGACCATTTCGGCCTTGAGGAATTGCGCGACCTGCCGGGCCTTGAAGAGCTGAAGGGTGCCGGCCTCCTGTCCGGCCGCATCCCCGCCAATTTCAATATTCCTTCGCCCCTCATGAACGACGAACTGACCGAGGATGAGGATCCGATCACCCAGATGGATCTCGAGGAACTCGGACTGCTCGCCCCCGGCGGCGCTTCCGAGGAATAACGAAGCTTGGTCTTGCTTTTGCCACGCCCGCGCAAAACAATGTCAATCACGACTTTTCGATGGATGAATGACTTGTCACAAAGGCCGATACCGTGACATTAAGCTCAATCCAGAAGGATTGATGTTGGAAACCGTATCGGAAATTCTTACATCGAGGGAACATCGCAACAGGGAGTATGGGTAATGGGTTCTTTTAGCATGTGGCACTGGCTTATCGTTCTGGCCATCGTGCTTTTGTTGTTCGGTCGCGGCAAGATCCCGGAACTGATGGGCGACGTTGCCAAGGGCATCAAGAGCTTCAAGAAGGGCATGACGGACGAAGACGCGCCGGAAGCGGCAAAGACCGTCGATCACAAGGCCGACGAAACGAAGTAATCACGTACGGGAAAGGGCGCTGCCCCCGCGCCGCCCGTTCAGGAGCCTTGCATGTTCGATATTGGCTGGACCGAACTTTTGGTTATCGCGGTCGTTTTGATCGTGGTTGTCGGTCCCAAGGATCTGCCGCCGATGCTGCGCGCTTTCGGCAAGATGACAGCACGTGCCCGCAAGGTCGCGGGCGAATTTCGTGCCCAGTTCGACGAAGCGCTGCGCGAAGCCGAGCTTGACGACGTGCGTAGCACGATCAGCGACGCCCAGAAGCTCAACCCGGTCAACAGCCTGCGCGAGGCGATGAACCCGCTGCGCCAGATGGGCAATGAGATCAAGGCCGACCTGCAGAATTCGACGAAGGTCGAGAAGCCGGCAGAACAGCGCCCGCTAGAGCAGGGCGCCGAGACTGCGACGGAAGTGCCGCCTGCGGAAGTTTCCGTGCCGGCGCCGTCGATGAGCCTGCCGGAAACACCGCCGGTCGTTCCTGCGCCGCAGCCGGTCGCTGCCGCCACCGTTGCTCCGGTCGCCGTGGCCGAAAAACCGAAGACCGTGCGCAAGCCGCGTGTGAAGGCCGCAGACAAGGCTGATGCGGTTGCGTTGGTCGCGGTACCGGTCGAGAAGCCGAAGCGCGCTGCCGCGACAAAGAAGCCAGCCGCTGTCGCAAAGCCGACCGCCAAAAAGAAGAAGGATGAGGCATGAGCGGTGATACACAAGACAAGCCGCAGCCGTTGATCGAGCACCTGATGGAGCTGCGCACGCGGCTGATCTGGTCGATCGCCGCCTTCTTCATCGCCTTCATCGCGTGCTTCATCTTCGCCAAGCACATCTTCAATTACCTCGTCTATCCCTATAAGCTTGCTGTCAGCTGGGCCCATCTCGATGTCGAGAAGGCGCAGCTGATCTATACGGCGCCGCAGGAGTTTTTCTTCACGCAGGTCAAGGTCGCCATGTTCGGCGGCCTTGTGATCGCCTTCCCGATCATCGCCGCGCAGATCTACAAGTTCGTTGCTCCCGGCCTCTACAAGAATGAACGCCAGGCTTTCCTGCCGTTCCTGATCGCATCGCCGATCCTGTTCCTCATGGGTGGCGCGCTGGTCTATTTCTTCTTCACACCGATGGTCATGTGGTTCTTCCTGTCGATGCAGCAGGCACCGGGCCATGACGAAGTGGCGATCTCGCTCCTGCCGAAGGTCTCGGAATATCTGAGCCTCATCATGACACTGGTCTTCTCCTTCGGCCTTGTCTTCCAGCTGCCGGTCATCACCACGCTTCTGGCCCGCGTCGGTCTTCTGACGTCGCAATGGCTCGCCGAAAAGCGCAAGTTTGCAATCGTGCTTGCCTTCGTCGTGGCGGCGGTGCTGACGCCGCCCGACCCCATGTCCCAGATCGGCCTTGCGCTGCCGACGATCCTTCTCTACGAGATTTCCATCTACGCGGCACGACTCGTGGAGCGTCAGCGTTCCAAACAGGCGCTTGAAGAGGCCAGCGAATCCTCTGACGTCGCCAAGACGGACAGCGTCTGAGCGCATCAGGACATTTCACTGAGTTTTGCCGTTTCCCATCCGGTCGGGGTTTCCTCCGACCGGTTCATTTCTGTTGAAACGATCTGGAACGACGATGCTCGATATCAAATGGATCCGTGAGAATCCCGAGGCTCTCGATGCCGCCCTTGCAAAGCGCGGAGCGGAGCCTCTGTCGCAATCTCTCATCGCCCTTGACGAGAAGCGCCGCTCCGCCGTGCAGAAGGCGCAGGATCTGCTCTCCCGCCGCAACGCCGCCTCCAAGGAGATCGGTGCTGCCATGGCGCAGAAGAACGCCGAGCTTGCCGACAAGCTGAAGGCCGAGGTCGCCGAGATCAAGGAAACGCTGCCGGCTGCCGAAGAGGAAGAGCGTGCACTTTCCACCGAGCTCAACGACCAGCTTTCGCGCATCCCGAACGTGCCGCTCGATGAGGTGCCTGTCGGCAAGGACGAGCACGACAATGTCGTGACCCGTATCGTCGGCGAAAGGCCGCGCTGGAACCACACGCCGAAGGAGCATTTCGAAATTGGCGAAGCCCTCGGCTATATGGATTTCGAACGTGCCACCAAGCTCTCCGGTTCGCGCTTCACGGTGCTGACCGGCCCGCTCGCCAAGCTGGAACGCGCGCTCGGTCAGTTCATGATCGACCTCCACACGACCGAACACGGCTATACCGAAGTGTCTTCGCCGTTGATGGTACGGGGCGAGGCACTGTTCGGCACCGGCAACCTGCCGAAGTTCGAGGAAGATCTCTTCAAGACGACGGACGGCCGGTACCTTATCCCAACTGCGGAAGTGACGCTGACCAACCTGGTTCGCGAGGAAATCCTCGATCAGGAAAAGCTGCCGCTGCGCTTCACCGCTCTCACGCCGTCCTTCCGTTCGGAGGCGGGATCTGCCGGCCGCGATACCCGCGGCATGCTGCGCCAGCACCAGTTCTGGAAGTGCGAATTGGTCTCGATTACCGACGCCGAGAGCTCGATTGCCGAACATGAGCGCATGACGGCCTGCGCCGAAGAAGTGTTGAAGCGCCTCGGCCTGCATTTCCGCACCATGACGCTCTGCACCGGCGACATGGGCTTCGGCTCGCGCAAGACCTATGACCTCGAAGTCTGGCTGCCGGGTCAGAACACTTTCCGCGAGATCTCGTCCTGCTCCGTCTGCGGCGATTTCCAGGCACGGCGCATGAACGCCCGCTATCGCGGCAAGGACGACAAGGCGACGAAGTTCGTTCACTCGCTGAACGGCTCCGGCACGGCGGTTGGCCGTTGCCTGATCGCGGTCTTGGAAAATTATCTGAACGAGGATGGTTCCGTCACGATTCCGGACGCTTTGCTGCCCTATATGGGCGGTCTGACTAAGATCGAACGGGCGGCTTGAGACAATGCGCATCCTGCTGACGAATGACGACGGTATCCATGCGGAAGGCTTGGGTGCGCTGGAACGGATAGCAAGGACGCTTTCTGAGGATGTCTGGATCGTCGCCCCCGAAACCGACCAGAGCGGCCTTGCGCATTCGCTCAGCCTTTCGGAGCCGTTGCGGCTCCGGAAGATTTCCGACAAGCATTATGCGTTGCGCGGCACGCCGACCGATTGCGTCATCATGGGCATCAAGCAGGTGCTGGATATCAAGCCGGACCTCGTCTTGTCCGGTGTTAACTCCGGCTCCAACGTTGCCGACGACGTGACCTATTCCGGCACCATCGCCGGCGCGATCGAAGGAACGATGCAGGGCGTGCGCTCCTTCGCCCTCAGTCAGGCATATATCTATGATGACGGTGCCCGCATCCTGCCCTGGGAAGTGTGCGAGGCTCACGCGCCGGCGCTGCTCGAAAAGCTGATGACGGTAGATCTTCCCGAAGGCACCTTCCTGAACCTCAATTTCCCGAACTGTCGTCCTGATGAAGTCGAGGGCGTTGAAGTGACTGCGCAAGGCAAGCTTGCCTTCAACCTGCAGGTCGATGCGCGCACGGATGGTCGCGGCTTCCCCTATTACTGGCTGAAATTCGGCGAACGCGCCGGCGCCTTTACCGAGGGCAGCGATATTCACGCCCTCAAGCATAATAAGATTTCGGTAACACCTTTGAAACTTGATCTGACCGATTATTCCGTGACGGACCGCGTGGCGCGGGCCCTCGGACACGGAGTAAAGGGTTGACGGCAAAACTGGCCGAGAAGGAAGGCTTTGCAGCGCTGGTCCTGAGATTGCGCGCGGAAGGCATTTCCGACATCGATTTGCTGACGGCTGTCGAGCAGACACCGCGCTCGCTTTTCGTCCCGCCGCAATTTACCGAGAACGCCTATTCCAGCCGCACGATCCCGATAGAGTGCGGCTCCTTTCTGGAGGGCGTCGATTTCGCCGTCCGTCTTTTGCACCATCTGAAGGTCCGCCCCGGTCAGCGCGTACTCGAGATCGGCACGGGCAGCGGCTTTACCGCGGCGGTCATCGGTCGCATTGCGGAACGCGTGCTGACGGTCGATCGCTACAAGACACTGACGCTTTCGGCTCAGCGCCGCATGGAAACGCTCAGCCTGCGCAGCGTCATCATCCGTCAGGCCGACGGCAGCAACGGCATGCAGGGCGAGGGCACTTTTGACCGCATCCTCGTTACGGCTGCCTTCAATTCCATGCCGCGCTTCTATGCCGATCAGCTGGTGTCCGGCGGCTCCATGATTGCGCCGCTGATGATCTCCGAGAATGAATGCCGCATGGTACGGCTGACAAAGACCGGCAGCCGCTTCGAGCGGGAAGAGCTTTTCGACGCTCCCTATTTGCCGATTGTTCCAAGGCTTGCTTCACAGCTTTAGACCGGCTGCCCGCAAAGCCCGGCGGGCTATGATTTTTCGCCCGCAAACTTATGGTTATCAAGTTCTCAAAAATATAGCACTGATTCCAGCGCCTTAACCGCATGGTAACACTAACGCGCTTTAATAGATTCACAAATGGTTGCGTTCTAAGTGGGTCGAGTCATGCGTTTCAGTCTTTCGCCGAAGTTCGGGAAATCGGCCGGCAATTTTCTGGTCGTCGCCTTACTGGCGAGTGCAGCAACAGGCTGCAGCTCCGATGTAACACGTTTCGGTAGTCTGTTTTCCTCCTCCGGGCAGGATCAGATGACGACGAATTCGATCCCGCGCAGGAGTTTCAATGGGCCGCAGGGCGACCCGGTGCCGCGCGCTGATCTTGGTGGTTCGGCCATGCAGCCGTCCTACGCTCAGAACAATGCGATGAGCCAGCCCTACCCGGGCCGCCCCAGCTATGATCCGGTCGCCACCTCAGGCTCCGCCGCACGGATGGCATCCGCACCGGTTTCCGTTCAGCGCACCGAACTCGCGCCGCCGAGCGCAGGGTCTGTTTCTCCTCGTCAGCGGGAAAGAGACGTTGCTCTTGCTCAGCCGTTTCCGGCTGCTCCGAAGCCCGATCGCATCGCTCCGGCGGGCGTGAATGCGCCGAGAGTTGCTCCCGATGCGCTGACGACGGGCACGACGCCGAAGGTTTCAGGCTGGTCGGGGACCAATGCGCCGTCGGTCACGCTGCGTCCGGGTGAAAACATCGCTGTCCTTTCCCGCCGCTATGGCGTTCCTGAAAAGGAAATCCTGCGTGTCAACAATCTGAAGACGGCTTCCGCGGCGCAGCCCGGCCAGGCGATCCTTATCCCGACCTTCAACGGCGGCAACAATGCCGCCAAGGCTGCAGCCCAGTCCGCCGATCTTTCCAAGCCCGGCGACCTGCCGCAGCCAACGAAGGGCCAGGAGCAGAAGGTCGCTGTCGTTCCGGGCGCCAATTCGGCTCGCGACAAGACTGTCGCAAGCTTAGATCCGACGGGCAAGGTTCCTCCGGCAGGCGGCAAGAATCCGAATGGTGCTACGGGCACCTACACGGTCAAGCAGGGTGACTCGCTTGCCAAGATCGCCAAGGCGACGGGCGCCAACATCGACGATATCAAGGCCGCCAACAATCTGTCGGCGAGCTCGATCCGCATCGGCCAGGAGCTGAAGATCCCGAACGGCGGAACTTCCGCCGACACGATCAAGACGGCCTCCATCCCGGCGCAGAAGGTCGTGCAGGCCAAGCCTGCCCAGCCGGCCGCCGCCCCGGTCCAGACGGCTTCCGCACAGCCGGCGCCTTACAAGGCTCCTGCCGCGACACAGACGGTCGATGATGTCGAGAAGAAGTCCGATGTCAGCGCTGCTGCTCCGGAAGCCACCGGCATCGGCAAGTATCGCTGGCCGGTCCGCGGCCAGGTGATTGCTGCCTATGGCGCCAACGTCAACGGCAGCCGCAATGATGGCATCGATATCTCGGTTCCGCAGGGCACTGCGATCAAGGCTGCTGAAAACGGCGTGGTCATCTATGCCGGTAACGGCCTGAAGGAACTCGGCAACACGGTTCTGGTCCGTCACGACGACGGCACCGTCACCGTCTACGGCAATGCCGATACGCTGAGCGTTACCCGGGGCCAGAAGATCCAGCGCGGCCAGACGGTCGCGGTGTCGGGCATGAGCGGCAACGTCAAGCAGCCGCAGGTTCACTTCGAGGTTCGCAAGGATGCGTCCCCGGTCAACCCTATGACATTTCTTGAATAGCTGACATTTCTGAGCAGGTAGAGCGTCTCAGGAAAGTGCAAAAGCCCGGCCAGCAGCCGGGCTTTTGTCGTTTTACAATATGCTACGCAAAGGTGCTTAGCGGGAATGCTTAGGCGCGGTCGAGATGGATGCGCATGCGGCCGGCCAGGTCCTGGATATATTGCCAGGCGACGCGGCCGGAGCGGGCGCCGCGGGTGGTCGCCCATTCCAGCGCCTCGGCATGCATCTTCTCGCGCTCAAGGCCGAGCTTGAAGTGCTCTGCGTAGCCATCGATCATTGTCAGATAATCTTCCTGGCTGCATTTATGGAAGCCGAGCCAAAGGCCGAAGCGGTCGGAGAGTGACACCTTCTCCTCGACGGCTTCGGACGGATTGATTGCCGTAGACTGCTCGTTCTCCATCATGTGGCGCGGCAGCAGGTGGCGCCGGTTGGACGTGGCATAGAACAGCACATTGTCCGGACGCCCTTCCACGCCGCCATCGAGCGCCGCCTTGAGCGACTTATAGGCGGTATCGTCGTGGTCGAAGGAAAGGTCGTCGCAGAAGACGATGACGCGATGCGGCGTATCCTTGAGGAGGTCGAGGAGCGTCGGCAGGCTGGCAATATCTTCGCGATGCACTTCGACGAGCTTCAGCGATACGCTACTCTCGCGGCGCACATCTTCATGCACGGCCTTGACCAGCGAGGACTTGCCCATGCCACGCGCGCCCCAGAGCAGGACGTTGTTGGCTGCATAGCCCTCGGCAAAACGCACGGTGTTTTCGTGCAGGATGTCGCGCACATGATCGACGCCGCGGATGAGCTTCAGCGCCACGCGATTTGGGCGCCTGACGGGCTGCAGATAATGGCGGGCAGGGGACCAGACGAAACAGTCAGCGGCGTTCCAATCATTGGCAGCAGGCGCCGGTCCCGCCAGCCGTTCGACCGCATCCGTAAGCCTCTTCAACTCCTGAAGCAGAACGCTATTGATTTCTTCGGCCATCGGGTGCCTCCTTCATAGATTGCAGCGATAATCCGCTTTCGCTTTTTTGATGCCGGGTAGCATGGCCTTTCCACAGCGGAAAGGTTATGAGGCAGCGGAAACGGTACGCTTTCCGGCTGTTTTTGTTGCATTCATCAAGGCTGCAACTATAGTCCGGCGACTTGAAAAGAGAGGCGGGGTTCCGCCGCCCATAGCCTGAGGAGCTTAGCATGTTTATCACCCCGGCATTTGCCCAGAGCGCAACTGACGCCACGAGTGCTTTCGGCGGCTCAGGCCTCGAAATGATCATCCTGTTCGTGCCGCTGATGGTAGTCTGGTATTTCCTGCTCATCCGCCCGCAGCGCGCGCAGGCCAAGAAGCGCGAAGAGACCTTGAAGGCGATCCGTCGCGGCGACCAGATCGTCACCGGTGGCGGCCTCGTTGGCAAGGTCACGAAGGTTGTCGACGAGAAGGAAGTCGAAGTCGAAATCGCCGAAGGCGTGCGTGTGCGCATCGTCCGCACCGGCATTTCCGAAGTCCGCGTAAAGGGCGAGCCGGTCAAGGCCGACGCTGCATAACATGCGATAGCAACACCCGCCGGATCGGAAGATAGTCGAGAGAATGCACCATTTTTCCCGCTTGAAAATACTTCTGATCTGGTTGGTCGCGATCGCCGCATTTATCGTCGCTGCGCCCAATCTCCTGAGCCAGGCGCAGCTCTCCTCCTTGCCAGGCTGGATCCGGCAGGATCGCGTCACCCTCGGTCTCGATCTGCAGGGCGGCTCCCATATCGTACTCCGCCTCGAACGCTCCGACATTATCCGGTCCCGGCTCGAGGCAACGGTCGCCAGCGTTCGTGACAAGCTCCGCGGCGCCGGTATCCGCTATACGGGGCTTACCGGAACCGCGCAGACGGTGACGGTCAAGGTTACCGATATGGCGCAGCTTCAGGCCGCAGCCGATCTTCTGAAATCACTGACCTCAGCCGATGTCTCGCTCCAGCAGAGCAATGACGGCCAGTTGACGCTGCAGATCTCCGACAAGGCGATCGATGCCGACACGGTTGCTGCGCAGACTCGCTCGCTCGATATTGTCGCCCGCCGCATCGCCGGTTTCGGCAAAGAGAATTTCACTGTTCGTCCTGACGGGGACGATCGTATCGCTGTGCAGGTTCTGGGCTCCGTCGATGCCGAACGGCTGAAGAACCTGCTGAACGAACCCGCCGCACTCTCCTTCCACCTCATTGATGAGAGCATGACTGGCCAGCAGGCGCTTGCCGGCCGCTGGCCCGCGACATCGCAGGTGCTTTATTCGTTGGATGATCCGCCGGTTCCCTATCTCGTCGATCGCACGGCGATAGCGACAGGCGCTGATTTTGCCGAAGTCGATACGAAGACCGATCCGCAAACGCAGGATAGCGCTATTGTCTACCGGCTGAATGCCGAGGCGGCAAAGCGTCTGGCGCAGGCAACGACCGCCAATGTGGGCAAACATCTTGCCATTGTCTTTGATGATCAAGTCATGGCGAACCCTGTCATCGAAGCGCCGATCACCGATGGAAGCGGCGAGATATCAGCCAATTTCTCCGAAGAGGGCGTTCAGGATCTGGCCGTCATGTTGCGGGCCGGCGCGCTGCCTGCGACGCTGACATCAGTGGAAGAGCGCACTGTCAGCCCGGTCTTCGGCTCGGAATCCGTTTTCTCCGGTCTTGTTGCCGGCATTGTCGCTGTCGTACTCGTCGCAACGCTGATGATCGCGCTCTACCGCATGCTCGGCATCATCGCCGTTGTGTCGCTGGCCTTCAATCTGGTGCTGATCGTCGCGGTGCTGAGCCTTGCGGGTGCGATATTGACGCTTCCAGGCATTGCCGGCCTCGTGCTGATCGTCGGCATGGCCGTGGATTCCAATGTGCTGATCTATGAGCGTATCCGCGAAGAGGAGAGGGTGCCGCATACCACCTTCGTCCAGGCGGTCGAGCGTGGCTTCTCGCGTGCCTTTGCTACCATCGTCGATGCGAACGTCACGATCTTCATCGCCGCTGTCATTCTGTTCTTTGTCGGCAGCGAATCCATCCGCGGCTTTGCCGTGACGCTGGCCGTCGGCATCCTCACGACTATCCTGACGGCTTTCACGCTGACGCGCGGCTTCGTGGCTGCCTGGCTTGCAAGGCGCCATCCGCGCCATCTGCCGAAGGGCGCGCTGACCAGCCTGTTTGAGCATGCCAATATCCGCTTCATGGGCATTCGCCGCTATGTCTTCACGGCATCGGCAGCACTTTGCATCGCCGCCATGCTCGCCTTCGCAACAGTGGGCCTGCAGCTCGGTATCGACTTTACCGGCGGTTCGCTGGTCGAGGTCAAGGCGAAGCAGGGCAATGCCGATATTGCCGATCTGAGCGCCCGTCTCAACGAACTGAACCTCGGACCGGTGCGTGTCGAGCGCATCGGCGATGCCACCAACGCCCTGATCCGTGTTGGCTCGCAGGATGGCGGTGAAAATGCCGAACAGTCGGTCGCAACATTCATTCGTGGCGAACTGGCCGAGGACTACGATTTCCGCCGCGTCGAGGTCGTCGGCCCGGCCGTCTCCGGCGAACTGACCATGCTGGCGACGATCGGCATCCTTGCTTCGCTATTCGCCATCCTCGTCTATATCTGGATCCGCTTCGAATGGCAGTTTGCGGTCGGCGCAATTGTTGCGACGCTGCACGATGTCATCATCATGCTCGGCCTCTTCGTACTGACGGGCATGGAATTCAATCTGACGAGTGTGGCAGCCCTTCTGACCGTCGTCGGCTATTCGCTGAATGATACCGTTGTCGTCTACGACCGCATGCGCGAAAACCTGAAACGCTATCGGAAGATGCCGCTGCCGATCCTGATCGATGCGGCAATCAACCAGACACTCTCGCGCACCATTCTGACGGCGGCCACGACACTGCTGGCGCTGCTTGCGCTCTATATTTTCGGCGGCGCCGTCATCCGCTCCTTCACTTTCACCATGCTCTTCGGCGTTGCGCTCGGAACATTCTCCTCCATCTATATAGCAGCGCCCGTTCTCATTATCTTCCGGCTGCGCCGGGAGAGCGGTGGCGAGGACGAGGGCGACATCAGCATGAAATCCGGCAAGCCGGCGGTATAGATACATGGCAAAAGGCATTGAAATCCGCGACGCCCATTTCCCGGGCCGCGCTCCCATCGACACCTATGGCAATGGCGGCTTCCGCTTTGCGGATATGTCGCATCGCGGTTCCATCCTCTGCCTGCCCTCGGGGATCCACGGCTGGGACATGGACGTGACGAAGCCGCTGTCGGTGGAAAATTTCCGCCGTGTGCTCAATGAAGCCGCCGATATCGAAGTGCTGCTCGTCGGCACCGGCACGGAGCTTCGCCGCCTGCCCCAGGAGCTGCGTGCCGCCCTCAAGGCGCGCGGCATATCTTCCGATCCGATGAGCACGGGCGCTGCCGTGCGCACCTTCAACATCATGCTCTCCGAACAGCGTGCCGTCGCCGCCGCCCTGATCGCGGTCTGAACATGGCCGATCCAAAGACGAACCAGGACATCAGCTTGGCGACGCTGCGCGACATCGATCGCGATCGCTACCTCGCCTGCCTGCTGTCGCCTGATGACAAGCGCGGTGCGCTCGCCGCCCTCTATGCCTTCAACGCCGAACTCGCGCGTATCCGCGACCTGGTGCACGAGCCGCTGCCCGGCGAAATCCGCATGCAATACTGGCGCGACCTTCTGGAAGGCAATGCACACGGTTCGACTGAGGCCAATCCGCTCGCGGCAGCCCTTCTTTCTGCCGTCGAGACGCACCGGCTTCCACGCCAGACGCTCGTCAATATGATAGAGGCGCGAATATTCGATCTCTACGACGACCCGATGGAAAGCCGTACCGCGCTGGAAGGCTATGCGGGCGAAACAGCCTCAGCACTTATCCAGCTTGCGGGCCTTATCCTTTCCCCGGAAGAGGCGATGAAATCCGCGGATGCGGCCGGTCATGCCGGCGTGGCGCAGGCCATTTCCGGCATGCTGCTGCTGATGCCGCTCCATCAACGCCGTGGCCAGGTCTATATCCCACTCGAGATTCTCTCGGCGACGGGCCTCGACCGGGAGACCTTCCTGGCTAGTGCGGACAGACCGCGCATCTCTGCAGCCATCGAAGCCTTTGCCGGGCTCGGCCGCGATCACCTTGCCAAGGCGAGGGCGTCTGCCCTGCCACCATCGGTGCTGCCCGCTTTCCTGCCGGTTGCGCTTGCGGAACCGGTACTGGTGAAGGCGCAGAAGCGCGGTGCAGCCGTTCTGGAAACCTCGCTGCAAGAGCCGCAATGGCGCCGTCAGATGCGCATGGCATTTGCCGGCATGCGCAAGAAAATCTGACAGCGGTCAAACTCGCGCAAGTCTCACGCGTTATGTCAGGCGTAACCCCATTCTAAACGGAGAATCCGCGTGGGCATTATCGTCTGGTGCGTTCTTTTCGCCATCGTCATCTTCTTCGCCTTCGTTGCGACGCGCATGGCTGCTCAGAACAAGGAAGATGGCCTGCATGACACGGGCCTTGCCATCATCGAATTCGGCCGCGCATTCCCCAATGAAGCGATCCGCCAGCTTCAGGCGACTGTTGACGGTCAGGCCGTCTTCGTGCGTCTGCATGACAACAAGGCTGGCTTCATGCGCAACATGTCGCGCCACTTCGCCTGCCATCTGATCGAGCCCGGTACTGTGCGGGTTTTGGCTTCTGAAACCGGCAGGGGGCTGAGCATCGACTTTGTCAATGCGCCCTATCACAACGGCACTTACGAGTTCGCTTCTGCCAAGGAGGCGTCGGAAGTGTCGCTCTGGCTGCTCGGCAACTATGTTGCCGAGCCGGATAAGGAATTGCCCGCGCCGAATTCGTCCGCCGCAAACGGCCATTAGTCAAAACAAAATATAGGCTCAGGCGCTTTCGGCGAGCTTGACGTCCTGACCCAGCCAGGCGGCGCAATCTGCGAGCGCCCGTTTGGCAATCAATTGGCGCTTCATGATCGTCTTGTCCTTGCCACGGAAGCGCTTGACCCCTTCGGGCTTGACGATAGAGCCGGGCTGAAGCTCCGGAAACAGGCCGAAATTGATGTTCATCGGCTGGAATGAGCGTTTGCCCGGTTCTTCATCGGTGACGATATGACCGCCGGTGATGTGGCCGAGCAGCGAGCCGAGCGCCGTTGTTGCAGGAGGAGGCGAAACTGGCTCGCCCTTGCGCTCCGCAGCCGCAAAGCGGCCGGCCAGTAGGCCCACGCTTGCGCTTTCCACATAACCTTCGCAGCCGGTGATCTGGCCGGCAAAACGCAGGCCCGGCCGCGACTTCAGCGTCAGCGACGGATCAAGCAGGGTAGGCGAGTTGATGTAGGTATTGCGGTGCAGGCCGCCGAGCCGGGCGAATTCGGCATTCTCAAGCCCTGGGATCATACGGAAGATATCGGCCTGCGCGCCATATTTCAGCTTCGTCTGGAAGCCGACCATGTTGTAGAGCGTGCCGAGCGCATTGTCCTGGCGAAGCTGCACGACGGCATAGGCTTTCACGGTCGGATTATGCGCATTGGTGAGGCCCATCGGCTTCATCGGCCCGTGGCGCAGCGTCTCGCGCCCGCGCTCGGCCATCACCTCGATCGGCAGGCAGCCGTCGAAATAGGGCGTGCCTTCCCACTCCTTGAAACCGACCGTGTCGCCTGCAATGAGGGCATCGACGAAGGCATTGTACTGCTCTTCGGTCATCGGGCAGTTGATATAGTCCTTGCCGGTGCCGCCGGGACCGACCTTGTCGTAACGCGACTGATACCAGCAGATATCCATGTCGATGCTGTCGCGATAGACGATCGGCGCGATGGCATCGAAGAAGGCAAGAGAATCCTCACCCGTTTCCGCCTGGATGGCGCTCGCAAGCGATGGCGCCGTTAGCGGACCGGTGGCGATAACAGCCAAATCCCATTCCTTCGGCGGTAGGCCTGAGATTTCCTCGCGCACGACCGTGATCAGCGGATGCTCGTGGATCGCCTTGGTCACGGCATCAGAGAAGCCATCGCGGTCGACGGCCAGTGCGCCGCCTGCCGGCACCTGATGTTTGTCGGCCGATGCCATGATCAGCGAACCGGCCATGCGCATTTCCGCATGGATAACGCCGACGGCATTGCTGGTGGCATCATCCGAGCGGAAAGAGTTGGAGCAGACGAGCTCGGCAAGCCCGTCGGTCTTGTGCGCGTCCGTGCCGCGCACGCCGCGCATTTCATGCAGGATCACAGGAACGCCGGCATTGGCGATCTGCCACGCAGCTTCAGAGCCGGCGAGTCCGCCGCCGATGACATGGATAGGGGAGTAGGAAGAGTTCTTGGTCATTGGCGGCTGATATCACGGCGGGGAACGCGATCCAACAGCAGAATCGAAAACGGCGCCTTCCGGCGCCGCAAGGTAACTAGCTCTGCTCACGCGTTCCGGGCGACGCCTCGCGCTGGTCGGCATCCTCCAGATCGGTACCGACGATATAGGCGTCACTATGTTCCCTTGCCGCTTCAAGTCGCGCAGCAAGGTTAGGAACGTCGTCCGGAGTTGTTTCCGGCGCATGTTCGTTGAGCGTATCGATTTCGCCCTTTGGCGACTGGGTGCTCTTGTTTGTCTTTTCGGGGAGGGTCCTGGCCATCATCTCACCTCCAGAAGCGGTCCGGCGCGGCGGATTGGCGCCCGAGCAGATAGCCGATGCTGAAGGCGAGCACGCCGATGCCGACGACGACAGAGCTTGCCATGTGAGGGTGATCGGCAGCACCTGTCGCAACGGCCTGTACTTCACGCCTGACTGCGGAGGCGGTATCCGAAGCAGCTTTGCGGATGCCCTCGGGCTTGTTGGCGGGTCGGCCGGTGAAGCCTGCATTGAGTTGGTTTGCCATGGGATGGTCTCCTTTCGTCAAGGAGAACTGTCGGAAAGCCCCAGGGTTCCGACGAGGCGCGACAAAGCCAAAAACGAAAACGGCGCCTGATGGCGCCGTCTTGGAGAATGGTGCTCGCTATATTAGCGGAACGAGCGGGATGCGATGCTGCGGATGTCGTAACGGCTGACGCCGATATCGGACAGGGTCTGGTTGGACAGGTTGCCCAGTTCATTGAGCGTGCGGCGGTAGCTAATCCAGCTCTTTGCAATGCGGATCGGGTTCATGATCTCTTCCTCGGATGTCTTGCGCGACCAGCGGGATCGCCGTGTCTGCGGTTGACATCTATATAGTGGAGATCCCCGATATTGTGCAGTGCAAATAAAAGGCGTCTGCTATGCAATTGTGCAGTCTGATGCCTGCTATTTATGCGGTGCACGATTTTTGAGCGGACCGGAAGCTAACACTTCCGCAACTTTTGCGGCAACCTGGCCGATGGGCAAAAAGAAAACGCCCGCTGCGGAGGCAGCAGGCGTTTTGGGAAGGCAATCTGCTTGGGAGGAGCAGCGATTACCTGTACTTAGCGGGCGGAAGCTTCGCGAGCAACGCGATGGATATCCGAACGGTCGATACCGAGGTCATGCAATTCGCGGTTGGTCATGCGGCCGAGTTCAGTAACGGTCTGACGATACTTGCGCCAGTTATTGAAAGAGCGAGAGAAGTTCATGTTAATCCCCTTTCCTAGGGCTTGATCCTGCCAGCAGCCTGTCTTCGGCGCTGACCTCTATTTGATGACCAGAATATATGTTGCGCCGCGAAGAACTAACAGAGCCAAGATTTCAAGCCACCTATGCGCGATTCGCAAGGCTCGGGCCCTGATCTACATGCTTTGGCCATTTTCTGGTCAACGAATAGGCAGAATGATTTTTTCTCAGGCTTCCATTTTCGCAGATAGATATTTGGCCTGCCGGGAGCGTCCGCGAATGGTCTTTCCTGTAGGTGCATTTTCCCGATGCGTCTTGGCGAAGAACAACAGGCCTCGCGCTCTGAAGCGCTCTCCCGACTGCCCCAGGTGGCTTAACGCTTGCTTTACCCTGATTCGTACGAAAGCCCGAAAAGGCAGCATGCTAATCGTTTAACCACCTGTTAAGCAAAACGCCCACCGGGGGAGGATCCGGTGGGCGTCATGATGGTGACTGGCAACTGGGAGGAGGAGTGTTGCCAGTCTATCGCAGGGCGCTGGGAGGAGGAGTGCGCGTCTGCGAATCTCGTCACGGAAATATCATCCGCAGGCTTCCGGAAAACCGGGCCGGGGCGCCATCCCCGCGCTTCGATATGAGTTAAATAGTATGACTTTTGATTGTTTTGCAGTGCAAGATATTCATGAGGGCTATGCGGTTCATGCATGCCTTCTCTGCGGTGATCATATATTAGCGATGATGCGGTTAGTGTTTCGTTAACAGCTGACCCAATTAAGACCAGTGAGGAATTTGCATATTTCAAATACCGGCGTTTCCGCGCGCCGATCCTGCGCTATAAATGCAGAAGCCGAAGATGGCGGATCAATGCGGGGTAGGGCATGTATCGCGGCAGGTTGGGGCGGGATCTCTCGCTCTGGGTGGAGAAGGGACTTCTTGAGGAAGAGACGGCGAAGACGCTGCTGGCCGAATACGACACGCGCCCGGCAAGTTTCAGCCTTGGCCGCGTACTGATGGGATTGGCGGCCGTGTTGCTCGGGGCCGCCGTGCTGCTTCTCGTCGCTTCGAACTGGGAGTATATCCCGCGCCTCGTCCGCGTCGGCCTGATGCTGGCGCTCATCTGGGCGGTTCACATCGGCGCTGCACTTCTTCTTATACGCGGCGCGTTCGCCACCGCCGGCGGTCTGCTCATCGTCGGTACGCTGAGCTTTGGCGGCGCCATCTCGCTTATCGGCCAGATGTATCATCTTTCAGGCGACGAGCAGACGGTCATGTATCTGTGGTTTGCCGTGGCGACCGTTTCAGCAATCCTTTTCCGGTCGGCTGCGGTGACCGTTGTCGCCGGCTTCCTCTCCTGGGCCTCCTTTGCAGTCTACCTTGAGAATTTCGATACGCGCTGGGTCGGCTCTGGTCCCTACGCGCCGCTTGTCATGGCGGCTGTTGTTATCGGGCTTGTGCGCTTTACCGGTGCCGATCGGGCGCGGCATCTCGCTTATCTGCTGGTGGTCGGCTGGCTCGCCTGGCTTTATGTGATGACTGAGGAGACATCCGTGGCGATCGCCTTCGCCGTCCTCGGCATGGTGGCTTTTCTGCTGACCGCCTTGCCTGTCCGCCCGATTTCCACGCTCGTCAGAACCGCAGGTGCCGCCCCGGCATTCTATAGTTTCCTCGTCGCCGTCATGGGATTGTTCCTGCTTCACACCGAAATGGACGAAGGCGGGCGTATGGTCGTGATCGGCCTGTTGACGCTTGCCGCCGCCATTGTGGCGATCGTGCTGCATGGCCGGGCCAATGGAGCGGTGCGCTATCTGGCCTATGGCGCCTTCGCCGCCGAGATGCTCTATCTGGCCTCGGTGACGGTCGGCACGATCTTGGGCACGTCGAGCCTTTTCTTGTTCTCTGGCCTGGTGGTCGCAGCCGTCGCCTGGGTCGTCATCCGCCTTGAAAGACGCTTCGCAGCCGAACCAGGACCAGTCGAAGCAGGGGAGGAACGAGCATGAGCTTTGCCTTCGCAAGACCGCAAACCGGCCGCTTCTATATTGTTGCGGCGATCCTCGTCGCTGGCCTGCAGACGCTCATCCTCGGTTACATCATCCAGAGCCGTGCTTCTATCCTGGCAAGCGGCACCGAAGTATTGCTGAAGACGGCTCCGGTTGATCCACGCGATTTCCTGCGTGGCGACTACGTGGTGCTGAACTACGATATATCGTCGGTCCCGGTCTCGACAGTCACCGGCGGCATTCCGGCAGAAGCGGGCGAGCAGATCTTGTGGGTGCGCCTCAAGCGCCAGCAGGATGGCTTCTGGAACATTGTCGAATCGTCATTCAAGGAATTGCCGACGGCACCAGATACGGTCGTACTGCGCAGCCTGCCTTTCTATAGCTATGGTCCCAATAGTGGCGAAACCATCCGGGTCGAATATGGGATAGAGCGCTATTACGTGCCGGAAGGCGAGGGCAAGCCGCTGGAGGAGGCCCGCAACGAGGGCGTCGTTTCGATCGCTGCCAGTGTTTCCTCTTCCGGTGCCGCGCAGATCCGCAGCCTCGTGGTGGACGGCAAGCCGGCCTATGAGGAGCCTCTTTATTGAGAGCCGAGGTGGCTGACGGGAACAGTGCGCTTTTGGCCACAAATCCCTGTCATTTGCCGTTCATTTTTCCTTTGCCTGTTCTAAATCGGGTGATATAGAGACGCCGCGCTCGGAAGGCCTCATGCGCAGGCATATGCATGCGGTTTCGCGAACGCGGGTATGGTGAAATTGGTAGACACGCCAGATTTAGGTTCTGGTGCCGCAAGGCGTGGGAGTTCAAGTCTCTCTACCCGCACCAACTGCCTTGCAGGGCGGGAAGACTGGGAACTTTATAGTCTCGGATACCCGGAAAGCGAGTGCTGTTCCGCTTAGAGCGGAACGAACAGGAATTGAGAAAAAGCCACGCGCGGCAGTTGGCCGGCGTCGTGCTCACCGAAACGAACGGCGTCTGGGCACGGCCGCCACTGAAATGAAGGTAGGAAGACATGCAGGTTATCGAAACGCTCGCTGAAGGGCTGAAGCGCGAAATCAAGGTCGTTATCCCGGCCAAGGATATGGAAAGCAAGCTGAACGAGCGCCTTGCCGACGTGAAGGACAAAGTCCGCATCAACGGCTTCCGTCCGGGCAAGGTTCCGACCGCCCACGTCAAGAAGCTTTATGGCAAGTCCATCATGGCCGACCTCGTCAACGAGATCGTTCGCGATCAGCCGACGCAGATCCTGTCGAGCCGCGGCGAAAAGTCGGCCACCCAGCCGGAAATCGCCATGACGGAAGACAAGGACGAGGCAGACAAGATCCTCGCCGCCGAGCAGGATTTCGAATTCACGCTCTCCTACGAAGTTCTCCCGCCGATCGAGCTGAAGTCCAACGCGGGCATCAAGGTCACGCGCGAAGTCGTCGACATCTCCGACGACGAAGTCAACGAGCAGGTTATCAAAGTCGCTGAAAGCGCCCGCGACTACGCCGAAAAGAAGGGCAAGGCTGCCAACGGCGACCGCGTCAAGATGGACTATCTCGGCAAGGTCGATGGTGTTGCCTTCGACGGCGGCACCGATCAGGACGCTGAATTGGTTCTCGGTTCCGGCCGTTTCATCCCCGGCTTCGAAGAGCAGCTCGTCGGCACGAAGGCTGGCGATGAGAAGACCATCACCGTGACCTTCCCGGCGGACTATCCGGCCAAGAACCTCGCTGGCCAGGAAGCAACCTTCGACGTCACCGTCAAGGAAGTTGCTGCTCCGGCTGATGTCGAAATCAACGACGAACTCGCCAAGAAGCTCGGCCTGGAATCCGCCGACCGCCTCAAGGAAATCGTCCGCGGTCAGATCGAATCCCAGTATGGCTCGCTGACGCGCCAGAAGCTGAAGCGCCAGATTCTCGACCAGCTCGACGAACTGTACAAGTTCGAGACCCCGTCCAAGCTCGTCGAAGCCGAATATAACGGCATCTGGAACCAGGTCAGCAACGACCTCGCGCAGTCCGGCAAGACCTTCGAGGATGAGGACACCACCGAAGAACAGGCGCGCGAAGAGTACCAGAAGCTCGCCGAGCGCCGCGTCCGCCTCGGCCTCGTTCTCTCCGAAATCGGCGAAAAGGCCGGCGTCGAAGTCAGCGAAGACGAAATGCAACGCGCGATCTACGAACAGCTGCGCCAGTATCCGGGCCAGGAAAAGCAGATCCTCGAGTTCTTCCGCAGTCAGCCGGGTGCCGCCGCTTCGATCCGAGCTCCGATCTTCGAAGAAAAGGTCATCGATCACCTGCTGACCGAAATCGCCGTCACCGACAAGAAGGTGACCAAGGAAGAGCTGCTCGCCGACGAAGAAGGCGAAGGCGCTGAAAAGGCCGACACCAAGAAGGCTGCTCCGAAGAAGAAGGCTGCTGCCAAGGCCGAAGCTTCTGAAGAAGCTGCCGGCGGCGAAGAAGCCGCTCCGAAGAAGAAGGCTGCTCCGAAGAAGAAGGCTTCCGAGGACAGCGCCGAGTAATCGGTTTTTCAAACTGAAATTCAAAAAGCCCTGCCGCTTGCGGCAGGGCTTTTTTTGTTGATGCGCTGAAATCAGACCGACTGTGCGCAGATCGGCGTGATCCACGGCCAAGACGCCAAGCCGCGCCAGCGCGGTGCCACGATACAGGATCGAGAACCGGTACGAGGCCCGGGTCCGATCAAGCGTACACGCTCCAGGGCGGTTCATACTGCTCGCTGGAGCGACGAGAAACGGGACGATTGATCGCCCCTGCTTTGCTTTGACAATTGGATGATATAGAGGCTGAGGCAGGACGCGACCGCCATTAACTTAAGAATGGGGTCGGGCGGCAGATTGACGTCACGTCGCTGCCACGAGATCACGTGGCCGTTCTCTCTTGGTCGCTCAACAAATGCGCCTGCATCACCATCCCGAAAATCGGAATCGATTTTCGGGATGTCGGACGGAGTGATTCAAAGAGTTAGAGCGTCCTTGATGCGTCCAGATGAACGCACGGCGTTCTAGACGGCTTTGCGGGCGTGGGTCAGTTCGGCAACCTTCTTGATGTGGCTGACGGCAGCGGTGCCACCGGCGGTCTTGGTGAAGAGGTCGAGAACGTCTTCGTCGTCCTCGGCGACCGGTGTCAAAGCCTTGTCCATGTAGCTTTTGGCGCCGGCATCGCGCGCAATCAGGAAAGCCGAGACGCTGAGGCCGATGATCGTGCCGGCAAGCGAGAGATGCTTGCGGGCGGTATCGAAGGCAAAACGCGGCCAGAACAACAACGGATGTTCGCGCTTCAGGCCAGGACGCCGCTCCGAGGGATGCTTCAGGCGCAGAAGGCCGCTCTGCAACGGATGGACGTTCTCCAGCGGTACGGTGGTCGCAAACGAGACCAGGACCTTGACAAGACTGCTCAGCTTGATGCCGGTCGCCACAGCGCGGCGCAGCAGGGTCTTCATATGGTCGGGCGAGTAGTAGAGCGACCAGGCCTCCTGGTAGATATCTTCCCATTCCTGCTTGCTCATCTTCGGATGTGCCGTGCAGACATGTTCGACGTCGTAGATATTGAGATCGGCATCCATCTCGACGCCCTTCTTCCACAGAACCTGATGGTCCTCGGAACCAGGCAGCGGTGTCAGAACAAAGAACTCGATGACATCGAGCGGCAGCTCTTCCTGAATGATCTTGATGTCACGGCGGATCGATTCCGGCGTGTCTGCCGGGAAGCCCAGAATGTAGCCGGCAAGCGTCATGATGCCCTGCGCCTTCCAGGCCAGCAGCATCTTGCGATATTCGGTGATCTTGTTCTGGTTCTTCTTGGCGGCGGTCAGATTATCCGGATTGACGTTCTCGAGGCCGATGAAGACGCGCGTGACGCCGGCGCGCTTCGATTTTTCGATGAAGTTCGGGATCTTGTGGCAGAGCGTGTCCACCTGGATCATCAGGCCGAGCGGAATGCCGTCTTTTTCCCTGAGCTCGATCAGCCGGTCGAAGATCGCTTCCCAGTCCTTGTTGCGGGCGAAATTATCGTCGGTGATGAAGAATTTATGGATGCCCTGCGCCCAGTTCATGCGCACCAGCTTCTCGACATCGTCGGCCGAGCGGAAGCGGGATTTGCGGCCCTGCACGTTGATGATCGTGCAGAACGAACATTGATAGGGGCAGCCGCGGCCCGCATCAAAACTGGTGCTGAGGCCAAGCGTGCGCTTGATATTATCCTTCGGCAGGAAAGGCACCGGCGTGCCGCCGATGCCGGGAAGGTCGTTCATGAAATTGTAAAGTGGCTTCAGCTCACCGGCGGCTGCATCGCGCAGCACCATCTCCAGCCGTCCTTCAGCCTCGCCCGCAAACATGGAAACACCCATCTTACGGCATTCGTCGAGCCCGATCGCGTCGCCACTTAGCATCGACAGGCAGCCGGAGATATGGAAGCCGCCCATCGAAACCTGCAGTCCGGCATCGCGGAAGGGTCGGGCGATATCGAGCGCACGAGGATACTGGTTGGACTGGACGCCAATAAGTGCGATCATCCCGAAGTTGTCATTGCGTTTGAACTGGGAAATCAGTGCCGCAAAATCGATCCGCGTATTGGTCTCATCGATGACGGTGATGTCGATAGCGGTGTCGGCCCCAAGCACCTGCCGCTCCGCACACTCGGCGGCAATCCCAAAGATAGCCGCCAGCGAGTTGGAGGGGATCATTGCTCGCCACCATCGGATCACGTAGCCGTCATCGTCATAATGCGACGGCTTTATCAGGATGAGCTGAAACCGTCTGCGAGCAGCCTCTGAAATATCGGGCAAAATAACTATCTTTCGTTGTGGTCTGCGTAGTTGGACTTGGTGGTACTGCAGGCCGGTCTAAGACATGGATTTCAGGCTGTCGAAAGGCGCGCCCCATACTTGGGAAGGCGATAAGCAAAACGCAATAGAACAATTCAAGGCGCGAACACCCTGACCTTACCAATATCTTTTGACATAGGATATAGGCAGTTGCCGCAGGCCACAGGCAGTCGCCAACAGCGTGCAATGAGGCGCGCTGTAGTAAAGTAAGACTTGGGGATCAGTGGCTTACGTGCTCTGGCCTGGAAAGGCGAGGGCGTTCCCTCGCTTCTTCAAAGTTCAGATTTTATGTCGCCCATGCGGTTCCACGCATCGAGGCCGGCGATTTTATAGGCTTCAGCAAGAGTCGGGTAGTTGAAGGTATTTTCGACGAAATATTCGACAGTACCCTTCAGGTTGAGCACAGCCTGGCCGATATGCACGAGCTCCGTAGCACCTTCGCCGACGATGTGTACGCCGAGCAGGCGGCGCGTCTTTAACGAGAAGATAAGCTTCAGAAGACCCGTATCGAGGCCCATGATGTGGCCGCGCGATGTCTCCCGGAAACGGGCAATACCGCACTCATAGGGAATGCCGCGCTCCTTCATTTCCTCTTCGGTCAGGCCGCAGGTGGAGATTTCAGGCACGGCATAGATGCCATAGGGGAAATATTTCTGCGGTTCCTTGGCAACGGCGCCGATTGCGACGCGCGCAGCAATGCGGCCCTGTTCCATCGAGGTCGAGGCAAGGCTCGGGAAGCCGACAACGTCGCCGGCGGCATAGATATTAGGCACGGACGTCTGGAACGTCTCGGGATTGACCTTCAGGCGTCCGCGGCTATCCGCCTCAAGACCGATGGCCTCCAGGTTGAGCGTGTCGGTGGCGCCCATGCGCCCGGCGGCAAAAAGCACCATGTCGGTCACGAGATGCCGGCCGCTGTCGAGTGTCAGCTGCACCTTGCCTGTCTCAAGCCGCTCGACTTTCTCGGCCTTCGTGCCAAGTAGCAGCTTCATATTGCGATCGCGCAGTTGATAGGTGAAATCCTCGATGATTTCCTTGTCGATGAAGTCGAGCATGGTCGACTTTGGATCGATGACGGTCACTGCCGTATCCAGCGCCGAAAAGATCGTTGCATATTCGATGCCGATGACGCCGGCGCCGATGACGACCATGCTGCGTGGCAGTTCCTCGATATCGAGCAGTTCGTCGCTATCGAGCACGGTCTTGTTGTCGAAGGGCATGTAATCAGGTCGAAACGGCTTGGTGCCGACGGCGAGCAGGATGCTGGCGCCATTCACCGTCATTGTGTCGCCGTCGTCCTTGATGATCTGCAGGGTATTGGTATCGACGAAGCTTGCCTTACCGCGGATGTGCTGGACGCGGTTGCGGGCGAACTGATGTTCGAGCACTTCCACTTCATGATTCAGGGTGATCAGCAGGCGACGGCGCAGGTCTTCAGCGCTGATTTCCTGCTTGACGCGGTAGCTGCGGCCGTAAAAGCCGCGCTCGCGCCAGCCGGAAAGATTGAGTGCGGTTTCGCGCAGCGTCTTGGAAGGGATCGTGCCGGTATGGACGGACACGCCACCGACACGCTTTCCCTGCTCGATGACCAGCACTTTCTTGCCGAGTTTTGCAGCCTGGATTGCGCCGCGGCGCCCTGCCGGACCGCTGCCGACTACCACGAGATCGTACTGGAACATCTTTAGCCCCGAACTGGAATTGGAATCATATTGCGACGCGAAATGTCGCGCGTTCATCGGTAGCCGGTCAATGTTACAGTTTGGTATTTCTATGAAGTTTACGAGTTCGAAAAGCCGAATAACGGCTCAAGTCTTTCGAACGTTTCGTCCATCGCATAGGCGCCGATGAAGAAAAGCGACAGATGGCCGTAAGTCAGCGAGATCTGTGATTCCGCTGCCATCTCGCCACCCTTGGCAATGCCGGCGACGTAGATGGCTGAAGCCAGTCCCGTACGGTCGGCGCCGGCCTTGCAGTGGATGAGCATCGGCTTGGGCGCGGCGGCCATGATCGCCATCAGCTGGCGCCCTTCCTCGATGGAGAGTTCCTTCGTCGCCGACATGCGGAAATCGATATGCTGGACATTGAGGCCCTTTGCCGCGGCGACCTCATTGTCGTACCAGGCCTCGCCGCTGCTGTCGCCGCGCAGGTTCAGTACGGATTTGATGCCGTATTCCTTGACGAGTTCGCCAAGCTTCGCGGGAGAGGGCTGGGCGGAGCGGTAGACCTGGCCATCGACGACCGCATGAACATTGGTCGAAAGCTGCAGGTATCCGAGATAGAGACCGGTTACGACAAGCAGCAGAAGTGTCAGTCGTATCAGCGATCGAAGGCTCGGCGGCGCGTACAAGCGACCAGGAGAAATGCCCATAATTCTCATCCTGTTGTCAGTCATTCAGCTTGGAGAACGCCAAGATGGCTTTTTCATGCCTTAGCCGCAGTCTTATATCAAGCGCAGGCCCTTGAGGCTTGCTTGTCCGTCTTTGCCGATGATGATGTGATCGTGGATGGCAATGCCGAGCGGTTTTGCCGCATCGATGATCATCTTCGTCATGTCGATATCGGCGCGCGATGGGGTGGGATCGCCCGAGGGGTGGTTGTGAACGAGAATAAGCGCCGTTGCCGAAAGCTCGAGCGCCCGCCTGACCACCTCACGCGGATAGACAGGTGTGTGATCCACGGTTCCGCGCCCCTGCACCTCGTCGGCGATCAGCGCATTGCGCTTGTCGAGGAAGAGAATGCGGAACTGCTCGCGCGTCTCATGCGCCATGGCCGCATGACAATACTGGATGACCGACGACCACGAGGAAAGCACCTGCTTGCCCTTGAGCTCGCTCTTCAACGTGCGATGGCTGATGGTGGATATCAGCTTCAGATCCAGCGCCACCGCCTCTCCGACGCCCTTGACCTCCTGCAGCAGTGCTGCCGGTGCGCCGAAGACGCCGGCAAGCGACCCGAAGCGATCTATCAGTGCCTTGGCGATCGGCTTGGTGTCGCGGCGCGGGATCAGCCGGAAAAGCAGGAGTTCGAGGATTTCATAATCGGCAAGCGCCGTATCGCCGTGGTCGCGGAAGCGATTGCGCAGCCTCTCGCGATGGCCGTGATAATGTTCTTCCTTGGCGGGCAGGGCGGCTTTTTTGGCGGAAGCTGCCGCCTTTGACGGTTGTCCGAAAAACGCCCGTTCGTCCACAGCGATATCCTCGTCCATGTCGAAAGGCAGTTCGTCATCGCTGGCCTGCGGAACGGGACCTTTCGCCATCGCGAGCGTTACCCGTTCAGTGGCGGCAGGCCCGGCCGGTCGAGACCGGCGGGCGACAGCGTGAAGATCTCGCAGCCATTGGCGGTCACGCCGACCGTATGTTCGTACTGCGCTGATAGCGAGCGATCGCGTGTTACGGCAGTCCAGCCGTCTGCCAGCACCTTCACATGCGGGCGTCCGAGATTGATCATCGGTTCGATGGTGAAGATCATGCCCTCGCGCAGTTCCGGCCCTTCATTGGCGCGGCCGTAATGCAGGATGTTCGGCGAATCGTGGAAGAGACGGCCGACGCCATGGCCGCAGAAATCGCGCACGACGGAGCAGCGCTCCGCTTCTGCATAGGTCTGGATCGCCTCGCCGATTGCGCCGGTGCGCGCGCCGGGATGAACGGCGGCAATGCCGCGCATCAGCGACTCGTAGGTCACTTCCAGCAGACGTTCGGCTGCGCGCTTGACCTGGCCGACCGGATACATGCGGCTCGAATCCCCATGCCAGCCGTCGACGACGAAGGTCACGTCGATATTAACGATATCGCCCTCGCGCAGCGGCTTGTCATCGGGAATGCCGTGGCAGACCACATGATTGATCGAAGTGCAGGTGGACTTCGTATAGCCGCGATAGTTCAGGGTCGCCGGATAGGCGCCGTTATCCATGCCGAATTCGAAGACGAAGCGATCGATTTCATTGGTTGCGAGGCCCGGCTTGACGATATCGGCAAGCGCATCGAGGCAGCGCGCGGTCAGCTGGCACGCGTTGCGCATTCCCTCGAATGCTTCAGGGCCATAAAGCCTGATGGCGCCGGTATTCTTCGGCGGCGCGGAGGAGGCTTCGATATAATTCACCATTGCAAGGCCTTAGCAGAAATTGTCGTCTCTTTTCATAATGCAGCTATGCCGGGTTCGTCCATCGCGATCAACCGCATGGGCAAGATTTCTCGGGCGCGTTGTACGGGATGAAAAAAGCCGCCGGGCCGCCCACCAGCGTCAGCAGAGCTACGGACCATCAATATCCACAGTCTTCTCAATAAGATAGGATTGTAGACGGAAAATTCCACTGTTACTCACCGATTGGTGACAGACCGGGGTTGACCGAATGCTGAATGAAACTGCCATGGCCGCGCTCGAACAGACGGGTGCCACTGAGCCTGAAAAGCGTATCCGCGACAGAAGCGCTACGGAACGCGCTATCCTGAAAGCCGCCAAGAACCTGCTGGCGGAAGAGGGGTTCCAGAATTTCGGCATCAATGCCGTCGCCCGCCGCGCCGGCTGCGATAAGCAGCTCATCTACCGCTATTATGGCGGCCTCGATGGCCTCGTCGAGGCGATTGGCGCCGATCTCGGCAACTGGGTCAAGGACCGAATCCCCGAAGATACCGGCGGCATGTTCCTTTTGACCTACGGCGATCTCATGGAGCGGCTGTCGCTGCTGTTCCTGGAAGCGCTGCGCGACGATCCCCTGATGCGCCGCATCGTCGCCTGGGAGATCTCGGAAAATACCGAGCAGGTGAGGCGTCTTTCCGAGGCGCGCTCAAAAGCGCTCGGACTGTGGCTCGACCGTATGCGCGGCTCGCTGACGCCGCCGAAGGGCATCGATACGGCAGCCGTCAACGCGCTGATCTTTGCCTCGATCCAGCATCTTGTGCTGTCGGCGGCCGCCGGCGGTCAGTGCGCGGGTCTGGTTTTGAAGAACGGTAAGGACTGGGAGAAGGCGGCCACCGCATTGAAGCGGTTGGTGCGCGGCGTCTACGGCTGAACAATCCACAGCCTCCGCCCGGCCGTTAACCTTAACAATTGGTTTACGTTGCGTGACGCTGGTTAACCCGCCAGTGTGATCCACATTAGAAATGTAACAATTGTGGACCCGAGTTCAGTGATGGGAACCAGAGCAGCCAGAACCGCGTTGCTTGTCGCGGCGATGATGTTTTTCGCCGTGCTGGCGCTGGATATCGCCGTGCCCACGCTCGTACTCTGCATCATGGCATCGTCGGTCTGGCTCGTGTCTCTTGATATGCCGGTCCTGCGCAAGCACGAAGGAGAGGCCGCATGAAGTGGTTTCTGATCTTCTGGGCCGGTCCGATCGTCTTCCTGGCGGGATGGTACTGGCTTTCCTATTACGATCTGAACTTCGGCATCTTCATGCTGACACGGCAGGTCCATGACCTGACGTTCCAGCTCTACGGTAAGGTGCTCGGCTTGCCGCCGCAGGAAATTCCGCCGCTCGTCGCCCGTGCGATTGCCGTCGACAGTCTCGTCGTCTTCGCCATCATGGGCTTCCGCAAGCGCCGCCAGATCGCCGGCTGGTGGAAGGCGCGTCACGCCTCCGTATCGTCGGCAGATCTCGCTAGCAAGGAAAGCCTGTCGAGCGCTCCCTGAAGGATGAAGCTTGCCGCAGCCGAATCGATGCGTTCTGCGCGCTTTGCGCGCGAAACATCCATTTCCAGCAGGGCACGTTCGGCAGCCACCGTCGATAGCCGCTCATCCCAATAAACGAAGGGAATGGCGGTCTTCTGCTCCATGTTGCGCACGAAAGCCCGCGTCGCCTGCACACGCGGTCCGGCCGATCCGTCCATATTCATCGGCAGGCCGATGACGAAGGCCGCGACCTTCTCCTTTGTTGCGAAATTCAGCAGCGTCTCGGCATCGATGGTAAATTTCTCACGCTTGAGGACCGGGCGCGGCGTCGCAAAGCGGCGTCCGAGATCGGACATGGCTAGACCGATCGTCTTGGTGCCGAGATCGAGGCCGGCGATTGCCTGTCCGGGACCGAGCGTTCCGGCCAGTTCCTCGATCGTAAGCACCGTCATTGCCGTGTCATCCTGTCAAAAGAAATTGAAGTTCCCACCGCTTTTCTTTGCGGCCATATCGGCTATGTCCTTAGAGCAATTCCAGAAAAAGTGCGAAACGGTTTTCCGACCGGAATTGCTTTAAACCGTTCTGGTCCGGAAATCGCTTTTGCATCATGTAATAAAGGAGACTTTTCATGAAGATCACCTGGCTCGGCCATTCTGCTTTCCGGATAGAGACGAAAGCTGCCAAAATCCTGATCGATCCCTTCCTGACCTATAATTCGTCCTTCGTCGGCCAGGATATCAAGGAAGTGACCAACGGCATCACCCATATCCTGCTGACCCACGGCCATGGCGACCATGTCGGCGATACCGTGGGGATCGCCAGGGAAACCGGCGCCGTCGTTCTCGCCAATGCAGACCTTGCGTCCTGGCTCGGCACCAAAGGTGTCGATAAACTCGAAATGGGCAATACCGGCGGCACGGTCCCGCTTGGCGGCTTTACCGCCACCTTCACCAATGCGCTGCATTCCTCGGCTCAGACCACTGAAGACGGTGTTTCCCATTCGCTCGGGAGCGCGAACGGCCTCATGCTGCATTTCGACGACGAGCCAAGCCTCTTCCACATGGGCGACACAGATATCTTCTCCGACATGGCGCTGATCAACGAGCTGCATCAGCCGGATATCGGCATCGTACCGATTGGCGACCGATTCACCATGGGCGGCGCGGTGGCGGCTCTTGCCTGCCAGCGCTACTTCAACTTCAAGACGGCCATTCCCTGCCATTACGGCACTTTCCCGATCATCGACCAGACGCCGGAAAAATTCATCGCCGGCATGGAAGCCTCGAAGACGCAAGTGAAGGCGCCGAAGCCTGGCGAAAGCCTGTCGTTCTGATACATAAGCCCTCAAATCCCGGTGGGTTTGAGGGCCGGAATTCTGCATTGCCGAAAAGGCAAACCCGTTGCACAGGACGGACATGGTCTTTATAGCGATAGGAAAATTCCTATCCGGAGAATGCCATGTCCGTCGATCTCGCCACCGTTAAGCGCGTTGCGCGCCTTGCCCGTATTGCCGTCTCGGAAGAAGAGGCAAATCGCATGGTCGGCGAATTGAATGGTATTCTCGGCTTCGTCGAGCAGCTTTCCGAAGTTGACGTCGAGGGCGTCGAGGCCATGACCTCGGTGACGCCGATGGACATGAAGAAGCGCACCGATGTCGTCAATGATGGCAATAAGGCCGCCGATATCGTTGCCAATGCGCCGATCACCGACCACAATTTCTTCCTGGTGCCGAAGGTCGTCGAATAAGGCTTTGACCGCCTCTTTCCGACCCTGTTGCCATTTCCAGATCTGAAGCGAAAACACGATGAGCGAACTCACCAGCCTGACCATTGCCGAAGCCCGCCAGAAGCTGCGCGCCAAGGAAATCACCGCAACCGAACTGACCGAGGCCTATATTTCGGCGATCGATGCGGCCAATGGCCAGCTCAATGCCTACATCAAGGTCACGCCGGATCTCGCCCGCGTCATGGCGAAGAATTCCGACCAGCGCATCGCTGCCGGCAAGGCGGGCGATCTCGAGGGCATTCCGCTCGGCATCAAAGACCTCTTCGCTACCGTCGGCGTGCACACGCAGGCCTGCAGCCATATTCTCGATGGTTTCGAACCGCGTTATGAATCGACCGTAACCCAGAACCTCTGGGATGACGGCGCCGTCATGCTGGGCAAGCTCAACATGGACGAATTCGCGATGGGCTCTTCCAATGAGACCTCGCATTATGGCGCAGTCATCAATCCCTGGCGCGCCTCGGGCTCCAACCAGCAGCTCGTTCCGGGTGGCTCGTCTGGCGGTTCGGCTTCAGCCGTTGCCGCGCATCTCTGCGCTGGTGCGACCGCAACCGACACCGGCGGCTCGATCCGCCAGCCGGCAGCCTTCACCGGCACGGTTGGCATCAAGCCGACCTACGGTCGCTGCTCGCGTTGGGGCACGGTTGCCTTCGCTTCCTCGCTCGATCAGGCCGGCCCGATTGCCCGCGACGTCCGCGATGCCGCAATCCTGCTGAAGTCGATGGCAAGTGTCGATGCCAAGGACACGACCTCCGTCGACCTGCCGGTGCCGGATTACGAATCTGCCATCGGCCAGTCGCTGAAGGGCATGAAGATCGGTATCCCGAACGAATATCGCGTCGATGGCATGCCCGACGAGATCGAGGCCATCTGGCAGCAGGGCATCGCCTGGCTGAAGGATGCAGGTGCGGAGATCGTCAACATCTCGCTGCCCCATACCAAATACGCCCTGCCGGCTTATTATATTGTTGCACCCGCTGAAGCCTCTTCGAACCTCGCCCGTTACGATGGCGTACGCTACGGCCTGCGCGTCGACGGCAAGGATATCGTCGACATGTACGAGAAGACGCGTGCCGCCGGCTTCGGCAAGGAAGTCAAGCGCCGCATCATGATCGGCACCTATGTGCTGTCGGCCGGCTACTACGACGCCTACTACCTGCGCGCCCAGAAGGTCCGCACACTCATCAAGCGCGACTTCGAACTCGCCTTCGATGCTGGCGTCGATGCCATCCTGACGCCAGCCACCCCGTCGTCCGCCTTCGGCGTTGCCGACGAGAACCTCGCTGCCGATCCGGTCAAGATGTACCTGAACGACATCTTCACGGTCACGGTGAACATGGCCGGCCTGCCGGGTATCGCCGTTCCCGCCGGCCTCGATCACAAGGGCCTGCCGCTTGGCCTGCAGCTCATCGGCAAGGCCTTCGACGAGGAAACCCTCTTCAAGACCGCCCATGTCATCGAACAGGCCGCCGGCAAGTTCACGCCCGCCAAGTGGTGGTAACCGGTCTAACAATACGAAAGATTTCAGACGCCGACCACAAAATGGTCGGCGTTGTTGGTTTTGCCGCATGGGCGGCAAGCAATGCCTTTGAAGACAGCTATCGGGATCCCGCTGTCATCGACCGGGTGAAGCAGGAATTCGCGATTTTTCCGGATGAGACGACGGGCGAGATCTTCGTTGCTGAGCTTGACGGAGGAATAGTCGGATGGGGCGCACGGGAGAACGCGCCAAACTATATTTCCGACCTTTGGGTTCATCCCGATCATCAGGGCAAAGGCATCGGCAAAGCGCTTCTGCTTCATCTCTGCGACCTGATGAAGACGAGGGGCTGGAAACGGCGCGGCTCGACACGCATGCGAAGAACAGCGGTGCAATCCGTCTTTACGAGCGCTGCGGTTTCAAGATCATCTGGCACGGTATCGAGTTTGCAAAGAGCATGGGCGTCCCGCTCGAAAAGGTGCATTTGCAGAAGCAATTAGCCGAGGACTAGCGCGACAAGCCTGAAGAAAGGCAGGCGCCGTCTCGGATTTTGAGGCGACGCCTGTTATAGAGGGAGGTCTTTGCGAGGAGGGCCTCATGCCGAAACAGGATCTTGCGCGGTTGATCGGGGCCTTTGATCGCCTCGCTGCCAATGGCTTTAAATTGGGCGCAGAGTGGGAGGCGGTCCACGAAATCTGCCAGAACCACGAGGGTGAACAGGTCTTCGACTGGGGCCATGCCCTTTGCCACCGCGTCGAAGGCGACGATTGGAACGCCGGCTATTGGTATCGACGCGCCGGCAAAACGATCGGAGCAGGCACGATTGCCGAAGAATGGGCGGCGATGCGCCCGGAGCTTTCTGAAAAGCTCTGAAACGTTCCTGGCCGCAGGGCGATGGCGCCGCACGGCCAGGCTTTGTCAGACCTATCTGTTATCGAGCTGTGACCTGACGAGCCTCAGTCCTCTTTCGGTGATCCGATAGGGCTGGCCGGCGGAAGATTTGATTGCCTTCAGCCGTTTCAGCTTGCGGAAAAGCTCCATGCCGAAGCCGGGATAGACCCAGCCGTCGCGGGTGAAGCAACTTACCGTTTCGATTTTTTTATTGTCGTCTCGAGTGATTTCGATACGGCCACCCTGGGCCATAAGGTGTAGGATGCGCTGTTCTGCGCGCGAGATGTCCATTGCTGTTGATCCGGAAACGCGCCTTCAGGAAGGCGCACGAAAACGATTTGGCGCTCGGGTTTAGCCGATACGCCGCGGCTTCGTTTTTCGGGCCCGTGCGCGCGAGGCTATGCTTGCGGGCAGGGGCCTTTACCGGGTCTCAGGCAGGTTAGACATAAAACACCTCTGACGGGCTTTTTATCAGCAACCACAATCCGGTCAAGCAGGCGCAGCGGAACAAAAAAGCCGCCGATAATATTGCTTTCGCTTCTTCATCTCATTGCAGGGACTGGAAAATTGCCCGACTCAATGGTCTACTCTCTGTACTAACGCGGAGGTGCCATTGATCCACATTCGCAATGCCCGCGAAGGCGACACGGCGCTCTTGAGCGAAATCGGCTTGCGAGCCTGGCAAAGAGCGATGGCATTGATCGGCGAATCGGACGCCATGACGGATGGAGCCCGCACCGCCTTCCGAACGTTCGTGGATAATAACTGGCTCACCGTCACGGTCGTCGAACAGAACGGGCAGGTGGCCGGCTGGGCCGCGCGCGAAGGACTGGACGAGACCATTTCTGACTTCTGGATCGATCCGAGCTTCAATCGTCAGGGGCTCGGCACCGCGCTTCTGGAGCATATCGAGTCTGATATTTTCGAGCAGGGCTTCGAGGAGGCGGCGATGCAGACCCATTCTGGAAATACAGAGGCGATCTCCTTCTTCCAGAAGCACGGCTACGCGATCCACTGGCTTTCGGTCGCCTATAATCCGAAGCTCGACCGCGACGTGCCATCAGTCGGTCTCAGCAAGCATCTCGGCCCGCAAGAGCCGGAAGGCTATGGCCCGGGTTTCTAGGCTGCCGAAAGCCTTGCACCGGCAGGCCATTTCCTTTACCTCACAACTTGAAAAGAACAGCCTTTAAAGAGCATCCAATGACCCTTGTCGACGTTCGCACACCTGATCCGAAACGTTATATCCCCGGCGCCACCGGCGATTGGGAAGTCATTATCGGCTTGGAAGTCCATGCCCAGGTGCTCTCCAATTCCAAGCTATTTTCCGGCGCGTCGACGGAGTTCGGCAAGCCGCAGAATTCGAACGTCTCGCTCGTCGATGCGGCCATGCCCGGCATGCTGCCCGTCATCAACGAGGAATGCGTCAAGCAGGCGGTGCGCACCGGCCTCGGCCTGAAGGCTGAGATCAACAAGCGTTCGCTCTTCGACCGCAAGAATTATTTCTATCCGGACCTGCCGCAGGGCTATCAGATCTCGCAGTACAAGGACCCGATCGTCGGCGAGGGCAAGATCGTCATCTCGCTCGGCCCGGACCGTCAGGGCCAGTTCGAGGATATCGAGATCGGCATCGAGCGCCTGCACCTGGAACAGGACGCCGGCAAGTCGATGCACGACCAGCATCCGACCATGTCCTATGTGGACCTGAACCGCTCCGGCGTTGCGCTGATGGAAATCGTCTCCAAGCCGGATATGCGCACCTCCGACGAGGCCAAGGCCTATATGACGAAGCTGCGCTCGATCGTGCGCTACCTCGGCACCTGCGACGGCAACATGGACGAAGGCTCCATGCGCGCTGACGTCAACGTCTCCGTGCGTCGCCCGGGCGAAGCCTTCGGTACTCGCTGCGAAATCAAGAACGTCAACTCTATCCGCTTCATCGGCCAGGCGATCGAATACGAAGCCCGCCGCCAGATCGGTATCCTGGAGGATGGCGGCACCATCGATCAGGAAACCCGTCTCTTCGACCCGAACAAGGGCGAGACGCGGTCCATGCGCACTAAGGAAGATGCGCATGACTATCGCTATTTCCCCGATCCGGACCTGCTGCCGCTCGAATTCGACGACGCCTTTGTCAGTGATCTTGCTCAGTATCTGCCGGAACTGCCCGACGACAAGAAAGAGCGTTTCGTCCGCGAACTCGGTCTCTCTATCTACGATGCCTCGGTGCTCGTCTCGGAAAAGGCGATCGCCGATTATTTCGAAGCCGTTGCCGAAGGCCGCGATGGCAAAGCGGCGGCCAACTGGGTCATCAACGATCTGCTCGGCGCTCTCAACCGCACCGGCAAGGATATCGAAGAAACGCCAGTTTCTCCGGCCCAGCTCGGCGCCATCATCGACCTCATCAAGGCCGAGACCATCTCCGGCAAGATCGCCAAGGATGTTTTCGAAATCATCCTCAACGAAGGCGGCGATCCCGCCGAGATCGTCGAAAGCCGCGGCCTGAAGCAGGTGACGGATACCGGCGCCATCGAAAAGGCCGTCGATGAGATCATCGCCGCCAACCCGGATCAGGTTGCCAAGGTTAAGGCAAAGCCGACGCTTGCCGGCTGGTTCGTCGGTCAGGTCATGAAGGCGACCGGCGGCAAGGCCAATCCGCAGGCCGTTCAGGCCCTCGTCAAGGCCAAACTCGGCATCGAGGAAGAATAAGCCAGCGGCTTTCGGTTGAACGTGCGAAGCGGTGTTCGGAAGACCGATGCCGCGAGGAGAAGGTCTTGGTTTATTTCGTCCGAACGGCTGGCGAGCGCGATCTGGAGAAGGTCCGCGCCCTGTTGGTCGAGAGTTTCCATGCGGCCTATGATGCAAGCCATGGCGTTGCGAAGGTCAACGAACTGATCACTCATCTCTTTTCGCCGGCTGCGCTGAAGGCGCGGCTGACGAAGAAGAATGCCGAATTCCTCGTTGCCGATGACGGCCGGAATATTGGCGGCATGGGCTATGCGGCGATGTCATCCGAGATGACGAAGACCGTCATGCTGCATCTCCTCTATGTAAAGCCGGATCTGCAGCGCCAGGGTATTGGCCGCGATATCTTCGCCGAGCTGGAAACTTGCTTCCCGGAGGCGGAAATCATGAGGCTGGAAGTCGAGGTTCAGAACCACGAAGCCATCCATTTCTATACGCGGCTCGGTTTCGTCGAAGCCGGACGCAATGAGAACAGTGGCCCCGGCCTGTCCGGCATTCCGACGCTGGTTTTGGAGAAGGCGCTCGAGCTCCACTGATATGGCATCCGGCGACATTATCATCCGCGAAGCACGTGAAGCCGATCTGCCGGCTTTGATCGCCATGTTTGCTGCCGATCCGCTCGGCGGCCATGGAGATACGAGTGATCCGGAGGCCTATCCGGATTACGCCCGCGCCTATGCGGGGATCGCTGCGTCTCCCAACCAGACGCTTTATGTCGCCGAACAGGCGGGTGAGGTCGTCGGCACCTTCCAGACCATGATCGCCACCTCGCTCAATGCACGCGGCTCATCCGCCATGATCATCGAGGCGGTGCAGACGCGCGCCGATATGCGCGGGCAAGGCATCGGCGTGCGGATGATCGAATTTGCCATTGCCGAGGCGAAAGGTCGCGGCGTCCGGCTCGTCCAACTGACATCGAATGCGGTACGCAAGGATGCCCATCGTTTCTACGAAAGACTGGGCTTCAAGCCGTCGCATCTCGGTTTCAAGATGGCTCTGAAATGACCGTAGTTTCGGCGGGAATCACTGGACAATTCGGCTTGGCGGCGGCATAAGCGAAAAAGCCTATCTGCTTTCGTCCGCGTCCTGCGGCCACGAGGAAAAGACATGATCAAGTTCCTGTTGCACACCTTCACCTGGTGGAACAATTACACTTTCGGCACGCTGTTCGCCCTTCGCGGCTTCAAGCGCGTTGGTGAAGACGAGTTGGGCAATGTCTATTACGAAGGCGGTCTTTCCTCTTACGGCCTGCCGAAGCGCTGGGTGATTTACAAGGGTTACGCCGAAGCTTCCGCTATTCCTCCAGGCTGGCACGGCTGGATGCATCACCGCACCGACGTTCCGCCGTCCAAGGAAAACTACGTCGCCAAGGAATGGCAGAAGCCGCACCGCGCCAACCCCACGGGTTCGCCCCAGGCCTACCGTCCGCCGGGGTCGCTCTCGGCTGCCGGCGAACGTCCGCGCGTGACCGGCGATTACGACGCATGGACGCCGGGCAACTGAGCGTCAAGCATCTGATGGCGGGTCCTGCCCCGCGCTTTGGCCACAATTGACCTTTACCCGCAGGTTGGCCGCCATTGCTGCGGCCATGAACCTGATATGTGCTGGAGACGGGTAGATATGAAGCTTTCCCTGCGAAACACGGTCCTGCCGGCTGCGGGAGCTGTATCGCTATTGGCGCTTTCCGCCGGGCTTCTTTCCAATCAGGCACAGGCTGCCCGCATCGACAATCCGGTCGCTGTCTTCTCCGGCCTCGACAAGATCACCGGTCGCATCACCACCTTCGACGTCTATGTCAACGAAACGGTCCAGTTCGGCGCCCTGCAGGTGACGCCGAAAGCCTGTTATTCGCGCGATCAGTCGGAAGCCCAGAAGATCGACGGTTTCGTCGAAGTCGACGAGATCACGCTTGACCGCAAGATCCGCCGCATCTTCACCGGCTGGATGTTTGCCGACAGCCCCGGCCTCAACGCCGTCGAGCATCCGATCTATGACGTCTGGCTGAAGGACTGCAAGCAGAACTCGGACGTGCCGCCTCCGGACAGCGCCGGCGCGAAATAAGCTTTTTCCGACGGAATAATCGTTCCCTAGAACGCGAGATGTGGCGATTCCATTGCGGCGGCGAGTAGTAGCGCATAGTCCGCTTTAGGTACGTCAATGGCACCGAATGTTTTCAGATGCTCAGTCGTGAATTGCGTGTCGAGCAGGGTGAAATGTTTCTGGCGCAAATGCTCCACCAGATGCACGAGACAGATTTTCGAAGCATCGGTGCGCCGCGAGAACATGCTTTCCCCGAAGAAGGCGGAGCCAAGCGACACGCCGTAGAGCCCGCCGACCAATTCATCACCATCCCAGGCTTCGACGGAATGGGCGTGGCCCATGCGGTGCAGGGCGGAATAGAGTGTCCTGATCGTCTCGTTGATCCAGGTACTTGGGCGGTCGGATGTTTCCTGCGCGCAAGCGGTGATCACGGCATCGAAATGGCTGTTGAAGCGAATGTCGAAGGGCCTCTGCTTGATCGTCTTTCGAAGGCTTTTGGAGATGTGAAAACGGCCGTCCAACGGAAGGACACCGCGGACATCGGGTTCGACCCAGAAGATTTCTGGGTCGTCGGCGGATTCGGCCATGGGAAAGAGGCCGATCGAGTAGGCGCGCAGGAGGATTTCCGGGGTAATACCTGGTGACTTCCTGCGCGCTCCTGCCATTCCTGTCCTACGCTGCCGGCTTGCTGTTGGCGAGATACTTTTCCAGCCAATGGATATCATAATCGCCGTTGGCGATATCCTGGTTGGAAACGAGATCCTGGAACAGTGGCAGCGTCGTCTTGATTCCGTCAACGACAAATTCATCGAGCGCGCGGCGCAGGCGCATCATGCATTCGACGCGCGTACGGCCGTGGACGATCAGCTTGCCGATGAGGCTGTCGTAGTAAGGCGGGATCTTGTAGCCCTGATACGCGCCGGAGTCGATGCGCACGCCAAGTCCGCCCGGTGCATGGAAATGCGTGATCGTGCCGGGCGAGGGCACGAAGGTGCGTGCGTCCTCGGCATTGATGCGGCATTCGATGGCATGGCCATGGAAGTGTACTTCATCCTGCGTGACCGAGAGCCCGCCGCCGGAGGCAACGCGGATCTGTTCATGCACGAGGTCGATGCCGGTGATGGCTTCGGTGACCGGATGCTCCACCTGCAGGCGGGTGTTCATTTCGATGAAATAGAATTCGCCGTTTTCGTAGAGGAATTCGATCGTGCCGGCGCCGCGATATTTCAGCTTCATCATGGCGTCTGCGCAGATCTGGCCGATCTTCATGCGCTGCTCGACATTGAGGGCGGGAGAATTGGCTTCTTCCCAGACCTTCTGGTGACGGCGCTGCAGCGAGCAGTCGCGCTCACCGAGATGGACCGCATGGCCTTCGCCATCGCCGAACACCTGGATTTCGATGTGGCGCGGCTTTTCGAGGTATTTTTCCATGTAGACTGCGTCGTTGCCGAAGGCAGCGGCCGCTTCGGTGCGGGCCGTCGACCATGCCTCGATCAGGTCGGCTTCGGTCTTGGCGACCTTCATGCCGCGTCCGCCGCCGCCGGCCGTTGCCTTGATCAGCACCGGATAGCCGATATAGGCAGCCGTCTTCAGTGCGTCCTCTTCGGTCTTCACCTCGCCGTCGGAGCCGGGAACGACGGGGATGCCGAGTTCCTGGGCCGTCGTCTTGGCGGTGATCTTGTCGCCCATGATGCGGATATGCTCCGCCGTCGGGCCGATGAAGGTGATGCCGTGTGCTTCGAGGATATCGGCGAACTTGGCGTTTTCCGACAGGAAGCCGTAGCCCGGATGAACGGCATCAGCGCCGGTGATTTCGCAGGCTGCGACGATCTGGTGGATATTGAGATAGCTTTCGCGCGACGGCGGCGGGCCGATGCACACACTCTCGTCGGCAAGGCGCACATGCATGGCGTCGGCATCGGCCGTCGAATGCACGGCCACACTTGCGATGCCGAGCTCCTTGCAGGCGCGCAGCACGCGAAGGGCAATCTCGCCGCGATTGGCTATGAGGATCTTCGAAATCATTGGCAAAGCCTTATTCGATGACGACGAGTGGCTGGCCGTATTCGACGGGCGAGCCGTCTTCGACAAGGATTTCCGTGACCTTGCCGGACTTCGGCGAGGGGATCTGGTTCATAGTCTTCATCGCTTCGATGATGAGCAGCGTCTGGCCTTCCTTGACGGTGGCGCCGAGTTCGATGAACGCACGCGCGCCCGGTGCCGGAGCCATATAGACCGTGCCGACCATCGGCGCGTTCACCGTATTGGCCGGGTTGCGGCCGGCTGCTACCGGAGCGGCAGCGGCCGGGGCTGCTGCGATCGCAGCCGGTGCCGCGTAGGCAGGGCCTGCGATCGGTGCCTGGATGTACTGGGGCGTGCCTGCGCGCGAAACGCGGATACGCAGATCTTCCTGTTCGACTTCGATCTCGGTCAGATCCGTGTCCTTGAGGATGTTGGCGAGATCGCGGATCAGTGCCTGATCGATACCGGATTTCTTTTCAGCCATGAGTGTTGCCCTGTCTTCTTCTTATGCCGTGATGTTCTTCAGCGCGTGCAGCGCCAGGATGTAGCTATGAGGCCCGAAGCCGCAGATCACGCCCTTGCATGCGGGTGCGATCATCGACTTGTGGCGGAATTCTTCCCGCGCATGCACGTTGGATATGTGGAGCTCGATGACGGGAATGGAAATAGCTCGGATCGCATCATGCAGCGCGACCGACGTATGCGTATAGGCGCCTGCATTGATGGCAACGCCGACGGCCTTTTCATCCGCTTCGTGGAACCAGTCCACCAGCGTGCCTTCGTGATTGCTTTGGCGGAAATCGATGTCGAAGCCGAGTTCGCGGCCCGCAGCCTTGCAGTCCGCCTCTATGTCCTTGAGCGTCTTGCCGCCATAGATGCCAGGTTCTCGCTTGCCCAGCATATTCAGGTTGGGCCCGTTCAGGACAAAAATCGTTTGCGTCATCGAATGTTCCGTTTGGCGCACCGGCTGCCGATCCTCTCTGGATCAGGCAACCGTTACGCGGTTCATTGTATTCATCGCGTCCTGCACCAGCCTTTCGGCGGCAAAGGCACGGGAATGCGCGAGCGCCACCTATAGACTCCACGCGGGCTTATTGAAAGCCCTTACAGAATCGGCAGGGGACGTCGCGCTATGTTTGTCCACATGGCTGAAACGCTTCGATTCAGGCGAATTGATGAGCACTCGCCGGAGCGTTTGATGGGAGAGTTTGGCAATGCGATCGTTTGCACTGCATGGGAGGAGCCCGATGCCTGAATACCTCCTGATAGCTAAGCGATCGTGCACGTGGCGTCCGAGCTTCAGTGCACCGCTTCCGCGGGCACGTTTCCGTGCTAAGAAGAACGGATGAGACTGCTCGTGGTGGAGGACAATAAGGATCTTGCGGCCTGGCTGGGTAAAGCCCTGCGGCAGGCACAGTATGCGATCGATATCACCCATGACGGCGAGGACGCCGAGCATATGCTGAAGGTGGCCGAATACTCCGCGATGATCCTCGATCTTTCGCTGCCGAAACTTGACGGACTGACGTTACTGAAAAGGCTGAGGCAATCAGGCAGCAAGCTCCCGGTTATCATCCTGACGGCGAATGCGAGCCTGGACGGCCGTGTGAGTGGGTTGGACAGCGGCGCCGACGATTATCTTGCCAAGCCTTTCGAGATTGCTGAGCTTGAGGCGCGGATCCGCGCGGTCGTACGCCGCGGGCAGGACCGGGCATCGTCCGAGATCGCCGTCGGCGATCTGCTCTTTTCCGGCGGCACCCGACAGTTCTTGCTCGCCGGCGAGCCCCTGCAGCTGACGCCGCGCGAATATGCCGTGCTGGAGCAGCTGATCATGAAGGTCGGCATGACGGTTTCGAAAGCAGCCCTTTCGGAAAGCGTGTTCGGCTTCGACGACGAGGCTGATCCGAGCGCGATTGAAATCTACGTCCACCGGCTTCGAAAAAAGCTTGAGACGAGTTCCGTTCAGATCGCCACCTTGCGCGGGCTAGGCTATCTTCTCAGATATGTCGAATAGCCTCGTTTCGAAGACGGTCAAAACGTTTTCCAGGCTCAGCCAGAGCCTGCGCGTGCAGTTGCTCTGCCTGGTGCTCCTGACACTCTTCGGCGCGATCGGCTTCAATCTTTATGACAGCTTCTGGACGGCGGACGCGACTGCAAGGCTCGTGACGGATCGAACATTGCTGGCATCGGCCCGTGTCATCGCCGAGTCGGTGCGCGTCGATGAGGGCGGCAATGCCCAGGTGGATCTGCCGCCGGCCGCACTTGAAATGTTCGATACCGGCTTCGGCGACAGGGTTTTTTACCAAGTCATCACGGCATGGGGGAGCCTCGTCAGCGGTTTTCCCGATTTGCCGCTGCCGGCGATCCAGCAGGCAGGCGAGGATCGCGCCTTCCACGGGGTCGAGGTCCGGGTGATGATGCTCGACCATCCGGTGGTCGGCCTGCCGAACGACGCGGCGATTTCCGTGACGGTCGCGGTCACGCATAAGAGCCAGTACGCGATGCGCCGGCAGCTCTGGCTTGCCGACGTTTCCAAGCAGGTCGTGCTCGTCCTGGCAGCGAGCCTCGTAACCATCCTCGGGCTTCAATGGGGGCTGGCGCCGGCGCTGAGATTGAGGGACGCGGTTCGCGAGCGGGGGCGCAATCGCCTCGATCCCTTGCCGGAAGACATGGTGCAGACCGAATTGCGGCCGCTCGTCCATGCCCTCAACGACCATATGGAGCGCGTCCAGAACCAGATGGCGGCGCAACGCCGGTTCGTCTCGAATGCTGCCCATCAGCTGCGGACGCCATTGGCGCTGATTTCGACGCAGGCGAGTGTCGCCGCGCGTGAAACTGATGATAGCCGCCGCGATGAAGCGCTTTCCGCGCTGCGCACGAGCACCCGGCAGATTTCGCGGCTCGCCAGCCAACTACTGACCTTGTCGCGTGCCGAGCCGGGAAGCCGTCGCCCGCGGAAAGATGCGACCGATATGAGCAATGCTGCCCGTGAGATCTTGGAGGCGCATGCAGAAGAGGCGCTGAGGCGTCGTATCGATGTCGGCCTGGAAGAAGCCGGTCCGGTCATCGTCGAAGGCGACGGGACGATGTTGCGCGAAATGCTGGTCAATCTCATCGACAACGCGATCCGATATACGCGGGAAAGCGGACGTATCACCGTCTCGGTGCGGCAGGTTGACGGCAATGCCATCATCGAGGTTGAGGATAATGGGCCGGGCATTCCGGAAGCTGAGCGCGAACAGGTGTTCGAACGATTCTATCGCATCATCGGGACCGAAGAGGAGGGAAGTGGTCTCGGTCTTTCGATCGTGCGGGAAGTCGTCGACGGTGCTGGGGGGAGCGTCCTTCTCGGCGAGGCCGAAGGCGGTGGGCTCATCGTGACGGTGCGTTTGCCGATCAGGTGAGGTTCAAAATCCAGCCGACGCGCAAAGATCCAGTTCACTGCGGGGGGAATGACGACGGTGCGGATCACCTGCCAGTCGGAGGCGCCGAGAATGCCGGCATTGGCGATCATGTTGCGATCGGCCTCGCGCACGCCCTGGAAGGCATTCGCAAAGACGACGAAGAAAACCATGATCGAGCGGTGCCGCTCCCGAACGCGGTTCGGGAGCGGCACGATGGCGTTACTTGACGTTCTTGACGAATTCCGTCGTGTAAGTCTTCGACAGGTCGATCTGCTTGTCTTTCAGGGCTTTCGAAAAACCCTGCAGGACGGCGAGCACCGTCTTCGGACCGTCTTCTGGCATGACGCCGTTAGCTGTGAACATGGCCTTGCCGTGGTCGAGAGCCTTGATGTAGCCGTCCTTGTCGCTGACGTAGAAATCCTTCGGCATCTGGTCGGTGATCTCAGCGGCGGAATGCGTATTGATGTATTTCAGCGTCTTGACGAAGGCATTGGCGAGCTTCTGCACCGTATCCTTATGTGCGTCGACCCAGGAGCTTTCCATATAGAGCGATGCGGCCGGATAGGTGCCGCCCAGGGCCGCACGGGTACTTTCCGTCGTGCGCATATCGATCAGGATGCTGGCTTCCCCAGTCTTCAACAGACGCGTGATGGTCGGTTCTGTCGTCATGCCGGCCTGGATCTTGTCCTGTTGCATGGCAGCGATGAAGGTTGCGCCCGCGCCGACAGGGACCGAGGTTATATCGGAAAGGTTGAGACCGTTCTTGACCGCCAGATATTGCGTCAGGAAATTCGTCGATGATCCCAATCCGGTCACACCAAGGCTCTTGCCCTTGAAATCTGCAACCGATTTAATTTCGGGGTGCTTGGTCGATACCAGCTCAACCTCGCCGGGCGCCTGGCTGAACTGGACGACCGATTCGACGAACTTGCCCTTGCCCTGAAGATCGATGCAGTGGTCGTAGAAACCAACGACGCCCTGAACCGCGCCTGCCAGAAGCTGGTTTTCGGCATCGACGCCGGCCGGCTCGTTCAGAAGTTCGACATCGAGGCCCTCATCCTTGAAGTAACCCAAGGATTCGGCGAGCTTGGCGGGCAGGTAGATCTGTTTCTCATAGCCGCCGACCATTAGGGTAACCTTGTCGGCTGCGCTGACAGTGCCTGCAGCCAAGGATGCTGCAGTAAGAAGCGTCGAAAAAGCAACTGTGTGCAAAAGTGCGCGTGAAAAACGCATCATAGTCTCCTCCGAGTGGGATGATTTACATCGCTTCCGTCTCACGTTGATCGTGTCTCCTCCACGATGCACCTCTTGCGTAGAGCGCCGAACCTTTCAGCAAGCTTTCAGGTTTCTTTACAAATTCGTAAACAATACCGATTGACGGGCGCGTTGGCGTTTTGAGATGCGTTGCGGGGAAGGCTCGGTTCGGGCTTTCCCTATATTCGACGGCGGCGAATTTTTGAGTGATGTCGACCAAAATCCGGCGGGATATCCATTGCAACAGGTGTGGAGAAATCCTTTGGGCGCTGCTCATATGTGAAGAAAATGGAAGAAGACGGACGGGCCTGCTGAGGGAGTTGACGCAGGTTGCGTCATTTGACGCCGCACAGCCAGACCAGGCACCTCTCCATCGTTCTCGATGGTTCCGGCTGCCCGCCGGGATCAAGGTCGGTCTCGGCGCAATACTGTGACAAAGATGGAGAGATCTGACGCTCCCATATCTGAGACAAGAAGGCCGGGCAATTGATTGCCCGGCCTTCTTGTCGATCTTGCTTGGGAGGCGATCAATCCGATTATTGCGTGTCCATGTGTTGTTGCGGGCGCCATTTCGCAAGACGATTCTCGATCAGCGTCATGATGAACTCGGCAAACAGGGTCACGACCATCACGAGGAGGATCGCCGCAAACATGCCGGCGGCGTCGAACGTGCCCTTGGCGATCGAGATCAGCTGGCCGATGCCGAAGCGGGCGCCGACGAATTCGCCGACGATCGCGCCGATAATCGCAAAGCCGAAGGAGACATGCAGGCTCGCAAAGATCCAACTCATGGCCGAGGGAATGACGACGGTGCGGGTCACCTGCCAGTCGGAGGCGCCGAGAATGCGGGCGTTGGCGATCATGTTTCGGTCGGCCTCGCGCACGCCCTGGAAGGCGTTCGCAAAGACGACGAAGAAGACCATGATGAAGGCGAGCGCTACTTTCGACGGCAGGCCGAGGCCCATGATCATGATGAAGATCGGCGCAAGCACGACGCGCGGGATCGAATTGATCGCCTTGATATAGACGGAGAAGATGTCCGACAGGAAGCGGTTGCGTCCGAGCCCGATGCCGACAAAAACGCCGGTAATGGAGCCCGCGAAGAAGCCGATCAGCGCTTCTTCCATCGTAACCCAGAGGTTGTACCAGAGCGATCCTTCGGTGGTACCTTCCGTTGCCCATTCATAGAGACGTGCGATGACGCCGCTCGGGCTCGAATAGAAGAAGGGATCGATCCACTGCATGTTGGAGGAGAGTTCCCACATGCCGATCACGAAGACCAGGATGGCGATCTGCCAGAAGCGTACCAACACATTGCGCCGGCGTATGGCCTTCAGCGCCGAGGCTTCGATTTCGGCATCTGATGTGCCCGGACGGAACATTGCGGCCGACCTCGTCTCGAAAGTGGTGTTTGCCATGATATCCTCCCTCAGGCCGCTTCGCTTGCGCGGCGGTAGCTGGTTTCGACCTCCTCGCGCAGGTCCTCCCAGATCGTCTTGCAATAATTGATGAAGCTTTGCTCGTAGCGGATCTCCGATACGATGCGGGGGCGCGGCAGGTCGATCGGATAGACCGATTTGACCGTGGCGGGACCGGCAGTCAGCACGTAGACCTTGTCGGCAAGCGCCACCGCCTCTTCAAGATCGTGGGTGACGAAAACCACCGACGCCTTGCGTTCTGCCCAGAGCTTTAACAGTTCTTCATGCATGACTGTGCGGGTCTGCACGTCGAGCGCCGAGAAGGGCTCGTCCATCAGCAGGATTTCCGGCTCGTTGATGAAGGTCTGCGCCAGCGAGACGCGCTTGCGCATGCCGCCCGACAGCTGATGGGGGTAGTGATGGAGGAATTTCGAAAGTCCGACGCGGGCGAGCCAGTCGCGGGCGCTTTTTTCTGCCTCGGTGTGCGATTTGCCGCGAAACAACGGGCCGGCCATGACGTTCTCGATAACATTCTTCCAGGGAAAGAGCGCGTCGGTCTGGAAGGCAAAGCCGACACGCGGATCGATGCCGGTGATCGGTCCACCCATCAGGCGAACTTCGCCAGCCGAGGGGCGGGCGAGGCCCGTCACGAGATTGAGCGTCGTCGACTTGCCGCAGCCGGTCGGGCCGACGACGGCGACGAACTCGCCGCGGGCAACCGTCATGTTGAAATCACGCAAGGCCGTCAGCGACTTGCCGGTCGGCGAGACGAAACGACGGCTGACATTGATCAGCTCGATCGCCGGAATCTGGTTATTGTCCTGTTGCATGGTGAAACCTGAGGCGTGCTTTCAGGGCGCGTGCACGCGATGCCCATGATCGAACGGACGCCGCTTCCGATCTGAGCCGGAAGCGGCGCGGCGGCCTTACTTGACGTTCTTGACGAATTCCGTCGTATAGGTCTTGGAAAGGTCGATCTGCTTGCCCTTGACGTTCTTGGAGAACTCCGAGAGCACGGCAAGCACGGTCTTGGGACCGTCTTCCGGCATGACGCCGTCTGACGTGAACATGCCCTTGCCCTCGTCGAGAGCCTTGATGTAGCCGTCCTTGTCACCGACGTAGAAATCCTTCGGCATCTTGTCGGCGATATCGGCGGCAGAATGCGTGTTGATGTATTTCAGCGTCTTGACGAAGGCGTTGGCGAGTTTCTGAGCCTCGTCCTTATGCGCATCGACCCAGGCGGTTTCCATGTAGAGCGAGGCAGCCGGGTAGGTGCCGCCGAGTGCCTGGCGGGTTGCTTCCACGGTGCGCATGTCGACGAGAACGCTTGCCTCGCCGGTCTTGACCAAGCGCGAGATCGTCGGCTCGGTCGTCATGCCGGCCTGGATCTGGTCCTGCTGCATCGCGGCGATGAAGGTGCCGCCGGCGCCGACCGGAACGGTGACGACGTCGCCCGGCTGCAAGCCGGCCTTGGATGCCATGAAGAGGGTGAGGAAGTTGGTGGACGAGCCGAGACCGGTGACGCCGAGACTCTTGCCCTTGAAATCGACCGGCGACTTGATCTCCGGATGCTTGCTCGAAACCATCTCGACTTCGCCCGGTGCCTGGCTGAACTGGACGATGGATTCGACGAACTTGCCCTTGGCCTGCAGGTCAACGCAATGGTCGTAGAAGCCGACGACGCCCTGGACGGCGCCGGCCAGAAGCTGGTTTTCGGCATCGACGCCGGCCGCTTCGTTCAGCAGCTCGACGTCGAGCCCTTCGTCCTTGAAGTAGCCGAGCGATTCGGCGAGCTTGGCGGGCAGATAGATCTGCTTCTCATAGCCGCCGACCATGATGGTGATCTTGTCGGCTGCGCTTGCGCTGCTCGCAACAAAGGATGACGCGGCAAGAAGAGCGGAAAAAGCGACGGTGTGAAAAAGGCTGCGTGAAGAACGCATGGAAATCTCCTCCTTATGGTCCAAACGCATCGTCGTCTCGTCACCTTGACCGTGTCTCCTCCACGATGCGGCCCTTTTCTATGAGGTTGAAGCTTTCAACTAGCTTTCAGGCGATGACTTGTCTCAAGGCCCCCAACCGAGCCGTCGACCGAATACCTCGGCCGGCTTGAGGCAAGCCGAGGTATTCCGCCCGCAGAACGTCAGAGTTCCGCGCACTGACGTTCGGGAGGTCATGCATACGAATCGAATTGGATTACCCGACGCCAGAAGTCTCAGGCTCCGCGCAATCAGGCGGTTAGCAGCTCGTCTTGCCGCAGGCCCGCATATTCTTAACCTTGGCTTCGAGATCGTTGATGCCGACGGCGCCGGGCACCATTTCGTTGCCGATCACATAAGACGGTGTACCGCTGATGCCGAGATTGGCGGCGAGCTGATAGGTCGCCTGCACGATGTCATCGTTCGGGCTCTTTTTCATCTCCGCGCGGATCTTGTCTTCGCTGACACCGAGAGAGGAGGCGACCTGGATTGCGGTGTCCTCGGAGGCGCGGCCGTCGCTGCCGAGCAGCGCGACGTGGAAATCGCTGTACTTATCGGGCGCAAGCCGGCGGAAGGCATCCGCCACGCGATGTGCCGCGACCGAATCCGGTCCGAGAATCGGGAACTCCTTCAGCACGAAGCGCACATTCTTGTCCTTCTTCAGGAGCGCCTGCATGTCGGGGAGAGCGTGACGGCAATAGGTGCAGTTATAGTCGAAGAACTCGACGACGGTGACATCGCCCTTCGGGTTGCCGAGCGTCACGTCATTCTTGGAATCGAAGATGCCGTCGGTATTGTTCTCGATGGCCATGGTGGCTTTCACCTGCTGGGCCATCTGCTGCTTTTTCTGCAGCGCATCCTGCACCTCGAGCATGATCTCCGGATTTTCGATCAGATACTGCTTGATGAATTCACCCAGTTCCTTCTTCTGCTGGTCGTCGAATGCAAATGCCTGAGCCGGAAGGGCGATGGAGGCTGCAAGCGCCAGCGCGGTGAGCGTTTTGGAGAAGAAGGCCATGGTATCCTCGTCGTCGGCTGATGGGTTTTCGAACGAAAAATACCATCGCCGGGTTAATGGGCTTGGATGCGTCCGCATCAAATTACGGCGCGTCGGGCCGCCATCAAACAGGAATTTTCCTCCGATCCAAGCCCTCGCGGGATTGTGATGAGCCGATTATTGCGGCAATTGTCTGGCCTTTATCTGAAGCCAGGCAGGAAGTGATCGTGTTTTCCATATCGAAACGCAGCGAAGTCGAACCATTCCACGCCATGGATGTTCTGGCCGAAGCGACGAAGAGACGGGCAGGCGGTCACCCCGTCATTTCCATGGCCGTCGGCCAGCCCTCGCATCCCGCACCCGAGGCAGCCCTTGAGGCCGCCCGCTCAGCGCTCGCCGAAGGGCGGATCGGCTATACGGATGCGCTCGGCACGGCGCGGCTGAAACATGCGCTCGCCTGGCACTATCGCGATCGCCACGGCCTCGAGATCGATCCCGTCCGCATTGCCATCACAACCGGCTCGTCGGCGGCCTTCAATCTCGCCTTCCTGTCGCTTTTTGATGCCGGCGATGCGGTCGCCATTGCCCGGCCAGGCTATCCTGCCTATCGCAACATCCTCGGTGCCCTCGGCCTCAATGTGGTCGAAGTGCCTGTCACATCAGAAACGCATTTCACGCTGACGCCCGACAGCCTGGAAGCGATCCAGAAGGAAAAGGGCGTGAAGCTGAAGGGCGTGCTGCTTGCAAGCCCTGCAAATCCGACCGGCACGGTGACCGGCCGCGAAGGCCTGAAGGCGCTTGCCGCCTATTGCGATGCCAATGACATCGCCTTCATCTCCGACGAGATCTATCACGGCCTCACCTTCGCAGGCGAAGAGACGAGCGCGCTGGAGCTGACGGACGAGGCGATCGTCATCAACTCCTTCTCTAAATACTATTGCATGACCGGCTGGCGCATCGGCTGGATGGTGCTGCCTGAGCGGCTGGTGCGCCCGATCGAGCGCGTCGCCCAGAGCCTCTATATTTCGCCGCCGGAGCTTTCGCAGATCGCAGCCACAGCAGCGCTCGGTGCTGCCGAGGAGCTGGATCGCGTCAAGGCAAGTTATGCCGCTAATCGCGACCTGCTGCTCGACCGGCTGCCGAAGATCGGCCTTGCGCCGGCGTCGCCCATGGATGGCGCCTTCTACGCCTATGTCGACGTATCGCGCTTCACCAATGATAGCATGGACTTCGCGCGCCGGATGCTGGCGGAAATCAATGTCGCCGCGACACCCGGCCTCGATTTCGATCCGGTTGAAGGACCGCGTACGCTCCGCATGTCCTATGCCGGTTCAGAAGCCGAGATCGCCGAAGCGGTAGAGCGCATCGGCATATGGCTGAAATAGGCGAGGTCTAGGTCCGATATTCGGGCGCCTGCCGATCGAGAACGCGCCTGACGCTTTCGAGATGCAGGCGCGCACTCTCCGGATCGCCTTCACGCATCTGCTTTGCCGCCTGTTCCGCGATATCTTTGGTAACCGGGATCAGCGAACGCCCGGTGCTCATCGCCTTGAGCTGAACCTCTGCCGCACGTTCCAGATAGTAGAGATCGTCCCAGGCTTCGGCGATATTCGGCGCGCAGACCATAACGCCATGGTTCTTCATAAACAGGATGTCCTTGTCGCCAAGCACAGCGGCGATCCTGTCGCCTTCACGTTCATCGAGCGCCAGTCCGTTATAGTTCTCGTCGACGGCGACGCGGCCATAGAATTTCAGTGACGTCTGTCCGGCCCAGACGAAGGGATCGCCCTCGATCATGCTCAGCGCCGTCGCATTCGGCATATGCGTATGGAAGGCCGCACCGACGCGCGGCGACATCTTGTGCAGGCGGGCATGGATGAAGAAGGCGGTTGCCTCAGGCACGCCGTCGCCGGCAACGACGTTGCCGTCAAAATCGCAGATCAGCAGTGATGAAGCAGTCGCCTCCTGAAAGGCCCAGCCGAGCCTGTTGACGAGAAAGAGATCGGGATGGCCGGGCACGACGGCCGAGAAATGGTTGCAGATGCCTTCCTCAAGCCCGAGCTGCGCCGCCATTCGAAGGCACGCCGCCAGATCGACACGCGCCTGCCAGATCTCGTCGGTATCGAGCGGCAGATTGCGCAATATCGCCGGCTGTGCCTTCGCCAGGTTCAGTTCATGGGCCATGTCTTGTCTCCTATCGCGTCAATTACATCCAGCCGTTTGCGGCAAATAGACCGGGCACCTTGTCAAGCGTCGGCACGATCTCGTTGGGGTGGTAGTCGCAGAGCGGTTTCCGTCCCGTGCCACGATCGACCCAGATCGCACGAAAACCGAGTTCTCGCGCGGCGGCAAGGTCAAGATGCGGGCTGGCGCAGATATGCACGAGGTCATCCGTGCCGATGCCGAGCGTTTTCCAGGCGTGCCGGAAGATCTGCGGCGAGGGCTTGTAGGCTTCGGCCTGCTCCGCGGTGATCACTCGGTCGACGAAACCGCCGAGCTGCGCGACATTGCCGGCAATGATCGCGTCGTCCGTATTGGAAATAATGGCGAGCCGGAAACCGGCAGCTTTCAGCCTGCTGAGCGTTTCCACCACTTCCGGGAATGGCGGCATCCGGCCGATAGAGGATGTCAGCAGATCGGCATCAGCGGTGTGGAATGGCAAGCCGAACTCCTGCATCGCCAGTTCCAATGCGAGAGCCGTGACTTGGCTGAAGGATCGGTGCGGCTTTTGTCGTTCCAGTTCATGCTCGTAGCGGTCATAGACGGCAATGAAGGCCGCCTGGTCGATATCGCCACCCTTGGCTGACAGGATCATGTCCATGGCAGCAAGCAGGCCCTCATCCCATTGGATCAGCGTGCCGTAGCAATCGAAGGTCAACCAGGTTGGTCGGTTTCCGGGAAGGGTCATCTCTCATCTCCATGATTTGCCTCATGTTGACAAAGAACAGAGTCATTGAGAAATTAAATGTAACAATTACAGGCAGTGGAAAATCGAATGAGCTTCACCTTCGACCTCGATCTTCTCCGAACCTTCGCAGCGGTCGTCGATGCCGGCGGCTTCACGCGGGCGGCTGAGCGTGTTCACCTGACCCAGTCCACCGTCAGCCAGCAGATCAAGAAGCTCGAGGCCAATATCGGCCATACCCTGCTTCTGCGCGACAAGTCGACGGGTGGCATCCGGACGACGGAGGAGGGCGAAATTCTCTTGAGTTATGCCCGACGCTTGCTGGCGACGGCAGAAGAGGCGATGGACGTCATGCGCAAGCCCGCTACGCCGAAGACCGTCAGGCTCGGCGTTCCCGAGGATTTTGCCGGCCGCCGGCTCATCGATCTTCTCTCCGGTTTTTCCGCCGCCTCACCGCATATAAGGCTCGACACCGTCAGCGGCTGGAGCGTCGAGCTTCGCCGCCTTCTCGATACGGGCGAAATCGATCTGGCGCTGATCAAGCGGGAACCCGGTGATGGCGCTTGTCTGGCCAGTTGGAAGGAAGAGTTGGTCTGGGTCGAAAGCATGAGCCGGCCGATGAAGGATGAGCCGGTCCCGCTTGCCGTTTTTCCTGTCGGCTGCATCTACCGTGAGCGGGCGATCCGCTTCATCGAGCGCAGCGGACGACGCTGGCGCATCGCCTATACGAGCCAGGGTTTGATGGGTGTTCAGGCGGCGGTCGCTTCCGGCCTCGGTATCAGCCTGCTGCCATCGGATGCCGTCCTGCCGGAACATCGCCAGCTTGGAGCGGCGGACGGGTTTGATCCGCAGCCGGCATCCGAACTTGCGCTCGTCAGGGGAAAGCCGCGCCTCTCGACAGAGAGCCGGTCGCTTGCCGATTTCCTCGCGGCCAATCTTTAGGTTCGCGAGGAGAAGAGCGAAGCGAGCGTCGAAGAGGGCTTGTTGTTCATCCGTGGCACGACAACGAGCTGCCTGATGTCTCCACGCTGGTAGGCGGTCAGGAAACGCTTGTAATCCTTGAAGGAAATGCAGCCGTTGGAATCGCCGTTCTTGCCGAGCATATAGGTGTGCGCCAGCAGACCGACACGGTTGAAGATCGCGTCCGAACCCTGCACCGGCGTCAGGCGAATGGCCGCCACGCCATGGAACAAGGCTTCGCGCATCGTCAGGTTATAGGTGTGCGGCGGCGTCGGTCCGCGCATTTTCTGATCAATATAACGCGGGTTGTCGCGCATCTTGCCGAGACCGGAATGGGCCTCCAGCCGCTCGCCGTTCGGCAGGTAGACGGTCGCGTTTTCAATGTCGTAGATCGCGACACCGGCGCGCAGGCGTGGCGTAAAGACGGGCTTGTCGTAGCGCGGCACCGCGTCGTCCTGGTCATCCTCGATCGGCGAGTTCGGCTTGGCATAGGCAAGTACGGGCTCGGCAGTACGCTGCGAACCCTTGGAGGCAGGCGCCGGCTTGCCGACGAGGCCGTCGGGCCGCGCCATCGGCAGCGGTACGGAATCCTCATCTGGGGTGAGAACCAGATCGAAAGGCCGCGCACTATCGTCTGCCTCGGCAACCTCCATCTCGGCCGGCTTGTTGGCGGCGAGAGCAGCAGCGGGGAGCGCCGGCGGCAGTTCGACGGGAGCAGGCATGACGCGCGGGCCGGCGTCGGCTAAAGCGAGCATAGCCGGCATTTCGGCCGCAGCGACAGCCTCCTTCGACGGGATGATGATCCGGTCGGCGTCATCCTTGGCAGGCGTGGCGGCGGCGGTTTGGACGATGGGTGTCGCCGCCTTGACTGTGTCTTCCTTGCTGAAACGCGGATTGTCGGAGACGGCGACCGGCCCAAGTTCCGCGACGGCAACGGGGAGACGATTGGTCTTGGCGAGCCCCAGCTCCGCGCTCGATGCGGCGGATGTCTTCTCGGCGTGGGACTGGATCAACTGTGCTGTCAGCGGTATGGCCGGCTTTGCGTCGAATGCTGCCAACCGCGAGGCCTTATTGATGTGGATGAGCCGCTCATGTGACACGGCAGCATGTGCTGCCTTCGGCGCTGCTGTGACCTGAGCGATCTCCTTCGGCGAGGAGAAGGGCATCGACACGGATTGCATTGTTGCGACAGTGCCGATAAGCCACGTGGAGGTCAAAAGTCCGGCGACTGCGATGCCGGTAAGTAAACCGCGAGATCTGCCCGAACGAACAGGGGATCCGCTAAAAGGGGCGACGTTGTTGAACGTCCCTACTGCAAACGCCATACTCTACTCGTCTTCCAAAACTCGCTATGCAGGCCGGCAACACTGACTACTGATCTATGCCGGAGCCGCTAACTGCCCAAAAAGGCCAAATTTTGGCCCATCCGCGTCATGCGACTATTCCCTAAGGATGACGAACTATGGTTTCCAATTGGTTTACAGGTGCAGTGCTCTGCTTCGATTGTCCCGAAAAGAGGCGCGGTATTTTAGAAAAATCTATTTTTAAAGGGCTTGCCACCATTGGCATGTCGCCGCTCGGTGATGGTTGACTCTGGCTGCGGGACAGAACTCGGCTGCCGTCAGCTGCGCGCCATAACATAGCTGCCGGGAGCTTCCTCGATCGCATTGAGTGCTGCTCCACCCACCTTGCGGGCAGCCACACGCTCCCCGGTTTGCGCCTCGATCCACGCATGCCAGTGCGGCCACCAGGAACCCCTCGTCTCCTTTGCCTTGGCAAGCCATGTATCATAGTCGCCCTTGGTCGGGCCGCCGGTCCAGAACTGATACTTATGCTTGTCCGGCGGATTGACGACGCCGGCAATATGGCCGGAGCCTGCGACGACGAACTGCACCTTGCCGCCGAAGAACTGGCTGCCGAGGAAGACGGAATTTGCCGGCGCGATGTGATCCTCGCGGGTTGCGAGATTATAGATCGGGATCTTGATGTCCTTCAGCGACAAGGTCTTGCCGTCGAGGACCATTTCATCCTTGGTCAGCGCATTCCTGAGATAGCAGTTGCGCAGGTAGAAGGCATGGTTGGCCGCCGCCATGCGGGTCGAATCGGCATTCCAGAACAACAGGTCGAAGGGCAGGGGCTCCTGGCCCTTCAGGTAATTGTTGACGAAATAGGGCCAGATGAGCTCGCTCGCCCTGAGCATGTTGAAGGCCGTCGACATGCGCGAACCATCGAGATAGCCGAGCTCCTGCATATGCGCTTCCAGCGCTTGAAGCTGCTCCTCGTCGACAAAGACCTTCAGGTCGCCGGCATGGGTGAAATCGACCTGGGTGGTGAAGAGCGTCGCACTCTTGATGCGCTTGTTCTTTTCCTTGGCGTGCAGGGCAAGGGTTGCGGCAAGCAGCGTGCCGCCGACGCAATAGCCGATGGCGTTGACGTCCTTCTCATCGGTCGCCTTCTCAACCGTTTCCAGTGCGAAATCGACGCCTTCCCTTGCGTAAGCCGTCCAGTCTTTCAGCGCATGGCGGCTATCCGGATTGACCCAGGAGATGACGAAGACCGTATGTCCCTGGTCCACGCACCATTTGATGAAGGATTTCTGCGGGTTGAGATCGAGGATGTAGAATTTGTTGATCCACGGCGGGCAAATCAGCAGTGGCCGTTTGAGCACGGTTTCCGTCGATGGCTCGTATTGGATGATCTGGCAGATTTCGTTCTGGGCGATCACCTTGCCCGGCGTCAGCGCCATGTCGCGACCGACGGCGAATTTGGTCATGTCGGTCTGGCGCAGCCGCAGTTCGCCGCGACCGGCAATGATATCCTCGGTCAGCATCTTCATGCCACGCACGAGGTTTTCGCCGCTGGTCGCTATCGTCTCACGGTAGACCTGCGGATTGGTGACCACGAAATTGGTCGGCGAGAGCGCTGCCGTAATCTGCTTCACATAGAAGCCGGCCTTGTGCTTGGTGTGCTCATCCAGCCCCTCGGTCTCGGTAACCAGCTTTTCGGCCCAGTCGGCGGTCACGAAATAGACCTGCTTTAAAAACTCGAAGAAGGGATTCTTCTGCCAGTCTTCGTCGGCGAAGCGCTTATCCACGCGTGCGATCGGTTCCGCTTCCAGCGTGCTGCCCTGCATCCTCTGCATGGAGTTCATCCATATGCCGAAGAACGAGCTCATCAGCTGCGTCTGTGCCTCGAAGGTTCGGCGCGGATCGGAAATCCAGTATTCCGTCACCTTGGAGAGCGTCTTCACCATATCGGTGACGGGTTCGACGACCGTGTCGGAGATTTCGCCGCGCTCGCGCGGGCCGAGCCACGCCGAAGCTGCCTTGCCGAGGTTTTCGAGCGCACGGGCGAAGTTCATCGCCATGGCTTCGGGATCCTTCAGGAGATAGGGATCGAGATCCTTGGCGTCGAAATCCACCTTGGCACCATTCTCCCGCTTGCTGTCGGTCACGCACTTCCTCCGGCGGCAGCATCCACTGTTCGTTCGTTGTACATCTGCGGCGATGAAGAAAACAAGTTCCGCTCGCCTGCTCTCATGCTATTGCTTTGTCGCTGCGACGAATTTAACAGTCGAAGCAGGCAGGATTGGATCATCAGGCATGACGACGACAGGCATTGGGCATATCGCGACCTTCACCCGCACCGCAGCAATCTGCGCGGCGGCCGCGGCCATGGCCATAGCGCTTGCCGGATGCAACAAGACCGCCGAGGAGAAGAAGGCTTTTGCCCAGCGCATGGCAGCACCGACCGCAGTCGTGATGCCGGCCTCCAAGGGCGAGCCTGTTGAAGGCGGCCTGACCAAGAGCCCGGACGGCTACCCGTCGTTTGGTGCACCACTGACGGCGGCCAATGTACAGATGAGCGACGAACAGGCGGCCGAGCTTCAGCATCAGCTGACGGCCCTCAGCGCCAAGCGGCAGTCGGGCGCAATCTCGGAAGCGGAGTACCAGCGTCGCGTCGCCGAGATGCGCGCGCTTGCCGCCGACCACGGGGCCGCGACGCTCTCCGAAATCACCAAATAAGCCTTGCCTTTGAGGCGATTTGGACGCAAAGCCTTCCGGATGGATCGGAAGGTGCAATTTTCCCGATAATGCGCTTCGTGCGCGGCTTCTCCGTCAAAGATTTGCCGCGCAGTTAAGTTGAAGAGGAATACGGCGCTGCGAGTCTGAAGCTCGTATCGCAGCTGCCGGGAGACGGAACGAGCTTCGACAGCGGTCACGTTGGCCGCATTTCCATGGGGAAAGAGATGGAAGAGTTTCACAAAGTCCGGCGTTTGCCGCCTTACGTTTTCGAACAGGTCAACCGTTTGAAAGCGAGCGCGCGAGCGGGCGGGGCCGATATCATCGATCTCGGCATGGGAAACCCCGATCTTCCGACCCCTCAGGCGATCGTCGACAAGCTCTGCGAAGTCGTCCAGGACCCGCGCACCCATCGTTATTCGTCCTCCAAGGGCATTCCCGGCCTGCGCCGCGCGCAGGCTGCCTATTACGCCCGCCGATTCGGCGTGAAGCTGAATCCCGACACGCAGGTGGTCGCCACCCTCGGGTCCAAGGAAGGCTTTGCCAACATGGCGCAGGCGATCACCGCGCCGGGTGATGTCATCCTCTGCCCGAACCCGACCTATCCAATCCATGCTTTCGGCTTCCTTATGGCCGGCGGCGTGATCCGCTCCATGTCGGTCGAGCCGGACGAAAGCTTCTTTCCGCCGCTCGAACGGGCCGTGCGCCATTCGATCCCGAAGCCGCTGGCGCTGATTCTGAACTATCCGTCGAACCCGACGGCCTTCGTGGCGACCCTCGACTTCTACAAGGACGTCATCGCCTTCGCGAAGAAGCATGACATCATCGTGCTCTCGGATCTCGCCTATTCGGAAATCTATTTCGATGGCGAGCCGCCACCGTCGGTTCTGCAGGTTCCGGGCGCAATGGATGTGACGGTTGAATTCACCTCCATGTCCAAGACCTTCTCCATGCCCGGCTGGCGCATGGGCTTTGCGGTCGGAAACGAGCGGCTGATCGCGGCACTGACCCGTGTGAAGTCCTACCTCGATTACGGTGCCTTCACGCCGATCCAGGTTGCTGCCACCCACGCTCTGAACGGCGACGGCTCCGACATTGCCGAGGTACGCAACGTCTACAAGCGCCGCCGCGACGTCATGGTCGAAAGCTTCGGCAAGGCCGGCTTTGAAGTGCCGCCGCCGGCTGCCACCATGTTCGCCTGGGCGAAGATCCCGGAAAAGTTCCGTCATCTCGGTTCGCTGGAATTCTCGAAGCTTCTGGTCGAGAAGGCCGATGTTGCCGTTGCCCCGGGCATCGGCTTCGGCGAACAGGGCGACGATTACGTCCGTCTGGCGCTTGTCGAGAACGAACACCGCATCCGCCAGGCTGCGCGCAACATCAAGAAGTTCATGTCGACGGCGGACGAGACGATGCACAACGTCATCTCGCTCAACGCCCACCGTTAATTCCAACCTCGAAGACAGCCGCAGATTTGCGGCTGTCTCCCACTAGACATTTCAGGATCGATCCATGGCAGATGCCCTCAAAATCGGCATTGCGGGCTTGGGCACCGTTGGCGCCTCGCTTGTTCGCATCATCAGGCAGAAAAGCAATGAACTTGCAGTCACCTGCGGACGCCCGATTACGATTACGGCAGTTTCGGCACGTGATCGCTCGAAGGACCGCGGCATCGATCTGACCGGCATCACCTGGTACGAACGTCCGGACGAACTGGCCGAAAAGGCCGATATCGATGTGTTCGTCGAGCTGATCGGTGGTGCTGAAGGAGCTGCAAACGTGGCCGTTCGCGCCGCTCTTTCCCGTGGTCTCCATGTGGTGACCGCCAACAAGGCGCTGCTTGCCTATCACGGCGTCGAGCTTGCGACGATCGCCGAAGAAAAGGGCTCGCTCTTGAACTTCGAAGCGGCCGTTGCCGGCGGCATCCCTGTCATCAAGGCGCTGCGTGAGTCGCTGACGGGCAATACGATCTCGCGCGTCTACGGCATCATGAACGGCACCTGCAACTACATCCTCACCAAGATGGAGAAGGAAGGCCTGTCCTTTGCCGATTGCCTGAAGGAAGCCCAGCGCCTCGGTTATGCCGAAGCCGATCCGGCTTTCGACATCGAAGGCAATGACACCGCCCACAAGCTTTCGATCCTGACGACACTTGCCTTCGGCAACAGGATCGCTGCCGACGATATCTATCTCGAAGGCATCACCAATATCTCGATCGACGATATCCACGCAGCTGCCGACCTTGGCTACCGCATCAAGTTGCTCGGCGTCGCCCAACGCACGGATACCGGCATCGAACAACGCGTGCATCCGACCATGGTGCCGGTCGATTCCGTCATCGCCCAGGTCGATGGCGTCACCAATGCGGTGGCAATCGAATCCGATATCCTCGGCGAACTGCTGATGGTCGGCCCCGGTGCCGGCGGCAACGCCACGGCCTCTTCGGTGCTCGGCGATATCGCCGACATCGCCAAGAGCCAGCCGGGCGCCCAGCGCGTTCCCGTCCTCGGCCATCCCGCCAAGTCGCTTGAGACTTACCGCAAGGCGCAGATCCAGAGCCATGAGGGTGGTTATTTCATCCGCCTGACCGTTCTCGACCGCACCGGTGTTTTCGCGAGCGTCGCGACCCGCATGGCGGAAAACCAGATTTCGCTGGAATCGATCGTCCAGCGTTCCAAGCAGCATCTGGCGCCCTCGCACCACCAGACGATCATCCTCGTCACCCATGCGACGATGGAGGATTCGGTGCGCAAGGCGGTCGCTGCAATCAAGGAAGAAGGCTACCTCGTCGGCGAGCCGCAGGTGATCCGCATCGAGCGTCCCAAGGAAGAATCCTGACGCTTTATTCCAATTTGGAACGGTTCAGCCCGTCCGGGGGCGCTCGGACGGGTTTTCTGTTATTAATCAAAGCATTTCGCCGAATTTATATTAACAGATATGTAGATATAGATATAATGAACCTGGGAGCCGTTGGAGTCGCGGGTTGAGGAATATCGAGCATACGCATGATCATGTTCGGACGGAGATCGAAAACCCTCAGGCGGGCTTGCCGAAATCTGACCCTACGGCGCTTGGAGCAGCCTTCGAGCGCGAGACGCCGCGAGGGCGGAATTGGGCCACGCTCCTGATCCTGCTTTCGGTCCTCTTCGTCCAGCTGCTTGTTATCGGCTTGGTTATCTGGGCAATTTTCTGGTAATCCACAGGCTTGAAATCACCGCTTTGCTATCTGCCCTGCATCTGTAAAAAGGGCAGATGATGAAAGCGGAGTTTGGCATGGCAGATCAGGTCGATCCGGTACCGCGTGCCTTCCTGGGCGTCGAAAAATCGATTCTCGACAATCGCTGGGTTTCACGCCTCGATCAGGCGGGGCAGAACCGCGCGCTCGCCATGTCGCAGATGCATGGTCTGCCGGATCTGATCGCACGTGTGCTTGCCGGCCGCGGCGTGACGGTGGATGAGGCCGTCGAATTCCTCGATCCCACTATCCGCAGCCTCATGCCTGATCCCTACAAGCTGACGGACTGCGAGAAGGCCGCCAAGCGTCTTGCCGCTGCGATCCGTGATGGCGAGCCCGTCGCGATCTTCGGCGATTACGATGTCGATGGCGCTGCATCCTCGGCACTCATGTATCGCTTCCTGACCCATTTCGGCGTCAAGGCGCATATCTATATTCCCGATCGCATCTTCGAAGGTTATGGCCCCAACCCGACGGCCATCAATCAGTTGATCGACAACGGCGCGAGCTTGATCGTCACGGTCGACTGCGGCTCCACCAGTCACGAGGCGTTGGCTGCTGCTGCGGACCGCAACATCGACGTCGTTGTCATCGATCACCACCAGGTGACACACGAGCTGCCGCCCTGCCACTCCCTCGTCAATCCAAACCGCGAAGACGATCTTTCCGGCCTAGGGCATCTTTGTGCGGCGGGTGTCGTTTTCATGGTGCTGGTGGCAACGCTGCGCCTGCTGCGCGAGGCTGGAGACAAGCGCATCCTTGCGATCGATCTCCTGCAATGGCTGGATATCGTGGCACTCGCGACCGTCTGCGATGTCGTGCCCCTCAAGGGCCTCAACCGCGCCTATGTGGTCAAGGGGTTGGTCGCCGCGCGCCACCAGAGCAATGCCGGTCTTGCGGCACTATTCCGCAAGGCTGGCCTAGCCGGGCCTGTTACGCCCTATCATTTCGGCTTCCTGATCGGCCCGCGCATCAACGCCGGCGGGCGAATCGGCGATGCAGCGCTGGGGAGCCGCCTGCTGACGCTGGACGATGCCGTAGAAGCCGAAGCCATCGCCCAGCGGCTGGACGAACTCAACCGCGAACGGCAGGCCATGGAAGCGGTCATGCTGCAGGAAGCCGAGGCCGAAGCGCTGGCCGAGTATGGAGACGGCGAGGGGGCTTCCGTCATCGTCACCGCGCATGAGAAATGGCACCCCGGTATTGTCGGGCTCATTGCCGCGCGCCTGAAGGAGAGGTTCAAGCGACCCGCCTTCGCCATCGCCTTCGATCCCTCAGGCAGGGGCACCGGCTCGGGGCGTTCGATCAACGGTTTCGACATGGGCAGGATGGTGCGTGCGGCAGTCGATGAAGGACTACTTGTGAAAGGCGGCGGTCACGCCATGGCGGCTGGTCTTACTGTCGAGCGCGGCAAGCTTGGCCTTCTGAGAGCCTTCTTCACCGAGAAGGCACAGAAGACGGTATCGGCCCTTGTCGCCAATGAAACGCTGAAGATCGATGGTGCCATCGCTGCAAGCGGCGCAACGATCGAGCTTATCGACCGTCTGGAAACGGCAGGCCCCTATGGCTCGGGACATTCCCAGCCGGTCTTTGCCGTACCGGGCCATCGTGTGCGCGATTCCCGCCTTGTCGGCGAGCGGCATGTGAAGGTGACGTTGGAAGCCATGGATGGCGCACGCCTCGATGGCATCGCCTTCAGGGCTGCCGAGACCCCGCTCGGCAACCTGCTTCTCAACTCTCGTGGCGCCAACCTGCATGTCGCAGGCTCGCTCGGTGCGGAACACTATCAGGGCTCGCGCAGAATCCAGCTGCGTATCAGCGATGGCGCACCGGCCAAGTGACAGGCTGAAGGGCTATCGGCTTGGAAAGGGATCAGGCTGGCTGCGGCTGAGAAAGTGGTGCTTTTCTGCGAAAGCGGGTAACCACCACGGCAAGTAATATGCCGCCCGCAATGATGCCGACTGACAATAGCGGCCTGTAGGCGAACCAGCCTATGGCGATGACAACGGGGCCGACAAGCAGCGTCAGCACGAAGGCCACGATGCTCGTGCCGAAGCCAATGATCGAGCCGACGAACGGGATCAGGTCGGCAAGAATAGGCAGGAGCCCAAACATCAGCTTGAAACTGACGAACAAGCCGATGATACCGGCGGCGCGCACAAGCCAGGTGATGATATTGTTTTCACTCTCGGCCGTTTTGAACATCTGGCCGGCATCCACATCGCCTTCAGCGGTAAGGAAGATATCGCGGTGGTTGGTCGTCTCGTAGGGAACGAGCGCGCTGTGACTCTGCTTGCCGACGATGCTTGCCGTTTCCACGTCGATTCTCTGGTAGGTGATCCTGAGATCGCCGACATCGGGCAGGTTTTCGTTCAGACCGATATAGGCACCCTCGGAATTCCGCTTTGCCGGCCGGCTAGCGCCAATCTGCACTGCTATGCGCTGCACGTCGCTGTCGGTGAGCGCGAGTCGTGAATAGTCGCCGATCGCAGCCACATCCTTGCCCGGTACCGAGAAGGCGCCGACATGTGCCGTTTTTGCCGTGAAGGTGGCGCCATCAGGCATGCTGGTTGGATTTTGATGATCGTCAGGCTGCTTGAAGCGGCTCGAATCGACGATGTCCGAGCGCCATTCCTTGGTGTAGGAATAGGTCGTCGTCGTTTCCTCGCCGCCACCCAATGTCTTTTTGGTCTGGCTCTCGCTCTTTTCCACCCACTGATACATCTCGACCTGGCGGGAAAGGCCGACGGCCCCGTCGGCGGTGACGCCGAATTGGCTATCCTGCGGGAGCTGATCGGATTTCACCGCGCCGCTGATGTGGACCAGCTTGCCTTCATTGGCCGGATCGACTGCCGCACCATCGACCGAAATCACCTGTGACGCGCCCTCGGACAGAGCGCGATAGGTCTGGATCGCGCGTCCTTCGTTCCAGATCAGCAGCCAGATACATCCGATAAGCAGAGCAAGGCCGACCAATGCACCGATCAGTGCGCTTTTGATGCGCTCAAACCACGAAGTATAGGTCGTTTCCGTATGGCTCATATCCGAAAATCCCTTGTCACCGAGGCGTATATTGGAGTGCCGCGTCAGCAGAAATACCTCGATAATCCTAGACGCGGCCCGCTAATCCCCGGTAAATACCGAAAACCATTTTTGGGCTGATCATATCCTTGAAAATAATAGGCTTTCCGAAGATTACGGAGCGGATTCACGAGCCGACTTCGCACTACACACGGCAGCGTATGATGCGTGATGTCACGGCATTTGCTCCATCAATTCGCATGACAGGCACAGTCGGAACCGCGAACGGAACTCTATGAAAAGACAGGGAAATAGTGAAGAAGAGTGGCACGCCCTAGGGGAGTCGAACCCCTCTTTACAGAATGAAAATCTGTCGTCCTAACCGATAGACGAAGGGCGCGTGCTCTGTGGTGGCGCCCTTATAGTCAGCACCTTTCTGCGCCGCAAGCGGCAAAATGAGAATTTTTCACCGGATTATGCAGATTTTTTCTAGGCTTGTGGAAAAGTGGAAAGCGGACGGGAATGATTGTCTTCGCCAGACCTTGTCGCTGCGTGAATTGTTGGCCTGCAGTGGGGGGCACCACATGACAGGACAAATTTAGTTCTTCGTGAAATTTCGGTCGGTGGCTTTTGGTACGCCCTAGGGGAGTCGAACCCCTCTTTACAGAATGAGAATCTGTCGTCCTAACCGATAGACGAAGGGCGCAGGCTTTTAGTTCAAATAGGAAGGCGCAATACGTTCCGCAAGCGACAGAGACTGTATGAGATCGGAAGAGGAAGTGGCACGCCCTAGGGGAGTCGAACCCCTCTTTACAGAATGAAAATCTGTCGTCCTAACCGATAGACGAAGGGCGCGTGCTGTGGTGGCGCCCTTATAGTCAGGCACTTCCGATCCCGCAAGCGGCAAATTCGAAATTTTTCAAAAAAATGACAAGCTGTTTCCGCCTGTGGAAAATGAAGATTATTGCAGCCGAATCAAAGAGCTGCAGTGGTGGCCGGAAATCTCGTGCCGGCCGCTTCCCCCACGTTACTCTTTCAGAGGGGTGACGGTCAGATCGCCCTTGCCGAAGCAATCGGCGCGCTCTTGCGGCCGCAGCCCCAGTTCCAGTCTCGGGCATTGCCCGTGTCCAGATGGACCGAATCCGTGTGGCAATAGGTGCCGACGCCGCCGCGGTTCGGGAGCGACCGGATATATTGGGCGATATCCCATTTGCTGACGCCGTCGATCTGGATATCGGCTGCTTCGCAACTCTTGTGCATCGATTCCTCGGCGCCCCCGACTTCACGGTTGTGCTGCGGATCGCGGTAGCCTGACGTGACGACAACCGGCTTGCCGAAGTGAGTCTCGACTGTCTTGATGACCCGCATGAGATCGGGCTTGAAGCAGCCGACCTGGACGTTGTCGTTCTGCACATGCAGGCCGTTTGGCGCGACGCGCGTCATGCCGGGCAGCGACGCCTTCTGCAAGAGCCCGGAAAGGCTGCTGAGCAGGTTCTGCTTCGGCGCGCTGTAGAGCGCGTTCGTCGTCGATCCCGGAATGCTTCCGCCGGTAAGCGAGGCTGTCTGATCAGGTGCAAGCTTCGTGCTGGTATTCTGCGATGATTGCTGCGGCAACAACATCTCGCCTTGCTGTGGCTCGGGCGGCGCGCTGAACACGCTCGATCTTGGGCCAGCGTTCTGTGGTGCGTAGGCGTTCACGCCCTGCGGCTGGATGACCGTCGAGGTCGAATTGTTCTGCGGCAGCGGCTGATGATCGGAAAAGATGCTCATCGCCTGCGCATTGATTCGCGTCGACTGCATGACGAGGCCGCCGATATTGGCCGGCTGCTGCTGTTGCATGGCCGGATCGACGAGCGGAGCGGCTGTTGCCGCATTCGGATCCTGCACTGCTACCTGCGGATTGACACCGGAGACATTGGTCAGCATCGGATCGCGATAGAGCTGTTTCGACGCGGGGGACGATGCAGCAGGCATTGCCGCGGCAAGCTTTGGTGCCGGCTGTCCTTCCACAGCCGGTGTGGCGACGGCGGCCGAATCAAGCGCCTTCTTGTCGGAAACGCAGCCGGAAAGCGCCAGGATAGAGCTGGCGATCAGCAAAGCACCGACAGCCTGCCGGCTCGGAGGGGCAATCCGCTTGTTGTTTCTGGTCAACCGAGAAATCTCCGGTGAATGCGGAAGGCGCCCGAAAGCGCGCTTCCGTTACGATAGAACCAGAGAGTGCCTCGTGAAGCTTGCCTGCAGCTTGGCTTACCAGGCGCCGGTATTGCCCATGGACAGCCAGGGTTCGGCCGGGGCCAGTTTTTCGCCCTTCTGCAGGATTTCTATCGAGATGCCATCGGGCGAGCGCACGAAGGCCATGTTGCCATCACGCGGGGGGCGGTTAATCGTAATACCACTGTCCATCAACTTCTGGCAGATCGCGTAGATGTCATCCACCTCATAGGCGAGGTGACCGAAATTGCGTCCTCCGGTATAATCTTCCGTGTCCCAGTTATAAGTGAGCTCCAGGCAAGGAGCTTTTTCGCTGCGGGCACGGTCGAGATCATCGCGAGCGGCCAGGAAAACGAGCGTGAAGCGGCCCTTCTCGTTCTCATGGCGGCGGATTTCCTCGAGTCCGAAGAGTGTGGTGTAAAAATGGAGGGAAGCGTCGAGGTCTTTGACGCGAACCATGGTGTGGAGATAACGCATTGTGTTTCCTCTCTCTATTTAGGCTAGCCCATCTGGAGTAACAGACGCCAGTTTCGGGCAAGTCATCGCTATAAAATGTACAGTTGGGAATAACCGAAAACTAGGACTTGCGCTTATCCGTTACCAAGATGTTAATCTTGATTTCAAGAATCAGTTAACCGTAACAGTGTGACGCGTATTGAGGGGCTGGCGACATGGCTGACAGGATTTCATCGAATGGCTTTACCGACCTTGAAGAGTTGTCGGGGGAACCGGTTGACCTCGTTGAAATCACCGGCGTGGTGAAATGGTTCGACGTGGCCAAGGGTTTTGGCTTCATCGTTCCCGACAATGGCATGCAGGACGTGCTGCTGCACGTAACCTGCCTGAGGCGCGACGGCTACCAGACCATTCTTGAGGGCACCCGTATCGTCGCTCTCATCCAGCGCCGCGAGCGTGGCTTCCAGGCCTTCAAGATCCTCTCCATGGATCAATCGACCGCAATCCATCCCTCACAGATGCCACCGGTTCGCACCCATGTGCAGGTCACGGCAACCAGTGGCCTCGAGCGCGCCCTGGTGAAGTGGTTCAACCGCACCAAGGGCTTCGGCTTTTTGACGCGCGGCGAGGGCACGGAGGACATCTTCGTGCATATGGAAACGCTCCGCCGCTTCGGCCTCACCGAACTGCGCCCCGGACAGGTGGTGCTGGTGCGCTTCGGCGACGGCGAGAAGGGCCTGATGGCTGCCGAGATCCATCCTGACGTTCCGAGCCCGGTTGGCCGGTCTCACTGATGCGCAGCCTGTTTATGGTTGAGATGATGAGAAGCGCCTTCATGGCGCTTTTTTTCATGATCGCCCTGCCGGCATTTGCGCAGCAGGACATGCACTTCGATAGAGAACCGCTGATCATCCAGACGGCTGCGGGCAAAATGCTGCACTTCACCGTAGAGATCGCTGCCACCGGCGACCAACGCGCCTACGGCCTGATGTTCCGCAAGACGATGGCTGAGGACGCCGGCATGATCTTCGATTTCGGCGTATCGCGGCGTGTCACTATGTGGATGGAAAATACCGTCCTGCCTCTCGACATGCTTTTTGCGGACGACAGGGGCGTGATCACCCATATCAAGGAAGACGCGACACCCTATTCTCGCGACATCATCGATTCGATGGGCGAGGTCCGATATGTGGTCGAGATAAACGCCGGCACCGCCCGCAAGCTCAATATCCGCCCCGGCGATCGTATCGTCAGCGCCACGACAACGAAAAAGGCGAAGTAAGCCTGTGAAATCTGCCGGCCTAGGTGGATTTATGGGGTTGCTAGGGCAGGGGGAAGCGTGTATTCCCGCTGCCAACAACGGCTCGGAGTGTAGCGCAGTCTGGTAGCGCATCTGGTTTGGGACCAGAGGGTCGGGAGTTCGAATCTCTCCACTCCGACCATGTTTTTCCCTATATCCCTACTGATTTGAGATCGGCGCTACAGGCTGTTGCCCTGGCGTCGCAAGGCGGATTTTGGCATCGGGAACATGCGACAATTTCATTCACGTCGCAAAGTGCGCATGCCTACGCGTGCAATGATTCAGCCCTGAGCAAGCAGGCCGACATACTGGGCATAGCTGATCGCCGCGTAAAAAAACGCAGTGATGCTGGCTCCAATCATGATGGCATGGAATTCTGCAGAGGTTCTCATAGCTCTCACCCGTGTCACAACGGTTGGTAGGCACCCTAGTCGCCTATGCCGGCTATAACAATTAGAAAGCGATCAAAACATGCAACAATCCGAAACATTTCGGATTGTGTAACAGGATTGCCCGCTTATCCACACCCGGCTGCGAATAGGGCTGCGCCTAAGGCGCTCCGTATAAGAAGCGCGCGAAGCGGCAATCGGTTTCGCTCACCTGTCCATGCTGTGATAACGGCGCTTTTCCCTTGAAAAGACGAGGATTCGCGGATAATCAAAATTCACTTCTTGCTGCCATATTGGGATATGCAAGTGAGCCTGATCAGGGTTGATTTATGAAAGGCGGGCACCGCCCGCATATCGGAGGCACTGCAGCATGTCTGCTAAGATCTATCGTCCGGCCAAGACCGCAATGCAGTCCGGTAAGGCAAAGACCCATCTCTGGGTGCTGGAATTCGATCAGGAGCAGCCGCGCACGATCGATCCGATCATGGGCTATACCTCGTCAGGCGACATGCGCCAGCAGGTCAAGCTGACCTTCGAAACGCAGGAACTCGCAGAAGCCTATGCCAAGCGCAGCGGCATCGAATACCGCGTGATCGCTCCGAAGGATCCCGTCCGTCAGGTCGTCGCCTATCCGGATAATTTCCGCTATACCCGTACCCAGCCCTGGACGCATTGATCCGTACGCGGTTCAAGACAGATATACCGCGTGTCGCAGGATCGCGCGACATGCGAGACGGCCCCTTAGCTCAACTGGATAGAGCAGCTGCCTTCTAAGCAGCAGGTCGCAGGTTCGAGTCCTGCAGGGGTCGCCACTTTTTCAGAATTTTCTAGATATCGCGCCATGACCGTGAACTCTATTCGTGGCCAAGTGCAACATTACAATCGGCAAAAACAAATAAGCCGGCGGCGTATCGTCATATCCGATTCGCCGCCGGCCTTTGTTTTGTTGGCTCTTGCCGTCTTAGCCCTCGGGTGACAGCGTCATCGACGTGCCTGTCGCGGCAACATTGAGGCCGAGCTGGCCTGTGACGCTGATCGTCTGCAGATGGATCGAGCCGGAAGTACCGCCGAAGAGCACGTTGGTGCCGAGGCCGCCGACGAGCGTGGCTTCAGCGGTCGCGCCCTGGTAGAGGCCGGCCAACGAGCCGCGGTGATAGCCGGCTGTCGGTGCGAAGACGGCCCAAAGCAGGCGACCACGCGTGGTGAAACCGAGATCCACGCCGAACTTGCGCAAAGCACCGCTGTAATGTTCAGGCGATTCGCCACGGCTCGTCGGCTGGAAGACGCAATCGATCTGCTTGGAAGAACCGAGCACATAGCCGACGCCGCCGCCGATCTCGCAATCGAGGTAGCCGATCTTCACGCCCCCGCTTACATCGGGAGCTACCGGCGGCTCTCTCCGTACCAGATCCGCCGCGCTGGCGCTCATGGCAAAAGCCTGGAGCAACGAGGCTGCGGCGATTGTGGTCGCGAATATCTTTTTCATTTTCGTCTCCTGTGAATATCGCTGGAAGGATATAGCGTCGGCTATGTCATAACCAAGGCAGGAAAGTCTTCGCCGTCATTTTGGTTCCGACAGTCGCCTGTGCCAAGCTGCCGCGCCCATCTTTTATGGAACCCTATCGGCCTGCATCGGTTGTCCAGATGTCCATTTTTCAAACAATGGAGATCGGAATGAGCAAGACCAATGCAGACGACATCCGCAGGAAAACAGAGCGGCAGGCAGAGAATACCAGTGCCGGGGGACATCTCGGCGGAACTTATTTCGGCCAGCAGCCTGACGGCAAGACGGCCTCCACCAGCAGTTCCGAGGCACGAAAGTCACGGCCGAACGACGGCCGCAACTGACGTGAGGACGATCGCAACGGGCATTTGCGGCTGGCCCGAGAGGCCAGCCGCCTCATCCAAAGGTGCTATTTGTCCCAGGTTGAAACGCTCGAATCCGGCAAATTTTAGGGTATTTTAACCATGATCTTCTCTCGGCAGCTTCCCTGAAACATTCGCAACCTGACAGCGTTTAATTCGCACGGGCTAATCCAATGGAGCGTCGCCCGCTCGATCGAAGGTACGCGCGTTCCTCGGTTTCTTGCCGGACGGTTTAGGCTTCGGAAAAACGGAGGAAGTCATGAAGTCCAGAACGCATGAAGAACCCGCCGGTAATCAGCCCGCGGTTTTGAATGCTATATCTGTCTGATCAGTGCAGGATCTGGCTGAGGAACAGCTTGGTGCGCTCGTGCTGCGGATTATCGAAGAATTCGGCCGGCGAATTTTGCTCGACGATCTGGCCCTGGTCCATGAAGATCACGCGGTTCGCGACCTGGCGGGCAAAGCCCATTTCGTGGGTGACGCAGAGCATGGTCATGCCTTCTTCGGCAAGGCCCACCATCGTATCCAGCACTTCCTTGATCATTTCCGGATCGAGCGCCGAGGTCGGCTCGTCGAACAGCATGATCTTCGGGTTCATGCAGAGCGAACGGGCAATCGCCACGCGCTGCTGCTGGCCACCCGACAGCTGGCCCGGATATTTGTTGGCCTGTTCGGGGATCTTGACGCGCTTCAGGAAGTGCATGGCCACTTCTTCGGCCTGCTTCTTCGGCATCTTGCGCACCCAGATCGGTGCCAGCGTGCAGTTTTCCAGGATCGTCAGATGCGGGAAGAGGTTGAAGTGCTGGAACACCATGCCGACTTCGCGGCGCACTTCGTCGATCTTCTTGAGGTCGTTGGTCAGCTCCGTGCCGTCAACGACGATCCGGCCCTTCTGGTGTTCTTCCAGACGGTTGATGCAGCGGATCATTGTCGACTTGCCTGAACCCGAGGGGCCGGCGATGACGATGCGCTCGCCGCGCATGACCTTGAGGTTGATGTCGCGAAGAACGTGGAAGTCACCGTACCACTTGTTCATGTTGATGATCTCGACGGCAACATCGGTCGCCGACACGGTCAATTTCTGGGTGAGAGGCTCTGCCATTGCGGGTTCCTATTCTTATCGTTTGTGGCCGGTGTCGAGATGGCGTTCCATGAATGCTGAATAGCGCGACATGCCGAAGCAGAAAAGCCAGAAGGTGAAGCCGGCGAAAATCAGCCCGGACAGCGGCGTCACGGCCGTTGCCCAGTTCGCGTCGGTGAAGAAAAAACGAACGATGCCGAGGAGGTCGTACATGCTGATGATCGACACCAGCGACGTATCCTTGAACATGCCGATACAGGTGTTGACGATACCAGGGATCACCAGCTTGATCGCTTGCGGCAAGATGATCAGCCTCATCTTCTGCCAATAGCCGAGACCGAGCGAATCGGCGCCCTCGAATTGACCCTTCGGAATGGCTTGCAGGCCGCCACGAATGACTTCGGCCATATAGGCGGAGGCGAAAAGCGACACGCCGACAATCGCGCGCACAAGCTTGTCCACGGTCCAGCCCGCAGGCAGGAACAGTGGTAGCATGACACTCGCCATGAAGAGCACCGTGATCAACGGCACACCACGCACGACCTCAATGAAAATCGTGCTCACCATGCGAATAACCGGCATGTGCGAGCGCCTGCCGAGTGCCAGGATAATGCCGAGGGGGAAAGAGACCGCGATGCCGACGAAGGAGAGCACCAGCGTCACCATCAGCCCGCCCCAGCGCGGAGTCTCGACGATTTCGAGGCCAAATCCACCGTAAAGCAGAACGAAGGAAACGATCGGCAGCACTATGAAGAGCAGGACAGCATTGAGGCCCTTGCGCGGTACCGAAGGGATGAGCATCGGTACCAGCAAGAGTATGAAGAGAATGCCAACCAGAGTGGGCCGCCAGCGCTGGTCGAGCGTGTAGCCGCCGTAGATGATCTGGTCGAACTTTGCGCCGATGAAAGCCCAGCAGGCACCACTCCAACCATCTGGCTGAACACCACCCTGAACGGTGGTCGCACAGAAGGTACGGTCTGACCCGGTCCAGACCGCCTGCACGAACAGCCAGTTGAAGGCATGTGGCAGAGCCCAGGCGAGGAAGGTTACTGCCAGTAGGGTAAGGACAACGTCCTTGGGCGTTGCAATCAGGTTGCGGCGGATCCAGGCGCCGGCACCCTTTTCCCCGGGCGGCGGTGGCTCTTGAGCCAGCATGGTGGTTCTGATGAAACTGTTGCTCATCTCATCTCTCCACTAGTGCCATCTTGGCGTTAAACCAGTTCATCAGCAGCGATGTCAGGATGCTGATGGCGAGGTAGATGACCATCCAGATCAGGATTACTTCGACGGACTGGCCGGTCTGGTTCAGCGTCGTGCTACCGACAGCAACGAGATCGGCAAAGCCGATCGCGATCGCCAGCGACGAGTTCTTGGTGAGGTTCAGATACTGGCTGCTCAGAGGCGGAATGATGATGCGGAAAGCCTGCGGAATGACCACTAGCCGCGTGATCGCCGAAGGATGCAGGCCGAGTGCGGCCGCCGCTTCCGTCTGTCCCTTGGGCACGCCGCGGATGCCCGACCGCACGATCTCGGCTATGAAGGCCGCGGTGTAGAAGGAAAGCGCCAGGAAAAGCGACATGAATTCCGGGCCGACCACCGAGCCGCCGGTCAGATTGAACTTGCCGGCGACCGGGAAATCAAAAGATATCGGTGCGCCTGCGAGCAGGAAGGCAATGAGAGGCAGACCGACGATGAGGCCGATCGAAACCCAGATCGTGTGGAACGGCTGACCTGTCGCTGCCTGCCGACGATGCGCCCACCGTGCGGTGATAACAGTGGCGATGATCGCGACAGCGAAGGCAACGCCGACCAGCCAGAAACCGTCGCCGAAGATCGGCTTGGGGAAGGCGAGGCCGCGATTGTTCAGATATGATCCGAGGGGGAGATGCAGCGAGTCACGGGCATTGGGCAGGATCGCGAGAACGCCCGAATACCAGAAGAAGATCACCAGCAGCGGCGGGATGTTGCGGAAGACTTCCACATAGACCGTGCAGAGCTTGGCAATCAGCCAGTTCCGCGACAGACGGCCGATACCGATGACGAAGCCAATGATCGTTGCCGTGATGATACCGGTAACGGCGATCAGGATCGTATTCAGAAGGCCGACGAGCAGCGCACGGCCATAAGTCGAATCACTCGAATACGGGATCAGCGACTGGCCGACTTCGAAGCCGGCGCGTCCGTTCAGAAAGCCGAAACCCGATGCAATGTTGGCGCGCGCCAGATTGACTGCCGTATTATGGGCAATCGACCAGACCAACGCGACCAGCAAGACAATGGTAAGGACTTGGAAGAAGATGCCCCGAATTGTCGGGTCATAGAGGGCAGACTGGAAGCTCCAGCCGCTCCTGGGCAAAGATGTTGAATCCGCAACCTGATGCGTCATGCCTGGCCAATTCCCCACGTTATGCGCCCCTTTTCGGAGCTTTTTTATAGGAGGAGGGAAAGGCGGTAATCCGCCTTTCCGGCTTTTCATGCATAGTGTCGATTAACGAACCGGCGGAGCGTACTGAATGCCGCCCTTGCTCCAGAGAGCATTGAGACCGCGTGCGATCTTCAACTGGCTACCCTGGCCGATGTTCTTCTCGAAGACTTCGCCATAGTTGCCGACGTTCTTGACGATGTTGTAGGCCCAGTCGTTGGTCAGGCCGAGATCGGTACCGATCTTCGTGTCGGCTTCAACGCCGAGGAAACGCTTGATATCCGGGTTCGGTGAATTCTTCATGTCGTCGACATTGGCCTGTGTGATGCCGAACTCTTCAGCATTGACCATCGCGTAACCGACCCAGCTGACGACATCGAACCACTGGTCGTCACCCTGGCGAACGGCCGGGGCGAGCGGCTCCTTGGAAATGATTTCCGGCAGGATGATATGCTCGTCCGGGTTCTTCAGCGTCAAACGCAGCGAGTAGAGGCCCGACTGGTCGGTCGTGTAGACGTCGCAACGGCCGGAATCATAGGCGGCGTTGACTTCGTCCAGTTTCTCGAAGACGACCGGATTGTACTGGAGGTTGTTGGCCTTGAAGTAGTCGGCGAGATTGAGCTCGGTCGTGGTGCCCGACTGAACGCAGACGGATGCGCCGGAGAGTTCCAGAGCCGACTTCACGTTGAGGCTCTTGCGAACCATGAAGCCCTGGCCGTCATAGTAGTTGACGAAGCGGAAGTTCAGGCCGAGAGCCGTATCACGGTTGATCGTCCAGGTCGTGTTGCGGGCCAGAACGTCGACTTCGCCGGACTGCAGGGCCGGGAAGCGGTTCGCGGCGCTGAGCGGCGTGAACTTCACCTTGGTGGGATCGCCGAAGACCGCAGCGGAAACCGCGCGGCAGAAGTCGACGTCGAAGCCCGACCAGTTGCCGGACGCATCAGGGGCAGCAAAGCCGGCAAGACCGGTGTTGACGCCGCACTGGACAAAACCTTTTGCCTTTACGTCTTGAAGAGTAGTGGCCGAAGCGGCCGAAGCGCCAAGAGCGAAAACTGCTGCGCCGGCTGCTGCGGACAGGAGCTTGTACTTCATTTTTCCCAACCTTTTTCCGTTGTCTTATCTTTATCTTTTCGGGGAGTGGCCGGATTGAACTAGCCCGTGTACCTCCCCCGTTTCCCGCAACCCTCCCGGCGCGAGTGGGTCTATCACAGTCGCAAATGTCACTATGGTCAAGTGTCGCGGCCAATAATTGCGGCAAAATTCAGCATTTTGGTAGATTACGCTGCGTCTCTAGGCACTTGGCTAGAAATTGGGCTCTAGCTTGAGGAAAAAATAGCGCTGAAATCGCGAAGTAAAGGCCGACGGCTTTGCGAGGCGAGGCTATCACGTCAAGTTGTAGGGGTTGACCCTGATGGCGACGGGGTTCAAGAGTTCGGCCCTTGCATACCCTCGCCAGAAGGCCATTTCCCACATGAAAGATCTAGACAATCTCCTGCCGGGCGCCGGCATCAATACCCGTCTTTCCCATATCGGCTACGATCCCGCAGATTATCACGGCTTCGTCAATCCGCCGGTGGTGCGCGCGTCCACGGTGCTCTTTCCCGACGCCAAGTCCATGGAGACGCGTAACAAGAAATACACTTACGGCACCCGCGGCACTCCGACGACCGACGCCCTTGCCGATGCGATCAATGCGCTCGAAGGCTCGGCCGGCACTGTGCTGGTGCCCTCCGGCCTCGCTGCCGTCACGGTCGCCATCCTCGCCTATGTCGCGACGGGCGATCACGTGCTGGTCGTCGATTCAGTCTACGGTCCGACGCGCCATTTCTGTGACACGATCCTGAAGCGCATGGGTGTCGAGGTCGACTATTTCGATCCCGCGACCGGGGCGGGTATCGAGACGCTCTTCAAGCCGAATACGACGGTCGTGCTGACCGAAGCCCCAGGCTCCAATACTTTCGAGATGCAGGATATCCCGGCCATCGCCGCTGTGGCGCACAAACATGGCGCCGTCGTGCTGATGGATAACACCTGGGCCACACCTCTCTATTTCCGGCCGCTGGACTTTGGCGTCGACGTATCCATCCATGCCTCGACCAAATATCCGTCGGGCCATTCCGACATTCTGATGGGAACCATTTCCGCCAATGCCGAACACTGGCCGCGGCTGATCGAAACGCATGGCACACTCGGCCTTTGCGGCGCGCCTGATGATTCCTACCAGATCCTGCGCGGCCTGCGCACCATGGGTATCCGGCTTGAGCGCCACTACGAAAGCGCGCTGGCAATCGCCACGTGGCTCGAAAACCGCGAAGAGGTTGCCCGCGTCCTGCATCCGGCCCTGCCGAGCTTCCCGTCGCACCACATCTGGAAACGTGACTTCAAGGGTGCCAGCGGCATCTTCTCCTTCGTGCTGAAGGTCAATGATCCGCAGAAGGCAAAGCCGAAGGCGCATGCCTTCCTCGATGCGCTCTCTTATTTCGGACTGGGCTATTCCTGGGGCGGCTATGAAAGCCTTGCCATCCTGGTCAATCTCTCCGACCGAAAGATCGCCAGGGCCCCGGCCGAAGGTCCGGTTATTCGCCTGCAGATCGGTCTCGAAGATATCGTTGATCTCAAGGCCGATATCGAGCGCGGCTTTGCTGCGGCAAACGCCGTCTGATCAGCCAACTGGGTGGTAGGCGTAAATCCAGTCGAGATCCGCCGCGAGGCTTTGCGGCGGTTTCAGCGACAGCACGATATCCCGGCCGAGACGGATCGGTCCGCTTGCATGATAGGCAAAACGGTTGAAGGCGCCGCGCTGGCGGAGCTTGGCGACGCGTGGCATGCGATGCCGTTCAAAGAGCGAGATGGCTTCGGAAACCGGCCGGGTGGCGAGGAAGGCTGCAAGCTCGAACGCATCCTCGATCGCCATCGCGGCCCCCTGTGCCGCAAAGGGCATCATGGCATGTGCCGCATCGCCGATCAGCACGGTCTTGTTACCGTCCTGCCATTTGCCCGGTGTTGCTTCGAAAAGCGGCCAGAAGGTGATGTCGCTGCGCCGTCCGAGCAAGCCGGCAATAGCAGGATGCCAGCGGCGGAAACGTGACTGCAGAAGCTCCTGCTGAGCCTGTGTCGGCTCGCCTTGCCAGGCCTGCGGCGCGATATTGCCGGCGGTAATCGCCACCATGTTGAAGCCGCCGGTCTCCTTCAGCGGATAGCAGACCATATGCGCCGACGAACCGAGCAGGGCCGAGACGCTGGTGCGGTCGAGAAAGCCCGGCGCCTCTGTTTCTGGGATGGTGAAACGGAAGGCGACATTTCCGGAGAATTGCGGGGCAGGTGCGCCCGGTATTGCCTGCCGTAATCTGGACCAGACACCATCCGCGCCGATGATGACATCGGCCGGGCGCCGGCCCTGTGGCAAGTCCGATTCGAAACGTGTTCCGAGATGGAGCACGCAGAGCGGATTGGCGCTGACCGCATCCAGCAGGGCCTTCTGAAGCGTCTTGCGATGCAGGACGCCGTAGGGCGCTCCCCAGCGGTTCCTGGCGAAACTCCCGGCCGGGACAACTGCAAGTTCGCGCAGCGAACTGCCCGAGATCAACCGGATGGATTGCGGCTCGAGCCAGAGGCTGGTCAGCCCCTCGAGCACACCGAGTTCGGCAAGCACGCGCGATGCATTGGGAGAAATCTGCAGGCCGGCACCCACCTCGGCAAGCTCGGGCGCCTGTTCGAAAATATCGGAACTGATGCCACGTCTTGCGAGCGCCAGAGCAGCCGTCAGGCCTGCAATTCCTGCGCCGATAATGGCGGCATGTTCGACCGGCATGGGATATCCGATCTAAAGAGGGGAAATTACGCCGCCTTGACGTGGAAGACGCAGCCGGGCGGGTTTGTCTGGTTGGACTTCAGCGAAGCATTGTAACGGTAGAGGGTCGAGCAATAGGAGCAGACCTTCTCGTTGTCGTCGCCCATATCTATGAAGATATGCGGATGATCGAAGGGAGCGGATGCGCCGGTGCACATGAATTCCTTGACGCCGACTTCAATAACGCGGTGACCGCCGTCGTTCTGGAAGTGGGGAATGCTGTGGCCGGCCATGTCTGTCTCCGAATGCTTTGAAATTCTGCGCGGACATTATAGGCCTTCGAAAGAAAAGTGTAGTGCCAAAGCAAGGCCCCAATGCGAGTTTTTGGCTTCACGCTCAAAGGCCGCTCGACTATGGTCGCGCCAAACAAGGACGGCCCGATGAACCTGAATACGCCTGCATTTTCAAGCTTCACCCATGATGGACTGAAACTCGCTTTCTTCGACGAGGGGGATCCCTCCGGCCCGCCGGTGCTGCTGATCCATGGCTTTGCCTCGTCTGCGAGCGTCAACTGGGTTCATCCGGGCTGGCTGAAGACTCTGGGTGATGCCGGCTACCGTGTCATTGCCATCGACAACAGGGGGCATGGCGCCAGCGACAAGCCGCGCGATGCGGAAGCTTACAGGCCATGGTTCATGGCTGGTGACGCGATCGCGTTGCTTGATCATCTCGGTATTCCTGAGGCCAATCTGATGGGCTACTCCATGGGCGCCCGCATCTCCGTCTTCGCGGCACTTGCCCATCCACACCGCGTCCGCTCGCTGGTGCTCGGCGGCCTCGGTATCGGCATGACCGATGGGGTGGGCGATTGGGATCCGATCGCCGATGCGCTGCTTGCACCGTCGCTTGCCGACGTCACCCATCAGCGCGGCCAGATGTTCCGCGCCTTTGCCGAGCAGACGAAGAGTGACCGTGAGGCGCTTGCTGCCTGCATCAAGGGTTCGCGCGATCTGGTCGCCCGCGCCGACATGGGCAAGATCGATGCGCCCACCCTGATCGGGGTGGGAACGAAAGACGATATTGCCGGTTCTCCCCAGGAGCTTGCGGCGCTGATGCCTGACGCCGAAGCACTCGATATCCCCGGCCGCGACCACATGCTCGCCGTGGGTGACCGGGTGTTCAAAAAAGCTGTACTGGAATTCTACGCAAAGGTCGCCGCCGGCTGATGTCGCCGGCAGGTGACATAAACGTGATTTTAAAGAAAAACATGCTGAACCGGTGTGCCGCGGGCACCCATTTATGTTATCGGCGTTTTCCTCTATATAATCGCATTCCAACAGGAAATGAGGAGGCCGGAAATGGTCGCTAAGACGGATATCCGCACGCTGGAGGGAGCCCATCCGCTGAAGGTGATGGATCCCATCTGGGACAGCCTGCGAGAAGAAGCGCGCCTCGCTGCGGAAAGCGATCCGGTGCTGGCAGCCTTCCTCTATTCGACGGTCATCAACCATCGCTCGCTCGAAGAATGCGTCATTCATCGCATCTGCGAGCGCCTCGACCATCCCGACATGCAGGCAAACCTGCTGCGCCAGACCTTTGAGGAAATGCTCGAGGACTGGCCGGAATGGAGTTCGATCCTGCGCGTGGATATCCAGGCGGTCTATGATCGCGACCCCGCTTGCCTGCGCTTCATGGAGGCCGTTCTCTATTTCAAGGGCTTCCACGCGCTGCAGACGCATCGGCTGGCGCATTGGCTGCTGAACCGCGGCCGGCGCGACTTCGCGCTTTACTTGCAGAGCCGCTCCTCCAGCGTCTTTCAGACGGACATAAATCCTGCCGCTCGTATCGGCAAGGGCATCTTCCTCGACCACGCGACCGGCCTCGTCGTCGGCGAAACGGCTGTCATCGGCGACAACGTCTCCATCCTGCATGGTGTGACGCTCGGCGGCACCGGCAAGGAAGGGGCCGATCGTCACCCGAAGATCGGCACGGGCGTGATGATCGGCGCAGGCGCCAAGATCCTCGGCAACATCGAGATCGGCTTCTGCTCGCGCGTCGCCGCCGGTTCCGTCGTCCTGAAAGCGGTACCGCCAAAGACGACGGTGGCGGGCGTGCCCGCCAAGGTCGTCGGTGAAGCGGGCTGTTCCGAGCCTGCCCGCGTAATGGATCAGGTTATCGGCGCCGATATCTAAGCTTTTGTTGGAAAAATGCGTAGAAACGCCTAGATCCCGGTGGAGACAGTCACTGCTAACACGAGTTCGCGACCTTTACAGCGCCGCTTGACCTGTGCAAGAAGCGGCCAACCGAGATCGCTTACGGAGATCAAAAGAGTGAAGCCTGAAGAAATCAAGAAGCTCGACGCCTATTTCAAACGCACGCTGAACCCGCAGATCGTGGTGAAGGCGCGTCCGCGCAAGAACGACTCCGCGGAAGTCTACATTGGCGAAGAATTTCTGGGTGTCATCTACATCGATGACGAGGACGGCGACCGTTCCTACAATTTCTCGATGGCAATTCTCGACGTCGATCTCTGATCGCCGTCACATCGATCGAAAGCCATGCGTCGCCAGCCGATGCATGGCTTTTTTGTTTGCGCCGATCGCCAAATACGCTGGTTCGCTAAAATTTCAGCTAACCCTGTGGTTGCAGCCGCCTGATATATTTTAGCAAAATCAATAAAAGACGAACGTGCCCAAAAAACCGGCCTTTAGCACCGGTAGCAAGCGCAACCATTGGATGTTTTGCAATGCACAAGACTACTTGACTCTTTGTGCGTTGCAGCTACCCTCTGCTTGCAACAGCCAATTGGAGGATGGTCATGTTCAATTTCGACGATGCAAACCGGAAGAGCAAGGAAGCCGTAGATTCGGTGCTCAAGAGCTATTCCGATACTGCCAAGGGTTTTCAGGCGATTGCCTCCGAGGCGGCCGAATATTCCAAGAAGTCCTTCCAGGATGCCGTCACACATTTCGAGACGCTCTCGGGCTTAAAGAGCTTCGAGGCGGCCTTCGAATTGCAGACCAGTTATGCGAAGTCTTCCTATGAGGCTTTCGTTTCTGAAGCGACCAAGCTCGGCGAAATGTATGCCGACCTCGCCAAAAATGCTTATAAGCCCTACGAAGCACCGATGGCCGCCGCTGCCGCCAAGGTCTCGAAAGCCACTCCGGTAGCCCCCGCCGCCGCATAAATCTTGTGGCGCGTTGCGCGCTGCCTATTGAAAATCAAAGACCGGCACCGCATTTGCGGCCGGTCTTTTTTGTTTCCCGAACCGCGCCCTGGTTTTTACGCAGACTTTTTTGGCCTTTGCGTCAAGTCCTGCGGAATTGTGATTGCAGTCGGAAACAAGGGGCTTAAAATCGCTCTATTATGAACTACCTTAGGGTTTCAGATATTCGTCGGGAAAGCACCCCTCCCATGCTGCCTGCCGGATTGATTGAGGAATGAATGACAATGATCGCCAGACCGATCCGGATGCAAAACGACAGCGAAAGGAACGGGGATAACGGAAATCGAACCTCGGTCATCACGCGCACCAAGCCGAAGACCAAGAAGCCTAATCTCTATCGCGTACTGCTTTTGAATGACGACTACACCCCAATGGAATTCGTCATCCATATCCTGGAGCGTTTTTTTCAGAAGGATCGGGAAAGTGCCACCCGCATCATGCTGCATGTCCATAACCACGGCGTCGGCGAATGCGGAATATTCACATACGAGGTAGCGGAAACCAAGGTGAGCCAGGTGATGGACTTTGCCCGGCAGCACCAGCATCCGCTGCAATGCGTCATGGAAAAGAAGTGAGGAACTGAACGTGCCAACATTTTCGCCTAGTCTTGAGAAGGCGCTCCATCAGGCACTGACCTTTGCCAACGAGCGGCACCATGAATATGCGACGCTCGAGCATCTGCTGCTCGCCCTGATCGACGATGCCGATGCGGCTGCGGTCATGGGTGCCTGCAATGTCGACCTCGACGCGCTCCGTAAAACGCTCCTGGAATATGTCGATAACGAACTCTCCAACCTGGTCACCGGTTATGACGAGGACTCCAAGCCGACATCCGGCTTCCAGCGCGTCATTCAGCGCGCGGTGATCCATGTCCAGTCTTCCGGCCGCGAGGAAGTGACCGGCGCCAACGTGCTCGTCGCGATCTTCGCCGAGCGCGAAAGCCATGCTGCCTATTTCCTGCAGGAGCAGGAAATGACCCGCTACGACGCCGTGAACTATATCTCCCACGGCATCGGCAAGCGCCCCGGCGTATCCGAAAGCCGTCCGCCGCGCGGCGCCGAGGACGAGTCCGAATCCAAGCCGACCGCACGCGGCGGCAACGAGGAAGAAAGCGGGCCGAAGAAGCAGCAGGATGCACTGAAGGCCTACTGCGTAAACCTCAACGAGAAGGCCAAGGGCGGCAAGATCGACCCGCTGATCGGCCGTCACGCCGAGGTGAACCGGACCATCCAGATCCTGTGCCGCCGCTCCAAGAACAACCCGCTTTATGTCGGTGACCCCGGCGTTGGTAAAACGGCAATTGCCGAAGGCCTCGCCAAGCGTATCGTCGAAGGCAAGGTTCCGGAAGCTCTGGCCGATGCCACGATCTTCTCGCTCGACATGGGTACGCTGCTTGCCGGCACCCGCTATCGCGGCGACTTCGAAGAGCGCCTGAAGCAGGTCGTCAAGGAACTGGAAGAATATCCCGGTGCTGTGCTCTTCATCGACGAAATCCACACCGTCATCGGTGCGGGTGCAACGTCGGGCGGAGCTATGGATGCTTCGAACCTCCTGAAGCCGGCTCTGTCTTCGGGCGCAATCCGCTGCATCGGTTCGACCACCTACAAGGAATACCGCCAGTTCTTCGAAAAGGACCGGGCTCTGGTCCGCCGCTTCCAGAAGATCGACGTCAATGAGCCGTCGATCGATGATGCGATCGAGATCATGAAGGGTCTGAAGCCTTATTTCGAAGAGTACCACCACCTGCGCTATTCGAACGAGGCGATCAAGACGGCCGTCGAGCTGTCGGCCCGTTACATCTCGGACCGCAAGTTGCCGGATAAGGCGATCGACGTCATCGACGAGACCGGTGCTGCCCAGATGCTGCTGCCGCCTTCCAGGCGCCGCAAGCTGATCACCGAAAAGGAGATCGAAGCGACGATTGCGACGATGGCCCGCATCCCGGCGAAGACCGTCTCGAAGGACGACGAAGCCGTTCTTGCAAATCTTGAGCAGGAACTGCGCTCGGTGGTCTATGGTCAGGATGTGGCAATCGAAGCCCTGTCTACCTCCATCAAGCTGGCCCGTGCGGGTCTCCGCGAGCCGAACAAGCCGATCGGCGCCTATGTCTTCTCCGGTCCCACCGGCGTCGGCAAGACGGAAGTCGCCAAGCAGCTTGCAGCCTCGTTGGGTGTCGAGATTCTGCGCTTCGATATGTCGGAATACATGGAGCGGCATACGGTTTCCCGTCTGCTCGGTGCACCTCCCGGCTATGTCGGCTTCGACCAGGGCGGCCTCTTGACCGATGGCGTCGACCAGCATCCGCATTGCGTGGTCCTGCTCGACGAAATCGAAAAGGCGCATCCGGATATCTACAATATCCTGCTGCAGGTCATGGACCATGGCACGCTGACCGACCATAACGGCAAGAAGATCGACTTCCGCAACGTCATCCTGATCATGACGACCAATGCGGGTGCTTCGGAAATGGCCAAGGCCGCCATCGGCTTCGGTTCGTCCAAGCGCACAGGCGANNAAGACGAAGAGGCTCTGACCCGCCTGTTCACGCCGGAGTTCCGCAACCGTCTCGACGCGATCATCCCGTTCGCGGCGCTGCCGACGGCCGTCATCCACAAGGTCGTGCAGAAGTTCATCATGCAGCTGGAAGCTCAGCTCTCCGAACGCAACGTCACCTTCGACTTGCACCAGGATGCGATCGCCTGGCTGTCCGAAAAGGGTTACGACGAGAAGATGGGCGCCCGCCCGCTTGCCCGCGTCATCCAGGATGCCATCAAGAAGCCGCTGGCGAACGAAATCCTCTTCGGCAAGCTGAAGAAGGGCGGCGTCGTCAACGTCACCGTCGGCCCGAAGGAAGATGGCAAGCCAGGCCTCATTCTGGAAGCCATTCCGGAAACGGCGCCGATCAAGCCGAAGCCGGAGGCCGAGCTGGTTCACCCGGAAGCGGCCCACGAGGATGATGGCGAGCTGAAGACCAAGCCGGTCAAGAAGACAAAGGCGAAGACCGTGCCGCAGCCTGAGCCTGAAGTCCGCGACGCCCCCAAGAAGGGCTCGACGGTTCCGAAGGTTCCGCGCAAGAAGTAAGTCTTCTAAGAGAGATCATGAAAAGGGCCGCTGAAAAGCGGCCTTTTTGTTTGCTTGAAAAGCGGGAAGCTCAAAGCCGCGTGTAGTCGATCTCGAGGAAATCTGCGACCTCGGGTACCCAGCGGTCGCGCACGAAGGCGACATGCAGCGGGTGGACATTATAGGCGTCGTAACCAGCCTGGTCGTCGAATTCCATCGAGAAGCCGAAGGTGAAATCGTTCTTCGGGCTCGTCTGGCGCAGTTGCTCGAAATTTCTGACGCTTGGGATCTGCTTGAGCGTCAGCGCCTCATCGAGAAAAGCCTTTTCTTCGGCAGAGCCTGCAGCGTGCTTCAGGCGGAATGCAACGGTGTGGCGGATCATTATTTCCTCCTAAATCGATGAAGTAATTTAGTATTCTGGAAAATAAAGCGGCGTTTCCGTTACGCGAGTTCCGCCTTGATCTTCTCCGCGTTGGCGGCGAGCACCGCGCCGTCCTCCATCTTGCCGGAATGCGGCTTGAGTGCCACGCCCTCATGCCGCGGGATGACATGGAAATGGAGGTGGAAAACGGTCTGACCTGCTGCCGGCTCGTTGAACTGGGCGATGAACACACCATCTGCGTCGAAGGCTTCCTTGACCGCATTGGCGACCTTCTGGACGACGGTGATCGTATGGGAAAGGGAAGCCGGATCAGCGTCGAAGATATTGCGGGAAGGTGCCTTCGGCAGGACCAGAACATGGCCCGGCGCTTGCGGCATCACATCCATGAAGACAACGGTCTTGTCGTCTTCGTAGACGCGATGCGACGGGATCTCGCCGCGCAGGATCTTGGCGAAGATATTGTTGTCGTCATAGGCAGCGCTGGTCATGGCGAAATCTCCTCGTGTTTCCCTTGATCGCGTAGCGCGGCGGAGCCAAGCGCGTCAATCCTCCTGCAGCCGTTCGCCTTTGCGAAAGGGAGTGTGTTCGGCAAGAATCTCATTCATATATTCGACATCCTCCCGCTCGCGCTCGAGATAGTCGGCGACGGCGCGCCGCAGTCCCGCATGGGCGATATAGTGGGCGGAATGCGTTGTCACCGGCAGGTAGCCGCGGGCAAGCTTATGTTCGCCCTGGGCTCCGGCCTCCACCTTCTTGAGGCCCTTTTCCAACGCAAAATCGATGGCCTGATGGTAGCAGACCTCGAAATGCAGGAAGGGGTGATCTTCAATACAGCCCCAGTGCCGCCCGTAGAGCGTATCGCCGCCGATGAAATTGATGGCGCCTGCCACGTAGCGGCCGTCGCGTTTGGCCATGACGAGCAGGATGTCGTCGGCCATGCGCTCGCCGATCAGCGAATAGAATTTGCGCGTCAGATAAGGCCGGCCCCATTTGCGCCCGCCCGTATCCATGTAGAAGGTGAAGAACTGGTCCCAGATTTTTTCGGTTAGGTCCTTGCCAGTCAGCCAGTCGATAGTGATGCCGTTCTCAACCGCCGTCCGACGCTCCTTGCGCAGTGCCTTGCGCTTGCGGGAGGCAAGTGTTTCCAGGAACGCGTCGTGATTGGCATAGCCTTCATTGATGAAATGGAACTGCTTGTCCGTGCGGTGCAGGTAGCCGTCGGTCTCGAAGACCGGCATCTCGTCCTCGGGCACGAAGGTGATGTGGGCCGAAGAAATATCGAGGCGGCGGACGACCTCCTTGAGGCTTTCCGCCATGGCATTCTGAATTGGCAGGCGGGCAAGGCCTTCGGCCACGAGCAGGCGCGGGCCGGTCGCGGGCGTGAAGGGGATCGAGCACTGCAGCTTCGGATAATAGCTGCCGCCGGCCCGTTCAAAAGCGTCGGCCCAGCCATGATCGAAGACATATTCGCCTTGGCTGTGGTTCTTGAGATAGCCGGGCAAGGCGCCGACCAGTTCACCCTTGTCCGTCTCCAGAAGCATGTGATGGCCGAGCCAGCCGGTCTGCGCGGTGGCCGAGCCGGATTCTTCCAGCGATGAGAGAAAAGCATGCGAGACGAAGGGATTATAGGCGACACTGTCGCACGTCTTCGATGCCCCCGAAAGCCTGGACCAGCGCTCGGGGGAAATCGCGATGAATGATCGCTCGATGCGGATGGAAAGTTCGTCTGACGATTCGTCTGTCATGAAGCAAATGCGAAGCCGTTGGGGGAGGGAGCTGGCTCCCTCCCAGTCTGCGCACGATCTTGTCGAAAAAGCGAGCCTCAAACCGCCGCGCGCGGATCGAAGCCCTCGAAAGTCATTTGATCGGCATTCTCGAAAGTCTGCTTGCGAGCCTGTTCGTCACGCACCGTCCAGGTGATGACCGGAATGCCCTTGTCGCGCTGGCCGGTGATGAACGGATTCGGCAGGTCGGCATAATAGTAGGAAATGAAATCGAGGCCGATCTCCATCGCCTTCTCATGCTCTGCATATTCCTCCGGCGTATTGCCGTTGGCCGTCAGCCCGATCGGGTAGGGCGCGTTGAGCTCCTTGAGATCCTTCAGCAGCCAATGGTCGAAGCTCATCAGCGCAACCTTGCCCTCATAGCTCTCGAGTACATCGAGAACGGCTTCGGCAAAGCCCTCGTCGTCGGCTTCGCGGCCTTTGAGTTCCAGCACCAGCGGCACCTTGCCCTGCACGAGCGCGAGAAGCTGCTTCAGCGTCGGCACTTTGTCTTTCGTGCCGCCGACGGAGATCAGCCCGAGTTCCTGGGAGGTCCGCTCCCTCACGTCGCCCTTGAGGTTACAGAGGCGTTCCAGGTCTTCATCATGGAAGATGACCGGCACGGCATCCGAGGCGTAATGCAGGTCGCATTCGATGGCAAAGCCCGCTTCGACGGCCCGTGAAAAAGCCGAGAGCGTGTTTTCCCAGACGGCATTGTTGAGGTCGTGGTAGCCGCGGTGCGCAACCGGCAGCTCTTTGATCCAGGCGGCATTCGTCATTATGCGATTTCCATGATAGCATCGATTTCGACTGCCGCATTGAGCGGCAAGGCTGCCATGCCGACGGCAGCGCGGGCATGTTTGCCGGCTTCGCCGAGCACGCCGGCGATCAGGTTCGAGGCGCCGTTGATGACGAGGTGCTGCTCGACAAAGTCAGGTGCTGACGCAACGAAGCCGTTGAGCTTGATGACGCGGCGGATGCGGCCGAGATCGCCACCGAGCGCTGCCTTTGCCTGCGCAAGAATGTTGATGGCGCAAAGCTCTGCGGCGCGCTGGCCAGTGGCAACATCGACAGTCTTGCCGAGGTGGCCGGAGATGGCAACCTTACCGCCTTCGAGCGGCAGCTGGCCGGAAATATAGAGAAGGTTGCCGCTGATGACATAGGGGACATAATTGGCGGCGGGTGCTGCGGCTTCGGGCAGGGTTATCCCCATTTCCGACAGGCGCGTTGCGATTACATCGGACATTTTCGTCTCCGCTTTTGTTGTCAATTCTTCAAAAAGAATGCATCAAGACTAGAATCTTTAATGTGACAGTTTCGAGCCTCGATTTGGCCGAAAGCGTTCTTATAACATCGCGGACGAGTCCAACAGGAGTTAATGAATGTTCCGATCGTCACTTGCCGCTCTTCTTCTCGCAAGCGTTTCCGCCAATGCCTGGGCGGCCGCGCCGGCGACGAGCGCTGCGATCGCAACCGGGCTCGTCGCTCACCGCGCCATCTACGACCTGGAACTGAAGGACGCTTCGGAACGCTCCGGCATCTCCTCCATGTATGGCCGCATGGTCTATGAGTTCGACGGCAATTACTGCGAAGGCTTCACCACGAATTTCCGCTTCGTCACCCAGATCGACACCGGCGACAACGTGCGCGTCAGCGACCAGCAGACCAAGACGTTCGAGAGCCTGAAGGATGGCAAATTCACCTTCGATACCAAGTCTTTCACCGACGATCAGCTCGACAAGGAAGTCAACGGCGCGGCTCAGGATAAGCCGGAAGGCGTGAAGGTCGACCTGACGCAGCCGGCAAGCCGTGAGCTGCAACTCGAGGAAAGCCGCTTTCCGACCGAGCACATGCTCGACGTCATTCAGAACGCCAAGGATGGCAAGCGCTTCTTCGAGGCCCGCGTCTTCGATGGCTCCGACGATGGCGACAAATCTCTGGTGACAACGACGATCGTGGGCAAGCAGGAGACTCCGGCCACAGATGAGGCTGATGCCGGCAATGCCGGCCAGTTCGCCAAGGCCGCCTTCTGGCCGGTGACGATCTCCTATTTCAACGAGAATGCCAAATCTGACACCCTGCCGGTCTACCGCATGTCGTTCAAGCTCTATGAGAACGGCATTACGCGGGATCTGACGATGGATTACGGCGATTTCGTCCTGACCGGCAAGCTTGCCAAGCTCGAGCTTCTCGACAAGAAGGCCGCGCCGGTTTGCCAGTAAGGCGGCATTCGCCGCAAGCTTAAGCGACTGTCATAAAAGCTTATTTCTAGTGCCGCTAAACTGCGACCTCGCAAATGAGTCGTTGCGGGACCGGTATTGCGTGGATGCCGAGTTTCCCTGCCTCGAAAGTGGGTGACCCATTTGCCGCAAAAATGGGTTTGCAATTCGTAACACCGATTGCACCACAAGCCGAGAAAGACGACCCGAATGGCCGATGCCGATCTCGCAACTGTCCAGACTGCTTCCCTGCCGGCCGTTGCCGCCGATCCTGCGGAAGTCGCCCGCATTACAGACACCATCAGTATTACAGACCGCGCCGGAATTTCTGTTTACGGCGACCGCGCGCAGCAGGCCGTCAGTGACTATGCCGACAGGATCCTGCGCGAGGTGCGCAACAAGGATCTCGGCGATGTCGGCAAGCTGTTGACCGACATCATCCTGAAATCCAAGAGCCTCGATCCCGCGTCCCTCAAGGACAAGGGTTTCCTGAGCCGCATGTTCCTCTCCGCCAAGGCGCGCCTCGAACGCTTCAAGGAGGAGTTCGAGGACGTCGCCGGCCAGATCGACCGCATCGGCCTGGAGCTCGACCGCCACAAGGATACGCTGCGTCGCGACATCGCCCTGCTCGACGACCTGCATGAAGAGACGAAACAGTCGATCGTAAAGCTCGATGCCTATGTGCAAGCAGGCAAGAACTTCGCCGAGCATTTCCGCTCGGTCGAGCTGCCGAAATTGAAGAGCGCAGCCGACGCTGCAGTCTCCGGCCCCGGTGCCGGCATGCTGGAAGCCCAGACCTATCAGGACAGCCTCCAGGCGCTCGACCGGCTGGAAAAGCGCATCTTCTATCTGCAGCAGGCCCGCCAGCTCGGCATCCAGCAGCTTCCGCAGATCCGCATTGTCCAGGCCGGCGACGAAACATTGATCGAGAATCTGCAGGCAACTTCGGCGCTGACGGTCCCTGCCTGGAAGCAGAAGATGGTCATCCTTCTCGGGCTCACGCAGCAGAAATCGGCTCTCGATCTGCAGAAGACGGTGACCGACGCCACCAATGACATGATCCGCCAGGCCTCGGAAATGATGAAGGACCAGGCGATTGCCATCGAGCAGCAGTCACAGCGCGGCATTGTCGATATGGAGACGCTTGCCAAGGCCAATCAGGATCTGATCGACACCGTCACCGGCGTGCTGCGCGTGCAGGAGGAGGGCCGCAAGAAGCGCGCCCAGGCCGAGCAGCAGATGGAACAACTGACGATCGACCTCAAGAAGGCAATGACCCAGGCGTGACCGGCAAAACCATCATCCGCTCATTCCTCTGTGCACTGGCACTATCTGGTCTCGCGGCGTTGGCAGGCTGCGATGCTTTCAGCAGCGGCCCAAATTTCTCGATTGTTTCCGGCTCGGAAAACACCGTGCTGCATCCGATCGTCGAGGAATTCTGCAAGGAGAAGCACGCGACCTGCTCCTTCAAATATGAAGGCACGCTCGATATTGGTCTCGCGCTGCAGAGTGATCAGGGCGTGGAACAGGATGCTGTCTGGCCGGCGTCCAGTGTCTGGGTCGACATGTTCGACACCAAGCGCAAGGTCAAGGACCTGACGTCGGTGGCGCAAACGCCCGTCATCCTCGGCGTGCGCAAGTCGAAGGCCGAGCAGCTCGGCTGGGTCGGCAAGGATGTCTTCATGAAGGATATCCTGGCAGCGGTGAACAGCGGCTCGCTGAAGTTCCTGATGACATCGGCTACCCAGTCGAATTCCGGCGCCAGCGCCTATCTCGCGATGCTCTCCAGCGCGCTCGGCAACAAGCCGGTAATCGAGCCCGGCGATCTCGACGACAAGGCGGTTCAGGACACCGTTCGAAGCCTGCTTGCCGGTGTTGCTCGCTCCTCCGGCTCGTCGGGCTGGCTCGCCGATCTCTACACGGATTCCGCCAGCAAGGGCACGATCTACGATGCTATGTGGAATTATGAGGCGGTCATCAAGGAAACCAACGACAAACTCACGGGCGTGGGCAAGGAGCCGCTTTACGCTATCTATCCTGCCGATGGCGTGGCGATGGCGGATTCGCCGATCGGCTTTATCGATCATGGCCGCGGTACCGAAGTCCAGACCTTCTTCAAGGACCTGCTCGTCTATCTGCGCTCGCCTGATGTTCAGAAGAAGATCGCCGAAACCGGTCGCCGCCTGCCGCTTGGCAGCGTCACCGCTGAGCCGGAGCCGAGCTGGAATTTCGATCCGGCCAAACTGGTGACCGCGATCCGTATGCCGGAACCGACAGTGATCCGCCAGGCGCTCACGCTCTATCAGGCTGCACTGCGCAAACCGTCACTGACGGCGCTCTGCCTCGATTTCTCCGGCTCGATGCAGGGGGACGGCGAGAACAGTCTGCAGCAGGCGATGCGCTTCCTCTTCACGCCCGAGGAGGCCAGCAAGGTGCTGGTGCAGTGGTCGCCGGCCGACCGCATCTTCGTCATTCCCTTCGATGCCAATGTCCGCGATATCTTTTCGGCTTCGGGTGACACGATGGAGCAGCAGGGGCTTCTCAACGCAGTTTCCGGTCAGCATGCCGGCGGCGGCACCAATATGTATGCCTGCGCCGAAAGTGCGCTCCAGCAGATGGCGAAAACCGCAGACCTGTCCAATTATCTGCCGGCGATCATCATCATGACCGACGGCAGATCCGATGACCAGAGTGCGGCTTTCATGAGCGATTGGAACGCGATGGAACCACGCGTGCCGATCTTCGGCATTACCTTCGGTGATGCGGACAAGACCCAGCTCGACAGTCTGGCGGCAGCGACCGCGGCACGTGTCTTCGATGGCCGGTCGGACCTTGCGGCGGCATTCCGTACCGCCCGCGGCTACAACTAGGACCGGCATGCGCAACTGGCTCGGCAATGACGGCAACTGGATCGTGGCGGGAGTGGTCACGGCCATTCTCGTCCCCGTCCTGACGTTTGCCGCCGGCATGCCGTTCTGGATTGCCGCCGTCGTCGGCCTTCTGGTTTTTGCCGGCCTCGTTTTCCTTCTGGCGCCGCGCAGGCTTTTCGAAGGTCTCGATATCAAGGTGATCGGCCGCGGTCGCGTTGCCTTCGCGAGAGAGTTGCTGGAAGGGGCTGTGCCCGCCGCACAAAGGCTGGGGACGGCCGCGGACGATATCGCCGACAAGCAGACGGCAGCGCGCGTACGCCACCTGGCGGAAATCGCCGCCGATGTCTTCCGCAAGGTGGAGGCGAGGCCGGAAAGTGCCAATTCCGTACGCCGCTTCCTCAGCTACTATCTGCCGCGTGCTGCCGAAGTCGCCGAGGGATTTGCGGTGATCGAGGCGAAACGCGCGCCTGACGTCAAGCAGTTGGAGGACGTACGCGCCGTGCTGGTGAAGCTCGAGGATGCCTTCGTTCATTATGCCGACAGCCTTGTTGATGCTGAGCTCGGCACGCTCGATACCGACCTGCGCCTCATCCAGGCATCGCTCAAAGAGGATCTCGGACGCTGATGGCCCTTTCCCGCCGCGCCTTTGGAGTTGGACTGCTCGCCACCGGTATTGCCGGCACGGGCGGCTATTTCGCCGTCCGCGACAGGCCGGAACTGCAGGGTCTGCTGGGTACGCGCACAAAGCTGTTTGGCTTCATTGGCGGCGAGAAGGAGGCTTTCCTTGCCGACCCCGACGTCGTCGACGCTATCAAGGGCTACGGCCTCTCGATCGACAGTCGCGTCGCCGGCTCGGTCGAAATGGTTCGCGAGCAGGCCTTGCTTTCGCAGAACCCGCAATTTCTTTGGCCGTCCTCCTCCATCATGGTGGATATCGCCCGTCAGAACGGTGTGAAGATCCGCGATGACAGGGTCATGCTGAACACGCCTGTCGTTGTCTATACGTGGCAGCCGGTCGTGGACGGGCTGATCAAATCGGGCCTCGTGACGGTAATCAACGGCCATCACCAGCTCGACCTGAAGGCGCTGCTTGATGCCATCCTTGCCGGGACGGATTGGTCGAAACTTGGCGTCAATGCGCTCTACGGCCGGGCGCGCATCGTCTCCACCGATCCGAACCGGTCGAATTCGGGCTTCATGTTCTCGGGTCTGGCACTCAGCCTCTTCAGCGGCAATGTCGCGACATCGGATGATCTCGCCCAATATGGCGGCAAGGTGCAGTCGATCTTCCGTAATATGGGTTTCAAGTCGCCATCGTCAGGCAAGCTGTTCGACCAGTATCTGGCAGGCGGCCTCGGCGGCGAACCGATGATTGTCGGTTACGAGAATCAACTCGTCGAATGGGCGCTTGCCGATGCCAACCGATGGAACCGCATCCAGTCGGGGCAGGGCGCCAAGCCCGTTGTCCTCTACCCGCGCCCGACCGTCTATTCGGCCCATCCGCTGATCGTAGTGGATGAAACGGTCGAACGTCTGATCGAAGCGCTGACGAGCGCAAAGCTGCAGGAGCTTGCCTGGGCCAAACACGGTTTTCGCGGGCCGCTCGGCACCGTGACCGGCGATACCAAAGGCCCCATCGCCGGTCTGCTGTCGGCCGAGATCGATGCCGTGTTGCCGATCCCGGATGCTGGCGTCATGCTCTCGCTGCTGAACATGCTGGCAAGCTGAGCCGGCGACGCCTATATATTGACGGCGCGGCTCATTCGTCCGTTCTCGTCAGATTTTTTGGCGCAAGCCTTGCTTTTGCGGCAAATCGAATGTAAGGCCACGCGCATTCCACACGTAAGGCATGGGATCGTCCGGGAGAAATCCGGCTTTTCCGCCCGGTGGCATCTTCGAAGAGGATGCTGTTCGCCTTGCGGAGGTTCAACCGGAAAAGGAGTAACAAGGCATGGCATTGCCTGATTTTTCTATGCGCCAGCTTCTGGAAGCCGGCGTCCACTTCGGTCACCAGACTCACCGCTGGAACCCGAAGATGAAGCCGTACATTTTCGGCGATCGTAACAACATCCACATCATCGACCTGGCTCAGACCGTTCCGATGCTGTCGCGCGCCCTGCAGGTCGTGTCCGACACCGTTGCTCGTGGCGGCCGCGTTCTCTTCGTTGGCACCAAGCGTCAGGCTTCCGAGCTGATCGCTGACTCGGCCAAGCGTTCTGCGCAGTACTACGTCAACTCGCGTTGGCTCGGCGGCATGATGACGAACTGGAAGACGATCTCCAACTCGATCCAGCGCCTGCGCAAGCTCGACGAAATTCTGTCTTCTGAGCAGTCCGGCTACTCCAAGAAGGAACGCCTGAACCTCGAGCGCGAGCGCGAAAAGCTCGACAAGGCCCTCGGTGGTATCAAGGACATGGGCGGCACGCCGGACCTGATGTTCATCATCGACACCAACAAGGAAAAGATCGCGATCGACGAAGCCAAGCGCCTCGGCATTCCGGTCGTCGCCATCATCGACTCGAACTGCGATCCGGACCTGATCGACTATCCGATCCCGGGCAACGACGACGCTTCGCGCGCCATCGCTCTCTACTGCGACCTGATCGCCCGCGCTGCCATTGACGGTATTGCCCGTCAGCAGAGCGGATCGGGCCGCGACCTCGGCGCTTCTGCGGAAGCTCCGTTCGAGCCGGCGCTCGATGAGGCGACCGAAGCCTGATAAAAGCAGGCGGAGCAAAAAACTCCGCCCAAGCTTGCAGAGATTGGGAAAGGCCGCTCGCGACTCCTGGAAGTTCGGCGGCCTTGCCCTTTTTCAGGCGGAAGCTGTGACCTGCTTTTGCCCCTATGAATTCTGTTATGACGCGTCTTCATAACGCTGTCATACATACAGGTACATTTCGTGCCTCAATCCGGTGCCGCGCCGCGCGCTGCGGGCCACCGTATAAACCGACAAGAGGAAGCTTATGACCGAGATTACGGCTGCACTGGTGAAGGAACTGCGCGAAAAGTCTGGCGCAGGGATGATGGACTGCAAGAAGGCGCTGACCGAGACCAACGGCGATATCGAAGCCGCGATCGACTGGCTGCGCGCCAAGGGCATCTCCAAGGCCGACAAGAAGTCGGGCCGCGCCGCTGCCGAAGGTCTGGTCGCCATTGCTGGCGCCGGTCACAAGGCCGTTGTCATCGAGCTCAACTCCGAAACCGACTTCGTTGCCCGTAACGATGCCTTCCAGGATCTCGCTCGCGGCATCGCCGAAGTTGCGCTTTCCACCGACGGCACGGTTGAAGCCATTTCGGCTGCGACCTACCCGGCATCCGGCAAGCCGGTTGCCGACACCATCAAGGAAGCGATCGCAACCATCGGCGAGAACATGACGCTGCGTCGTGCGGCCAAGCTCGAAGTCGAGCACGGTGTCGTTGCGACCTACATACACAACGCTGCCGGCGATGGCATCGGCAAGCTCGGCGTTCTCGTTGCGCTGAAGTCGGTCGGCGACAAGGTCGTCCTGACGTCGCTCGGCCGCCAGGTCGCCATGCACATTGCTGCCACCAATCCGCTGGCGATCCGTGCTGAAGAAGTCGATGCCGCAGTCGCCGAGCGCGAACGCAACGTCTTCATCGAGCAGTCCCGCGAATCCGGCAAGCCGGAAGCCATCATCGAAAAGATGGTCGAAGGCCGCATGCGCAAGTTCTTCGAGGAAGTCGCTCTTCTCTCGCAGGCTTTCGTTATCAACCCTGACCTGACGGTTGGCGCTGCGGTCAAGGCAGCCGAAAAGGAAGCCGGCGCAGCGATCGAAGTCGTGGGCATGGCTCGCCTGCTCCTCGGCGAAGGCGTCGAGAAGGAAGCGACCGACTTCGCAGCTGAAGTTGCTGCTGTCGCCAAGGGCTGATCTTGCTGCCATATTTGGGAAAACCGAAGGGCATCGCGTGACAACGCGATGCCCTTCGTGTATCGGGCAATTGCGGCAATATACGAGGAGCCAACATGACGTCGGAACCAATCTATAAACGTGTTCTACTCAAGGCTTCCGGGGAAGCCATGATGGGTAGCCAGGGCTTCGGGATCGACGTCGCGGTAGCGGACCGCATCGCGTCAGACATCGCCGATGCACGGCAGATGGGCGTCGAGGTCGGCGTCGTCATTGGCGGGGGTAACATTTTCCGCGGCGTGGCGGTTGCGTCCAAGGGCGGCGACCGTGTCACCGGCGACCACATGGGCATGCTCGGCACCGTCATCAACGCGCTCGCGCTCGCGACCTCGCTGCGCAAGCTCAACATTGACACGGTGGTTCTGTCGGCCATTTCCATGCCGGAAATCTGCGAGAGCTTCTCTCAGCGCGCCACGCTGTATCACCTGTCGCTGGGCAGGGTGGTGATCTTTGCCGGCGGTACCGGCAACCCTTTCTTCACCACCGATTCTGCTGCAGCCCTTCGCGCCGCCGAAATGGGCGCTCAGGCGATCTTCAAGGGCACGCAGGTGGACGGGATCTATACAGCCGATCCGAAGAAGGATCCGGAGGCGACGCGTTTCGACCATCTGACCCACAAGGAGGTTCTCGACCGGGGCCTCGCCGTTATGGACGTCGCTGCTGTTGCGCTCGCACGCGAGAATTCCATTCCGATCGTTGTTTTCTCGATCCACGAGAAGGGACGTTTCGCTGAAATCTTGACGGGTGGTGGTCTCAAGACCATCGTATCCGACAACTGATAGGGAGCTGCGCGGTTGCCGGCGCAAATCTTCTGATACGGGAGCATGGACATGAGTGAAGGTATCGATATCAAGGAACTGAAGCGCCGCATGGATGGTGCCATTTCCGCGTTCAAGAGCGACATTGCATCGCTGCGTACGGGCCGGGCTTCGGCCAACATTCTCGACCCGGTGACGGTTGAAGCCTATGGTTCGCGCATGCCGCTGAACCAGGTCGCCAACATCACTGTGCCGGAGCCGCGCATGTTGACGGTATCCGTCTGGGACAAGAGCATGGTCGGCGCCGTGGATCGTTCGATTCGCGAATCGAATCTCGGTCTGAACCCGATCGTCGACGGCCAGAACCTTCGCATCCCGCTGCCGGAACTCAACGAAGAGCGCCGCAAGTCGCTCGTCAAGGTCGCGCACGAATATTCGGAGAAGAGCAAGGTTGCGATTCGCCATGTTCGCCGCGACGGCATGGACGGCCTTAAGAAAGCCGAAAAGGATGGCGTAATCGGCCAGGACGAAAGCCGGGCACAGTCGGAACGCGTTCAGAAAATGACGGACGAGACGATTTTGGAAATCGACCGCTTGCTTGGCGAGAAAGAAAAGGAAATCATGCAAGTCTAGTATACTTGCGTCCTTGCCAAGAAAGACCGAACGGAAAATGTCGGAAACCTCATTTTTGACTGCGCCAGAACACGTCGCGATCATCATGGATGGCAACGGTCGTTGGGCAAAGCAGCGCGGCCTGCCGCGAACGATGGGACACCGCAGGGCGGTCGAGACCGTTCGCCAGACCGTGCGCACTGCCGGCGATCTTGGCATCAAATACCTGACGCTCTTTGCCTTCTCCTCGGAGAACTGGCGTCGCCCGGAGGCTGAGGTCACTGACCTTCTTGGCCTGCTGAAGGCCTTCATCCGTAGCGACCTCGCCGAACTTCATCGGCAGAATGTGCGCATCAGGGTGATCGGTGACCGCGTCAACCTGCGCAGCGATATCCTCAAGCTTCTGCTGGAAGCCGAGGAGACGACCAAGGCCAATACGGCACTGACACTCGTCATCGCCTTCAACTACGGTTCTCGCGATGAGATAGCCCGCGCCATGATGAGCCTCGCCAAGGATGTGGAGGAGGGGCGCCTCAGATCGCAGGATATCACCCCAGCGCTAATCGACGCCCGGCTCGATACAGCCGGCATCCCCGATCCTGACCTCATCATCCGCACCAGCGGCGAAGAGCGGCTGTCCAATTTCCTTTTGTGGCAGGCCGCGTATTCGGAGTTCGTTTTCCTGCCGGAATACTGGCCGGATTTCAGCCGCGAGCTCTTCCTGTCGGCGCTTGAGAAATTTGCCTCGCGCGATCGCCGCTTCGGCGGTCTTACCGCGCAGGCCGCTGCAGTGAACACCTGATGAAGCAGGAACTGAAGCTCCGCATCGTTTCAGGCCTGATTCTCGCGATCATCGTTCTTGCCGCCACCTGGTATGGCGGCTTTATCTTCCGCATCGTGGCGGCGGCGATTGCGCTTCTGATCTATTACGAATGGTCGACGATCACAGGTATTGTGCGCGATCCGGTGACCAACGTGCTCGGCTGGGTGGGTGAGGTGCTGGTCGCCCTGCTCGTTCTGGCGGGTGCGTTCGAATATGCGTTCGGAATGCTGATTGCACTGACCGCGGTCGGCATTGCCATGATCTTCCTGCATCGTGCCAGCCGCTGGTTCGCGCCGGGGCTTCTATATGCTGGCGGCACCGGATTGGCGCTTGCCGCGATCCGCGGCGATGAAGCCCTTGGCCTCTACGCGATGCTCTTCATCTTCGCCGTGGTCTGGGCGACCGATATTCTCGCCTATTTCGTCGGGCGTGCGCTTGGCGGTCCAAAGCTTGCTCCGCGCATATCGCCCGGCAAGACCTGGTCGGGCGCAGTCGGTGGCGCCATTTCGGCCGTCATCGCCGGAGCTGTCATTATCCATTTTTTAATTCCGGAAGCCCTGGATCGCGCCGCGGTGATCGCGCTCGTCCTGTCCGTCTTCAGCCAGTCAGGCGATCTTTTCGAAAGCTTCATCAAGCGAAAATTCGGCGTGAAGGACTCCAGCCGTCTCATTCCGGGGCATGGCGGCGTCATGGATCGCGTCGATGGACTGATTTTTGCCTGTTTTTCAGCGTTCTTGCTTGCTGGCCTTTTTTCGCTGATAAAGGGCGGCGGAACGACGTCGCTCGGTGCGGCATTGTTCGGCCTTTGATCATTACGGCCAGATAGAAGAAGGAAGTCATGGAAGCGGTGACCGGCATATTCGGTTTTTTGACGGGCTACATCGTCCCCTTCGTTATCGTGCTGTCGCTGCTCGTCTTCGTGCATGAGATGGGCCACTATCTCGTCGGGCGCTGGAGCGGTATCCGTATCCTTGCCTTTTCCGTAGGCTTTGGCCCGGAGATCGTCGGTTTCACCGATCGCCACGGAACGCGGTGGAAGATATCGGCGATCCCGCTCGGCGGCTATGTTCGCTTTTTCGGCGATGAGGATGCGTCCAGCAAGCCGGATACGGACAGGCTCGCCGCGATGACGGATGAGGAGCGCGAGCGTTCCTTCGCCGGCGCAAAGCTTTGGAAGCGCGCCGCAACCGTCGCAGCCGGCCCGATCGCCAACTTCATCCTGGCCATTGCCATCTTCACGGTTCTTTTCGCGGTCTATGGCCGCACGGTGTCCGATCCCGTTGTCGCCGAAGTGAAGCCGGACAGTGCTGCCGCGGCAGCCGGCGTACTGCCGGGCGACCTGCTCGTCTCAATCGATGGCACCAAGGTTCAGACTTTCGACGACGTGCGGCGTTATGTCAGCATCCGTCCGAACCAGAACATCGTCGTGACCATTGAGCGCAACGGCGAGAAGATGGACCTGCCGATGGTGCCGCAGCGCACCGATATCACCGACCAGTTCGGCAACAAGATCGAGGTTGGTCTGATCGGGATCGTTACGAACGAAGAGGTTGGCCACTTCCGTCTGCAGACCTATACGCCGCTTCAGGCACTGAACGAAGGCGTGACGCAGACGTGGCATATCGTGACGGGCACCTTCAAATATATCGGCAATTTGCTCAATGGATCGATGAAAGCCGACCAATTGGGTGGTCCGATCCGCGTGGCGCAAGCTTCGGGCCAGATGGCTACGCTTGGAATAGGCGCGTTGCTGCAGCTTGCTGCGGTTTTGTCAGTTTCGATTGGATTGCTGAATTTGATGCCGGTTCCGGTACTTGATGGCGGCCACCTGATGTTCTATGCGGTGGAAGCGGTTAGGGGAAGACCGCTGGGTTCTTCGGCTCAGGAAATTGCGTTTCGCATTGGCCTGGCCATGGTGCTTACATTAATGGTTTTTGCCACCTGGAATGACATTAGCGCGCTCATCGGCTAGCGCGTAAAAAGATAGGGAAAATTACTGTTTATTTACGATGTTTCAAAGCTGTAGTGGCGAATGGGTCACGCTTCGAAATGAAGTAAACAGAAATTAACGAGCTCCCTTGCTTGTATGTCAAAAGCGGGTAAAACGACACACGTGGCCGGAATCGGGGGGTCCCCTGGGGCCGGAGACGAGGGAAAAAAAGGTAATGGGTGAAATGAAGGCTGGTTCAAGGTTTTTGAACGCAGTATCGGCGATTGCGCTGTCTGCTAGTGTTGTTGCTTCCGGCGCAGGTGCTTTGACTTTCGTTTCGGCTACGGCTGCGGAAGCTGCCGTCATTCAGCGGATCGACGTGCGCGGTGCAAGCCGCGTCGGTGCTGAGGCCGTCCGGTCGAACCTCACCATTACTCCCGGCAAAAGCTTCTCCAACACCGATATCGACGACTCCGTAAAGCAGCTTTACGGCACCGGTTACTTCTCCGATGTCAAGATTTCGGTTTCCGGTAGCACCCTCGTCGTCAACGTTCAGGAAGCGCAGCTCGTCAACCAGGTCGTCTTTAACGGCAACCGGAAGGTCAAGGACGATAAGCTGGCAGCCGTCGTCAAGACGCATGCCGCTGGTCCTTATAACGATGCGCAGATCCAGTCCGATATCGCGGCGATCAAGGAAGCCTATGCCGCTACCGGCCGCAGCGAAGTCGAAGTGACGACGCAGGTCGTTCCGCTTGGCGAGGGTCGCGTCAACCTCGCTTTCGTCATCAATGAAGGCGACCGCACCAAGATCGACGCCATCAATTTCGTTGGCAACCAGGCCTATAGCGCCGGCCGTCTCGCCGCTGTTATTCAGACCAAGCGTTCGAACTTCCTCTCGTTCCTGACCCGCAAGGACGTCTACAACGAAGATAAGCTGCATGCTGATGAAGATGCGCTGCGCCAGTTCTATTACAATCGTGGTTATGCCGACATGCGCATCGTTTCTTCCGATGCCGCTTTCGATGAAGCGACGAACAAGTACACGCTGACCTTCAATATCGAAGAAGGCCCGCGTTATGACTTCGGCGCGGTCAGCGTTCAGTCGACCGTCGAAGGTGTCGATGCCCAGCAGCTACAGGGGCTGGTCAGAACTCGCGAAGGTCAGGTCTACAACGCCAAGGAAGTCCAGAAGTCCATCGAGGCGATTTCGGATCAGGTTGCTTCTGCCGGTTATCCCTTCGCGCGCGTCACGCCGCGCGGCAACCGCGACCTGAACAACAATACGATCGGCGTCGAATACCTCGTCGACCAGGGCGAGCGCGCCTATGTCGAGCGTATCGAAATCCGCGGCAACAGCCGCACGCGCGATTACGTCATTCGCCGCGAGTTCGATCTCAGCGAAGGCGACGCTTTCAATCAGCAGATGATCACCCGCGCGAAGCGCCGTCTTGAAGCGCTCGGCTACTTCTCCTCAGTCAACATTTCGACCCAGCCTGGCAGTTCGCCTGATCGTGTCGTCATCGTCGTCGACGTGCAGGATCAGTCAACCGGTTCGTTTGGTATCGGTGCCGGTTATGCGGCCGGCGGCGACGGTCTGTTGCTCGAAGCTTCGATCGAAGAGAAGAACTTCCTCGGCCGCGGCCAGTATATCCGCATTTCGGCCGGTGGCGGTCAGGAAGGCTCGCGCGCTTACGGTATTAACTTCACCGAGCCCTACTTCCTCGGTTATCGCCTTGCCGCCGGTTTCGACGTCAATCACAGCGAGACGTCGAGCAACGACAACTACGATTACCAGGAAACCAGCGGTGTTCTGCGCGTAACGGCGCCGATCACCGAAGATCTGGCGACGACGTTCCGCTATAATTACAAGCAGATGAAGTACGATTCTAGCGGAAGCAGTCTGGCCGATTTGTCCGCTACCTATCAAAACCTGGTCAACGAAAGCCCGTGGACGCGGTCTTCCATATCGCAGACGCTGACCTACAATACGCTTGACGATACCGTCCTGCCGCGTGAAGGTATCTACGCTACTGCGACGCAGGAAATTGCCGGCCTCGGCGGCGACTCCCAATACTACAAGATTTACGGTAAGGCCCGTTACTATCATCTGCTCGCAGACGACGCCGACATCATCGGTTCGGTTTCGGCATCGGCAGGCTACGTTGTCGGCTTCGGTGATCACCTGAACGTCTTCGACCAGTTCACGCTGACCAATTCCGATATCCGCGGCTTCGAAAACAAGGGTATCGGCCCGCGTATCACCAACCCGGATGACCCGCTTGGTGGCACGACTTACTTCACTGCTTCTGCGGAAGCGACTTTCCCGATGCCGGGCTTCCCGCGTGACTTCAACCTGCGCGGTGCAGTCTTCGCAGATGCTGGCACGCTGTTTGGCAACGATGTCGAGCTTCTCGGTTCGGATACTGCGCAGGGTACGGACGCGCAGCTGCGTGCTTCTGTTGGCCTCGGCCTTATCTGGCAGTCACCCTTCGGTGCACTGCGTGTCGACTACGCGATCCCGGTCGTGAAGGAAGACTTCGACAAGACCCAGCGCTTCAAGTTTGGCATTAACAACCAATTCTGATATCGGCAGTCCGGAACTGTAAATTTCAATTCCGTTCTGGAGTTTTGCCGATGGAGCAAAATACTTTTTTTCTGCCCCATGAAGGCGTGAGACTTGCTGAGTTAGCGCAATTTCTTGGGGCAGAGCTTGGCAATTCCGCTCATGGCGATGTCATCATCCGCTCGGTCTCTCCCATCGCTAGGGCGCAGGTAGGGGATATTTGTTATATCCTCTCTCGCCGTAACCGGGACGAGTTTCTGACCTGCGAGGCTTCGGCCGTGATTTGCGACAAGGCACTGGCTGAGCTGGTGCCGCCGCATATCCCCGTAGTGATTTCCTCCAATCCGCATGCTGCCTTCGCGATGGCCGGCGGGTATCTCTATCCTGCGGCTCTCAGGCCGGTGACGTTTTCGTCCGGCGAGACGGAGATCGCGCCGAGCGCTATTATTGATCCGACCGCGCGGCTTGAGAAGGGCGTGATTGTAGAGCCAATGGCGATCATCGGCCCCGGTGCGGAGATCGGTGAGGGAACGCGCATCGGCGCTCAGTCGATCATCGGTCCCAACGTCAAGATTGGCCGCAATTGCTCCATCGCAACTGGTGTGAGCATTCTGTGTGCACTCCTCGGAAATGGCGTCATCATTCATAACGGTGTCCGTATCGGTCAGGATGGGTTCGGCTATGCGCCAGGTCCGCGTGGCATGATCAAGATCGTGCAGATCGGTCGCGTTATCATCCAGGACAACGTGGAGATCGGCGCCAATACAACGATCGATCGCGGCGCCATGGACGACACCGTCATCGGCGAGGGAACCAAGATCGACAATCAGGTGCAAATCGGCCACAACGTCCGTATCGGTCGCCATTGCGCCGTCGTTTCGCAGGTCGGCATGGCCGGCAGCACTATCATCGGCGATGGTGTGCAGATCGGTGGACAGGTTGGTTTAAAGGGACATATCACCATTGGCGATGGCGCGCAGATCGCTGCAAAAAGTGGTGTCATGACCGATCTTGCTGCTGGCGGCCGCTATGGCGGAATACCGGCACGTCCTCTAAATGACTATCTGAAATATGTTGCACAGCTCATGGCAAAATCAGGGGCGCGCGGAAAAAAGGGAGGCAAGAATGACTGAAGCAACAGCCGCCACGCTTTCTTCGGCAGACATCATGGAAATTATGAAGCTGTTGCCGCATCGCTATCCGTTTTTGATGGTCGACAAGATCGTCAATATCGATGGCGACAATGCTGCCGTGGGCATCAAGAACGTAACGGTCAACGAACCGCATTTTACCGGCCACTTCCCTGACGCGCCTATCATGCCGGGCGTATTGCTTGTCGAAGGCATGGCGCAGACGGCAGGCGCTATCTGTGCCAAGAAGGAAGGCCAGACCGGCAACCTCGTCTATTTCATGACGATCGACAATGCCCGCTTCCGCAAGCCGGTCGTGCCAGGCGACCGCGTTGAATATCACGTGCAGAAAATCAAGCAGCGCGGCAATATCTGGAAATTCCATTGCGACGCAAAGGTCGACGGTGCACTCGTCGCTGAGGCCGATATCGGCGCGATGATCGTACGTAAGGACAACGCATGAGCATGATCGCCGAAAGCGCCAGAATCCATCCGATGGCCGTGGTCGAAGACGGCGCCACGGTCGGTGAAGGCGTGGTGGTCGGACCGTTTTGCCATGTTGGCTCCAAAGTCACGCTTCACGACAATGTCGAACTCATCAGCCATGTCGTGGTTCTCGGTCTGACGACCGTCGGCGCCGGTACGCGTATATTTCCTTCGGCCGTCATCGGTGGCGACTCGCAAAGTGCCCGTCACAGCGCCGTCGACACGTCGCTGATCATCGGCCGCAACTGCACGATCCGCGAGGGTGTTACGATGAACACCGGCACCGTCGAACATGGCGGTTCGACGGTAATCGGTGATAACAGCCTTTTTCTCGCCTATTCGCATGTCGCCCATGATTGCCGCGTCGGCAACCATGTCATCATGTCGAATAATGTCATGCTGGCTGGCCACGTCTCGGTTGGCGATCACGCAATCATCAGCGGCGGCGCGGCAGTGCACCAGTTCACCCGAGTCGGCAAATATGCCTTTGTCGGCGGTCTCTCGGCCGTGAGTTACGACGTCATTCCCTACGGCATGCTGAACGGCAATCCCGGCATTCTGAGCGGCCTCAACGTCGTCGGCATGACACGCGCCGGCGTCGATCGCGCCGTCATTCACACGGTTCGCCGTGCCTATAAGGCGATCTTCGAGGGTGCCGGCTCGATCCGCGAGAATGCAGCCCAAATCCGCGACGAATATGCCGATTGCGAGCAGGTGGTCGAGATCCTCGATTTCATCGCGGCCGAAAGCGATCGCGCGCTGTCTTCGCCGAGCCGGGGACAGAAGGGCTGATCTGTGGCTTCCGACGGCGATACCGCTGAAGGCCGGCTGGCGATCATTGCCGGTGGCGGGCTTCTGCCGTCCTATGTTGCCGAAGCTGCACGTTCGGCTGGCGAAAATCCTGTTATCGTTATCCTGAAGGATGAGGGCGACCGTCGTTGGGACGGTTTCGACCACGCCACGATCGGTATCGGTGATTTCGCTTCGCTCGATCGGCTTTTCAAGCGGTATGGAGTGAGCCGTGTCGTCATGTCGGGCAGCGTCCGTCGGCGACCGGAATGGCGCGAGGTGCGGCCGACGCTGCGTATTCTGACCAAGGTACCCGCCGCCATCCGTACGCTGCTTTCGGGCGGCGACGATACCGTTCTGAAGATGGTCATCAAGCTGATAGAAGGGCGAGGTCTGCGCGTCGTCGGCGCCCATGAGATTGCACCGGATCTGCTGGCAACCGCAGGTCCGCTGGGCGCTGTTTCGCCCAATGAAGAGGATCGTCGTGACATAGAGCGCGCAGGCAAGGCCGCGGATGTGCTTGGCAGTCTGGATATCGGGCAGGGCGCCGTCTCGATCGGCGGGCGCGTCGTCGCTGTTGAGGGCGTTGAGGGCACGGACGGCATGCTTGACCGTGTGGCGAACCTGAGAGCGGCAGGCCGTATATCGCCGCGCCGGCGCGGTGTGCTGGTCAAGCTCAGCAAGCCGCAGCAGGATATTCGCGCCGACCTGCCGGCGATCGGTGTGTCCACCGTGCTCAACGCCAAAGCCGCCGGGCTTGCAGGGGTGGCCGTCGAAGCCGGCCGGGCGCTGGTGCTTGATCGCGACGCGCTCATCAAGGCGGCAGACGAAAACGGTCTTTTTGTCTGCGGTATCGACAAGGGTTTACCGGGATGGGGGCTTCAATGAGCGATAGACCGCTGAAGATTGCCGTCATAGCCGGCGAAGTCTCCGGCGATCTCTTAGGTGCCGATCTCATTGCCGGGCTCAGGAAGATCCATTCCGGGCCGATCGAACTCGTCGGCGTCGGCGGCGAGGGATTGCAGGCCGAGGGGCTGAAATCACTTTTCGATTTTTCCGAGCTTTCCATCATGGGCATCACCCAGGTGCTTGCCAAGCTGCCGAAGCTCTGGTCCCTTATCCGGCAGACCACCGCGGCGATTGTTGCGGCAAAGCCCGATATTCTTCTCATCATCGACAGCCCGGATTTCACCCATCGCGTCGCCAAGCGGGTGCGCACGGCGCTGCCCGACTTGCCGGTCGTCAATTATGTTTGTCCGAGTGTCTGGGCCTGGAAGGAATATCGCGCGCAGCGCATGCTCGCCTATGTCGATCATGTGCTGGCTGTGCTTCCGTTCGAACCGGCCGCGATGCAGCGCCTCAACGGGCCGCAGACCACCTATGTCGGACATCGCCTGATCGCCGACCCAGCGCTTCTGGAGACCCGGCGCCTGCGCGCTGGCCGGCAGCCGGGCAACGGTGCGATCCTACTTCTTCCCGGCTCGCGTTCCTCAGAGATCAAGAAGCTTCTGCCTTATTTCGAGGCCGCCGCCAATGAGCTCGTCGCCCGCAATGGACCGATACGCTTCATCCTGCCGACTGTGACGCATAAGGAAGCGTTTGTGCGCGAAATGACGGCGGGATGGACGGTGAAGCCGGAAATCGTTGTGGGTGCCGAAGCGAAATGGAAGGCCTTCGCCGAGGCCGATGCGGCCATGGCGGCGTCCGGCACCGTGATCCTGGAACTGGCGCTTGCTGATGTCCCCGTCGTTTCCGCTTACAAGGTCGACTGGATCATGCGCATGCTGACGTCAGGCATCAAGACTTGGAGCGGCGCACTGCCCAATCTTATCGCCGACTACTCGGTCGTGCCGGAATATCTGAACGATATCGTTCGCGGCGCAAGCCTTGCGCGCTGGATGGAGAGGCTATCAGCCGACACCTACCAGCTCAAGGCGATGAAGGAAGGCTACGAGCTCATCTGGCAGCGTATGCAGACAGAGAGGCCGCCTGGAGAGCATGCAGCGCAGATATTGCTCGATGTTCTCGCCAACAAAAAACCCGGCCATTCCTGACCGGGTTTTCTTTTTGCTTCGAAGTCAGCGCTTAGCGCTTGGAAACCGGCACGTAGTCGCGCTTCGGTTCGCCGATATAGAGCTGGCGCGGACGGCCGATGCGCTGTTCCGGATCCTCGATCATTTCGTTCCACTGGGCGATCCAGCCGACGGTGCGGGCCAGAGCGAAGAGCACGGTGAACATGGTCGTGGGGAAGCCGAGCGCCTTCAGCGTGATGCCCGAGTAGAAGTCGATGTTCGGGTAGAGCTTCTTCTCGATGAAGTAGGAGTCGGTCAGAGCGATGCGCTCCAGCTCCATGGCGACTTCGAGAAGCGGATCGTCCTTAATGCCGAGTTCGCCGAGAACTTCATGCGTGGTCTTTTGCATGATCTTGGCGCGCGGATCGTAGTTCTTGTAGACGCGGTGACCAAAGCCCATCAGGCGGAACGGATCGTTCTTGTCTTTGGCGCGGGCGATATATTCCGGAATGCGGTCGACAGTGCCGATTTCCGTCAGCATGTTGAGGGCTGCTTCGTTGGCGCCGCCGTGAGCGGGGCCCCAGAGGCAGGCGATACCGGCGGCGATGCAGGCGAACGGGTTCGCACCCGAGGAGCCGGCGAGACGGACCGTCGAGGTCGAGGCATTCTGCTCGTGGTCGGCATGGAGGATGAAGATACGGTCCATGGCGCGTGCGAGCACCGGATTGACGACATATTCCTCGCAGGGAACGGCAAAGCACATGCGCAGGAAGTTGGACGCGTAATCCAGATCGTTCTTCGGGTAAACGAAGGGCTGGCCGATATGGTACTTATAGGCCATGGCGGCGAGCGTCGGCATCTTGGCGATCATGCGCAGGCTGGCGACCATGCGCTGGTGCGGATCGGTGATATCGGTGGAGTCGTGATAGAAGGCCGAAAGCGCGCCAACGCAGCCGCACATGACGGCCATCGGATGGGCGTCGCGACGGAAGCCGGTGAAGAAGCGGCTCATCTGTTCATGCACCATGGTGTGATGCGTGACGCGATAGTCGAAGTCCTTCTTCTGGGCGGCGGTCGGCAGTTCGCCGTAGAGCAGCAGGTAGCAGGCTTCGAGGAAGTCGCCGTGTTCGGCGAGCTGCTCGATCGGATAGCCGCGATGCAGCAGAACGCCTTCGTCGCCGTCGATATAGGTGATCTTCGATTCACAGGATGCAGTCGACGTAAACCCGGGATCGTAGGTGAAGGAAGCCGTGTTCTTGTAGAGGGCACCGATGTCGATGACGTCGGGTCCAACCGTGCCTTTTCGCACGGCGAGATCGACTGATTTGTCACCGATTTTGATTGTAGCGCTTTGATCCGTCATGCTGATCCTCCGGGGTGGCGGTGGCGCCGCAAAAGCGCCATAAGGGTTAAGCGTCCTAAGCGATAGCTATATGATCGCGAAGCTAATGCCAAGTTACCGTGATGCCATTTTGTGCATCGCGGCATCATCTTTTAGGCAGTGCAGCGATGAGCTAAATGCATATCAGAACACCATGATTTGACTGGTTTTTTTGCTCCCGCGAATTTTCCTCTTATTTCAATCGATTATTGTTTGCTCGTTTTGATTTCAGGTTGCATTCTGCCGGTATCCGGGGGCGGGTCCAGGCGATTATGGCGGGGTTGGAGACAAGAGAACGACAAGAGCAATCCATTGATGAAAAGATGGATTTTGCTGGCGTTGCCCCGCGCGCCATTGTGACGCAATCGGCTCGGACCCAGGTTGCGATCCCATTTCGATGGCGATTGGTGACTGTTGCGAAACGATACGTCGGGTCGTCGATGCGGATGGCCGCCGAAGAGGCTGGCCACGGTCGCCTCATCCTCTTCTCGCCGGTCTTCCTTGGTGCGGGTGCCGCGACCTGGTTTCTGGCTGCCTCGGACTTTCCGGCCGTGTCGCTCGGTCTCTGCTTGGCTGTTCTCCTTATTGCCGTTGCGCTCTGCGGTTATGGCCGGACGAAGCTGCGGGCGACGCTGCTTGCTCTGCTTCTTTTTGCCGGTGGAATGCTTTCTGCACAGATCGAAACATGGCGGGCAAAGACCCTGATCCTCGATTCAGCCGTAACGACAACGGTGACCGGCCGGATCGAGCGCCGAGAAGGCGATGGCCAAGGGCGCTGGCGTTATATTCTTGACGTCACCGGCACGGATGCTCCTGAGATCAAGCGTCCGCCCGAACGTATTTCCGTGCTGGTCCGCGGGGCCACCCGGCCGTTCGAACTCGGCGACGTCATCGAGGGCAGGGCGCGTCTCACGCCTCCGGCAGGACCGGCGCTCCCCCACCTCAATGATTTTGCCTTTAGTGCTTATTTTGACGGCATTGGTGCCAACGGCTTCTTCTATGGAGCGCCGAAGAGGGTTGCAGAACAGCCGGAGCGAGCGAGTTCGGTGGTTAAAACCATCCTGGAGTCGCTCTACCGCTTGAGAAGCGGCATCGGCGATCGGATCCGCTCCACACTACCCGGCGACACCGGGGCTTTTGCCGCCTCCCTTGTTACCGACGAGAGACGGGCGATCTCGGATGAAACGACGGAGGCGCTGCGGCAGTCCGGCCTTGCGCATATCATTGCGATCTCCGGCCTAAATATGGCGCTCTCCGCCGGCATCTTCTTTGTCGGCCTGCGTGTCGTCCTCAGCCTGTTTCCCGGCATTGCCCAGGCATGGCCAACCAAGAAGATCGCGGCGGCCGGTGCGCTCGCTGCGGTGACGGCCTACTATCTGATCTCGGGTTTTGCCGTCTCCGCCGAACGTGCCTTCATCATGATGACGATCATGCTGGTTGCCGTCTTCTTTGACCGGCCGTCGATCAGTCTCAGAAACGTGGCGCTGTCCGCTCTCGTGATCCTTGCGGTCTCGCCATCGGAGGTGCTGGGGCCGAGTTTCCAGATGTCTTTCGCCGCAACGCTTGCGCTGGTCGCGGGCTATGACCTCTGGAAGGCGCGGCCGATGCGGGAGAATGCCTTTGCCAAGCTCCCGATCATGAAACCCTTCTTTATGGTCGGCGGCTTCTTCGGCGGTGTTTTCCTGACGTCGCTCATCGGTGGTTTCTCCACCGCACTGTTTTCGATCGAGCATTTCCACCGGCTCACTGCCTATGGCCTTCCGGCAAATCTCGCGGCCATGCCGGTCATTTCCTTCATCGTCATGCCGGCCGGAATGTTGGCAATGCTGCTGATGCCCTTTGGCCTCGATGGCCCGGTGTGGCAGGTCGCAGGCTTCGGGCTCGATCTGGTGATCACAATCGCAAAGGCAGTAGCGGGGTGGGGTGGCAACATAGATGTAGGCCGCTTGCCCGGCTGGTATTTCCCGACCGCCGTCTTCGGATTTCTGCTGCTGACCCTGCTCCGAACCTGGCTGCGGCACATGGGAACGGCAATTGTCGTGGTCTCGACGCTCGCTGTTGTGCTGCTTCCGTCAGAGGCGATGCCCGACATCGCCATCTCCGAAGATGGCGGCCTGGTCGCTATAATCGATGGAGAGGCGATGGCTTCGAACCGTGAAAAGCCGCCCGCCTTCATCTTCGAACAATGGCAGAGGGCACTTGCCATCGAAGAGCATCAGAAGCCGGTTATGCTCCAAGCTGCCAGGGCGCCCACTGCGCCTGACGGCAAAAGACTGCAACTGTCACCCGATCAACAGAATGAAGCCAGAGAGGCGATGAGACAGGCAGTCGCTGTCAACCCGGCGTCACGCTTCTCCTGCCTGAAGGGCGCTTGGTGCACCACCTTGCTCGTCAATGGAAAGAAACTGACCGTCATCGACAATGCTGCCTATCTCGGACCAGCCTGCGATACGGCTGATATTGTCGTGACCCCGGTTCGATTGCGCTTCGACCGCTGTCGTTCCGGCGCGCTGCTCTTTACCGGCGAGACGCTGCGCAAGACAGGTTCCGTCGAACTTCGATTCACCGATAAGGGAGTTGAGGTCGCAACCGCATTCGACACATTGGGGCGACCCTGGATACGCCACCGCGCCTATGATTGGCGCAGCAACACATTCGCAGACGCCAGCCCGTCACCGGTCAGTGATAGCGGCGAATGAGGCCGACGAGCTTGCCCTGGACCTTGACGCGATCCGGCGGGAAGATGCGGGTCTCGTAAGCAGGGTTTGCAGCCTCCAGCGCAATCGATGCGCCCTTGCGGCGGAAACGCTTGAGCGTTGCTTCCTCGTCATCGACGAGCGCGACGACGATATCGCCCGGATTGGCCGTGCTGCCATTGCGGATGATGACCGTGTCGCCATCGAAGATGCCGGCTTCGATCATCGAGTCGCCGCGAACTTCGAGCGCATAATGTTCGCCCGAGCCGAGCATATCGGCGGGAACGGTGATATCATGCGTATTGTTCTGGATTGCCGAGATCGGAACACCGGCAGCGATACGGCCCATGACGGGAACGGAGACCGCATTGCCGTTATCGGCAGCAGGTGCCGGCTTTGCGGAGGCGGGAGGTGCCACGGGCTGGGGCTTGCCGAGGCTGCCCTCGATGACGCTCGGCGAAAAGCCGCGCCGGGGCTGCAGGCTCGGGCTGTAGGCTTCCGGCAATTTGATGACTTCGAGCGCGCGCGCCCGGTTCGGAAGCCGGCGAATGAAGCCGCGTTCTTCGAGCGCGGTGATCAGCCGGTGAATACCGGATTTCGAGGCCAGATCCAATGCGTCCTTCATCTCGTCGAAAGACGGTGGAACGCCTGACTCCTTCATCCTTTCATGAATGAAAAGAAGGAGTTCCTGTTGTTTGCGCGTGAGCATGGCGTCTCCCCAGTCTTGAAACAAATCCAGAACGGACACTATATGTTCCATATGTGTTCCGCAAGTAGCTAAATTTTCGTAAAACTTCTGTTCAATCTGTCGAGAATTTGATTTTTATCGCCCATATGCCTGTCTGGCCTTGTTTCAGGAGACTTGCTGAAGCACATCTCCTTGTCACCGCTGGGAGAAGAACCGATGAGCCAAGACACGCTTTCGATCGATCATCTCGTTTTGCCGGTTACCGATATCGACCTAGCCCGCGAAAGGCTGGGCAAGCTGGGCTTTACCGTCGCGCCCGATGCCCGCCATCCCTTCGGCACGGAGAACGCCTGCGTTTTCTTTGCCGACAAAACCTATCTCGAGCCGCTCGGTGTCGCGAGCGTCGAGGAGAGCGAGGTGACGGCGCGTGAGGGCAACGTCTTCACGGCCCGCGACCAGGCTTTCCGCTTCCGCTGCGGCAGCGAGGGGCTGTCCGCCATCGCCTTCGCCACAGCGGATGCAAAGCACGAACATGCTCGATTCGTGAAGGGCAGCATCAGTGCCGGTTCTGTGCTGCAGTTCGAACGCCCTGTGAAAATGCCGGATGGCGCGGAGAGCGTTGCCGGCTTCCGGCTTGCCTTCGCTGGCGACCTCCGGGCACCGGATTTCTTTCTCTTCGCTGTCGAGCGTATCAACCCGCTTCCTGCCGACCGCAACGTGCTGGAGACCCACGCCAACGGCGTGACAGGCATTGCCGAGATCGCGCTCGCAGCCCCCGAGCCGACAGCCTTCGGCGAGTTCGTTCGCTCGACGGCAAAGGCCGCTTCTGTCGGTGATACGAGTTTCGGGCTAGAGGTGCCTACCGGAAGCGCAAAGATCAGCCTGATGACCCCGCAGGGGCTGGAGGCCTATTTCGATCTGGCGACGCCGGATATCGATCGCGGCCTGCGCGGCCGGGCAATCCTCTTTGCCGTTGGCGATCTGGCCGTGACAGAAGCGCATTTGGCTGCTAACGGGGTGACGTATACACGCAAGGGCAACCGTATTCTGGTGAAGCCCGCGCCCGGTCAGGGCGTGCTCTTCGCTTTCGAGGAAACATCATGAGCTCCACTACCAATTCCGTTGTGACGGTCGGCGAGGGCGCCGGCAAGGTCACCTTCTCCAATGCCGCACGCCTGTCGCTGATTGCCGGCGCTTGCGAAATGGAAAGCCGCGACCATGCGTTCATGGTTGCCGGCACGTTGAAGGAATTGTGCACCAAGCTCGGCATCGGGCTCGTCTATAAGACCTCGTTCGACAAGGCGAACCGCTCTTCCCTGTCGAGCAAACGCGGTGTCGGACTTGAGAAGGGGCTGGAGGTTTTTGCCGATCTCAAGAAGGAACTCGGCATTCCGGTTCTGACCGACATCCACACTGAAGAACAATGCGCCGAAGTGGGCAAGGTTGTCGACATCCTGCAGATACCGGCCTTTCTGTCCCGTCAGACGGATCTCCTGGTGGCTGCGGCAAAGACCGGTCGCGTTATCAACGTCAAGAAGGGCCAGTTCCTGGCGCCTTGGGATATGAAGAACGTGCTCGGCAAGCTGAACCAGAGCGGTAATCCGAACATCTTGCTGTGCGAGCGCGGCGCTTCCTTCGGTTACAATACGCTGGTTTCCGACATGCGTTCCCTGCCGATCATGGCAGCAACGGGTGCACCCGTCATTTTCGATGCCACGCATTCAGTCCAGCAGCCTGGCGGGCAGGGGGAAACCTCCGGCGGAGAGCGACAGTTCGTGGAGACGCTGGCCCGTGCAGCCGTGGCCGTCGGCGTCGCCGGTGTCTTTATCGAAACCCATCAGGACCCGGATAACGCGCCCTGCGACGGACCGAACATGGTCTATCTCAAGGACATGCCGCGGCTTCTTGAGAAGCTTCTCGCCTTCGACGCGATCGCCAAAGCCGCCTGAACGACAGGCAGCATCAGGCTGCCGCGCGGGACGGGCGCCTTTCCTCCAGCGCGAAGCGGGAGAGCATGCGCCCGAGATGGGACGCCTCGTTGCCGAGCTCCTGGCAGGCGGCGTTCGTCTCCTCGGCCATCGCCGCATTCTGCTGTGTCACCTGATCCATACGGTTGACGGCAGCGTTGACCTCGACGAGCGCAACCGACTGTTCCGAAGACGAGCGCACGATCGCTTCGATCAGCGCCGTCACCTGCAGTACCTGGCGGTCGATATCGCCGAGTGCCTCGCCGGTGCGGTTGACAAGTGCCACGCCCGCGGAAACCTGCCGCGATGACGTCTCGACGAGAAGCTTGATCTCCTTGGCGAGATTGGCGGAGCGGCCGGCGAGCTCGCGGACTTCCTGGGCGACGACGGCAAAGCCTTTCCCTGCGTCTCCGGCGCGTGCTGCCTCGACGCCTGCGTTGAGCGCCAAAAGATTGGTCTGAAAAGCGATCTCATCGATGGCGTTGATAATATCGCCGATCCTGACCGCTGATTCCTCGATTTTCTCCATGGCGGTAACCGCTTCGCGAACGATCTCGGCGGAATGCGCCGCACTCTCCTTCGTGGCCGACATCATCGCATTGGCTTCCTGGGCCCGTTCCGAGGAGTTTTTCACCGTGACCGTGATCTGATCCAGAGCCGAAGCCGCCTGTTCGAGTGAGGTAGCCTGACTCTCGGTGCGCTGTGCCAGATCATTGGTGCTGAGTGCGATTTCGCGCGAGCTGTCGCCGACCGTATTCGTGGCGGCATAAATGTCCTTCATGGCATCGGAAAGAATGATGATGCTGGTATTGAAGGTCTCGCGAAGCTTTTCATAAGTGTTGGCGAACTGCTCGTCGAGACGCACGGTCAGGTCGCCGCGCGAAAGCCGCTCCAGGCCGGCGCTCAGGCTTTCGATGACGCGCTGGCGCGTGGCATTCTCCACACTCTTCGATGCGTCGAGTTCGGCATCGCGGCGCATCTGTGCCTGCCGTTCCTCGTCCTGGTGCGCGCGGATGGCGTTCCGTTCTTCCGCCGATTCGCGAAAGACCGTGACGGCGCGCGCCATTTCTCCGATTTCGTCGGATCGTCTGACATAGGGAACTTCGCGGGAATAGTCGCCGCCCGCGAGAACCGCCATGTAGTCGCGCATCGCCGATAGCGGCACGATCGCGCGCCGGCGGAACGTGTAGAGCCCGGCAACGATGAGCACGAAGGAAAGCGCGGCGGCGGATAGCGTAATGGCGGAGAGCAGTTCCGTCTGTTCGGCAGCCTGCTTTTCGGCATCCGCCTGGAAGGCGTTTGCCATCGCCACGAGTTCGTTCACGGCCTTTTCGTGAACATGAAAATTCGTCGCAAGCTTGAGGAGTGCCGGTTCGACGGCGGCCTTGTCGCCCTTGAAGATTGCAGGCACCGCCTCCTCATTCATGACTTGCCAGAAGGCGTCGCCCTTGACGAGAACGTCATCGAGAAGCTTGCGCTTGAGATCGGCGCTGAGCGGCGTTTCTGACCAGTATTTGCGGCGGTCTTCATAAGCCGGCTTCAGAACCGTTCGGATGCGTTCGATATTGGTCGTTGCCGAGGCCGGTTGCTCGACAGCTTCGAGCGCGAGCATGTAGGGTTCGATGACATAGAGCGGCGGCGGGAGAATATCGGCGACGAGATCCTTGCCATAGATAATCTGCTTATACATCAGTCCGTTCACGCGAAGCATGTTGAACGCGTAATTCTGCAAGCCGATGGAGGTCACCAGTCCGAGGATGACAACGGCACCGAAAATGGCAAGGCTGCGTGCAATATTAAGTTTCATCTGTGCCTCGTATGAAATGCCGCCAAGAGAGTCGATAAAATCCCGTACCGGTTGTTTTTGAGGGAAACCGCAGCTGCTCGTCCAAGCCGTTCCATATTTGCCCGAGCGGCTGGCATGACTGACTTTTGAGGATCTCACTCAAGCTCTTAAAATTAGACTGGGATGGTTACCGAAGGCTGAAATCAAAGGGCGGGAAGCCGTCCAAAATTGGGGCTGTTGCGGGAATTTTCAGCCGTGGGTTGCTGCCGACGGCGGCGGCTTGCCAACATTCTGCCCGGATAAACAGTTTATCGTCCTTCGATGGTTGGGACATGTTGACCGGCGACTGACTGCCGTTCCCTTCAAAACCCTGACATGATTGTGCTATAGGCCACGTCTGATGCGCTGCCTGAGTGTGCAAAATTGCGGCATTGTAATTCGCGCACCTTCGATTAAGACGGTTTCAAACGATTTATCCACCCACCGAGCAGGAAAAAACCATGACTGCAATTACCGATATCATCGCCCGCGAGATTCTCGATAGCCGTGGTAACCCCACCGTCGAAGTCGATGTCTATCTCGAAGACGGCAGCATGGGCCGTGCGGCTGTTCCCTCGGGTGCTTCGACCGGTGCGCATGAAGCCGTCGAACTGCGCGATGGCGGCAAGCGCTATCTCGGCAAGGGTGTCGAAAAGGCTGTCGAAGCCGCCAACACCGAAATCTTCGACGCCATCGGCGGCATCGATGCTGAAAATCAGATCCAGATCGACAAGATCATGATCGAGCTCGACGGTACGCCGAACAAGTCGCGCCTCGGCGCCAATGCCATCCTCGGCGTTTCGCTCGCTGTTGCCAAGGCTGCCGCGGAAGCTTCCGGCCTGCCGCTCTACCGTTATGTCGGTGGCGCTTCGGCCAGCCTGCTGCCGGTTCCGATGATGAACATCATCAACGGTGGCGCGCATGCCGACAACCCGATCGATTTCCAGGAATTCATGATCCTGCCGGTTGGTGCAGACTCGATCCGTGAAGCTGTCCGCATGGGCTCGGAAGTCTTCCATACGCTGCGCAAGGAACTCGCCGCCCAGGGGCACAACACCAACGTCGGCGACGAAGGCGGTTTTGCGCCGGGCCTGAAGAGCGCTCCGGAAGCCCTCGATTTCATCATGAAGTCGGTTGAGAAGGCCGGCTACAAGCCGGGCGAGGACATCTATCTCGGCCTCGATTGCGCCTCGACAGAATTCTTCAAGGACGGCAAGTATGTGATGGAAGGCGAAGGCCGCACGCTTGAGCCGGGCGCAATGGCCGAATATCTCGCCGAACTCGTCGGCAAGTATCCGATCATTTCCGTCGAAGACGGCATGGCAGAAGACGATTGGGAAGGCTGGAAGACGCTGACCGATCTCGTCGGCAAGAAGTGCCAGCTCGTGGGCGATGACCTGTTCGTCACCAACTCGGCCCGCCTGCGCGATGGTATCCGCATGGGCGTTGCCAACTCGATCCTCGTCAAGGTCAACCAGATCGGCTCGCTGACGGAAACGCTCGATGCCGTCAATACCGCGCACAAGGCAGCCTACACCGCCGTCATGTCGCACCGCTCGGGCGAAACGGAAGATTCCACAATCGCCGATCTCGCAGTTGCCACCAACTGCGGCCAGATCAAGACCGGCTCGCTGTCGCGCTCGGATCGCCTTGCCAAGTACAATCAGCTGATCCGCATCGAAGAAGGTCTCGGCCCGCAGGCCCAGTATGCCGGCCGCTCCATCATCCGTGGCTAATACGATCTTATAAATCAGTCATTTGGAACCCGCGCTCCGGCGCGGGTTTTTTGTTGAGTCTGCCCAGGAATTGGGTTGAGTCAACGAACGGTTAATCTCTGCGAGCTAAATTGAAACGATTGGTAATGCGTTAGAGCATGCGTGTATGTGGACAAAGCATCATAAGAAGAGAAAGACCGGCCGCTTCGTCATTCCGGCCATGACGGTCGCCTTCCTCTCCTATTTCGGTTATCATTGCATCCATGGTGACTATGGTCTGCGTGCGACGGAGGCGTTCGAGCGCCAGCGTGTCGCGCGTGAGAAGGAATTGGCTGTGCTGAAGGTCAAGCGCGAGCATCTGGAGGCGCAGGTAGCGCTCTTGAGCGATGGCTCGCTGGACAAGGATATGCTCGACGAAAAGGCGCGATATCAGCTTAACATGTCGCGCGCGGATGAGATTGTCATTTACAATCACTATCGCAATTAACCGAATTTAGGTTAATCAAAAATTCCTGTTATTTATCAATAATTTACCTGCGAATATGAGCCATGCAATTATGGCATTGCTGTGGTCATTTTTCTTCCCTATGGTACGCGCCACCTGAGAACCGATAAACCCATAGGGAGGGTTGAATGGCGTTGCGCAAAACCGCGACCGTTTCCAGCCGCAAAAATAGTGCGAAATCCGCAGCCAAGGCATCGAATGGCGGTCCCATCGCCGATTTCGATCGCGATGAGGAGCTGAAGGCCTATCGCGAGATGCTGCTCATCCGCCGTTTCGAGGAAAAGGCGGGCCAGCTTTACGGCATGGGCTTCATCGGTGGTTTCTGTCACCTTTACATCGGCCAGGAAGCTGTCGTCGTCGGCATGCAGATGGCGCAGAAGGAAGGCGATCAGGTCATCACCGCCTATCGCGACCACGGTCATATGCTGGCTACGGGCATGGAAGCTCGTGGCGTCATGGCCGAGCTGACCGGGCGTCGCAACGGCTATTCCCACGGGAAGGGCGGTTCGATGCACATGTTCTCCAAGGAAAAGCACTTCTACGGCGGTCATGGCATCGTCGGTGCGCAGGTGTCGCTCGGCACCGGTCTCGCCTTCGCCAACCGGTACCGCGGCAACAACTCGGTCTCGATTGCCTATTTCGGCGACGGTGCTGCCAACCAGGGCCAAGTCTACGAGAGCTTCAACATGGCTGCTCTCTGGAAGCTGCCGATCATCTATATCGTCGAAAACAACCGTTATGCCATGGGCACCTCGACGGCTCGCGCGACGGCTCAGTCGAACTATTCGCTTCGCGGTTCCGGCTTCGGTATCCCGGGCATCCAGGTTGACGGCATGGATGTTCGCGCCGTCAAGGCTGCTGCCGATGAGGCGCTCGAGCATTGCCGCTCCGGCAAGGGTCCGATGATCCTGGAAATGCTGACCTATCGCTATCGTGGTCACTCCATGTCCGACCCGGCGAAGTACCGCACCAAGGAAGAAGTGCAGAAGATGCGCTCCGAGCAGGACCCGATCGAGCAGGTTCGCCTGCGCGTGATGGAAAAGGGCTGGGCGACCGAAGACGATCTGAAGGCGATCGACAAGGAAGTCCGCGATATCGTCGCCGACAGTGCCGATTTCGCCCAGGCCGATCCGGAGCCGGATGCATCCGAGCTCTACACCGACATTCTGCTCTAATCGGGGAGGGAACCTATGCCTATCGATATCCTCATGCCCGCCCTCTCTCCGACGATGGAAGAAGGCACGCTGTCCAAGTGGCTCAAGAATGAAGGCGACAAGGTCACGTCCGGTGACGTGATTGCCGAAATCGAAACCGACAAGGCGACGATGGAAGTCGAAGCCGTCGATGAAGGCGTCATCGGCAAGCTGCTGGTTCCGGCAGGCACCGAAAACGTCAAGGTGAATGCCAAGATCGCTATCCTGCTGCAGGATGGCGAATCCGCCGACGCGATTTCCGCCGCTCCGGCTGCCGCTCAGCCGGCTCCGGCCGCCGCGGCGCCTGTTGCCCCGGAAGAAAAGCCGGCGGCAGCTGCTGCTCCGGTTCCGGCCGAGCCCAAGGCTCTAGTGCCGAACGACCCGGAAATTCCTGCCGGTACCGAAATGGTGTCGATGACGGTGCGCGAAGCCCTTCGTGACGCCATGGCCGAAGAAATGCGCGCCGATGACAACGTCTTCGTCATGGGCGAGGAAGTTGCCGAATATCAGGGCGCCTACAAGGTCACCCAGGGTCTTCTGCAGGAATTCGGCGCTCGCCGCGTTATTGACACGCCGATCACCGAACACGGCTTTGCCGGCGTCGGCGTCGGTGCTGCCATGGCTGGCCTGAAGCCGATCGTCGAGTTCATGACCTTCAACTTCGCCATGCAGGCGATCGACCAGATCATCAACTCGGCTGCCAAGACGCTCTATATGTCGGGTGGCCAGATGGGTGCCCCGATCGTCTTCCGCGGCCCGAACGGCGCTGCTGCCCGCGTCGGCGCCCAGCACAGCCAGGATTACGCCGCCTGGTATAGCGCGATCCCCGGCCTGAAGGTCGTCATGCCCTACACGGCGTCCGACGCCAAGGGTCTGCTGAAGGCCGCAATCCGCGACCCGAACCCCGTCGTCTTCCTCGAAAACGAAATTCTCTACGGTCAGCATTTCGATGTGCCGAAGCTCGATAATTTCGTTCTGCCGATCGGCAAGGCCCGCATCCACCGTCCGGGCAAGGACGTCACCGTCGTCTCCTTCGGCATCGGCATGACCTATGCCACGAAGGCGGTCGCCGAACTCGAAAAGCTCGGCATCGATGTCGAATTAATCGATCTGCGCACGCTTCGTCCGATGGATCTTCCGACCGTGATCGAATCGGTCAAGAAGACCGGCCGTCTGGTCACCGTCGAAGAAGGTTATCCGCAGAATTCCGTCGGCACCGAAATCGCCACCCGCGTCATGCAGCAGGCCTTCGATTACCTCGATGCGCCGATCCTGACGATTGCCGGCAAGGACGTTCCGATGCCTTACGCCGCCAACCTCGAGAAGCTCGCGCTTCCGAATGTCGGTGAAGTGGTCGATGCGGTGAAAGCCGTTTGCTACAAATAAGGGGAGGGCCTTTCGATGCCGATCAATATCACGATGCCCGCCCTCTCTCCGACCATGGAAGAAGGCAATCTGGCCAAGTGGCTGGTCAAGGAAGGCGATAAGGTCAAGTCCGGCGATGTGATCGCCGAGATCGAAACCGACAAGGCGACGATGGAAGTCGAAGCCGTCGACGAGGGCACGGTCGCCAAGATCGTCGTTCCGGCCGGTACCGAAGGCGTGAAGGTCAATGCCCTGATCGCCGTTCTCGCCGCCGATGGTGAAGATGTCGCCGCCGCTGCAAGTGGCGCCGGCTCTGCCGCTCCGGCGCCGAAGGCTGCAGCTGCTCCGGCACCAGCCGAAGCACCGAAGGCTGAGACAGCACCCGCTCCGGCACCGGTCGCTCCGGCCGCTGCCCCGGCTGCCGCCTCCTCGGCTGGCGTTCGCACCTTCTCTTCGCCGCTTGCTCGCCGTCTCGCCAAGGAAGCCGGAATCGATATTTCCGCCGTTGCCGGCACCGGCCCGCATGGCCGTGTCATCAAGAGTGATGTCGAAGCGGCCGCTGCAGGTGGTGGCGCCAAGGCTGCTCCGGCTGCTATTGCTGCCCCGCAGGCCGCTGCACCGGCTCCGGCCGCCGCCGCTCCGAAGGGCGCCTCGGATGAAGCCGTGCTCAAGCTCTTTGAGCCGGGCTCCTACGAGCTCGTGCCGCATGATGGCATGCGCAAGACGATTGCCCGTCGCCTCGTCGAATCCAAGCAGACCGTTCCGCACTTCTACGTCTCGGTCGATTGCGAACTCGACGCGCTGATGGCGCTGCGTGCCCAGCTGAACGACGCGGCCCCCCGCAAGGACGGAGCTCCGGCCTACAAGCTTTCGGTCAACGACATGGTCATCAAGGCTATGGCTTTGGCGCTGCGCGACATTCCGGATGCCAACGTCTCCTGGACCGAAAATGCCATGGTTAAGCACAAGCACGCCGATGTCGGCGTGGCTGTCTCGATCCCTGGCGGCCTGATCACCCCGATCGTCCGCAAGGCCGAGGAGAAGACGCTGTCGACGATCTCAAACGAGATGCGCGACCTCGGCAAGCGTGCCAAGGACCGTAAGCTGAAGCCTGAAGAATATCAGGGCGGTACGACATCGGTCTCCAACATGGGCATGATGGGCGTGAAGAATTTCGCAGCCGTAATCAACCCGCCGCATGCGACGATCCTCGCTGTCGGCGCGGGTGAACAGCGCGTCATCGTCAAGAAGGGCGAAATGGCGATTGCGACGGTCATGACCGTGACGCTCTCGACTGACCATCGCTGCGTTGACGGTGCTCTCGGTGCTGAACTGCTGCAGGCCTTCAAGGGCTACATCGAAAATCCGATGGGCATGCTGGTCTAAGCAGGACGCGGGAGGGCGAACATGACGAAGACTGTTCTTTGCTATGGTGACTCGCTGACCTGGGGCTATGACGCCGACACGATCGGCCGTCATGCCTATGAGAACCGCTGGCCTAGCGTGCTTCAGGCAACGCTCGGAAGCGGCGCGCGCGTCATCGCGGAAGGCCTGAACGGCCGCACCACCGCCTTTGACGACCATCTTGCCGATTGCGATCGCAACGGCGCACGCATTCTGCCGACTGTTCTGCAGACGCATGCGCCGCTCGACCTCGTTATCCTACTGCTCGGCACCAATGACATGAAGCCGGTTGTTGCCGGCTCGGCTTTTGCGGCATGCCAGGGCATCGGTCGCCTGGTGCGGCTGATCCGCAATCATGCCTGGCCCTTCGAATTCGACGGGCCGGAGATCCTGATCGTGGCGCCGCCGGCAATCTGCGCGACGGGCAATGTGCCCTTCGCGGCATCGTTCCCCGGTGGTATCGAGGAATCGGCAAAGCTTCCCACGCTTTACCGCGACCTTGCTGATGAACTCGGCTGCGGCTTCTTCGACGGCAACTCTGTCGCCAAGACGACGCCGATCGACGGCATTCACCTCGATGCGGAGAATACGCGTGCGCTCGGTCGGGGTCTCGAGCCCATCGTGCGGGTGATGCTGGGGCTCTGACGATGACTGCCTTTCTCGCTCTCCGAAAAGCCTCCCGCCGGGATGCTTCGGAACTGGCGATCCTGGCGGATATCGCTTCACACGGCTTTGCCTCCTGGCTCTGGTTTGCCGATGTCGCAAGCGGCATGAGCGATACGCCGCTGGAGCGGGGCCGGTTGAAGATGAGTGACGAGGCGCTCGGCGGCTGGAAGAACGCCGTCATCGGCGAGGCCTATGACGAGATCGCCGGAATGGCGATCGGTTATGAAGTGGATGAAGGCATACGCGATCTCGAAGCGCGGCATCCGGCCATAGAGCCGATGCTGGCGATGCAGAGATCGGTGATCGGGCATTGGTTCATTGGCAGTCTCGCGGTCTATCGCCATATGCGCGGTATCGGCATCGGCAAGAGGCTGCTGGAGGATCAGCTCACAAGGGCAGACGGGCTGCCGGTCAGCCTGATCACGTCGGATAGTAACGAAGCGGCTCTGTCGCTTTACGGAAGAAACGGATTTTCGGAAGAGGTGCGCATGAATGCCGTGCCGCTCTTCGATAACAGCAAAAAGCACGCATGGGTTCTCATGACCCGCGCGGGAGCGTAACAAAGGCAGGAAAGCAATGGCTCAATCCTACGACGTCATCGTCATCGGTTCCGGTCCCGGCGGTTATATCGCCGCCATCCGCGCCGCACAGCTCGGCCTCAAGGTCGCCTGCGTCGAGCGCGAACATCTCGCCGGCATTTGCTCCAACTGGGGCTGCATTCCGACCAAGGCGCTGCTGCGCTCGGCTGACGTCCTGCATACCGCCCAGCATGGCAAGGATTACGGCCTGGTGCTGGAAGGCACGATCAAGCCCGATATCAAGGCGATCGTCACCCGTTCGCGCGGTATTGCGCATCGCATGAACAACGGCGTCGGCTTCCTGTTCAAGAAGAACAAGGTCGATGTCATCTGGGGTGAGGCAAAGATCACCAAGCCCGGCGAAATCGTGGTTTCCAAGACGACGAAGAAGCCGATGGAGCCGATGGGCCCGGTGCCGAAGAACGCGCTCGGCGAAGGCACCTATACGGCAAAGCACATCATCGTTGCGACTGGCGCTCGTCCGCGTGCGCTTCCTGGCATCGAGCCGGATGGCAAGCTCATCTGGACCTATTTCGAAGCAATGAAGGCTGACGAACTGCCGAAGTCCCTGCTTGTCATGGGCTCGGGCGCCATCGGCATTGAATTCGCAAGCTTCTACCGCACCATGGGTGTCGACGTCACCGTCGTGGAAATTATGAGCCAGGTCATGCCGGTCGAGGATGCGGAAATCTCCGCTCTCGCCAAGAAGCAGTTCGAGCGTCAGGGTATGAAGATCCATCTGGAGGCCAAGGTCGCCAAGGTGGAGAAGGGTGCAAACTCGATCACAGCCACCATCGAGAAGAAGGATGGCACGACCGAGACGATCACCGCAGACCGCATGATCTCGGCCGTCGGCGTACAGGCCAATGTCGAAGGCATCGGCCTGGAGGCTGTCGGCGTGAAGACCGATCGCGGCTTCATCGCCATCGATGGCTACGGCAAGACCAATGTGCCCGGCATCTACGCGATCGGCGACGTTGCCGGCCCGCCGCTGCTGGCCCACAAGGCCGAGCATGAAGGCGTCGTCTGTGTCGAAAAGATTGCCGGCCTGCCGAACGTTCATCCGATGGACAAGCTCAAGATCCCGGGCTGCACCTATTGCAACCCGCAGGTCGCCTCTGTTGGTCTCACCGAAGCAAAGGCCAAGGAGCAGGGCCGCGATATCCGCGTCGGTCGCTTCCCCTTCAGTGCCAACGGCAAAGCCGTGGCGCTCGGCGAAGACCAGGGGCTGGTCAAGACGATCTTCGACAAGAAGACCGGTGAATTGCTCGGCGCCCACATGGTCGGCGCTGAAGTCACCGAACTCATCCAGGGCTTCGTCGTCGCCATGAACCTGGAGACGACGGAAGAAGAACTGATGCACACGATCTTCCCGCATCCGACCATTTCGGAGACGATGAAGGAAAGCGTGCTCGATGCTTACGGCCGCGTTCTGAACGCTTGATAATTTCCTGGTGCGCCCTCTATCCCCGGAGTGAAAAATCCAACCTGCTCCGGGGTGGAAAGAACGAAAGGAAATCATCATGTCTATGGGTACGCAGTCGCTTCTCATCTTTCTGCTGATAGGCTTGGTCGCGGGCTTTCTCGCCAGCCTGGTCGTCGGCGGTGGTGGGTTGATACGGTGCCTGCTCAGCGGCATCATCGGCGCGTTCGTGGGCGGGTTTTTGTTCAATGCGCTGGGGATTTCGCTGGGCATTGAAAATGCATTGGTGGTTCAAATCATCCACGCCACTGTCGGCGCCATTGTCGTGGTGCTGATCGCAAGGGCGATAGCGTAGGGTAAAGGACGGATGGAAAGCATCGGCTGGATTTCGGCAATCATCATCGGCGGACTTGCGGGCTGGCTCGCGGGAAAGCTGATGGAGGCGCGTTATGGCATCCTGCTGAACATCGTGCTCGGCATTGTCGGCTCGGTTGTCGCGACCGCCGTACTGGCGCAGTTCCATATCGAGGTAGTCGGCGGCAGGCTCGGCTATTTCGTGACGGGTTTTATCGGCGCCTGCCTGCTGATATTCCTCGCGCGCCTGGTACGAAGATAAAGCGCGAAGATAGAGCGCGTCACTGTTGAGATCGAAAGATTTGAACAAAGGAATGATGCGCAATATGACAATCCGGGCCGCATGGGGCGGCGGAAAGTTGAACTGACATGGTCACCATTCTCGACACGATCAATCCAGACGCAAAGCGCGTGCGGCATCCGGAAAAGGCGCATCGCCCGGATACGGAAGTCCTGCGCAAGCCGGAATGGATCCGTGTGAAGGCGCCAAACTCGAAAGGCTACGCCGAAACCCGCTCGATCGTGAAGGAGCACAAGCTCGTCACCGTCTGCGAAGAGGCAGGCTGCCCGAATATCGGCGAGTGCTGGGACAAGAAGCACGCCACCTTCATGATCATGGGCGAGATCTGTACGCGCGCCTGCGCCTTCTGCAACGTCGCGACCGGCAAGCCGAACGCACTCGACATAGCCGAGCCGGAAAACGTCGCGAAGGCCGTCAAGCAGATGGGCCTCAGCCACGTCGTCATTACCTCGGTCGACCGTGACGATCTGGAAGATGGCGGCGCCGAGCATTTCGAAAAGGTCATCTGGGCGATCCGCGCCGCTTCGCCGCTGACGACGATCGAAATCCTGACACCCGACTTCCTGAAGAAGCCCGGTGCGCTGGAACGTGTCGTCGCTGCCAAGCCCGACGTCTTCAACCACAATATGGAAACCGTGCCCGGCAACTACCTAACAGTTCGCCCCGGCGCCCGGTACTTCCACTCCATCCGCCTGCTGCAGCGGGTGAAGGAGCTGGACCCGACGATGTTCACCAAGTCGGGCATCATGGTCGGGCTTGGCGAGGAGCGCAATGAAGTGCTTCAGCTGATGGACGACCTGCGGACCGCGGATGTCGACTTCCTGACGATCGGCCAGTATCTGCAGCCGACCCGCAAGCATCACGCGGTCATGAGCTTCGTCACGCCGGAAGAATTCAAGTCCTATGAGACGGTCGCCTACACCAAAGGCTTCCTGATGGTGGCTTCGAGCCCGCTGACCCGCTCCTCGCACCATGCCGGCGATGACTTCGCCCGCCTGAGGGCCGCCCGCGAGAAGAAGCTGCTGATGGCAGCGGAGTAAGAGCTTACCCCTTGTTTTTGATGGGACCGCGGCGATTTTCGCCGCGGTTTTTCTTTGTGCGGTTCGCTGTCATCATCAGGTCACACGAAGCAGCTAGCCAGCACGCCGCTCTTCGCACGTACACCTGTCCGCGAAGGCGTTCTTTCGAAAGCGAGTCTGCCATGCATCAAGTGACGACGTCGCCTGAACCCATTCGCGCGGTCTCTGTTGCGGAGGCAGCCGATATAATTCCCAATGCCGAGCGCATTCTGATTTTCGGCTGCTCCGGTACCGGCAAGTCGACACTTGCCCAGGCGCTCGCGCGCCGTTTCCACCTCACTTATGTGTCCATGGACCGTGATATCTTCTGGCTGCCCGGCTGGAAGCTGCGTCCGCGCGAAGAATTTGTCCAACGCATCCACGATGCCGTTGCCGGCGAACGCTGGATCATGGACGGCAACAGCCCCGGCACCCTGCCTATTCGCTTGGCGCGTACCGATATCGTGCTTTGGCGCCGTCCGCCGCGCAGCGTCGCCGTCAGCAGTGTGCTCCGGCGCTGGTGGAAATATTACGGCCAGACCCGGCCGGAAATGGCGCCGGGATGCCCTGAGAAGATCGACCTTAAATTCCTGCAATATATCTGGACCTTCGAAAAGCGGGAGGCTCCGCAATTCGAGGCGATACTGGCAAGCCACGGCAGCGGCATCCCGGTGCTGACACTCAGGTCTTTTCAGGAGAGCGATGAACTGCTTTCCCTGTTGCCGGCTGGAAACGACTAGAGGAGCGGAGGGATGGAGCGGCAGACCGACGCAACGATCAACTATGTCGATGACGCCTTTGCCGCCGGGCAGATTCGTGACGCGAGACGCATCTTGGTCATCGGCTGCTCGGGTGGCGGCAAGTCGACGCTTGCTCAGAAACTGGCGAGCCATTTCGGCCTGACCTATCTCTCGATCGATCGCGATATCCTCTGGCTGCCGGGCTGGGTGGAACGCAGCAGGGAGGAGCAGCGCCAGCGGATCGTCGAGAGGATTGCCGGCGAGCGCTGGATCATGGACGGCACCAATCCGTCCACTTTCGATATCCGCCTGCCGCGCACCGATATCGTCATCTGGGTGCGGATGCCGCGCCTGCTCTGCGTCTGGGGAGTCGTGACCCGCTGGCTGAAGCACATCGGCCGCACACGCCCGGAAATGGCACCCGGCTGCATCGAGAAAGTCGATCGGCAGTTTCTGGAGTTCATCTGGACCTTCGAGAAGAAATTCTCGCCGCGCGTGATATCAGCCATTGCTACGCACGGACCGCATGTGCCCGTTTTGCAGGTGAAATCCCGCCGCCAGATGCGAGCGCTTCTTGATCTTCTCGGTGTCCCGGCTTAACTGCGGTTCATGCCGCAATTCGAAACGCATCGCCCTGTCCCGCACACGCCCGACCAGATGTTCGACCTGGTGTCAGATGTCGAACATTATCCGGAGTTTCTGCCGCTCTGCGAAGCCCTGTCGGTGAAGAACCGCAAGGAGCGCGACGGCAAGGAACTGCTGATCGCCGACATGACGGTCGGCTACAAGGCGATCCGCGAAACCTTCACGACCCAGGTCCTGCTCAACAGGGCCGAGCGCGTGATCGACGTCAAATATATCGACGGCCCATTCCGCTACCTCGACAACCGCTGGCGGTTCGTCGAGGCGGAAGGCCAGGGCTGCACGGTCGATTTCTTCATCGACTATGAGTTCAAGAGCCGCATTCTCGGCGCGCTCATGGGGTCAATGTTCGACAGGGCCTTCCGCATGTTCACGGACGCCTTCGAAAAACGGGCGGCAACGATCTACGGCTGATAGTCAGCGATCGAAGAAATGGTCGAAGATCTGCGTCGCGGGATAGGCGTAGGAGCCACGGTCGATGAAGCTGTAGCGATAGAGGCAGCCTCTGAGCGCCGCGTTGTAGATCAGGGTGGTGGTATCAGGCGATCCGCGATAGCCCAGCGCTTCCGGCTGGCAGCGGCGGAGCGCATGGTCGTATTTGCGCAGCAGAACGGGATCTGAATCCACCCGCACGCCACCATAAACCTGATAGTTGGATGGTGCTTCAGCCGCCGAAACGCAGGCGAGGCTCAAGACGACACCGATGCATGCCAAGTATCTCATTTGACCGTTCCTTCAAAACCGGCTCTTGCCTACACGCGGCAGAAACTGAAATTCCTGCGTTTTGTTCCTTCACTCAATATCACGCAATTTCAATAACCATTTGAAGTGCCGTCCGGATTGTTGCCAGGCGGATTTCCGTGCGGCCAATGTCGCCGTAAAGCATCTTACGATGGACGAGCTTACCCGAACGTGATTTCGCCGCAAGATGCACCAGCCCGACGGGCTTTTCCGGCGATCCGCCGCCAGGGCCGGCGATGCCTGTCACAGCGACCGCAAGGTCGGCGCGCGAGCGGAAGAGGGCGCCATGCACCATCTGCCGGGCCGTCTCCTCTGAAACCGCGCCGAAACGGATGAGCGTCTCTTCCTGCACGCCGAGCATCTGCATCTTGGCCACGTTCGTATAGGTCACGAAGCCACGGTCGACGACAGCGGACGATCCCGAAATCTCTGTGAGCGCGCCGGCAATCAGTCCGCCGGTGCAAGACTCTGCCGTCGATACCATCAGACCCGCAGCCGTGAAATTGTGGATGATGTTTTCCGCCATCGAAGTGATATCTGCGGGAAACAGGCTCATCGCTTCTTGCCTCCATAGACGACGGTTGCCGTTGCGATCGCGGCGATCCCCTCGCGGCGGCCGACGAAACCGATCGTCTCGTTGGTGGTGGCTTTCACCGAGCAGCGTTCGATCTCGATGCCGAGGAATTCCGAAAGATTGGCGCGCATGGCTTCGCGATGCGGTCCGACCTTCGGTGCCTCTGCAATCAGCGAGACGTCCGCATTGGTGATGGTGCCGCCATGATCGCGCACGATCTTCGCCGCATGTTCGATGAAGATGCGGGAAGGGGCACCCTTCCATTGCGGATCGGATGGCGGGAAATGATCGCCGATATCGCCGGCGCCGCAGGTGGCAAGCAGCGCATCCGTCAAGGCATGCAGCGCCACATCGGCATCCGAATGGCCCTTGAGCTTCTGGTCATGCGGAATGAAGACGCCGCAGAGCGTTACACCGTCGCCGGGCTCAAGCTGATGCACGTCGTAACCGTTGCCGGTGCGCACATCCGGGATACGGGCGTTTGAGAGCTTGTCGTCGGCCATGGTTATATCGCTTCTGACTGTCAGCTTGACGTTGGTCGGTGCGCCCTCGACGATGGTTACAGGAATATCGAGCCACTCGGCGATTGATGCATCGTCGGTGAAATCCGTCCTGCTGCTGGCGGCTGCCTTCTCATGCGCCTCGAGAATGGTGGCGAAATCGAAGGATTGTGGCGTCTGGGCCGCATAGAGCTGGTCGCGCGGAATGGTCTTGACCACGATCCCGTCGCTGCCGGCCTGCTTCAGCGTATCAGCGACCGGCGTTGCCGGAAGGACCGCGGGCGCGCCGGCCGAAAGCGTATCGGCGATCCGGTCGAGAAGCTGGTGATCGACGAAGGGGCGCACCGCGTCGTGGATCAGCACATGGCTGATGCCCTTATCCCTAAGGTGTCGCAGGCCCGCCAGCACCGACTGCTGTCGGGTCGCGCCGCCATGAACCGTCTCGATCGGCGTTGCGGAGATGACGTGCCGGGATGCTCTGGCAAAAAGCGCTTCGTCATCGGGGTGGATGACGACGACGATGTGCGTTGCCGCTTCCCATGTCATGAAGTTTTCAAGCGTATGAACGATAACCGGCTTGCCGCCGACCATCCGGTACTGCTTGGGGCCTTCCTCGTGTGATCCGGCGCGTTCACCGCGGCCCGCCGCAACGACGACAATTCCAGCCGATATCGGTTGCTTAGTATGCATTTGCAGCATAAATCCCTGAAATGTGCGGAATGGATGTCAATTGCTCTATCGTCTTGCTCGGACCTTTTCCAGCATTTGCCCAAAAAATATCAATTCGGTCTCGACCCTCTTGGCAAGTCGTAGAACTATGGCTAAAAATAATGCAGTTACATGGTGTGCCTGAAAGATAATCATTTGATTTCCAAGGACCTCGCAGCGCCTTTCCGAATCGGACCCGTGTCCGTGCGGAACCGTGTTGTGCTTGCGCCGATGTCTGGTGTCACGGACATGCCGTTCCGCGAACTTGCCTGGCGCCATGGCGCTGGCCTCGTTGTCACCGAAATGGTAGCAAGCCGGGAACTGGTGAATGATACCGCCGAATCCTGGGCGCGCCTGCGGGCTGCCGGTTTCCGTCCGCATATGGTGCAGCTAGCCGGCCGTGAAGCGCACTGGATGGCCGAAGCAGCCAAGATCGCGGCCGATCATGGCGCCGACATTATCGACATCAACATGGGCTGCCCGGCCAAGAAGGTCATCGGCGGTTATTCCGGTTCGGCGCTGATGCGCGATCCGGATCATGCGCTTGAGCTCATCGAGGCGACCGTCAAGGCGGTCGATATCCCCGTGACGCTGAAGATGCGTCTCGGCTGGGATGAGAATTCCATCAACGCACCACATATTGCCAAGCGAGCCGAAGAGACTGGCGTCCAGCTCATCACCATCCACGGCCGCACCCGCATGCAGTTTTATGAGGGCAGGGCGGACTGGGATGCCATCCGTCCCGTGCGCGATGTCATTTCCGTGCCGCTGATCGCCAACGGCGATGTTGAAACGGCTGAGGATGCGCAGGAGATCCTGCGCCGCTCGGGCGCCGATGCTGTCATGATCGGCCGCGGCAGCCAGGGCAGACCGTGGCTTGCCGGTGTTCTGGCTGGTGCCCGTGAACCCGCGCGCGAGGAGATCGCGGCCATTGCCGTCGAGCACTATCGCATGATGCTGGAATTTTATGGCGAGGCCGTTGCCGTCAGGCACGCCCGCAAACATCTCGGATGGTATCTGGAGCGCTTCGCGCCGGATCTTCCGGGCGAGCAAAAGGCTGCGATCATGACATCACGCGATCCTGATGATGTGATTGCCCGCTTCGGTGATGCGATAGCGGCAGGTGCGGTAGAGCGGCGGGAGGCGGCATGAGCACGGACGGCACAGCTTCTTCCGAGAATCCAGTCAACGCCATGGCAATGGCGGTGCTGAACGCCATCCAGAACCCCGTCGTCATGGTGGATGAGGGCGGTTTCATCGTTTTTGCGAACTGGGAAGCCGAGGCCTTCTTTGGCGCCAGCGCTGCGCATCTCTCCCGCTACCGCATCTCGACCTTTATTCCCTTCGGCAGCCCGCTTCTGGCGCTGATCGATCAGGTGCGCGAACGCAAGGCGCCGGTCAACGAATACCGCGTCGATTTGAGCTCGCCGCGCCTCGGCCAGGACAAGCTCGTCGATCTCTATGTTGCGCCTGTCATTGCGGAGCCGGGCTCGGTCGTCGTCGTCTTCCAGGAGCGGTCGATGGCAGACAAGATCGACCGGCAGCTGACGCATCGCGCGGCCGCCCGCTCGGTCACGGGTCTCGCCTCCATGCTCGCACATGAGATCAAGAACCCGCTCTCCGGTATCCGCGGCGCTGCCCAGCTTCTCGAACAATCCGTCATCGATGACGACCGCGCCCTGACGCGGCTGATCTGCGACGAGACGGATCGCATCGTCTCGCTGGTCGACCGCATGGAAGTTTTTTCCGACGAGCGCCCGGTCGACCGCGTGCCCGTCAATATCCATTCCGTGCTCGATCATGTGAAGGCCGTTGCCAAGGCGGGCTTTGCCCGCAATATCCGCGTGACCGAGAATTACGACCCGTCGCTGCCGGCCGTCTACGCCAATCGCGACCAGCTCGTGCAGGTTTTCCTCAATCTGGTGAAGAACGCTGCCGAAGCGGTCGGCGACCGTCCTGATGGGGAGATCATCCTGACCACGGCCTATCGCCCAGGCATCCGTCTTTCGGTCGCCGGCACGCGCGAGAAAATCTCGCTGCCGCTGGAATTCTGCGTCATCGATAATGGTCCCGGCGTGCCGACGGACCTCTTGCCGCATCTCTTCGATCCCTTCATCACCACCAAGCCGAATGGCAGCGGTCTCGGCCTCGCCCTGGTTGCCAAGATCATCGGCGATCATGGCGGCATCATCGAATGCGACAGCCAGAACAACCGCACGATTTTCCGCGTCCTCATGCCGGCCTCCAAGGATGCCTCGCTTGATGACGCCGCTATTGCAAGCTCGACAGGACCCAATCGATGACAGCCACGATCCTTGTTGCCGATGATGATGCGGCCATCCGCACGGTGCTCAACCAGGCCTTGAGCCGCGCCGGTTATGATGTGCGCATTACCTCCAATGCCGCGACCCTGTGGCGCTGGGTTTCGGCCGGCGAGGGCGATCTCGTCGTGACCGACGTCGTCATGCCGGATGAGAACGCCTTCGACCTTCTGCCCCGCATCAAGAAGGCGCGGCCGGACCTGCCCGTTCTCGTCATGAGCGCGCAGAACACTTTCATGACGGCGATCAAGGCATCGGAAAAGGGCGCCTATGACTACCTGCCCAAGCCCTTCGACCTGACAGAGCTGATCGGTATCATCAGCCGGGCGCTCGCCGAACCGAAGAGAAAGCCGGCCAAGCTCGACGACGACACACAGGACGGCATGCCGCTCGTCGGCCGCTCGGCGGCGATGCAGGAAATCTACCGCGTTCTCGCTCGTCTCATGCTGACGGACCTGACGCTGATGATCACCGGCGAATCCGGCACAGGCAAGGAACTCGTCGCCCGCGCGCTGCATGACTACGGCAAGCGCCGCAACGGCCCCTTCGTCGCCATCAACATGGCGGCCATCCCGCGCGACCTTATCGAGTCCGAGCTCTTCGGCCACGAGAAGGGCGCCTTCACCGGCGCACAGACCCGCTCTACCGGCCGTTTTGAACAGGCCGAAGGCGGTACGCTTTTCCTCGATGAAATCGGCGATATGCCGATGGATGCCCAGACGCGTCTTCTGCGCGTTCTGCAGCAGGGCGAGTATACGACCGTCGGCGGCCGCACGCCGATTCGCACCGACGTGCGCATCGTGGCGGCAACCAACAAGGATTTGAAGCAGGCGATCAATCAGGGCCTCTTCCGCGAAGACCTCTACTACCGCCTCAATGTCGTGCCGCTGCGCCTGCCGCCGTTGCGCGACCGTGCGGAGGATATTCCCGATCTCGTCCGCCATTTCGTCCAGCAGGCCGAAAAGGAAGGGCTCGGCTCCAAGCGTTTCGATCAGGAAGCGCTGGAACTGATGAAGGCCTATGCCTGGCCCGGCAACGTGCGCGAGCTGGAAAACCTCATTCGCCGCCTGATGGCGCTTTATCCACAGGATGTCATCACCCGCGAAATCATCGATGCCGAGCTTCGCTCCGATGTTCCCGATAGCCCGATCGACAAGGGTCCGATCCGCAGCGGTTCGATGACGATTGCCCAGGCGGTCGAAGAGAATATGCGCAGCTATTTCGCCAGTTTCGGCGAAAACCTGCCGCCGCCCGGCCTGTACGACCGCGTACTAACGGAATTGGAATATCCGTTAATACTTGCGGCATTGACAGCTACCCGAGGCAATCAGATCAAGGCTGCCGATTTGCTTGGTCTGAACCGCAATACGCTGCGCAAAAAGATCCGCGAACTCGGCGTTTCCGTCTATAGAAGCTCGCGTACCGCCTGACCTTCGACCTTGACATTGTGGCAAAGTGCGTTGCATTTTCGCCACAATGCGTTGCTTAAAGGTCACGCACAGGGTTTGGACATTCGCCCACGATCGAGTCGTTTGAACGCCGGTTTTTCGCAAACCGGCGTTGGTTGGGCTTCTCGTTGGGCGCGGCGGCACTGCCGTTCGAAGAGAGGCTGAATGGACGAAGAAGGGGCATCGCCGGAAACGGCGAACGAGGCGGTGACAACGGTGACCGATCGTCGTGCCCTGTTTGCCGTACCCGGTCTGGTACTTGCCGGCGGCGCATTGGTCTGCGCAACCGTCACGCTCTTCGTGCTGCTCGGCGTGACGCCGATTGCCCCGACCTCTCACGTCGTCATCGGCTCCGTCGTCATCAATTCCTTTTTCGTCCTCGGCCTGATCGCGCTGATCGGTCGCGAAGTTGCGCGGCTTTTCAAGGCCCGCACGCGCGGCAGAGCCGCTGCACGCCTGCACATCCGGATCGTCGTGCTCTTCTCGATCGTCGCGATCACGCCGGCGATCCTTGTTGCGATCTTTGCCAGTATCACGCTGAACGCAGGCCTCGACCGCTGGTTTGCGCTCAGAACCCAGGCGATCGTCAGTTCGTCCCGCAACATCGGCCAGGCCTACATGCTGGAAAACGCCAGCTATCTGCAGGGCCAGACAGTTTCGATGGCAAACGATCTTGAGCGTAACCGCGCTCTCTACAGCCTGGACAAGACCGGCTTCGGCGAACTGATGACCCGTCAGGCAAGGGGCCGCGGCCTGCTTGGCGCCTTCCTTGTCGAGCGCGACGGCTCGGTCATCGTCCAGGCAGACATCGCCACGGAAAAACCGCTGCCCGCCATCCCGCAGGATGCGCTGGAAAAGGCGGCCGCCGGCCAGCCGACGCTGATCCCGCCCGGTGTCACCAACCTTGTCGGCGCCATCATCCGGCTCGAGTCGATATCAGGAACCTTTCTCTACACGGTGCGCGCAGTCGACCCCAAGGTCATGAATGCCATGCGCATGATGGAGGAGAACGCCACCGAATACCGTTCGATGGAAGCCGGCCGCGTCTCGCTGCAGATCGCCTTTGCAGTGCTCTACATCGGCTTTGCTCTGATCGTGCTGCTCGCGGCGATCTGGACCGCGATTGCGGTGGCCGACCGCATCGTGCGGCCGATCCGCCTGCTGATCACCGCTGCCGACAGCGTCGCGTCCGGCAACATGGATATCGTCGTGCCCGTTCACGCTGTCGATGGCGACGTTGCCAGCCTGTCGCGCACCTTCAATAAGATGATCTCGGAAATCCGCACGCAGCGCGACGAGATCCTCGAAGCGAAGGACGAGGTGGACGATCGCCGCCGCTTTATCGAGGCCGTGCTCTCGGGTGTTACCGCCGCCGTCATCGGCGTTGAGCAGGATCGGCGCATCACCATCGTCAACAGTTCGGCCGAGGCGCTGATGGCGCTGCATGCCGATGAATTGCTTGGCAAGCGGCTGTCGGAAGTAGCACCCGAAGTGGATCAGGTGTTGACGGAAGCCGCCTCTCGCTACCGCGGCGACTTCCGCAAGCAGATCGCGCTGGTGCGCGGTGGCACGGTGCGCACGCTGAGCGTCCAGGTGACGCGCGAGGAAGTGCGCGATCTGAGTGAATCCTACGTCATCACGCTCGATGACATCACCGATCTCGTCATTGCCCAACGCTCCACCGCCTGGGGCGATGTCGCCCGCCGCATCGCTCACGAAATCAAAAATCCGCTGACGCCGATCCAGCTGTCGGCCGAGCGTATCCAACGGCGTTACGGCAAGCAGATCGACGAGAACGATCGCGCCGTTTTCGACCAGTGCACGGACACGATCATCCGCCAGGTCGGCGATATCGGTCGCATGGTCGATGAATTCTCCGCATTTGCCCGCATGCCGAAGCCGACCAAGGAACCAAGCGATCTGCGCGCCATCCTTCATGACGCAATCTTCCTGCGCGAGATGGGCAACAACCACATCGCCTTCCAGCAGGAACTCGGCGAGGAGCGGCTGGAAGGCATGTTCGACAGCCGCATGCTGGGTCAGGCCTTCGGCAATCTCATCAAAAACGCTGTGGAAGCAATCGAGGCCGTGCCGAGCGAGGAACGCGAAGCGCGCAAGATCCTCGTCCGCGCCTCTCTGGATGAAGCGCGCGACCGCTTCACCGTCGATATCATCGACAATGGCCGCGGCCTGCCTGTCGAGAACCGCCACAGCATTCTGGAACCCTATATGACGATGCGCGAGAAGGGCACCGGCCTCGGTCTCGCCATCGTCAAGAAGATTATCGAAGAACATGGCGGGCAGCTCGAACTGCACGATGCACCCGCAGATTTTGACCAGGGAAGAGGGGCCATGATCCGCGTGCATCTGCCACGCCGGGATGTGGCCGCTACCCCGTCAGCCAGTGACAAGGAAAGCGTTTATGGCCTCTGATATTCTCGTCGTTGACGATGAGCATGACATTCGCGAGATCGTTGCCGGTATCCTGTCGGACGAAGGCCACGAAACCCGCATGGCGCATGACAGCGACAGCGCGCTGGCGGCAATTTCCGATCGCGTGCCGCGTCTTGTCTTCCTCGATATCTGGATGCAGGGCAGCAAGCTCGACGGTCTTTCGCTTCTCGACGAGATCAGGACGCGCCATCCCGAACTTCCCGTGGTGATGATATCAGGCCACGGCAATATCGAGACGGCTGTTTCCGCCATCAAGCGCGGCGCCTTCGACTTCATCGAAAAGCCGTTCAAGGCCGACCGCCTGATCCTGATCGCCGAGCGGGCATTGGAAAATTCCAAGCTGAAGCGCGAAAATGTCGAGCTGAAGCGCCGCGCCGGCGATGCGCTGGAGCTGATCGGCACCTCGGTCGCCGTTTCGCAACTGCGCCAGACGATCGAAAAGGTCGCGCCCACCAATAGCCGCATCATGATCTTCGGCGCATCCGGCTCCGGCAAGGAACTGGTGGCCCGTATGATCCACAAGAAGTCGACGCGCGCCAACGGCCCCTTCGTGGCGCTCAACGCCGCCAACATCACGCCCGACCGCATGGAAGTGGCGCTGTTCGGCACCGAGGGCGCACCGGGGCAGGCGCGCAAGATCGGCGCGCTGGAAGAGGCTCATCGCGGCATCCTCTATCTCGACGAAGTCGGCGAAATGCCGCGCGAGACGCAGAACAAGATCCTGCGCGTGCTGGTCGATCAGCAATTCGAGCGTGTCGGCGGCTCCAAGCGGGTGAAGGTGGATGTGCGCATCATTTCCTCGACCGCCTACAATCTGGAAAGCCGCATTGCCGAGGGCTGGTTCCGCGAGGATCTCTATCATCGCCTGGCCGTGGTGCCGGTGCGTGTTCCTCAGCTTGCCGAGCGCCGCGAGGACATTCCATTCCTCGTCGACCAGCTCATGCGCCAGATTTCCGAACAGGCCGGTATCCGGCCGCGCCGCATCGGCGACGACGCCATGGCCGTGTTGCAGGCCCATGACTGGCCGGGCAATATCCGCCAGCTGCGCAACAATATCGAGCGGCTGATGATCCTTGCCCGCACCGACGGCCCGGACGCGCCGATCACAGCGGATATGCTGCCGACCGATCTCGGCGACATGCTGCCGAAGGTCTCGGCCAAGAATGACTACCACATCATGACGCTGCCGCTGCGCGAAGCTCGCGAGATGTTCGAGAAGGATTACCTGATCGCCCAGATCAACCGCTTCGGCGGCAACATCTCGCGCACGGCCGAATTCGTCGGCATGGAGCGCTCGGCGCTGCACCGCAAGCTGAAGTCGCTCGGGGTCTGATTTTCTCCGGCGCGGGCTCAAGTCGCGCCGGTTCCCTCCTTTTGCCCCAAGCAGGTTTTCCCAAGCAGGTTTTCGATGCCAAGAATTGCCTATGTGAATGGACGCTACGTGCCGCATTCCAACGCCATGGTGCATATAGAGGATCGTGGCTATCAGTTCGCGGATGGCGTCTATGAGGTTTGTGAGGTCCGTCACGGCCTGATCGTTGACCTGACCCGGCATCTGAACCGTCTTGACCGTTCGCTCAGTGAACTACGGATCGCCTGGCCGATGAGCCGCGCGGCGCTGACGCAGGTGATTCGCGAGACGCTGCGCCGCAACCACGTCCGCAACGGCCTTTTCTACCTGCAGGTGACGCGCGGCGTTGCCCGCCGGGATCATGTGTTCCCCGCTGAAGGCACGCCGCCATCGATCGTCGTGACGGCCAAGAGCACCGATCCGTCAATCATCGCCAAGAAGAATGCCACTGGCATCAAGGCGATCACTGTTCCCGACAATCGCTGGGATCGCGTCGACATCAAGTCGGTCGGGCTGCTGCCGAATGCGCTTGCGCGCCAGCAGGCGAAGGAAGCCGGTGCCCAGGAAGCGATCTACATCGATGCCGATGGCATGGTGAAGGAGGGGGCTGCGACGAATGTCTGGATCGTCGATGCCGACGGTACACTGGTAACGCGGCCCGCCGAACACGGCATCCTGCGCGGCATCACCCGCACGACTCTGATCGATGTCGCGGCCAAATTGGGGGTTGATATCGTCGAGCGAAAGTTCTCCGTTTCGGAGATGATGGCCGCTCGCGAGGTCTTCATTACCGCAGCCACAAGCATTTGTTTTCCAGTGGTTTCCATTGATGGACAGGCAATTGCGAATGGTCATCCCGGAAGCCTCTCGCAGAATATTCGGGAAGCCTTTTTCGACGTTGCGGAAAAGATTACGATTTGATACCAAGATTTGCTGGACAGGTGGAATGAGGGTGCCACCTGCCTTGCTGGTGAGGTTGATTAATATTCAACCGGCTTGATCAGGCCGGCAATAAAGAAAGAAGCGGCGCGATGGCGGAACGTTCTCAGAATCTGCAGGACTTATTTCTCAATACTGTACGCAAGCAAAAGATTTCCCTGACAATCTTTCTCATTAACGGCGTGAAACTCACGGGCGTTGTCACTTCTTTTGACAATTTCTGTGTTCTGCTTCGCCGTGACGGCCATTCGCAGCTCGTGTATAAACACGCGATCTCGACTATCATGCCTGGTCAGCCAATGCAGATGTTCGAGAGCGAAGAAGCAGCTTCCTAACCAAGGCCGGCCGTCATTTCGACACGCGATACAAAGAACGATTCCATCATCCCTGAGGCAGCCAAGCACAGGGATGACATGCGCGCGACTGTCGTCGTGCCGGTCCTGAAGTCGCGTTTGCGCGGTGGGCAGACCGAATCGGCTTCGACCCGCACGCCCGAAAGCCGGCTTGATGAGGCGACGGGTCTCGCTCAGGCGATCGATCTTGATGTCGTGAACGCCTCCATTGTCTCGGTCAACGATCCGCGCCCGGCAACGCTGCTCGGCACGGGCAAGATTGAAGAAATCAAGAACAAGCTCGATGAGAGCGATTCCGGCCTGGTCATCGTCGATCATCCGCTGACGCCGGTACAGCAGCGCAATCTCGAAAAGGAATGGAACGCCAAGGTCATCGACCGGACGGGCCTGATCCTGGAAATCTTCGGCCGCCGCGCTTCCACCAAGGAAGGCACGCTGCAGGTCGATCTTGCGCATCTGAACTACCAGAAGGGCCGTCTGGTCCGAAGCTGGACCCACCTTGAGCGCCAGCGCGGCGGTGGCGGTTTCATGGGTGGTCCGGGTGAAACCCAGATCGAAGCCGACCGGCGCATGCTGCAGGACCGTATCATCAAGCTCGAGCGCGAACTGGAGCAGGTGGTGCGCACCCGCCAGCTGCACCGCGCCAAGCGCAGGAAGGTGCCGCATCCGATCGTGGCGCTCGTCGGCTATACCAACGCCGGCAAATCGACGCTGTTCAACCGCATCACCGGGGCAGGGGTTCTCGCCGAAGACATGCTCTTCGCGACGCTCGACCCGACACTGCGCCGCATGAAGCTGCCGCATGGCCGCACCGTCATCCTGTCCGATACCGTCGGTTTCATCTCCGATCTGCCGACCCATCTGGTGGCCGCCTTCCGTGCGACGCTGGAAGAGGTGCTGGAAGCCGATCTCGTTCTGCATGTCCGCGACATGTCTGACGTAGACAATCAGGCCCAGAGCGCCGACGTGCTGCGCATCCTGAATGACCTCGGCATCGATGAGGCCGAAGGCGAGCGCCGCATTCTCGAAGTCTGGAACAAGATCGACCGGCTGGAACCCGAAGCCCATAACGCCATGGTGCAGAAGTCCTCCGGCATGAAGAATGTCATTGCCGTTTCCGCTATCAGCGGCGAAGGCGTGGACAGGCTGATGGATGAAATCAGCCGCCGTTTGTCCGGCGTCATGACGGAAACGACTGTCACGCTGCCGGTCGACAAGCTGGCGCTGCTGCCCTGGCTCTACGACCATGCCGTCGTCGACAGCCGCGATGATAATGAGGATGGCTCCGTGACACTGGACCTGCGTCTATCTGAGACGGAGGCTACCGAGCTCGAGCGCCGGATCGGCAATGGTCCGAAGCCTGCAAAGGAAGACTGGGAGCGGTAATCCCGTTCGGGCGGAGTTTCACTCCGCCCCGGCTACGACAGCCCGCTCGATCGTCTTGGCCGCCTGCCAGATCTCTTCCATCCGTTCCAGACTAGCTGCCTCCAGGCTCTCACCTTCTGCATCAAGAACCGTCTCGATGTGATTGAATCGGCGTCGGAACTTCGTATTCGTTCCACGCAGCGCCTGTTCCGGATCGGCCTTCACATGCCTGCCGATATTGACGACGGCGAAGATCAGGTCGCCGAGTTCGTCGCTGACCTTTGATTTATCGCCCTCGCGCAGTGCAACACGCAGCTCATCGACCTCTTCCTCGATCTTGTCGAGAATCGGTTCGGGCGCCGACCAGTCGAAACCGACTTTGGCGGCACGCTCCTGAAGCTTCAACGCCTCCGTCAGCGCCGGAAAGCTGCGTTGCACAGAGCCAAGGAAGCCGGCCTTGAAATCTTCAGTGATGCCGCGGCGCGCCCGGCGCTCCATGCGCTCGCGCTTCTCTGCCTGCTTGATCTCGTCCCACTGCTTCTTCACGGCGTCGGGCGTATCCGCATCCGAACGGGCAAAGACATGCGGATGGCGACGGATCATCTTGCGGGTAATGGCTTCCACCACATCGCCGAAGGAAAACTCGCCGGCTTCTTCGGCCATGCGTGCATGAAAGACCACCTGCAGCAGAAGGTCGCCGAGTTCGTCGCAGAGATCGTCCATATCCTTGCGCTCGATCGCGTCGGCAACCTCGTAGGCTTCCTCGACCGTATAGGGCTTGATGGTCTCGAAATTCTGCTCGATGTCCCACGGGCAGCCGGTCTCTGGATCGCGAAGCGCGGCCATGATCTCGATCAGGCGCGAAATGTCTTTCGAAGGTTCCATGGTCTCTCAGCTCAGCGGAATGTCATTGGCGCTCTTGGTGGCCTGATAGGTATCGGAGAGCGCGGCGTAGCGCGATTTGATCCGCGCTGTCTGCGCCTTGAGTTCAGCCTTCAGCGCAGCATCCTCGGTCTCGACGAGATCGGCGATCGCAAAGCTCTTCCAGAAGGCGTTCTGCCGCCTGTAGCCGCCGGGCTCGAGCCCGAAGACTTCCTTCAGAATCTTCAGATCGTGCGGGATCGCAAAGCTGTCGCGCGAATCTTCGTGGCTGAAGAAATAATAGAAATTATCGAAGCCGGCCCAGGTGATCGCCGACATGCACATGGTGCAGGGTTCATGCGTGGAGAGAAAGATCAGGTCCTTCGTCGCCGACTTGTCGTTGAGCTCGTAAAAGCGCTTTAGCGTATGCACTTCGCCGTGCCAGAGCGGGTTTTCAAGCTCGTTATTGGTTTCTGCGACGATGAGCGACAGATCGGATTTGCGCAGGATCGCTGCCCCGAACACCTTGTTGCCGGAGGCGACGCCAAGTTCCGTCATCGGCAGGACGTTATCCTCCATGACCTGCAGAAGGCGAGAGGCGATTGTCTTTTCCGGCATGAAACTCTCCTGTTTGGCTCATCCTATCGCTCCGCGGAATGAAGCGGAATGCATAAGTCCGGCGCCGGGGACTTTGCCACAGGCTTTATCGCTTCATCCTTGGGCAAAAAGCTGCGCTAGCGGCTCAAGATATGTGGTTTTTGCGCCGCACGGGTCAGTTTTCTCAAATCATTGATCAAGCGGGTAAAAGAATACGCGACTGGCCGGCCTTTGGAATTCTGTTTCTTCATTCGCCTGTCCGGAGAATGCATATTCGGAGAACTTCGAAGTGGATTGAGAATGCCTCCCAGGACTGAACAGCTTTCGGTATTTCCCGCCTTCTTTCGCGTGGAAGGTCGGACTGCGGCCGTTTTCGGCAATGGCGATGAAGCGTTCGCCAAGGTCCGGCTGCTCTTGAACACGCAGGCGCGCATTATCGCGCATGCCGATCACCCGGAAGCCGATTACCACGCTTTTCTGATTGCCAATCGCATCGAGACTGTTCGCGAAGCTTTTGCGCCCGAACAGGTCGAGGGTGCCGTACTGGTGTTTGCGGCAACCGGTGACGCCGAACAGGATCGCCGTATAGTTGACGCAGCCCGGGCCGCGAAGATCCCGGCCAATGCCGTCGACCAGCCCGATTATTGCGATTTCTACACGCCGGCTCTCGTCAATCGTGCGCCCGTTGCCGTCGCGATCGGCACCGAAGGGGCAGGGCCGGTGCTCGCGCAGATGATCCGCGCCCAGATCGATCAGCTCCTGTCACCCTCGCTTGGCCGTCTGGCGGCGCTGGCGACCAGCTATCGCAAGGCCGTCGAACACGTCGTTCCGCGTGGCGTTTCCCGCCGCATCTTCTGGCGCCGTTTCTTCTCCGGCCCGGTTGCCGATGCTGTCGCTAACGGTAACCTGCCACAGGCGCGCCGCGCCGCCGATGGCCTGTTGCGCTCGCTGGATCGCGTCGAAGGCCGCGTCTGGCTGGTCGGCGCCGGTCCCGGTGCCGAAGATCTCCTGACCTTGCGCGCCCAGCGCGTGATGATGGGAGCCGATGTCATCGTCTATGACGCGCTCGTGCCGCAGGCAATCGTTGATATGGGCCGCCGCGATGCCGAGCGTCTTTCTGTCGGCAAGCGCAAGGGCTGCCATTCGAAGTCTCAGGAGGAGATCAACGATCTCTTGGTCGATCTCGGTCGCCAGGGAAAACGCGTCGTGCGCCTGAAGAGCGGCGATCCGTTGGTCTATGGCCGGGCAGGGGAAGAGATGGCAGCGCTACGCGCCGCCGGCATCTCCTATGAGATCGTCCCCGGCATCACCTCCGCTTTCGCTGCCGCTGCCGATTTCGAACTGCCGCTGACGCTGCGCGGTGTTGCCTCTTCGCTGGTCTTTACGACCGGACATGATTTGACCGGCGACGTTTTGCCGGATTGGGCGAGCCTTGCCGTGTCGGGCGCCACGATCGCTGTCTATATGGGCCGCACCGTCGCGGCCTCTGTTGCCGAACGTCTGATGCAGGCTGGCATTCCCTCGGAAACCACAGTCGCTGTCATCGAAAATGCCAGCCGTCCGGATCGCCGCCTGTTGCACGGAATCCTGCGCGATCTTCCCGACCTGCAGCATCGTGACGAATTGACTGGACCGGTAATGGTCATTATCGGCGATGCGGTCGCAGGCGCCAATTTCGAACTGTCCGAACCGCTGGTGCGTGAACGCATCCGGTTCGATGAACTTGCAAGGAGCTGACATGGTAGACAAGGTTCTGACCGCCAACCGCTTGGGCGATGGCATTGCCGTCTGGCTGAACGCCAATGGCGAATGGGTGACCTCGTTGCAGGAGGCGCTCGTCGCCCGCCATGCCGAAGCCGTCGCTGCCCTTGAGGAGATCGGCAAGAAATCCTATGCCGATAACAAGGTCGTTGACGTTGCTGTCGTCGAAGTTCAGGAAACCAACGGCCAACTCTGGCCATTGCGCCTGCGCGAGCGTATCCGCGCCCAGGGCCCGACCATGGAATATGCGCCTGGCTACAAGCCGGCCGATCCAGAATTCATTGCAGTCTGAGGAAGACGATGTACCGTTACGACGAATTTGACCACGCCTTTGTCGCCGAGCGCGTCGAGCAGTTTCGCGATCAGGTCCAGCGCCGCCTTTCCGGCGAACTGGCTGAGGACGCATTCAAGCCGCTGCGCCTGATGAACGGTGTTTATCTCCAGCTTCATGCCTACATGCTTCGCATCGCCATCCCCTACGGCACGCTGAGCTCGCGACAGCTGCGCATGCTCGCCCATATCGCGCGCACCTACGACCGCGGTTACGGCCATTTCACCACGCGTCAGAACCTGCAGTTCAACTGGCCGAAGCTGTCGGACATGCCTGATGTGCTGGCCGAGCTCGCGACGGTCGAAATGCACGCCATGCAGACCTCGGGGAACTGCATTCGCAACGTGACGGCCGACCACTTCGCGGGTGCCGCTGCCGATGAAGTCGCCGATCCGCGCCCCTATGCCGAGATCCTGCGCCAGTGGTCTTCCGTCCATCCGGAATTCTCCTTCCTGCCGCGCAAGTTCAAGATCGCCGTCACCGGTGCCGAGCGCGACCGCGCTGCCATCCAGGTCCACGATATCGGTCTGCATCTGAAGAAGAACGACAAGGGCGAGGTCGGCTTTGCCGTCTATGTCGGTGGCGGTCAGGGCCGCACGCCGATGGTCGCCAAACTGATCCGCGACTTCCTGCCAGAAGAGGATCTCTTGTCCTACACGACCGCAGTCATGCGCGTTTATAACCTGCATGGCCGCCGCGACAACAAGTACAAGGCCCGCATCAAGATCCTCGTGCATGAGACCGGCGCCGAAGAGCTCGCCCGCCAGGTCGAGGTCGAATTCGCGCAGCTGAAGGACAGCGAACTGAAGCTGCCGGAACAGGACGTGCAGGCCATCACCGCTTATTTCGCGCCGCCGAGCCTGCCGCAACGTGCCGAGGGCTGGGAAAACCTTGCCCGCTGGAAGAAGGCCGATCCGGCTTTCGGCCGCTGGGTCCAGCAGAATGTCCAGCCGCACAAAAACCCCGATTACGGCATGGTGACGATCTCGCTGAAGCCGATCGGTGGCATTCCGGGTGATGCGTCGGACTCGCAGATGGATGCGATCGCCGATATCGCCGAGGAATATGCCTTCGACGAGATCCGCGTCAGCCACGAGCAGAACCTCATCCTGCCGCATGTCGCTCTCGCCGACCTCGAAGCCGTCTATCGCGGCCTCGTCGCGATCAATCTCGCTGAAGCCAATGCCGGCCTGATCACCGATATCATTGCCTGTCCGGGGCTCGACTATTGCGCGCTCGCCAATGCGCGCTCCATTCCGCTCGCGCAGGAAATCTCCCGCCGCTTCGGCGATGCGGCGCGTCAGGCTGAGATCGGCGAGCTGAAGATCAAGATCTCCGGCTGCATCAATGCCTGCGGCCATCACCATGTCGGCCATATCGGCCTTCTGGGCGTGGAAAAAAAGGGTGCCGAACTCTACCAGATCACGCTTGGCGGCTCGGGCGACGAACACACCTCGATCGGCGAAATCATCGGCCGCGGCTTCGAGCCGGACAAGGTGACGGATGCGATCGAGACGATCGTCGACACCTATCTTCGCCTGCGTCTCGATCCTTCGGAAATCTTCCTCGCCGCCTATCGCCGCGTCGGCCCGCAGCCTTTCAAGGAAGCGCTCTACGGCTCGGCAGCGGAAGCAGCATAAGGAGGGGATGATGACGAAGATCTGGAGAGAAACTGGTTTTGTCGAAAACGATCCTTGGGTGATCGAGACTGACGAAGTGAAGGCGACAGGCGACCAGAAGCCGCTGCTGACACTGGACGAGTTGATTGCCAAGGCTGACGAGAGCAATGATGTCGGCTTCGGCGTGGTCATCAAGCCGGCGGACGATGTGCTGAAGCTCGAGCCCTATCTCTATCGCCTCGAGATCGTGGCTGTCGCATTCCCGGCCTTCAACGATGGCCGTGCCTTCAGCCATGCTTCGCTGCTGCGCCAGCGCCTCGGTTACGCCAACGAGCTGCGCGCCGTCGGCGACGTGCTGATCGACCAGGTGCCGCTGATGCTGCGTGTCGGCATCGACAGTTTCGCCGTCACCAACGAGACGGCGATCCGGCGGCTGTCGGAAAGGCGCCTGCCGTCCATTCCGCATCATTATCAGCCGGCGGTGCGTGACGCCGAAGCCGGCAAGGGCTATAGTTGGCGCCGTCAGGCAAAGCCGGCCGCCTGAGCTGCCGGTTCTGCCGTCTTTTTGATGACGGAACGATAGCATGAGCAAATTCGAAGTGGCGGTGATCGGCGGCGGTCTCGCCGGCATGATCGCAGCAGTCGCCCTGGCGCGCGGCGGTCGCAACGTGGCGCTGGTCGCCCCTCCATCCCCCAAGGAAGATCGCCGCACCACGGCCCTGATGGACCAGTCGATTCGCTTTCTGGATCGGCTGACACTCTGGGAAAAACTCCGCTCGGCAGCCGCGCCGCTCACCAGCATGCGCATCATCGACGGCACCAACCGTCTGCTGCGTGCGCCGACCACGACCTTCCGTTCAGCCGAAGTTGGGCTGGATGCCTTCGGTTATAATTTCCCGAACAAGGCATTGATGGATGTGCTCGAAGCTGCCGTGGCCGCTGAGGGCAATATCACCCGTTTCACCGACATGGCTGAAACGATCGGGATCGCTCCGGAATCTGTAACGATCACGCTCGCAGGCGGCGAAGAGATCACCGCTGATTTCGTCATTGGCGCTGATGGCCGCAAATCGAAGCTGCGCGAGACGGCCGGCATCGACGTGCGCACCTGGTCCTATCCGCAATCGGCCATGGTGCTGAATTTCGCGCACACGCTGCCGCACCAGAATATCTCCACAGAGTTCCACACGGAGCACGGCCCCTTCACGCAGGTACCGCTGCCGGGCAACTGCTCCAGCCTCGTCTGGGTGCAGAATCCCTCGGATGCCGCAGCCCGCGTCGAGCTGTCGCTCGCCGAACTCGGCGACGTCGTGGAAGACCGCATGCAATCCCTGCTTGGCAAGGTCACCGTCGAGGAGGGCGTGCAGATCTGGCCGCTGTCGGGCATGATGGCGCATCGTTTCGGCAAGGGCCGGATCGCACTGATCGGTGAGGCCGCCCACGTCTTCCCGCCGATCGGCGCCCAGGGCCTCAACCTCAGCCTTCGCGATATCATGGCGCTGACCGATCTTCTCTGCGCGCGCGCGGAATTGCCTGTCACCGCCGATGCCGGCACAAGCTTCGACCGCAAGCGCCGCGCCGATATCATGACGCGCACCGCAAGCGTCGATCTTCTGAATCGTTCGCTGCTCTCCGATTTCCTGCCGGTACAGGTGCTTCGCGCCGCAGGCCTGCATGTCCTCTCAGTCATTCCGCCGCTGCGCAATATCGTCATGCGCGAAGGCATCGAACCGGGGCGCGGCCTCCGCGATATTCCGGAAGCGATCAAGGAACGGCTGAAGCGGAAGAAAGCCTGATTTTCTCGCGATATATCGGCTGGGCCTGGCGCTCAGCCGATTTGCATAAGGATCGGAAAGGTCTGCTGGAACCAGATCGCGACATTGCTGACCCAGCCAAGAAGGAAGGCAAGCCCCGTCAGCACAAGGAAGACGCCCATGATCTTCTCCACCGTGCCGAGATGCCGGCGGAAGCGCGACAGGAAGCGCATGAAGGCTCCCGAAAAACCGGCAGCGATCCAGAAGGGCACGGCAAGGCCGAGCGAATAGACGGCAAGCAAACCCGCACCTGAGCCGACCGTTTCACGCGATGCGGCAACGCCGAGGATTGCCCCGAGCACCGGCCCGATGCAGGGCGTCCAGCCGAACGCGAAGGCAAGTCCCATGATATAGGCGCCCGTCAGCGTCGCCGGCTTGCCATTGCCTTGGAAACGGGCTTCTCGCGCCAAGAGGCCGATTCGGAAAAGCCCGAGAAAATTCAGCCCCATGACGATGATGATCAGGCCGCCGATCTTGGAAAGCAGATCGAGGTGCTGGCGCAGCACCATGCCGATGGTCGAGGCGCCGGCGCCGAGCGCCACGAAGACGGTCGCAAAGCCGAGCGTGAAGAAAAGCGCCGAAAAGAGCACGCCGCGCCGCACATCCGGTGCCGCGGCAACCGTGCCGCCGCCGCGGAACTGCTCGACCGAAATGCCCGCCATATAGCAGAGATAAGGCGGAACGAGTGGAAGCACGCAAGGCGACAGGAAGGAAAGCGCTCCGGCAAGCAGCGCGCTCCAAAGGGAAATATCGGCAATCGACACGCATTCTCTCCGGCAGCAGTCTGAGCGATGTTCCTAGCGCCGCAAAGGGGTGATTGCCAATCACCTTTTTGCGCTAAGCGTAGCCGGTCGGATCTCCAAATTGCCGCAGGCCTTGAGGTGGCTCCGTCCATCCCAACATGGGACAGCGCATGTGGATATTAACGGCGCGCAAACCATCTTTGGCTCTGTGAATGGATCGACTCGGGCATGACCGGTGGTATTGCCCGGCATTTGCAGGCACCCCACTGCGAATGCCGGGAGGTCCGGCCGGCGGACATACGAGGCCGACGCCGGATCTCTCGCTACTTTATCCGGCCTGTTGGCCACGGCGGACGAGAGCAAGCTTGTGATGTCGTTTAGTTGCGATGACTGCTTGGTGCTGGTATGCGCTACAGCATCGGCGCGAAAATCGGAATCGATTTTCGGAAAGCCTGATGCGTAGATTCAAGGAGTTAGAGCGTCCTTTGTGCGTCCGAATGGACGCAGGGCGCTCTAGCGTGAGAGATTGACGCCGGAACATCCACCGAGGAGAAACATTGATGAGCAGATTTCGGGCATTGGTAGCAGCCGGAGCGCTGATCGGCATCTCGCTGCTCACCGCGTGCGCAACTCCCCCGAATTCATACGGCTCCGCTTCGGGCTACGTGCCGGGAGATTCGATGAATCGCGCCTGTGCAGATGGCTTCAGGCCCAGGGATGGTCGGTCCTGCAGCTACTGACGACGAGTATTGCGAATTCATATTGATAAGCTTCCGGCGCCAGTGCCGGAAGCTTATCAAGGTCTTCGCAATGTGGCAGTGCGGATTGGTAGGCCGCGACGAGAGGCCAGGGAACGGGTCGATCCCATCAATGCACCAGCGGCTCATCCTCATCGAGAAAGCTTCGCACGCCATCTCGTTCTGCGGTGGCCAGAAACTCTTCCCAAGCTTCCAGATCCGTGGCGAATGCATCTTCCCAGGTCGTCACGACTTCGGTTTGCGAAATGACCTCGAGAGTCCAATCGCCATTGGTGCCCGCCGGCCGATGTATATCGACGAGCACGGTTACGCCGTCATCTTCGAACTCGCCGGAGAAATCGGAATGCTCGAGCTTTGGTTCTTTGGGTGTTTTCGCCATTTTAACCTCCAGCACCAGGAGGTGCATCATTCTCATAAAACTCGCGATAGTGAATCGTCTCGCGTTCTTTGACGTCGATCGACGCGCCGGCAGGCTGCGTCAGGCGTACACCTGGGCCGCCTGAACCGGAATAGTTCCCATTAAGAAAGGTGACGCCGGCGGCTTGCAATACCGCAATGACTGAAGCGACGTTATTGCGCATGCCCTCGACAGCGCCCTCGCTGGCTTCCATGCGTCGCAGGGTAGGTGCTGATACATTTGACCTGCTGGCCAGCTCAACCTGACCAATCCCCAGTAAAACGCGGGCGGCCGCCAACTGTCGGCCGGTTAAATGATCAAAATCGCTCATTATGAAAGTATCGCCCGATACGCTCTGTCGATGGGATTTATTATCATTGTGAGCGAAATTAATCAATGAAAACGCACTCGCAGTAAGGAGATGGGATCAGTGGATTTCTGCCCCTGGCAGCTGCCTGCAACACGGCCGGTACATGCGCAGTACGGTTCCGATTTGCCACTGATCGACCTGGCTATCGCTTTTCCCGGGCGTCACCTGGCAAAGCATCAATTAGCTGATGCACTTTTCCGGTGGCGAAGACGATGTCTTCGCGCGGCAGATGGACCGTTATCTCAATCTCTTCCCATCTGCCGCCATGGTCTTTTGCAAACCTGACGGCGGCTTCCAAAGAGGTGAATTGCACGGCCGGTGCGTTGGCGGTCCAGAACTGCACGCTGCAGTCCGCCGCACTGTAATCTGCAAATGCCTTCTGAGGATCTAGAGCCATGGCATGTGCTTTACACCGGCACCGCTTGGTTGGCCAGCGAATGCCTGCCATTGCAAGCGAACGTCAAGAAAACCCGAGCGACCCGCCCAACCCCAGAGAAGAGCGAGCCGTTCATCAACTGCGCGTGCCTTGTACCGAGTTGCCAGAAGAGAAGGACATGACTAAACTTTCAGAGAAATCACAGGAGTTAGTGGCTGCTGGACTAGGCGTGAGCATGACGCAGAAGGCGGCAGCGATTTCAGAAGCGGTCGTCATAAGTTTTCACCGAGTTGAGACAACCCTCAACGCTTGAATGCGTCCGCAAGCCTTGCGCAACCCAGGCACGTTAAACCACGACCATACTGCCTCCCAAGATTTGATCACGGTCAGCCTCGCCTTAGGGCGGGGCTTTTTTGTTGGCTGGAAAAGATAGGGCGGCCACTAGCCGCCCTCGTGCCACACATCAGGCGCAGGAGCGTTGCCAGCGCAGAGATTGTCGCTTGATTTGTCACTATGGCTGGACGTTCTCAGGTTCGTGTCGCGGATTCGTCGCGATTCGACTGGAAGGCGGCCGGCCCATCGTTCTACCAACTCGGCAAATTCCCGATGTGCCGTACGCCAATCGTGTGCCGCACATGCTCGCCACGTGCCGTAAAGGCTGGGCAATAGGCGTCAACAATCTGTGCTGGTGCTATCTCTATAAATTTGATTTCATTAAGAAATTATGGTGAGAGCGTCGGGGTTCGAACCCGAGACCTACTGATTAAAAGTCAGTTGCTCTACCGGCTGAGCTACGCTCTCACTCTCCGCGGTGCAAAGCACCCCGGCCGGAAGTGCGCGGAACATATGCAGGCGACCTATCGCGGTCAACTGAAAAAATCCTCCTATTTACGCGTTCGGCGCATTTCTTGCGGACTTGCCATTTTTTGGAAACTGCCCGGGCATCGATCATTTGACTCGTCACAGCGAGCGACAAAGACGCATAGCGCGAAAATGTGGAACTTTGTGCGACTTTGAGGATGTAAACAAAAACATCAAAAAACTGTCACGGCATTGAAACATGACCGGCCTAGAAATGCCACATCATCAAGGCGAGCAGTTGTTTCATGTCCAAGCTTCCCGCAGCCAGCCGTCACCAGACCATCATCCGCCTCATCAATGGCGGCAGCGGCATGTCGATCAGCGCGATTGCCGAGACCTTCGGTGTTTCCACGGAAACGATCCGGCGCGATCTTGTGGCTCTGGAGCGGGGTGGCTCGCTGCAGCGGGTTTATGGCGGGGCGATCCCGTCAGGCCGCGAGGCAGCGCTCGACGAACGCGTCAACATGGAACGTGCCGAAAAGCAGGCGATCGGCAATCTCGTCGCTGCGATGATCCAGCCCGATCAATGGATATTCATGACGGGCGGAAGCTCGGTGCTTGCTGTCGCCCAGGCGATGCGCAACGGCCCGCCGGTAACGGTTATGACCAATATGCCGGCTATCGGCGAGGCGCTGCAGGCGGGCCTGCGCCACAAGGTCATCCTGACCGGTGGCGAATATGATTATAACGGCAAGACGCTGCTGGGCGACGAAGTATTTGACGCGATCCGCGACTGCAGCTTCGACCTGTCGATCATCGGCGTCTACGGCCTCGATGCCGAATACGGGCTGGTCGAGCGCACCAAGCACTACATGCAGCTCAAGACACGGCTTGCCGCACAGAGCCGTTCCAATGTCTACGTGGCAGACCACACCAAGATCGGCGCCGTCGGCCGCTACCGCAGTATTCCATTTTCCGAAATCGAGACCTTCGTGACCGACCAGCCGCTGGAGGAGCCGTTCGTGCGCCTGCTGACGGAGGCCGGCGCCAGCGTTCTCTATCCCCAAAGCGTCAATGACAATGCCGGTCCAGCCGGCACGACAATAGAAGAGAAGGTGAATGAAGATGACTGATGTCCGCCATGTCATCGTGCTCGGTGTCGACGGCCTGCGGCCGGATATGATCGACGCGACGACCATGCCCAATCTCGCGAGCCTGAAGGCATCCGGTGTTACGAGCCGCGATCACCGCACGGTTTTCCCGAGCGAGACGCGCGGCGCGCTGACGGCGCTTGCAAGCGGCGCACGACCCGAAACGACGGGCGTTCTCGGCAATGAGTTCTATTCGCGCGATGGCTCCGGCCGGCTTACCGGCACCGACACGATCCACGACTGGCGCGCCGGCGACCGGCGCCTCGTCGGCGGCATGGCGACCGCGACCAATCTGTCGGAAACGCTTGCCAAGCACGGACTTTCCTTCGCGACCGTCACATCGAGCGGGCAGGGCTCCTTCACTGCGCTGAACTGGAAGGGCACCGACTGGGGGCAGGCAGGTTTTAATGTTCGCCATCCGGCAATCGCCTTCCCGCCGGAGCTTGCCGTCGAGATTGCCGAACGGCATTCCGTTCCGCCGACCGGCTTCAACCGCGGCGCCGAGCGGCGCGCGGTCTCTGTCTTCACCGATAGCGTCTGGCCTGCCAGGAAACCGTCGGCGGCGATCATCTGGCTGACCGAGGTTGACAGCGCCTCGCATGTTCATGGCCTCGGCGCCGAAGGCATGCTCGCCTCGATGCGCGATTGCGATGCGGCGATCGGTGACCTCATGGAGTGGCGCGAACGCCAGCCGGAGCGGGATGCCATCGCGATCTTCTTGACCTCGGATCACGGCCATTCTACCTCGGCGAAATTCATTTCCGTCGGCAAAGCGTTGAGAGACGCGGGCATCTCGGCGGACCACCACTTCGATAATGACGCCGACATCCTTTACCGCGGCGGCCGCGCCCCTGGCCTGTGGCTGCGCAAATTCGACCGCGGCCTGCTGCAGGCAGCCTTCGATGTGCTGGCCGCACAGGAATGGTACGGCGCGACCTTCACGCGGGCGATCGCACCGGGCGCAAGCGAGGGCATCATCGCCGGCACGCTGGCGCTCGGGTTGTCGGGCGCGGCACATCACCGCGCGCCTGATCTCTACATCAACCTGAAGGGCGATAACGATAGCAACGCCCACGGCATTCCCGGCACCTCCTACTGCGATGCCGCAAATTACAACATTCCGGTTGGGGGCGGCACGCATGGCGGCCTTCATGCGACCGAGCTTGCTGCCGTGCTCGTCGGTGGTGGCGCCGGCATCCGCCACGGCGGCGAGGTGATCGCCTCGCGTACCGGAATCTACGACATTGCCCCGACCGTGCTGCACCTTCTCGGTGTCGCGCCGGCCGCCACGATGACCGGCCGCGTCATGCACGAATTGCTAGAGGGCGGCCAACCGGTTTCGGCACCTGTCGTCACCCACTTTACCGCATCTGCCGGCGACAAGGTCTCCCGCATCGCGATCGCCCGCGTCGGCACCCATCACTATATCGACGAAGCCGATCTCGTCCTCGAAGGCAGGCCGGCCGCCGAGCCCATGCGGCGCGAGGAACTGAAGGTTGAATTGCAGACTGCATAAGCATGACGCGCAAAAACGCGCAGTGGTTTTGCGATAACGGCATGCGCAAAACAAAAAATTAAAGCGTGGCAGACGCATCTGAAAGATCGCTGCACGCTTTAAGCATTTTCATCAGACAGCGCCCCGATTAGCCGGGGCGCTTCATTCAGATCCCGGACGCAGGCCGACTGAGGAGTGGCAGGCGAACGGCGAAGCCATGCCAGCTTTTCAAAGCCGGCGCCATTTTTCCGAACGGAGACATAGCCATGAACATGAATTTCAGAACATTGTCACTGACATCAGCCCTTCTTGCCACCACCGTCCTCGGCTTCAATCAGGTCGCGCGTGCCGAAGACCGTCCGACCATCAACGTCGCGCTGCAGAGCATGGGCAGTGCCGGTACGCTCGATACGACCGATAATACGGGCACGGCGGCCCGTAAGTATCAGAACGATATCTACGAGCAGCTGATCGCGCTCGACCTGTCCGACCCGAACCTCGGCGCCAAGCCGGGCCTCGCCACGGAATGGAAGTGGGTTTCGCCCGAGATCCTCGAAGTGAAGCTGCGCCAGGGCGTCAAATTCCACAATGGTGACGAGATGAAGGCCGATGACGTGGTCTTCTCCTTCTCCGATGAGCGCTATGGTCTGCTGCCGGAACAGGCAAAGGCCCGCGACGCCAACCTGCCGACCTTCACGCGCGCCGACGGCACGACTGGCATCGTTCCTCCGGCCGTCACCGCCGCCGGTCGTAAATCCGAGTGGCCGCTCCTGAAGTCGGTCGAGAAGGTAGACGACTATACCGTCCGCTTCGTCATGCAGAAGTTGACGCTCGATACCGAAGCGCGTCTCGCCCGCGTCAACTATGCCGCCATCATCTCCAAGCGCGCTTTTCAGAACGCCAAATCCTGGAAAGATTTCTCCCTGAAACCGGTCGCAACCGGCCCCTACAAGGTCGAAAGCGTCGATCAGGGTTCTGCCATCCACCTCGTCTCCCATGACGATTACTGGGGCGGCAAGCCGCCGATTGCCAAGCTGAACTTCAACATCGTTCCGGAAGCCGCAAGCCGCATCAACGGCTTGCTATCAGGCGAATACGACATCGTCAGCGACGTCGGTCCGGACCAGGTACCGATGATAAAGGGCAATTCCGATTTCGAAGTCGCCGGCGGTCCGGTTGCCAATATCCGCTTCATCGCGCTCGACACGAACAACGGCCCGCTGAAGAACAAGCTGATCCGCCAGGCTCTCTCGCATTCGATCGACCGCCAGACGATCGTCGACTCGCTCTGGGGCGGCCTCACTGCGGTTCCGCGGGGCTTCCAGCACAAGCTGTTCGGCGACCTCTTTGTCGAAGATTTCAAGTCGCCGGCCTATGATCCGGAACTGGCCAAGAAGCTGCTGGCTGAGGCCGGTTACAAGGGCGAACCGATCACCTACCGCGTCCACAACGACTATTATCCGAACGAGCTGACGGTTGCTCAGTTCGATCTCGATAACCTGCGCAAGATCGGCTTCAACATCGACTTCTCGGTCGTCGACAACCCGAACGATCCGGCTCCTGATCGTATGATGCAGGATTTGTCGAACACGGCATATTTCGCCTATCCGGTCGCGCTGCTCGCCAACAATTGCCCGAACGGCACCTACCACAGCGGTACGAACCCGAAGACCGGCATGTGGAGGAACGAGGAGTTCGACAAGCTCTGCAACGTCCTGAACACCTCGACAGACAGGGCCGAGGTCAAGAAGGCCTTCGCTCGCGCGCTGGAGATCATCGAAGTCGAAGATCCGGCTCTGATCGTTCTGCACCAGAACGCCATCCTCTACGGCAAGCGCGCCGACATCCAGTGGAAGCCGTCGGCCATGTTCGTCATGGATTTCCGTCCGGGCGCCTTCTCGATCAAGAAGTAATGCCTGAAGCATGTCGCGCAAAAGTGNNACGACATGCGAAAACAAAAGCCTGAAGCGTGGCAAGCGGATCCGAAGGATCGCGACACGCTTCAAGGGGCGGGGTGCTGGCCAACCCGCCCTCCATTCTCCCAAGGATGTAATGATGATTACCCCGATGCGCCGCGTGCTCCCCGTCGACAGGACGGATGGCGACTGGCCCGAATTCGACAATGCAAACCCTGCCGATACCGGCCCGCGCCGAATCTATGCGATCGGCGATATCCACGGCTATGATGATCTCCTGGAGGCGATGCAGCAGGCGATCGCCGTTGATCTGGAGCAGTACCCGACAGAGCAGGCGCTGATCATCTATCTGGGCGACGTGATCGACCGCGGTCCGAATTCGCTTGATGTGATCGACATGATCATCGACCACAAGGCAAACCCGCCGGCCAATACGCAGGTGATGTGCCTGAGAGGCAATCATGACGATTGGCTGATCGCCTTCGTCGACGATGCCAGCATCGTTTCGCCCTGGGCTTTGAAGGGTGGCCTCGAAACGCTCGCCTCCTACGGGCTCTCGAAAGACGATGTGCTCGCAGCCGTTGCCGATCCCGATATTGCTGAGGCGTTGCGGCAGCAATTTCTCTCCGCGCTTCCGGAACGTCATAAGGATTTCATGCTCTCGCTGCCATTGTCGCACAGCGATGGCGATTATTTCTTCGTCCATGCCGGCGTCGATCCGGATCGCCCGCTCGCCGATCAGCGGCGCGAGGATCTGACATGGATACGCGACAAGTTTCTGTTCTCGCACAAGAATTTCGGCAAGGTCGTCGTCCACGGACACAGCCACCGCGACGGTGTCGAAAGCTTTCCGAACCGCATCAACGTCGATACCGGCGCCTATGTGCAGCAGGTGTTGAGCTGCGTGATCCTGGAAGGCCGGGAACGTTATGTCCTGCAGGTCGGCAATATCACCCAGCAAGAGAGTCAGTAACGGAAGGACGAGCATGAGCACGCCGTCGAGCCTTGTTGAAATCCGCAATCTCTCGGTCGATTTCGAGAGCAACCGCCATTTCACCCGTGCACTGCACGGCATCGATCTGACACTCTCCCGCGGCGAGGTGCTCGGCATCGTCGGCGAATCCGGCTGCGGCAAGTCGATCACCTGGATGGCGGCACTCGGCCTGCTCGGCCGCAATGCCCGTGTCAGCGGTTCCGTGACGCTCGATGGTCGGGAGATCCTGGGGGCTGACGATGCGACGCTCGCCCAAGTGCGCGGCGGGCGGATCGCCATGATCTTCCAGGATCCGTCGAGCTCGCTCAATCCGCTGCACAAGATCGGCTGGCAGCTCACCGAAGCGCTGCGGCTGCATCAGGGCATGCGGGGGGAGGCGGCCCGTAAGGAGGCCGAAAGGTTGGTCGACCGCGTCGGCATCGCCAATGCCCGCCAGCGGCTCGGCGAATATCCGCATGAATTTTCCGGCGGCATGAACCAGCGTGTCATGATCGCCATGGCGCTTGCCGGCAATCCCGATCTTCTCGTTGCCGACGAGCCGACAACCGCGCTCGACGCGACCATCCAGGCCCAGATCCTCGACCTGCTCGACGATATCAGGCGCGAGCGCGGCATGGCGCTGGTGCTGATCTCGCACGACCTCGGCATGGTGGCGGAAATGACCGAACGTGTCGCGGTTATGTATTGCGGCCGGATCGTAGAGGACAGTCCAACATCGGATCTGTTCGCCAATCCGGCCCATCCCTATACGCGCGGCCTGATCGCCGCCCTACCGCGCATCGACGGCCCGCGCCAACGTCTGATGGCCATTCCCGGCACCGTGCCGCCGCCGAGCGCTCTGCCGCCGGGCTGTACCTTCTCGCCGCGTTGCATGCTGGCCGATGAAGACTGTCTGCGATGTGTGCCGGCCATGCGCACGGCGGGTATGGATGACAGGCATCTGGCTGCCTGCGTTCATCTCGGCGCAGGCTCTTCCTTTGTGCCAAAGACATCAGCTGTCGTTCAGGCAAGTGCGGCGGGAGTGGCGTAATGAAGGGCGCTCTCTCCGTTCGCGCGCTGAAGCGCCATTATACGCTCCGCCAGCGCAGCGGCCTGTTCTCGTCGGCAAAGACCCTCAAGGCAGTCGATGGCCTGACCTTCACTGTGGCGCCGGGCGAAATGTTTGGCATCGTCGGCGAAAGCGGCAGCGGCAAATCGACGACCGCTCGGTTGCTGCTCGGCCATATCCCGCCGACATCAGGAGACGTCTGGTTTGGCGGCGAACCAGTCGGTGCAGTGCCGAACGCCCATTGGCGAGCTATGCGAAAACGCATGCAGATGATCTATCAGGATCCGCTCGGTGCGCTCGATCCGCGCATCGCCGTTGCCGGTCAGATCGAAGAGCCGCTGATCATCCATAATCCCGAAATGACGCCGGTCGACCGCAAGCGCCGCGTCGCCGAAGTGATGGCCGCCGTCGGCCTGATCGCCCACCACGGCAGCCGCTATCCGCATGAGCTCTCAGGCGGCCAGCGCCAGCGCGTCATCATCGCACGTGCGCTTTCCATGGAGCCGGAACTGCTGGTCTGCGACGAGCCCGTCTCCGCGCTCGATGTTTCGGTGCAGGCGCAGGTGCTGAATGTCTTCGAGGATATCCGCGCCCGCACCGGCTTTACCGGCGTCTTCATCAGCCACGATCTGAAGGTCGTGCGCCAGGTCTCGGACCGTGTAGCTGTCATGTATCTCGGTGGCGTCGTCGAGATGGGCATCCCTGAAGATATCCTGCAGTCTCCGGCCCACCCGTATACGAAGGCCCTGGTTTCGGCCGTGCCGCAACCGGGAAGACCGGCGCGCAGCCGCATCATCCTGACCGGCGATCCGCCCAACCCCGTCAATATACCATCAGGCTGTCCCTTCCACACGCGTTGCCCGGAGGCGCGCCCGATCTGCCGTTCGCTCAAACCCGAACTCGTCGCTGAAGGTGGCCGTTCCGTCGCCTGCCATCTCGTCAACAATCCGTCGCTCGCTGGCGGGGAGGCGGCCTGACATGCTGCAATTCATTCTGATCCGCCTGCTGCGGGCGCTGGTGACGCTCTTCATCATCGTCACGTTTACCTTCATCATCCTCCGTGTTGCAGGCGATCCCGCGACGCGCTTCTTCGATCCGGCGCAAACCCAGCCCGAGGTGATTGCCGCCTTCCGTCGTCAATGGGGCCTCGATCAGCCGCTTTGGGTGCAGTTCTATAAATACCTGATCGCCATAATCCACGGCGATCTCGGAAACTCGATGCGGGAGAACCGATCGGCGATTGAATCCGTTCTGGCGAGGTTGCCGGCGACGCTTCAGATCATGGTGCCAACCCTGTTCATCAAGACCGCGCTCGGCATCGCGGCCGGCGTCACCGCGGCGCTGCACCGAAATTCCTTCTTCGACCGCCTCATCATGTCGGTCTCTGTGCTCGGCTTCACCGTGCCAACCTTCGTGCTCGGTTTGGTGCTGGCGCTGATCTTCGCCGTGCAATTGCGCTGGCTACCGTCGGGCGGTTATTCGACTTATGCCCACATGATCCTACCGATTGCGACGCTGAGCATTGCGGGTGCCGCCATCATCGCCCGCTATACGCGCTCGGCCATGATCGAAGTGATCGGCCGTCCCTTTGTACGTACCGCGGCCGCCAAGGGCGTACGGTCCTCGGAGATCGTCACGCGCCATGTCCTGCCGAATGCCGCCGTGCCGATTGTTACCATCTTCGGCTTCATGATGGGCAGCCTCGTTGGCGGTGCCGTCATCGTCGAAAGCGTCTTCTCCTGGCCGGGCATCGGCCGGCTGCTCGTCTCCTCGGTTCAGGCACGCGATCTCGCCGTGGTACAGGTCATCGTGCTCCTGATCGGTCTGATGATGGTGATTTCCAACCTCGTGGTCGATCTGCTCTACGGGCTCATCGATCCGCGCATGCGCAGCCGCGGTCGCGGCGCAACAGCTTGAGGGAGAACGACATGGCTCTCGACCAGCAGATTGCCGCCAGCGGCAGCGTCATCGAGGAAAAGAAGAGGATCGCGGCGTTCCTCGAGGCCTGGCCACCAGCGGTTCTGATCGCCCTGTTCTGGCTTGGCCTGGTGATATTGATCGCCGTGATCGCGCCGCTGATCGTCCCCTATGATTTCATGGCGGTCGATGTACGCGCACGCCTGAAGCCGCCTGTCTTCTTCGGCGGCGATTTCGCTCATGTCCTCGGAACGGACCAGCTCGGCCGCGACGTGTTTTCTCGCGCTCTGATCTCGATCCGCATCTCGCTGACCATCGCCATCTGCGCCACGATGCTCTCGACCGCGGTCGGCGTGACGCTCGGCTTCATTGCCGCCTATTTCCGCAGCTGGGTCGATCAGGTCATCCTGACCTTCGTCGATGCGCAGCTCGCCATGCCTTTCATGATCATCTCAATCGCCGTGCTCGCTTTCCTCGGCAATTCGCTGCCGATCTTCATCATGCTGCTCGGCATGTACGGCTGGGAGCAGGTGACCCGCATCGCCCGGGGGCTGGCGATCTCGGCCAATGCGCAGGGTTATGCGGCGGCGGCGCGCGACATCGGTGCGTCACCCTGGCGCATCTATCTGCGCCACATCCTGCCGAATATCTCCGCCATGATCGTCATCGCCATGACGCTCAACATCCCCGCTGTGATCCTGCTGGAATCGAGCCTCTCCTTCCTCGGCATCGGCTTGCAGCCGCCGCAGACGAGCCTCGGCAACATGGTCGGCTACGGCCGCGACTATATCCAGTCCGCCCCCTGGATCATGCTGATGCCGGCCGCTGTGATCGTCATCACCACTCTGTCCGTCTCCGTTGTGGGTGACTGGCTCCGCGACAGGCTGGACCCGACGCTACGCTAGCGTTTGCGTCGTTCCAGAAAGGCGACTGCTTGCAAGGTTGCGACGATGACGACGATGCCGATGAGCGTGCGAAGATCGGGAACTTCATTGAAGAAGACATAGCCGCTCGCCGTCGCAAAGACGATCGACAGGTAGCCGAAGGGCGCAAGCAGGCTGGCGCTGGCAATCTGATAGGCACGCAGGAAGCAGAATTGCCCGAGCTGCGCCAGAAGGCCGATGCCGAGCAGGGCGGGCCAGTCCTCGCTGCGCACCGGCTGCCAGACAAAAAGCGCAGGAATGAAAGTGATGACGGTCAGGCCGGCCGTATAGAAGACCATCATCACGGTGGTATTTTCGTAATGCAGCATCCGCGTCTGGATCGTCGCCAGCGCCCCGAAGACAATGGAAAGCAGAACCGCCACCAGCCCGAGATTCCAGGCGAATGTATCCGGCGCCAGCATGATCAGCACGCCGACAAAGGCGAACACCGCGCCGATCCAACGCCATCGGCTGACCTGTTCGCCGAGCATGGCGACGGCCATCAGCATCGAAACCAGCGGCCGCGTGAAACCGAGCGCATTGACCAGCAGCAGCGGCAGCATGGTGAGCGCCACGAAATTGCTGGTCAGCGCGACGGCATTGCAGCTGATGCGCATGATGTTGCGCAGCGGATCCCTGGAATTGGCAAGCTGCCGGCGATGCCGCCAGATCATCGGCAGGATGAGTACCAGCCCGATCAGCGCGCGGATGAAGACGAGCTGGATCGCCGGATAGGACGCACCCTGCATCTTCACCAGCACCGTCATGCCGGTCACCAGCGTCGTATCGGAAAGCAGCCAGACAATGCCGAAACGGCTGTCCCTGGCTGCTGTGGATGCATCCATTCCTGTTGCCTCAGGCGGGCTGGACGAGATTGGCGATCAGCCGGAAGGCGCCTGGCGTCAGCTTGTCGAGCTGGTGATGCAACACGAGGCTCGTATGCGTGTGCCGGCCCTTGCCGATTTCGGCCGAAATCAATGCGCCCTTGAGCGGCTGCTCTTCGGGGTCGTGCATGGCAAGTAGCGGCACATAGGCATCGTCCCAACGAGCCGCGAAATAGAGGCCGCGCTCCTTGTCCCATCCATCCCAATCCGCAGACGTGATCCTGTTCGGTCCATTGAGCAGCGGATGATCAGGCTCCAGCACGGTCACCTCTGCCGTCGGATCGGTCACGCGCCAGCGCACTGAGGGCGAACCGATATCGATCCGCCTCAGTGGTGTGGCATCCGGCTGCCAGCCATCGCTCGGACGGTGGTAGAGTGTCAGCAGATGGCCGCCGTCTTCGACGAAGCGATGCAGGCGGGCCGTCGCAGTGGCGAGATCCTTGCGGATGCCGAAGGCGAAGATACCTACGACGATGGTCGTGAAGCGCGAGAGATCGCCGGACAGGGCCTGCGCATCGAGTTCGGTGACATCGAGCCCCATGCGGCCAAGCCAGAGCCCGACGCGATCGGCACCGCCTCCGACATAGCCAATCCTGGCGCCTTCAGGCAGTTTGAGATCGAGCGCCAGAACACGCAGCAGTTCCGGTTCGCGGAAGCTGGTGCGGCCGATATGCGGATAGGCGATCGGCGAGATGCGCATCGCCGGCTGCCCGTCCACAAGTGGCGAAATGGTGACGAGGCCGGGCGTTATCGAGGCGGGAGGCGAAAGCGTAAGCGCGCCATCAGCCTCTTTGATCGCCCAGCCGGCCGGTGCGGAAAAGCCGACGCGCCCTGCCGATGCGGCCTTAATCGTCAGCTCCGGCCTCTCGCCCTCCACGGGGATGATGAAGGCATTGGGCTGAAGGTTCAGCGAGTGTTGCGGCGCGACGGTAAGCGGCTCCTCAAGGTTCACGGTCATCGTCACCGAACGCCTGCCGATCTGCGCCCTCACATCGACTGACGCGTTGCCATTACCGCCGAGGCTCGACCATCCCGGCTGATATTGCCGCGTAAGCGGTGCATCTGCCGCCGCTGTCAGCGCATACACGATCCGCTTCGGCAAGGTTTCCTTGAGGCTTGCCGAAACGCCCGCCGGCAAGCTTATCTCGGCGTCGACAACGGCGGTCCCGGCATTGCCGCTGAGATGGAGGATCAGTGTGCCGGTTGCTCCAGCCGAAAGCGCGGCGGGTTCGGCAACCGCCCGAACGAAGACCTGTTCGGCTTCACAAAGTGCGGCATCGATTTCCATGAGCTTGCGCTGCAGACGATGCCCGTGCGTTTCGAGGAACGCTTCAGGCGCTTCCTTAAGTACCTTTTCAACTTGATGTGCCGCTTGCAACAGAGCATCGACGATGGCGGATCGTTCCGGAAAGCGCTCGATCGCCTTGCCGATTGCGCCATCCGCCCGCATCAGCGCATCGACGACACTTTGCGGCAGCTCCGTTTCGCGGGCGAGATCGGCGAGCGTCGAGGGAAGCGAATCGAGGATGGAGGTTTCTGCGATGGAACCCTGCGCGCTGAGCTTCAGATGCAGTGGCCATTCGGTGTCGCCGATATCGTACCAGCGGCCCATGCCTTGAGAGGCATGGTAGTACCGCGACCATTCGCCGATATGGTCGTAGCTCACACCACTGACAGGTTCGAGATCAGTGGCCTCGAGCGGCAATGTCATAACCGGCGGCGGCACTTCGTCATCATAAGTATCCCCACCGCCTGACCATGCCGGCAGATAGAATTTCGCGACCTGCCACGGCGTCAGCCCCTCGTCGAAATGTTCGGGAAAAGCCTCGGGATCAGCGGCAAGTCCAACAGCCGTTTCCGCCGCCCGCGTCATCGCGCGGTGATGCCCATGCTGACCCGGCACGTCGAGAAATGTCGGCAGCACGATATCGGGACGTTCCTCGCGATAGGCGCGCACCAGCCGCTCGACGATGCGCTTTTCGCCCCAACGGTCGAAGGTCCGGTCGCCATTCTTGGAAAAGCCGAAATCATGGATCGGATCATCAGGGCCGTGGCCGAGCCAGTGGACATCGGCGTCGAGCTCGTAGGCGGCCTCTTCCATCTCGCGGCTTCGCATGATGCCAAGCGCGCCGAGCCGTTCCGGTCCGAGCGCATTCTGGCCGCCTTCGCCGCGCGTCGAGCAGGCGACGATGACGCGCATGCCGAGGCTGAGGCGCAGATAGGCGAGCAGGCCGTTATGCTCGTCATCGGGATGGGCGCCTGTATTCATCATGGTGACGGTCGAGGTCAGGCGAGACAGGGCCCGGTGCAGCCGCGTGAGCGAAAGGCTCCGCTTCTGTTTCTCAATACGATCTCGATCGGTCAGCATGGTTCCTCCATTGGGGCAGACCGGCGGCGCGCATCTTAGGCTGCGTTATCGGCGACGGCGGTCGGTGAAATGTCGAGTTTGGGGGTGACGGCTTCGAAGAGCGGCAGCGCCGCTGCGCCAAGTGCGGCCGTCAACTGGCCCGTCTGGCCGCGAATGACGCGCGGCAAGGCGCGCGTGCGCCGGCTGGCAACGGAAACGGGAAGGGTCTGCATGGCCGCGACGATCTCATCGATGACGGCATCGGGGAGCGCACCGCCGAGGATGACGGTCTCCGGATCGAGTATGTTTTCCAGCATCGCCACCATCGGCGAGAGATAGTCCGCAGTCTCCGCGATCCATTCCTTCACGACGGGATTTCCCTCCCGGTGCAGCACTTCGATCGCCGCAAAATCGGCATTATCGTAACCGGCCTCGGTGAGCTTCTCCTTCAGCGCATGCAGCGAACCGTAACGCTCGAGACAGCCGCGCTGGCCGCAAGGGCAGGGCTTGCCGCGTGGCGCGACCACGACATGGCCGATTTCGCCGGCATTGCCAAAGGCGCCACGGAAGGGTGCGCCATCGTGGATCAGGCCGAGACCGACGCCGACGCCAAAATAGATCATGCAGAAATTGGAGATCGCGCGGCCCGCACCGAACAGCCGCTCGCCGACAGCGGCAGCATTCGCATCGTTTTCGACGATAACGGTCTCGCCGCTCGCTTCGCTGAGCAATGCAGCCGGATTGATGCTGCTCCAGCCGGGCAGGGTGGTCGGGCCGACCGAGCTCATGCCTTCGATCTCGAAGGGGCCGGGCATGACCACACCGATGCCGAGAAGCTTGGAAGGGAAGTGCTTTCGGACCTTCTTCACCTCGCCGGCAAAGAGCGGAACGATATGTTCCGGGCTGGTGTTCTCTACCGGCATGATGGCTTCGGAGCGCACCTTGCCCGAGAGGTCGAGCACCGTCGTCACCATATGGTCGGCGGCGATTTCGACGCCGATGGTCAGAGCGCCGTCAGGGTTGACGGCAAACTGGATCGGCGGCTGACCGCGGCCGGAGCGAAGCCTTCCGATTTCCATCAGCAGCTCTTCGCTGACAAGCTCATCGACGATGTTGGCAACTGCCTGCGCGGTCAGATGCGTGAGCTTGGCGATATGCATGCGGCCGAGCGAACCATGCATACGCACGACATCGAGCACGACGCGACGATTGTGGTCGCGGCTGCGCTCGGGGTTCTTGCCCATCGCGATCTGCTGCTTGCCGGATTGCCGTGTCATCTCTCCGCCCTCGTCTCTGCCGATATGGATAGCGCCGATATCATGAAATGAGCAATAGAATAATTAAACTAAATTATCTTATTGACAAAACCCTCCGCCCGAACCAGCCTGAAAGGGTCGCAGTGCGATGCCGAGGAAGAGGGGCCTCAGTTCCATCTTCCCGAGCCAATCAAATCGGGGCGCTGCCGATGTGCGGGATGCCCTGGGGAACCAGATGAGCGCGAGCGGTTCGAAGGCCGGCTCGGCGATGGAGGGATAATATGCGTCGCGGAATCTTATTGGCCGGGCTTTTTGCCGGCATCAGCATGGTTGCGGTCAACAGCGCCCAGGCGGTCGAAATCGAATATTGGCAATATGTCTACGATACGCGCGTCAAGGCGATGGACCAGCTGATCGCCAATTTCGAGAAGGCCAATCCCGACATCACCGTCAAGCAGACGACATTTCCCTATGCCGACTACCAGACGCGCGTCGTTGCCGCCAATCTCGCCGGCAATGGTCCTGATGTAATGCAGCTCTTCTATGGCTGGCTCGACCAGTTCATCGCTGGCGGACTGCTGCAGCCGCTGCCAACGGACGCTTTCCCGCATGACAAGATCGAGAAAGACTTCTTCCCGATCGTATCAGCCATGAAGCGTGGTGACGACTATTACGGCCTGCCGACCGCCGTCCGTTCGCTGGCACTCTTCTACAACAAGAAGCTCTTCCAGGAAGCCGGCCTCGACCCGAACAAGCCGCCGCAGACGATCGATGAATTCGTCGCCGCCGCCGAAAAGACCGTCAAGCGCGATGCCGCCGGCAACATTGCCGTCGAAGGCACGACGCTCGACATGGGCGGCCAGGATCACCAGTGGTGGCGTGAAGTGCTGATCCGCCAGTTTGGCGGCGAGCCCTATACTGCTGACTATTCCAAGGTGACGTACAACAGCGATGCCGGCATCAAGGCGCTGAAATTCTACACCAGCCTGCAGACCGAGAAGAAGGTCGGTCAGGCCGGCTTCATGGATGAAGGCCAGGCAGCCTTCCGCGGCGGCAAGGCTGCGATGACGATCGACGGCACCTTCCGTCTCGGCTCCTTCGGCAGCATCAAGGATTTCGAATGGGGTGTGACCGAGCTGCCGGCCAATGCCGATGGCCTGCGCTCGAACTATGCAAGCTACTTCGCCAACGGCATCGGCGCCAAGGTCTCGGGCGAAAAGCTGGAAGCTTCCAAGAAGTTCCTCGCTTACGTGACCTCGCCGGAAGCCATGAAGGTCTGGCTGGGCACGGTCGGCGAACTGCCGGCTCGCCGCGAAGCCGCTCTGACCGACGAAAACCTCAAGAACCCAATCTACTCGCCGTTCCTGAAGGCGCTCGCCTACGCGCATACCTCGCTCTTCGTGGATGAAGCCGGCCAGCGCCAGAACGCCATCGACATGGTCAACCGCGTTCTTCTCGAGGGACAGTCGCCCGAGGATTCCCTTGCTCAGGCTGCAACCGCCGAGCAGGAAATCATCGACAACGCCAAGAGCAAATAAGGGACGGCCATGAGCTCCGCACCCGCGAATACCGAAGGGGCGGCTATCAGCCGTCCCGCCGGATCGTTCTGGGATCGGCTGACGATGCGCCAGAAGCGCCTCGTCTGGGTCTGGACATTCCTGGCCCTGCCGATCCTGTTTTACTGCGTGATCCGCTTTTATCCGACGCTGCAGGCCTTCTACCTGTCTTTCACCAATTGGAACCTGATGAAACCGCCGAAGTTCATCGGCGTCGCCAATTACGTGAAGCTCTATAACGACCCGCAGTTCTGGAAGGTTTTCCGCAATACCTTCACCTATTTGATCATCGGCACGCCGCTGAGCCTCATCATCTCTTTCGTCGTGGCCTTCTTTCTGGATCGCGTGCGCTTCCTGCACGGGTTGATCCGCGCACTCTATTTCCTGCCGTTCCTGACGACGGCGGCCGCCATGGCCTGGGTCTGGCGCTGGTTTTACCAGCCGGCCCCGATCGGCGTCATCAACGACGTGCTCGGCATGATCGGCCTGCCGCAGCAGCAGTTTATCCGCTCCGTCGATCAGGCGCTGCCGTCGATCATGGTCACCTCCATCTGGGCCGGTCTGGGCTTCCAGATCATCATCTTCATGGCCGGCCTTCGCGCCATTCCGAGCACCTTCTACGAGGCTGCGAAGATCGATGGCCTCGGCGAATGGCCGATCCTCTGGAAGATCACGCTGCCGCTCCTGAAGCCGACGACCGTCTTCCTCGTCGTCTTCTCCTCGATCGGCTTCCTGCGCATCTTCGACCAGGTCTACAACATGACGACAAACGATCCCGGCGGCCCGCTCGGATCGACCAAGCCTCTGGTTCTCATGATCTACCAGACGGCCTTTTCATCCTACAATATGGGTTATGCGGCAGCTCAAACCGTGGTGCTCTTCGCCATCCTGCTTTGCGTCTCCCTGCTGCAGCTCTGGATCCTGAGGGAGCGCAAATGAGCGCCGCGACGACAAACAACGCGGCGCCGCTGCCGAAAGCCAATATCCGCCCCGGCGCTATCATCACCTGGACGCTGCTTTTCATCGGCGGCCTCATCATGGTCTCGCCGCTGCTCTTCATGTTCTCGACCTCGTTGAAGACCGCAGGCCAGGTCTATGACCTGCGCCTTATCCCGGCCGAGCCGACGCTGCAGAACTACATCACCGTTCTCTCGGACGGCCGATTCATGCGCTGGTTCCTGAACTCGACTATTGTTGCCTGCACCGTGACGCTCTCGAATGTCTTCTTCGACAGCCTTGTCGGCTATACGCTTGCCAAGTTCGAATTCCGCGGCCGCTACCTCATCTTCCTCGCGATCCTCTCGACCCTGATGATCCCGACGGAAATGCTGGTCATCCCCTGGTATCTGATGTCGGCGCAACTCGGCTGGCTCGACAGCTACTGGGGCATCATGTTCCCGGGCATGATGACGGCCTTCGGCACCTTCCTGATGAAGCAGTTCTTCGAGACGGTCCCGAACGATTTTCTGGAAGCGGCCCGCATCGATGGCCTCAACGAATTCCAGATCTGGTGGAAGGTAGCGATGCCGCTCGTCACGCCGGCCCTCTCGGCGCTCGCGATCTTCACCTTCCTCGGCAACTGGACGGCCTTCTTTTGGCCGCTGATCGTCACCACCAGCCGCGAACTCTACACGCTGCCGGTTGGCCTCTCGAGCTTTGCCGTGGAACAATCCATCCAATGGGAAATGATCATGACCGGCGCAGCGCTCGCGACACTGCCGACGCTGCTCGTCTTCCTGGTGCTGCAGCGCTACATCGTGCGCGGCGTCATGCTGGCCGGTCTGAAGGGATAAAACATGACCGAAACCAACCCCCGTCTTTCCGACAAGAGCGTCTTTCCTGATCCTGTCTATAAGGAAACGGTGTTGAAGCCGCTCTTCGATGGCGCCAAGACCCATCATGTTGACGGCTTCCGCCGCATCGACCGCGCTCATCTCGTCATGCTGGTCGAAACCGGCATTCTCGACCGCGAGCAGGCCGGCAAGATCGCCGGCGCGCTCGAGGCGATCGACCATGACATCGATCCCGAAAAGCTCGTCTATACCGGCGAGGTCGAAGACTTCTTCTTCCTCATCGAGAAGGAGCTGAAGGCTCGCATCGGCGTCGATATCGCCGGTCGCCTGCATACGGCGCGCTCACGCAACGATATCGACCATACGCTGTTCAAGCTTGGCCTTAAGGAACGCATCGATGCGCTCATGGTCAAGGCACGGAAGCTGCTCGATGCGATGATCGCCACGGCCGACTGGGAGAAGGAGACGGTGATCGTTGCCTATACCCACGGCCAGCCGGCCCAGCCGACCACCTTTGGGCATTATCTCGCGGCCGCGATCGAAGTACTGATCCGCGATATCGAGCGCTTTGCCGAAGCCCGCGAGATCGTCAATCTCAGCCCCATGGGTGCTGCCGCGATCACCACGTCGGGTTTCCCGATCGATCGCGCCCGCGTCGCCGAATTGCTGGGTTTTGCCGCGCCGCTGCGCAATTCCTACAGCTGCATCGCAGCCGTCGATTATACGACCTCGACCTATAGCGCGATCGAACTGTTGTTCCTGCATCTCGGCCGGCTAATCCAGGATTTCCAGTTCTGGACGAGCTTCGAGGTCGGCCAGATCTATGTGCCGAACGCGCTGGTGCAGATTTCCTCGATCATGCCGCAGAAGCGCAATCCAGTGCCGATTGAGCATATGCGTCATCTGGCCAGCCAGACTTTCGGCCGTGCCCGCACCGTGCTCGACGTCATGCACAACACACCCTTCACCGACATGAACGATAGTGAGGGCGAAACGCAGGGCATGGGCTACGAAGCCTTCCATTCAGCCGGGCGCGTGCTCGACCTGCTCGCCGCCTTCATTTCCCAGATCAGCATTGATCCCGAGCGTGTGGCAAACAATATCCGCCGCTCCTGCATCACGATCACGGAACTGGCGGATTCGCTGGTGCGCCTCGAAGGGCTGTCCTTCCGGCAGGCGCATGAGATTGCCGCAACGGTGGCGCGTGCAGTCGTTGCCAAGGGCGGCGGTCTGTCGGATGACGGCTATCAGCCTTTCCTCACCGCATTCGAGGAACTGGCCGGCCGCAAGCCTGGCGTCGACAAGGCGCAATTTGCCGAGATCGTCTCGCCGGAACATTTCGTTGCCGTCCGTGCCCGCTTCGGCGGTCCCGCACCGGCGCCGATGGCGGATGCGCTCGCAGCCTACCAGGAAAAGGCTGCCGCATTCGCCAGACAATCGCAGGAGAATGCAGCGCGCGAAGCTGCCGCTGCAGAAGAACTTCAAACCAGATTCAAAGCATTGATGGGGGCTGCCTGATGGCAAATATCGAACTGCAGGGGCTCGTCAAACGCTACGGCAAGCTGGGTGTCGTGCACGGCATCAATCTTGCGATTGCCGATGGTGAATTCGTCGTCTTCGTCGGCCCTTCCGGCTGCGGCAAGTCGACGACGCTGCGCATGATCGCCGGCCTTGAAGACATTTCCGGCGGCACGCTGAGGATCGGCGGCGAGGTGGTGAACGAGCGCGAGCCGAAACAGCGCAACATCGCGATGGTGTTCCAGAACTACGCGATCTATCCGCATATGAGCGTGCGCCAGAATATCGGCTTCGGTCTCTACACCTCCAAGCTTTCGCAGGTGGATAAGGATAAGCGCATTGATGAGACGGCGCAGATCCTCGGATTGACCGATTATCTCGCCCGCCGCCCGGCGGCACTCTCCGGCGGCCAGCGCCAGCGTGTCGCGATCGGCCGCGCTATGGTGCGCAATCCCTCTGCCTTTCTCTTCGACGAACCGTTGTCAAACCTCGACGCCCAGCTGCGCACCCAGATGCGCATCGAGATCAAACGTCTGCACCAGCGCTTGGGCACGACGATCGTCTATGTCACCCACGATCAGGTCGAGGCCATGACCATGGCCGACCGTATCGTCGTCATGAAGGACGGCCATATCCTGCAGGCGGGAACACCGATGGATATTTACGAGAACCCTGTTGACGTGTTTACCGCACGCTTCATCGGCAGCCCGTCGATGAACCTTCTGCCGGGCACGGCGGCGGCCGATGGTTTGCGCATCGGGCAGGGCGGTCCGCACCTGATCGGCGTGCGTCCGCATGATCTTGTTATCGGCGAAGGCGCGGGCCTCCTGTCGCTCTCAGGCACAGTGACGGCGGTCGAGCCGCTCGGTGCTGAAACGCTGGTGCATTTCGATGTGGCGGGCACGTCCGTGATTGCAACCGCACCCGGTAAGGTGATACCGGCCGTCGGCAGCGCCGTGAATGCCCATGCAGCCTCCGGTGCTCTCTATGTTTTCGATGCAAAAACGGAAAAGGCCCTCGGGCGCCAATGACATCTGATAATGACATGCGATCCGCGGTGCTCAGCATCGGCCGGATCTATTGCGACCTGATCTTCACAGGACTGGAGACTATGCCCGTGCTCGGGCGTGAGCTCTTTGCCGATGACTTGCGCATTGCAGCGGGCGGCGGCGCTTTCATCGTGGCCGCTTATTCCGCCCATATCGGCCGCAAGACGGCTCTGCTCTCCCGCCTCGGCACTGATGGGCTTTCAAATGGCCTGATCGCGGAACTGGAAGCGAGCGGGGTCGATCTTCGCTTTCTCGACCGGGCGGCTGATGCCGGTCCGCAGGTCACCGTCGCGATCAACAATGGCGAGGAGCGGGCCTTTCTGTCCCGCCGCGCCGGCGGTGCCGAACCGGCAACGCTCGGTGAGGCGCTTGCGTGGAACGAGGCGCGTCACCTGCACATCGCCGAATTTGCCACCTTGGCGGAAATCCCCGGGCTCGTCGCAAAGGCGAGGGAGAATGGGCTTACCGTATCTCTCGATCCGAGCTGGGACGAGACGCTGATCTACCAGCATGATTTCCTCGATCGCTGCGAGGGCGTTGACCTCTTCCTTCCGAATGTCGAGGAAGCCGTTGCCATCACCGGACACTCCGATCCGGATGTAGCGCTGGACAGGCTCGCCGAGCGCTTCCCGGCGGTGGCGTTGAAGGCCGGCGCCGGCGGCGCTTACTTCGCGGCCGGAGATATGCGCCTCCATCAGAATGCCCCCACCGTCAACGTCGTGGATACGACCGGCGCGGGGGATGCCTTCAATGCCGGGCTCATCCATGCCTGGCTTGGCGGCGCGAGCGCCGATATCTGCCTGCGCGAAGGCATTGCCATGGGCAGCCTCGCGGTTCAGGCTGCGGGCGGCGCCGCGATCCTGCCTGCACGTTAGAGCTTGGACGATACCGCGGCCTTTCCAGAGCCGCGGATCGCTCCAGGTTGACCGAAAGCGGCACCAAAATCGCTGCGCCAGATGCAACCCTGAATTATTCGCGTCGAGCCCGCGGGCTTGTTGCCGAACAGCTTTCGCTGGCTGCGCATCCAGCTGTTTCCTTACGAATATTTCATGTTTTTCAGCCGCATTTCCGTGCCATCGTCAGGGCATCGGTAATGTTGGGTTCATCTTCGGCATGATTATCTCGACGTGAAGCAGGGCTGATACGGCGAAGCATACATCGAGGATTAGATGGACAATTTGGAGGCTGGCAAAGAGACCGGTTCTGTAACGGGCGCAAATGCCGATCTGGCTGCCGTGCTGGTCGCCGGCCGGCAGAGCAGGGGCCGTCGCTGGCGCGGACGTCTGATCGTTCTGGTGCTCGTGATCCTGGCTGCTGCCGCTGCTGCCTATTTCTACATGGGCCACGGCAGCGCCGAAGTCACCTACACGACCCAGCCGGTCAAGCGCGGCGACCTGACAGTGCTCGTCACCGCCACCGGTTCCGTCCAGCCGACCCAACAGGTGGATATATCGAGCGAATTGTCGGGTACCATGCGCGACGTCAATGTCGACTACAACAGCACCGTCAAGGCGGGCGATGTTCTGGCCGTCCTTGATACCAACAAGCTGGAAGCCGATGTGAAGAGTTCGCGTGCCAAGCTCAACTCGGCCAAGGCCAATGTGGTCAAGGCGAATGCCGATCTGGAATCGGCTGCGACCTCGCTCGACCGCCTGAAGAGCCTCGTGAAAAGTAACGTCTCCACCCAGCAGAGCCTCGACGACGCGACCTACAAATATGACTCGGCAGTCGCCGCCAAGGATATCAACGAGGCCGAGGTCCTGGCGTCCGAGGCAGACCTGCAGCTCGCCGAGGTCAATCTCGGCAAGGCGAAGATCGTCTCGCCGATCGATGGTGTGATCCTCACTCGCTCCGTCGATCCGGGTGCGACCGTTGCTGCCTCGCTCTCGGCGCCCGTGCTTTTCACAATTGCCGGCGATCTCAAGAAGATGGAGCTGCAGGTGGATGTCGATGAAGCCGATGTCGGCCAGATCGCCGTCGGCCAGAAGGCGACCTTCACCGTCGATGCCTATCCCGATCGCACCTTCCCGGCCGTGATCGAGCAGATCCGCTTTGCCTCAGAAGTGGTCAACAATGTCGTCACCTACAAGGCGGTCCTCTCGGTCGACAACGCCGACCTGCTGCTGCGCCCAGGCATGACGGCGACATCAGATATCACCGTCGAAGCCGTCAAAGATACCCTGATGGTGCCGAATGCGGCCCTCCGTTATGCGCCGCCGCAAGTGGAAGGGCGCGGTAGTCGCGGCATCTTCAGCCTGTTCCGTCCGCCGCGGATGCCCCGCAGTGGCGGCGGCGGTGATTCCAAACTCAGCGGCACGCAGCGCCGCATCTTTGTGCTACGCAACGGCCACCCTGCGCCCGTCGTGATCCAGGTTGGTTCTTCCGATGGCCAGTTCACGCAGGTCACCTCGGGCGAACTCGCCGAAAAGGATGCGATCATCACCGATGCTGCGGCACGAACGAACTGACGGGGGCCGATGATGGAACGCCCGCCGCTTCTTGAATTCAGGCAGGTCTCGAAAATCTACGGTGAGGGCGCTGCGGCCATCCGCGCGCTCGACCATGTGAATCTCTCGATCCGCGGGCATGAATTCGTCGCGATCATGGGACCGTCCGGTTCCGGCAAATCGACGGCGATGAATATTCTCGGCTGCCTCGACGTGCCGACCTCGGGCGACTACGTCTTCCAGGGCATTTCGACAGGCGGCTTCGACCGCAGCCAGCTGACGTTGCTGCGCCGCCATATGCTGGGCTTCGTCTTCCAGGGCTTCAACCTGTTGTCGCGGACCTCCGCCGTGGAGAATGTCGAACTGCCGCTGATTTATCGTGGCATGGCGGTCGGCGAGCGGCGCAGGCGGGCGAGGGAAGCGCTCGGCCTGGTCGGCCTGTCGGGCAGGGAGCATCACAAGACGCAGGAACTTTCTGGCGGTCAGCAGCAGCGCGTGGCGATCGCCCGCGCCATCGTCACCGAACCAGCGCTGCTGCTTGCCGACGAGCCGACCGGCAATCTCGACACCAAGACCAGCATGGAGATCATGGATCTGATGACGCGGCTGAACCGCGAACAGGGCATCACCATCGTCATGGTCACGCACGAGCCTGACATCGCCGCCTATGCCGGACGTCTGCTCCGTTTCGTCGACGGCAAGCTGGAAACCGAGGTCGAGCATCAGCGGAGGGCGGAACATGTTCTTTGAGACGCTGAAGCTGGCGCTGCGCGCCATCAGCCGCAATCTTCTGCGTTCCTTCTTGACCGTGCTCGGCGTCGTCATCGGCGTTGCGGCCGTCATCGCGCTCGTCACGATCGGCAATGGCACGACGGCGCAGGTTTCGACCGAGCTCTCGCGCCTCGGCACCAACATGCTCTTCGTGCGCCCCGGCCAGTTTGGTCCCGGCCGCGCCAGCTCCGAGGCGCGGCGCTTCACGCTGAAGGATGTCGAGGCGATCCGCGATCAGGTCTCCGGCCTGCGGGCGGTGGCGCCATCCAATCAGTCAACGGCGACGGTGATCTTCGGTGGGCAGAACCATTCCACCACGGTCTATGGCACGACCAACGACTATTTCATCGCACAGGACTGGGATCTGGCGCTTGGCCGCAATTTCACGCCGGCGGAAGAGCGCGGCCAGTCGCGCTGCATCATCGGCGAGACCGTGCGCGAGCAGCTTTTCGGCGCCGCCGATCCGACCGGCCAGCTGATCCGTGTCGGCAAGGTTTCCTGCCCTGTCATCGGCGTCCTGGCAAAGCGCGGCCAGTCCGGCATGGGCAACGACCAGGACGATGCTGTCATCATGCCCGTCAAGGTGTTCCAGCGACGCATCAGCGGCAGCTCCAATGTGCCGACGATCCTCATCTCGGCGCGTGACGGCGTCTCGACATCAAAGGTGCAAGCCGATGTCGAAAACCTGTTGCGCGAACGCCGCAAGATCATCCCCGGCCGTCAGGACGATTTCAACGTCAATGACATGACGCAGATCGCCGAAGCCATGACTGGTACGACGACGTTGCTGACGGGGCTGCTCGGCGCGGTCGCCGCCGTCAGCCTGCTCGTCGGCGGCATCGGCATCATGAACATCATGCTGGTATCGGTGACGGAGCGCACGCGCGAGATCGGTATCCGTCTTGCGATCGGCGCACTTGAAAATCAGGTGCTGACGCAATTCCTCGTCGAGGCCGTCGCCCTGTCGCTCTTCGGCGGCATAGCCGGCATCATGCTGGGTCTGACACTTGCATACGGTACGGTCACCTTCCTTAATGTGCCCTTCGTGGTCAGCCCGCTCATCATCTTCATCGCCTTCGTCTTCTCGGCGGCAATCGGCATGATCTTCGGCTTCTTTCCGGCCAGACGCGCAGCACAGCTCAATCCCATCGAGGCGTTGCGTCACGAATAGGTAGTGCTCTCGCGTCCTGCATGACTTTGATATATCAGGATAACTTGTCTTTGGCATCTAACCGTGCCAGTATTGATATATCAGTCTGGGATTCGCCCGCATGCAGGAATCGCTAAGCCATCTCGCCTATCTGGCGCTGGAGCACGCTATCGTGACGCTGGCTTTGGCGCCGGGTGCGTTGGTAACGGAAAAACAGCTCATCGATCTTGCGGGCCATGGCCGCACACCGGTGCGCGAAGCGATCCAGAAGCTGGCCTGGCAGGGGCTGATCGTAGTGAAGCCGCGCGTCGGCCTGCAGATCGCCGAAATCCATACTGAAGATCATGCTAATGTCATGCAGGTGCGCCGCAAGCTGGAGCCGGTTGCGGCAGCTCTCGTCGCCGATGCTGCGAATGAGGAGCAGAGGACCCGGCTCGCCGCCTGCGCCCGCGCCATGGAAGAATGCGCCGTCAGCGGCGATGTGGCGGGCTTTTTTGCCGCCGACAAGGCCTTTGACGAGATCCTCGAGGATGCCTGCCCGAACAGCTTCATGACCGCAGCATTGGGGCCAGTCCAGACCCATTCTCGCCGCCTGTGGTATTCGACCGCCAATCCGGAACGGATGGATCGCTCCATTTCTCTCCACGTCGCGGTCATCAGGGCTATTCATCAGGGTGAGGTCGAGCAGGCGCGCGAGGCCATGGCCGATCTGATCGATTATCTAAGCCAGAAATAGAAACGGCCCCGTTTCCGGAGCCGTTACCTGAGAATATATATTCTGGCCTCAGCCGACGAAGGCGCGTTCGATCACGAATTCGGCGGGCTTGCTGTTGGCGCCTTCTTCGAGACCGGCCTTTTCCAGTATCTCCTTCGTGTCCTTCAGCATGGCGGAAGAACCGCAGATCATGCCGCGGTCAATCGCCGGATCGATCGGCGGCACGCCGAGATCGGTGAAGAGCTTGCCGGAGGAGATCAGGTCGGTGATACGGCCGCGATATTCGAAATCTTCGCGGGTGACGGTCGCATAGTGGCGCAGCTTGTCGCCGACGACTTCCTTGAGGAGTTCGTCGTTCTGGATCTCGTGGACGAGATCGAAGCCGTATTTCAGCTCGGAAATCTCGCGCGTTGTATGCGTGAGGATGACCTCGTCGAACTTCTCGTAGGTTTCCGGATCGCGGATGAGGCTCGCGAACGGTGCGACACCGGTGCCGGTCGAGAACATGTAGAGGCGCTTGCCCGGGGTGAGCGCGTCGAGAACCAGCGTGCCCGTCGGCTTCTTGCGCATTAGCACCTGGTCGCCCGGCTTGATAAGCTGCAGATGCGAGGTCAGCGGGCCATCCGGCACCTTGATCGAGAAGAATTCCAGCTCTTCGGCCCAGGCCGGGCTCGCGATCGAATAAGCGCGGAAGACCGGCTTGCCTTCGACCATCAGGCCGATCATCGCGAATTCGCCCGAACGGAAACGGAAGCCATCTGGCCGGGTCATCGTGAAACGGAAGAGCCGGTCAGTGTAATGCGTCACGCTCAGCACCGTCTCGGCATAAACGCCGGCGGGAATGGCGGAGGCGAATTCTTCGGTCTTTGCAGGAGCGTTCATTTCGATATCGGGCTCGTCGTTCGCAGGATGATCATCGGCATGCGAGGCAGATATTACAAAACCTCGCTGAATTAAAGGCAATCCATTCCATCGCACGGCTGGGGAGCGAAATATGCATGTCACGGTCAGGATTCTTGGCCTGTGATGAACTGTCGCTTTTGCGCTGGCTAAGCTATTCAAAGGATGCATATTAGGCGAAAAACGACGCCCGCCGCGGCGCGGGGCGCGACAGGTGGTCACGGGGGAACATGAAAATCTTCAATTACAAGCGCGTTCCTTACGCGGAAATGCGCGCATTTTCCGTCCATATACTGACGGCGTCCGGTTCCTTCCTTGCCTTTCTCGGGGTGGTGGCCGCCGCCGAGCATCGCTTCGTCGACATGTTCTGGTGGCTGGGCCTTGCGCTGCTGGTCGATGGCATCGACGGGCCAATCGCCCGCAAGGTGCGCGTCAAGGAAGTCCTGCCCAACTGGTCCGGCGATACGCTCGACAATATCATCGACTACGTGACCTACGTGCTGCTGCCGGCCTTTGCGCTCTATCAGAGCGGCATGATCGGCGAGCCCTGGTCCTTCGCCGCCGCCGGCATGATCGTCGTTTCCAGTGCCATCTACTATGCCGATACGGGCATGAAGACGGAGGAGTATTTCTTTTCCGGCTTCCCCGTCGTCTGGAATATGGTGGTCTTCACGCTCTTCGTCATGCATGCGAGCGAAATGACCGCCTTTATCGTCGTCACCGTCTCCGTGATCCTGACTTTCCTGCCGATCAACTTCCTGCACCCCGTACGGGTCCAGCGTCTGCGCCCTTTGAACCTCGGCGTCTTTCTGCTGTGGTCGGCACTCGGTGCCTATTCGCTGCTGAAGCATTTCGACATGCCGCAATGGGCGGTCGTTCTCTTCATCGTGAGCGGGATCTATCTTTACGTTATCGGTGCCGTGCTCCAATTCTTCCCGGCGCTTGGACGTAAATGAGGTAGACTGAGATGACAAAGACGAAGGCGGTTTCTTTCTCCAGAAACGGTGGTCCCGAGGTTTTCGAATATGTCGATATCGATCTGCCGCCGCCATCCGTGGGTCAGGTGCAGATCCGCCAGGAAGCGGTCGGGCTGAATTTCATCGATGTCTATTTCCGTGACGGCACCTACAAGGCGCCGCATCTGCCCTTCGTGACCGGCAAGGAAGCCGCCGGCGTCGTCACGTCAATTGGCCCCGGTGTGACCGATTTCGCCGTGGGCGACCGCGTCGCGTATGCCAGTGCCGATGGCGCCTATAGCGCGGCACGCAATATCGAGACGAAACATCTGGTAAAGGTGCCTGACGGCATCAGCCTGGAAACGGCCGCTGCCATGATGCTGAAGGGCATGACGGCCGAGTATCTGCTGAACCGCACCTTCAAGGTCGGCCCCGAGACCGTGCTGCTGTTTCATGCCGCAGCCGGCGGTGTCGGCCTCATCGCTGGCCAGTGGGCGAAGGCGCTTGGCGCTACCGTCATCGGCACGGCAGGTTCTGCGGACAAGGTTCAGCTGGCGCTCGAACATGGCTATGACCATGTCATCAACTACAGGACCGAGAACTTCGCAGAGCGCGTGCGGGAGATCACTGGTGGCAAGGGTGTCGACGTGGTCTATGACTCGATCGGCCGCGACACTTTCCCGCAATCGCTGGATTGCCTGAAGCCGCGCGGGCTGTTCGCGTCGTTTGGACAATCCTCGGGCGCGATCGAGAATTTTACCATGGCGCATCTCGCCCAGAGGGGCTCACTCTATGCCACGCGCCCGACGCTCTTCAGCTATATCGCCTCACGCCAGGAGCTAACCGATTGTGCAAACCATCTATTTGATGTTGTGCGCAGCAACAAAGTGCGTATCAATATCAACCAAACCTATCCGCTGCGTGAGGTTGGGCGGGCCCACGCAGATCTGGAAACAAGAAAAACAACCGGAACGACGCTGCTGATTCCATGAGATCCGAACGGACCGGTCGGCAGAAGAAATGAGGGGAACGTGTCGCCATTGAATGTGCCGGCTTCCGGTGCGTTATTATCGGTCCAGAAGCTGACGAAATTCTTCGGTAGCTTTGCCGCCTGCAAAGAAATCGATCTCGATATAGCGCCGGGCGAAATTCATGCGCTCCTCGGCGAAAATGGCGCAGGCAAATCCACACTGGTCAAGATGCTGTTTGGCGTTCTGGAGCCGACGGACGGGCATATTGTCTGGGATGGAAAACCGGTCACAATCACCTCGCCGGGCGAAGCCCGCAAACTCGGCATTGGCATGGTCTTCCAGCATTTCTCGCTGTTCGAGGCGCTGACCGTTGCCGAAAACATCGCGCTTTCGCTCGATGATCGCATTCCGATCGGCAGGATCGCCGAAGAGGCGAGGGCGCTGTCACAGGCCTATGGCCTGCCGCTCGATCCGCACGCCCATGTTGCCGATCTTTCGGTTGGCGAACGCCAACGGATCGAGATCGTCCGCGCCCTGCTGCAAAACCCGAAGCTCATCATTCTCGACGAGCCGACATCGGTGCTTACGCCGCAGGAGGCCGACAAGCTCTTCGAAACCCTCTTCAAGCTGCGCGCCGAGGGCCGCTCCGTTCTCTATATCAGCCATCGTCTGGAAGAGGTGCAGCGCATCTGTGATCGCGCCACCGTACTGCGTCATGGCCGCGTAACTGGAGCCTGCGATCCGAAGCAGGAGACGCCAGCCTCTCTCGCCCGCATGATGGTCGGCAGTGAGGTAGCTTCCGTCACGCATCCCGAGCGCAGTGACAAGGGTGATGTGCAGCTTGCGGTCTCGAACCTTTCCGTTGCCGCCCGCACGCCCTTTGCCATGCCGCTGCGCGATGTCTCCATGACCGTACGGTCAGGCGAGATCCTCGCCATCGCCGGTGTTGCGGGCAATGGGCAGAGCGAACTCTTCGATGCGCTGTCAGGCGAATATCCTGTCACCTCGGCCGAAGCGATCGTGATCCGCAAGAAGCCGGTCGGAGCGCAAGGCATTACCGCGCGCCGCCTGCTCGGCGCCGGCTTCGTGCCGGAAGAGCGGCATGGCCATGCGGCCGTTTCCGCCATGAAACTCTCCGACAATCTGGTGCTGGCCCGCAGCCAGTCGGACCGCAAAGCCTTCCTCGGTATCCTCGGCATCATCCGCTACAGTGCGGTAAAATCTGCCGCACGGCGCATTTCGGAGGCCATGGACGTGCGCAAGAGCGGCGATGACCCCGCCGCAGGCTCGCTCTCCGGCGGCAACCTGCAGAAATTCATCGTCGGCCGCGAGCTAGACCGCCAGCCCTCCGTTCTCGTCGTCAATCAGCCGACCTGGGGCGTGGACGCTGGTGCGGCAAGCCGCATCCGTCAGGCATTGGTGGACCTGGCAAAGGCCGGTTCGGCCGTCGTCGTCATCAGCCAGGATCTCGACGAGATCTTCGAAGTGGCGACTGATATCGCCGTCATTTCCGAGGGACGTCTTTCGAAGCCTTATGCGGCAGGTGAACTCACGCGCGAGAAGATCGGCCTGCTGATGGGCGGGCTGCATGAAAGCAAGCATGCTGCGGAGGCTGCTCATGCGCATTGAGCTTGAAAAGCGCCCGCAGGTCTCGAAACTCTATGCCTTCGTTTCACCGCTTCTCGCTCTCGTCCTGACGCTGATATTTGGCGCCATCATGTTCGCCATGCTCGGCAAGGATCCGGTCGAAGCACTCGACGCCTTCTTCCTCGAGCCGCTTCTGGAAGTGTGGTCGCTGCACGAATTGGCAGTCAAAGCCGCACCGCTGATCCTGATCGCCGTCGGTCTCGCAGTCTGTTATCGCTCCAACAACTGGAATATCGGCGCCGAGGGTCAGTTCACCATCGGCGCGATCACCGGCTCCTATATCCCGATCGTCTTCTACGACTGGCATTCGCCGCTGGTGCTGCCGCTGATGCTGATCCTTGGCGCGCTCGGCGGTGCGCTGTTTGCTGCCATTCCGGCGCTCCTGAAGGCGCATTTCAATACCAATGAGATCCTGACGTCGTTGATGCTGGTCTATATTGCCCAGTTGTTTCTCGACTGGCTGATCCGGGGCGCATGGCGTGATCCAAAGGGTTTTAATTTCCCGGTCTCGCGCGATTTCGCGCCGGAAGCGATCGTGCCGGCAATCTGGGAGGAATCGGGCCGCGCCCATTGGGCCTTCATCTTCGCCATCGTCGCGGCGGTTCTCGTCTGGTTCATGATGCGCTTCACGCTGAAGGGCTTCGAAGTCGTCGTGCTCGGTCAGTCGGAACGGGCAGGGCGCTTCGCAGGCTTTTCGTCGAAGAAGATGATCTGGTTCAGCTTTCTCTTTTCCGGCGCGCTGGCCGGCCTTGCCGGCATCTGCGAGGTTTCGGGTTCCATCGGCCACCTGCAGCCGGCGATTTCGCCGGGCTACGGCTTCACCGCCATCATCGTCGCCTTCCTCGGCCGCCTCAATCCGCTCGGCATCATCGCTTCGGGTCTGGTGCTGGCATTGACCTATCTGGGTGGTGAGGCGGCGCAGCTTTCAATCGGTGTTTCCGACAAGGTCACCCGTGTCTTCCAGGGGCTGATCCTCTTCTTCGTGCTCTCCTGTGACACGCTGATCTATTACAAAATCCGCATCGTCTGGTCGCGGGTCAGGGGTGGCGTGGCATGAGCATCTTCGAAGCCATTCTTCTGACGGTCATTACCGCCTCCACGCCGCTGGTCATCGCCGCACTCGGCGAACTCGTGACGGAGCGCTCCGGCGTCCTTAATCTCGGCGTTGAGGGCATGATGATCATGGGGGCTGTCGCCGCCTTCGCCGGCGCGCAGATCTCGGGGTCCCCCTATGTCGGCATCATCTGCGGCATCGTCGCGGGCGGGCTGTTTTCGCTGCTCTTCGCCTTCCTGACGCTGACGCTGGTTGCAAACCAGGTGGCGACAGGCCTGGCGCTGACCCTTCTCGGCCTTGGCGTCTCCGGCCAGCTTGGCGAGCCCTATGTCAGCGTACCCGGCATCCGGCTGGAGGAAATCGACGTTCCGCTCCTGTCCGATATTCCGGTTATCGGCCCGGTGCTCTTCAAGCAGGACCTGATCTTCTACCTGTCGATCGCATTGCTCTTCGGCGTCAGCTGGTTCCTGTTCAAGAGCCGCGCCGGCCTGAAGCTCCGGGCGATCGGCGACAGTCACGGCTCGGCCCATGCGCTTGGCATTCACGTCATCCGCACGCGCTATCTGGCTGTCATGTTCGGCGGTGCCTGTGCGGGTCTTGCCGGTGCGCAGCTTTCGCTCGTCTATACGCCGCAATGGGTGGAGAACATGTCGGCCGGCCGCGGCTGGATCACACTGGCGCTGGTTGTCTTCGCTTCCTGGCGTCCGTGGCGGGTTTTTGCCGGTGGTTATCTTTTCGGCGCGGTCACGATCCTGCAGCTTCATGCACAGGCCTTCGGTCTCGGCATCCCCGCGCAGTTCCTCTCGATGCTGCCCTACGCTGCGACTATTGTGGTTCTCATCATCATTTCTCATAATCGACGCACGACGTTGATCAACACGCCCGCGTCGCTTGGAAAAGCCTTCGTACCGGAGCGATAAAACAAGAACACGGACGGGTTTCCGGAGTAACTTCAAACCAACAGGGGTCATCATGAAGAAGTTCGCACTCACTCTTGCCGCATCGGCCGCAGCCGTGATCGGCATTTCCTCTGCTGCCGCGGCAGCAGATAAGACGAAGGTCTGCTTCGTCTATGTCGGCGCACACAATGACGGCGGTTACTCGCAGGCGCACGATGTCGGCCGCCAGCAGGTCCAGGCCGAATTCGGCGACAAGATCGAAACGCCTTATCTCGAAAACGTTCCGGAAGGGCCGGATGCCGAACGCGCCATCGAGCGCCTTGCCCGCTCCGGCTGCCAGCTGATTTTCACCACGTCTTTCGGCTTCATGGACGCGACGGTGAAGGTCGCTGCCAAGTTCCCGAAGGTCAAGTTTGAACACGGCACCGGCTACAAGGCCGGCCCGAATCTCGCGACCTACAACTCGCGTTTCTACGAAGGTCGCTACATCCTCGGCCAGATCGCCGCCAAGACCTCGAAGAATCACGGTGCTGCCTACATCGCCTCCTTCCCGATCCCGGAAGTGGTGATGGGCATCAACTCCTTCGAGCAGGGCGCAAAGTCGATCGACCCGAGCTTCAAGCTGAAGGTCATCTGGGTCAACACCTGGTTCGACCCGGGCAAGGAAGCCGACGCCGCCAAGGCCATGATCGACCAGGGCGTCGACGTGCTGACGCAGCACACCGACACGACCGCGCCGATGCAGGTGGCCGAAGAGCGCGGCATTCATGCCTTCGGTCAGGCATCGGACATGATCGCAGCCGGCCCGAAAGCTCAGTTGACGGCGATCGTCGATACCTGGGGTAACTATTACTCCAAGCGCGTTCATGCGCTTCTGGACGGCACCTGGAAGTCCGAGCAGAGCTGGGACGGCCTGAAGGACGGTATCCTCAAGATGGCGCCCTACACGAACATGCCTGACGACGTAAAGAAGATGGCTGAGGAAACGGAAGCCAAGATCAAGTCCGGCGAACTGCATCCCTTCACCGGTCCGATCAACAAGCAGGACGGCACGCCCTGGCTGAAAGCCGGTGAAAAGGCTGACGACGGCACGCTGCTCGGCATGAACTTCTACGTCGAAGGCGTGGATGACAAGCTGCCGGCACAATAAGCAGATTTTGTAACTCGCAGTTGCGAAAAGGCGCTCTGAAAAGGGCGCCTTTTTTGCTGCGGTGCATACCAAAATGCTCATTTACAAAAGTAATACTATATGATTTTTTGACCCTGCGCCGCGAGATGCGGCATTGGGAGGAAATCATGAAATTGAAGACTGCACTTTTGAGTGCCACGATTCTGGCTGCCTGCATGTTCGGTTCGGCTTCGGCGGCCGGCCTGACCGTCGGCTTCTCGCAGATCGGCTCGGAATCGGGCTGGCGTGCGGCTGAAACGACCGTGACCAAGGAGCAGGCCAAGAAGCGCGGCATCGATCTGAAGTTTGCCGATGCGCAGCAGAAGCAGGAAAATCAGATCAAGGCACTGCGCTCCTTCATTGCTCAGGGCGTCGATGCCATTCTCGTTGCTCCTGTTGTCGAAACAGGCTGGGACGACGTTCTGAAGGAAGCCAAGGAAGCCAAGATTCCGGTCATCCTTCTCGACCGTACCATCAAGGCTCCTGACGATCTCTACCTGACTGCGGTTACCTCCGACCTGGTCCATGAAGGCAAGGTCGCCGGCGACTTCTTGGTCAAGACCGTCGGCGACAAGAAGTGCAATGTCGTCGAACTGCAGGGCACGACCGGTTCGTCGCCGGCCATCGCTCGCAAGAAGGGCTTCGAAGAAGCCCTTGCCGGCCACGACAACCTGAAGATCGTTCGCAGCCAGACCGGTGACTTCACCCGCACCAAGGGCAAGGAAGTCATGGAAAGCTTCCTTAAGGCCGAGAATGGCGGCAAGGATATCTGCGCTCTCTACGCCCATAACGACGACATGGCCGTCGGCGCCATCCAGGCGATCAAGGAAGCCGGCCTGAAGCCCGGCAAGGATATCCTCGTCGTCTCCATCGACGCCGTGCCCGATATCTTCAAGGCCATGTCCGAGGGCGAGGCCAATGCCACGGTTGAGCTGACGCCGAACATGGCAGGTCCGGCCTTCGATGCGCTCGATGCCTATCTGAAGGACAAGAAGGCTCCGCCGAAGTGGATCCAGACCGAGTCCAAGCTCTACACGCCTGCCGACGACCCGATGAAGGTCTACGAAGAGAAGAAGGGTCAGGGTTACTGATTGAAGCTGGAACCGCACCGGTCCATCATGGATCGGTGCGGAACTGCCGGTACCAGCAGGGCGTCATGCCCGTTTTTTGGTACAGGCGTAAGGCGCAATATCAGGAAACAGCAACCCTCATGGTTCACAATTTCGAGAATATTCTCGCAGCCGCCGGCATATCGAAATTCTTCCCCGGTGCCGTCGCCCTGGATAAGGTGGATTTCACGCTGCGCCGGGGTGAGGTGCATGCGCTTCTCGGCGAAAACGGCGCCGGCAAATCGACGCTCATCAAGTGCATTACAGGTGCCTATCGCCGCGACGGCGGAAGCCTGACGCTGGAAGATCACGAGATCGATCCGGCCGATACGCTGGCCGCGCAGAAGCTCGGCATCGGCACCGTCTACCAGGAGGTCAACCTCCTTTCCAATCTCAGTGTTGCGGAAAACCTTTTCCTCGGCCGCCAGCCGAAGCGCTTCGGCATGATCGATGCCCGTACCATGAATCGGAATGCCCGTGAGCTTCTGGCAGGCTATGGCCTCGATATCGATGTAACCGCGCAGCTCGACCGTTTCTCGGTCGCCGTCCAGCAGATCGTGGCGATCGCCCGTGCCGTCGATCTCTCCGGCAAGGTACTCATTTTGGATGAGCCAACGGCAAGTCTCGATACGCATGAAGTCGAAATGCTTTTTGGCGTCATAAACGACTTGAAGAAACGTGGATTAGGCATTGTCTTCATTACCCATTTCCTTGAGCAGGTTTATGCAATCAGCGACCGCATCACCGTGCTGCGCAATGGCCGGCTTGTCGGTACGCATGAGGCAGCGGAACTGCCGCGGCAGAACCTGATCGCCATGATGCTCGGGCGCGAACTCGCCCAGACGGAGCATGCCGCCAAAGAACGCACCATTGCCGCCGGCGAGGTTAAATATACTTTCGAGGGCTTTGGAAAACGCGGCAAGGTGAAGCCCTTCGATCTCGAAGTCCGTGTCGGCGAAGTCGTCGGCATTGCCGGACTTCTGGGCTCCGGGCGCACAGAGACCGCCGAGCTCATGTTCGGCATCGAAAGCGCCGACAGCGGCGTCGCGAGGATCGATGGAAAGCCTGTGACGCTGTCCAGCCCACGCGCCGCGATCGGCAAGGGCTTCGGCTTCTGCCCAGAAGATCGCAAGACGGATGGCATCATCGGTGACCTGTCGATCCGCGAGAACATCGCCCTTGCCCTGCAGGCCCGCCGAGGCTGGGCACGGCCGCTTTCGCGCGCAGAACAGAATGCGATTGCCGACGAATACATCAAGGCGCTTGATATCCGCACGACCGACCGCGAAAAACCCATCCGGCTTCTGTCGGGCGGCAATCAGCAGAAGGCGATCCTTGCGCGCTGGCTCGCCACGAATCCAGATTTCCTGATCCTGGACGAACCGACCCGTGGCATAGACGTCGGCGCTCATGCCGAGATCATCAAGCTGATCGAGCAATTGTGCGCCAGAGGCATGTCGCTGATCGTCATTTCCTCGGAACTGGAAGAGCTGGTCGCCTACAGTTCGCGCGTCATCGTACTGCGCGATCGCGAACATATCGCTGAATTGACCGGTGAGCGCATTACCGCCGCCGGCATCGTCGACGCCATTGCTGCCGCCGATAAACGAACGGAGGATGCATGACTGCCTCGCTGAAGGTGCTGGGCTTTCGTCTTGCGCCGCAATTGATTGCGCTTTTGGTTGTTCTTCTTTTGAATTTCAGCTTCTTCCCGCAATTTCTTGATGTGATTGTTCAAAATGGCCGGCTCTATGGGAGCATCATCGATGTGCTCAATCGCGGCGCGCCCGTGGCGCTGCTGGCGATTGGCATGACGCTCGTCATTGCCACCAAGGGCATCGACCTTTCGGTCGGCGCGGTGATCGCGATCTGCGGCGCCGTCGCTGCCTCGTCGATCGTCGAAGGCAATTCGCTTCCCTATACGCTGGCGCTTACCGTTATCATCGGTCTGCTCTGTGGGTTTTGGAACGGCTTTCTTGTTGCCGTCCTCAATATCCAGCCGATCATTGCGACGCTTGTGCTGATGGTCGCCGGCCGCGGGATAGCCCAGCTCATTACCGAAGGTGTCATCATGACCTTCAACGATGACGGGCTGATCTTTCTCGGCAGCGGCTCCTTCGCCTTTCTGCCCATGCCCGTCGTCATCTGGCTGATCGTCGCCCTGCTGGTCATCCTGCTGGTTCGCCGCACGGCGCTCGGCATGCTGATCGAGGCTGTCGGTATCAACAGGCGCGCGAGCACGCTTTCCGGCGTACAGACACCGGTGCTGCTGATGGCGGTCTATATGCTGAGTGGCCTCTGCGCGTCCATCGCCGGCATCATCGTCGCCGCCGACATCAAGGGGGCGGACGCCAACAATGCCGGCCTCTGGCTGGAGCTCGATGCCATCCTTGCCGTGGTCGTCGGCGGCAATTCGCTGCTCGGCGGCCGCTTCAGCATCATCGGTTCGCTGATCGGCGCGATGATCATCCAGGCGGTTAACACCGGTATCCTGCTTTCCGGCTTTCCGCCGGAGTTCAACCTCATCATCAAGGCGGTCATCATCATTGTTATCCTGGTCATCCAGTCGCCGGCCATGCAATCGCTCGCCAGCTTCTTCACTCGCCGGACGGACGCAGGAGGGCGCAAATGAATTCCAAATATTTGCCGCTCCTTGCAACGATCGTCATCTTCGTGCTCGCCTATGCAGTCTGCACCCTGCAATATCCGAACATGCTGTCGACACGCGTCATCGGCAACCTGCTGACGGATAACGCATTTCTCGGCATCGCCGCCGTCGGCATGACCTTCGTCATCATCTCTGGCGGCATCGATCTGTCGATCGGCTCCGTCATCGCCTTCACCGGCGTCTTTCTGGCCGTGGTCCTGCAGAACACCAGCATTCATCCGCTGGCGGCCTTCGCAATCGTTCTCATCATCACCACGGCCTTCGGTGCGGTCATGGGCATGATCATTCACTTCCTGCAGATGCCACCCTTCATCGTGACACTTGCCGGGATGTTCCTTGCTCGCGGCATGGCCTATGTCCTGTCGATCGACAGCATTCCGATCAATCACGAATATTATTCGACGCTGACCAGCCTCTACTATCGTCTGCCGGGCGGTGGGCGCCTGACGCTGATCGGTGGCATCATGCTGGTCGTGTTCGCAACCGGCATCTTCATCGCCCATCGCACCCGCTTCGGAACCAATGTCTATGCGCTGGGCGGTGGCGTGCAGACGGCGCAATTGATGGGCGTCCCGGTGGCGCGCACGACGATCCAGATCTACGCGTTGTCGGGTTTCCTGGCGGGCCTATCCGGAATCGTTTTTTCCCTATACACCTCTGCCGGATATTCTCTTGCGGCGGTGGGCGTCGAACTGGATGCCATCGCGGCAGTCGTCATTGGAGGGACGCTGCTGACAGGAGGAGCGGGATTCGTGGCAGGGACCTTCATCGGTCTGCTGATCCAGGGGCTCATTCAGACTTACATCACCTTCGACGGTACGCTGTCGAGCTGGTGGACGAAAATCCTGATTGGCCTGCTGCTTTTTGCATTCATGGTAATGCAGAAGGCCATCCTTTTCCTTTCCAGTCTGAACAGGAGATATGGCTAGGAGGAGTAACGGATTGCGCAACAGACCGCTTGAGACCCGTAAGGCAGGGCGAAGAACCCGAACAAGCCACGCGCATGTCGTCGATGAACTCGGCCGGGGAATCGTTGCCGGCACCTATCCTGTCGGCACGATCCTGCCCGGAGACGGAGAGCTGGCGCAGCGCTTCAAGGTCTCGCGCACGGTGCTGCGTGAAACGATGAAGACGCTCGCCGCCAAGGGCATGGTCGTTGCAAAGGCGCGTGTCGGCACACGTGTGACGGAAAAGAACTTCTGGAACATGTTCGACACCGAAATCATCTCCTGGCATTTCGCCAACGGTGTGAGTGAAGAATTCCTCCTGCAGCTCTACGATATCCGCCTGGCTTTCGAACCATTTGCCGCCGGTCTCGTGGCCGAGCGTGCAAACCCGGCCGATATCGAATTGCTGCGCGGTCTGGCGCTCGACATGGCCGCAAGCGGCCATACGTCCGACAGCCTGGCACTTGCCGATCTGCGTTTCCATCTCGCCGTTTCCGAAGCATCCCACAATCCCTTCATGCGCACGCTCGGCGGGCTCATAGAGGCCGCACTCGTCGGCATGTTCCGCATGAGCACGCCGCCATCGCAGAGCGGTTTCGCCAATATCGCCGAAACCCATATGCGCATCGTCGATGCGATCGCGGCAGGCAATACCGCTGCAGCGCGCAAGGCGATGGAAGATGTCATCATCGAGGGCAGGGAGCACGTCCACGAAGCCTTCTCCGCGCTCTCCGAGCCCATCGTCTCCCTGCCGATTTCGTCTTTTTGAAGCCTCGCCTTGCTGCTATGAGCGGCAGAACAGCCGACTAGCAATGGATTCTCGGAGTCTGCCCATGGAACGCACCTGCCTTGCCGTCATTCTCGCCGCCGGCGACAGCACGCGCATGAAATCAGCGAAATCGAAGGTGCTTCATGAGGTCGCGGGCCGTCCGATGATCGCTCATGTCGTCGATGCGGTGGCAGCAACAGGCGTTTCATCCGTTGCCCTTGTCGTCGGTCGCGATGCCGAGAAAGTGGCGAAGGCCGCCGATATCGGCGGTGTGACGATCAAATCCTATATTCAGGAACAGCGTCTCGGTACCGGCCACGCCGTTCTCGCTGCCCGCGAGGCGATTGCCGAAGGCTATGACGATATCCTTGTGACTTACGGTGATGTGCCGCTCCAGACGGCGGGTCCGCTGCTCAAGGCGCGCAAGGCGATTGCCGAAGGCAGCGACATCGTCGTCATCGGTTTTCACACGGATCGTCCGACCGGCTATGGACGCCTGCTCGTCAAGGACGGCGAACTGATTGCCATCCGCGAGGAAAAGGACGCGACCGATGCCGAGCGCACCGTTAAGTGGTGCAATAGCGGCCTGATGGCGATCAACGGCCGCAAGGCGCTCGACCTTCTGTCACGCATCGGCAACAGCAATGCCAAGGGCGAATATTATCTGACCGATCTTGTCGAGATTGCCCGCTCGCTCGGTGGCCGCGTCACTGCCGTCGATGCGCCTGAAGTCGAGATGGCCGGCTGCAACAACCGTGCTGAACTCGCTGCGATCGAACGTTTCTGGCAGGAGCGCCGCCGCCATGAACTGATGCTCTCGGGTGTTACGATGATCGCTCCGGAAACGGTCTTCCTCTCCTATGACACCGTGATTGGCCAGGATGCGCTGATCGAGCCGAATGTCGTCTTCGGTCCCGGCGCCGTCATCGATAGCGGCGCGGTCATTCATGCCTTCTCGCATATCGAGGGCGCCCATGTCAGCGAAGGCGCAACAGTCGGTCCGTTTGCGCGTCTGCGGCCGGGTGCCGATCTCTCGGTTGGTTCTAAGGTTGGCAATTTCTGCGAGGTTAAGAACGGCAAGATCGGCGAGGGCGCCAAGGTCAATCACCTGACCTATATCGGCGATGCCGTCATCGGCTCCGGTACCAATATCGGCGCCGGCACGATCACCTGCAATTATGACGGCGTGAACAAGTTCGAGACTATCATCGGCAAGGATACCTTCATCGGCTCGAACTCGTCGCTGGTTGCCCCCGTCACGATCGGGGACAGCGCCTATATCGCTTCGGGCAGCGTCATCACAGTGGATGTGCCGGCCGAGGCGCTCGCCTTCGGCCGTGCGCGGCAGGAAATCAAGCCCGAACGGGCCAAGCTGCTGCGCGAGCGGGCGCTTGCCATCAAGGCGGCGAAAAAGGCCAAGGCTTGAGCCTTCTTGCGTAACGGGCGGAAACCGAAAGTGACCGCCGTACCAATTGAGAAATAAGCGAGAATCGCTACGAGTGACCTCACTGGATAGGTCTGAGGGGAAGTTTGCATGTGCGGAATTGTGGGGATCGTCGGAAATGCGCCGGTTGCGGGCCGTCTCGTCGATGCGCTGAAGCGGCTGGAATATCGCGGCTATGATTCCGCCGGCGTGGCCACAATCCATGAGGGCGTGATGGATCGCCGCCGGGCCGAGGGCAAGCTCTTCAATCTCGAGAAGCGGCTGGACAGCGAGCCGCTGCCGGGAGCGACCGGCATTGCCCATACGCGCTGGGCAACCCACGGTGTGCCGAACGAGACCAACGCCCATCCGCATTTCGTCGAAGGCGTTGCTGTCGTCCACAATGGCATTATCGAGAACTTCTCCGAGCTGCGCGATGAGCTGAGCCACGCGGGCGCGGCCTTTCAAAGCCAGACCGATACGGAAGTCGTCGCGCACCTGATGGCGAAATATCTGCGCGAGGGTCTTTCCCCGCGCGAAGCCATGCTGAAGATGCTGAACCGCGTCACCGGCGCCTATGCGCTGGCGGTCATGCTGAAGAATGACCCCGGCACAATCATGGCGGCCCGCTCCGGCCCGCCGCTGGCCATCGGCTACGGCAAGGGCGAAATGTTCCTGGGTTCCGACGCCATTGCGCTATCGCCATTCACCAACGAGATCACCTACCTCGTCGACGGCGACTGGGCGATCATCACACGTGAGGGCGCGACCGTACTCGATTTCTCCGGCAAGGTGGTCAAGCGTCCACGGCAGATCTCCCAGGCGACCGCTTATGTGGTCGACAAGGGCAATCACCGCCACTTCATGGAAAAGGAAATCTACGAGCAGCCCGAGGTCATCTCCCATGCGCTCAGCCACTATGTGGATTTCGCTGCCAACACGATCAGCCCGAATGCGTCCGCGATCGACTTCAAGGCCGCGACTGGCCTTGCCATCTCGGCCTGCGGCACGGCCTATCTCGCCGGCCTGGTAGGCAAATACTGGTTTGAACGCTATGCGCGCCTGCCGGTCGAAATCGATGTCGCCTCGGAATTCCGTTACCGTGAAATGCCGCTGCAGTCCTCGCAGGCGGCCCTCTTCATCTCGCAGTCGGGTGAGACCGCCGATACGCTGGCATCACTCCGCTACTGCAAAGACAACGGTTTGAAGATCGGCGCCGTCGTCAACGTGCGGGAATCGACCATCGCCCGCGAATCCGACGCCGTCTTCCCGATCATGGCCGGGCCGGAAATCGGTGTCGCCTCCACCAAGGCCTTCACTTGCCAGCTTGCCGTGCTTGCCTCGCTGGCAATCGGCGCAGGCCGTGCGCGCGGCACGATCAACGCCGACGACGAGAAGGCGATGGTGCGCCATCTTGCGGAAATGCCACGCATCATGAGCCGCGTCCTCAATCTCATCCAGCCTCAGATGGAAGGCCTGTCCCGCGAACTCTCCAAGTGCAAGGACGTGCTCTATCTCGGCCGTGGCACCAGCTTCCCGCTTGCCATGGAAGGGGCGCTGAAGCTCAAGGAAATCTCCTATATCCATGCCGAAGGTTATGCCGCCGGCGAGCTGAAGCATGGACCGATCGCGCTGATCGACGAAAACATGCCCGTCATCGTCATCGCACCCTATGACCGTTTCTTCGAAAAGACCGTCTCCAACATGCAGGAAGTCGCAGCCCGTGGCGGCCGCATCATCTTCATCACCGATGAGAACGGTGCGGCTGCCTCGAAACTGCCGACGATGGCGACGATCACGCTTCCGAATGTCGATGAAATCATCTCGCCGATGATCTTCTCGCTGCCGATCCAGCTGCTCGCCTACCACACGGCGGTCTTCATGGGCACGGACGTCGACCAGCCGCGCAATCTCGCAAAATCGGTAACTGTGGAGTAAGTCCCGACGGGCTGAAATATATTGTATGGTAAGCCGAATTCTGGCAGTTTTGTGCCTGCGGACACAGGGGGAAGGCCGGGTGAACCGGCCTGTCTAAAGACTGAAACGGAGTTCATCAGAAAAGATGACCGAGAAGGCTCCCCGTGTGCCGGTCGCAATGCGGCTGAGGAATAATTTTCTCGCCGGCCTTATCATCTGCGCACCGATCGCGATCACCATCTGGCTGACCTGGACCTTCATCCACTGGTCTGACAGCTGGGTGCGGCCCTATATCCCGGCGCGCTGGAATCCGGAAAGCTACATAAATTTCGCCATTCCCGGCTTCGGTCTGTTGACCGCAGTGATTATCATCACGATCGTTGGCTTCCTCGGCAAGAACCTCATCGGTCAGAGCATCGTCCGCTTCGGCGAATCTATCGTTCAGCGCATGCCGCTGGTGCGCACCATCTACAGGAGCGTGAAGCAGATCTTCGAAACGGTGCTGAAGGAACAGTCGAATTCCTTCAAGAAGGTCGGCCTGATCGAATATCCTGGCCCAGGCCTTTGGGCGCTCGTCTTCATCGCCACCGATGCCAAGGGTGAGATTGGCTCGAAGTTCAACGCCATGGGTGAGGATATGGTCGCGGTATTCCTGCCGCCGACACCGGTGCCGACGGCGGGCTTTCTCATCTTCGTGCCGCGCGAGAAGATCGTTATGCTCGACATGAACCCGGAGGATGCCGCCAAATTCCTGATATCAGGCGGCCTCGTCGCCCCGGAACATTTGCCGGTCGTGCGTCCCAAGCCGAAGGCGATATCCAAGGTCGACTAACCGGCTCTGAGGAAGCGGATCGCTTCGTCGCGGCGGAAGAGATAGAGCAGAGTGCGCACTGCTTCGCCGCGTTCGCTGGTCAGGTCCGGATCGCGCTCGATCAGATAGGCCGCGTCCTTGCGGGCGATCTCCAGGAGGTCCGCATGTGCCTCAAGACTGGCGATACGAAAGCCCGGCGTACCTGACTGACGCGTCCCGAGAACTTCGCCTTCGCCGCGCAGCTTCAGATCCTCTTCCGCAATCCGGAAGCCGTCTTCCGTTTCGCGCATGATCGAGAGCCGCGCATGGCCCGTTTCACCGAGCGGCCCCTTATAAAGCAGGATGCAGGTCGAGGCCTCCTCACCGCGTCCGACACGCCCGCGAAGCTGGTGCAGCTGCGCCAGCCCGAAGCGCTCGGCATGTTCGATCACCATGATCGTCGCATCCGGCACGTCGACCCCGACTTCGACGACGGTGGTCGCCACCAGCAGCCGCAATTCGCCGCTCTTGAAGGCGAGCATCACGGCATCCTTCTCCGGCCCGCTCATGCGCCCGTGAATGAGGCCGATGCCCGGGCCGAGCGCCGAGACGAGGGTCGCATGCCGCTCCTCCGCCGACATCAGATCCAACTCTTCGGATTCCTCGACCAACGGGCAGATCCAATAGGCCTTCTTGCCTTCCACCAGCGCGCTCTTCAGGCGGCCGACGATCTCGCCGGTTCGCTCGGTCGGAACGGTGATCGTCTGGATCGGCTTGCGGCCAGCCGGTTTCTCCGTCAGCTTCGAGACGTCCATGTCGCCGAAGGCTGCCAGCACCAGCGTGCGCGGGATCGGCGTTGCCGTCATGACCAGCATATGCGGAGAGATGCCCTTTGCCGTCAGCCGCAGGCGCTGGTGCACGCCGAAACGATGCTGCTCGTCGACGACGGCCAGCATCAGGTTCTTGTAGTTGACGCTGTCCTGGAAGAGGGCGTGCGTGCCGATGATGATCTGCGCTTCGCCCGACGCAATACGCTCGAGAATATCCTCGCGCTCGCGGCCCTTGGTGCGGCCCGTCAGCACTTCGACGCCGAGACCGGCGGCACCCGCAAATTTCGAGATCGTCGCATGATGCTGGCGGGCGAGAATTTCAGTCGGCGCCATCAGCACGGCCTGTCCGCCGCTCTCGATGACGGCGGCCATCGACAGCAGTGCGACCAGCGTCTTGCCGGAGCCGACATCGCCTTGCAGCAGCCGCAGCATACGCTCCGTGCCGGCCATATCCTTGAGGACGTCGGCAATGGCTTCCGTCTGGCTGCGCGTTGGCGAAAAGGGAAGCTTTTGCAATATTTTGCCGCTGATTTCTCCAGTGGCATATACGGGTTGCCCGGCCACTTTGCGTAGCCTCTGGCGCACCAGCGTCAGCGATAGCTGACCGGCCAGGAACTCGTCATAGGCAAGCCTGCGGCGGGCAGGGGCTTGCGGATCGATGTCGGAGGGATCCCGCGGCTCGTGCAGCATGTGAAAGCTGTCGCGGATCGACGGCAGGCTCTGTTTCTGCGCCAGCGAAAGATCGATCCATTCCGGCAGTTCCGGCATGCGCGGCAGAGCTGCCTCGATAATCTTGCGAAGGGTCTTAGGCGATAGGCCCGCCGTCAGCGGATAGATCGGCTCGACCAGCGGCAGGTTTTCGGCTTCGCTCGCCTTGACGATATAGTCGGGGTGGACCATGGAGGCGCGGCCATTGAACCAATCGACCTTGCCGCTGACGGTCACTTCTTCATCGATCGGCAGCTGTTTTTCCAGCCATGCGGCCTGGCCGCGGAAGAAGACGAGCGTCAGCTCGCCAGTTTCGTCATGCAGAAAGACCCGGTAGGGAGCGTTGCGATTGCCGCGCGGCGGCGCCTGATGCCGATCGACTCGTGCAGTGATGGTTACGATCGCGCCTTGCGGCGCGCGGGCAATCCCCGGCTGGTTGCGGCGGTCGATCAGTGAGTAGGGGGCGTGGAACAGCAGATCGATGACCCGGCAATCGTCAGGCGTCTCGCGTCCGAGCAGCTTGACGAAGAGCTCCGAGATCTTCGGGCCGACGCCAGGAAGGCCCGAAACGGTAGAAAACAGCGGATCGAGAATGGCGGGGCGCATGCAAGCCAAAATGCGATGAACAATAGGGCCTTGGCAAGGCTGACAAGCTGCTTTCGAGGGTCTATAGAGGCGCATCAACAAAGAAGGTGAATGCCATGACAGGTGTAACGCTCACGAGCGCCGGTCTTGACCCGCGCCGCCGCCGGATTCTTTTCCGTTGCTGGCACCGCGGTATCAGAGAGATGGATCTTGTCTTCGGCCAGTTCGCTGAAAACGAACTTCCCACTATGAGTGAAGCCGAGCTCGACGAGTTCGAGACGATCATGGCCGAGGAAGACAACGACCTCGTGCGCTGGATCATGGGAACCTGGCCGACGCCCGAGCATTTAAAGACACCCATGTTTGCCCGCATTGCCGCCTATAAGCCCGATTTTGACACGCCCCGGATGCCTGAATGATCCCCGGTTTTGACGCCAAGAAGCTTGCAGCCGCCGCCGAGCCGCTGACGATCGGCAACGTGCCTGCGGGCATGGAACCGCTGCTGCTTGCCGAGCTCGCCCGCAACGGCGAACCCGTTGCCTATGTTCTGTCGGACGGTCATCGCATGGCAGATCTGGAGCAGATGCTGGGCTTCGTCGCCCCCGATATCCCGGTCTTGACGCTGCCTGCCTGGGACTGTCTTCCCTATGACCGCGTCTCGCCGAGTGCCGATACGTCGGCACGCCGTCTCGCAGCGCTTTCCGGCCTGATCGCCCACCGCAAGAAGCCGCATGCGGCAATCGTGCTGGTGACGGCCAATGCCATGCTGCAGAAGGTGGCACCGCAGGACATCATCGAAAGCCTGACCTTCTCGGCGCGACCCGGCAATCAGGTCCGCATGGAGGATATTGCCGGTCGGCTGGAGCGCAACGGCTTCGAGCGCGTGGCAACCGTGCGTGAGGTCGGCGAATATGCCGTGCGCGGCGGCATTCTGGATGTCTTTGTTCCCGGGTCGGAAGAGCCCGTCCGCCTCGATTTCTTTGGCGACACACTGGAATCGATCCGCAGCTTCGATCCGGCAAGCCAGCGCACGATCGGCCAAGTCCGCTCCCTTGATCTCAATCCGATGAGCGAGGTGACGCTGACGCCGGATACGATCAGCCGCTTCCGCAAGAACTACCTCTCCACCTTTGGCGCTGCCACCCGCGACGATGCGCTCTACCTCGCCGTATCAGAAGGTCGCCGCTATCCCGGCATGGAACACTGGCTGCCGCTGTTCTACGAGAAGCTGGATACGGTGTTCGATTACCTCTCCGGCTTCCGCATCGTCACCGATCACACGGTTCGTGAGGCGGCAGAGGAGCGTTCCAAACTCGTCTATGACTATTATGATGCGCGCCTGAATTCCGGCCAGCCGGGCAAGGGCCAGATGGCGCAGGGCACGCCCTATAAGCCGGTCTCGCCCGGTCAGCTCTATCTCGATAGCAAGACCTTCGCGCGCACGCTTGATGCGATCAACGCTATCAGGGTGTCGCCTTTCAACGAGCATGAGGGCGAGGCACGCCGCGTCGTCAATCTCGATGCACGCCAGGGGCCGCGATGGGCACGCTCCAATGCCGAAGGCGGCGGCGATGCCGAGCGCGTCAACATCTTCGACGTCGTTGTCAAACATATTGCCGATAAGCGCGCCGGCGGCGCGAAGGTCGTTATCACCGCCTGGACCGAGGGTTCGCTCGAGCGCCTGCTGCAGGTGCTGAACGAACACGGCCTTGAGCGGGTCAAGCCGATCACCGCGCTGAAGGATCTCGGCGGCCTGGCAAAGGGGGAGGCGGCAGCGGCTGTATTCAGCCTCGAGTCCGGTTTCGAGACCGGCGATCTCATCGTCATCGGCGAGCAGGATATTCTCGGCGACCGTATGGTGCGCCGTTCCCGCCGCAGGAAGCGTGCGGCAGACTTCATCTCCGAAGTCGCCGGCCTTGATGAAGGATCGATCGTCGTCCACGCCGAACACGGCATCGGCCGTTTCGTCGGCCTTCGTACCATCGAGGCGGCCGGTGCGCCGCATGCCTGCCTCGAGCTGCAATATGCAGATGATGCCAAGCTCTTCCTGCCGGTCGAAAACATCGATCTTCTGTCGCGGTTTGGCGGTGAGGGTACGGAGGTACAGCTCGACAAGCTCGGCGGTGGCGCATGGCAGATGCGCAAGGCCAAGCTCAAGAAGCGGCTGCTGGATATGGCCGATGCGCTGATCCGCATCGCCGCTGAGCGTTTGACGCGCCATGCGCCGGTTCTGACGACGCCGGAAGGGCTCTACGACGAGTTCGCCGCCCGTTTCCCTTATGACGAAACGGAAGATCAGGAAAACGCCATCGAAGCTGTGCGCGGCGATCTTGGCGCCGGCCGCCCGATGGACCGCCTCGTCTGTGGCGACGTTGGCTTCGGCAAGACGGAGGTTGCATTGCGCGCCGCCTTCGTCGCTGCCATGAACGGCGTGCAGGTCGCCGTCGTCGTGCCGACGACGCTGCTCTCCCGCCAGCATTTCAAGACTTTCTCCGAGCGCTTCCGTGGTCTGCCGATCCGCATCCAGCAGGCCTCGCGCCTCGTCGGCTCCAAGGAGCTGGCGCTCACGAAGAAGGAAGTGGCCGATGGCAAGACGGACATCGTCGTTGGCACCCATGCGCTGCTTGGCGCCGGCATCAACTTCGCCAATCTCGGCCTGCTGATCATCGACGAAGAGCAGCATTTCGGCGTCAAGCACAAGGAACGCCTGAAAGAGTTGAAGAGCGATGTACATGTGCTGACGCTCTCGGCAACGCCGATCCCGCGCACGCTGCAGCTTGCCATGACCGGGGTGCGCGAACTCTCGCTGATCACCACGCCGCCGGTGGACCGCATGGCGGTGCGCACCTTCATTTCGCCTTTCGATAGCCTCGTCATCCGCGAGACGCTGATGCGCGAGCACTATCGCGGCGGCCAGAGCTTCTATGTCTGCCCACGCTTAGCCGATCTGGAAGATGTGCACGCCTTCCTGCAGTCAGACGTGCCGGAGCTGAAGGTTGCCGTCGCCCACGGCCAGATGCCGGCCGGCGAACTGGAGGACATCATGAATGCCTTCTACGAAGGCCGCTATGATGTGCTGCTCTCGACCACCATCGTCGAATCCGGCCTCGATGTGCCGACGGCCAATACATTGATTGTGCACCGCGCCGATATGTTTGGCCTTGCCCAGCTCTACCAGTTGCGCGGCCGTGTCGGCCGCTCGAAGGTCAGAGCCTTCGCGCTCTTCACGCTGCCGGTCAACAAGGTGCTGACGGCAACCGCCGAGCGCCGCCTCAAGGTGCTGCAGTCGCTGGATACGCTCGGCGCCGGCTTCCAGCTCGCAAGCCACGATCTCGATATTCGTGGTGCCGGTAACCTGCTCGGCGAGGAACAGTCCGGCCACATCAAGGAAGTCGGCTTCGAGCTGTATCAGCAGATGCTGGAAGAGGCGGTCGCCGAGGTGAAGGGTGTCGACGAGATCCAGGATACCGGCTGGTCGCCGCAGATATCCGTCGGTACGACCGTGATGATCCCGGAAGGTTACGTGCCCGACCTGCATCTGCGCATGGCGCTCTACCGCCGCCTCGGCGAACTCACCGATCTCAAGGAGATCGATGGCTTCGGTGCCGAGATGATCGACCGCTTCGGCCCGATGCCGGTGGAGGTCCAGCACCTGCTGAAGATCGTCTACATCAAGTCGCTCTGCCGCACCGCCAATGTCGAGAAACTCGATGCCGGCCCCAAGGGCGTTGTCGTGCAGTTCCGCAACAAGGAATTCCCGAACCCCGCCAATCTCGTCGGTTATATCGGCAAGCAGGGCGCGATGGCGAAGATCCGCCCCGACCACAGCCTCTTCCTGACCCGCGACCTGCCGACCCCGGAAAAGCGTCTGCAGGGTGCAGCCGTTATCATGACGCAGCTTGCGGAGCTCGCGAAAAGCTAAGGGCAGCCCGGCGAAAACCGGACTGCCCCCGACTGCGTTTTTCAGTTTGTCGATTGCTGACGCGCGTCAGTTCATCCCAGCGCGTGCTTCGGCCTTAGCTGCGGCAATCTCCCGGAGAGCGCCTGCCAGCACATCCGGTGTCTGCGCGCCGCTGACGGCATATTGCTGGTCGAAGATGAAGAACGGCACCCCGTTGACACCCATGCGCTGCGCTGCGTCGATTTCCGAGAGAATGACGCTGCTGTCGGCGTCCGAAGCGAGCAGGGCGGCAATGACCGAGCGCTGCAGGCCGGCCTTCTCGGCAATATCGAGCAGCACTTCGTGATCGCCGAGATTGCGGCCTTCCTCGAAATTGGCCTTGAACAGCGCCGAAACGACTGCCTCCTGCTTCTGCCGGTCCTCGACACCAGCCCAGTGGATCAGGCGGTGCGCATCGAGCGTATTCGGTCCGATCTTGATGGCCTCGAAATTGAACTTGATGCCGACATCGCGGCCATAGCCGGTCAGCATCTTGTGCGCCTCAGCCACGCGTTCGGCGCCACCGAGTTTCTGCTCCAGCATCTTTTTCTGGTCGACGCCTTCGGGCGGATAATCCGGGTTGAGGCGATAGGGGCGCCAGTTGATATCGACACCGATTTCATCCTGCACCTCGGCGATCGCCAGCTCCAGCCGCGCCTTGCCGAGATAGCACCAGGGGCAGACGACATCAGAGACAACGTCGATGGTGATGCGTTCCATTGTGATTCCTTATTCTGCCATCCCTCAATGACGGTTGGCTCGCTCGCATAGAAGATGTTTTCGACGATCTTTAGAGGAAGGTCGAGGCAAGAGAAAGGAAATAGAACGACGCGCCTGATGATGTGATTATTGCGCGCTCGTATCCCACCATGTCTGCAACTGATAGCCATAGAGCGGCACCGCATCCGGGTGGCCGATGCGCTTGTTGCGCGCCACCCACTGCTGATCGATGTGGTAGAGGGGTAGCACATAGTGACTGGAGAGCAGCAGCCGGTCATAGGAGCGGACGGAAGCCGTAAAATCCTCCGTCGAGCGCGAGCGCAGCAGATGATCGATCAGCGTATCGAGATTGGGATCGTTGGCCCCGGCGAAACTGTCCGTCCCTTCACGCGTGCGGGCAGCCGACGACCAGCGGCCAAGCTGCTCGTTGCCGGGTGACAGCGATGAGGTGTAGGCCTTCATGATCATGTCATAGTCGAAGCTGTTCGTGCGGCTCTGATACTGCGAATCGTCGACAGTGCGGATCGACGCGGCGACACCGATCGTCTGCAGCGATCGCTGGTAGGCGACGGCGAGCTTCTCCTGGTCAGCATTCTGGGTCATGATTTCGAAGGAGAGCTGCTTGCCGCTCTGATCGGCCATCTTGCCGCCCTGGATCGTGTAGCCCCCTTGTTTCAGGAGGTCGACAGCCTGCCTCAGCACGTTGCGGTCGCGTCCCGAGCCATCGGTCACCGGCAGCTTGTAGCTGCCGTCAAGGATGGCGGGGTCGATCTGGTCCTTGATCGTTCCGAGCAGCGTCAGCTCACGCGCATCCGCCGGAACTCCAAAGCTCGACAGATCAGAGTTCTGCCAGAAGCTTTGTGTGCGCTTATAAGCGCCGGAATAGAGGTTCTTGTTGGCCCATTCGAAATCGAAGACCAGTGACAGGCCCTCGCGTACCTTGATATCACTAAAGATCGGACGCCGCGTATTGAAGACGAAGCCGAGCATGCCGCTCGGCAGTTTCGGCTTGAACACATCCTTCACAACCGCGCCCGACGTTGCGGCCGGGAAATCATAGGCATTGGCCCAATGCCCCGGATTGCCTTCCAGATAGATATCGACGTCGCCTTTCTTGAAGGCCTCGAAAAGCGTCGTATCCTGCAGGAAATACTGCACCGTGAGCTGGTCGTAATTGTCCATGCCGACCTTGGCCGGAATGTCCTTGCCCCAGTAATTCGGGTCGCGCTCATAGGTGATGCTTTCGCCTGGCTTCAGGCTCTTGATCTTATAAGGACCGGAACCGATGGGCGGCGTGAGCGAGCTGCGGTCGAAGCTATCAGGATTGATCGCATGTTTCGGCAGGATAGGAAACAGGCCGAAGATCATCGGCGTCTCGCGGTCTGCCTTTTCGTTGAAGGTGAAGCGCACGCTATGGTCGCCAACCTTCTCCATCTTTGAAACGAGATTGAGGCGGCTGGAGAAGGGCACGCGCCCCTTGTCGCGCAGCAGCTCGAAGGAAAAGATCACGTCTTCGGGCGTGACCGGCTGCCCGTCCGACCACCTGGCCTTCGGATTGAGGTTGAACTGGATGAAGGTGCGGTCTTCATCCCATTCCACCTTTTCCGCCAGCAGGCCGTAGAGCGTGAAGGGCTCGTCGCTCGAACGCTGCAGCATGGATTCATAGATGAGGTTACCGAATTGCGGATCCCACATGCCGCGCGCCGTCGTGCGCATGCTTTTCAGGATAAAGGGGTTTAAACTGTCGAAAGTGCCGACCACGCCGTAGGTGATTTTCCCGCCCTTCTTCACGTCGGGATTGACGTAAGGGAAGTGCTTGTAATCCGCAGGCAGCGCTGCCGAACCGTGCATGGCGATACCATGCACGGGTTCTGCGGTGGCGGCACCGCCGATAAGCGTGAAAGCGGCGAGGAGGACGATCCGAAGCATTCTGAAATTCCTTGATGCGTGGCGACGGGCACGATTCGCCGGAAGGGTAGCATGGGAGCGCTCAATTCCAACCGCGGTCGCCGCTTTCTTTACCTATGTGCCAAAATGCCCGCGAAATTGCCAAAGAAATGCTGGATATCTTCAACGCTGCGATGTAACACGTGACCCGAAGTTTTGGGGTCATGCATTTGCCTTATTTTTTTAAGAGGTGGAGTGCCGAACGACCCGGTGGTAGGGGCGGCCGAACGTAGCCCCGAAACGGATATCAGGAGACGGAATTCGTTATGATGTTCAAGTCTGAAAAGAAAATGCGGGCAGCACTGTCCGTTATGGCAGTGATCTTCGGCGCTTCGGCTCCGGTCTCGTCCTTCGCACAGGATGCGGCCGCCCAGGCTCCGGCAGCGTCGGCTGACGCTCCCGCACAGGCCGTCGGCGCACCGCGCCTCGGCTGGTACAAGACCTGCAGCAAGCAGGAAGACAACGACATCTGCGTTGTTCAGAATCTGGTTCTCGCCAATGGCGGCCAGCTGGTGACGGCTGTTGGCCTGATCTCGGTTTCCGGCAAGATCAACCGCAAGATCCTTCAGGTCTCGGTTCCGGCTGCACGCCTGATCCCGCCGGGCATTGCGATGCAGATCGACGGCGGCAAGGGCCAGAAGCTCGACTACGCCGTCTGCCTGCCGGACAAGTGCACGGCTGAAATTCCGCTGACGGATGCCATGATCGCAAGCCTCAAGAAGGGCAGCGACGTGGTCTTCACCTCGATCAACTTCCGCCGTGCTCCGAACCCGATCAAGGTTTCGCTCGAAGGCTTCACGGGCGCCTATGATGGCGAGCCGGTTTCCGAATCGAAGCTTGCCGAAAGCCAGCGCAGCCTGCAGGACAGCATGCAGAAGAAGGCTGAAGAGGCCCGCAAGAAGCTGGAAGATGCCCAGAAGGCAGCAAAGGCCCAGTAATCAGGGCCTTCAGGAATTCCTTGAAAAACCCGGTTTCGAGCCGGGTTTTTTATTGCCAAAAAGAAAGGCCCCGACATGCGGGGCCTTGATGGATTTTGATGTCCGACTTAGTGGGCGAAGCTCATCTTGGGTTTGAACTGGCCCGTCGGGCCGCGGTCGAAGATCTGCTCGACCTGCGGATTGCGAAGCGGCGTGTCGCTCTCGTCGCTCACCAAGTTCTGCTCGGAAACGTAGGCGACATATTCGCTATCGTCGTTCTCTGCAAGCAGATGGTAGAACGGCTGGTCTTTGCTCGGGCGGACTTCCGCGGGAATGGAATTCCACCATTCTTCCGTATTCGCGAACTCCGGATCAACGTCGAAGATGACGCCGCGAAACGGAAAAACCTTGTGCCGAACCACTTCGCCTATACTAAACTTTGCAACTCTTTCTTTCATGGTACGACTTCCTTTCTCACCTGATTTGGTGATCGGTCCCCCGCAAATCAAGATTTTTGCGGGATTTCGTCACATGACTGTCATCTCTGCCCATCGGCCTTCATGGCCTCCGGATCGAAGAAAGCCCCGGCGAACCGGGGCTTTCATGTCTCATCTTATGCCGAGTAGTACATGTCGTATTCGACCGGATGCGGCGTCATTTCGAAACGCATCACCTCGGCCATCTTCAGCTCGATGAAGGCATCGATCTGGTCGTCGTCGAAGACGCCGCCGGCGGTCAGGAACTTGCGATCCTTGTCGAGGCTTTCGAGCGCTTCGCGCAGTGAGCCGCAGACGGTCGGGATCTTCTTGAGTTCCTTCGGCGGCAGGTCGTAGAGATCCTTGTCCATGGCCTTGCCGGGATGGATTTTGTTCTTGATGCCATCGAGACCGGCCATCAGCATGGCGGCGAAGGCGAGGTAGGGGTTGGCGGTCGGATCCGGGAAGCGAACTTCGACGCGCTTGGCCTTCGGGTTGGAGCCGAACGGAATGCGGCAGGAGGCCGAGCGGTTGCGGGCCGAATAGGCGAGCAGTACCGGAGCCTCATAACCCGGGACGAGACGCTTGTAGGAGTTCGTCGACGGATTGGTGAAGGCGTTGATCGCCTTGGCATGCTTGATGATGCCGCCGATATAGTAGAGGCAGGTTTCGGAAAGGCCTGCATATTCGTCACCGGCAAAGGTCGGCTTTCCGCCCTTCCAGATCGACTGGTGCACGTGCATGCCCGAGCCGTTATCGCCGAAGATCGGCTTCGGCATGAAGGTTGCCGTCTTGCCATAGGCATTGGCGACCTGATGAACGACGTACTTGTAGATCTGCATCTTGTCGGCGTTGCGAACGAGCGTGTCGAACTTGATGCCGAGTTCGTGCTGGGCGGCAGCCACTTCGTGGTGGTGCTTCTCGACGACGACGCCCATTTCGGAGAGAACCGTCAGCATTTCCGAACGCATGTCCTGGGCGCTGTCGACGGGCGGAACCGGGAAGTAGCCGCCCTTGACGCGCGGACGGTGGCCGAGATTGCCGGTTTCGTAATCGGTGTCGTCGTTCGACGGCAGTTCGGTGGAGTCGAGCTTGAAGCCGGTGTTGTACGGATCGGCCTTGTACTTGACGTCGTCGAAGACGAAGAATTCGGCTTCCGGGCCGACAAAGATCGTGTCGCCGATGCCGGATGCCTTCAGATAGGCTTCGGCCTTCTTGGCGGTGCCGCGCGGATCGCGGTTATAGGCTTCGCCGGAAACCGGGTCGAGGATGTCGCAGACGATGACCATGGTCGACTGAGCGAAGAAGGGGTCCATGTGCACCGTGTCCGTGTCGGGCATCAGCACCATGTCGGACTCGTTGATGGCCTTCCAGCCGCCGATCGAGGAACCGTCGAACATGACGCCGTCGGCGAACATGTCTTCATCGACGCAGGCTATGTCCATCGTAACGTGCTGCAGCTTGCCCTTGGGATCGGTGAAGCGCAGGTCGACGAACTTCACGTCGTTGTCCTTGATCTGCTTCAGGATTTCGCTTGCACTCGCCATAAGATGCTTCCTCTGTTTTGTGATGATGTTACGTTATGTGCGATGAGGATGGTCAAGCTTCGCCGAAGGCAAAGCCGGTCAGATGGCATCGATACCGGTTTCACCGGTGCGGATGCGGATGACCTCTTCGACGTTGGAAACGAAAATCTTTCCGTCGCCGATGCGCCCCGTTTGCGCGGCCTTGCGGATCGCGTCGATGACGGCCTCCGCGTTTTCATCTGCGAGCACGACCTCAACCTTCACCTTCGGCAGGAAATCGACGACATATTCTGCGCCGCGGTAGAGTTCGGTATGGCCCTTCTGGCGACCGAAGCCCTTCGCTTCCGTGACAGTGATACCCTGCAGACCGACTTCCTGAAGGGCTTCCTTCACCTCGTCCAGCTTGAAAGGCTTAATGATCGCTTCGATCTTTTTCATGAGAAAATGTCTCTCCGCTTCTCCCGTTACAGCAGGAACCTTCCCGCTCGCGGGATATGATGCAGATATCGTGCCAGTTTGAAATCCATCTCACGCAAAAAATCGCGGAATTTTGTGCGCGCGACCTTGTTTGCCCGCGTTTCCGTGTCGTTTTGATGAAGAACGAGGTGAACAATAGTGCGTTTTGATCAAAAATGACGCGAAAATTGAAAAAATCGCTCGACTCATAATTTCTTGTGGTTCGTTACGGAGAGGCCAAAAAATAGGCAATTGCACAATATTTGCTCTTTTGTTTTGGCAATCATGCGGTTGTTTTTTAGGCGCTTTTTGAATTGAATAGGGGCATGAGCAAACGTCTCGCCGATCTTCTTCTGACACCTGTCGAAATGGCTGCGGCCGATAAGGCTGCAGCCGTATCCGGAATCGATTCCTATGGCCTGATGGAAAAGGCAGGTGCCGCGGTCGCCGCTGCAGCATTGCGTCTTTATCCCGGCGCACAACGTTTCGCGGTGTTCTGCGGTCCCGGCAACAATGGCGGTGACGGTTATGTCGTCGCCCGGCTCCTGCAGGAGAGTGGTGGACGAGTGGAGATCTTCCATCTTGGCAACCCGGAAAAGCTGAAGGGCGATGCGGGCCGCGCTAGGGCAGCCTGTGCGTTGAAGGGGCAGGATATCGCGCGCTATGACCAGCAGCAGGGTGATGTCATCATCGACGGCCTCTTCGGAGCCGGTCTTGCACGCGATGTGCCGTCCGAGGTCACCGATCTGATCCAAAAGGTCGGCAAGGCAGGAACTCCCGTCATCGCCATCGACCTGCCATCTGGCCTGGACGGGCGCACCGGCGCCGTGCTCGGCGGCGCCTTCCGAGCGGCGCATACAGTGACCTTCATGACCCGCAAGCCCGGCCATCTGCTGATGCCGGGCAGGGAGCTTTGCGGCACGCTCGAGGTCTTCGACATTGGCATTCCCGGACGCATCATCAGGGCACAGACGGATGGCCTTGTCGACGAGAACACACCTGCCGCATGGCGCGCTGTCATTCCGGCCGAGCAACTGGAGACTCACAAATATAAGCGTGGTCACCTTGTCGTATTTTCGGGTGAGGCGAGCAAGACGGGTGCCGCCCGCATGTCGGCTATGGCGGGGTTGAAGGCCGGGGCAGGGCTCGTCACCATCGCCGCGCCGACCGAAGCACTTTCCGCCAACAGCGCTCACCTGACGGCCGTCATGCTGCACGCCATCGATGATGCAGCAGCATTGGCAGAGTGGCTGAAGGACACACGCCTTCAGACCTTCGTTCTCGGTCCCGGTTTCGGCATCGGAAAGAAGGCCCGCAAATTCGTATCCCTACTGCGCGACCGTCATCTCGTTCTCGACGCCGACGGCATCAGCTCCTTCAAGGGCGATCCGCAGGCTCTTTTCGAGCTGTTCAAGGGAGTGCCGCGCCTCGTGCTGACGCCGCATGATGGCGAGTTTGCTCGCCTCTTTCCCGATATTGCCGCCGACGAGAAGGCGGGCAAGGTCGACAAGGCGCTCGCCGCTGCCAGCCGCGCCAATGCTGCTATCATCTATAAGGGGGCGGATACCGTTATCGCATCACCGGATGGCCGGGCGCTAATCAATACCAACGCGCCGGTCTGGCTGGCCACCGCCGGCTCAGGCGATGTGCTGGCAGGTATCATCGGCGGCCTGCTCGCCCAGGGCCTGCCGGCCTTCGAGGCAGCCGCCGCTTCTGTCTGGCTGCATGGAGAGGCGGGCCATCGCGTCGGCAAGGGTTTGACGGCCGAAGATCTCGCCGCGCACGTGCTGCCCTTCTGAGCGATTACTTGTCGACCCGCTTCTGCAGGGCAATCGCCCCATGTGGTGCATTGACCTTGCCCTCGTGGATCATGAAGGCAAAGACGTCGCGCGGCTCGACCTTGACCTTCCTGTCCTTGTCGATCAGCGGCAGGTCGTCAGGCACTTTGCCCTCTGCCCAGACCTCAAGTCGCTTGGTCCAGTCCTTCAACTCCGGCTCCGGATAGCAGGTCGGGATATCGTCGGACCCTTTCTGCAGCCGCGTATAGACGAAATCCGCTGTCACGTCGGCAATCATCGGATAGTCGAAATGCTCGGCGCAGACGGGTGCCACACCATATTTTTCGAGCAGTGCAATGAATTCCGGCACCTTGAAGGAATCGTGCCTGACCTCCACGACATGCCGCAGCTTCAGCCCGTCCTGCTTTTCCGGCAGCAGCTTCAGGAACGCCTCGAAATCATCTGGTTCGAACCTTTTCGTCGGCGCAAACTGCCAGAGCAGCGGGCCGAGATGATCGCCGAGTTCGCTGATGCCGGACGAGAGGAACTTCTCCATCGATTCCCAGGCCTCGGCTAGCACACGGCGGTTCGTAGTGTAGCGCGTCGCCTTCAGCGAAAAGATGAAGCCGTCAGGCACGTCGGCAGCCCATTTGGCGAAGACTGCCGGTTTCTGGGTGCTGTAGTAGGTGCCGTTGACCTCGATGACCTTCAGCTGGCGGCTGGCATAGTTCAGCTCGTCCTTCTGCTTGAGATCGGCGGGAAAGAAATGGCCGCGCCACGGCTCGAACGTCCAGCCGCCGATACCCACGCGGATCGTGCCCGATTTGCTCATCTGTTCCTCCTCGCTTGCGATCCTTCAGATCGCGTCAACCTTTTTCGTCATGTCGACGATGGTCCATCCTGGCCGATAGGAATTGGGCCGGCGACCCGTTTCCTGAAAACCGAAGGCGGAATAAAGCGCGATGTTCCGCTCCATCCGCGCATTGGTATAAAGCCGGATCTCCGGCGCACTCCATTTCCGCGCCCTGTCTTCCAGCCAGCGCAGCATGGCCACCCCATGTCCCGCTCCCTGGAAATCCGGCGATACAGCAATGCTGAAGAGCATCAGGTGATCGGCATGGTGCTCGACGACCGAGAGCCCCGCCACGGCACCGTCAGCCTCCCGCAGCCAGACTTCGCCGCGCTCAATCCGCGGCTTGTAATCTTCGGTCACTGGAATCGGCGGATAGCCGAAAAGATCGGTATAGGGCTGGTAGGCGGCCGTCGTCAGCGCCACGACGGCGGGCAGGTCCGCAATCGTGGCGAGCCGCATGGTCATTCCGCCGCTGCAACCGTCTTCTTGACCGGTCGCCGCTCCAGCAACTCCTTGAGGAACTGGCCGGTATAGGAGCGCTTCTCCTTGACGATGGTCTCCGGCGTACCAACAGCCACGATCTCCCCGCCACCGTCACCGCCTTCGGGCCCGAAATCGAGGATCCAGTCGGCTGTCTTGATGACCTCGAGATTGTGCTCGATGACGACAACCGAGTTGCCCTGATTGACCAACTCGTGCAGCATTTCCAGAAGCTTGGAGACGTCATGGAAATGCAGGCCGGTGGTCGGCTCGTCGAGAATATAGAGGGTGCGGCCCGTCGAGCGCTTCGACAATTCCTTGGCGAGCTTGACGCGCTGCGCTTCGCCGCCCGACAGCGTATTGGCCTGCTGGCCGACTTTGATGTAACCGAGGCCGACATCGAACAGTGACTGCAGCTTATCACGCACGGCCGGGACAGCCGTAAAGAATTCGACACCTTCTTCCACGGTCATATCGAGCATGTCGGAAATCGACTTGCCCTTGAAGGTGACATCGAGCGTTTCGCGGTTGTAACGCTTGCCATGGCAGACGTCGCAGGTGACATAGACGTCGGGCAGGAAGTGCATCTCGATCTTGATGACGCCATCGCCCTGGCAGGCCTCGCAGCGGCCGCCCTTGACGTTGAAGGAGAAACGGCCTGGCTGATAGCCGCGCGCCTTCGCCTCTGGCAGGCCGGCAAACCAATCACGGATTGGCGTGAAGGCGCCGGTATAGGTCGCGGGGTTCGAACGCGGCGTGCGGCCGATCGGCGACTGGTCGATGTCGATGACCTTGTCGATATGCTCGAAACCATCGATGCGGTCGTGATCGGCAGGGATCTCGCGTGCACCCATGACACGCCGTGCCGCTGACTTGTATAGCGTTTCGATCAGGAAGGTGGATTTGCCGCCACCGGACACACCCGTCACTGCCGTGAAAACGCCAAGCGGGATCGCCGCTGTGACGTTCTTCAGATTGTTGCCGCGTGCGCCAACGACCTTGATCTCCTTGCCCTTCTTCGGCTTGCGCCGCTCGTCAGGCAGGGCCACGCCGAGTTCGCCCGACAGATACTTGCCGGTGAGAGACTTCGGATTGGCCATGATTTCCTGCGGCGTACCATGCGCAACTACCTGGCCGCCATGCACACCGGCGGCGGGGCCGATATCGACTACATCGTCAGCCGTCAGGATCGCGTCTTCGTCATGTTCGACCACGATGACCGTATTGCCGATGTCGCGAAGGTGCTTCAGCGTATCAAGAAGGCGGGCGTTGTCGCGCTGATGCAGACCGATCGACGGTTCGTCGAGCACGTAGAGAACGCCGGTCAGGCCCGATCCGATCTGCGAGGCAAGGCGGATACGCTGGCTCTCGCCGCCCGACAGCGTGCCGGAATTGCGTGATAGGCTCAGATATTCGAGACCCACATCGTTGAGGAACCGCAATCGGTCGCGGATTTCCTTGAGGATGCGCACGGCAATTTCGTTCTGCTTGGCGTTGAATGTCGCCGGCAGCGTCTCGAACCAGTCGCGGGCGACGCGGATCGACATCTGCGTGACTTCGCCGATATGCAGCTTGTTGATCTTGACCGCCAGCGCTTCCGGCTTCAGGCGAAAACCATTGCAGGCCGGGCAGGGGGCTGCCGACATGAAGCGCTCGATATCCTCTCGCGCCCAGGCGGAATCCGTTTCCTTCCAGCGTCGCTCGAGATTGGGCACGATGCCTTCGAAATTCTTCGAGGTCGTGTAGGAGCGCGCGCCATCGGCATAGTGGAATTCAATCCTCTCCTCGGTGCCGTTCAGGATGACATCCTTGGCTTTTTCGGGAAGGTCGTTCCAGCGGCTGCCGAGCTTGAAGCCGAAATGCTTGCCGAGCGCTTCCAGCGTCTGGTTGTAATAAGGAGAAGTCGACTTGGCCCAGGGCGCGATAGCACCGTCGCGCAGCGTACGCTCCGGCTCGGGCACGATCAGGTCAGGGTCGATCTTCTGTTGCGAACCCAGACCGTCGCAAGTTGGGCATGCGCCGAAGGGATTGTTGAACGAGAAGAGCCGCGGTTCGATTTCCGGAATGGTGAAGCCGGAGACCGGGCAGGCGAATTTTTCCGAAAACAGCACGCGCTCATGCGTTTCATTGAGCGACTTGTTGGCCGAGCCGCCGGCCGAGGTTTCCTCAGGCGGCAACGGCTTGTCGGCGAATTCGGCAACGGCGAGGCCATCGGCAAGCTTCAGCGCCGTTTCGAAACTGTCGGCAAGGCGCGAGGCCATGTCGGGCCGCACCACGATACGGTCGATGACGATGTCGATATCGTGCTTGTATTTCTTGTCGAGAACAGGTGCGTCGGCGATCTCGTAGAACTGGCCGTCCACCTTGACGCGCTGGAAGCCCTTTTTCATGAGATCCGCCAGTTCCTTCTTATACTCGCCCTTGCGGCCGCGGATCATTGGCGCCAATATATAAAGCCGCGTGCCTTCCTCGAAGGCGAGCACACGGTCGACCATCTGGCTCACCGTCTGGCTTTCGATCGGCAGGCCCGTGGCTGGCGAATAGGGAACGCCGACGCGTGCAAAGAGAAGGCGCATATAATCGTAGATTTCGGTGACGGTGCCGACAGTCGAGCGCGGGTTGCGCGAGGTCGTCTTCTGTTCGATCGAGATTGCCGGCGACAACCCGTCGATCTGGTCGACATCGGGCTTCTGCATCATTTCCAGGAACTGGCGCGCATAGGCCGAAAGGCTTTCGACATAGCGGCGCTGGCCCTCGGCATAGATCGTGTCGAAGGCGAGCGAGGATTTGCCTGAACCGGAAAGACCGGTCATGACGATCAGCTTGTTGCGCGGCAGATCGAGGTCGATGCCCTTCAGATTATGCTCGCGCGCGCCGCGGATGGAGATCGTCTTCAGTTCGCTCATCGTCTCTGCTTCAGATGGTTTGGGGATAACAGCCCTTATTTAGTGATGCCAGCGGGCGAGTCGAGGCTGAATGTCCGGAACAACAAAGGTTTTCGATTCTGTTGACAGGATCATAGCGAATAAATAGAACAAATAAAGAACAAAATTCCTTGTGGATTAAGAAGGGCTGGATGCGCACCGCCGGTCCTCTATGGTTTAAGGTGCATCGATGGTTTTGAACGCCGCCGGTCAGGGCGGCAGTAAGGTGAATGATATGGCTGGCAGTGTGAACAAGGTAATTCTGATCGGAAACGTGGGCGCCGACCCCGAAATCCGGCGCACGCAGGATGGCCGGCCGATCGCCAATCTTCGCATCGCGACCTCGGAAACCTGGCGCGATCGCAATTCCGGCGAGCGCCGCGAGAAGACCGAATGGCACACGGTCGTCGTCTTCAACGAAGGCCTCTGCAAGGTCGTCGAGCAATATGTGAAAAAGGGTGCCAAGCTCTATATCGAAGGCGCACTGCAGACCCGCAAGTGGCAGGACCAGACTGGCGCCGACCGCTACTCGACGGAAGTTGTGCTGCAGGGCTTCAATTCGACGCTGACGATGCTCGACGGGCGTGGTGAAGGCGGCGGCGCAAGCTCCGGCTTCGGCGGCGGTCGCGGCGGCGATGATTTCGGCGGCGGCAGCTATGGCGACGATTACGGCGCGCCCGCTCCGTCCTCCGGCGGTGGCCGTAGCGGTGGCGGTGGTAACCGTGGTGGGAGCAGCGGTGGCGGTAGCGCTGGCGGTAGCGCTGGCGGCGGTAACTTCTCGCGCGATTTGGACGATGACATTCCGTTTTGATTGACGCCATCCAAAAGCTTTGAGAACGGCGCCCTTGGGCGCCGTTTTCAATGGGGCGTGGCGCTGATCAGGTTGAGCGCAGACTTGGCCCCATCGATAACGAACTGGGCGGCAAGCGCCGCCAGGATGACGCCGAGAAGGCGGGTCAGGATCGCCCGGCCGGTCACGCCGAGGAAGCGGTCGAGCCGGTCGGCGAGAAACAGCACCACTAGGGTGATCAGCAGGCAGCCGGCAATGACGCCGATCAACTGCGCCCGCTCGACGGTGGAGGGCAGGGTGCCTCCGAGCAGGATCGTCGCGGAAATGGCGCCCGGCCCGGCAATCAGCGGCAGTGCCAGCGGGAAGACGGCAATATTCTCGATATGATCCTTGGTGATCGCCACTTCCGTGGTCTTTTCCTTGCGGTCCTGGCGCTTCTCGAAAACCATTTCGAAGGCGATCCAGAAAAGCAGCAGTCCGCCGGCCAGCCGGAAGGCGCCGATGGAAATGCCGAGCACCCCGAGCACGCTGGAGCCGAACAGCGCGAAGACGGCAAGGATGATGAAGGCGATGGTAGCGCCGCGCAGCGCCACCTGCTTACGCTCCGGCCTGCTCATGCCGACGGTGAGGCCGAGGAAGAGCGGAGCAAGCCCCGGCGGATCGATGGTAACGAGCAGCGTCGTGAACGCGTTGATCAGTTGGTCTGCGCTTGCCATCGCTTCTTCAAAACCCCATATAGATGCTTGTTTTTGATGATTGTGATGTGCGGCTTCCGATTTGGCAAATGCATGATCGCTGATTGTCTCCTACCCATGGGCAAATGGCGCGATTTGCCCTCTTTCGACCGCAAAAGCCTGTTCAAAACCCCTGGCTAAATTGGCGCGGGAACAGGCTTTCCGCTATAAATCTTCAAGTGATTCTAGAAGAGAACGTGAACCGTTTTGACTGAGCAAACACCCCCCGGCGGCGGGAAGCTCCCGCCAGGTATCGAGCCCATCTCCATTATGGAGGAAATGCAGAGGTCGTATCTCGATTACGCGATGAGCGTGATCGTGTCCCGCGCACTGCCTGACGTGCGCGATGGCCTCAAGCCCGTGCACCGGCGCATTCTCTACGGCATGTCCGAACTCGGCATCGACTGGAACAAGAAATACGTCAAATGCGCCCGTGTCACCGGGGACGTGATGGGTAAATACCATCCGCACGGCAACGCCGCGATCTATGACGCGCTGGCCCGCATGGCGCAGCATTGGTCACTGCGCCTGCCCCTGATCGACGGTCAGGGCAATTTCGGCTCTGTCGACGGTGACCCGCCGGCGGCCGAACGTTACACCGAATGCCGCCTGCAGAAGGCCGCTCATTCGCTGCTCGACGATCTCGACAAGGAGACGGTCGACTTCCGTGACAACTATGACGGCACTCTGTCAGAGCCGGTCGTGGTTCCCGCCAAGTTCCCGAACTTGCTGGTCAATGGTGCGGGCGGCATTGCCGTCGGCATGGCGACCAATATTCCGCCGCACAACCTGTCTGAGGTCATCGACGGCTGCATCGCGCTGATCAACGATCCGGCGATCGAGCTGCCTGATTTGATGCAGATCATTCCGGGTCCGGATTTCCCGACCGGCGCCAAGATCCTCGGCCGCGCCGGCATCCGTTCGGCTTATGAAACCGGCCGTGGTTCGGTCATCATGCGCGGCGTTGCCGCCATCGAGCCGATGCGCGGCGATCGCGAACAGATCATCATCACTGAAATTCCCTATCAGGTGAACAAGGCGACGATGATCGAGAAGATGGCCGAACTGGTGCGCGAAAAGCGCATCGAAGGCATTTCCGATCTGCGCGACGAGTCGGACCGTCAGGGTTATCGCGTCGTCGTCGAACTGAAGCGCGACGCCAATGCCGACGTCATCCTCAACCAGCTTTACCGCTACACGCCGCTGCAGACCTCTTTCGGCTGCAACATGGTGGCGCTGAACGGCGGCAAGCCGGAACAGCTGACGCTGCTCGACATGCTCCGTGCCTTTGTCTCCTTCCGCGAGGAGGTTGTTAGCCGGAGAACGAAATTCCTGCTCCGCAAGGCGCGTGAACGCGCCCACGTCTTGGTGGGTCTCGCAATCGCCGTCGCCAATATCGATGAAGTCATCCGCGTCATCCGTCAGGCTCCGGACCCGCAGTCCGCCCGCGAAGAACTGATGACCCGCCGCTGGCCGGCGGAAGATGTCGAAAGCCTGATCCGCCTCATCGACGACCCGCGTCATCGCATCAACGAGGATCTGACCTACAATCTCTCGGAAGAGCAGGCCCGCGCGATCCTCGAGCTCCGTCTGGCCCGCCTGACAGCCCTCGGCCGCGACGAAATCGGCGACGAACTCAATAAGATAGGCGAGGAAATCAAGGACTACCTCGATATCCTGTCGTCGCGCGTGCGCATCCAGACAATAGTCAAGGACGAGCTGACCTCTGTCCGTGACGAGTTCGGCACACCGCGTCGCACAGAGATCATCGATGGCGGCCTCGAGATGGACGATGAGGACCTCATCGCCCGCGAAGACATGGTCGTGACCGTCTCGCATCTCGGCTACATCAAGCGCGTGCCGCTCGCGACCTATCGTGCGCAGCGCCGCGGCGGCAAGGGCCGCTCGGGCATGACCACTCGCGACGAAGATTTCGTTAGCCGGCTATTTGTGGTTAACACTCATACCCCGGTTCTGTTCTTCTCCTCGCGCGGCATCGTCTACAAGGAAAAGGTCTGGCGCCTACCGATCGGCACCCCGACTTCGCGCGGCAAGGCGTTGATCAACATGCTGCCGCTGGAATCCGGTGAACGCATCACCACCATCCTGCCTTTGCCTGAGGACGAGGATAGCTGGGATAACCTCGACGTCATGTTCTCGACGACGCGCGGCACTGTCCGCCGCAACAAGCTGTCGGACTTCGTCCAGGTGAATCGCAATGGCAAGATCGCCATGAAGCTGGACGAGGAGGGCGATGAAATCCTCTCGGTCGAGACCTGTACCGATCAGGACGACGTTCTGCTGACCACGGCGCTCGGCCAATGCATCCGCTTCTCCGTCGATGACGTCCGTGTCTTTGCCGGCCGCAACTCCATTGGCGTGCGCGGCATCAATCTCGGCGACGGCGACAGCATCATCTCGATGACGATCGTTGGCCATGTCGATGCGGAGCCATGGGAACGTGCTGCCTATCTCAAGCGCTCGGCTACAGAGCGTCGTGCAATAGGCGTGGACGAAGAGGATATCGCTCTGGTAGGTGAGGAAGTCACCGAAGAGGGACAGCTCTCTGACGAGCGTTACGAAGAGCTGAAGGCGCGCGAACAGTTCGTGCTGACGGTCTCGGAAAAGGGCTTCGGCAAGCGCTCGTCCTCTTACGATTTCCGCATCTCCGGCCGTGGTGGCAAGGGTATCCGCGCCACCGACACGTCGAAAACAGGCGAAATCGGCAAGCTGGTCGCAGCCTTCCCGATCGACGACGGCGATCAGATCATGCTCGTCTCGGATGGCGGTCAGTTGATCCGCGTCCCGGTCGGCGGCATCCGCATCGCCAGCCGCGCTACGAAGGGCGTGACAATCTTCTCCACCGCCAAGGATGAGAAGGTTGTCTCGGTCGAGCGCATCAGCGAGCCGGAAGAAGAAGAGACGACGGAAAACGGTGACGAAGCCGTGGTTTCCGAAGGCGAAGTGCCTGCAGCGGGCGAAGCTGACGAAACCCCGTCGGCTGAATAATTCACCACTTTCTCATTGCAGACCGGGCGGCCCCTGCCGCCCGGTTTTTTATTGCGCTATGAAGAGCTTGCCGATTCATCCGGAGGGGGAATGTTGTGGGCAGGTGGACAAGGCGAGGGGTGCTGGCCGGTATTTCGGCCGCAGCCGGTGTGGCGGCAGGGCGTTTTTTGCTTCAGCCGCAAAGTGATCCCGGACCAGCCTTTCCAGCGGAACTTCCCATTGAAGATGGCGCGACCATTCTCAATGACGCCGGAGAGCTGACGCCGACCCGGGTTGCGGCACATCTGACCGTCAAGGAGCCGCCGCAGGAGGCCATGATCGGCCGGTTGCGCACGGCGCTCGCTGAAGCCGTCAAGGCAAACAGGCCCTTCATCGCCAGCGCCGCGCGCCATTCGATGGGCGGTCAGAGCCTTGCCGAAAATGGTACGGCACTGACGCTCGATCAGGATTGGCTGGAGGCAGATACAGCCGCCAAGACCTACCGTGTCGCTGCCGGCGCGCGTTGGTCGACGATTATTTCCAAGCTCGATAGCATCGGCTTTTCGCCCGCCGTCATGCAGTCCAACAACGACTTCGGCGTTGCCAGCACCTTTTCGGTCAATGCCCATGGCTGGCCCGTTCCATTCAGTGCTTGTGGCAGCACCGTCCGCTCCATCAGATTGATGACGGTGGACGGCAATCTGCTGACCTGCTCACGCACGGAAAATGCGGAGCTCTTCAACCATGCCATGGGCGGATACGGCCTTTTCGGTGTCATCACCGAGCTTGAGCTCGACATGGTGCCGAATGTGCTCCTTGAGCCGACCTTCGAGCATCTGGCGGGCGAGGATCTCGGACGGCGCTTTGCCGAGGTTCTGGCGAGCGATAGCGCAATCAACATGGCCTATGGCCGCATGGATGTTTCGCTCGATCGTTTCTTTGAAGAGGCGCTGCTGATCACCTATCGCGCCGCTCCGGACCAGACGAAGATACCTCCGGCCTCCGGTTCCGGTTTCATCAGCCATGTGTCTCGTGAAATCTTCCGGGCCCAGCTCGGTTCGGATACGGCCAAACATCTTCGCTGGTGGACCGAGGCTGTCATCAATCCATCGCTTGCGGCGCAGGCGACGCGCAACAGCCTGATGAACGAACCCGTCATCACGCTCGATGACCGCGATCCGTCCCGCACGGATATCCTGCACGAATATTTCGTCTCGCCGTCCCGCTTCGCTGATTTCGTCGCAGCCTGCCAGGATATCATTCCGGCTTCCTATCAGCAGCTCCTAAACATCACGCTGCGCTATGTCGATACCGATCGCGACAGTGTGTTGGCTTACGCTGGGGAACCCCGCATTGCCGCGGTCATGCTCTTCTCGCAGGAAAAGACGGTGAGGGGCGAGGCTGATATGCAGCGCATGACGGAAGCGCTGATCGAGCGCGTGCTCGCAATCGGCGGCAGCTACTATCTGCCGTATCGGCCGCATGCCCGATTGGATCAGTTTACCCGCGCCTATCCCCGCGCTGGCGAATTTGCAGCGGCCAAGCGCAGGCTGGATCCCCGCCTTGCCTTCCGAAATCATTTCTGGGATCGCTATCTCGGAAGCCTCTAGGGAGATCATGATGTCCAGGCTTCGGCTGATTGCCGCGCTTTATACGGTGGCTCTGCTCTTTGCGGCGGCGTTGAATTACATTCCGGGACTGACGGATGCGGAGGGGCGCGCATTCGGCATCTTCGCGCTCGATATCTATGACGACAGCCTGCATCTGGCCTCGGCCGCCTGGGCAGGCATCGCAGCCTTCCTGTCTGCCCGCGCATCCCGAAACTTCCTTTTCTATTTCGGCCTACTCTATTTCAGCGATGGTCTGCTTGGGCTGATTACCGGGTCGGGTTACCTTGATCTCGGCATCGTCAACTACGGCATTCAGGATCTGCCCTTTACGTTCAAGATCCTCGCCAACCTGCCGCATCTCTTTCTTGGCGGTGTGGGAATCTCATCCAGCTATATCTTCCGCCGCGAGGCCCCGTGATGCGGCGCTTTCTGAAGATCATCGGCTGGCTCCTTGCAATTCTCGTCGTCGCCGTCCTGCTGCTGCTCAGCCCGGCTGCCTATGTTGAGACCTTCTGCCATGCCGATCCCGAACCCGACAGCTACAAGCCGCTGATATCGGATCCCGAATTCCGCCGACAGGAGGCCAATACCTATCTCACCTATCCGGAGTGGCATATCGTCTATGCCTATGATGGCCTCGCCGAAACCCTGAAGACGGGCGACGAATATGGCTTCGGCTATTTCTCCAGCGTGAAGGATTTCTGGGTCGCAGACTGTGCGCTGACCCGTATTGCCGATCGCCACGGCGGCGCCGACAGCGAGACGCGAATGATGATCGCGACCATCGGTGTCAGCTTCACGCTCGAAATGGGCCTGAAGGCAGCCTATGAGGAAACGGTCGGTCGGGTTTTTGCGCTCTGGCGCGGCAGCGAAAAGACGCCGCAGGATATCGTCGCCCGCGATATGGCGATCGATTATGCCGGCTTTCTGCGCCAGACCCCATGGTACAAATATCCCTTCCAGCCCTGGATCGACAGGCTTTGGGTCGCACCGGTGGAAGAGCCGCTGCGTGGCTGGGAGCGTCGTCTGGCGCTCGGCGGCGAGTGGCGTGCAAAGATCGCCTATGCCGGCATGATCGCCAGCGCTGTTGCCGCAACCGGTGAGGCGAAGCTGACGATCCGATCGGTCGTATCAGGCCTGCCGGCTACCATGCTTTCGGCAATTCCCGATGTATCGATCATTTCGGAAAGTGCCGATGGTGTGCTGATCGAAACGCCGCGCTACGACCGCTTCACCCATATCCTCGCTGAGGTCGCCAAGGCAGGTGGTACAATCCGCGAGATTGCCGGCAATGACGAGATCATGGTGTCGCTGACCATGCCTTCAGGGATAGAGCAGGGCAATCTGCCTGGCGAGGTGATCACACGCCTGCCTCGCACCGGTTTCGACAGCGATCGCCTGCTTCTGTCGGTCAAGATGGCTGATCTCGCGCCTCTGCTCAAAGACCGGCCAATTGCCGATCCGGGCCTCGAACATATATTCGATTTCTGAAACATCGGACGGGTGGCTCGTTGATCAGGCGCTTGGTACGCAGGACAGGCACTGCGATTGCGGTCGTTGCCGCAGTCTTCGCGCTGTTTGCTGTGGTCTTCGCGGCAACGGGCGAGGCGCCGGCTGCCATGGTCTTTCCCGCCGGCAGCATCGAACCCGGCGCATTGCCCGAAGGTGTCTCCATCCTGCGATGGGGCAGGGCCTTTGCCGTCGTCACAAGCGAACGCAGCGACTATGTGCGTGCGCTCTATGGCAAGGGGGCTCTTCTTGTTCTGCCGCTGCGAAAGAGCGGCTGTCTGGCGCTGCGGCCTGCATCTTCGACATGAGAAAAGCCGGATGCAGAACATCCGGCTTGCATTCATGCTCTACGCAGCGGGAGCGGCTTTAGAAAGCGCTATGCTTCTTGTTCATCGATTTCACTTCCTCGCTTTCACGGCGCAGCGCTGAAATCGTCGAAGTAACGGACACTATGAACATGATGCTGATGAGTGCTGTGAAAACTGTCAGGATCGTGAACATGGTGGCGTTCCTTTCTGTAGGGAGTTGCGTTCACGCCCCTCAGTACTGGCCGAGGACGCTTACGGAGCGAGCCGAAGCGAACGGGCCATAGACCTTGGAGGTATCGATCTTCTGATTGTCATAGAGAGCGACTGTGGCAGTCAGCATGCCCGTAATCATTACCATCCAGAGCATGTTAATCATGGTGATCTTGCCAGGCATCTTAATTCCCTTCCTGCCGCGCTTCCGCATCTCGTATGTGTCGATCATTTGAACGCATCCGTCTTTAAAAGGTTCCCGCCGGATGTTGACGGGGGATTTACCAACCGTGATCTGAAGCGACCTTGAATGTCGTGTTCATCTGCCGTTCAGAATTCAAATCGATTAGAACGCATCCGGCCAAGCTGTCGCATGATGGCCGCATGTTCATTGACTTCCGGCCGTACCCAACCAAGCTGATGCCGATCTGCGAAGTAGCCGTAGAAAAGCTCCGCAAACATCGAAAAAATAACGGCTATGGCAATGAGGATGATCAGCATGATCGGGTCTTTCCGGGGAGTGACGCTGCCGGGACCGGCAGTTCCGTGTTGATGATCCGAGTAAAGCAGATCGCATCTGAGCGGGCCTTGAACGCCCCGTTCATTCATCGTTCAGACGCGTCGGGCGGCATGGCTAAATAACTTGCGGGAAACCGCCTTCCATGACAAAAGGCGTGAAAACAAACGGCCGGACGATATGACCACAGCTTTCTATCCGGGGTCCTTCGACCCGATCACCAATGGACACGTTGACGTGCTGGTCCAGGCGCTCAATGTCGCCGAGAAGGTGATCGTCGCGATAGGAATCCACCCCGGAAAGACACCGCTCTTCTCCTTTGAGGAAAAGGCAGGGCTGATCCGCGCGTCGCTAGCCGAAGTGCTGCCGGAAAAGAGCGCGAATATCGACGTCGTTTCCTTCGACAATCTCGTCGTCGATGCCGCACGCAAGCATGGCACCAGCCTGCTGATCCGCGGTCTGCGTGACGGCACCGATCTTGATTATGAAATGCAGATGGCAGGCATGAACCGGCAGATGGCGCCTGATATCCAGACCATCTTTCTGCCGGCAGGCACGGCCTCGCGGCCCATTACCGCCACATTGGTGCGCCAGATCGCGGCCATGGGCGGCGATGTCAGCGCCTTCGTGCCGGCGGCCGTCTTGCAAGCCCTGAAATCCAAGCGCAAAGCCTAGGCGGATACCGCCTCAATGGAGCCAACATGAAACTCTTTTATCTTGCATTTGCCGGCGTGCTCTATCTCGCTTCCTTCGCGGGCGACGCTTTTGCGCAGGCTGCCGATCACTATGTCACCATTCAGTTGAAGAGCGGCCCGGTCGTGATCCAACTTCTGCCTGACGTCGCGCCGAAGCATGTGGCGCAGATCGAGGCGCTGGTGAAGAAGGGCGAATATGACAATGTCGCCTTCCACCGCGTCATCCCCGGCTTCATGGCCCAGACCGGCGACGTGAAGTATGGCAACATGGAAAAGAACTTCGATGCGAGCCAGGCCGGCACCGGCGGCTCCGACCTGCCTGACCTTCCGGCTGAATTCTCCAAGACGCCCTTTGTCCGTGGCACGGTCGGCATGGCGCGCGCCCAGGATCCGAATTCCGCCAACTCGCAGTTCTTCATCATGTTCGCGGACGGCTCGTTCCTGAACGGTCAGTACACGGTCGTCGGCAAGGTTGTCTCAGGCATGGAAAACGTCGACAAGATCAAGAAGGGCGAAGGCCAGAACGGCGAAGTCAGCAATCCCGACCGCATGATCAAGGTCACGCTGGGCAAGAAGTAAGTTCAAGACAAGAAGGAGAACGACAATGGCCGAGATCAAGGATCCGGAAAACACCATCATTCTGGAAACCACCAAGGGCAAGGTTGTCATCCAGCTTCTGCCGCAGGTCGCGCCCGAACATGTCAAGCGCATCAAGGAACTCGCCCGCGAGAAGGCTTATGACGGTGTCGTTTTCCACCGCGTCATCGCCGATTTCATGGCGCAGACGGGTGACGTGCAGTTCGGCAAGAAGGGCGGAGAGAACTTCAACCCGGGTCGCGCCGGCATGGGCGGTTCCTCCAAGGACGATCTCAAGGCTGAATTCTCCGCGACGCCGCATGTCCGCGGCACATGCTCGATGGCCCGTTCGCAGAGCCCGAACTCGGCCAACTCCCAGTTCTTCATCTGCTTCACCGATGCTCCGTGGCTGAACAAGCAGTATTCCGTCTGGGGCCAGGTCATCGAAGGCATGGACAATATTGACAAGATCAAGAAGGGCGAGCCCGTCTCCGATCCGGATTCGATCGTCTCCATGCGGGTTGCCGCCGACGTCTGATTGTGATTTCTGCAGGAACCCGCCCTTGCGCGAGAGCGCGGGGCGGGTTTCGCTTTGCCTGAAAGTACGTTGATGCGCGTAGACCTCTTCGATTTTGACCTGCCGGATGAACGCATTGCGCTGCGGCCCGCCGAGCCGCGCGATAGCGCGCGCCTGCTTGTCGTCGATCCGAATGCGCAGCCAGTTCTTTCCGATCATCGCGTCTCAGATTTGCCGTCCTTCCTGCGGGCAGGCGACGCGCTGGTCTTCAACGATACCAAGGTCATTCCGGCCCAGCTCGAAGGCATTCGTCATCGCGAGGGCGCTGGCGGCCAGCAGGTGTCGGCGACGCTCCACATGCGCATCGGCGCCAACAAGTGGAAAGCCTTCGCCAAGCCCGGCAAGCGTATCAAGGAAGGCGACCGTATCGCCTTCGGCCATGGCGGCGAAAGCTGCATGATCGGCTCGCTCGATGCGACCGTCGAGGAAAAGGGCGAAGCGGGTGAGGTGACGCTCGCATTCGATCTCTCCGGCCCTGCGCTGGACGAAGCGATTGCCAGCGTTGGCCATATTCCGCTGCCGCCCTATATCGCCGCCAAGCGTCCGGAAGACGAACGTGACCGCGCCGATTACCAGACCATCTATGCGCGGGAGGAGGGCGCCGTCGCTGCCCCGACCGCCGGCCTGCATTTCACACCTGATCTGTTCGAGGCGCTCGACAAAGCCGGCATCGAACGGCATTTCGTAACGCTTCACGTTGGTGCCGGTACCTTCCTGCCGGTCAAGGCTGACGACACCGACGATCACAAGATGCATCTCGAAAGCGGCTATGTCAGCGCTGAGATCGCTGCGAGGCTGAATGCCGTGCGGCAAAGGGGCGGGCGCATCATCTGCGTCGGCACGACCTCGTTGCGGCTGATCGAGAGCGCTGCAGAAGAGAGCGGTGAGATCAAGCCCTGGGCCGGCGCGACAGGCATCTTCATTACGCCCGGCTACCGCTTCAAGGCGGTCGATATCCTGATGACGAACTTCCACCTGCCGCGCTCGACGCTCTTCATGCTGGTCTCGGCCTTCGCCGGTTTCGAGACCATGCAAGCGGCCTATAAACATGCCATTTCGACAGGCTACCGCTTCTATTCCTACGGCGACGCGAGCCTTCTTTTCCGGAAAGACCGATGACGACTGAGAACTTCCAGTTCACCCTCAAGAAGACCAATGGCGGCGCGCGTCTCGGTGAAGTTTCCATGCCGCGCGGCACGATCCGCACACCGGCCTTCATGCCGGTCGGCACGGTCGGCACGGTCAAGGCCATGTATCTCGACCAGGTGCGCGAGACGGGTGCCGACATCATCCTCGGCAACACCTATCACCTGATGCTGCGCCCGACGGCCGAACGCGTTGCCCGCCTCGGTGGCCTGCACAAGCTCATTCGCTGGGAACACCCGATCCTCACGGATTCCGGTGGCTTTCAGGTCATGTCGCTTTCCGGCCTGCGTAAGCTCGATGAGCAAGGCGTCACCTTCAAGTCGCATGTCGACGGCAGCCTGCATCATATGTCGCCGGAGCGCTCCATCGAAATCCAGGGGCTGCTCGGCTCCGATATCCAGATGCAGCTCGATGAATGCGTGGCATTGCCGGCCGAGCCCAAGGAAATCGAACGCGCCATGGAGCTCTCGCTGCGCTGGGCCGAGCGCTGCAAGGTGGCCTTCGGCAACCAGCCGGGCAAGGCCATGTTCGGTATCGTCCAGGGTGGCGACGTTCCTGCCTTGCGCGTCCGCTCGGCCGAGGAACTGGCAAAGCTCGATCTCAAGGGCTACGCGGTCGGCGGCCTTGCGGTCGGCGAGCCGCAGGACGTCATGCTGAGGATGCTAGAAACGACGCTCCCGGTCCTGCCCGGCGAAAAGCCACGCTACCTGATGGGCGTCGGCACGCCCGACGACATCCTGAAATCCGTTGCCCGCGGTATCGACATGTTCGACTGCGTGATGCCGACCCGCTCGGGCCGTCACGGTTTGGCCTTTACCCGCCGCGGCAAGGTCAATATCCGCAACGCCCGACACGCGGAAGACATGCGCCCACTCGACGAACAGTCGAACTGCCCGGCCACACGGGACTATTCGCGCGCCTATCTCCACCATCTCGTGCGCGCCAACGAGGCGCTCGGCGGCATGCTGCTCTCCTGGCACAATCTGAACTACTATCAGGAACTGATGCAGGGCATCCGCAAGGCGATCGCGGAAGGCCGTTTCGCCGATTTCATGGCGGAAACGATCGAGGAATGGGCGAGGGGCGATCTCGAGCCCGTTTGATATATCCCGGCGAGGGCCGCCTTGCTGCTGCTCTCGTCTGATAACGAGACGACACCTATGCTGTTATCAATCAGCGAACAGGTGTACAGCTCCCGACGTCAGCTGGCTTGACACGGCCGGCCTGGAGATCGCTCCATTGCGGTATAGACGGATCAGGACCACCGATCGATGCCTCAAACGTGGCGCGGTCCAGCTTGATGGTCCTTCCGCTTGAAAGGATGCTCATCATCTCTTTCTGGTTGACATACGCCAGGCTGGCATTCAGTCGGCAGAAGAAACGTGTATTGCCGTTCGAGACGACCCAGCCGTAACCACCGGCCTTCCCCTTGGTGAGTTTGCCGATGGCATAATTTTGCTGTGTGAGCTTAGAAAAGGATTCCGCTTGCCCAATGCCCGGCATGGCTGTGAAACCGATCGCCGCGACAGCGACCAAATACTTGAAAGAAGTAGGCATTAAGTTTCAATCCCAGACAGAATGATATAGGCTCTCTACTCTTCAGGGAAACCTCACACAACTTTAATATGCAGGGATGCTTAATCCACTAAATGCCCTTGCTGTCGGCATTCGGCACGATCTGCACGCCGTTGATCTTGAAGCTACCGTCAGGCTGACGAGCGACCTGATAGATCGCCGTCCAGTCCTTGCCGTCCCGGCCGGAAATCAGCACTTCCTGATAGATCATTGCGCCGTCGTCGATCGATCTGCTGCGCCCGAAGGCATAGTTGCCGGGATGATAGACCGGCTCGTAGCTCTTCTTCACCATGGCGAAGAAGACATTCTTGTCGGGATACATGGCCTTGATGCCGGGCGCGGCGAAGGAATAGGCGGTATCCGGATCGTCCTTGAGGAATGCCCTGATCTGCTCCTCGATCATCGTCTGTGTTGTCTGCACGGGATCTTCGGCGCGGGCCGCCGTGTCTGACATTATGGATACGGCACACAGAACCAGCACTGCGAAGAAAGCGCGCATGGGATCATCTCCGGCTATATCACCGGAAGTGTAGGCTATTTTGCGCGCAAGGAAAGAGCCCGATAAAAACCAGGGCCTCAGGACCAGCGGCGGAAGAGGGCGCTGGCATTGACGCCGCCGAAGCCGAAGCCGTTGGTGATCGCATATTCCATCGCCACCTTGCGGGCCACCTTGCCCACGAGATTGATGCCTTCGGCTGCCGGATCGGCCGTTTCCAGATTGCGCGTCGGCGGGGCGATCTGATCGCGCAGCGCAAGGATCGTGAAGATGGCTTCAAGCCCGCCTGCGGCACCCAGAAGATGGCCAGTCGCCGACTTGGTAGCGCTGACGGCAATGCCGCCATCGCGGCCGAAGACCGTACCGATTGCAGCGATCTCACCCTTGTCACCGACCGGTGTCGAGGTCGCATGGGCGTTGAGATGCTTGACCTCGGAAGCCGGGATCCTGGCCTGCCGTAAGGCTGCCTCCATCGCCCGGCGGGCGCCATCGCCATCTTCCGGCCCAGCCGTCATGTGATAGGCGTCGGCGGCCGTGCCGTAGCCGACGAGTTCGGCAAGCGGCGTCGCGCCGCGCGCCAGCGCATGCTCAAGCGTTTCTATGACGAGAATGCCGGCCCCTTCGCCCATCACGAAGCCGTCGCGCGCGGTATCGAAGGGACGCGAGGCAAGTTCGGGCCTGTCGTTAAAACCGCTCGAGAGTGCACGAGCTGCGGCAAAGCCGCCAAGGCTCACCTTGTCGATACAGGCTTCCGAGCCGCCGCAGATAGCGACATCCGCTTCGCCGGACCGGATCAGCCGCGCCGCATCGCCGATTGCCTGAACGCTTGCTGCGCAAGCCGTTACCGGTGCCCCGAGCGGCCCCTTGAAGCCGTAACGGATGCTGACCTGACCGGCCGCCAGATTGACGAGGAAGGAAGGCACGGTGAAGGGTGAGAGCCGCCTCACGCCGCGCGTCTCAGCCGTACGCACCGCATCTGCAATCGCCGGAAAGCCGCCGACGCCGGAGGCGATGATCGTCGCCGTCCGCTCGCGCGCATCGACGCCCTCAGGCATCCAGCCGGCCTGGCGCACAGCTTCGTCTGTTGCCGCCATCGCGAACTGGATGAAGCGGTCCATCTTCTTCTGGTCCTTGGGCGGAACGGCACGATCGGGATCGAAACCAGCTTCGGTATCCTCCTCGATGGAGGGAGCAACTCCGCCGACCTTGGCGGCGAGATCGCCGACCACAGTCTCTGGCAGCACGCGCAGGCCGGAACCGCCCGCGACGAGCCGATTCCATGCCGTCTCGACGCCGACACCAAGCGGCGAAACAAGTCCCATACCGGTGACAACAATGCGTTCCATGGATTTGTCCTTTCTAAAGCAATTCCGGCAAAGGTGCGCAGCGGTTTTGCTTTCCGAATTGCGTAAAAACAAAGAGATAGAGCATTCCCGTGCCTCGCAGAAAAATGAAAATGCTCTAGGCGTCGATGCCGAGGTAATAAGCGCGCATGCGGGCGATCCGTTCGCGGTCGCCTTCATCAGCGGCCGGTCCTGGCAGCAGGCAGGTGTTTTCGGGTTTCAATTCTTCGCCGCTGGCTGCATCCACCAGCACGGGCTGGCGTTCCTCGCCGGAAGCGGCATTGCCGAGCAGGAAGGCAAGATCCTCTTGCGGAGCGTGCCGACGTCCCCAGGAAAACAAGGTCATCAGAACGGGGAAGAAATCACGTCCCTTGTCGGTCAGTACATATTCATAGCGGGCAGGGCGCTCGTTGTAGAGGCGCTTCTCGAATAGTCCTTCATCGATCAGATGCGCGAGACGCCGCGTCAGGATATTCGGCGCGACGCCGAGGCTCTTCTGGAATTCGTCGAAGCGCGTCAGCCCCTGAAAGGCGTCGCGGAGGATCATCATGCTCCACCAGTCGCCGACGCTGTCGAGCGCGCGGGCCGCCGGGCATTTGAAATTGGCGAAGCTTGTTCGTTGCATGATGCAAGTCTCTACAGAAGTGACTTGCATCATGCAAGTAGCTTGCGATGCGCAAGTAACTTGTCAGGCTTTGTCTCGCTCGAAGGTCCGCGCCAGAGGAATACCGGTTACAAGAACGGTCGCTGCCACAAAAACCGTATCGCCCGGCGTGCCGATATAAAGCTGCCGAGATTGGTAAAGAGCAGGAAGGCGACGAGGCAGTTGAACCAGCTGATGGGGCTCTGCTGACAATGTTGTGCAGGGCCGACGCAGAACAAGAAAAGGGGCTCCGGAAAGGAGCCCCATATGGGACCGCCGTTTGAAGGCGTCACGTTCGGATGTCAGATGAACAGGAAATCGTCGTGATGAAGCGCCGCCAGATTGGAGAGGGTCGCGATCTGTACGGCCGCGCCACCCCCGCTTCCGTCTGCATCGTAAAAAAGCTTTCCCGTTGTCTGGTCGTAGATCAGGCGGTCGTTCGAATCCAAAGCCTTGGTGCCAAGTACGAAGTTCCCAGCGGAAAAATTCGCTGGATCGATGGCGGTGAAAATCTCGTGATCGAGCACGATCTTGTCACCGGCACTTTCCGAGAAATCCTCGATCTTGTCGATGTTGTTGTAAGCGCTGGGTTTGAAGTCGAAGACGAAATGGTCGGCTCCAGCTCCGCCGTTCAGGATATCGTTGCCGTTGCCGCCGATGAGCTGGTCGTTTCCTGCGCCGCCCGACAGCATGTTGCCTGCGATGTTTCCGGTCAGCACGTTGTTTTCGCCGTTACCCGTGGCATTGATCGCTGACGAGCCTGTGAGCGTCAGATTTTCGACTGTCCCGAGAACATTCTCCAGAGAGAAGGATATGGAGGCATTGACGGTGTCGTTGCCGTCACCGCCTGTTTCGTCGACGATGTCGCCTGCCGAATCCACTTTGTACGTGTCGTTGCCGAGGCCACCTATCATTCGGTCTTCGCCTCTGGCGCCGTCGAAGTTGTTGTCCCCGGAATTGCCCGTGAGAACGTTGTTCATGACGTTGCCGGTCGCATTGATGTTATCGTCACCCAACAGGGTCAGGTTCTCGACAGTTCCCGTCACATGGTCCTTGTCCATCAGACTGAGTGAGACATAGGACTTGATGGTATCCTTGCCGGAGCCACCAGCTTCGATCACCACATCATAGACGCTGTCGACGATATAGGTGTCGTCGCCACCTCCACCCTTCATGCTGTCTGCGCCCGCGCCGCCATCCAGCACGTTGGCTCCGTAATTGCCGACGAGAATGTTGGCGAGTTCATTGCCAGTCGCGTTGATATTGGCGTTGCCGGTCAGTGTCAGGTTCTCGATGGCGCCGATCGCATGCGCGGTATCCGCCAGGCTGAAGCTGATTGACGACATGACGGTATCGGTTCCACCGCCGCGGCTTTCATCAACGATGTCAGTCGGGGAGGTGACCGTGAAGGTGTCGTCTCCGGTGCCGCCATAGATATGGCCAGGCGCCGGCGCTGCGCTGGCACTTGCTGCTATGTTGATAATGATGGGATGGTCGACGACATCCACATTGAGGGAGGATATGTTGCTGAAGCTCTTGACCGGTGTATCGCCCGCCAGCGGATCGTAGACCTGCACCGTCCCGAAAGCTCCGCCCAGATTGACGGTGACGCTCGCCGCCGCCGCCTGGATCGCCTTGTCTGTCGTCTGGTTCCAGATATCGGGCTCGTTCCAGATGATGATCTGATAGCTTCCGTCGGATTTCTCCGTCAGATAGCTGCGCGCGGTGGAGGGTAGTCCGTTGATGGTGTAATTGAGCGCCCCCGGATTGAAGGTCGCCTGCGTTGCCCCGTCATCTTCGAGAATTTCCGTTAGATTATGGATCGCCGTTGCGGCCGGCTTGGGAGTATAATCCAGGCGAAACAGCCCGAAATGCTTTTCCTGGTCGGCGCCTCCCGGATCGGAATAGGCATCGAGAAGCTGGTAGATGAAAGTGTCCTTCGATCCGAGAAAGACGCCGTCCATCAATGTATTGAGAAGCAGTTTTGCCTGCGTCGTCTCGTCGACCCCTTCCCATCCGCCGTTGGTATCGGCCGTCAGCGACGTGTGATAGCCGATCTCGGTGATGGTAAGCGGCTTGCCGGGATCTGCCTGCATCTGGTCGCCGGATTCGCGCGAAAGCCAGGAGAAGGGCTGGTCGCCCTCTTTCGCATAGGTGTGGATCGTCGTGTAATCGTTGGAAGAAGCAACCGTGTAACCGGTAAAGCCGAGAACCGGAATGTCCTTCAGCAGCGGATCGGCATTCACCGCGTTGAACAGATCCTTTTGGTAGGCAAGCGCAGCAGCTTCTCCCGACAGTCCCTTATAGGCGACCGGCCAGTTATTGACCTCGTTCGGGCCTTCTATGCCGACGATCGAACCGGGATGCGCTTCCACGAAGGCATGCAGTCGCTGGACCACGGTAGCGGGGGTATCATCCCGCCCGGAGACGAAAACGAATTTGACACCGGCATCTGCCGCGTCCCCAAGGTGGCCCTGACCGTAAGGGTCGGAGGCAGGGGTGGGGGCATGATCGCGAACTGTCTCGAGGCCAAGATAGCCCAGAGCTTTAACAACTTCCGCGATATTGGAATATTTCCCATCGGTATAGTCGATATGTGTATCAATTCCGAATGAATCGATAACATCTGTAATTCTAGTAGCTTGGGCCATTTCATCCTCCTCGCCTGGAAGTGGAAAGCATTACTTCGATTGGATGGTGATTCGCTCAAAAGTAGGGCCTGATTCACAGTAGAATCCGCCAAAGTTATGATCGCGTTAACTATATTGTATTGCTCGCAATATGATTGCGAACTGATGCTTCGGCGGGGATCCGATATTATGCGGACCTGGGCATCTTGCTGTTCAACGTGTCAGGAGAGGATCTCGCTGTCGAAGCGATAAGGCGTAGTCGCCGTGGCGACGATGGCCACGCGCGCGATATCGACCAGCTAACGCTTGGCCAGAAAGTCGATATCCGTTTCAGCGCCTTCGATCAGAGGACGGCGGCGGAAAGGAAGGGCGGTGTCGTATCGATTTCGCCCGATGTGGTGACCGAACAGTGCAGGGGCGTTGATTATGATACTGCGTGCCTAAGTGCAGGGGAGGCGCGGCCGATCGCATTTCCATAAAGGAGTGCCGGGGCATTGCAGCCCCGGCACATCGTATCGATCGATCACGCGGCCTTGGCAATTGCGCCATGCGGATCGAGAACGAACTTTGTCGCGGCACCCTGGTCAAAGCTCTCATAGCCCTGGGCGGCATCCTCAAGTGAAATCACCTTCGCATTGACGATATCGGCAATCGGTAGGCGGTCATGCAGGATCGCCTGCATCAGCTGGCGGTTATATTTGAGCACCGGCGTCTGGCCGGTATGGAACGACTGCGCCTTCGCCCAGCCGAGACCGAAGCGCAGAGAGAGGCTTCCCTGCTTGGCCGCATTGTCCACTGCGCCCGGATCTTCCGTGACATAGAGGCCGGGAATGCCGATGGAGCCGGCGGCGCGGGTGATCTCCATCATCTGGTTCAGCACGATCGCCGGCTGTTCGCCGCCGGAATGTCCACGCGCTTCGAAGCCGACAGCATCGATGGCGCTATCCACTTCATTGGTGCCGACCACCTGCGCGATCATATCTCCGAGCCGGTCGCTCTTCGAGAGATCGATGGCCTCGAAGCCGACGCGGCTGGCATGGGCGAGGCGGTCCTTGTTGAAGTCACCGATCATGACGACGGCCGCACCGAGGATACGGGCTGATGCCGCCGCTGCAAGGCCGACCGGGCCGGCACCTGCGACATAGACGGTGGAGCCGACGCCGACGCCGGCTCTGACGGCGCCGTGGAAGCCGGTTGGCAGGATATCGGACAGCATGGTGAGATCGCGGATCTTGGCCATCGCCTTGTCGCGGTCGGGGAATTTCAAGAGATTGAAATCCGCATAGGGGACAGTGACGTAACGAGCCTGGCCGCCGATCCAGCCGCCCATGTCGACATAGCCATAAGCGCCGCCCGCCCGCGACGGATTAACCGTCAGGCAGACGCCAGTATCCTGTGATTTGCAGCAGCGGCAGCGCCCGCAGGCCACGTTGAAAGGTACGGAGACGATGTCCCCGACATCGAGCATTTCCACATCGATGCCTTTTTCGATGATCTCGCCGGTGATCTCATGTCCGAGCACGAGGCCCGGCATCGCTGTGGTGCGGCCGCGGACCATGTGCTGGTCCGAACCGCAGATATTGGTGGAGATGACTTTCAGGATAACGCCATGTTCGATACGGCGGCCATCCGGCGCCTCGAGTTTCGGATCGTCGATGTCGCGGACTTCCACTTTTCCGGGCCGCAAATAGACGACGCCACGGTTCTTGCTCATTTCCGTCTCCTCCGTTGAATCAAGGCAACGCGCCAGCAGCTCCTCCCGCAGCGGTTGCCTGTTACAGAGTAGACCAGAAAGATCCCAGTGCCGTCCCGAAAGCGACGCCTTGCAGGCGGAAACCAGCAAACCGGACCAAAGTTCCGCCCGCGCCGGTACGGTCCGGCCACCCGCCTTGGCGGACTCGGAGGCAGGTGGCCTTTCCCAGGCAGGTGGGGTGTCTCCTGCCGAGGCGCCGCGTTAGCATCGCCCCGACAGATGCGATATCAAAACAGCCGCTCCCTTTTGACGCGACTTCCGCTATAGTTGCAGAAACAGAGCCTGGGGGCGATCATGACGCAACGCGGCCGTGCTTTCGCAGACATCGTCTACACTATCCTCGTTGTAGAGAAAGCCTATCCGGTGGATGTCGTCGCCGCCGCCTTGGGGATGAATTACGCGGCCTTCCACTCGCGCCTGATCAGCAGAACCTGTTTTTCCGCTGACGAAATCCAGAATCTGCTGGAGGTCGTGCCCGATCCACGCCTCGCATCCTATCTCCTCGAGGGAAGTATCTTTGTTGCAGCGGAGCGCTCTTCCGGTGTGGAACAGGCAGAGCCTGTCGCATCTCTGCAGAGAGGTGCTACGCGAGTGGTCGTCGAGGCGACGGACGTGCTCGAACTGGTGGATGCCGCACTTGCCGGGGGCGGAATGGATCATCGCAAGCAGCGCCTGGTGCTCAAGGAGATCGAGGAGGCGGAGAGGGCGCTCGCATCCCTTCGCCTCGGCCTGAAGGGAACTTACGTCGGGCAGTCCTTGCGCATCAGCAAGAGATAGCCTTCGCCCTCCTCCTCAAGCGCAAGCATCGCTTCGATGACCGAGAGGCGCGTCTCCTCCAGATAGGATTTCCAGGCGCCGCTGGCCGTTGCAAGCTGCCGGTCAATCGAAAGAAGACGAAGCTTCAAGAGGTTCTTCTCGCGCACGACACGCGCATATTCCTGGATGGGATGAGAATGATCGGATGCCATGCGAAGACCGGTGAAATTCGTTTGGGCATCTAGCCAGCTGTGTGCAGCTTCGCCATCAAAACGATCTCGACGTTTTTACGCAGGCAATCCCGCTCGGCATTGTCAGGCATTAACCGGTGTAGACAAGATGAAATCGGAAGCGGATCCCGAAGCACGCGGCCGCGTTCGGGATCCGGCTTTGAAGCACGCTGTGCCTATCGTACCGCGGCTGGCAACACCTCGAATTTCCAGAATTTATCCGGCCGGAAATAGGTCGTGGCAAATTGACGGATATCCTCGGCGGTGACGTTGTCGTAGCCGCTGAGATTGTCGCGTATACGCTCCAGACGGCGAGGGTCGGTTTGAGCGCCGTTCAGATACCGCACCCAATATTCGTTACTCTGCTGTTGATGCTTCAATGTTTCGATGATCGGAGCCCGGGCCCTGACCAGCTCGTCCGGCGAGACATCGTTTGACCTGAGATCATCAGCGATCTTGTCCACGAGCGTATAGAAATTCTCGACTTTGTCCGGCGTCGTCTCGACATAGAGATAGGCGTAGCCATAGCCAGGAATGTCCCACGACAGGTCCATGGCGCCCTGCGGACTGTAGGTCGCGCCTTCGGCAATTCGGAACTGGTCGATCAGCCTGTTTTCGAAGATCTGGCCGGCAACGTTGGCGACAAAGCCCCGCTGCATATCCGAGAGCATGTCGCCAACGGGGGCAGCGACGATCGCCGCGGCATTATCGCCCCGGCCGTTATGGGTCCGCATGACGGGTTTTTCGGTGGGGGCGGGGAAATGCACATCGTTTGCAACATTGTCCGTTATCGCGTCCGGGCGAGCAGGCAAAGCCCCGAAGGTTTCAGCCGTCAGGCGGATTGCTTCGTCCGCCGTTATGTCGCCGACAATGGTGATATCGATCGGACCTGCGGAAATTTGCGGCCGGAACAGCGCTTCGAAATCTTCCAGTTTCGTGGCGGACAATTGCGCTCTGTCCGGGAAAGTCCAGCGCGGGTCGCCGGAATGCACGAGGCCTGCGAAATCGCGGCCGATGACGGCCCCTGGCGTCGCCTCATACTGATCGAGGTTGTTCAAATAGGCTTGCCGGACGCGCTTGAAAACTTCCGGCCTGTAGGTGGGATCGGAAGTGTAAGCTGCCATGATCTGCAATTGCGTCGCCAGATCCCCCGTCTGTGTCTGGCCGGTGAACTGGAAGGAGCTGTCATCTACCGAGAAATCGATGCCGGCGATTTTGGCGGCCAGCGCTTTCTGTAAATCCGGGTAATCCATTGCCTTGGTGCCCGACAGGACGACGGCCGGCGATGTCCAGATCGGCAGGGGATGGTCATTCGGCAGCCCCAGCCGGCCGCGACCGATATCCTCGCGTACCAGCACTTCGTTGGCGCGTAGCTTGGTCGGCTTGATGGTCAGCCGCACGCCGTTGGCAAAGCGCACCATGGTCAGGCCGAGATCCTCGACAACGCGACGTTCGACGACAGCGCCGGGTTCGCCGAAATGGGTATAGGGCCAGACGACCGCTGCCGCGGTGGACGGCGCGGTGACTGGAACGGCACGGGAGGCGTCATATGCCTGCCTGATGTCGCTGGCGCCGCCCTTTGGCGCTTGCGCGGTCTGCAGGACGAGCTGCGGGCCATTGCCGGAGAAGACACGCGCGACAACCTCGTTGACCTCGGCCGCTGTCAGCCCCTTGGTGATCGTCTCGAACATCGAAAGATCTTCCGCGGGGGAGGTGAAGACCTCATTGTCGTCCACGCTGCTCGCCAGCATGGAGGCGATGTCGGTGCTCGTGCGCGTAGCAGCACCGGCGGCGGCTGCTTCAAGGAGAGAGCGATATTCGACGATTTCCCGATCGAGCTCGGCCTGCTCGGCGCCGAATTGCTGGAAACGGCGCTGTTCCTGATCGATGGCCGCGAGTGCCTGCTGCCATTTGTCCGTCTCGGAATTTGCCGTGACGACAACGATATGGGCCGAGTCGAAAAGATCCTGAGAGCCGACGGCGGCGGTGATGAAGGGCGCATTGGCCCGGTTGGCCATGGCGCCTAGCCGACGTTTGAGTACCAGAAGACCGAGATCTTCGACCAGTTGCTGCCGACGCTTGGCAAAAGTGTCAGGCGAAGCATCATAGGGCCGCGTCCAGGCGATCTGGACATTCGTTGTGCCGCCCGGAACCGCGATGACCTCGGCGCTTTCGCCTTTCGGCTTCAGCGTGCCGAGATCGGGCTTTGGTGGGGCAGGGGTGGCGCCCTTCCAGTCGCTGAAGCGCTGCCGGATTTCCAGTTCCATGGCTGCTGGATCGACATCGCCCACCACGATGAGCGTGGCGCGATCGGGCCGATAGTTCGCATGGTAGAAATCACGCAGCAGATCGACAGGGGCACTTCTGATGATGTCGACCTTGCCGATCGGCGCGCGCATCGTCACGCGCTGGCCAGCGAGCATGGAATTCGTGACGCCGATTGCGGCGCGATATTGCGGCGTGTCACGCAGCCGCTCTTCCGACAGGATGACGCCGCGCTCGCGGACAAAGGCGCCGGCATCCAGCGTCAGCTCGCTCGCCGTCTCGCGCATCAGCATAAGGCCGGTCGAAAGCGTATCCGCATCGACCTCGGGCAGATCGAGCGAATAGACGGTCTCGTCATAGGAGGTGTTGGCGTTGGTATCCGGCCCGAAGGCCAGGCCCTTGCGCTGCAGGATGCGGATCATCTCGTCCTGTGCGACATGGGTCGAGCCCTTGAAGGCCATGTGTTCAAGGAAATGCGCCAGTCCCTGCTGATCATCCCTCTCGTCCAGCGAGCCGGCGCCAATCCGGAAACGGATGGCCGCTTGTCCCGTTGGCGTGGCATTGTGCATGATCGCAAACCGCATACCATTTTCCAGCGTGCCGAAGCGTATGCCGGATTCGGCCGGCAGGTCGCTGATCGTCTGCGGCCAGGGAGCGGACGGATTTTCTGCATGGGCTGCCGACCCCAACGCGACGGCTGCGGCAAGCGCTGCAGCGAGGATCTGAGAAAAAATATGGATTTTCATATGTGTAAAGGGCATTTCGTCCAGGTGGTGGGCAGGAAGAGGGTGTAACGTCAGCACGGACTATCGAACAGGCTTTGCTTCGCATCAATGTCTATTTTGAGACAGGCTCGTGCCAACGACCGCTCTCCCTCCAAATGGCCGGCTCCCAGCCGCAGCGGGGGCGAAGAAAATTGGCGCGGCACCGGAGCCGTGGTTTCTTCCACAAGGTCGGATGCGCGCCAATTGCATCAACAAACGGGGAGCTTTTCAGGATGATGACTTCAGAGCGGAATTCCGCCGGTGCCCGTGCTCGGTGGGCCACTCGGAGAGGCAGGCGGGCCGCTCGGAGCCGGCGAGCCACCTGTACTCGGCCGGGATGTCGTACCTGAGTTGCCATTTGATTCACTTGGTGCAAATGCCGATTGCTGGGGTGCCTTCGCATCGTCTTTCTTCTTCTGCTGCTGCGAGATGATCAGCGCCCATTCGCTGAGCACGCAACCCTGCAAGAGGCTCGCTGCGCTCGCGAGCACCGTTAAGAGCACGACAACGTGTCAGATACGCCTGACTGGAATTGGCATGTGAGTATCGTCCCTCAATAAAATGAGTGCGCAGGCGACGTTTAACGCGTCGCACTCATGATAATTTCAACCAGTTGTTGCTCCGCACTCTCTCTGGATGTGTTATCCTGGGAGCGACAACAGTGGTCGTGGCTATCAGGCAATTGTTTGCCCAATATTTGAGGCTCGAAAAAACGGCATGGTGGTCGGTACGCACGGTCGACCGGCGCCGGTGGCGCTCGCGGCGTTTTAGATTTTTTGATCAGTCTGCTCAGGCGGAGGCGAGGGCGCCGATGCTGCGAAGCACGAAATCAGGAACGACCTGTTTGCCGTAAAGCCGTGACAGATGCGCAATCATGTTGCGCATGATGTTCGCGCGCCCATGTTCGAGCGTGACGTGGCGCGTCGAGGTGAAATAGAGATATTCGATTGCTCTTGTGGCACGATCGGAACCAAGCGCGGCAAGGGCCTGGCGCGACGCTCCGGGCAATGTCTGATCCGGAGTAACAGCCGTCCAGCCGATCATGAAGGCGATCTCGGGCGGGCAATCCAAACCAAGGTGGGCCATGTCGGTCGTCTGGGCTGCCGACGAAGCGCTGTTGCCTGCAGCCAGCAATGCGAGATACTTCGGCACCCTCATATGCCGATGAAATTCCGCGCCCGGTTCGGCTGCACGGATGCCCTGATCAAAGATGGTGACAGCCTCGTCGAAACGCCCGCGCGCAAACCGTAACTGTCCAAGGAGGGGTAGGGCGGCCGTGGAATCCTGGGTGCGGGTGAGGGCACGCTCGGCTATTTCCTCGGCGAGTTCGAGATGGCCCCGATCTATGAAATAGAGAAGCTTGGCCGCCCCCAGCATCAGCAGGGGCTTTTCCTCGATTTCGGGCAGGCATTCCAGCACGGTGGCTTCGATCTCGCCCTCGATGCGATCACGTTCCGCAAGGTCTATGCCTTCGAACGGACTGGTCAGGACTAGGCGTGCAAAGAGATGCAAACCCCACTGGATCGCGGCGTCTGCATCGAAAGGGTCCCGCTCCCGGCCCTTGGCAAGTTGCTCGCCGCTCGCCAGCCATTTCGGATTCGAGGTCGACAGCAGATGGGAAGCACTCCGCAGCCTGACCTCAGGCGTTTCATCTATGGGTACACCAAGCCCGTTGGAGGCCTCGTTGAGGGCTTGCTGCAGCACGCTGACAACGCCTTCAGTTATGCGTGACGCCTCGTTCGTAAAGGACCTGTCGTCAGCGGCATCGAGATGCAAACGAAATGCTTTCAAGATACGTTTCGACGGCATTTCCCGCAGGGTGGCTGCACAGTTGAGGCGCCCCGCGTCGGCGTGAAAACTCACCTGCAGAAAATAGCGTAACTTGTCGTAGGCTGCGAGAAGGTGCCTCTCGGCAACGACGACCTTGTGGTCGGCACCGATACCGGCGGAAATCATGTCCCGAAGCTTGTCCATCAAGGACAGGCCTTTCTGGTGCGACATATGTCCCTGAAGTTCAAAACTTGGACCGATGATGAGGAACGCATCGATCGGACCCGGCCGGGATTGGGTCGCGATCCAGACGTAGCCCTCGCCGTATTGTGTTTGCAATATAGATGGGTGACTTTGCATTGTCGCCGAGCTTCAACCGCAGTCTGTTGACCAGAAAATCGATGTTGCGGTCGGAAGAATCCGAACCCGGTTGAGTGATCTCGTCCAGCAGACGGCTGCGGCTCATCAGGCGCCGCGGATTGCCGGTGAAGGCCAGTAGCAGGGCGCGCTCGTTTCTGGTGAACTGGATGGTCTGGCCATTGCGATGCGCGAACATGCACGCTTCATCAATGGTCAGATCGCCGAAATGAAGATTTTTCGCCTTGGCAGAATCCGCAAATGAAATCATCTCAATACACCAATCGCCTGACGGGCGATCATCAGAAAATTGCGCATGTGAGCGACACTACACCTAACCTGAGCGCGTTTATAAAACTAGCATTCGCAAAACAATATACGTCGTTTGACAGAAGTGACTGGCGCTTGCACCGCCATCAGGAGGCGGAGCTGACGCATCGTCTCATGGAACTCTCAGTTGCGCTAAACGCGATGGGAATTGGAACGGCGAGGGATAGTGACTAACGTTACAGGACGGGCTAAAGCATTCGCAGGGAAAATACTGAAATCATTGGAATATCGTGCATCGAAACAGAGTGCGTCGATGGTCACATGAAGGTCGCATAAGATAGGTTATGGAACTAAAAGCCGTACCCTAAAACCGCACCCACTACTGCGCCGCCTGCATCTCCTGCTGTGGCCACCGCTGCAGCGCTTCCCGTCCGGCATCCGTCAGGCCGTAGACGCCTCTGTCTAGTCGTTCGAACCAGCCATAGACATTGGACAGCAGGATCTTGCCGGCCTCCGGTACACCGGACCTGATATCACGCACGCGCAGCGGCCCTGATGCCAGCGCCGCCGCACAGCCGAGCGCCTGTTGGCGATATGCCGTCATGAGTGGCGTGCGCGTGCTGCCGCCGAGCGCCGGGTCGCCGCGGCGTTTCTGGTGCTCGCGCATCAGCCGCGACCGGCGCTTCGGATTGGTCCGTGGCATGGGCGATACGGAACCGACGATGATGCTGACGTCGCCGGCATCCGAGATACCGAGCATGCCAATGCCGAGCCTGCGGCAGAGATCGCGGTAGCGCTTATCGGTTTCCCGGCCTTTGCCCTTGGCGGAAACCCGGGCCGCGATCCAGACTTCGTCAGAGACGGCCGCGCGATCGACTGCTTGCAGGATGAGCTCGAGATTGAAGCTGAGCTTCAGCTCGCAAACCACCACCACAGGCGGATCGTCGTCGCTCAGGCCAACCAGATCGCAGCCGCCGACTTCGCCCTTGACGACGTAACCTGCCTTTTCGAGAAAGCCTTTGACGGGCAGATAAAGCGACGTTTCCATGGACCTGCGGATGGAAGAAAAGAATCGTTCCATAATCTACATCAATCCGGTGATGCAGGACACGGCATCGATCACAGCCGTGCGGATTACACTGCATGGCCGTGGACTGGGCGGCCAACGCATCCCTTCGCCGGTTGACGGAAAACTCTCAAGAGGCTAGCACGCTCGGAGCTTATTGGGGGTAATGCAATATGGATATTTTCACAGCGGCCGGCTTGACGGCCTTGCTGCAGGTCATTGCTATCGACCTTGTTCTCGCCGGCGACAACGCCGTCGTCATCGGCCTTGCGGCTGCCGGCCTGGAAGCCACGCAGCGCCGCAAGGCAATCCTTGTTGGCATTCTGGCGGCAACGGTGCTTCGCATCCTGTTCGCCTCCGTCGCAGTCTATCTTCTGGCGATCGTCGGCCTTCTGCTGGCCGGTGGCCTGCTGCTTCTCTGGGTCTGCTGGAAGATGTGGCGTGAGCTGCGTGCCGGCCATGGCGAAGAACATGCGGCCGAGGCTGGCGCAGCTGCACCTAGGAAGACATTCTTCCAGGCTGCGACACAGATCGTCATCGCCGACGTTTCCATGTCGCTGGACAATGTTCTTGCCGTTGCCGGCGCCGCCCGCGAACATCCAAGCGTACTGGTTCTCGGCCTCGGTCTCTCCATCGCGCTGATGGGTATCGCGGCAAACTTCATCGCCCGCCTGCTCAACAAACATCGCTGGATCGCCTATGTCGGCCTGCTGATCATTCTCTATGTCGCGCTCGACATGATTCATCGCGGATACCTCGAGGTTGCTCCCTTTATCGGCAGCTAAACCTCGACTTCGAAGCTCATCTGGTCGAACGCCGGCACCACATGATCCGGCGTTTGTGCCATGACTACATCATAGTCGAGCGGCGTGTGCATATGCGTCAGGATCGCCCGCTTCGGTCTTAGCCGCTCGATCCAGTCCAGTGACTGTTCCAGCGAGAGATGGCTGGGATGATAGGCGTATTGTAGGGCGTCGATGATCAGCATGTCGAGGTTCTGCAGCCTCTCCACCGTCTGCGGCGGGAAGTCGCTGATATCGCTGCAATAGGCCACATCACCGATGCGGAAGCCGAGCGAATGGATGTCACCATGCTGCTGCAGATGCGGCATAAAGGCGATTGTTCCGCCTGGCCCGTGGATTTCAATGGGCTTTTCCAGATCCTCGATCACGATCGGCAGCACGATTGGCGGATAATTGCTGCCCGGCGGCGTCTCCAGGCAATAGCCGAAGGCATCGCGCAGCCTGCTCATGGTGAACTGGTCAGCGAAGATCGGCACGCGCCGGCGGGTATTGTGAAAATAACCACGCAGATCGTCGATGCCGTGGATATGGTCTGCATGCGGATGGGTGTAGAGAACCGCGTCGACATGGTCGACCCCTGCCCTGATCATCTGCTCGCGAAAATCCGGCCCCGTATCGATGACGACGGTCGTTGCCGCGCCATCATCAGAAAACTGCTGCACCATAAAGGCGGCGCGTGTTCTTCTGTTCTTTGGATTGTCTGGATTGCAGGCGCCCCAATCACCGGTGATGCGCGGCACGCCGGGTGACGACGAACAGCCGAGAATGGTGAACCGCTGCCGTCGTGCCACGCCGCTAGATCCTCGGCATCTTCGAAAACAGCCGGAAAGCATTGTCGGTGGTGATCCGCGCGACCTCCTCGTAAGGAAGGCCGATCGTATCGGCCAGCACCTCGGCCGTGTTCACCACATAGGACGGCTCGTTGCGCTTGCCGCGCCAGCGCTTGGGCGCCAGATACGGCGCGTCGGTTTCCACAAGCAGCCGGTCGTGCGGAATGGTCCTGGCGATGTCGCGCAGCTCTTCCGACTTCGGGAAGGTCAGGATGCCCGAAAAGGAAATATAGCCGCCGAGCTCGACGCCCGTCTTTGCCAGGTCCGGACCGGCCGAGAAGCAATGCAGGATGAAGGGGAAGGCCCCCTTCCCTGTCTCCTCGGTCAGGATCGCCGCCATGTCGGCGTCGGCGCTGCGGCTATGGATGACGAGCGGAAGCTGCGTTTCCCGTGCCGCGGCAATGTGGCGGCGAAAGCCTGTCTGCTGGTCCTCGGGCTTCTGCGTGTCGTAGAAATAGTCGAGACCCGCCTCGCCGATCGCAACGACCTTCTGATGGGCATTTGCCAGCCGCACCAGATCTTCCGTCTGGATGTCCAGTTCGTCGCCCGCATTGTTGGGATGCGTGCCGACCGAGCAGAAGACGGAAGGATATGTCTCGGTGATGGCGAGCAACCCGTCGAGCTTGCGCACGCGGGTGCAGATCGTCACCATCTGCGCCACGCCCGACGCATGGGCGCGCGCGACGATCTCGTCGCGCTCCGCCTCGAAATCGGCAAAGTCCAGATGGCAATGCGTATCGACCAGCACGGCCTTAAGCCTCCGGAGCCACGTAGCGCGGGAAGACCGGCTTCGGCGCTTCGAGCGGCGTGCCCGGCACCAGACGGCCGGCTTCGCCAAGCGCTGCGAAGTCACGCTTGTCCGCAGGCGCGGCCACGAGATCGAGGAGCTTGCCGGCCGATTCCGGCACGAAAGGCTGCAGCAGGATGGCGATCTGGCGAACGACTTCGGCGGTCACATAGAGCACCGTGCCCATACGCGCCGGATCGGTTTTCTTCAGCGCCCAAGGCTCCTGGCCGGCGAAATAGCGGTCTGTCTCCGAGACGACAGCGATGATCGAGGCCAGCGCGCGGTGGATGAGCTGCTTGCCCATGTCGTCGCGCGTCGAGGCATGCAGCGCATCGGCTTGCGCCAGCATGGCCTTGTCCTCATCCGCCAACGGTCCGCATTCCGGGATCTTGCCGTCGCAATTCTTGACGATCATCGATAGCGAGCGGCTGGCAAGGTTGCCGATACCATTGGCGAGATCGGAATTGATGCGCGTGCCGATCGCCTCTTCGCTGTAGCTGCCGTCCTGGCCGAAGGAGACTTCACGCAGGAAGAAGTAACGCACCTGATCGAGACCGAAATGGTTCACCAGGTTGACGGGATCGACGACGTTGCCGAGCGACTTCGACATCTTCTCGCCCTTGTTGAGCAGGAAGCCGTGGGCAAAGACACGCTTCGGCAGCGGCAGCTTCGCCGACATCAGGAAGGCCGGCCAGTAGACAGCGTGGAAGCGGATGATGTCCTTGCCGATGATATGCACATCGGCCGGCCAGTATTTCGCCCGCGGTCCGTTGCGGTCTTCGATATAGCCGGTTGCGGTGATGTAGTTCGTCAGCGCATCGACCCAGACATACATGACATGATCAGGGGCATTCGGCACCTTGATGCCCCAGTCGAAGGTGGTGCGCGAGACCGACAGATCCTTGAGGCCCGACTTGACGAAGGAGATCACCTCATTGCGGCGCTCGGCCGGGCCAATGAAATCAGGGTTTTCCTCATAGTGCTTCAGCAGCCGGTCCTGGTATTCCGAGAGCTTGAAGAAGTAGCTTGCCTCTTCCACCCATTCGACAGGCGTGCCCTGCGGCCCGTAGCGCACACCATCGGCGCGCAGCTCGGTTTCGTTTTCCTGATAATAGGCTTCGTCGCGTACCGAGTACCAGCCGGCATAGGAATCCTTGTAGATGTCGCCGTTGGCAGCCATCAGGTTCCAGATATTCCGCGAGGTCTCGTGGTGACGTTCCTGCGTGGTGCGGATGAAGTCGTCGTTCGAAGCATTGAGCAGCTCCGCCATCGCCTGGAATTCGCCGGAATTGCGGTCGGCAAGCGCCTGTGGCGTGATGCCTTCGGCACGCGCCGTCTGCTGCATCTTCTGGCCGTGTTCGTCCGTACCCGTCAGGAAGAAGACATCCTTGCCGTCGAGGCGCTGGTAGCGCGCCATGGCGTCGGTCGCAATCAGCTCGTAGGCATGGCCGATATGCGGCTTGCCGTTTGGGTAGGAGATCGCTGTCGTGATGTAGAAGGGGGTCTTGTCTGTCATGGCGGCCAATTCCGGCTTACTCTATAAAAATCGTCAGCCGCTATTAGCGCATGTCTCGCACAAGCGAAACATCAAGTTTGGCAGCCGCAGACGATTTCCAGGCGGCGTATTGATGACCTTGACTCGTGTTCTGACGCAATCTACCCCTTCTGTCGCAAGAGGGCGGGACGGAAGCGAAGTGCGATTTTTCATCGATCGGAATAGTCACGGCCGCGCGCCCTCGGAGGCGCGTATTTGACGTTCGAGCCTCTCTATTCCCTGTCCGGTCTTGTCGTAGGAGCGCTGGTCGGTATCACCGGCGTTGGCGGCGGTTCGCTGATGACGCCTCTGCTCGTGCTCCTCTTCGGCGTCCATCCGGCGACGGCCGTCGGAACCGATCTTCTCTATGCTGCCATTACAAAGACGGCCGGCACTGCTGTTCACGGCATGCATGGCCGCGTCAACTGGAAGATCGTCGGCAGTCTTGCGGCCGGCAGTGTCCCTGCCGCGCTTTCGATGCTCTGGCTGATGGCCGGCGTCGACCGCAAAAGCATTGGCGTCACGAATACCATCACCACCGCGCTCGGCTGGCTTCTGGTCATGACCGCAATCATGCTGGTTTTCCGCAGCCAGATCCTCGAATTTGCCCGCCGTGCCATCGGCGAGCGCATGCCGCCGAAACCAGGGACCATCGCAGTCTTCACCGTCGGTCTGGGCTTTGTGCTCGGCGTGCTCGTCACCTTGACGTCGGTCGGCGCTGGCGCCTTGGGCGTGACGATCCTGCTCATCCTCTACCCCCGCCTCGACGTACGTGAGATCGTCGGCTCGGATATTGTCCATGCGGTGCCGCTCACCCTGATCGGCGGCATGGGATACTGGTTCATCGGCGAGATCGACTGGGCGATGCTGCTTGCCCTGCTGGTCGGTTCCATTCCCGGCATCATTGCCGGCAGCCTGCTTGCGCCGAAACTGCACGAGCGCACCATCCGTATCGTACTGGCCGTCACGCTCGCCGTAGTTGCCTGGAAACTGCTGGCCGGCTGATCAGGCGCGCGGCTGCTTGATTTCGGAAAGCACTTCCATGATCGTCTGCTTGCGGTCGAGATTGTAGGCGTCGGAGACTGTCAGCTTCTCGGTGATTTCGGAATAGAGCCGCGCCAGACGTTCGGCCGCCGCAATCTGCCCCTCACCCGCAGCAAGGCGCGCGCGGTTCATGACGTCATCGCCCACATGGCTGACGAAGAAATCGAAGATCGTATCGGCTTCCTTGCCCGAAAGTGCATCCGCAAGCCGGTGCATGGCCTTGCGCGCCGCCGGCCCTTCGGAGGACAGAACGTCGTTATAGGCCTGAATGATCTCGCCGCCGCCGTAGTTCAGCAGTTTCAGCGCCTCACCGACGCTGCCCTTTGCGGCAGAAAGCAGGGCCTGCCCTTCACTCTGGATCCCGAGATGGGCAAGTGCTGAAACCAGCGCACTATCATCAAGGGGTGCAAGCTTCAGCGGCAGGCAGCGCGACCGGATCGTCGGCAGCAGCTTTCCCGGCGCATGCGACAGAACGAGGAACATCGCCCGCTTCGGCGGCTCCTCGAGGATCTTCAGGATGGCGTTTGCCGCATTCCGGTTCATGTCGTCGGCGGGATCGATGATGACGATGCGCCAGTTGCCGGTGCCCGAGGTCTGCGAGAAGAACTTGCCGGCCCGGCGTACCTCGTCGACGGTAATTGCCGATTTCACCTTCCCGGTCTTCTCATCCACGGGTCTGGCAAGATGCAGGAGATTGTGCGAGGCGCCTGAGGCAATCTGCCGGCTCACGGCAGATCCGAGATCCGGATCGGCGATGCGGTCCGGCGCGGTGGCCGGATCGGGATGCGACAGAACATGATTGGCGAAGCGGAAGGCCAATGTCGCCTTGCCGATTCCCTCAGGCCCTTCGATCAGGATCGCATGATGGCCTTTGCCGGAGCGGTAGAACTGCGCCAGGAAATCCTCAGCCTCTTCATGGCCGAAGAGCTTCGTGTTCTCGGCCGGCCAGATGGCGCCGTCGAGCAGTCCGGGCCTGTCCTCACTCATGATGCGCCGCTTCCGGCATCCGCGTTTCGGCTGATGGTTTCAGCAACTGCTTGACGATGGTGAGGATCTCCGCAGCAATCGCCTCTTCCGGCTGCGTGGCGTTGACGACATGGCAACGCTCCGGCTCGCGCGCGGCGATATCGAGATAGGCTTCGCGGCGTTTCTCATGCGTTTCGAGCGTTTCCTTCTCGAAACGGTCAGGGCCGTCGGCGTTTCGCTTGATAACGCGCTCCAGCCCCAGCTTGGCCGGAATATCGAGGATCAGCGTACAGTCAGGCATCACGCCGTTGATGGCGATGCGCTGCAGCGTCTCGATGAATTCCGGCTCCAGGTTGCCGGTAACGCCCTGGTAGACGCGCGAGGAATCCATGAAGCGGTCGCAGAGCACGATCTTGCTCTTGGTAAGCGCCGGCCGGATGACCTCTTCCACGTGATCGTTGCGGGCGGCGGCAAAGAGGATAGCCTCCATGCGGGTGCCGAAGGCTTCCGCAGCACCCGAAAGCAGCACATGGCGCACCGCTTCGGCTCCCGGCGAGCCCCCCGGCTCCCGGGTCAACAGCACGTCATGGCCTTCGGCTTTAAGGGCCTCGGCAAGACGGCGAATCTGCGTGGACTTCCCAGCCCCCTCTCCGCCTTCAAACGTAACGAACAATCCTGTACCGGACGACAATGATACTTTCCCGCATTCTGAGCGCCGCGCTCTTCCTCTGTATCTATCCGAAGATAGTGCGGAACGAAACCTTTTGCCGCGGCGACATATTCACCTTCCCCGGCAAATTGCGGCAAAATCCGCGGGCAAAAAGGGTCTCAGCTCTGCTCGGACTTGTCCCAGAGCCATGAGAAGAACAGCGATTCGCCAAGCTCCAGCAACGCATCGACAGCCCGGCTGGTGAGCGATCCCACCTCGACGGATTGCACCGTATAGAGCGGTACCTCGCGCAGCATCCTGTTGCCGGAAACGATGCGCAGCGTGCCGACCTCGGTATCGGCCCTCACCGGCGCCATCAGCGGCCAGTGATAGACGATGCGGGCGGCAAGCCGGTCCGGATTGTTGATCGGAACATAGACGCTGACCGGCGCCCTGGCGACGAGATCGACGGTGCGCGCCGTGCCACCGTAGACGCTTGCCGCACCGATCACTTCCTTGTCGGCAAAGACCTGGTGGCTTTCGAAGGCCGTCAGCCCCCATTCCAGCACACGCTTGGCTTCTTCCGTGCGCTCCTTGTCGGAGGCGATGCCGGCAAGCGCTACGAAGAGCCGCCGTCCGTCGCGCTGCACCGAGGCGACGATCGAAAAGCCCTCCCCTTCCGTGAAGCCCGTCGCCAGGCCGTCGGCGCCGAGATCCATGCCGAGCAGCGGATTGCGGTTACGTTGGAAGATCTTGTTCCACTCGAAATCAGGCTGGGCAAAATAGGGATAGAGATTGGGGTAGGAAGCCTGCAGGTCGACGGCAAGCGCCACCAATTCCCTGGCCGTCACCTTGCTCTTGCCATCGGGAATTCCGGTGGAATTGCCGAAGACAGCCTTTTCCATGCCGAGCTCGCGAGCGCGCCGGGTCATCGATGCCGCAAACTGGTCCTCGCTGCCGGCCATGCCCTCGGCAAGGATGATGCAGCCGTCATTGGCGCCCTGGATCGCAACGCCCTTGATCAGATCCTCAACGCGGACCTTCGATTTCAGCGCTGCAAACATCGTCGCCGCACGCGAAGGCGCGCCACCCGTGCGCCAGGCATATTCGGAGACGGGATATTCGGTATCGAGCGAAATCTGACCCTTGCTGACGGCACTGAAAACGAGATCCATCGTCATCAGCTTGGCAAGCGAGGCAGGGGCAAAGACCTGGTTCTCGTTCTTGGCGAGAAGCACTGTTCCGGTCGAAGCTTCGATCATATAGGCCTGCGCGGCCTTGGTGACGAAACCAGCCTCGGTGCCTTCTGCGGCAAAGGCAGCAGAAGCAGGCAAAAGCAGACATGCAAAGAGGCGAAGCAGCGGCTTCAACATCGCTAATCCCATTGATCGTGCGGGCTGATTCAAGAGGGTAAAGCGAGCCGGAAGCCGATGCAATTACACTTTATTGTGGGCTTTTATCGCGCCTTCGCCCCACCGGCATTTTGCCGCTTGAAGGAGGCGAGGATCGAGTCCTGCGTCAGCCCGTCATTGCGCACCATCACGGCATCGAAGGCGAGCGGAACGTTCACGGTCCTCGCTTCCTCCTGATAGCCCATGGCAAGCGACGTGCCCTTCGACCAGCCGTTCGGCCGCTCATAGGGGATAGGGCCGATTTCCGGCAGAACCACCATCTGCGGCATTGCTTGAGCGCCATTGGAGAAGGCCGGCGGCGGGGTTAGGAAATGACCGCCCGCAGGCGCCTGCATGGGTACGGGGGCCAGTTGCGGAGCCGGATCTGCATTATACCTGGCGCTCTGCGCAGAGCCCGGATACTTGGCGCTCGGCGTAGAGCCCGCATAGGCTGCCGAGGAGAATGGCACCGGTACGTTGGCAGGCGAAGGACTGGAATAGTCGCCAAGGCTCTGCAACTGGTCGCCGGTGATCTTCTTGCTGTTGGAGGCAACCATCACGCCGGTCGCGATCTGGCCCCCGCCCGGATAGACGCCCGGAATACGGCTGCCCTTCGGAACATAGGATGCCATTAGATACGGCATGTCATGGCCGTCGAGCGGCGCTTTGCCGACATATTGGACGCGAACATTGCCTGTGCCGCTGTGCTGCAGGTCGAGCATGGACGCCGTCTTGTTGGAAAGGTCGATGATGCGGCCTTCATGATATGGGCCGCGGTCGTTGACGCGCACGATCACCGACGAACCGTTTTCTGTATTGGTTACGCGCGCATAGCTCGGCAGCGGAAAGGTCGGATGCGCGGCGGAAAGATGCATCTGGTCGTAGACTTCGCCATTCGCCGTCAGACGGCCGTGGAAAGCCGAGCCGTACCAGGAAGCGATACCCACCTTGTTATAGGAGTAATCCTCCCTGGGGTAATACATCTTGCCCTTCACCACATAGGGATCGCCCACGATGTAGCGGCCGCCGCCCTTCGGAATGTTGTTGCCGTTGGCAACGCGCGGACTGGCTTTGACGCCATATTCGCTCTCGGAGAAATATTCCTTGCCGTGGGATTTCTTCTTGGGAACCGCCTGTGTCGTGCCGCAGGCAGCCACCGTTGCGCACATGGCTGACAATGCCAGCCATCGTGCCGTCGTTGCGAAAGACGCCGCCCCGTAATTCAGTTTCATATGCCCCACGCCACTCAAGACCGTTATGGTTAAGGAACTCACTCGTGAATGAGTTGGAGTTGCCTTATTACCTGCCTGCCTAACGAGACTTTAATCTTGTGGATATCGTGGCAAATTTGCGAACGATTTCGAGGTCATAGGCTGAATTCTAACGACCATGGTTAATGTTTTACTAATTTTCGGCTGTCCGGGAATGAAATAGTAGACCTCATCCTGTGTACCGGACGGTTTGCTTCGTGACGGATCCATTGCCGAGAAAGGTTAACGGCAGCTCTCATCACCGGTTTGGCATCCTCGACGCGTAGCCGAATGTCGGTGTTTGGTCGGAGGCGGAATGGCCGCTTTTGGTCAATCTGCCGCCTAAACGGTCGCAAGGACGTTCTGGATAATACCACGACACAGAGGACGCATCCGCACAGCCAACGGCGCGGATGCTCTTATTTGCTCATTGGGCTAGATCGCAGGATTCCGGAAGCCCGAACAATCTTTATGTTCCGCTCGCCTTCTGGCCGGTCAAGCGTAACGCTGCCTGCGCTACGAGGTGGGCGATGCGGTCCGACAACTCCGGGTCCGATACGGCTCGGGCAAGCGTAACGCCTCCGCTGAGCATGGCGAGCAGTACGATCGCCTGATCTCTTTGCAAACCGACGGGCGTGTCTGGAGCATCATTCTCCGGCAAACCTGCGGCGACCTCTTCGACGAGGCGCTTCAACTCTGCCGTATAGGCAGCGCGCGTATCGTCATCCGCGCGCATCACGTCGGTGGACAGGCTCGGCAAGGCACAGCTTTCGCCGAGATCGCAGGTCCGTTTGTAACCAAGATAGAATTCCACGAAGGTCGTCAGCCAGCTCGTCTGTTCGCTGCCTTTGAGCGCTGCAATCCCTTGCCGCAACTCTTCCAAGCCTGACAGCACGGCGGTGCGGAAGGCTTCGCTCTTGGACTTAAAGTGCCCATAGAAGGCGCCGTTGGTCACGCCAGCGGCCTTGGTCAATGCTTCGATGCCGCCGCCACCATAGCCCTCCGTCCGGAAAACCCGGCCCGCCGCCGCCACGATCTTAGATTTGGTCTCCTGTTTATGCTCCGGGCTGTAGCGCATAGCCGTCCTCATTGAGAGTGTTCGCTCTTTATCCCTTGAATAGAGAGTGATCAACGTTTATGGATAGAGAGCATTCGGTATATATCAAATGCCGTTCCTGTTCAAATGAGGAGAACTCTATGCCCATTACGCTCACCGTGCCCGAAGGTCTGCTATCGCCACAAGCGCAGGCCGAGGCCTTTTCCGGACTAACAGACGCGATTCTCGAAGTCTCGGGTCTGACCGGGAATGCCTTCATGACGGCCAACATCGTCGGCTCGATCAACGTGTTGCCGAAGGAACATATACTTGCCGGCGGCAAGGTGGTGGCGGCAGCTTTTGTCGAACTTAAGCTCCCCGAGATCGCGCTGGCGACGCCTGAGGCGAAAAGCGCTTTTATTAAGAAGGCAACGGATATCGTCGAAAAGGCGGCCGGAGGACGGCTGAAGCGTGAACATATCTGGTCAAACATCGTCTACGCTCCCGAAGGAGCTTGGGGCATCGCCGGCCGCAGCTACGACAATGCTAGTTTGATCGAGGCCATAGCCGACACCGGTGTCGCCCTGTAGCGTTTCGCATCTCTAAATTCCTCAAGGCTGGACTGCGAGACGCGAAGATTTCGCGGTCTGGTACCTTATTGGAGGCCATGCCATGCAGCTTGCTAACTATCTCTTTTTTACGACCCAGTGTGAAGCAGCGCTCGACTTCTATACCAAATGTGGCCTTGGTCGGGTCACGGCGCTCATGCGTCATGGCGACCGCGGAGTGCCGCTCGCCAGTGAACGCATGCTCGGCAAAATCATGCACTCCCGCTTCGAGGGACCTGGTCTTTTGTTCTTCGCCTCGGACAATCACGATGCCGAGCCGATGCGAGGCTCCGCTCACATGCTCATCATGGACGATCGCGCCACTACAGACCGATTTTTCACGGCGCTTGCCGATGGCGGCAAGATTACCACACATCTCGCGGTGCAGCCGTGGGGGAGTTATTACGGCAAACTCACCGATCGGTTCGGTGTCCAGTGGATGTTGGATTGTCTATCGTAGACTGCCGTGTGATAGTCATGGATCATCGGAGTGTCATGCAGCTGCTGCGCAGAATTTCGTGGTGTAGCGTGCAATCGGCGGTTTGGCGGAAGAGGTGGGATTCGAACCCACGGTACGGTTTCCCGCACGCCGGTTTTCAAGACCGGTTCCTTAAACCACTCGGACACTCTTCCATCCGTTTGAAAAGGTTTAATAATCAAAATTTTATTGACTACCGGAAATCGGTATCTGCTACCGATTTGCTACCCAATCACTCGACGGTTGGCTTTTACCAGCTTTGATCGCAGCGTCAAGTTCCGCGGCACTAGCCTACATCCCCCGCATTACACGCGAATATCCTGACTTGATAAGCATCCCGCCTTGCCATCATCATTGGCTTTGATGGAGACGTCTAAGTCTCGCTCGTCGAATCGTATTTCGTCACCGTCCTTATTTGGGATAGGTTCGACCGAAGAGACTTGGCGCTGGATTGCGTTGTCAGGGGTTCCCAAAATTCGACCGGAGAGGCCCCTCCCCGCAGTTGGAGGATGAGAGGGAATTGCATGGCGGAGGTACTGGACCTCGACTGTGTCGTCGTGGGCGGAGGGGTCGTGGGGCTGGCGGTA
>UCKU01000005.1 GCA_900473185.1 Hyphomicrobiales bacterium | reverse complement strand
ACCCCTCCCCACAAGGGGGAGGGGTTTAATCTGCCGCGCCCACGCTCAAACCTTTCGGCGTTTCGGCAGGAATGCGGCGGCGCCACTCTGGCTCCTCCGCAGTGGGAGGAGCTGGGAAGGGCACTTACGTGGATTGGCCTGGCGTTACCGCCCGCCGATCACGCCGATATAATCCGATACCCAGCGATGATAGGGCACGCATTCGCTCTCGCTTGCGCATTTGGCGACCGGCGTCTTCCAGAACTTGATCTTGTCGAAGTGATCATAGCCGTTGGTGTTGCAGCCGGCATCGGTCAGCAGCTCGTTGCCCTTGCAGGCAGCCGGAACGGATGGCACGGCGCCGAACCAGGCGGCAGCATCACCCTGGACCTTGGCCTTCAGCGAATGTTCCATCCACATATAGGCGCAGTTCGGATGTTCGCTGTCGGCGTGCAGCATGGTCGTGTCGGCCCAGCCGGTGACACCTTCCTCGGGGAAGGTGGAGGCGATCTTCTGCTTGTCTGCCTGCAGCAGATTGACCTGGAAGGGCCAGGAACCGGAGGCGACGACACCTTCATTCTTGAAGTCGTCGACCTGGATCATCGCATCGTGCCAGTAGCGCGAGACAATCTTGCGCTGGCCGCGCAGCAGGTCGAGAGCAGCCTTGTACTGGTCCTCGTTGAGCTCGTAGGGGTCCTTGATGCCGAGATCGGGCTTGTGCGCCATCAGATACAGAGCGGCATCGGCGATGTAGATCGGGCCGTCATAGGCCTGCACGCGGCCCTTGTTGGACTTACCATCCGGCAGGTTCTGTTCGTCGAAGACGATGTTCCAGCTCGTCGGTGCCTTATCCTTGAAGGTGTCGGTATTATACATCAGCACGTTCGGCCCCCAGAGATAGGGGACCCCGTAATGGACGCCGTTCACCGTATTCCAGGGCGCATTCTGCAGGCGCTCGTCGACAGTCTTGAAGCTCGGGATGAGATCGGTGTTGATCGGCTGGACGCGCTTGCCGGCGACGAGGCGGAGCGATGCGTCACCCGAGGCGGTGACGAGGTCGAAACCGCCTTCGTTCATCAGCGCCACCATTTCATCCGAGGTGGCAGCGGTCTTGACGGAAACCTTGCAGCCGGTTTCCTTCTCGAAGTCGGTGACCCAGTCGTAATTCTTGTCGGTCTCGCCGCGCTCGATATAACCGGCCCAGGCGACGATGCTGACGGCGCCTTCCCCCTTGCCCAACTCCTTCAGCGGTTCGGCAGCGACAACCTGTGTCACGAAGCTCAGACTCGCGAGCGCAGCAGTACACGATTTCAGAAGATGCTTCATCGTCTGTCTCCCGGTTCGGTGCCGCTTTTGCGGCGTTTTGTTCCCGGAAGAAAAGGTGACGCGGAACGGCCGGTTTCGCAAATTCATTTATCAGAAAGGCGATATCGGAAATTCCGATATCTAGCGGGATCTTCCCGATCGCATGTTCTCGGCGATGGCCACGAAATCGCGTGCCGCCTGCGGCAGGCTGGAGCCCTTGCGCCAGACCATGCCGACTTGCACGACGGGCAGGGCGCCAGAGACGTCGCGACTCTCGATACGGTCGCCTTCCAGCGACCAGGGGCGGTAGACGAGATCGGGCAGCAGTGCGACGCCGGCGCCGGTCGCAACCAGGCTGCGCACGGCTTCGACGGAGCGGGTGCGGAAGGCGACATGTGGGCGGGCGCCGAGTGCGGTCAGCAGCTTGCCGGTATTCTCCTCGATTTCATCCACCGTCAGCATGATCAACGGCTCGCGGGCGATATCGGCAACGGAAATGATATCGGCTGAAACCAGCGGATGGCCCATAGGCAGCCAGAGGCGATAGGGTGAGGTTTCCAGGATTTCGGCCTGCAGGGCCATGCGATCACGCAGATTTGAAATCACCATGACGGCGACATCCAGCTCGCCACCGACCAGCAGATGTTCGAGGTAACTGCCATTGTCCTCGATGGCGCTGACCTCCACACCCGGGCAGGCGCGGCGATAGCGGGCCAGCAGGTCCGAAAGCACATAGCCCGCAACGAGCGACGTGACACCGATATTGAGCGTGCCGGAGGGTATGTTCTCCTGGCCGGAAAAGCTGGTGCGGGCGTCGGAGACTGTTGCCAGGATTTTCGTGGCGTGGCGCAGGAACTGATGGCCGTTGTGGGTGACTGACAGCCCCCGCGGGTGACGCTCGAACAGCACGACGCCGAGATCGTTTTCGAGTTCCTTCAGCGCCTCTGTTATCGAGGATTGGGAGATTGACAGATTCTGCGCGGCGCGCGTGACCGAACCCTGCTCGGCAACGGCGACGAAATATTGAATCTGGCGAAGCGTGAAGGCCATGGCATTTTAGAGCATGTGCTTGAGCGATCTGGCAAGCTTGCGAATGGCTGGACCTTTTTTGGTATTTATTCAATTCGAGACAAAGTCGGACGGTCCACTTAAAGATTCGGAAACGTCATTTCCCTAGCTTCACAGTCACTTGTATTGCGTTGGAGTTTTCAGATGGCGGAGCAGTTGGCGTGAAGGCCTTACTGCGCATATTCCGGCCTTCCCGGAAATTGGCTTTGATCATCGGTGGTAGCGCCCTGTTAGCGGGCGTTTCCGGCGGTGCTGCGGTCTATGTCGGTAAAGACAGGCTGCTCGGTGACGAGGAATCCGCCGATGGCGTGGCCTGCACCGACGTCAATCTGGTGACGATCAAGAAGCAGGACCATGTCTGGGTCCGCAAATACATCAAGACCGAACCTGTTGACGGCATGACGCGCATCAAGACGGCGTTGCGTGTCGCCCAGGCGGTCTATGAAGCACAGAAGCCCGACCTCGTGCAGGTCGTCGTCCTCGACGAGAATGGTCCGACCCTGCGCTCGGATATTCGTGGCCGGGCGATTGGCGCCGACGTGGTCTATATCGCGCATCCCGACAAGATGGTCGAAGGGCTCGACGACAAGCCCTATACGGCCCGTTATTATGACGGCAAGGCGAGCGAGCAGGGCCTCTTTTACGGCGAACGCATCGAATTGCCGGACGATCGGATCGCTGCGCTGAACGCGAGTCTCAAGGATCCAGCCGATTGCATCGACCCGGTTGCCGTTGCTTCCACCAAGAAAGAGAGCAAGAAGCCAGCTGGTGGCACAGCGCCGAAGGAGGCCGAGGAACCGTCTGCTGAAGAGCAGGCTGCCAAGGATGCAGCCGCTCCTGCAGGAGACGCTCCCGCAGAGGAGCCGCCTGTCAAGAGCGGGCACTAGTTCCGAAAACGATCAGGCGGCAGGCTTGATATTTTCCCTTATCAGTGAGGCATCGCGCGCCGGCGGCTGACCGAAGAAGCGTGCGTATTCCCTGGTGAACTGCGAGGCGCTTTCATAACCCACGGCATAGGCCACCGAGGATGCATTTCCGGATTGGGCAATCAGAAGCTGACGGGCTTGCAGCAGGCGAATGTGTTTCTGGAACTGGATCGGGCTCATCGCCGTCACCGCCTTGAAATGGCGATGAAAGGCCGAGACGCTCATTGAGGCAAGGCTTGCAAGCTTTTCGACCTCGACAGCTTCGGCGTAATGTTCGCGTACCCAGCGGATGGCGAGCCTTATTCGTGACAGGGCGCTGTCCGGCGCGGCAATATCCCGCAATATCCAGCCCTGCGGTCCCTGCAGCACCCGATAGAGAATTTCGCGCTCATAGGCTGGGGCAAGGGCTGGGATATCCCGCGGTCGCTCGATGAGCTGCAGCATTCTGAGCCAAGCGCTGAGCAGCTCGGGTGTCATGCGACCGACGGAATAACCGCCGCTTTGTCCATCCAGATAGGACTGCGGCGGGATATCCATGAGAAGGGCTGCGACCCTTTCCGGATCGAGCGACAGGCTGACGCCGATATAGGGCCTGTCGGGACCTGCCTGCTGCACCCTGCCGGTTGCCGGCATGTCAATCGAGATTACGAAATAGCTCGCGGAATCATAATAATAGTCCTGACCGGCAATCGTCAGTGTCTTGCTGCCATCGAGGATCAGATTGACCATCGGCTCGTAGACTGCCCCGAGCCTGTGTTCGGGAATCTCTCCCTTGACCATTACGATGCCGGGTAAGCCGGTCTGCGTCGGTCGATTTTCAGCGTGGGCCGTCAAGCGGCGCATTTCTTCGAGCATTGTTTGCATGGCGGAATTCTGAACGAGCGTGTGGAGACACGCAAGACGAAAGCAGGAATAGGCAAGAACGAGGCAGTTTCCGGCGGAGTAGCAGCCCGCTGTTTCCCATAGCTTCCGGCCATCGAAAGCAAGGAGACAGAAATGAAAATCGCAATCATTACCGGTGGCAGCCGGGGCATCGGTCAATCGGCGGCGCAGGAATGCGCAAGGCGTGGCATGGGTGTCATCCTCACGTACAACAGCTACAAACCAGGTGCGGATGAAGTCGTGGCCGAGATCAAGGCGGCAGGAGGCCAGGCGGTCGCGCTGGCGCTGGATGTCGGCGATGTTGCAGGTTTTCCGGCCTTCGTGGACGAGGTCAAGCGGTTGCTCTCCACCTATTGGGGCTGCAGCGATTTCGATTGCCTCGTCAATAACGCTGGGTTCGGGATGTTCAATCTGATGGAAACGGTGACGATCGACCAGTTCGACGCTCTGATGAACGTGCACCTGAAGGGGCCGTTCTTCCTGACGCAGGCACTGTTGCCGCTGATGGTGGATGGCGGCGTGATCGTCAATGTGACGAGCGCCTCGGTGCGTGTTGCGACGGCCGGTGTCGCCCCTTATGCCGCTCTCAAATCCGGGCTTGAGACCTTGACTCGCTATCAGGCGAAAGAGTTCGGCGCTCGCAGGATCCGCGCCAATGCCGTCTCGCCCGGTCCGATCCGCACCAATCTGGCCGATGCTGCACTCGACAAGAACCCGGAATTTGCGGAGCTGCTTGCCTCGCAGACCGCACTCGGCCGTATCGGCGAATCTGAGGATGTCGGCCGGGTGATCGCCATGCTGGCGTCAGAGGACGGTGCCTGGATCAATGCGCAGACGATCGAGGTTGCCGGCGGTTACATGATCTGAGAGAGGTCCTCCAGGACAAAAGAAAACGGAGCGTCCTTTCGGGCGCTCCGTTTCCTCATTCAGGCAAAGTGCTTCTCAGTCAGCCTTGTTGCGGCGAGCCGGGAAGAGAATGACGTCGCGGATCGACGGTGCGTTGGTCAGCAGCATGATCAGGCGGTCGACGCCGATGCCGAGACCACCGGCGGGTGGCATGCCCTGGTCGATCGCATCGAGGAATTCCTCGTCGAGCTGCTTTTCCTTCTCGCCACGGGCATGAGCCTGCTCCAGCTGCTCGACCATGCGGCGGCGCTGCTCTTCCGGATCGTTGAGTTCGGAGAAGGCGTTGCCGAGCTCCCAGGCGTTGCAATAGGTCTCGAAACGTTCGACCAGGCGCGGCTCGCCCGGTACTTCCTTGGCGAAGGGCGAAATGTCCTTCGGGAAATGGGTAACGTGCGAGGGCTGGATCAGCGTTTGCTCGACCTTCTCTTCGAAAATGAAGGCGAGGCATTCGCCCCAGGTCCAATCCTTCTCGACTTCGAAGCCGGCAGCCTTGGCGGCAGCGCGGGCTTCCTCGTCGGTCTTGATCGCCAGGAAGTCGATGCCCGTCACTTCCTTGACGGCATCAGGCATCGGAACGCGCTTGAACGGACCCTTGAAGGACATTGTCTTGTCGCCGAAGGGGAATTCGGTCGTGCCGTGGATGGCCAGCGCCAGGCTCTCGAACAGCCGCTCGACGAGGTCCATGATGTCCTCGTAGTCGGCATAGGCCCAGTAGCACTCCATCATCGTGAATTCCGGATTGTGCCGGGTGGAGACGCCTTCATTGCGGAAGTTACGGTTGATTTCGAACACCTTGTCGGTGAGGCCCGAAACCAGCGTACGCTTCAGGAACAGTTCCGGCGCGATGCGCAGATACATGTCGAGCTTCAGCGTGTTGTGATGCGTCTTGAACGGTTCGGCGGTCGCGCCGCCATAGACCGAATGCAGCATCGGCGTTTCGACTTCCATGAAGCCGTCATTTTCCATGAAGCGGCGGATGCCGGAGAGGATCTTCGACCGCTGCTGGAAGCGCAGCTTCGATTCCTCATTGGTCATGATGTCGAGATGGCGCTTGCGGTAGCGCAGCTCAATGTCGGAGAGGCCGTGCCACTTTTCGGGCATCGGAAGCAGCGACTTCGTTAGCATCTCGATCTTCTGGGCGTTGATCGTCAGTTCACCGCGCTTGGTGCGGCGCACGATGCCGGTGACGCCGATGATGTCGCCGATGTCGATCATCGGCAGAAGCGCACGAGCTTCTTCCGGGGTCGTGTCCTTGTGACTGAAAATCTGGATCTTGCCGCCCGCGTCGTGGATGTCCATGAACATGCCGGAGTTGCGCGACGAGTAAACGCGGCCGGCGACGGTCACGACATCCTGTGTCTCGACGTCAGGTTCCAGGCCCTCGTATTTCGCGGCCAATTCGGCATTGGTCAGCGTGCGGTGGAAATGCGCCGGATAGACGTCGCCGATCTGTTCGCGCAGCAGCTTCAGCTTCTGGGCGCGCACTTCCGTTGCGTCGGAGGAAAGGGTGCTTTCGGTCTTGTTATCAGCCATTGTCGAATTCCTCTGACTGTTCTTACTTCGAGCCGACGAGGGCGGCGACGGCCTGCGAGGCGAGCTTGAGGCGCTGGCGAACGACCGAGCGGCCGAGGATCGCCATGGAATCGAAGAGCGGCAGCGAGCGCGACGAGCCGGAAACGGCGACGAAGAGCGGAGCTACCACGACCTTCAGCTTCTTGCCCATGCGATCGGCGATGGCGCGCAGTTCGGCTTCGATCGTCTCGACATTCCATTCCAGGATCTTTTCGAGATCCGGCTGAACGGTGTTGAGGATCTCCAGGATCTCTTCCGGCGGCGACTTGATCTTGGCGAAATCCGACGGCTGCAGGCTGAGATCGGACTTCAGCAGGAAGCCTGCGAGATCGGGCAGTTCGCCGAGCTTGGAAATGCGCGTCTGTGACAGGCGAAGGCCAGCCATCAGGCGGTCGTTTTCCATCGCCCAGTTCAGCACGCGATCACGGAAGTCCTCTTCCGACAGCTTTTCGCGGATCCAGCGGCCGTTCAGCCAGTCGAGCTTCTGGATGTCGAAGATCGCGCCTGCCTTGGAGAGGTTTTCCGGATCGAACTTTTCCGAGAGCTCTTCCATCGTCAAAAGCTCTTCGCCTTCGGAGATCTGAATGAAGAACAGGCCGAGGAAGTTCATCAGCGCTTCGGGGATGTAACCGAGCGCAGAATAGTAGGAGATCGAGGTTGGGTTCTTGCGCTTCGACAGCTTGGACTTGTCGGCATTGCGCATCAGCGACAGATGCATGAACACCGGCTGGTCCCAGCCGAAATAGCGATAAAGCAGAATGTGCTTGGGCACGGATGCCAGCCACTCTTCACCGCGCGCCACATGGGTGATCTTCATCAGATGGTCGTCGATGACGTTGGCCATATGATATGTCGGCATGCCGTCGGCCTTGATCAGGACCTGCATGTCGACGGAATCCCACGGGATCGACACGTCGCCATAAACGCCGTCGGTGAAGTCGCACGAGCCTTCGGTCGGGATCTTCATGCGGATGACGGTCGTTTCGCCGTCCGCCATGCGCGAAGTGACTTCCTCAGCCTTCAGCGTCAGGCAGAGACCGTCATATTTCGGCGGCTTGCCGGCGGCGCGCTGGCCCTCGCGCATCTGCTCCAGCCGCTCGGGCGTGCAGAAACAGCGGAAGGCATGGCCCTTGTCCAGCAGCTCCTGGGCGTAGGGCTGGTACATGTCCTTGCGGTCGGACTGGCGATAGGGGCCGTAGGGGCCGCCGATATCGGGGCCTTCCTTCCATTCCAGCCCGCACCATCTCAGCGCGTCCAGCACCTTGGTTTCGAATTCAGGTGTCGAGCGCGTTGCATCGGTATCTTCGATACGCAGGATGAACTCGCCGCCGTGCTTCTTGGCAAAGAGATAGTTGAAAAGAGCGATGTAAGCGGTGCCGACATGCGGCTCGCCGGTCGGCGAGGGAGCGATGCGGACGCGGACGCCGGAAGCTGTCATTTTATGTGCCCGTCAATGAATGCCGAGCGGCTTTTCAATGAAAGCGACGTCCGGCCTGGAGAATGCAGATATCTATCAGAAATCGGCTGGAGCAAGGCGTCTGCCCGCATAATCCGCCGATTATCCGTGTGGCTGCGCTTAGGCCATATTCAAAAGGGCGCGTCAAGAAAAACCGCTTCCGGTGGGCCTCTTCCGGCCCCTCCGGGCGGCCGCTTCGGATGATCTGTTCTTTGAGGTGAAGCCCGGGCGACGACATGAAGCAGGCGATGTCTGTGTTTTTCAGCAAGACCGCCATGTGCAGAAGAACCTCCGCCTTACCAAGTAAGGCGGAGGCAACAATTGGGTCTCAGATGGATGGGCGGCCTTAGTGGCTGCCCTCACGCTTTCGCCGACGCGCGTTCCTCGCCAACATGTTCAGCATCTCGACGAGGGCCGAGAAGGCCATGGCGGCGTAGACGTAGCCCTTCGGCACATGGAAGCCCATGCCGTCGGCGATCAGTGTCGTGCCGATCATCAGCAGGAAGGCGAGCGCCAGCATGACGATCGTCGGATTGCGCTCGATGAAGTTGGCGAGCGGCGTTGCGGCAACCAGCATAACCGTGACGGCGGCGATGACGGCGACCACCATGATCGGCAGGTGCGGGGTCATGCCGACGGCGGTGATGATGCTGTCCACCGAGAAGACGAGGTCGAGCAGCAGGATCTGGCCGATCGCCGAGGCGAAGTTCGTCCCTGTCGAGCTCGCAATGAAATCCTCCTGATGGTCCTCCGGATCGACATTGTGGTGGATTTCCTTTGTGGCCTTCCAGACGAGGAAGAGACCGCCGGCGATCAGGATCAGATCCTTCCAGGAGAAACCGTGGCCGAAAAGCTCGAAGAGCGGTTCGGTGAGCTGGACGATCCAGGCGATGGTACCGAGCAAGGCGAGACGCATGATGAGGGCAAGGGCGATACCGGTCTTGCGGGCCCTTTCCCGATGCTCAGGCGGCAGCTTGTTGGTGAGGATGGAGATGAAGATGAGGTTGTCGATCCCGAGAACCACCTCCATCACCACGAGCGTGACAAGCGCCACCCAGGCAGCCGGGTCCTGAATGAGCGTCATGATATCCTGCATCGGCGTATTTCCCCCTTGCGTCACAATAAGACGCGGACAATGTATCTTTGCGGCCCTGTCGGGCAAGCGCCGCAAGGGGGTATACGAAAACGATCGGGCTTTTATTCCTTGATCGGCAGCCAGATTTCCGTCACCCCCATCCCCGTATAGGGATCGAAGCGATCATCATAGCGTTCGAACATGTCGGGCATGCTGCCATGTTCGAGGCCTGAAGTCGGCCACCAGTTGCCGAAGATCAGGTCCATCGTGGCTGGTATGCCGGAAACATGACCGCGGTGGGAGAAGACGGCGTAGCGCTGGCCCGGCAGCTTCAGTGTGGCAAAGCCATCCGGCAGATCGTCCGCATCGGATACCTCGACAGCCGCCATGTAACGGAATTTCTCGGCCTCGCCGTCGATATGGGTACAGATCCCGTAGGCGACATTGCCCTTCTGGTTCGGGATATGGCCGAAATGCTGGTTGAACTTCTGCCAGAGCGAGGGGATCGCGGCATTGCCGCCATAGGCGTAGGTTTCCTGGAGGCCGGCGAAAAGCGTCGGCTGAAGGGTTTCGAAACGCGGTGGTTCGAGATCGGTAAAGCTTGCGGTTTTCATCCTGATAGGCTCCATCAAAGCGAGATTGCGAATGTGCCCCTGTCGTCGCACCGCTTCCGGCGTCATGCCGAATTGGTCGCGGAAGGCACGGGTGAAAGCCTCGTGCGAGCCGTAGCCCGCGCCGAGGGCAACCTCGAGAATGCTGGATGAGCCTGAGATGAGAGAAAGTGCCGCGCCGCTCAAACGCCGTGCGCGGATATAGCCGCTGATCGAATGGCCGGTTACCAGACCAAAGACGCGCGAAAGATGGTAGCGCGACAATCCGGCGGCTTCTGCGATCTCATCGAGGCTTATATCGGTTTCGAAATGGCTCTCGATGAACCATATCGCCCGTCCGATGGCGCTCATCTCTTCTCCCCTGGTTGCCGCCTCATTCCTAGAGGAAATGCGGCGGCCGGATTTGATCGCTATTGCGCAAATCCGGCAGAAAACCAATCGGGGTCAAGATGGGATCAGGCGGGCTCGTGCTTGCGTACGCCGTAGGCGGCCATGAAGACAAAGATCGCGCCTCGGATCACGCGCTCAATCTCGTTGCGCGGCGGCGGGCCTTCCAGGTTGCCGAAGAGACGCAGCTTGAAGAAGCTGCCGCTTGCAAGGTCGAGGAACTGGCCGGCGGCGAGATCGATATCGTCGATCTTCAGGGTGCCGGCTTGAACATGCCGCTCCAGGAAGTCGTGCATGATGGTGCGCAGGTTCTGCGGCCCCTTGAAGAAGCGCTGACAGAGGAGGGGCATGCGCTCACGCACGCCGAGCACGGTGCGCATGGCGTCGATGACTTTGTCTTCGGTCATGTGGGTGACGAAGGTTATTCCGAATTCGTACAGGCCGGCCTCGACATCGTCGTGCTCCGCAAGGACCATGCGGACGGCTGCGACGAAGGCGGCACGCTCAGTCTCGACCATGGCGTGGAAGAGTTCTTCCTTATTGGCGAAGTAGACATAGAGCGTTCCCTTGGAAACGCCGGCCTCGCGGGTCACGTCGTTCATGCTGGCCGCGTCGAAGCCCATCTTCAGGAACACGCGCCTAGCACCATCAAGGATCTGCTGGCGCTTGGCAGGATCCTCACCCGCAGCAAAGCGGCCTCCCGGTACGGGTTGGCTTAATACGGCGGTGTCCTCGGGCTTCAGTGTCATGTCTCCTTAACCGTCTTGGCGAATTCGCGTGTTCTTTTAAAGAAATCGAACCGATTGGTTCTATGCATCTTGATATGATGTCAAAAACCCTTTATGTCAACTGAACCGAACCGTTCAGTTCGATTATTTTACTCCAGATCGGTAGCCTGTCCATGTCGACAAACCAGAAAAGCAACGTCGCGCGCATCGTCAGCGAAAATGCCGGTGCCGAAGAGACAAAAGCGGAAACCGTGGTTCCCGTTGAGGCTCCGAAGGCCGAGGCACCGCAGACGGCTCCCGCGCAGTCCGCGCCTGCTGTCGCGCCGGCACCATCTGCCCCGAAGAAGCGCCGCAGCTTCGTGCTGCCCGTCGTCGTGCTCGCTTTTCTCGCCGGCGCCGGCTGGTATGGCTACGACTGGTGGACCAATGGCCGCTTCATGGTGTCGACCGACGACGCCTATATCGAAGGCGATATCGCGACGATCTCGCCGAAGGTCACCGGCTATGTCGCGAAGGTGAATGTTGTCGCCAACCAGGAAGTCAAGGCAGGCGATGTTCTCGCTACCCTTGATAAGGGCGACTACCAGAACGCCCTCGACCAAGCCAATGCCCAGATCGAAACCGAGCAACTGTCGCTCAGCCGCATCGATGCGCAGATCGAAGGCGCCAAGGCGAGCCTCGTGCAGGCCCAGGCCCAGAAGACTGCCCTTGAAGCCACCGTGCGCGGCGCGGAGATCAAGCAGAAGCGCCAGAGCGACCTGCAGGCGAAGTCGGTCGGCACCACTGCAGATCTCGATGATGCGAATACGGCTCTCGATCAGGCGAAGGCAAATCTTGCCGGCGGCGATGCCAATATCGTTGCTGCCCAGGCCAACATTGCTATCCTCGAAGCCCAGCGCAAGGAAGCCGAGGGTTCCGTCCGCACGCTGGAAATCCAGCGCGACAAGGCAGCCCGCGACCTTTCCTTCACGGTGCTGAAGGCACCCTATGACGGCGTCGTCGGCAACCGTTCGGTTCAGGAAGGCGATCTTGTCTCGCCCGGCCAGCGGCTGATGGCGCTCGTGCCGACCCGCCAGCTCTATATCGACGCCAACTTCAAGGAAACGCAGATCCAGCATCTCGTCGCCGGCTCGAAGGTGAACGTCCATGTCGATGCCTATAGCGATTATCCTGTTGTCGGCACCGTTGAATCGATCGCGCCGGCCTCCGGCTCGGTCTTCTCGATGCTGCCGCCGGAAAATGCGACGGGTAATTTCACCAAGATCATCCAGCGCGTGCCGGTTCGCATCGCCCTGCCGCAGGATGCGCTCGATAGCGGCCGCCTGCGCGCCGGTCTCAGCGTCGTCGTCGATGTCGATACCCGCACGGCACCGGTGAAGTAAGCCTTAGGGCGGAGGTAGTCCCATGGCCGGGAGCGCGACAGCAACGGCAGGTTCGATCCCGGCAGCGCCTGCGCATGCCGCCGATCGCATGGATCCCAAAAGGCTCATCGCTTTCTTCGCGATGGTGCTCGGCATGTTCATGTCGATCCTCGACATTCAGATCGTCTCCGCTTCGCTCGCCGAAATCCAGGCAGGCCTGTCTGCCGGTAGCGATGAAATCGGCTGGGTGCAAACTGCCTATCTGATCGCGGAAGTCATCATGATCCCGCTGTCGGGCACGCTGGCGCGTATCATCTCGACACGGTATCTCTTCGCAATCTCGGCTGCCGGTTTCACCATGGCGAGCGCGCTCGCCGCAACGGCGACGAACATCGACCAGATGATCGTCTACCGTGTCATTCAGGGCTTCATCGGCGGGGGCATGATCCCCTCGGTCTTCGCGGCCGCCTTCACGATCTTCCCGCCATCGAAGCGTGCGATCGTCTCGCCGATCATTGGCCTCATCGCCACGCTGGCGCCGACCATAGGCCCGACGGTTGGCGGTTACCTGAGCCATGCCTTCTCCTGGCACTGGCTGTTCCTGGTCAATATCGTGCCCGGTATCATCGTCACGATCATCACCTGGAATTTCATCGATTTCGACAAGCCGGAACTGTCGCTCTTCAAGAAGTTCGACTGGTACGGTCTGTTCGCCATGGGCATCTTTCTCGGCTCGCTGGAATATGTGCTTGAGGAAGGCAATTCGAACGATTGGTTCAACGACAGCTCCATCGTCATCGGCGCCGTTGCCTCCGCTGTCGCCTGTGTCGTCTTTTTCTACCGGGCTTTCACGGTGGAATTCCCGGTCGTCGATCTCACGGCCTTTGCCAACCGCAATTTCGCCTTTGGTTCAGTGTTCTCCTTCGTCATGGGCATCGGCCTTTACGGGCTCACCTATATCTATCCCGTCTATCTCGGCCGTATCCGCGGCTACGATTCGCAGATGATCGGCGAGACGATGTTCGTGTCGGGCCTTGCGATGTTCTTCACCGCGCCGATTGCGGGCCGGCTGTCGACGAAACTCGACCTGCGTTTCATGATGGCGATCGGTTTCGTGAGCTTTGCGGCCGGCACCTACATCATGACGCATCTGACGCAGGACTGGGACTTCTACGAGCTCTTCATCCCGCAGATCCTGCGCGGCTTCGGCCTGATGATGTGCATGGTGCCTATCAACAACATAGCGCTTGGCACCCTGTCGCCGCAGCGTATCCGCGGCGCATCCGGCCTCTTCAACCTGACGCGTAATCTCGGCGGCGCCGTCGGTCTTGCTGTTATCAACACCGTGCTGACCACCCGACAGGACGTGCACTACGAGCGTCTGCGTGAAAACGTGCACTGGGGCAACACGGCTGCGATCGACCAGATGAACAACATGACCAACAACTTCAACAATTGGGGTCTGGATGGTGCGAATGTTGCAGTCAAGCAGATGGTCGGCTTGGCTACCAAACAGGCGATGATCCTTTCGTTCGGCGACATTTTCCTGATGCTGACTGTGCTTTTCCTGGCAATGGTCCTTGGCGTCTTCATGATCAAAAAACCCGCGCCGCAAGGCGGCGGGGGAGGCGGTGGCGGCCACTGACCTCCGGCCGTCATTGCAAGAAAGGCCCTCTTCGGAGGGCCTTTTTGTTTTTCTGCACGGGTGGTTTCAGTTCCGTTGAACAGGGTGTTTTCCGGGTTGCGCATTTTTTGATTTACGTACATCAAATTTGGCGCTAATGGTCTCGTCCAGGAGGAGTGATGAGGCCAACCGTTCATGATATCGCCGCTGCGGCGGGCGTCAGTCTTGCGACCGTGGATCGGGTTCTGAACCAGCGGCCGGGCGTACGCCATGTGACGCGGGAGAAGGTCGAAACCGCCATCCGCGATCTGGGCTATGTGCGCGACGTGGCTGCTGCAAACCTTGCCAAGGGCCGTGTCTATCCGCTGACGTTCATCCTGCCTGCCAGCGACAATTCCTTCATGCATGGGCTGAATGCCGAAATTCGTGCGGCCATCGCGCGTTCGGCGACCGAGCGCACGGATATCCGCATCGTCGAGGTGCCGGCCTTCGATCCGCAAGCGCTGGTGCGTGAGCTGGAAACGGTGGCTGCCGAAAAGCCCTCCGGCGTCGCGCTTGTCGCGACCGACGCACCCGATGTGCGCGCCGCCGTCGACCGATTGGTGAAAGATGGCATTCCGGTCGTCACGCTCGTTTCCGATCTGACGGGTTCGCTGCGCCACCACTATGCCGGCGTCGACAATATTGCGGCAGGGCGCACCGCTGCCCGCCTGCTCGGACGCTTCCTCGGCGGCGCCAAGGGCGAGATCGCCATTCTGGCCGGCTCCATGCTGGTACGCGACCATCGCGAACGGCTGGAGGGCTTCGCCGCCGTCATGGCCCAGGAGTTTCCGGCGCTGCATCTATTATCGGTTCTCGAAGGCCGGGACGACCCTGAAGTCGCGCACATGCTGATTGCCGATGCGCTTGGGAAGAACGACGGCATCATCGGCATTTACAGCCTCGGTGCCGGTAATCGTGGTCTGATCCGGGCGCTCAAGGAAAAGGCTGTCGACAGGGCGCTGACAGTGATTGCCCATGAATTGACGGCGCATACGCGCGCTGCCCTTCTCGACGGCACTATCGACGCAATCCTCAATCAGGATGCCGGTCATGAGGTGCGTAGCGCGATCCGCGTCCTCAAGGCAAAGGCGGACGGGCTAGCGGTCATCGACGCGCAGGAGCGCATTCGCCTCGACATATTCCTGAAAGACAATCTGCCGTAACGGCAAAGGGAGAAATACCACATGTATCTGGGTCTCGATCTCGGAACTTCGGGCGTCAAGGCGATGCTGATCGACGGCGATCAGAAGATCATCGGCTCCGCCAATGGTTCGCTCGACGTCTCGCGTCCGCATTCCGGTTGGTCCGAACAGGAACCGGCCCATTGGGTGCGCGCCACGGAAGAGGCTGTTGCCGGCCTCAAGGCCAAGCATCCGAAGGAGCTTGCTGCCGTCAAGGGTATCGGCCTCTCCGGCCAGATGCACGGCGCGACTCTGCTCGACGCCTCCGATAAGGTGCTGCGCCCCTGCATTCTCTGGAACGACACGCGCTCCTATATCGAGGCTGCCGCGCTCGATGCAGATCCGCGTTTCCGCAAGCTGACCGGCAATATTGTATTCCCGGGCTTCACCGCGCCGAAGCTTGCCTGGGTCGCCAAGAACGAGCCCGAGATTTTCGCCAAGGTCGCCAAGGTGCTGCTGCCTAAGGACTATCTGCGCCTCTGGCTGACGGGCGAACATATCTCTGAGATGTCCGACTCCGCCGGCACGTCCTGGCTCGATACCGGCAAGCGCGCCTGGTCATCCGAGCTTCTGGCTGCGACCAACCTCGATGAAAAGCAGATGCCGACGCTTGTCGAAGGCACCGAGCAGGGCGGCAAGCTGCGTGCCGAACTCGCTTCGGCCTGGGGCATTTCCGGCGATGTCGTCGTTGCCGGTGGTGCTGGCGACAATGCGGCTTCGGCCTGCGGCATGGGCACGGTCAGCGATGGCGCCGCCTTCGTTTCGCTCGGCACGTCTGGCGTTCTCTTTGCTGCAAACGCCGCCTACCTGCCGAAGCCGGAAAGCGCCGTGCATGCCTTCTGCCATGCGCTGCCGAATACCTGGCACCAGATGGGCGTCATCCTGTCGGCGACCGATGCATTGAACTGGCATTCTTCGGTCACCGGAAAGTCGGCTGCCGATCTCACCGGCGAACTCGGTGAAAGCCTGAAGGCTCCGACCGGCGTCACCTTCCTGCCTTATCTCTCGGGCGAGCGCACGCCGCACAATGATGCTGTCATTCGCGGCGCCTTTATCGGTCTCGAGCATGAAAGCAGCCGTGTGGTGCTGACGCAGGCCGTGCTCGAAGGCGTCTCCTTTGCGATCCGCGACAATCTCGAAGCGCTGCGTTCCGCTGGCACAGATATTTCCCGGGTCACGGCGATCGGCGGCGGTTCGCGTTCGCGCTACTGGCTGGCCTCAATCGCGACCGCGCTCGGCGTTCCCGTCGACTTGCCTGCAGATGGCGATTTCGGTGCTGCCTTCGGTGCTGCCCGCCTCGGCCTGATTGCGGCAACGGGTGCTGATCCGGTTGCCGTCTGCACGCCGCCGGTCACGGCCGGCACGATCGAGCCGGTCGCCGCACTGAGCGGCGCCTATGAAGATGCCTACAAGCGCTACCGCTCCGTCTACCCGGCGATCAAGTCGCTGGCGCATTGAGAACTGAAGCCGGCGGCCCCCTCATCCGCCTGCCGGCACCTTCTCCCCGCCGGGGAGAAGAGACTTGCGGCGGCGCCTCATCCCCTTCTCCCCTGGGGAGGGTTGGCCCGAAGGCTCGGATGAGGGGGCTTCAGGTACGGACGATAAGACTGAACTACAAACCCAAGGAGAACCCAAATGAGCACCGGATTTTTCGGCGATATCCAGAAAGTGAAGTACGAAGGCCCTGACAGCACCAACCCGCTGGCCTTCCGTTACTACCAGCCGGACGAAATCGTTCTCGGCAAGCGCATGGAAGACCATCTGCGCTTCGCAGTCGCCTACTGGCATACCTTCACCTGGCCGGGCGGCGACCCCTTCGGTGGCCAGACCTTCCTGCGTCCGTGGTTCGAAGACACGATGAAGGCTGCCAAGCTCAAGGCTGACGTCGCCTTCGAATTCTTCTCGCTGCTCGGCGCGCCCTACTACTGCTTCCACGACGCCGACGTGCGCCCGGAAGGCAAGAATTTTGCCGAAAACACTAGGAATCTGAACGAGATCGTCGATTACTTTGCTGAAAAGCAGGCTGCCACCGGCACCAAGCTGCTCTGGGGCACGGCGAACCTTTTCTCGAACCGCCGCTACATGTCGGGTGCTGCTACCAACCCGGATCCGGATGTCTTCGCTTTCGCTGCTGCGACGGTCAAGACCTGCATCGACGCCACGCAGAAGCTCGGCGGCGAAAACTATGTTCTGTGGGGCGGCCGCGAAGGCTATGAAACCCTGCTCAACACCGATATCGGCCGCGAGCTCGACCAGCTCGGCCGCTTCCTCAACCTCGTTGTCGAGTACAAGCACAAGATCGGTTACAAGGGCACGATCCTCATCGAGCCGAAGCCGCAGGAGCCGACCAAGCATCAGTACGACTACGACGTCGCGACCGTCTACGGCTTCCTTAGGAAGCACGGCCTCGAAAACGAGGTGAAACTCAACATCGAGCAGGGCCATGCGATCCTCGCCGGTCATTCCTTCGAGCACGAGCTGGCGCTCGCAAATGCGCTCGGCATCTTCGGCTCCATCGACATGAACCGTAACGACTACCAGTCCGGTTGGGATACCGACCAGTTTCCGAACAACGTCCCAGAAATGGCTCTGGCCTATTACTACGTCCTGGCGGGCGGCGGCTTCAAGACGGGCGGTACCAACTTCGATTCGAAGCTGCGCCGCCAGTCGCTCGATCCGGCAGACCTGTTGATCGGCCATATCGGCGGCATGGATTGCTGCGCCCGCGGCCTGAAGGCTGCTGCCAAGATGCTCGAAGACAAGGCTCTGTCGCAGCCGCTCGCAGACCGCTATGCCGGCTGGAATTCGGCTGAGGGACAGAAGCTCTTCCGCGGCGAATATTCGCTGGAAGAGATCACACAGTGGGTCGAGAGCAAGGACGTCAACCCGCAGCCGAAGTCCGGCAAGCAGGAGCTGCTGGAAAACATCGTCAACCGCTACGTTTGATTGGCGGTTTGATTTCTCATGAGGGCCGGGGAGCGAGAGTTCCCCGGCTTTTTTATGCGCGGATCGACATTGTCTAGTGCTCTCACCGTCCTAATTTCCGGCCGACGACCTACGAACGGGGATAGTTTCCATGACGGACCCTGAGCTTCCAGATCTCTATCGCGGCTATATTGCTTGCCTGAACAGCCAGAACTGGCCGAACCTCGGCAATTTCGTGCATGAGGATGTCAGTTATAATGACAAGCGTATCGGGCTCTCCGGCTATCGCGAGATGCTCGAAGGCGATTTCCGGGCTATCCCCGACCTGTTCTTCGATATCAGCATGCTGGTCTGCGAGCCGCCGCGAATCGCGAGCCGCCTGCTTTTCGACTGCACGCCGAAGGGGACGCTGTTCGGTCTGCCGGTCAATGGCAGAAGGGTGCGCTTTGCGGAGAATGTCGTCTACGCGTTCATGGACGGCCGGATATTCGAGGTCTGGTCGGTCATCGACAAGGCGGCTATCGAGGCTCAGCTTTAGAACCCAACTTGCTTATCGCTTCTGCCAGTTGCGCGGTGGCGCAGACACCGAATTGCGCACGACGAGATCCGGCCGCAGCAGGATTTCCGTTTCGGCGGGGTGGCCGTTGGAGAGAAGTTCCAGAAGCAGCGCCATGGCCTGTTTGCCGATTGCCGTGCGCGGCTGGCGGATGGTCGTCAGCGAGGGGCTCATGAACACGGCTTGTGGTACGTCGTCAAAGCCGGTGACGGAGAAATCCTGGGGGATGTTGTATCCGCGGGCGTTGAGGCCGATCATGACGCCGATTGCTGTCTGGTCGTTGACGCACATGAAGGCGGTGGGCAGCGTGTCGCGCATGAAAAGCTGCTCCACGGCATGGCGGCCGCTCTCGATCGTGCCGTCGCCTTCCAGCACGATACGCGTGTCTTTCGGCACGCCGGCGGCGTCCAGGCCCGCATCGTAGCCTTGCCGGCGACGGCTGTAGGCGAGGCGGGTGCGGGAATCGCCGATGAAGGCGATCTTGCGGTGTCCCTCCGCGAGAAGCAGGTCGACAGCCTTCCTGGCGCCCTCGATGTCATCAACGCCGACATAGGGGATGCCGCCATTGAAGACGGGTTCGAATACGCCGACGCTCGGCGGCAGTTGCGCCGTCACAGTCTGATGACCGAAGGGCAGGATGCCGGTGAAAAGGATGAGCCCCGCCGCCTGGTTGGAACTGAAGAATTTCAGATATTCGAGGCCGCGCTGCGCATCGTTCTGCGTATGGCCGATCAGCACGCCGTAGCCATGGGCCCGTGCCTCGTTTTCCAGGCCGATCAGGATGTTGGAAAAGTTGGGATCGCCGATATCGGGCGCCACGACCAGGATCATGTTCGAACGACCGAGCCGCAGGCTGCGCGCCATGGCATTGGTCGTATAGCCGGTGATGGCGATCGCCTGGTTGACCTTCAGGCGCGTGGAATTGGCCACCTTTTCGGGCATGTGAATTGCCCGCGAAACCGTCGCGATGGAAACCTCGGCGATCCGGGCGACGTCTTCGATTGTTGCGGGCGTGGAATTCGACACGGGGGCTCTGCCTTGGGCTGTCTTCGCCGCACACTACACAGACTTGTCGGGAGGTCAAAGGCGACTGCCAACAAGTCTGTGTAAATCCACCATGTAAACCTTTACATGCCTGATGTAAAGGTTTACATATGCCCAACATAAGCGGATGGGAGCCGCAGGAGGAAATCATGACCGTGGATACCGCAGAGGCTGCACCGGTGGTGTTGTCCGCCAGGCGCATTTGCAAATCTTTCAGCGGCGTGCAGGTTCTCTTCAGTGTCAATTTCGATCTTCGCGCCGGTGAGATCCATGCGCTGATGGGTGAAAACGGCGCCGGAAAATCCACCCTCGTCAAGATTCTCTCCGGCTTCGAGCAGCCGACATCGGGCGAGATCCTGCTCGACGGCAAGTCTATAGAGCTGCCGCCGAATGGTGCTGCCGAGGCGCTCGGAATCGTCATCATTCATCAGGAATTCAATCTCGCTGAACATCTGACCGTGACGGAGAGCCTGTTTCTCGGCCGCGAGGTCACGCATTTCGGCGTGCTCGATCGCAAGTACATGCGGGCGGAGACTCGCCGGGTACTCGACATGCTCGGTTCGCATGTCGATGAGAATGCGATGATCAGTTCGCTTTCCATTGCCGACAAACAGATGGTCGAGATCGCCAAGGCGATCAGCCGCGATGCGCGTGTTGTCTTCATGGACGAGCCGACGGCGGTTCTGTCGCGCGAGGAAACCAACATGCTCTTCAAGCAGGTGCGTAAACTGCGCGATCAGGGCACCAGTTTCGTCTTCGTTTCCCACAAGCTCGACGAGGTCATGGAGCTGACCGACAGGGTCACGGTCCTGCGTGACGGCCAGTGGGTGAAGACGGCGCCGACCTCCATGCTGGATGGTGAATCCATCGCGCAGCTCATGGTCGGCCGCGAGCTTTCGAGCCTCTATCCGGCTAAGGTCGAGCCCAATGTGGACGAGGAAGTCGTGCTTCGCGTCAGTTCGGTTTCGACCGGCTATGTGCAGGATGCGAGCTTCGAAGTGCGCAAAGGCGAGGTGATCGGATTTTCCGGACTAATCGGTTCGGGTCGTACCGAGCTGATGGAAGCGGTCGCCGGCCTGCGTTCGCGACTGTCGGGCGAGGTGGTCATCCACGGTGAGAGCGTGTCTTCGGGCGACGCACATGCCGCCAATCGCGCCGGCCTTGCCTATATGACCAAGGACCGAAAGTCGAAGGGGCTGCTCCTCGGTTCGGGCATGATCGCCAACCTGACGCTGCAGTCGCTCGAACGCCATGTCAGCCACGGTTATCTGAGCCCGACCAGCGAAGCGGCAGCGCTTGCCAAGGCCAAGCGTCGCTTCGACATCCGCGTACGCGACGGCAATATCGTTGCAGGGCGCATGTCTGGTGGTAACCAGCAGAAGCTGCTTCTTGCCAAGGTCATGGAGACCGAGCCGCAGATTATCATCATCGACGAGCCGACGCGCGGCATCGATGTCGGCACCAAGCAGCAGATCTATCACTTCATCTCGGCGCTTGCCCGCGACGGGCGGTCGATCATCGTCGTGTCCTCGGAAATGCCCGAGATTATCGGGCTGTGCACGCGTGTGGCCGTCATGCGCGAGGGTCGAATTGTCGGCATGCTCGAGGGGGATGAAATTTCCGAACAGGAAATCATGCGTTACGCTGCGGGGCTGAAGCGTCAGGCGGCTGCTTGAGCAGGCACGGGCGTGCTGCGCGCGGGACAAACAAAGTGCCCAGCAGTGATGGGACGGGAGGTTGGTTTTGGACATGAGTGTTAACGAGGAGACCAGGGAAATCCGGCGCAGATCCTGGCGTGACGTCGATCTGCGCGCGGTTGCGCCCTTTGCCGCACTGGCCCTGCTCCTCATCGTAGGCGCACTGGTCAATCCGAATTTCATCGGCATCACCAACCTTACGAATGTCGCAACGCGCTGTGCCTTCATTGCCATCATCGCCGTCGGCGCAACCTTCGTGATCTCGGCCGGCGATCTTGACCTTTCCGTCGGCTCGATGGTGGCCTTCGTCGCCAGCCTGATGATCCTGCTTATCAATTCCGGCGTCATTGCCGATCCGGTGCTGATGCTGACGGCTGCCGTCGTCTTCGCCGTGGTCGCCGGTGCGCTTTGCGGTCTGGCAAACGGCCTCATCACGACGGTCGGCAAGATCGAACCCTTTATCGCGACGCTCGGTACGATGGGCATCTATCGCGGTCTGACGACATGGCTCTCGCAGGGTGGCGCGATCACGCTGCGCTCGGCGGATATCCAGACGCTCTATCGTCCGGCTTATTTCGGCAGCATTCTCGGCATGCCGGTGCCGATCGTTGTCATACTGGCTGTCACCGCCGTCGCAGCTTTCATTCTCTATCGCACGCGTTACGGCCGGCATGTCGTGGCGGTCGGTTCGAACAGCGATGTGGCGCGCTATTCGGGTATTGCGGTCAACCGTGTGCGCACGATCGCCTTCGTCATCCAGGGGCTGTGCGTGGCAATCGCCGTGCTGCTCTATGTGCCGCGCCTCGGTTCGACCTCGGCAACGACCGGTATCCTCTGGGAGCTGCAGGCCATCACGGCTGTCGTTGTGGGCGGTACGGCGCTGAAGGGCGGGGCAGGTCGGGTATGGGGCACGATCTGCGGGGCCTTCATTCTCGAGCTCGTCGGCAACATCATGCTGCTTTCGAACTTTATCAGCGAATACCTCATCGGTGCGATCCAGGGTGCGATCATCATCATCGCCATGCTGGTGCAGCGGTCGCTGGTGCGCAAATCGTAAGACAAGCCTGCTTCTTGGATTGGCCGGGCTATCCAGGGCACCCGGCCGGGATTGAATAAGTCCCTGATATTTTTGGGAGGAAATAGCATGCGCAAGCTCATGTTGGGTCTGGCGGTTGCGGGGGTGGCTTTTGCCGGCGCAGCCTACGCCCAGGACAAGAATTACACGATCGGCGTGTCCATTCCGGCCGCTGACCATGGCTGGACGTCGGGCGTCGTGTTTCACGCCGAGCGCGTTGCCAAGAAGCTGATGGCCGAACATCCGGGCCTGAACGTCATCGTCAAGACTTCGCCGGATGCCGCAACGCAGGCAAACGCCGTGCAGGACCTCGATACGCAGGGCATCGACGCACTCGTCATCCTGCCGTCGGATCCGGATCCGCTCGTCAACGCCATCAAGGAAGTCAAGGGCAAGGGCAAGTTCGTCGCGCTCGTCGACCGCGCGCCGTCGAACAACGACAATTCCGTGCGTGACCTCTATGTCGCCGGCAACAACCCGGCACTCGGCGAAGTCGCCGGCAAGTATATTGCCGGAAAGACTCCGGAAGCTGAGGTCGTTATCATTCGCGGCCTGCCGATCCCGATCGATCAGCAACGCCAGGACGGTTTCGACAAGGGTATTGCCGGCTCCAAGGTCAAGGTTCTCGACCGCCAGTACGGCAACTGGAACCGCGACGATGCCTTCAAGGTCATGCAGGACTATCTGACGAAGTATCCGAAGATCGACGTCGTATGGTGCCAGGATGACGACATGGCTGTCGGCGTTCTGCAGGCCATCGAGCAGGCCAAGCGCACCGACATCCAGTATGTCGTCGCCGGCGCCGGCTCCAAGGACATGGTCAAGAAGGTCATGGATGGCGACAAGCTGATCCCGGTCGACGTTCTCTATCCGCCGGCAATGGTCGGTACGGCCATGGAACTGACGGCTGCTGCGCTCTACGATCAGGTTCCGGTTCACGGCAACTACATCCTCGACGCCACGCTCGTCACCAAGGAGAATGCCAAGAACTTCTACTTCCCGGATTCTCCGTTCTGATAATACTTTCATGCATGCGCCCATTCGAAAGGATGGGCGCATTTTTCATGCCTTCGGACAAGTTGAAGCCAAAATGCGGCACGTACCTCTTGCCGATCCGTGGTGAGCGTGATTAGGTCCAGACCGCGTTGATTTTGGCCCACCCGCTCAAATCTTTCGCACTGGCGGGGAGGCGCCTTTTCTTTATCGAACGGCGCACTAAGATTTATCGGAAACGTTTACGATCGATATTCAGGGAGGAAACTGACATGAAGACGATCAAGGGACCGGGCCTCTTCCTCGGACAGTTCGCGGGTGATACCGCTCCTTTCAATTCCTGGGACGCGATCACCAAATGGGCGGCTGACATCGGCTACAAGGGCGTACAGGTTCCGACCTGGGCAAGCCAGCTCATCGACCTCAAGAAGGCGGCGACCACCAAGGATTACTGCGACGAATTCGCAGGCAAGGCGCGTGAAAACGGCGTCGAGGTTACCGAACTTTCCACCCACCTGCAGGGTCAGCTCGTTGCCGTTCACCCCGCCTATGACGAAGCCTTCGACGGCTTTGCCGCACCCGAAGTGCGCGGCAATCCGAAGGCGCGTCAGGAATGGGCTGTGCAGCAGGTCAAGTACGCGCTGACAGCTTCCAAGCATCTCGGCCTCAAGGCGCATGCGACCTTCTCGGGCGCGCTTGCCTGGCCATTCATCTATCCCTGGCCGCAGCGCCCCGCCGGTCTCGTCGAAACCGCCTTCGACGAGCTTGCCCGCCGCTGGAAGCCGATCCTCGACCATGCCGATGAAAACGGCATCGACGTCTGCTACGAAATCCATCCGGGTGAAGACCTGCACGACGGCATCACCTACGAGATGTTCCTCGAGCGCGTTGGCAATCATCCGCGCGCCAACATGCTCTACGACCCGTCGCACTACGTGCTGCAGTGCCTCGATTATCTTGACAACATCGACATCTACAAAGACCGGATCAAGATGTTCCACGTCAAGGATGCCGAGTTCAACCCGACCGGACGTCAGGGCGTTTACGGCGGCTATCAGGGCTGGGTCGAGCGTGCCGGCCGCTTCCGCTCGCTGGGCGACGGTCAGGTCGATTTCGGCGCCGTCTTCTCCAAGATGACCGCCAACAATTTTGACGGCTGGGCCGTGGTCGAGTGGGAATGCGCGCTGAAGCATCCTGAAGACGGTGCGCGTGAAGGCGCCGAATTCGTTGCGGCCCACATCATCCGCGTCACCGAAAAGGCCTTCGACGATTTCGCTGCCGGCGGCACCGATCAGGCGGCCAACCGGCGCATGCTGGGTCTGTCGTAAGCGGATCAGGATTTCGAGGAGAATATTATGGCAATCGAAGCATCATCCGAACAGACCCGCGAGCCGCGCATCCGGCTTGGCATGGTCGGCGGCGGAGCAGGGGCCTTCATCGGCGCCGTCCACCGTGTCGCAGCGCGTATCGACGACCAGTATGATCTGATCGCCGGCGCACTGTCGTCTACGCCGGAAAAGGCTGCCCAGTCCGGTCGCGATCTCGGTCTCGATCCGTCGCGCACCTATTCCAGCTACCGGGAAATGGCGATCCGCGAAGCCAAGTTGAAGAACGGCATCGAGGCTGTCTCCATCGTCACGCCGAACCACGTCCACTATGATGCGGCCAAGGAATTCCTGCGCCGCGGCATCCACGTCATTTGCGACAAGCCGCTGACCTCAAACCTTGCCGACGCCAAGAAGCTGAAGAAGGTTGCCGACGAGAGCGGTGCGCTGTTCATCCTGACGCACAATTACACCGGCTATCCGATGGTTCGTCAGGCGCGCGAAATGGTCGCCAATGGCGAGCTTGGCGATATCCGTATCGTGCAGGCCGAATATCCGCAGGACTGGTTGACTGAAGCGATCGAACAGTCCGGCCAGAAGCAGGCTGCATGGCGCACCGACCCGGCACAATCCGGCGTCGGCGGTTCGACCGGCGATATCGGCACACATGCCTATAATCTCGCTTCGTTCATCACCGGGCTGGAGCTCGACAGCCTTGCTGCCGACCTCGACAGTTTCGTGCCGGGCCGTCGTCTCGACGACAACGCCCATGTGATGCTGCGCTTCAAGGCTAAGGGTTCGGAAAAGCCTGCCAAGGGCATGCTCTGGTGCAGCCAGGTGGCGCCGGGCCATGAGAACGGCCTCAAGGTGCGCGTCTATGGCACCAAGGGCGGTATCGAATGGGTTCAGGCCGATCCGAACTATCTCTGGTACACGCCGTTCGGCGAATCCAAGCGGCTCATCACCCGCAATGGCGCCGGCTCCGGCGCTGCCGCTGCCCGCGTTTCCCGCGTGCCGTCCGGTCACCCGGAAGGTTACCTGGAAGCCTTTGCGACGATCTATACGGAAGCCGCACACGCCATCAACGCCCACAAGAAGGGCAAGGCAGTCGACAAGGCCGTGGTCTATCCGACTGTCGATGATGGTGTGAAGGGTGTCGCCTTCGTGGAAGCCTGCGTGGCGTCGTCCAAGCGCAACGGGGCCTGGGTCAAGGTCTGAGTTTCTCGGCCGAGAAGGCGCATGTCACTAAAAAAGCCGGGGCGGTTCGATATCGCCCCGGCTTTTTCCTTTTGCGGTGTTCAGGCAGCAACCGTAGTGCGGCCGCGCTTCAGCAGGTTGTCGACGCTGAACGGACCTGCGCCGGCGGCGACCAGATAAAGGAAAACGAAGCAGAACAGGATTGCCGCGACGCCGCCATTCTGCGCCGGGAAGAAGCTCTTCGATGCGTGACCGATGAAATAGGCAAAGGCCATCAGGCCTGAAAGCACGAAGGCTGCGATGCGGGTCTGGAAACCGATGAGCACCAGGAAGCCGAGCGTGAGTTCGATAAGGCCGGCAACCCAGGACAGCGAGCCGACGGGCGGCACGCTTGCTGCGGCCGGGAAAAGCAGGATCTTCTGCGTTCCGTAGCTAAAAAGCACAAGTGACGAGACGATGCGCAGCAGGCTCAGGAGATGCGGCTGCAGCAAATGGATCGAAGAGAACATTCGTTTCCTTTCATATTGTGATGCTCTTTCCCGTGTAAGGATCGCGGTCGCGACAGCAAATCACGACTGCTGACATTGGCGTTACGAGATTGGGAAGAGGAGCCTCTGGCGGGTTTGCAGCCGTCTTGCCTTTCCTCCTGCAACGTTGCAGTTTTTCTTTCTGCCGGCCTGTACTTTGCCATCAGGCTTGGCTAAACCCCGCGCAAACGGTCAGTCCACAACTGAGAGATGGGATTCACAGATGATCGATCCGAAAACGCTTGCCGCCCGCTTCCCCGGCGATTTTACGTTTGGCGTTGCCACTGCTGCCTTCCAGATCGAAGGCGCCAGCAAAGCCGATGGCCGCAAGCCGTCCATCTGGGATGCCTTCTGCAACATGCCCGGCCGCGTCTATAACCGCGACAACGGCGATGTTGCCTGCGACCACTATAACCGGCTGGAACAGGACCTCGATCTCATCAAGGAGATGGGTGTCGACGCCTATCGTTTCTCGATCGCCTGGCCGCGCATCATCCCCGATGGCACCGGTCCGGTGAACGAAGCCGGCCTCGATTTCTACGATCGTCTCGTCGACGGCTGCAAGGCACGTGGCATCAAGACCTTCGCTACGCTCTATCACTGGGACCTGCCGCTCCTGCTCGCCGGTGACGGCGGCTGGACGGCGCGTTCGACGGCCTATGCCTATCAGCGTTACGCCAAGACGGTCATGAGCCGCCTCGGCGACCGCCTCGACAGCGTCGCCACCTTCAACGAGCCTTGGTGCATCGTCTGGCTCAGCCACCTCTACGGCATTCATGCGCCGGGCGAGCGCAACATGCAGGCCGCGCTTCATGCCATGCATTACATGAACCTTGCGCATGGTCTCGGCGTCGAAGCGATCCGTTCGGAAGCCCCGAATGTGCCTGTCGGTCTGGTGCTCAACGCCTCCTCGATCATTCCGGCTTCCGACAGCGCGGCTGATCTCGCCGCTGGCGAACGCGCCCACCAGTTCCATAACGGCGCCTTCTTCGATCCGGTCTTCAAGGGCGAATATCCAAAGGAATTCGTCGAAGCGCTCGGCGATCGTATGCCCATCATCGAGGACGGCGATCTCAAGATCATCAACCAGAAGCTCGATTGGTGGGGTCTGAACTATTACAAGCCGGAGCGCGTTGCGGATGATGCGAGCCGCAAGGGCGACTTCCCCTGGACGGTGGAAGCGCCTCCGGCAAGCGACGCGAAGACGGATATCGGCTGGGAAGTCTATTCGCCGGGGCTGAAACTGCTCGTCGAGGATCTTTATCGCCGCTACGACCTGCCGGAATGCTACATCACCGAGAACGGCGCCTGCGACAACACTGACGTTGTCAACGGCGAGGTCGATGACGTGATGCGCCTTGACTATGTCAGCGACCATCTGAACGTCGTCGCCGACCTCATCAAGGACGGCTATCCGATGCGCGGCTACTTCGCCTGGAGCCTGATGGACAATTTCGAATGGGCGGAAGGCTATCGCATGCGCTTCGGCCTCGTCCACGTCGATTACAAAACGCAGGTTCGCACGGTCAAGAAGAGCGGCAAGTGGTATCGCGAACTTGCCAGCCAATTCCCGAAGGGCAACCACAAGGCCGTCTGAGGCCAGGTATTTTCGGCAGGGCATTGGTGCCCTGCCGATTCAGATCGCGTTCAACGTCTTTGCCGCGGCGAGACGTTTTCCTCTCGTCATTTTCCGCCCGTCGCGGAAATTGAGGGCAAGTAGCGTCAGCTGCGCGGAGCCAGCCAGAACTTCGAGCGTCTGCATTGCGTAGAAAACACCGTCAAACAGGTCTGCCGCCGCGCGAAGATAGAGCAGGATTGCCAGGGGCAGCAGGATCAGTGACCCGTTCGCGGCGATGATCTTCATGCGTCCGCGTTTCCTTTCGATAGCCGGCGAATGACGGCCGCGGGCAAGCGAAAACCCGCCGCCGCCTGACATTGCGAGCATCGGGATCAGCAGACAGAGACCGGCGAGGATCGCTTTCTTGACGGCAAGAATAGCGCTCGCATCCAGAAGAAGTTCGGAAATCAGCGTTGCGGTCAGAAAACCCGCAATCAGGACCATGGCAAGAATGCCTGCGCCGGCATGAACGATCGTTTTCATCTCTGCTCCTCGCTTTCCGTGGCGTCCAGCGCCAGCCGTTGGTCGAACCTGTTCAGAAGATCGAGCGCCGCCCGCAATTCCGGTGCATTTAGTCCGCCGGCCAGCGCATTGGCCCAGCCGGTATGAAGCGCTGATATCCGCGCATAGCTCTCAGTGCCTTGCGGTGTCAGCACATAGAAGGGCGAGCGCTGGTGGCGCGGGTTGGACTGCTTTTCGATAAAACCGTCTTCCTCGAGCTTGTTCACCTGTTTTTGGGCGCCCTGACGGGTCATGCCCATCATCTCTGCAATTCCGGGCACCGTGATATGACCTGGGGACAGCGAAATTGCTCCGAGTACCTGCCAGCGGGCGCTGGTGAGGTTCAGCGATGCGCCCAGCCGGTCGCCGCCGTCCAACAATCGTCCGTTGATGCGGAAGACCATCAGCATGATGTCCGTCAGCAGATCGGCTTCGATCGTGCGCTTCAAAATTCGCGATTCTCCGTTTCCAATAATGGAAACTAGTTACCACTATTGGAAACTAGTTGTCAATCTGCAAAAACATGCGGAATTCAGGTAAATCCTGAGCCGGATTCTCGATAGTTCCCATGATCTTAAGCGTTTCTTGACCCTTGGCTGCGAAGGTTTCTTGAACGGGGAGTTGTATGAATTGCCGGCAGTCTTGAGGTCTAAAAGCAACGGATCGGGTTTAGGCCGCCATACCACGGTTACTGGCGTGCTTTTTTCCTTTGCGGTCATTGTCGCTGTTGTCACCATCATGGTTTTGACAGCGCTGGAGCGCGTCTCCGAAAATGCCAATGTGCTCGACGACGAGCGCTCGCGTGAAACGACCGTCGGGGCGCTCAAGACCTTTGAAGATCAGCTTGCCGCCACGCTTGACGACTATGCCGCCTGGGATGACGCGGCTGCCAATGTCTATGAGCCGGAGGGCATGGCATGGACGATCAGCAACTACGGCGAGATGTCCCTCAATAGCCCTCTCTTCGATATGGCCATCGTCATTGACGACCAGAAGAAAGCCGTCATGTCCTATCAGGACGGTTTGCCAATGCAGATGTCGGTCAGTGATTTCTTCTCCCCCTCGCTTTGGCGGCTTCTGGACAAGGTTCGTGCACCTGATGCCGGCGAGAAGCCGGAAGCCACCGGTTTCATCAAGACCGCCAGAGGCATTGCCGCTGTCGGTATCGCGCTGGTGCGAGAGAAGTCAGGTGAGCTTGATATGCCTGCTGGTCAGCATCGCTATCTGATTTTCGCCCGGCACCTCGATGATGCAAAAATATCTGCCCTCGGCACCACTTACGTGCTGAATGGATTGCGGCTGGTGCCTGCGGATTTTGCCTCGGCCTATTCGGTGGAAATTGCAGATCCTGCTCGCGCGGTTCTTGGCAAGCTTGTCTGGGTGTCGCGTTCTCCCGGCGATATCGGCTACGCGCAGGTCAGGCCCATGGTCATCCAGGCGCTTGGTCTTGTCGGCCTGTTCTTCGTCGTCCTGCTCATCATCGGCTGGCTGACCGGGCGGCGCCTGAAGGCGGAGGAAAACAGTGCGCGTGAAGAAGCACTTCGCGATCGCCTGAGCGGCCTTTCCAATCGCGATGGCCTGGGGCTTGCCGTCGACAGCTTCGTTGCGGAAGCCCGGCAGACGAAGCGGAACGTCCTGCTGCTCTATCTCGATCTGGATGGCTTCAAGGAAGTCAACGACAGCTACGGGCACGGCACCGGCGACCAGCTGATCCGCGCTGTTGCGGCGGGACTGGACGTGCTGATCCCTGAGGATGCAGTACTCGCGCGCATCGGCGGTGATGAATTTGCAATCGCTTTCCTTTCGGATGCCGAGAATGCGGCCGCACTTCAGCTTGCCGAGCAGATCCTCGATTTCCTTGCCGAACCGCTCGAAGTCGGCCGTCGTATCGTCGTGGTCGGCGCCAGCATCGGCATCGCCATGTCGTCGCTCGGTTCGATCGGTCGGGAGGAATTGGTACGCCGCGCCGACCTTGCCATGTATAAGGCCAAGGAAGCCGGCCGCGCCCGCATGACGCTCTACGATCCGGCCATGGATACCGATCGCGCGCAGCGCAACGCGCTGGAACTCGATCTGCGCATGGCGATTGAAAGCGGCGATCTCACGCTTGCTTATCAACCGCTTGTCGATGCCGCGACGCATGAGATGAATGGCGTGGAGGCGCTGGTGCGCTGGAACCGGCCGGGCCACGGTCCGGTTTCGCCTGAGGTTTTCATTCCAATCGCGGAGACCAGCGGGCTCATCGAATCCCTCGGCCTTTTCGTACTGCGCAAGGCCTGCGAAACGGCAAAGCAGTGGCCGGAGTTGAAGATCTCGGTCAATGTTTCACCGGGCCAGTTCCGCAATCCGGCTTTCACCGACTATGTTCGCTATGTGCTGAAGCAGACGGAGATCGAGGCGAGCCGCGTCACGCTGGAAATCACCGAAGGCTATATGATCCAAAATCCGCAGCGCACGCGCCAATCGATCGAGCGACTGAAGTCGCTGGGCGTCAAGGTAGCGCTCGACGACTTCGGCTCCGGCTTCTCTTCGATCGGCTATTTGCGGCAGTTCGGCTTCGACCGCATCAAGATCGACCGCTCGCTCGTGACCGATATTACCGGCAACAGCCGGCAGAGGGAAATGCTGCAGGCGACGGTAGCACTTGCCCGTGCGCTGGATATCCCCGTCACCGCCGAGGGCATCGAGACGGAAGAGCAGGCGGTCGCGCTCCGTCTCTTTGGCTGCGACAGCCTGCAGGGTTATTTCTTTGGCAAGCCGATGACCGCCGACCAGATCAATGGCTTGTTGCAGGAGCACCGCGAAGCCCGGGTCCTGCGCCGGATCGCCGGCTAAAACGTCGCTCTATCTCTTTGTTTTATGCAATTTCAGACGCAAAGCAGCTGCGCAGTTTTGTTGGAATTGCTCTACGTGCCGATATGCTTCTGGCCGCGCTTCTTGGCGAGCGCGATCTGGTGCTGGCGCTGACGATAGCGCAGGCGGTCTTCTTCACTGCGCGTATGGTAGCAGTTGCTGCAGGAAACACCTTCCTCGTAATAGGGCGAGGTGACCTCTTCTGCCGTGATCGGGTTGCGGCAGGCGTGGCAGAGCTTGTGCTCGCCTTCCTTCAGGCCATGCTCCACTGAAACGCGCTCGTCGAAGACGAAGCATGCCCCGTCCCAAAGACTTTCCTCCTGCGGCACTTCCTCCAGATATTTCAGGATGCCGCCCTTGAGGTGATAAACCTCTTCGAAGCCCTGTTCCTTCATGAAGGCCGTCGCCTTCTCGCAGCGGATGCCGCCGGTGCAGTACATGGCGATCTTCGGCTTGTTGTGCAGGCCGGGATTGTTGCGCACCCAGTCCGGAAACTCACGGAAGGTCTTGGTCTTGGGGTCAACCGCGCCGCGGAAGGTACCGATTGCCGTCTCGTAGTCGTTGCGGGTGTCGATGACGATCGTGTCGGGATCGGAGATCAGGGCATTCCAGTTGCTTGGATCGATATAGGTCCCAACCACCTTGTTGGGGTCGATATTCTCGACGCCCATGGTGACGATTTCTTTCTTCAGCTTCGCCTTCATGCGCAGGAAGGGCATTTTGGACGCGCGGCTTTCCTTGTGCTCCAAGGCGGCAAATTCCGGCTGTGCGCGCAGGAAGGAGAGGATGGCATGAATGCCGGCATCCGGTCCTGCAATCGTGCCATTAATGCCCTCATGGGCAAGCAGAAGCGTACCCTTCACGCCGTTCTCCTCGCAGAGCGCCTGCAAGGGCGCCTGCAGGCTCTCGAAGCGCGGCAGGGATACGAAATGATAGAGCGCTGCCACCAGGAAGGGGCTTGTTTGGGTCGCATTGTCGGTCATGCGCGTGGAAATACAGAATATGCCGTCCCTGCGCAATGACATTACGCAAGGACGGCATTGTGGGATTGTGCCTATCCGCGCGCCTTCCACTCGGCGTAGGACCGCATGCCAAACGCAGCATCCGGCTCTTCGTCGAGCACGCTCAGGAATTCGATCGAATGCCCGTCGGGATCGTGAAAGTAGAGCGACAGCGCCGGTACCCAGCCGATGACGATCGGTTCGGTGATCGGCTCACCATGAAAGCCGTGTGGCTTCAGGCCCTTGTGGAGCAACAGCGCCGGCGCCCGCATCATTTCCTCCTGCGACAGGCGGAAAGCCATGTGCAGGCGCATCTTCAAGGGGCCGGTGCCGGTTTCCCAGAGGCCGAGCATGGCGTTCTTCTTGCCGTTCACCCAGAAGAAGGCAATGCGGCGCTCGGGGAATTCGGCGGCAAGTTCCAGGCCCAGAATATCGCGGTAGAAAGGAATGGAAGTCTTCAGATCGGCGACGGTGAGATGGGTTTCGTAGACGCCCTGGATCTGGGGCGTCGTGGCATTGTCTACAGACATATTTTCCTCGATCGGTTCATTGACCGGCCGAGGCTAGGACCTCAAGTAAAGTTGAGGTCAACAGATCAAATGCGTCAATTGCCGATAGACACCCAGAGCAGTTCCAGGCGCTGCGCCTCATCGTCAGGATCATCGCCATAGAGCGTTTCGGCATCGCGCAACGCTTCGCGCCGATCTTCCTGCTGGCGGAAGATGATGGCATCCAGCAGATGGGCGAGGTCGTCGTTGCGGGTGAAGAGCTGCGGTTCTGCCTCCACGAGGCCTGAAAGCACGGCGAGATCGTTGATATGGCCGAGACGTTCGACAAGGTCCTTGGCGAAGTCGCGCTTGGCCTTCATGGCGCTTGGCCAGAGATCGCGCAAAAGCGCGTGATAGAGGCGATAATCGTAGGTGCGCTTGCGCAGCTCGTGGAAATCTCCGGCCGCTGTGTCCTCTAGGCAGGCATCGAGCGCTTTTCTGGCGCGCGATGCCGTCCTGCGCCAGCTTTTTGCCAGCATACGGGCATTCTTGCGGTGGCTCTTGTCGAAAGTGACATCGTCGAGTGCCGCGATCGCTTCCCGCAACTTGCCGGCAGCATCATGCAGCCTTTCCTCAAGGCCGCTTTCGGCCTCCGCCATCCAGTCACGCCGGGCTTCCAGAATGGAAACGATACGGCCGAGCGCCTCGGTCTCTTCCAGATTGCGAGCATTGTCCTGCAGGTAGCGGGCGGTACCAACGATTGCGGCGGCATCGCGGATGGCCGACAGCGACCGTGCCGTTTCTCTCAGCCGGGCATTTTCCTGCTTCTGGAATTCCGGCACTTCGCGGGACACAAGACGATAAAGCGAACGCAGCCGCTTGATGTTCTTGCGGAAGGCGTGGATCGCCTCATGGGCGCCTTCCGGCCGCTTGTCGAGAACGGTGATGGCACGCTTCAACTGCTCCTCAGCGGCGCTTCGGAACTCGTCGGTAAAGTCGGCCTCAGGCCGTATGCGATAGCCCATGCCTGTCGTGCTCAAATTCTGTGGCCAGCGCCTGATTGGAATAGCGGAAATCGCCCGTGACCTCGCGGCCGAGCCAGGCGGGCAGGGGAGGATTGTCAGTTTCGGCCTGCATCTCGACTTCGGCGATGACGAGGCCACGATGGGCGCCGCCAAAAACGTCGACTTCCCAGACGAAACCTTCATAGGGGACGCGGTAACGCGTCTTTTCGATGACGATGCCGATGGCGTTTTCCAGCAGTTCCTCGGCGTCGGAGACGGGGATCTCATACTCGAATTCATCGCGGGTGAGGGTGCTGCGGCCGATTTTCATCGTCAGCCGCGCAGTCTTCTCGTCAAGGATGCGAATTCGTACAGAGCGGTCGTCCATCGAGGCGACGTAGCCCTGCTTCAGGACCGACTTGGACTCGACAGCGGAGCGCCATTCTTCGCCGCGTACGAGGAACTTCCGTTCGATCTCTTTCGCCATACGAATGAACCTTTTGTGACGGTCTGGGTACGCTACCCCAATTTATAATGATTTAATACCCGTCTTGTCGCACGGGCTGGTTTTATCTCGACAAGCCCTTGTGAGAGCGTTATTCGAAAGCCGATTTCAATCGTTTAAGGGAACTGTGGCCATGGGCGAGAAGACAGAAAAACTCCTTTCCATCCTGAAACTCCAGCCCGTCGTTCCGGTCCTGATTGTCGAGGATGCGAAGTCGGCTGTATCTCTTGCCCGAGCGCTCGTTGCCGGCGGTCTGAAGGCCATCGAGATCACGATGCGCACTCCGGCCGCTCTTGATGCCGTACGTGCGGTTGCCGCTGAAGTAGAGGGTGCTGAAGTCGGCGCCGGCACGATCCTCAACGCCGCCCATTGGGAGGCCGCCGTACAGGCAGGCTCCAAGTTCATCGTCAGCCCCGGCACGACCCAGGAGCTTCTGGATGCCGCAGCCGATTCTCCGGTGCCGCTGCTTCCGGGCGCCGCGACCGCGAGCGAAGTGATGGCGCTGCGCGAAGAAGGCTATCAGGTGCTGAAGTTCTTCCCGGCCGAACAGGCTGGCGGTGCCGCCTATCTCAAGGCGCTTTCCTCGCCGCTTGCTGGCACGTTCTTTTGCCCAACCGGCGGCATCTCGTTGAAGAATGCCAATGACTATCTGTCCTTGCCGAATGTCATCTGCGTCGGTGGTTCGTGGGTCGCGCCGAAGGAACTGGTTGCCGCGGGCGACTGGGCAGGCATCACCAAGCTCGCTTCCGAAGCGTTCGCGCTGAAGGGCTGAGCTCTCAAAGCTTGCCGATTTTGAAGGCTGATAGATTTTAAACGAGGGTGGCCGCGCCGCCCTCGTTTGTATTTCGGCAGTCGCAAACCTATGTTCTCCTCCAGCCTCTAAAACAGGGAGAAGATGAGGATATGTTCGACGCGAAGAAGCTACTCGACCAGTTTCTGGGATCACAGGTGCCAGGCGTGGGCGGCAGCGTGCGCGACCGGGCGGGCGACGCGATCCAGATGGCGAAGGACAATCCGTTGAAGACCGCTGGTCTTGCCGCTGTCCTTCTCGGCACTAAGACCGGCCGCGACATTGCCGGCAATGCCGTCGCCATCGGTGGTCTCGCAGCCATCGCAGGTCTCGGCTACCAAGCCTGGAAGAACTATCAGGCCGGACAGGCGCCCGCAGCACCTTCCGATGCGCCAACGGCCAACAATCCCGTTCTCCTGCCGCCACCTGCGGAATCCGGCTTCGGTACGGCTTCGCCGGCAAGCAGCAATGAATTCGTGCTCGTCCTCATCCGCGCCATGATCGCTGCGGCGAAGGCCGATGGCCATATCGACGACGCGGAACGCACTCTCATCATGGACAAGGTCAAGGCAGCCGACGTCAGCGGCGAGGCCGCGAGCTTCATCGAGCGTGAGCTTTCTGAGCCGACGGATATCGATGCGCTTGTCGCAGCCGCGGTGACCGAGGAGCAGAAGGTCGAGCTCTACACGGCCTCGCGCCTGACGATCGAGCCGGATTCACGTGCCGAACGCGGCTATCTCGATCTGCTCGCCGGCAGGCTCGGTCTTCCCGATCAGCTCGTCGATCATATCGAAGCGACGGTTTCCTCCGCCAAGGTCACGCTGTCTCAGTAGTATCAGGGCCAGTTGCCTTTGCGAGGCGGCTGGCCTATCCACTCCCGGACAAGAGGAGTGAGCATGTCCATGAGCCCGGAAAGCCGTTCGCAGGCGATCGCAGCCGCTATCATTCTGTTTTCTGCCGGGCTGGTGATCTATTTCCTGCCGACCATCGTGCTGTGGATCGGCAGCTTTTCGCCAACATTGGCGGTCATCGTCGGCGTCTGTCTGCTGATGTGTTTCTTTGGCATATTCTGGTTGCGGGCGCGCTATCAGCGCAGCAGAAAGCCCTGAAGCCTATCCCTGCAGGGAGGCTCCGAGCAGCAATACACCCATCAAGATTACAAGAATTGCACCTGATATCTCGATCGTATTACCGATCCAGATGGAAGCGGACGAACCGCGGCCGGAGAGGCGCACCGCCGTGCTCTTAGCAGTGACGGCAAACGTGGCGAGGATTGCAACTGTAATGGCGGTGCCGAGCGACATGGCGACGACCGAGAGCACGCCGCCAAGATAAAGCCCGTTCAGCAGTGAGAAGGTCATGACCAGCAATGCGCCGGAGCAGGGGCGCAAGCCCACGGCGATCACCGCAGACCACGCCTCACGCGCGCTGAACTTGTCGCCGCTGACCAGCGAGGGATCGGGCAGGTGTGAATTGCCGCAGGTCTCGCAGACCATGCCGGGCACATAGGTATGGCCGGGGTCCACGGCCTGCGCCTTGCCGTTGAAGCTGAAATTGGCGCTCTGGCGTTCACTCGCATTGTCCTTCCAGTCCAGCATCATGCTGACGGGGCCGGCCGGGGTTGCCATGAGCCGACGGCGTGGCAGGCTGCCGGCCATCGAGCGCAGCTTGCGGAAAAGCAGCCAGCCACCGAAGAGGATGACCATCACGAAGCTTGCGATTTCCATGGCCTGTGTTGCCATGGTCAGGGTGATGCCGGTGCCGCGGAGCACCAGCCACGCGCCGACGACGAGCACGACGGCCATGGCGCCTTGAATGAAGGCTGAGATGAAGGAGATGACGACGCCACGTCGAAGCTCGACTTCGTTGGCGATCATGTAGGACGAGATGACGGCCTTGCCGTGGCCGGGGCCTGCGGCATGAAAGACGCCATAGGCAAAGGAAAGACCGATCAGTGAGGACAGCTGCCAGGGATCCTGGCGCATCTCCTTCAGCGCACCGGTCAGGGCACGATAGAAGGCCTGCTGCTCGTAATTCACATAGAGGAAAAGGGGCGCCAGCGGCCCGCCCGTCGGCTGGAAGCTCGGCTCTGCCGTGCCGATGCCAAGCGGCGATTGCGCATGGGCAGCGACGGCCATGACAGCGAACGCAAGCAGGGTGAGGGGCAGGCGTTTTATCAGCATGTGACCTCCAGCCGGGTGGCAAAGAGTTTCGACATATTGGTGCCGGTCGGATCGTTGAAGAAAGCGTCGGTCAGGGACTGCTTGTTTTCCGAGATCACCTCGTCTGCGTCCGGGCGCACGACCGCGTGCTTGCAGGCCTTGAAGCCGTCGCCGACTATGGCGAGTTCGTTGTCGGTCGGGAAGTCGATCGAGGTGTAGAGCGTCGGATCATAGACGCCGAAGGTCAGCTTGCCCTTCAGCTGCATTTTTTCGACGGGTTTGACCGCAAAAAACATCAGAAGCTGACCTTCCTTGTAGTCGACGTGGATGATGTCGGGCTTCTGGACGGTGATATTCTTCCCGTTGATCGTCAGGTTCATGTAGTAATCGTAGTCGGCAAGCGAATCCCGGACCGTCTTGCCGACCTCGGCAAGTTCGTTCGGCTCCAGCTTCAGATCGGTGTTCTTGTCGAAATCCATGACGACCGAGGAGGAGAAGACCTCGTCAAACCGCCAGACATTGCGCAGTTCCTGAATGCTGCCGTCGGGTGCTGCGACAACTTCCAGCCGTGCTTCCACGAAGATATGCGGATGGGCGAAGGCGGTGGCGGGGGCGAGCAAAAGAAGCCCAGCCGTCAGAAGTGTCGATCTTTTCATGCTTACCCGCTGCCCTGTTCGGTTGGGGTGATTTCTCACCAGAAAATGGGACGGAATTGGGACCGCCCCTGCGACGCTTGGGCGCGCATCCCGCTCGCTCAGGGATGTTTCTTGAACCAGTTGTGGAGGTAGTCCACAAAGATCCTGACCTTTGCCGGCAGATAACGGCGGTGCGGATAGACGGCATAGATGCCGCGGTCAGTCGGAATATAGTCGTTGAACAAGGTCACCAGCCTGCCGTCCTCGATCGGTTTGCGCGCGATGAAGTCCGGAATCAGCGCAATGCCGATTCCTGAGAGCGCGGCGCGCAGTGTCGCGTGCGGGCTGTTGACTTCCATCGGGCCGGAAACAGCGACCGCAAAGGAGGTGCTGTCGGGATTGTAGAAGCGGATGCTCGCCTGGTTGCGGGAATTGGTATCGACGATGAAGGGCACGTTGGAGATATCGGTCGGATGCTCGATATTGGGGTAGCGCTCTAGAAATTCCGGCGTGGCGCAGATATGGACGCGGAAATCGGAGATCTTGCGGGCGATCATACCGGAATCCTCGAGTTTGGTGACGCGAACCGCCACGTCGAAGCCCTCCTCGATCAGGTCGACGAACCGGTCGTCGGCAGCGATCTCCAGCTGCAGATTTGGGTTCTCTTTGGCAAAGTCGATCAGCGACTGGCCGACATCGGCGTCCACGAAGGTGCGCGGCACCGAAACTTTGAGGCGACCCTTCAGCTGCGCATTGTTCTCCCGCACGAGATCGGCGAGGTTGTCGATCTCCTTCAGGATATCGGAAGCCGTGCGATAATAGGTGTGGCCGGCCTCCGTCATGGAGAATTGTCGGGTGGTGCGATTGAGCAGCAGTGCGCCGAGCTCATCTTCCAGTTCGCGCACGTATTTCGAGAGCAGCGCCTTCGAGCGCCCGGTGCGACGTGCCGCGGCGGAAAAGCCTTCTGCTTCAACGACATCTATGAAGGCACGTATGCGGGTCAAGGTGTCCATAGGCGGTCCTCCAAATCTGTTGAAAGAGGTTGAACAAATTGTCCTTCATCGTTCAATTATTTTTTTAGGCCACAGGGCAAAATTTCTCTTGATTGTGAAGGCGAATATTCTTATTTCCCACTCAGCCCAAAGTCGCACGTGCCCATGGGTGTCCGCCGAACCCTCGAATTGGTGAGGAAATCGGTAAGGTACCTGGAATTAACCCCTCCAGTCGCTATTCCGGCCAACCGGAAAATGCGAGGACGCCTGAAGCAACGACGGTGCGGGCCTTTTTGTTCTCTCCCTGCTTTCCATCAGCGGGGGTTACTGAAGAGGCACACCTTCATTGCCGGAAGTGCGGCAGGGATATTCCCTCCAATCCATGGCAGACAAAGCCGAACCCATACCGCATTCGCGGCGTTGGTTCACTATTCGCGCATCAAGCGCTGTCAAGGATCCGGGGTCTCCACCGGCTGGTTCCTGAGCGGTTCTTGTATGCCCTTTGTCCTCCGGTTCATGCCGGAGCTCTGGAATTGGAAGAGGGAATCGATATGACCACCCAGCGCATCCGCGACTTTCTCGCAACCCGACGTCCCGACGGTCCCTGCCTCGTGGTTGACCTCGACGTCATCAAAGACAATTTCCATGCCTTCCGTCATGCCATGCCGGACAGCGCGATCTACTACGCCGTCAAGGCCAACCCGGCCCCGGAAGTGCTGAAGCTGCTCGCAGGCCTCGGCTCCAACTTCGATTGCGCGTCCGTCGCAGAAATCGAAATGGCGCTGGAAGCCGGTGCAACCGCAGCCCGTATCTCCTACGGCAACACGATCAAGAAGGAACGCGACGTCGCCCGTGCGCATGCGCTCGGCGTCAGCCTCTTCGCAGTCGACAGCCACGAAGAAGTCGAGAAGATTTCCCGTGCAGCTCCGGGCGCTCGCGTATTCTGCCGTGTCCTGACGGACGGCGAGGGTGCCGAATGGCCGCTGTCGCGCAAGTTCGGCTGCGTTCCGCAGATGGCCGTCGACGTTCTTGTCTACGCTCATCAGCTCGGCCTGCAGTCCTACGGCGTTTCGTTCCATGTCGGCTCGCAGATGACCAAGGTCGATGCCTGGGATTCGGCTCTTGCCGATGCAAAGCGCGTCTTCGTTCAGCTTGCCAAGCAGGGTATCCACCTGCAGATGGTCAACATGGGCGGCGGCTTTCCGACCAAGTATCTGCGCGACGTTCCGTCCGCAGAAGCTTACGGCAAGTCGATCTACCAGGCGCTGCGTACGCATTTCGGCAACCAGATCCCGCAGACGATCATCGAGCCGGGCCGCGGCATGGTTGGCAATGCCGGCGTCATCAAGGCTGAAGTCGTTCTGATCTCCAAGAAGTCTGATAATGACGACGCTCGTTGGGTCTTCCTCGACATCGGCAAGTTCGGCGGTCTCGCCGAGACGATGGACGAAGCCATCCGCTACCCGATCCGCACCGAGCGCGACGGCGACGAGATGGAGCCCTGCGTGATTGCCGGCCCGACCTGCGACTCGGCCGACGTGCTGTACGAAAAGAACCTCTATCCGCTGCCGATCACGCTGACGATCGGCGACGAGGTTCTGATCGAAGGCACCGGCGCCTACACCACGACCTATTCGGCGGTCGCGTTCAACGGCTTCGACCCGCTGAAGGCCTACGTCATCTAAGGTCTTGTTTCTGCTAGCCCCGTAACCAGCCGGGGCGGCAACTTCACAATTTCCAGTCATCACCGCTGATAACGGTATTGGGTACGGGAGGCCAAGATGGCCGCTGTTCTTGATTCTGTCCGCGCATTCTTTGCGCCTGTTACTTTCACCATCGACGTGGAAAATCCGTCCGACGTCGTTGCCCGCGAGACTTTGCTTGACCGCGTCATGGGCCCGGATCGCCGCAAGAAGTCGTCTGAGATGATCCGCCGCAACCGACTGCCGGCCGAAGGCCTGGCGCTGGTCGCGCGTGACCGCGACGGCCATGTGATCGGCACGGTGCGCCTTTGGAATGTCGAAGCCGGCATCAACTACGAGGGCACGCCGCTCGACGCGCTGCTGCTCGGCCCGCTCGCCGTCGACGGCAAGCATGGCGGCAAGGGCATCGGCTCTGCGCTGATGCGGGCGGCGATCCTCGAAGCAAAAAAACGCGGCCACGGCGCGATCCTGCTCGTCGGCGATGCGGATTATTACGAGCGTTTCGGCTTTTTTGCCGAGAAGGCTCGTCACCTTGTCATGCCCGGCCCCTTCGAACGCTCGCGCTTTCTGGCGCTGGAACTCGTCGAGGGCTGGCTTGGCGGCGCAGCCGGCATGATCGTTCCTTCGGGACGCATGCTGGCCGGCGCGCCGGTCCGGAAGGCGGCCTGACCGGCTGGAGCCCCTCCCTTTCTCGGGAGGGGCTTTTTGTTTTAGGTCATCGCCGAATGATCACGAAGCTTTTGCTTCGACGCGGCCATTTTCGATCAGCCAGCGGACCGCTTCCTGCACGGCTTGCAACGAGCTGTATCGCGGTGTGAAGCCAAGCAACCGGCGAGCTTTTTCCATGGAGCAGTTGGGGCTGCGGGCGATGTGTTCCCAGGTGGCTCTCGCCTCTTCCGGGTTCTGTTTTGTTGCCCAGGCCTCAAAGGGAAGGAATTCCAGTTTCGCTTCCAGGCCAAACCACGCGGCCATCGCCTCGGCATAACCCCGTAGCGTCACTGCCTTTTCCGAAACGGCGTGGAAAGCCTGACCGATTGCGGCCTCAGGCTTTGCGATGGCGGCCATGAAGAGTTCGGCGATGTCATCGGCATGGACATGATGCACGGTTTCCATACCGAAATTCGGCAGGGCAAGCGTTTCTCCACGTGCGAGCGAGGTGAAAACCTCGGGATTGAAATGGCCGGCTGGGTTCAGCGGGTTCCAGCCGGGGCCGACGATATGGCCGGGATGGATGAGAGTTACCGGAAAATTCTTCTCGCGAGCCATCCGTAGCAGATCGGCTTCGATCGCGGCTTTCTTCACGCCGTAGTCGCCGAAGGGCTTCTTCGGTGCCTCCTCCGGCGTCGGCACGACGGTGGAGAAACCATGGGTCCAGATCGTGCCGGTATGGAGAAAATGGCGGACATGACCCTCAAGGGCGGTTGCGAGCTGTTCGTTGCTTTCCGTCGTGAAGCAGATCATGTCGATGACGATCTCACCCTTAAGCGCGCGGATTGCATCGCCGAAGCGGCCTTCCGCCTCGAGCGCTGCGCGATCCATATGCCTGATATCGGCGCGACTCCATGCTTCATGCGGCTTATAAGGCGCGGCTGAGCCGCGGCTGATCGCCACCACCTCATGGCCGGCCTCGACGAGGCGGGGTACGAGATAGGTGCCGACATGTCCTGTTGCTCCGATGACGATGACGCGGGCCATGCGGTCTCCTCCAGATACGCGTTTGGGCATATGCCGGGCAATATGTCGTGCCGCCCTGCGCGATCGCAAGGGCCTTGATCTGAATCAGGAGGTCCGGATCATAAATACGACTATGCCCGGTTCACCCGGCGGATCGGTGCGGGACAGGTGCATTTCGCCTGGGCTATGGAGGTCAGATGCACTGCGTCGTGCCGTCGCTCGATCTCACGATCGTCATGACCTCGGAGGAGAGCCGCCCATCCGCCCGCAACGGCTATCGGGATTCGCTACACCGCCTGCTGGCTGAGATCATCTGCACAGTATGGGCCGCCTGACGCAGAAAAATCAGATGTCGCTAAATTTTTAGCGAAGCATCCAATCAAACTGCAAATCGCTTCCTGTAGGGTCCGCCGCGTGGGACTTCAGGATAGGCTCGATGCTGCTGGATCTGCGGACAATTTATTTCATCGTTGCGGTAAGCTGCATCGTTCTGAGCGCTCTCCAGTTCGCCGCCTATGCGACGGGCCGCTTCGAACGCTGGCCGCTCTGGTGGGGCGCCAGCAACCTGCTAGTCGGTATCGGTTCCTTCCTCGTCGCGCTGCGCAATCTCGTTCCCTACTATATCTCCATCGATGCGGGTAATGTGCTGACCATCGTCGGCTACATGCTGATGTTCTTTGCCGTCCGCGCCTTTGCGGGACATCCCATCGACCGGCGCTATTCCTGGCTCGTGATAATCTGCGGCAGCATGCCCGTGGCGCTTTTCATCAGCGATCCCGCAGCGATATCTGAGCGTCTCCTCTATGTCTCAGTGATCTGCTGCCTCTGCGATATCACCATCGCCAGGGAAGCGGCCGGCATTCTCCGCCGCGAGAAACTCTATTCGGCAGCTCTTTTTCTCGGGCTTTACGTCGTCACCGCGGCGATCTTCGCGGTTCGCAGCCTTCTCGCCGCAACCGGAGACATCGGCGGGCCGGATCCCTTCGGCGGCAGCGTCATCCATAGCTGGATGGCGGTATCGGCTGTGGCCTTCATCATGCTTCGCAGCATGGCGATGGTGCTGATGGCAGCTGAACGGAGCCGGAACCAGCTCATAGAGCTTGCGCATCACGATCCCCTGACCGGAACGCTCAACCGCGGAGGTCTTGCCCAGCATGTGCCGTTGCTTGCCGGTCAGCCGGTATCGCTCCTCATCATCGATATCGACAATTTCAAGCAGTTGAACGACCAGCACGGTCATGCCGCGGGCGACGAGGTGCTGCGACTTTTCTCCAAAGTCTCGAAGGGCATCATGCGTTCCTGCGACCTGCTTGCCCGGCAAGGCGGGGACGAATTCCTGGCGGTGCTCCGCAATGTCGATCGGGACGAAGCGGTAGAGATCGCAAACCGCATCCGCCTTTCCTTTGCGGCAGCCGTCATGCAGATGCCGGATCTGGCGATCTTCCCGACACTCAGCATCGGCGTTGCCACGCGCACGGACGAGGGCGGGGATTTCGAGCGGCTCGTGCAAAAGGCGGATGAGGCGCTCTACCGCTCGAAACGCGAAGGCCGCAACCGGGTGGAAGCATCAGGGGAAAATCAGCAGGCCGCTTGAGCCAGGCCCGCCTTTTCTAGATGTTCTGATCCATCGTTTCTGCCGGGATTTCATCATTGCGATGAATACGCACGACAGCCGCCGGAACGCCGGCAACCGTGCAATGAGCCGGGACCGGTTTCAACACGACGCTGCCAGCTGCAATTTTGCTGAAAGCGCCGATCTCGATATTGCCGAGGATCTTTGCACCGGCGCCGATCATCACGCCGTGGCGGATTTTCGGGTGGCGATCACCTGTCTCCTTGCCCGTACCGCCGAGCGTAACGTTCTGCAGGATAGAGACTTCATCTTCGATGACGGCTGTCTCGCCGATGACGATGCCCGACCCATGGTCGAGCATGATGGAGGAACCGATCCGTGCAGCCGGATGGATATCCGGACCGAAGACCAGCGAGGCGAGGTTTGAAAGCCAGCTTGCAATCTCGACACGACCAGCCATCCATAGGGCATGGGCAATGCGATGGGTCTGCAGGGCGTGAAAGCCCTTGAGGTTCAACAATGCGTGCAGATAGGTGGTGCAGGCGGGATCTCGCTCGCGCACGGCCAGAAGATCTGCTTCGATGGCGACGCCGATATCGGGGTGTTCCTGCAGTGTGCTGTAAAATAGCTGGAACAGGTCTTCGGCATCGACCTTTGCGACCGAGAGGCGCGCCGAAATCACATGCGCGATGATATCGGCGTCGTTTTCTGCACCGATGATCTGTGTCGAAAGCAGTTTACGAAGAGTGGGCTCGCGATCTGCCAGATCGATAGCTTCGGCACGGATGGTTGGCCACGGAGAACCTATGCCACCTCCCGCCCGCTCTTCTGGTGCTGCTATCTTTGTCATCGGCATCCGCTTTTCCTCAGGCCGCAATATCTACTACACCGCAATCACCGGTCTCGGAAGCAAAGGCGAGCAGCTTGCCGTCCTTGCTCCAGCTCATACCGGTGATGGCGCCCTTGCCGGGGCGGCGCAGCAGCGCTTCCTTGCTGTCGGCGAGGCGAACGGCAAGGATCATGCCGTCGATGAAGCCAATGGCGAGTATATCCTCAACCGGGTGGAATTTCACCGCAGTTGCCATGATGTTGGCGCGCGTGCCGAGCTCCAGCGGCGCCTTCCCCATCGGGCCGTCCTTGCCCTGGAAGGGCCAGACGATGGCGGCCGGCGCACCGGAGGAGGCAAGCCACTTGCCCTTGGCGGACCAGGAGAGCGACTTCACCTTGGCCGGATAGCCGGTCATGCGCATGTGGCGGGCTTCGGTGCCAGACTTGACGTCGAGCTTCCAGCCGTGAAGCGCATTTTCCTGCATTGATGTGACCAGGAAGTTGCCGTCGGGCGAGAAGGTGACGCCGGTATGGGCGCCCTTCCATTCGAGATCAACAGGCTTGGCGCTTGTGCCGACCCAATGCAGCGATACGCCGTTATAACGGGCCGCTGCGATGCGCAGGCCCTTGGGCGCGAAGGCGATGCCTTCGACCGTGCGCTCTTCGGGAAATTCCTTCGTCGTGCCATCGGTGAGGCGCACGAGCGTGCTCTTGCCATAGGAATAAGCGATCGCGCCCTGCGGGCCGGCGGCGACTTGCGAAATCCATTTGCGCGGAGCCGAGGCAATTTCGCTGACGCTGCCGTCGGCGGCAATGCGCAGCACCTTGCCATCCTCGCCGCCTGAAATCAGGCTTTCGCTATAGGGATCGCGGATCGCCGTCAGCATGCCCTGATGGGCTTCGATGACCTTGTCGCCGCCACCCAGCCGGTGAAAGGTACCGTCGGCATTCGCGAAAAAGGGGACATCACCTAAAAATTCGACGGCCAGAACGTGGCCGTCGAGATCAAGCGGTGCAACTGTTGGCATCAGGCCGTCGCCTCGCACGCCTTGAAGGATTCTTCGAGCTTTGTGCGATCAAGATCACGGCCGATGAAGACGAGACGGCTCTCGTGCTTCTCACCATCCTTCCACGGACGCTGATGGTCGCCTTCGATGATCATATGCACGCCCTGGACGACATAACGCTCGGCGTCGTCCTTGAAGGCAATGATGCCTTTGAGGCGCAGGATGTTCGGGCCTTGCGTCTGGGTGATCTTCTGGATCCAGGGGAAGAAGCGCTCCGGGTTCATCTCGCCGCCGCGCAGCGAAACGGACTGAACCGTTATGTCATGGATGGCCGACATCTCGCCATGATGATGGTGGTGATGGTCGTGGTCATGATCGTGATGATGGTGGTCGTGACCATGGTGATCATGATCGCAATCCGGGCCGCAGACATGATCGTCATGGCCGTGCTCGAGGAAATGCGGATCGTTTTCCAGCGCGCGCTCGAGGTTGAAGGCGCCCTGGTCCAGAACGCGGGCGAGGTCTACGCCGGAACGGCTCGTCTTATAGACGCGGGCAGCCGGGTTGATGGCGTTCACGATGTCTTCGATCTGCGCCAGTTCTTCCGGCGTGACGAGATCAGTCTTGTTGATGATGACAACGTCGGCGAAGGCGATCTGGTCTTCGGCCTCGCGGCTGTCCTTCAGGCGCAGCGGCAGATGCTTGGCGTCGACGAGGGCGACGACGGCGTCGAGTTCGGTCTTGGAGCGGACGTCATCGTCCATGAAGAAGGTTTGGGCAACCGGAACCGGATCGGCAAGGCCGGTGGTTTCGACGATGATGCCGTCGAAACGGCCGGGGCGGCGCATCAGGCCCTCGACGACGCGGATCAGGTCGCCACGGACCGTGCAGCACACACAGCCATTGTTCATTTCGTAGATTTCTTCGTCGGATTCGACGATCAGGTCGTTATCGATGCCGATCTCGCCGAACTCGTTGACGATGACTGCATATTTCTTGCCGTGGTTTTCGGAAAGGATGCGGTTGAGCAGCGTCGTCTTGCCGGCACCGAGATAGCCGGTGAGCACGGTGACGGGGATGGGCTTCTGCTGTGTCTGGATCGCGTCGGTCATGAGAACCTCGAAAGTAGGATATTGACCCCGAGGGCAAAGTGCGGGGCCTGAATGGGTCGGTTTCATATAGGCGCTTGGAAGCGGCAGTTCAAAGGGTTTTGTATGTTATAAGATCACATTGCTTCCTGTGCAAAGTCGCGCCTTCATCGCAGCGTTTCCGCGTCGAAAGCATCGACATCCTGCAGCAGCTCCACCAATCCGCTGACGGCATGGGCTATCAGCGCTTCGCCCTTTTCTGTAGTCGCTTTTTTCGCATTGCCTGCAACGCCTTGCGGGTTGAGATCGGACATCTTCCAGCCGAAAGCATGCGGGCCGTAGGCGCGCAGGTGCTTGAAGCGCCGGGCGAACTCTGTCTGGCTGGAAGGGAAATCGGCTGCTTGGTCCATATCCACCCTGTCCGGATAGAGCGCCAGCATGACAGATGTTTCGATATCTCCGCCATGAATGTCTATAGCCTTTTCATCCGGCAAGATCACACCCTCCGGCAGGCCGAAGCGGGTCCAGCTCGTGGCGACGGCCAGCATGTTGAAGTGCACGCGCGCTTCCGTGGCGACGATGGTCATCAGCGGCGAGTTGCCGCCGTGGGCATTCAGCATCACGAATTTGCGGATACCGAGCTTCGAGAGGTTTTCAGCGATATCGAGCCAGCGCTTTACGGCTGTATCAAAAGGGAGCGTCTTCGTTCCTTCAACATCCATGTGCTCTAAGGAGTAGCCGACCGATTCGATGGGGAGTACGGTGACGGGCAAACCGGCCGGAAGGGCGGTTTTGAGCCTGTTGACGATGCCTTGCGCAATCAATGTGTCGGTTTCGAAGGGCAGATGGGGACCATGCTGTTCATGTGCGCCGAGTGGCAGCAGTGCGATCCACTGGCGCCGCGCCTCTGGAGCAAGTGCGGGATCATTGTCCTCGAAACGGAACGACGGAACTAACATCAGGCCTTGCCTCTTGTTTATGACGAGATGATGGGCAATGTCATAACCCAGCCTGGGCAGTGCTTAAAGATCAAAGGGATGGCAATGGGCAAGAAGCATAAGGACGGCAAGAAGCACAAGAAAAAGAAGGACCAGACCGAGTATACGCTTGTCGATCTTTCGCCGGCTCTGACGCAGGCGGCCCGCTCCATGCGTACGGTCCTGTCACGCAACCTTCTCGAAAGCGGTCTCTATGCCGGCCAGGACGGTGTCATCATTTCCCTTTCCGAAAGCGACGGCATGACAGCCGGCGGGCTTGCCCAGAAGCTCGGGGTCAAGGCGCCCACCATGACCCGCACCATTGGCCGCATGGAGGCGCAGGGCTTTGTTGAACGCAAGCCCGACGCCGAAGACGCTCGCCTTACCAAGGTCTATCTCACTGAACTCGGTCGAGGCAGCGTACAGGCAATCGAGCTTGCCGCTTCCTCCTGCGACAAGCTGGCGACGCTCGATTTTTCCGAAAAGGAGATCCGCAATCTAGTGCGTCTGCTCAAGGCGATCGACGCCAATCTGCAGGCGGAGGCAATACATGTCGATGAAGATGAGGAAGACTGAAAATTTCCTCAAAAGGCGAATTGCCTGCGCCGCTTAAATCTTTTAATTAAACTTTTTAAGGCTGTCGCTGCACTGCGGCAGCCGTCGACCAGCTTCACGCGTTGCCTGGAGGAGGAGACGTGGTTCAGAAGATCAAGCTTTCGACGATTGCCGAAACGCTCGGCATATCAACGGCGACTGTTTCCCTTGCCTTACGCGACAGCCCGCTGGTTGCCGGCAATACTCGCGAGAAGATCAAGGAACAGGCCCGCGCGCTCGGTTACATCTACAATCGCCGCGCCGCCAGCCTACGCACGTCGCGATCCGGCATTATCGGCGTTGTCGTTCACGACATCATGAACCCGTTCTACGGGGAAATCCTGAAGGCGATCGAAAGCGAACTCGATCGCAGCCGCCATACTTTCATTCTCTCCAATCATTACGATTCCGTCGAGAAGCAGCGGACTTTCATTGAAACCCTGCTGCAGCTCGGTGGTGACGGGGTCATTATGTCGCCGGCGATCGGCACGCCGCCGGAGGATATTCAGCTTGCTGAAGAAAACGGCATGCCGGCCATTCTCGTCGCCCGCTCGATGGACAGCCAGGATGTGCCGACCTATCGCGGCGACGACAGCTACGGCATTTCGCTCGCCACCAACCACCTGATCGGCCTTGGCCATCGCACGATCGCGATGATCGGCGGCACCGACCAGACCTCGACCGGGCGCGACCGCTATCAGGGCTATGTCAATGCGCTGCGCAAGGCCGGCATCGAGGTCGATCCGAACCTGCGCATTCCTGGCCCGCGCTCGAAGCAGGGCGGTTTCGAGGCGGCGGTGCATTTCCTTTCCCTGCCGCAGAAGCCTACGGCCGCCGTCTGCTGGAACGATCTGGTCGCGATCGGCCTCATGAACGGCATAGCGCGTGCCGGCCTCGTGCCCGGCGGCGATATATCGGTGACCGGCTATGACGATCTGGAGGAGGCTTCGATCGCCACGCCGGCACTGACCACCGTCTGGAACGGCCAGACGGAGGTTGGACGTCTTGCCGCCCGCGCCCTACTTGATCGACTTGCCGGCAGTCATGAGCCTGATGGCATCCATCTCATCAAGCCGGAAATGCGCATCCGCCAGTCCACAAGCCCTTATCGGCCGCGTTCCTGACCGCCGAAGCCAAGAGGAAAAGCCATGTCCCGCATTGCCGTTCTCGTTCCCGGGAAGATACATGATCGTGTTCTCGCCCAGCTGAAGGATCGTTTCGAGGTCGTAACCGTCGATCGCGACGAGACGCTGAAGCTCGATGCAGAGACGGCGAAACGTATTCGCGGCGTGGCGCTCAGCGGAGTTTTCCCGGCCGCCTGGTTCGAACAATTGCCGAATGTGGAGATCGTCGCCAGTTTCGGGGTGGGTTACGACGGCATAGATGCCAAGCTTGCAGGTTCGAAGGGCATCATCGTCACCAATACGCCTGATGTGCTGAACGACGAGGTGGCCGACACGGCGATTGCGCTCCTGCTCAACGCCATTCGCGAATTACCGAAGGCTGAGGCCTGGCTGCGGGACGGCAAGTGGAAGCCGGGTTCCGCCTATCCGCTGACGCGCTTTTCCCTGAAAGGCCGCCATGTTGGCCTCTATGGCCTTGGCCGCATCGGTCTTGAGATCGCCAAGCGCCTGGAACCCTTCAAGGTGAAGATCAGCTATCACACGCGCTCGCGCCATGCCGATGCGCCCTATGATTATCACCCGACGCTGAAGGGGCTTGCCGAGGCTGTCGACACGCTGATTGCGATCGTGCCGAAGACGCCGCAGACGCACCGGACGATCAACGCGGAGGTTCTTTCCGCGCTTGGCTCTGACGGCATCGTCGTCAATGTCGGCCGCGGCTGGACGATGGATGAGGAGGCGTTGATTGCTGCGCTCAATGCAGGCACCATCGGTGGCGCCGGCCTCGATGTCTTCTATGACGAGCCGAACGTGCCGGCCGGTCTGCTTTCCGCACCGAATACGGTGCTGGTGCCGCATGTCGGCTCGGCCTCCATCCCAACGCGCAATGCGATGGCGGATCTGGTGGCGGAAAACCTCATCTCGTGGTTCGAGCAGGGCAAGCCGGTGACACCAGTCGCGGAAACCCCGGTCAAGCAATAGGCCGTTGCCCACTCCTTCCGTGAAGGCGGAGGGCGTGTTTCGCTTGTTCCCATTTTGCCCTTAGTCTTTTTCCCGTTTCCTACTTGGTCGGCCGGGAAGGATTGGTTATGATCGGTTCCGGTCGCGTCCATTCCCAGCGGCCGTGATTTTCATCGGCGGCATTTCGCCGTCTCAAGCTTACACATAGCGATTTGATCGGGGAGCGTCTGCTCCGCCCGGCGACTTTTCGCGCGGGCAGCCGGCGCCTCTGGAAGGAGGCAGAAATGGATTATCGCAAGCTCGGCCCCAGCGGGGCCGTCGTTACCGCATATTGCCTGGGTACGATGACTTTCGGGAAGGAATCCGATGAGGCGGCTTCCTTCAAGATGCTCGACGACTATTTTGCCTGGGGCGGCAATTTCATCGACACGGCAGACGTCTATAGCAACGGTGTATCGGAGGAGATCATCGGTCGCTGGCTGAAGGCGCGTCCCGCGCAGGCAAGGCAGGCTGTCATCGCCACGAAGGGCCGTTTCCCGATGGGTGACGGACCGAACGATATCGGCCTTTCCCGCCGCCATCTCAATCAGGCGCTGAACGACTCGCTGCGTCGCCTCGATGTCGAGCATATCGATCTCTACCAGATGCATGCCTGGGATGCGCTGACACCGATCGAGGAGACGCTGCGATTCCTCGATGATGCCGTTCGCGCGGGCAAGATCGGTTACTACGGCTTCTCCAACTATGTCGGCTGGCACATTGCCAAAGCCTCCGAAATCGCCAAGGCACAGGGCTATACGCGCCCAGTGACGCTGCAGCCGCAGTATAACCTGCTGATGCGCGACATCGAGCTCGAGATCGTCGATGCATGCCAGGATGCTGGCATGGGCCTGCTACCCTGGTCGCCGCTCGGCGGTGGCTGGCTGACTGGCAAATACAAGCGCGACGAGACGCCGACAGGTGCGACGCGCCTCGGCGAAAATCCCAATCGCGGCGGCGAGGCCTATGCTGCCCGCAACGCACAGGAGCGGACCTGGGATATCATCAGTACCGTCGAGGAGATCGCCAAGGCACGCGGCGTCAGCATGGCGCAGGTGGCGCTTTCGTGGGTGGCCGCGCGTCCGGCCGTGACCTCGGTCATTCTCGGTGCACGCACATCTGAACAGCTCGCCGACAATCTCGCTGCGGCGGAATTCGTGCTTTCGGCGGAAGAGACGGCAAAACTCAACGAGGTCAGCGCGCCGGCGCCGGGGCAATATCCGTATGGTGCGAATGGCACCAACCAGCGTCACCGCAAGATCGAAGGCGGCCGCTGAGCCATTGAGCTAGAGATGAAGAAGGCCGTCGGAGCGATCCGGCGGCCTTTCTGTTTTCAGGCGATTGCCTGTGCCTGAAGCAGCGGCAATTTGCCGGCGGCGTAATCTCTGACGGCATCGCCGAAAGCGGTAAAGAGCTTGTTCGAGGGCTTGTCGGTCTCGGCCCAGTATTCCGGGTGCCACTGTACGCCGACTGCGAAGGCCTTGGCGTCGATTACGGAGACGGCTTCGACCGTGCCGTCCTCTGCTGTAGCTTCGACCTGCAGGCGCGGGGCGGTCTTGGCGATCGCCTGGCGATGCAGCGAGTTGACGCGAATTTCGCCGGCGCCGATGATACCGGCGATGCAGGAGCCTTCCTTGACGAAGACGCTCTGGCGGATCGCGTACATGCCGTCGCGATCTTTCACATCGGGTTTCCGATGGTCCCAGATGCCAGGCTGTTCCTGGATTTCGCTCGCAAGCGAGCCGCCCAGCGCAACGTTCAGCTCCTGAATGCCGCGGCAGATAGCAAGAAGCGGGATAGCCCGGTCGATGGCGCGGCGGATCAGCGGCAGGCTCGTGGCGTCGCGGGCGGGATCAAAGGGGCCATCGGCTTCGGTGGCTTCGTGGCCGTAGAGCGAGGGGTGCACATTGCTTGCAGAGCCGGAAACCAGCACGCCGTCCACGCGATCGAGAATGGCATCTATGTCATAGCCTTCTTCAAAGGCCGGAATGATGAAGGCCATTACGCCGGCTGCATTCAGCGCCGCGCGCACATATTGATGCTGCACGGCATGCCAGGTTGCGCCATCAAGGCTGCGGATATCGGCGGGAATCGCAACGATCGGTTTCGTCATTTTTGCCCCGAAGAAAACAATATCGGACGTTTGTGCGGCCAGATCGGCCGTGAAGTCAACGCTTGGATGCACGCGGTGGCCAAATTGCGGCGGTTCAAAAGTCCGGTGTTTACTGGAAGTTGGCTAAATAATTGATTTTAAAGTTTTCCAGCTCTTTCAAGTTTCAAACGCGACAATATCGGAGTGTCGGTAAATACATCCAATATTGTTGGGGATCGTGTTGCCGAGTGTCATCCCTTGAATTACATTCCAGCCGATTTCTGCAACCTGTGTTCGTAATTTTCGTGCGGCTTGACCGTATCGTTAAGAGGACGGACCAAGAGGATTGACGGCATGTCGGAACCGAAGACGACGGCACTCGAGACGAAACCTGACTTCATGCCCTCGATTGCGGCCGGCGGCCCGCCCGCCGTCGTGACCATCGTGCTTCCGCCGGAAAAGGCTGGCGATATCAGCGATCTGGCAGAGCGGTATCGGTTGGCGACGGCAGAGCCGCATACGCTTGTTACCTTCGGCCAGGAAGCCATCAGCAGTTTCGGTGCCAAGCTGGATACTATTCTCTCGCAGATTACCAACGCCCAGTCGCCGGTGCTTTTCGAGCTTTTCCGCACGATTCGCGAGGGTGTGAAGGATGCGGATCTGAAAGAGCTGGAGGCAAGCATCCGAGAGAAGCTGAAGGGAAGCTTTCTCGAACGTCTGCTGATGGCGGTCGGTCTTGGCGACCCTGCCAAACGGTTGAAGGCCGTGACGGATGAAGTGCGCGGCATGCTACAGAGCAAGGCGAAGTCGCTCAGCGATCTCATCAAGCCGATGGAAGCCCAGATTGATGAGGAAAGCGGCAAGCTCATTCTCGAAGTCTCGCGTATGAGCACCCTGGCGGAGGGATATCGCGATACGATCGTTTCGCTCGGGGTTTTCGTCGAGGCCGGCCGTCGCATCATCGCTGACGCAAGCAGGGATCTCGAACGGCTGAAGCAAGAAGCGGTCTCTGGAGATCCGCTCAAGGTTCAGGAGGCACGCGACTTCTCGCAGAAGCTGGATATCTTCCAGAACCGCGTGCTCGTTCTTGAAACGGCTTACGCCAAGGCGCCGACGGATCTCGACTCGATCGGCATTGCGCGGGGTGCGGCTCTTGCGACACTCGCGGATACCGTCACCTCTGCCAATGCCGAATTCAACGACATCAAGTCGATCCTGATCAGGCTGCACGCGCTCTTCCAGATGCAGTCGATCCAGCAGATCAACGCCATGCGGCGCGAGTTGCGCGCTTCACTGCAGCAATATGGCTCACAAGTGCTCGAAGATGTTTCGGTCAATGCCGTCAAGGCAGCCGGCGAGACCCGACTTGCGGATGCCGACCTCGTGCTCGGTACCGCCCAGCGGCTGCGAGCGATCGCCGACAAGGTCGTTGCCGAAGGCGAGCGCAACAAGGAGCGCTATGCCGCCGCCCGCACGAAGCTTGAACAAGCACGCCAGATCGTGATTGCCCGCCCGATCTGAGACCTCAGGAGAAGACAGCGCATGGCAACCTTCAATCTCAACAAGGGTCAGTCGTTCCAGATCCAGAAAGAGATCCAGCTCGTTCATTCCGGCCTCGTCTGGGATCCGCCGGAGGGCTCCGGCCCGGCCTTCGACCTCGATGTCCATTGTTTTGCGCTGGTGCATCCCGGTGGCGATTCAAACCGGGCACGGCTCTACAATGACGGTTCGCATGCGCTGTGCTACGCGTTCGTACGCAGCTCCAGCAATCCTGAGGGATCACTGTCCAAGAATGCCGACGGATCCTTCCAGACGGACGACGGCTCGATGTGGCATGAGCGCGACGACCGCACCGGACGCGGCGCTCTCACCAAGCCGGAGCCCGATGACGATGGTGATGACGATCATCATGGCGGCGGTCATCACGACGAGGGTTTTCGCGAGGAGTTCAAGATCGTGCTGGCGAAGCTGCCGCGCGAGATTTCCGAGCTCGCCGTCTGGGCAACGATCCACGATGCCGCTCGCAAGAAACAGGATTTCGGCAAGGTCAAGAACGCCTATATCGAAGTCTGCGATGCGATGGACGACGAGCTCTGCCGCTATCAGCTGACGGCCGAATTTGCCGGCAAGACGACGATTCAGGTTGCGTCCTTCCTGAAGCAGGCGGACGGATCCTGGAAATTCTATGCTGTCGGCGCGGGATCAAATGCCGGGCTCGGCGACGTCATCCAGGCCTATCTCGGCTGAGCGGAGGCTCTGCTTGACAAGCGGAAAGGCAGATGAACCGCCGGAGAAAAAGCGGGGCGGATCACCCAGGGTGCTTTTCCCGGAAAGTGCAGCGCCCGAGCCTGTTGTCGCTTCGAAGGATGGGAACCAGCCGAAGATACTCTTCGGTGCGCCCCGTGCTCCCACGCCCAGGGGCGATCGCCCACGGGTTCTGGCCGCTGGGGAGGTGAGGCAACGCATCTCCTGCGGCATCGCCGACCTCCGGGGCATGGATGCGAATGCGACCGAGGCTGTGGCAAAAGCGGCGTTGCGGATCATCGACAGCACCAATCTCGACGACCATTATTTTGACGATGTAGTCCGTTTCGGTGTGTCCCTGCAGACCGAGCACGGCAGACTGGCGGAAAGCGAACTCGAGATCGTCAGCAGTGAAGTTGTGGCAGAGGGGAGACGGTTTGCTGCTGAATTGCTGCAGTGCCTGACGGACCTCGATCCGGACGGGGTGTTTTCTGTCCGCGGCGGTTTTCTCAATACCGTCAAGGCTCTCGCCGCGCCCCGTGATCCAGCCGGCCTTTTTTCTCGCCTCTATCCGGAGGTGCGGGCTTTGGCGACTGAACTTAATGCGCTTGCGCCCGAGATTGTCGCCGTTGCCAAGCAGGTGCGAGCTGTCGGCAAGGCCTATAAGTCGCTCTCGAATAACCTTGCCGGGCATATTCTTGCCGGTCAATTCCTCGTCCACCATATCGGCAGCCTTCAACTGCCCGACCGCGAGCGGCAAGCTCATTATGCCTCGCAGTCTGAAGCACTGGAAACACGGACATCAAGCCTTTCGGCCACGAAGGCGACCATCGAGATGAGCATCTGGACCGTTGCGGCCGTCTCGCAGGAAATCGAAGCGCTCGCCCGCTTGGCCGAAGGCCTGCTGCAGGAAGACCTGCCTGCCTGGCATGCGGCATATTCCGCAGCCCTAGCGGCAGCGCGAACCGCTCAATCGGCGGAGCAGGCAAGTACAAGGGTGCCGCTTCGCAATCTTCACACCCGGATTCTTGGAAAACTCAAACTGGAGAGGAATAGGCCGTGACGACATTCAAGCTACAGAAACCGGAGGAGGAGGTTCGCCGTGTCGGTTTCGTTTTGCAGAAGCAGGGCATTCACGAGCGCATCCCGGCGCAGGTCGGCATCAATATCGATGTCTCGGGCTCCATGGGCGACCTTTTCAAATCCGGCGCGGTGCAGGCAGCGCTGGAGCGTATCCTTCCCGTCGCTCTCTATTTCGACGATGACGGCCATATCGATACCTGGGCTTTTTCCAACAAGCAGAATATGGCGTCGCTGACACCTGCCACGGCCAAGAATTACGAGGGCTACATTCAGCGCGAGATTGTCGGCAATAAGGATGTCCAGCCGATCCTGTGGGGCGGCACTGATTACGGTCCGGTCATCCGCTCGAACCTCATGACTTACGGGCTGATGGAGGAAGAAGGGGCGGGTGGCCTGCTCGGCATGATCTTCGGCATGCGGCGCGACACCTTCGGTGAAGAAACACGGTCGGGCATTCCGGCAATCAATTATTTCCTGACAGACGGGGAGAATTCCGACCGGGACGCGGCCTGGGACTTGCTGCAGAAGGCCGAACAGGCTGAATCGCAGATTTACTATGTCATGGTCGGTATCGGCGACGAGAAGTTCGAATTCCTGCGCAGCGCCGCGAAGCATTTCCCGAATGTCGGTTTCGTCAGCGTCAGGGATCTCGGAGAGTTTGTGGGCAGCGACGACGCTTACGAAAAACTGCTTCCGGCCGAACTCTGCACCTGGCTGAAACATGAGCATGACGACGAGGACGACGATCATCATTGATCGTTTCTCCTGAAGGCAAGCCCGGTCGCTTCATCGCGGAAGCGGCCGGCACGATGCGGCTAAGCTGCTGATTCCGATGGATGTGTGGCTGCGCCACAGAAGTGTCGTGATCCCAAAGACTAATAGACTAAAGCTTGAAACGCTTCTTCCGCCATGCTTAGCTTTGCCATTACTGCGGGTAGGGGTGAGGATTGACCACGCAGTGCCATCTATACGGGAGGTTTTTGATGGATCGTCGTTCATTTATGAAGAAGGCGGGAACAGCCGGCGCCGGTGCCGTTGCCGCGACTGCTTTGGCAGCACCTGCAATTGCGCAGGAAAATCCGAAGATTGCCTGGCGTATGACCTCGTCGTTTCCGAAGAGCCTGGACACGATCTATGGCGGCGCCGAAGATATTGCCAAGCATGTGTCTGCTGCCACGGACGGTAATTTCACGATCCAACCTTTCGCAGCCGGCGAAATCGTCCCCGGCCTGCAGGCCGTCGATGCTGTGGCGGCCGGTACTGTCGAGGCAGCCCACACCACCTCCTATTATTTCGTCGGCAAGGACCCGACCTACGCCATCGGAACTGCCATTCCATTCGGACTGAACAGCCGACTGACCAATGCCTGGTTTTACCAGGGCAACGGCAATACGCTGATGAACGAATTCTATGCCACACAGGGCATGTATGCCCTGCCGGCCGGCAATACCGGTGCGCAGATGGGCGGCTGGTTCCGTAAGGAAATCAATACGCTCGACGATCTCAAGGGCGTCAAGATGCGCATTGCCGGTCTCGCCGGTCGCGTCATGGAGAAGGTCGGCGTCATCCCGCAGCAGATCGCCGGCGGCGACATCTATCCGGCGCTGGAAAAGGGAACGATCGACGCGGCAGAATTCGTCGGCCCCTATGACGACCTGAAGCTCGGCTTCCACAAGGTGGCGAAGTACTACTACTACCCGGGCTGGTGGGAAGGTGGCCCGACGGTGCATGCCTTCTTCAATCTCGATAAATGGAGCAGCCTGCCGAAGCACTATCAGGCAGCACTCAACGACGCCTGCGCTTTCGCCAACACCAACATGTTGGCAAAATACGACACGAAGAACCCGAGCGCGCTGAAGCAGCTTGTTGCGGAAGGCGCAACGCTGCGACCGTTCAGCCAGGAGATCATGGAAGCCTGCTTCCAGGCCGCGATGGGCATCTACGGCGAAATCTCAGGCACGAACCAATATTTCAAGAAGATCTACGACGACCAGACTGCTTTCAAGCGGGATGCCTATCTCTGGATGCAGCTCTCGGAGTACACGTTCGATACGTTCATGATGATCCAGCAGCGCGCGGGTAAGATCTGAGGAGCCCCCGCCGCTGACATTGGTGGTTTACACGAACACGATACAGAACCCCGGATTTCGATCCGGGGTTTTGCTTTTTGCTGGCTATTTGGCAGGCGCCGGCGGAGCTCCCGGCAGGCCATTCAGCGGCGGCAGCGTCAGGCCCGGGATCTGCGGCGAGCCATTGTTGCCGCCGAGCGGGGGCAGGCCGAGCTGACCGCCGAAGCCCGGGACTTCAATCTTGATCGAGTTCGGGTCGACCTTCGGGCCATGGTCCAGCCAGTAGGTTACCGATTGTGGCCAGAAGATCACGATCGCCACCAGGATCAGTTGCATGCCGACCCAGGGAAGCGCACCCATGTAAATATCCGAGGTCTTGACCTCGCGACCGGCGATCGAGCGCAGGTAGAAGAGCGCGAAGCCGAAGGGCGGGTGCATGAAACTCGTCTGCATGTTGACGCAGATCAGCACGCCGAACCAGATCAGGTCGATGCCGAGATTGGAGGCGACGGGGGCGAGCATCGGGATGACGATGAAGGCGATCTCGAAGAAATCGAGGAAGAAGGCGAGCACGAAGATGAAGATGTTGACAAAGATCAGGAAACCGACCGGGCCGCCGGGAATGCCCGATAGCATGTGCTCGATCCAGCGCGAGCCGTCCATGCCCTGGAAGACCAGACTGAAACAGGTGGAGCCGATAAGGATCATCACAACCATGGAGGTGATGTGCGTGGTCGATGTCATCGCCTCGCGGATCAGCGGCCAGGTGAGGCGCCGGTTCATGGCCGCGAGCGCCATGGCGCCGACGACGCCGAGCGCGCCGGCTTCCGTCGGCGTCGCAAGACCCATGAAGATCGTGCCGAGTACGAGGAAGATCAGGACGATCGAGGGCACCATGCCCATCAGCACCTTGATGAGCAGCGCCCAATTGAAGTCGCCGCGCACTTCCTTTGGCAGCGGCGGCATCGATTTTGGCCGGACGATCGACAGCACCAGGATGAAGAGTAGGAAGATCGCCACCTGCAGGATCGACGGGCCGATCGCGCCGCGATACATGTCGCCGACCGATTTGCCGAGCTGGTCGGCGAGAACGACGAGTACCAGCGAGGGCGGGATCACCTGGGTGATTGTGCCGGAAGCAGCGATGACGCCGGTGGCAAGGCGCGGATTGTAGCCGTAGCGCAGCATGATCGGCAGCGAAATCACACCCATGGTGATGACCGAGGCAGCCACTGTGCCGGTGATCGCGCCAAGCACGGCGCCGACGAGGATGACAGCATAGGCCAGGCCGCCGGGAACGCCACCGAAGAGCTTGCCGGTGCCTTCGAGCAGGTCTTCGGCCAGCCCACAACGCTCCAGCACCGCGCCCATGAAGGTGAAGAAGGGAATGGCAAGCAAGAGATCGTTGGAGACGATGCCGAAGAAGCGCAGCGGCAGCGCCTGCAGGAGGGCTTCGTCGAAATGGCCGGTGACGATGCCGATGATGCCGAAAAACAGGCCGACGGCGGCCAGCGAAAAGGCGACCGGGAAGCCGTAGAGCATGAAGATGACCATGCCCAGGAACATGGCCGGCGGAATGATGCCGAAATCAAACAAATCCGTTCCTCCAGGCGCGCGTTACTGCAGCGGCTTTTCGTATTTCGTGTCGATGCTGATATGGCCGGTAACGGCTGCGATCCGCTTAATCAGCTCGGAAACGCCCTGGAGGGAGAGCAGCGCAAAACCAGCGACAAGGACCAGCTTGACGGGCCAACGGATCAGCCCGCCGGCGTTGCCCGATATCTCCCCCTGCCGGTAGGAAAGCGCGAAGAAGGGCCAGGAGACCCAGGTGAGGAAAATGCAGACGGGAATGAGGAAGAGGATGAGGCCAACTATGTCGATCCAGATCTTCGCTCTGTCGGAAACCGACCCATAGATCAGATCGACGCGGACATGCTCGTTATTGCGCAGCGCATGCGACGCGCCGAGCACGACGACGAAGGCGAAGAGATACCACTGGATTTCCAGCCAGCCGTTTGAACTGTAGTTGAAGGCGTAGCGGACGACGGCGTTTCCGGCGCTGATCAGGCAGCAGAACAACACCATGTATTCGGATAGTTTGCCAATGAACTCGCTGATCGAGTCGATCAGCCGACTGACGGCCAGGAATACCGACATTCGCCTCCCCTTATTATCTTGCCATTTTCGGCAGTTCTCCCTCGGCAATCGGTGTAAACTAGGGTTTTTGAAATTGGAAGGATAAATGACCCGCCTTGGAGTATAGTCTTATACGGCTAGACCCTGTGATCCCGTTGGAAAATTCTGACAACTCAGGCGCGGATATATTTTTCAAAAACCTCGCGAAAAAGCTGCATTATCGCGCCTAGGATGAGTAGTTCATCCTAGGGTTTTAGAAAAATTGACCAAATGTTTGAACCGTTTGAAATCAATTTTTAAAGGGTTCGGTTTACATTTCCCGCGCACAGGGAAAGTATGGATGAAGCCACATAACCCGAACAGGGTCCCTAAGGATGTGTATCTGTCGTTTGTGAGTTCCCTCTCCGGGAACCGCATGACGCTTTTGGCTGGCGTCATTGTACACTCCGCCACTTTCCTGGCTGTCGCCGCCAAAACCGGCTCCCCCGTGTATATATTCCTGGCTGTCGCCGTCATCATGGTGTTCTGCGCCCGCATGGCGATTTTCCGCCTGTTCGACAAGGTAGACAAGGAGAAGCTCTCTTTTGCCGAGATCGAGCGCTGGGAGAAGATTCTCGTGGTCGGCGCAGCCGGTATCACCACGCTTCTTGGCATCGGCAGTGGGTATGCCATCTTTTTCACGCGTGATTCCTTTGCCGAGCTCGCCTGTATCGCAGTGACCATGGCGACGATGGTTTCGGTCGTCGGCCGCAACTATGGCTCACGCATGGCGGTCGACCTGCAGACCTTCTCCTGCTGCCTGCCGATGATCATCTGCAGCGTCATGACGCTCGATTTCTACCGCGGTATCCTGTCGATCTTCCTCATTCCGTTCTGGCTGACGACGCGAGCCATGGCGACTGGCGTGCGCGAGTTCCTCTATGAGAACGTGATCGCGCGCCGCGAGATCGCTTCGATTGCCGATCGCTTCGATACGGCGCTGAACAACATGCCGCACGGCCTCGTCATGGTTGACGAGGAGAATCGGATCCAGGTCATCAACCGCAAGGCCTGCGAACTTTTGAAAATTGGCGCGCCGGACCGGTTGAAGGATCGCGATCTCGGCGCGGTGTTGCGTTATGGCGCACGCTACAGCTTCATGGACGCTTCGCAGCCGGAGCTGATCCTGCGGCAACTGACACAGGTGGCCGAAGGCAGCCTGTCGCGTACGCTCATCCATTTCCCCGAGGGACTGTCGCTGGAATTCTCAGCAAGCCGGCGCGCAGATGGCGGTGCGGTATTGATCTTCGAAGACGTTTCGAGCCGTGTGAAGGCCGAGCAGAAGATCCTGCATATGGTCCGCTTCGACGCGCTGACCGGTCTGCCGAACCGTGAATATTTCGGCCATCGCGTGCAGGATTATCTCGCCAGACATTCGAAGAAACGCGGTCCCCTCGGCTTCATGATCCTCGATATCGACGAGTTCAAGCATGTCAACGACATGCGGGGCCATGTGACCGGCGACCACCTGCTCTGCGCCATCGCCATGCGGGTCAAGGAGATGGCCGGCAACGCCATCGTCGGCCGCCTCATGGGCGACCAATTCATCCTCTTCTTCCCGCATGCGCGTGACCGGCAGGTGCTGGATGCCGACATCCGTAAGCTGCATGCCGCGATCCAGGGTCAGTACGAAGTCGATGAGGTGACCTTCCTCGTCTCGCTCAGTGCCGGGTACGCCGTCCTAGAGAGCGACGCCTTCGCCATGGACGAATGGAGCGTCAAGGCTGACCTTGCGCTGTTCGAAAGCAAGTCGCGCTTGAAGGGCGGTATCACCGGTTTCGAGCATGAAATGGACGGTCGCTATATCGAGCAACAGAAGCTCAAAGCGGATCTGCGCGAGGCTGTGGCTGCAAATGCGCTGCACCTCGCCTTCCAGCCGATGTTCAAGGCTGATGGTACGCGTATCGAATGCGCAGAAGCGCTGGCTCGCTGGGTGCATCCGGAAAAGGGCTCAATTCCGCCCGACGTCTTCATCCGCCTTGCTGAAGAGATGGGCATCATCTCGCAGATCACGCGTTTCGTGCTCTTCAAGGCCTGTGAAGAATGCATGAGCTGGCCGGATCATATCGCCGTTTCGGTCAACCTGTCGGCGCGCGACCTGCGTGACGCGGACATCCTGTCGGTCGTTTCGGACGCGCTGGCGCATTCCGGTCTTGAGGCATCGCGCCTGCATCTGGAAATCACCGAAAGCAGCCTGATCGACGAGCCGGCGGTCGTGCGCGCCATCCTCGCCGAATTGCGCAGCCGCGACATCACGATCGCCATCGACGATTTCGGCACTGGCTTCTCCAGCCTCAGCTATCTCGACACGCTGCCGCTCGACATCGTCAAGATCGACCGCTCCTTCGTGCGTAACATCGTTGAAGATACGCGCCGTCTGAAATTGTTGCGCGGCACGGTGCATCTTGCCCGCGAACTCGGCCTCAAGATCGTCGTCGAGGGTGTCGAAACCCCGGAGCAGCTGGCGCTTCTCAACAAGCACCGCAGCACGGATCTCGTACAGGGTTACGTCTTTTCCCCGCCGGTCCCCTCGAAGGAAATCGGCATCCTCTCCCACGCTCTCAACCGCCGCACGGCACCGCGTCGCCGCAGCAAGGTCGCCTGATCAGGGCGCTGACTGACGGTGTGACCAAGGGCATATCCGCGGCCGTTAACCTTAATGATTCAAATACGTCCAAAATTCTTATCAAATCTTGCGCTTTGACGAATGTGGTATGATTAATGACCCGTTAACAACGGGGTGCATCTATGGCGTCTGTCCCTTTGAGTACGAGTGACTTTTCCAAGAAGGTTCTCGAAATTCTTGATAATGTCGAATATCGCCGCGTCGAAAGCACCGAGGACATGGAGGATATCGAGCGGCTGCGTTACAAGGCCTACAAGGCCCACGACACGCTGGCGCTGGCTCCGAAGGGACTGCTCGACGACACGGATTTCGACAGCCATGCTCATGTTTTCGGGCTCTATTATTATGGCGAGCTCGTCAGCACGATCCGTATCCATCATGTGACGCCGGAACATCGCGTCAGCCAGTCGGCCGGAGCCTTCCCAGAAGCAATCGATGCGCTTCTGGATGCAGGTCTAAGCTTAATCGATCCGGCGCGTTTTGCCGCGGATCCCGATCTGACCGCCGATCTGACCTGGATTCCCTACCTGACGCTGCGGCCAAGCATCGTCGCGGCCGCGCATTTCCGCGCACATCGGGTTCTGCAGTTTGTCCGCCCGCCACATGCGGCATTCTACAAGCGTGTCTTCTATGCAGACACCGTCGTGCCGGGCCAGAAGGCCAAAAATTACGGGATCGACATGACGCTGATGGCGACCAACGTCGTCGAGGTCGGCCGCAAGCTTCTCACGCGTTATCCCTTCTTTATTTCCAGCGCCAGCGAGCAGCGGATGATGTTCGCGCGCGGCCCGGAAAACACGCTGCCTTCGCTCACCATCGTTCCCACCGCCCGTTTCGTGCCGGAAGGCCAGCTCGGAACGGATCTGCCGCTTTGATTCTTCCATAGGGAATGCCCTCTCCACATCAGGAGAAGGGCGTCCCTGCGGCATTCTCATGCATTGCGCTTTCGCCCGTCATTGTGTAATCCCTGCGGGTGGGGATTTGCCTCGCTGAGGCGAGGGAATCAGGCAGCGCTAAGGCATTTCAGGGAGACGATATTCATGGCCGAACATCATACCGGACCGGTCGAGACCGGCGCGCCGATGGACTACAAGGAACATGAAAAGACCTACAACATGTTCATTGCCGGCACGAAATACGGCTCGATGCTTCTGATCGCCCTGATGCTTGCCATGGCTGCCGGTTTCTTCGGCGGCGCCGGTTTCCTCGGCGGCATCCTCGTCTTCCTCATCATCCTCGTCGCCGGCATCTTCCTGCTCCGCTAAGCGCGGCCTGCGGGAAGACACGGTCTTCCGAACTTTGTGATGTAGATGCTTGGCCCGTGCAGGCAAGCAGCCTGCCACGGCCCAGCTGACCCGGAGGAGGGGGCAGTTGGCCAATATTGTTTTCGTAGCCAAGGAAATCATGGGCGATGAGACGCGCGTTGCCGCGTCTGTCGAAACCGTGAAAAAGATAAAGTCACTCGGCTTCGATGTCATTGTCGAAGCGGGCGCCGGAGCACTTTCTCGCATTCCGGATAGTGAGTTCGAGGCCGTGGGCGCCGCAATCGGCGTGTTCGCGGATGCAACGTCCGCCGATGTGATCCTCAAGGTCCGCCGGCCGAGCGAAAGCGAAATTTCCGGCTATAAGACCGGTGCCGTCGTCATTGCCATCATGGATCCCTATGGCAATGACGAGGCGGTCGCCGCGATGGCCCGCGCCGGTCTTTCCACCTTCGCGATGGAGCTGATGCCGCGCATCACCCGTGCGCAGTCGATGGATGTGCTTTCGTCGCAGGCCAATCTGGCAGGCTATCAGGCGGTCATCGAGGCTGCCGTCGTCTATGACCGTGCCATGCCGATGATGATGACGGCAGCGGGTACTATTCCTGCCGCCAAGGTTTTCGTCATGGGTGCGGGCGTTGCCGGCCTCCAGGCGATTGCGACGGCGCGCCGCCTCGGTGCCGCCGTTTCGGCAACCGATGTTCGCCCCGCAGCGAAGGAACAGGTTGCATCTCTCGGCGCGAAGTTTATCGCCGTCGAGGATGACGAGTTCAAGGCGGCGGAAACGGCCGGCGGCTACGCTAAAGAAATGTCGGCCGACTATCAGGCGAGGCAGGCTGCACTCGTTGCCGAGCACATCGCGAAGCAGGACATCGTCATTACCACGGCTCTCATTCCCGGCCGCCCGGCGCCGCGGCTCGTCTCGCGCACCATGCTGGCCTCGATGAAGCCGGGGGCGGTTGCTGTCGATCTCGCAGTCGAGCGCGGCGGCAACATTGAAGGTGTGGTTACAGGGCAGGTCGCCGATGTCGAAGGTGTGAAGGTGATCGGCTTTCTGAACATGGCGGGCCGTGTGGCGGCCAGTGCTTCAGCGCTTTACGCCAAGAACCTCGTCACCTTCCTGGAGACGATGGTGAGTAAGGAAACGAAATCGGTCGTGCTCAACCTCGAGGACGAGCTCATCAGGGCGACGATGCTGACCTATGCGGGGGATGTCGTGCATCCTGCATTCGGCGGCGCCAAGAAGGGGGATAACTGATGGCCAGTGAAGCAATGGACAAGGCGCTGGAGCAGCTCGACCAGGCCGTCACCGCGGTCATCACCGCTGCGGCCCAGGCGCCTGAAGCGGCAAGTGCCGCCACCGGCGGGGCGATCGATCCCTTCGTCTTCCAGTTTGCGATCTTCGTGCTGTCGATCTTCGTCGGCTACTACGTCGTCTGGTCGGTAACGCCGGCGCTACATACGCCGCTGATGGCCGTTACCAACGCGATCTCCTCGGTCATTGTCGTCGGCGCGCTTCTGGCAGTCGGCATTTCGACCAGCGGGCTTGCGACCGGCTTCGGCTTCGTGGCGCTCGTGCTCGTCTCGGTGAATATCTTCGGCGGCTTCCTCGTCACACAGCGCATGCTGGCGATGTACCGCAAGAAGGACAAGTGAGAAGCCGATGACCAATCTCGCAGCCTTCCTCTATCTCGTCTCCGGCGTTCTCTTCATCCTGGCGCTGCGGGGGCTCTCGCATCCGGCCACCAGCCGCAAGGGCAATCTCTACGGTATGATCGGCATGGGGATCGCCATCCTCACGACGCTCGTGCTGGCGACGCCGAACTTCGGCGGCTTCGTGCTCATCATCCTCGGCCTTGCCATCGGTGGCAGCGTCGGCGCCTATATCGCGCGAACCATCGCCATGACCTCGATGCCGCAGCTCGTTGCCGGCTTTCATTCGCTGGTTGGTCTTGCCGCGGTTCTGGTCGCGGCATCGGCGCTCTATACGCCAGGCTCTTTTGGCATCGGCGAGATCGGCCAGATCCATACGGAAGCACGCATCGAAATGGCGATCGGTGTGGCGATCGGCGCGCTGACCTTCACCGGCTCGATCATCGCCTTCCTGAAGCTCGACGGGCGCATGTCCGGCAAGCCGATCCTGCTGCCCTTCCGTCATGTGATCAACATCGCTCTGCTTGCCCTGATCGTGCTCTTCATCGTCGGGCTGGCCGTGACGGAAAGCCATTTCGATTTCTGGGCCGTCGTCGCGTTGTCGCTGGCTCTCGGCGTGCTGCTCATCGTGCCGATCGGCGGCGCCGACATGCCGGTTGTCGTGTCCATGCTCAACTCTTATTCAGGCTGGGCTGCTGCCGGCATCGGCTTCACGCTCGGTAATCTGGCGCTCATCATCACCGGCGCACTGGTCGGTTCTTCGGGCGCGATCCTGTCCTACATCATGTGCAAGGGCATGAATCGCTCTTTCATCTCCGTCATTCTCGGCGGTTTTGGTGGGGAGACGGGCGGCAATGCCGCGGATAACTCCGACAAGACCGTCAAGCTTGGCTCGGCGGAGGACGCTGCCTATCTGATGGCGAACGCCTCCAAGATCATCATCGTGCCGGGATATGGCATGGCGGTGGCGCAGGCGCAGCATGCATTGCGTGAGCTGGTCGACAATCTCAAGAAGAACGGCGTGGAAGTGAAATACGCGATCCATCCGGTCGCCGGCCGCATGCCAGGCCATATGAACGTGCTGCTCGCAGAAGCTAATGTGCCTTATGACGAAGTGTTCGAGCTTGAGGATATCAACTCCGAGTTCGCACAGGCTGACGTTGCCTATGTCATCGGCGCCAATGACGTCACCAATCCGGCTGCGCGTGACGACAAGACCTCGCCGATCTACGGCATGCCGATCCTTGACGTCGACAAGGCCAAAACCTGCCTCTTCGTCAAGCGTTCGCTCGGCTCGGGTTACGCCGGTATCGACAACACGCTGTTCTACAAGGACGGCACGATGATGTTGCTCGGGGACGCCAAGAAGGTGACCGAAGAGATCAACAAGGCAATCGCCCACTAACCGAAAAGCCCGCTTCGGCAGGCTTTTCTTTCATCATCGGCGAACCGTCAGATTTCGCCCGGCACCAGCGTCATCTTCTCGACACTGACGGCGAGATTGAGACCGTCTTGGGCCTGCAGGTTCAGCGGCTGCATTGATTGTTCCGGTTGCGCTACTCGCGCTCCATCGTCCCACGCTGGGCTGTGAGGGTCCAGACGAGACCTTCCGGGCGGAAGTCGACATCGACCTTGCCCCGGAAAGCGGAAGCGGCATGCGCCTTGATGACGGTGGTGCCGAAACCGGTGCGCGACGGCGGATTGACTGGCGGGCCGCCGCTTTCAGTCCAGGTGAAACGCAACATATTGTCCTCCGCCGGCTGCCATTCGAAGCGCACACGGCCCTGTGGCACGGAGAGCGCTCCGTATTTCACCGAATTGGTGGCGAGTTCATGCAGCGCCAGGCCGAGGTTCTGCACGGCATCGGGCTTAAGGATGAAATCCATGCCCTCGATTTCCACCTGCTCGCGAGCCTGCGGAAACGCCTGGAGATGAATATCGATGACGCGATGCAGCGAGACGCCTGACCATTGCTCGCCCGTCAGAAGCTCGATCGAGCGCACGAGCCCTTCAAGGCGGTGAGCGACGGCCAGCCGGAATGTCTCGACGCTGTCGGCCTGCTTGGAGAGCTGGCGCATCATTGCGAGAACAAGCGTCAGCAGGTTCTTGGTGCGATGAACCAGCTCATGCATGACGAAGCGCAGCCGGTCTTCGCTCTGGCTACGGTCGAAAGAAGCATTGGAAAGCGCAATCGCCACCTGGTTGGCCTCGATGACGCTGGTTTCGACGGGAGAGACGATATGGCCTTCGCCGAGCCGGTTCGCCATGTCGGCTATTTCGCGGATCGTCGAGCGGACCTGCCGGGCAACGGCATAGGTGGCAAGCACAGCAACGAGCAGCAGTACGAGGCCGCCGATCAGCAGGAAGCGCCAGGTGCTGAGGATCGGTGCCTGGGCGGTGGCGATCGGCCCCCATACCACAGTCTTCCAGGACCAGCCGGGAATTTGCGCATAGCCCAACAGGGCGTGCGGGAGGATATCGCTGTCTTCGAAAACGCCGCTGGATGCGACGAGCGAAGGCAGGATGCGCGGGTCGAAGGGTTCGCCAGGCTGCAGATTGGCGGGGCCGCGGCTCGCTACGACATGACCACCCTGATCGATGACTGCCGCCGACCAGCCGGAGGCAAGGCCCTCTGTCGTGACGAGTTTTGCAAGATCAGTGGCGTTCTGGGTGATGATCAATGCGGCGACAGGATCCTCGTCACGCGGCAGGGTGACGTTATAGACCCACATGCCGCTCGTTGCGCCCATGAAGACGTCGGAGGCTTCGATCCGGCCGGACTTCATCGCGGCTTCCAAAGCCGCGATGTTTGTCGTCTTGCCGAGTGGCGTGCCGAAGGAGCGACGGGTATTCAGAAATTGCTGCCCGGCCCTGTCGACGGCGATCACATAGAGTGTGTCGCCACGCAGCGCTGTTTCCGTACGATTGTAGAAAGATTCATAGTCGCCGCTCTCCAGCTCCGGCGAGGAGGACAGCAGCCGCAGCGTCGTTGCCATATCCTGAAGCTGGCGGTCGATGGTGCGTGAGAGGGCGAGCGCATCCTGCGCGGTTTCGCGCTTGAGCGTAGACCGCTGATTGTCTTCCAGCTGCATTAGAAGAAGGGCAACGAAGGCGAAGATCGGCAGTGCAATCGCCACAGCCATGGCGATGAGATATGTTCCGATGGAAGCTTTCGGAAAAAGACGTACGGCAAACCTCATCGATGCCGCCCCCGAACTGCCGGGGCTGGATGCTGGAGAAGCTCGGTTTCGCAGAGTCTAACGAAAGCAAGAATCCGCATCGCTCGCAAACGCCCCTCACATTTCGTACCGCCCAATAGCCCGCTATCAAAGCGGGATCATGTTAGGGGGCGGGGCATTTGGTTGCAACCTACTAAAATAGTCAGGTGCAAAATCGTCAATTTTTTAAGGACTATTCTTCGTCGGTGAAGCGCTGCAACCGGAAGGGCATGAGGCTTTCGTCACTCTTGCCTGACAGAAGCTCGTCGGCAGCAAGCAGGCCCGCAAGCGGAGCAAGAGTGACACCGGAGTGCAATACCGTGACATAGAGACCCGGCAGGCCCGCATTGCCGATGATGGGAAAACCGTCAGCCGGTGTCGGGCGATAGCCGACCGTGAAGAAATCGCGCTTCAGATCTGCATTGTCTATGATCATCGCTTTTACGCGTGCGAAGAGTTCCGCTGCACTTGCCTGATGATCTTCACCGGGATCGCCACCACCGAAATCCGAGCCGGCGATGATACGGCCTTCGGCCGTCTGGCGCATATGCAGATGCGGTGTCATGACGAGGCCGTTCAAGCGTTTCGAGACAGGACGGGAGTGCACGATCAGGCCGGCTGGTGCGGACAGCGGCAATGTGATCCCCGCTGAGGCGGCGATCGGAACTGAGCCTGCACCCGCGGCCAGCACGACATGATCGGCTTCGAGCATGCCTTCCGACGTGACAAGCCCGACGATTCGGCCGGCACTCTGCAGCAGACCGTTGACCGTGGCATGGACGAACGTCGCGCCATGCGCTTCGGCATCAGCAAGCAGCAAACGTGCGGCGGCAACAGGCTCCACCGCACCTTCTTCTGCAATATAGAGGGCGAAATCCGGGTATTCCCCAAGGCCGGGTTCGAGCAGCGCGCTTTCTTCCCGGTTCAGCCGGCTGATGCCGTAGCCCCAACGGCCGTGTTCATCGGCATAGGCTTCGAGATCGGCCGCGGGCCTATCCCAGCAGAGGCCGCCGCACCAGGCGAGCGGCAGGCCGGGCAGTTCCCGCGCCAGCCGCTTCCATTCGGCCATCGCTCTGCGGCGAAAATGGAAATAGAATTCGGGATTGCCCCAGCTCGCATTGATCCAGGCAAAGGAGTACGGTGTCGCCACGCCGCCGAGTTCTTCACCGACGACGGTGACTGCTGCACCTTTGCGTGTGAGATGCCAGGCAATCGAGGCGCCGATAATACCGGCGCCGATGACAATCACATGCGGTTTCGCTGTCATCGCCGCCGCCTCTTCCCGTTATCCGTCAGCCGGTAGTGCCGCCGACACGGGCAAGTCCATCCCGGGCCGGCTGATATTTGGGATCGAGGCCGACCGCATGGCGGTAGGAGCGGATGGCCTTGTCCTTCTCGCCGCGGCGCTCGTAGACGAGAGCCTGGTTCGCCCAGGATTCGGCGAGGTTGCCGTTGAGCTCGATCGCGTGGTTGAAGTCGGCGAATGCGTTGTCGTTGTCGTTCAGCGCGATATAGGAGATGCCGCGGCCGTTATAGGGCTCGGGCGAGTTCGGCGAGAGCGAGATCGCCTTGGAGAAATCGTCGATCGCCTTATCCTGCTGATTGCGCTTCTGATAGATCAGGCCGCGATTGTGATAGGCGCGACCATCCGTGGTGCCGAGCTGGATCGCTTTTGAGAAATCGTTGAAGGCCTGATCGTCCTGGCCGGCCATGCGGTAAACGTTGCCGCGACCGATATAGGCGACGTCATAGCTCTGATTGATCTGTAGGGCGGCGTTGTAATCGGCGATCGCCTGCGGCTGCTGGCCCATGTTACGGTAGACCAGCGCACGGTTGGCATAGGCCTGGAAGAAGCGCGGGTTGATCTGCAGCGCGGTGTTGAAGTCGTCGAGCGCTTTGCGGAATTCGCCGCCGCGGCCATAGGCGGAACCGCGAACATTGTAGCCTTCCGGATCGCGCGGATTGGCGTTGATAACCGCCGTCAGCGACGCGATGTTCTCCTGCGAACCTTGCGCCTTGTCGATGCGGATCACAGCATCCGACGTGTTGGTCGTTTCGCAACCGGCAAGGCCAAGCGCTGCGGCAAGTGCCAGCGAGGCGAATACGACCGATTTCTGCGAACGCAACGAGCGGGACGGATTGAACGTTATGACAGCCATTCGGGCTCGCTTTCCCCATGCTTCATATCCGGCAAAGCGGATATGCAATCGTCAGCAGCAAATTAAAAAAGGCGGCGGCGAAACTCATCGCCCCCGCCACACATGCACCTGAAAACGTCGAAAAAACGACGGCACCGCCTCAGCGTGCTGCAACCAGACCTTCGCGCTGAGCGCGCTTGCGGGCCAGCTTGCGAACACGACGAACAGCCTCGGCCTTTTCGCGCGCGCGCTTCTGCGACGGCTTTTCGTAGTAGTCGCGCATCTTCATTTCGCGAAAAATGCCTTCGCGCTGCATCTTCTTCTTGAGAGCGCGGAGAGCCTGGTCAACATTGTTATCGCGGACAAGTACCTGCACGAGAATCACGTTCCTTTGGTTTGGTTGATGCCGAAAGGCGGCGCAGCGCCTGGGGCAAAAATATAACGTTCGCGCGGCCGCGGCCTTGCGATTGGTGTTGCGAAATATCAGATCGACGGAATGAAGTCCAGACGGGATATGCGATCGGGCGGAAAAATCCCGCCCCCGCCTATACGGAGCTAGGAGCGCGCCTTCTCGGGTTTCGTTTCGTCCAGAGCAGCGATCGCTTCCTTCAGCGCTGCGATAACACGGGAGCGGTCCGCCGGCTCAAGCCGAGCCATGTCCAGATGCAGGTCCAGTCCGGCCAGATGTTCGCTGAGAACGCGGCTCTTGTGATCGGCGCCGAGCATCAGCCCGTCCACGGCGTAGGGTACGATTTCCCGCTGGATGCCCTTCATGGTGATCGGCGGCAAAGGATGGGCATCAACGATATCTTTCACCAGCGCATAGGTTTCGTAGCTGATGACAATCTCGCCACCCTGGGCGATCGATTGCAGGCGTGCGGCGAGGTTCGCTTCGGCACCGATGATCGTATAGTCCATGCGGTCGCTGCTGCCGAAATTGCCGACGTTGCAATAGCCGCTATTGATTCCCATGCGCACCACGAAGGGCTCTTCCGTGCCGTTCCGGCGCCATCTCTTCTTCAGTTCGCCGAGCCGGCGTTGCATGTCGACTGCCATGCGCAGGCAAGCCTTGGCATCTTCTTCCGCTCCCTTGGTTTCCGGATCGCCGAAGAAGACCAGCATGGCATCGCCAATGAACTTGTCCACCGTGCCGCCATGTTTGAGCGCGATCGTGGACATTTCGGTCAGATATTCATTCAGCATTTCCGTCAGCGCTTCCGGCTGCAGGCGCTCGGTCGTGGCGGTGAAATCCTTGATGTCGGAGAAGAAGATCGTCAGGCGCTTTCGCTCGGTATGGACGACCACATCCTTCTGGCCGCTGAAGATGCTCTTGTAGATCTGCGGCGAGAGATAGCGGGAAATCTTCAGGGAAACGCTGGCGAGGAATTCGTTAGCCGCTTCAAGATCGCGGTTGGCACTGTGGATGACGCGTGTCTGCTGGCGCTGCAGAACAATGAAGCTGATGCCGATGATGGCGACGAAGAAGAAGTAGCAGAGCAGATATTTGAAGGCGAGAACGTTGCTCGCATAGGGCTGGCGGATGATGACTTCCTGAATGCCGCGCACATCGCCTACCTTCCAGTCCTTCTTCGGGCTTTCAGGATGCGTGTTGTGACAGGCGACGCAAGCCTGGCCCATGATCACAGGCGTGATAAGCCGCAGCGTATCGGTAAATCCGACGCGGGTGAGGTTGGTCAGTGTCTGGCTGGAATTGGCGCGCAAAGATGCGAGTGATGCCGTTTCGAAATTGTCGAGATCGTGAGGCGCGCGATTCTTGAAGGGCAGGTCGGAGAGGAAGCGATAGGTGATGTTGGCCTGCTGCTCCTTGATGACGTCGCCGAGTTCCAGCGAAAGCGTGGCGGGTAGCGGAATGGCGCCTGGAATATTGGCATAGTTGTGTGAGACGACCGTGCCGCTGACGTCGCCCGCCTGATGGGCGGCGAGCACTCTGCCGACGACATTCGCTGAATAATAGGAACGTATGCTGGTGACGAGCGAACTCATGTCTCGCGCCTGCCGGCGCAGCGCACTTTCGGAGAGGTCGCTGATATCAAGCCAGACGGCGAGCGGCAGCCCGGCCAGCATCGCCAGCACGACGGCGATCAGCCAATAGCCGCTTCTGCGGGCGGCAGAGGCCGAATTTTCCGCAGTTCTTGCCGTGGTCTCTCCTTGCGGATCTGCCATGGCTCATCCTCTCGACAATGATCGAATTGTTAAATCCCTGAGGGAGAAAAACATTTCGTCGCATGCGCGGCAAGGCCGAAGCTGGAAAGTCTGGCCACAACGGTTGGCCAAATCTGGAAGTAATTGCCCACTGTGTTGCTGTTACACCGGAACGAAAATGCTTGGGCGGTACCGACAACCATATTTCGCGCGGTTTTTCAGCTTCTGAGCATGAACGAATAGTCTTTGGCGTCAAACAAGCGTAGCCTGCCGGCGGACAGGAAAGCTTTGGAGCGCTTGTAGGGGACTTCGACGGAAGCATGACGCGTTTGCAGCAGATCGGTGTCCTGATCGGCCTCGTCATCGTGGCTGCACTCACGATGTTCCGGGCAAGCGATCCGCCGGTGCTCAGGCAGGTCCGCGACGTTACCTTCGACGAATATCAGCGCCTTGTGCCGCGCAGCTTTGAGGCAATGCCCGTCAGAGTCGTCGATATCGACGAGGCTTCCCTGCGGGAGTTCGGCCAGTGGCCTTGGCCCCGCGACAGGCTGGCAATGCTGGTCCAGCGTCTCTCGGATATGGGAGCGGCGGCCATCGCCTTCGACGTCATCTTTGCCGAGCCCGACCGGATGTCGCCGCGCAACGTCATCCAGGAGGTGGAAGGCGTCGATCCATCGCTTGCGGCGCAATTGCCTGACAATGACGAGATATTCGCGCAATCGATTGAAGGAAAGCCAGTCGTTCTCGGCTTCGGGCTCTCCAATGAAGGCAATTACAAGCCGCCTGTGAAGGCTGGCTTTGCCTTTACCGGCGAAAGTCCGCTGTCGGCACCTCCACATCTTGGCGCTTCGACGCCGCTCCGGCCGGGGCTGGAGGCGAATGCCGCAGGGCTCGGCCATGTCAGTCTCAATCCCGGCAGCTCGTCGTCGGTGGTACGCGCAGTGCCGCTGTTCCTTAGCGATGGAGAGCAGTTTTATCCCAATCTTGCGATCGAAGCGTTGCGGGTCGCGCAGGGTGCCTCGACCTATGTGCTGGCCGGCGCACCCGACCGGGCAGGGATCATCACCTCTGCGAAGATCGGCGATTTTATCGTTCCGCTGACGGCTGCCGGAGAGATCTGGCTTTATGTGACGCCGAACCGGGCAGAGCGTTATATCTCGGCCGGAAAGGTTCTTGCTGCGGGTGGAGTTGCCCCCGATGTCGCTACCCAGGTCGAAGGCAGCATCATCTTCATCGGCACCTCTGCTGTCGGGTTGCAAGACATTCGCGCCACCGCGCTCGGAGAAAATGTGCCGGGTGTTTCGCTGCAGGCACAGACTGTCGAGCAGATCCTTTCGGGCCGCTACTTGTCACGGCCGGACTGGGCCGACGGGCTGGAGATCCTGTCTATCGCCGTGGTTGGCTTCCTGCTCGTCATCATAACGACCTTCGTCAGTCCGGCCGTGGCGCTGGTCTGCGGCCTGGCGATCACCGCGATGGCGCTTGCCGCTTCGTGGTTCAGCTTTCTTTATGCCGGTCTGCTGTTCGATCCGCTGGCGCCTATTATCAGCGGCTCCATCACGCATTTCGCGGCAACATCGTTCCGCATCCTCGTCATTGACAGGGAGCGGCGGGAGGTGCGGCGCGCCTTCGGCCATTACCTCTCGCCTTCGCTGCTCCACAGGATCGAACATACGCCCGATGCGCTGAAGCTTGGCGGGGACGAGCGCGAGCTGACCATGATGTTCGTCGATGTGCGCAATTTCACCGAGATCAGTGAAAGGCTGACGCCGACCGCCGTTGTCCAGTTTCTCAATACGCTGCTCGATGCGTTGAGCCGTCATGTTGTCGGGAACGAGGGAACGCTCGACAAATTTATCGGCGATTCCATCATGGCATTCTGGAATGCGCCGGTCGATGTTTCGGATCACGCAGCAAAGGCGCTACGAGCGGCGCTCGCCATGCGGGAGACGTTAGCCGAGCTCAACGCCCGTGACGCCTTCGGTTTCGGCAGCGCTCAGCAGGTGAGGATCGGCATCGGCATCCATACCGGTCTCGCCTGTGTCGGCAACATGGGTGCGAAGACACGCTTCAACTATTCGGCGGTGGGCGACGCGGTGAATGTCGCGGCACGCATCGAATCCTGCTGCAAGGACGTCGGCTTCGATATCCTGATCTCCGACACCACGGCACGGGCGCAAAGCGGGGCGGCGCTCTTGGAGGCAGGAGCCATTCCGCTCAAAGGAAAGAGCAGCCGAACGCAGATCTTTGTCGTAGTCGGCGATGAGAAGGTCGCTGCCTCGCCGGAATTCGGCGCGCTGCATCTCGTCCATGAGGAAGTAATGGGCGCCTTGCGCGAGCGTTCGAGGAACAGCCGCAAGCTGATCGGTGCGGCAAAACTCGCCGGGGTACAGGTCCTGGCCGGCCTCACGGAATTCTACGAGCGGATATCGGCCAGGAACGATCATTTTCGGGACGATATCGGCCTGCCGGAACAGCAGGCCGTCGAATAGTCAGTCAGCGGTTGCGGTTCCTGTCCCGATTTCCGTTTCCGCCCCAGCCTCGATTCCGGTTCTGATCCCGATCGTGGCTACGATCCCGATCTCTTCCCGCGCTCCGATCATTGCCGGCAGTTTGGTTTTCGCCTCCGCTTCTTTCCTGTGTGCTCGGTCTGTCTTGATGGCTGCGGTCCTGGTGGTTATCTGCCCTTTCCGTGCGGCTCGGCCTGTCAGGTGCATCGTGCCGGTCCGGTCTTCCGTGATCGCCATGGTGGTCGTCTCTATCGTGCTTGTCCTTCCAGCCATGCCTGTCGTGTTTGTCATGCCAGTCGCGCTCCGGCTTATCATGGTGGGGCCTGTCATGATGCGGCTTGTCGTGATGCGGTTTTTCCGGCCGCTGCGTCGGCGGAGCATCCTGCTTTTGTGGTTGCTGCGGGGGCTGTGGATCCGGATCCCGCGGCCGGGGTGTCTGGCGAAGCGGGTCTTTGCGCTCAGGGTCAACCGAGGCCATCCGGCAGCCGCCAAGCAGGCCAAGGCCGCCCGTCAAACTCTGATTGCCGGAGAGGAAGGGAAGGGCGCGCTGGTTGCCCAGCCTCTGCAGCACACTGCGATTGACAGGCTGGGCATCCGTCATGTTGCCGTTCGGCCGCGCAATGACGCAATCGCAACGCTGCTGCAATTGTCGGCAGCCGCCAGGGCCGCAGAAGGTCGCCGCGCCGTTCAGCAGCACGACGGCAGTCGTGCCGTCAGGACCGACATAGAAATCGAAAGCGGTGCCACGCACGCCGATCGTGCCCGCCGGCGTCTGGATCTGATAGGCGGAGGATTTCGAATTGCCGCTGACCCAGCGGAACGTGCCCTTGGCCGCCTTGATGGAGAGCCGTTTGACGGAGTCGGAATCGTCGTAGACATATTTGTCGATGACGACAGACGAGCCCCAGCCGACGGCAAGCTTGGTGCCGTCGCGGAATATGAACTGGCCGAGCCCCGATTGGGAGGTGCGAATACGCTCGTCGCGGTGGACCTCGTCATTGACGATGATCGGCCCGCCTTGTCCCGTCACTTCGGTTTTGATGAGAGTCGCCTGACCGACGGGTTCAGCGGCGAACGCCGGCCACGCGCCTGACAGCGCGAGGCAGATGCCCGCGATCCATATGCTACGCCAACCCGACATCTTACACCCCACATAAGGGGATACTAACATTTCCGGCAGACCTGTTCTGCCTGCCCTGTTGGGTGAGAAAAGGGTTATGTCGCATTTGCGAAGGCCGATCGCGGCCAAGCGGGGCGATGCAGCCGTCGCCGTGTCAAAACAAAAGCTCTTTCACGTCGCAAAAGAACCGTTGTGCCGCAATTCGATTTGCGATTTGTATGGCCACGACGAAAATGCCTTTGCCTGAAGGAGATGATGGCGGATGCGGAAATATTCGGTTTTTGCCGTAGCGCGGGAGGCTCTGCGCGGGCACAGGGGCTGGGAAAAACAGTGGACTTCGCCGGAGCCGCGACCCGAATATGACATCATCATCATCGGCGGCGGCGGCCATGGGCTGGGCGCAGCCTATTACCTCGCCAAGGAGCACGGCATAACCAATGTGGCGGTGCTGGAAAAGGGCTGGCTTGGTGGCGGCAATACCGGCCGCAACACCACGATCATCCGCTCCAACTACCTCTATGAAGAGAGCATGCACATTTACGAGCACTCGATGAAGCTCTGGGAAGGGCTGTCGCAGGAGCTCAATTACAATGTCATGTATTCGCCGCGCGGTGTCATGATGTTGTCGCACAATGTGCACGACATGCAGAGCTTCAAGCGGCATATCCATGCCAACCGGCTCTACGGCATCGACAATGAATGGCTGACACCCGAGCAGGCCAAGGCCTACTGTCCGCCGCTCGATATTTCGGCGACGGCCCGCTACCCGATCAATGGTGCCGCCTTGCAGCGCCGCGGCGGCACGGCGCGTCACGATGCGGTTGCCTGGGGTTACGCACGTGCGGCATCAGACCGCGGCGTGCACATCATCCAGAATTGCGAAGTCACCGGCATTCGCCGTGGCCCGGACGGTCGGGTCACCGGCGTCGAGACCAACAGGGGCTTCATCGGCGCGAAGAAGATTGGCGTGTCGGCTGCCGGCCACACGACAACAATCATGAAGATGGCGGACGTGCGCGTGCCGCTGCAATCGAGCCCGCTGCAGGCACTGGTTTCCGAGCCGCTGAAGCCGATCTTTCCCTGCGTCGTCATGTCGAACACGGTGCATGCCTATATCTCGCAGTCCGACAAGGGGGAACTCGTCATCGGTGCGGGTACGGACCAGTATAATTCCTACTCCCAGACTGGTGGCCTTCAGATCATCACGCATACGCTCGACGCCATTTGCGAGCTTTTCCCGATGTTCCGCCGCGTGAAGATGATGCGCCAGTGGGGCGGTATCGTCGACAACACGCCGGACCGTTCGGCCATCCAGTCGAAGACGCCGGTTCCCGGACTTTACGTCAATTGCGGCTGGGGCACCGGCGGTTTCAAGGCGACACCGGGTTCGGCCAATCTCTTCGCCCATCTGATCGCCCGCGACGAGGTGCACAAGTTCAATGCCGGGTTGACGCTGGAGCGGTTCCGCTCCGGTCGGCTGATTGACGAGGCGGCGGCTGCCGCCGTCGCGCACTGACAGGAGGACGACATGCTGCTGATCTATTGCCCTTACTGTCAGGAAGAGCGCTCCGAGCTCGAGTTCCGTGGTGCCGGTGACGCCCACATCGTTCGGCCGGCCAATATAGCCTCAATCTCGGACGAGCAGTTCGAGGAATATTTCTTCCTGCGCGACAATCCGAAAGGCCTGATCTTCGAGCGCTGGCGGCACATGCACGGCTGCGGGCGCTTCTTCAACGCGGCGCGTGATACTATCAGCGACAAGTTCATCATGACCTACAAGGCCGGCGAACCGAAGCCTAGCATCGGGGCTGTGGCCGAGCCACATGCGCCGGTCGAGACCTATGAAGCAGCTGAAGGAGAGGCCCAATGAGCGGCGCGAACCGTATCGCCGGCAAGGGCCGACTGACGCCCGCCAGGACCGCGCGTTTCACCTTCGACGGCAAGAGCTATACGGCGCTCGAAGGCGATACTGTCGCCTCCGCCTTGATTGCGCATGGTGTGCACCTCGTCGGCCGTTCGTTCAAATATCATCGCCCGCGCGGGATTCTCTCGGCCGGAGCCGAGGAGCCGAATGCGCTGATCGATGTCGCGCGCGACAGCGCCCGTAAGCAACCGAATGTGCGGGCAACCGTGCAGGAAGTCTTCGACGGCATGATCGTGAAGTCGCAGAACCGTTGGCCGTCGCTCTCCTTCGATGTCGGCGCGGTCAACAACCTGTTCTCGCCCTTCTTCGCGGCGGGCTTCTACTACAAGACATTCATGTGGCCGCGGGCCGCGTGGAAGCGTGTATACGAGCCGATGATCCGCCGTGCTGCCGGTCTTGGCGTCGCGCCCACGGAAGACGATCCCGACCACTATGCCAGCCGTTATGCCCATTGCGACGTGCTGGTCGTCGGTGCCGGTATTGCCGGTCTTTCGGCGGCATTGGCTGCTGCAGAAGCCGGCGCAAAAATCATCCTCTGTGACGAGCAGGCGGAAGCCGGCGGCGCGTTGCGCTTCGATGCCGGCGTGAAAGTGGATGGGCTTGATGGTTACGCCTGGGTGCAGAAGACCCTTGCGCGGCTGAAAGCCATGGAGAACGTGGAGGTCCTGACCCGAACCACGGCCTTCGGCTATTACAACCATAATTTCATCGGCCTCGTCGAACGTGTCACGGATCATATCGCCCGCCCCGGCCGCGATCTGCCGCGCGAACGGCTGTGGCAGGTCCGCGCCAAGCGCGTCATCCTGGCGACCGGCGCCATCGAGCGGCATATGGTGTTTCCGAACAATGACCGACCGGGCATCATGCTCGCTTCGGCTGGGCGGATGTATCTCAATCATTATGGCGTTGCGGTCGGCCAGAAGGTCGGTATCTATACCGCGCACGATTCAGCCTACGAGGTGGCCTTCGACCTGAAGCGGGCGGGTGTTTCGATCGCCGCGATCGTCGATAGTAGACAGGCACCGGGTGCAGCAGTATTGGCAGAAGCCCGTACGCTCGGCATCGATGTGCTGACCGGCCAGTCGGTCGTCAATACGTCGGGTGCGCTGCGCATCTCGTCGATGACGGTCGCGCGCAACGGCGGCGGATCACCGCGCAAGATCAGCGTCGATGCGCTGCTCGTCTGCGCCGGATGGACACCCTCCGTGCATCTCTTCTCCCAGTCGCGGGGCAAGGTTGCCTTCGATGCCGAGACGCAGCGTTTCCTGCCCGGCACCTATGCGCAGGACTGCCTTTCCGTCGGCGCGTGCAATGGCACGGATGGTCTGCAGCAGACCGTCGAGGAATCGCTTGCCGCCGGCGAGCTGATGGCGCAGGCCGTCGGCAGACAGGCGGGCAGCAAGATCGGCATTTCCGTCGAGCAGGCTTTCGACTGGACGGGCGGCATGATTGGCGCTGCCGAAGGTGCCGGGCCGGAGACGAATGCCAAGGCGTTCATCGACTTTCAGCACGATGTCTGCGCCAAGGATATCCGCCTTGCGGTGCGCGAGGGCATGCATTCGATCGAGCATATCAAGCGCTTCACGACGAACGGCATGGCCTCCGACCAGGGCAAGCTTTCCAACATGCATGGCCTGGCGATCGCCGCGGAAATGCTCGGCAAGGATATTCCGCAGGTCGGTCTTACCACTTTCCGTGCGCCTTACACGCCCGTGACTTACGGAGCGCTGATCGCACATTCGCGTGGGGCCTTGTTCGACCCGACGCGCAAGACGCCGCTGCATGCCTGGGAAGAGGGCAAGGGGGCCGTCTTCGAAGATGTCGGCAACTGGAAGCGCGTCTGGTTTTATCCGCGCGCCGGCGAAACGATGCATCAGGCCGTTGCCCGCGAATGCCGCACGGCGCGAGAGGTTGCCGGTATCTTCGACGCCTCGACCCTCGGCAAGATCGAGATCGTCGGACCCGATGCCGCCGAATTCATGAACCTCATGTACACCAATGCCTGGGACACGCTGAAACCAGGCAAATGCCGCTACGGCATCATGCTGCGCGAAGACGGCTTCGTTTATGACGACGGCGTCGTTGGTCGTCTCTCCGATGACCGTTTCCATGTGACGACCACAACCGGCGGGGCGCCGCGTGTTCTCAACCACATGGAGGACTACCTGCAGACGGAGTTCCCGCATCTGAAGGTGTGGCTGACCTCTGTCACCGAACAATGGGCTGTCATCGCCGTCCAGGGGCCAAAGGCGCGCGAGATCGTCGCGCCTCTGGTCGAAGGGCTCGATATATCCAACGAGGCCTTCCCGCATATGAGTGTCGCCGAGTGTCAGGTGGCGGGCGTTCCCGCGCGTCTCTTCCGTGTCTCCTTCACCGGCGAGACGGGCTTTGAAATCAATGTACCTGCCGATTACGGCCAGTCGGTGCTGGAGGCTGTCTGGGCCAATGCCGAGCCACTCGGCGCCTGCGTCTACGGCACCGAGACCATGCATGTGCTGCGCGCTGAGAAGGGCTACATCATCGTCGGCCAGGATACTGATGGTACGGTGACGCCTGATGACGCCGGGCTCTCCTGGGCAGTCTCGAAGAAAAAGGCGGATTTCGTCGGCATTCGCGGGCTGAAGCGGCCAGATCTCGTCAAGGAAGGCCGCAAGCAGCTCGTCGGTCTCGCGACGAAGGATGCGAAGCTGGTGCTCGAAGAGGGCGCGCAGATCGTCGCCAACCCGAACCAGCCTAAGCCGATGACGATGCTCGGTCATGTGACCTCGGCCTACTGGTCTGAAAATTGTGGCCGCTCGATTGCCTTTGCACTGGTTGAAGGTGGCCGCAATCTGGTGGGCGAAATGCTCTATGTGCCGATGCCGGACCGGACCATTCCGGTCGAGGTGACGGATCTGGTGTTCTTTGACAAGGAAGGAGGCCGTATCCATGGCTGAGGTCGCAATTCGCAAGCCGGCTCTCTCCGGTCTCCTTGCCGGTTCGGCGACGGTGCGGCTGACGGTGGCGTCGGTCGCAAGCCGCCTTTCGCTGCGTGCGCCGGCCGAATCCGTATCGGCGCTCTCTTCCGCATTGGGACTGACTTTGCCGACGTCACCCAAGACCTCCGGCCGAGCGGGCGCGCGTTCGGCGCTCTGGCTCGGCCCGGACGAATGGCTCGTAATTGACGAGGCTGGTTCGGATCTTCCGGCGCTTCTTTCCGGCGCTGACGTTCTGCATTCGGCGGTCGATGTCTCCCACCGCAATGTCGGTATCATTGTTTCCGGACCGGGTGCACAGGCGACGCTGTCCGCCGGCTGCCCGCAGGACCTCTCTCTGGAAATTTTCCCGGTGGGTGCTTGCTCGCGGACAATCTTCGGCAAGGCCGAGATCGTGCTCTTCCGCACAGAGGACGATACGTTCCGGGTGGAATGCTGGCGGTCGTTTTCGGATTATGTCTTCGGGCTGCTTGCCGAAGGCGCCGAGGATGCGAGCCATTAAGGCCCGCAAAGAACCTTAGGCGTCTTCTGGCCGATCTTTCGGGTCGAACTGGATGATGGTGATCCAGCGGGTGGTCAGCGCCGGCTTCTTTTCGTTCTCGATTTCGATCGAGACATCATAGGTCGTCATCAGCATGCCGGCGCCGCGGAAGCGGGCGTCCGAGAGCACGAAGTGGCCGCGGATGCGGGTGCCGCTCTTGACTGGCGACATGAAGCGGACTTTGTCGAAGCCGTAATTGATGCCCATCGTCTGCTCGCGCACCTTGGGCAGGCAATTGTAATTCATCGTCGACAGCAGCGAGAGCGTCAGGAAGCCATGGGCGATGGTTCCGCCGAAGGGACTTTCGGCTGCTGCGCGAACAGGATCGACGTGAATGAACTGATGGTCGCCGGTTGCCTCGGCAAAGGCATCAATCATCTTCTGATCGACGAGAATCCAGTCAGATAATCCTGTTTCCGTGCCAACCAGCTCCCGGACATCCGAGAGCGAAATTTCCATGACCATGCATTCCTCGTAAAAACCCGCAGCCGCAAGCCTTATCGCGCATTCGTGACGATTGCGATAACGATTCGCACTCGCGGGTTTCGTGGATCAATTTTCCACGAAAAAGGCGATCGAACGCGGCTCAACGGTAGCGCGGCCGCCGACTTTCCTTGCGCCATCCGGCAAAAGTTGGCGCCAGCTTGCTTCGCCGGCTGAGGGAAGCGTGAAGAGTTGATGTTGTTCGGAGCGGTTGAAGAGCACGGCGAGGCGGGTCTCTTTGCGGTTGGAACGATCGCGCGTCGCAAGCACCATGCCGAGGGTGGAGAGCGAGGGCGTTTCCCATTCGCCTGTTGTCATCGGCTCGCCGGCGAGCGAAATCCACTGTACATCGCCGTTACCAGAGAAGAAGGCGAGGTCGGAGAAGACCGAGAAGCGGCGGCGAAGCGTGGCGACGAAGGCGGTATGGGCGATCAGGTCTTCGTCTAGTAGCTTCCAGTCGATCCAGGTGATCTCATTGTCCTGGCAATAGGCATTGTTGTTGCCGTGCTGCGTGCGGCCGCCTTCGTCGCCGGCCGTCAACATCACGCTGCCGCGGCTGGCAAAGAGGGTGGAGATAAGCGCCATGACATCGGCCTTGCGGCGTTCCCGGATGACGGGATAGGCGGTTTCACCTTCGACGCCGTTGTTCCAGGAATGGTTCTCGTTGTGGCCGTCGCGATTGTTCTCGCCGTTCGCCTCATTGTGCTTGCCGCTATAGGACACGAGGTCGATGAGTGTGAAACCGTCATGGGCGGCGAGGAAATTGACGCTGCGGGTCTCTGTTCCGCCATTGGCTGAGAAGATGTTCGACGAGCCGGCCAGCACGGTTGCGAGCGAACCCGTCTTCCAGCCATCGCCACGCCAGTAGCACCTGATGTCATCGCGGGCACGGTCGTTCCACTCCAGGAAGGGTGCCGGGAAATTGCCGAGCTGATAGCCGCTTGGGCCGATATCCCAGGGTTCGGCGATCATGATGCGATCGGCGAGCAGGTCGTCGGCGAGGATCGCGGCCAGCGTGCCATTGCGATCGAAGCCGTTTGCGGTGCGGCCGAGAACGGGAGCGAGGTCGAAACGGAAGCCGTCGATGCCGGCATTGCGGACGAAATGGCGCAAGCTGTCGATGATGAGCCGCTGGACGTAGGGATGGTCGCAGGCGACCGTATTTCCGGTGCCGGTATCGTTGACGAGCACGGATGGCCGGTCCGCTACGTGGCGGTAGTAGCTGAGATTATCGATACCGCGCAGCGACAGCGTCGGGCCGTATCTGTCGCTTTCGCCCGTATGGTTGAAAACAAGGTCGAGGATGACGGCGATGCCTTCCTCCTGCAGCTTCGCCACTGTTTCGCTGAGCTCCGCGATACCACCCGGCACGATACGCGGATCGAGTGCCATGAAGGCAACGGGATTGTAGCCCCAGCCATTCGTTAGCCCGAGCGGCGGCAGATGGCGCTCGTCGATCCAGGCAGTGATCGGCATCAGCTCGACGGCATCGACGCCGATGCGCTTCAGGTGAGCGATAACGGAGGGATGGGCCAGAGCGGCGACGGTGCCGCGCTGAGCTTCCGGCACGTCCGGATGCAGGATGGTGAAGGGCTTGACCGCCACCTCATAAATAAAGCCGCCCGGTTTGAAGAGCGGCTTTCGGCTTTTGAGGGGCGCGTCTTTGGTGACGACCGACTTCGGGATCAGGTGCTGCGTATCTTCGCCGAAGATGCCGAGCCGCGGGTCATAACGGAAAGGCCCATCGACCGCCTTGGCATAGGGATCGATCAGCAGTTTCGAGGGGTCGAACCACAGGCCGTTATCCGGAGCATAAATGCCGTCGGCGCGGTAGCCGTAGCGCGCGCCTTCCTTCACTCCATCGACGAAAAGACGGAAAACATGGTCACTGTCGCGAGCCATGGGGAGCCGTGCATATTCCTTGCCGTCATCGTCGAAGAGGCAGAGATCGATCTGCGCTGCATGATGCGACCAGACAGAAAATTCAACGCCCGTTTCGAAAACGATGGCGCCGCCCTGTGCGGAACTGTTGCCCCCCATATGCCCCCCGGGATCAGGTGATCACGGTCGGCTCGTTGCGTCCCGTGCGCTCACGAATGTTGGCAATGCTTTCGGCGGCCGCGATCAGATCGGCGAGCGCTTCTTGCGTTTCGATGTTGTGGCGAGTCGAATCCGGCTCGTAGCGCTCGATATAGACACGCAGGGTTGCGCCAGACGTACCAGTCCCTGACAGACGGAAGACGACGCGCGAGCCGCCCTTGAAGAGTACGCGAATGCCCTGGTGCTCGCTGACCGACTTGTCGACCGGGTCGTGATAGGCAAAATCATCCGCCTTCTCGACGGTCAGATCACCAAAAGTCTTGCCGGGAAGCGTGGAAAGCTGGCTACGCAGGTTATCGACCAGACCGTTTGCAGCATCGCTGTCGACGCCTTCATAGTCATGGCGGGAATAGTAGTTGCGGCCGTAAGTCTGCCAGTGCTGGGTGACGATTTCCTGCACGCTTTCGCCGCGGACAGCCAGGACGTTCAGCCAAAGCAGAACGGCCCAGAGGCCATCCTTTTCGCGGACATGGTTGGATCCGGTACCAGCGCTTTCTTCACCGCAGATCGTCGCCATGCCTGCGTCGAGCAAGTTGCCGAAGAATTTCCATCCGGTCGGGGTCTCGTAGATGCCGATGCCGCGCTTTTCCGCCACACGGTCTGCCGCGCCCGATGTCGGCATGGAGCGGGCAATGCCGGCGAGGCCGCCGGAATAGCCGGGCGCCAAGTTGGCATTGGCGGCGAGGATTGCAAGGCTGTCGGACGGGGTGACGAAGATGCCGCGGCCGATGATGAGATTGCGGTCGCCGTCGCCGTCGGACGCAGCGCCGAAATCAGGCGCATCCTCACCCATCATCTCGTCATAGAGTTCCTTCGCATGAACGAGGTTCGGGTCGGGGTGATGGCCGCCGAAATCCGGGAGCGGCATGAAATTGCGAACGGAGCCGGAGGGCGCGCCGAGACGGTTCTCGAAGATTTCCTTGGCATAGGGGCCGGTAACGGCGCTCATGGCATCGAAGGCGATACGAAAGCCAAGGCTGATGAGATTGCGGATCGCGCCGAAGTCGAAGAGCTCTTCCATCAGCGCAGCATAGTCCTCAACCGGGTCGATGACCGAGAGGATCGTGCCGCCGGGGAGTTCTTCCTTGCCGATGCGGTCGATATTGACGTCGGCGAAGTCGGCGATCTTGTAGCTCTCGATCGCCTTGGAGCGGGCAAAGATGGCGTCGGTGATCTTTTCCGGGGCCGGGCCGCCATTGTTGACATTGTACTTGATGCCGAAGTCTTCGGTCGGACCGCCGGGGTTATGGCTGGCCGAGAGGATGATGCCGCCGAAGGCCTTGTACTTGCGGATGATGTGAGAGGCTGCCGGCGTCGAAAGAATGCCGCCCTTGCCGACCATGACCTTGCCGAAGCCATTGGCGGCGGCCATCTTGATCGCCTTCTGGATGACTTCGCGGTTGTAGTAGCGTCCGTCGCCGCCGATGACCAAGCACTTGCCCTGATAGCCTTCCAGCGAATCGAAGATCGACTGGATGAAGTTCTCCGCATAGTTCGGCTGCTGGAAGACGGGAACCTTCTTGCGCAGACCTGACGTGCCGGGTTTCTGGTCCTGATAGGGCGTGGTAGGAACGGACTTGATCATTTTAGTTCACATGCCTTTCGAGACGAGGCTTGAATACAGGGCAACATAACGTTCGGCGCTCTTCTCCCAAGAGACATCCGACTTCATGCCCTGCTTTTGCAATTGGGTCCAGACTTTTTGATCCGCGTAAAGGTGCATGGCGCGGCGCAGTGCCTGTAGCATGCTTTCTTCGTTTACAGGTGCGAATTGTATGCCTGTCGCCACCTTTGCCGCAAGTGCGGCATGATTGGCATCGATCACGGTATCGTTGAGACCGCCGGTGCGCGCCACGATCGGCACGCAGCCGTAACGCAGGCCATAGAGCTGGGTAAGACCGCAAGGCTCGAAGCGTGACGGGATGATGATTGCGTCGCAGCCGGCCTGCATGAGGTGCGACATCGGCTCGTTGTAACCGATGGAAACGCCGATTCGGCCGGGGTTGCGGTTGGCGGCGGCGAGCAGCGCACCTTCGAGGGCTGCCTCGCCGGATCCGAGCACGACGAGCTTGCCGCCGAGTGCGACGATCTTATCTGCAGTGCTTGCGACAAGATCCATGCCTTTTTGCCAGGTCAGCCGGCTGATGACGCAGAAGATCGGCGCGTCGTCATGGTCGAGATGGAAGAATTCCTCGATCGACCTGCGGTTCTCCAGACGGTTTTTCAGCGTCGTCGGGCCGTAATGCGTGTGGACGACCGGATCAGTCGCCGGGTTCCAGATGTCAGCATCGATGCCATTGACGATGCCATGCAGTACGTCGCGGCGGCTGGCGATGACGCCTTCGAGACCCATGCCGAATTCGGGAGTGAGGATCTCGTCGGCATAGGAGGGACTGACGGTGGTGATTGCCGAGGCAGTCTGCAGGCCGCCCTTCAGGAAACCGACGGTGCCGTAATATTCGATGCTTTCGGTGGCAAAGGCATGGGGCGGCAGACGCAGGCCGGGGAAGATATCGGCGCCGAACTGGCCCTGGAAGGCGATGTTGTGGATCGTCAGGATGCTCGGCAGTTCGGGCGTCGGATAATAGCGCATATAGACCGGCACCATGGCGGCCTGCCAGTCATGGGCATGGACGAGATCCGGCCGCCAGCCAGGCAATAGGCCTGCGGCGATTTCGGAACCAGCCAGCGAAAGGGCGGCAAAACGGCGCCAGTTGTCCGGGTGATCCTTGCCGGTCGTATCGAGATAGGGACCGCCCGGGCGATCGTAATAGGCGGGCGCGTCGAGCACGAGGATATCGAGACCCTGATGCTCTACCTCCAGCACTCTTGCCGGCTGGCCGAGCAAATCCGGAAACTCCAGCCGGACGACCGGATTCTGCAGCATCCTCATGACGCTGGGATATCCGGGCATAAGGGTCTTGGTTTCAACGCCGAAGGATTTGAGGGCTGTTGGCAGGGCGCCTGCCACGTCGGCAAGGCCCCCTGTCTTGATCAAAGGGAAGACTTCGGACGAAACCGAAAGAACTTTCATAAGTCAGATATCCAGCTTGTCGATCATCGGTTGCGTGATCAGGCAAATGCCGCTTTCGGTCCGTCTGAAGCGCCGCGCGTCGAGCTCCGGATCCTCGCCGACGACAAGACCTTCCGGAATGACGACACCATGGTCGATCACAACATCTTTGAGCTGCGCGCGCCGGCCGATTTTCACGTTGGGCAGGATGACCGCTCCGTCCAGCTTGGAGAAGGAATTGGCCCTGACACCGGTGAAGAGAAGGCTCCGGTTGAGGCTTGCGCCTGAGATAATGCAGTCGCCGGCAACGACGGACGAGGTTGCCGAACCGCGGCGGTCTTCGTCGTCATGGACGAATTTCGCGGGTGGGGTGATCTCGGCATAGGTCCAGATCGGCCAGGACTTGTCATAGATATCGAGGGCCGGAACGATGGCCGTCAGATCGATATTGGCCTGCCAGTAGGCATCGATCGTACCAACGTCGCGCCAGTAAGGCTCGTGTTCGAAATCCGAACGCACGCAAGACTTGGCGAAACGGTGGGCGACCGCTTTACCGTGCTCGACGATATAGGGGATGATATCCTTGCCGAAATCGCGGCTGGAGGTCGGATCGGAGGCATCACGGCGTAGTGCCTCGATGAGGAACTTCGTGCGGAAGACGTAGATGCCCATGGAGGCGAGAGCGAAATCCGGCTTATCCGGAATGCCTGGCGGATCGGCCGGCTTTTCGATGAAGGCGAAGATTTCGTCCTTCTCGTTGACATGCATGACGCCGAAACCGACCGCTTCCATGCGCGGGACTTCCAGGCAGCCGATTGTCACGTCCGCGCCGGTATCGACATGCTGCTGGAGCATGTATTCATAATCCATCTTGTAGATATGGTCACCGGCGAGGATGACCATGTATTCGACGCCGTAATCCTCGATGATATCGATGTTCTGATAGACGGCGTCGGCAGTGCCTTCATACCACTGCGTTTCGGAAACGCGCTGTGATGCGGGCAGAATGTCGAAGCTCTCGTTACGCTCCGGCCGGAAGAAGTTCCAGCCACGCTGCATATGGCGGATCAGCGAATGTGCCTTGTATTGGGTAGCGACGCCGATACGGCGGATGCCGGAATTCAAGGCATTGGACAATGCGAAATCGATGATGCGCGCCTTGCCGCCGAAATAGACGGCCGGTTTGGCGCGTCGGTCAGTCAGTTCCTTGAGGCGGCTTCCCCTGCCGCCGGCGAGAACATAGGCCATTGCATCGCGGGCAAGTGGCTGAATGCGCTTTTCTACCATTTTCTCCTCCCACCAGTCACTAATTCTCGGGTTCAAGCATGATCGTCGCCAGCGGCGGCAGGGTTATCGAGCAGCTTATCTCGCCGCCGGCATCAACGGCCTGCACGCGCCCGCCATTGCCCTTTCCGCTGCCGCCATAGATGTCGGCATCGGTATTGAGAATTTCCCGCCAGCGCCCCGGCGAAGGCAGCCGGATCGAATAGTTCTCGCGATAGACAGGCGTGAAGTTCGTGATGACAGCAACTGGCTTCTGGCCGGGCGCTTTGCGCAGCCAGGCGAAGACCGAGTTCTCGTAATCATCTGCGATCAGCCATTCGAAGCCGTCGCCTTCGCAGTCGCGTGCATGGAGCGCTGCCTTGCTGCGGTAGGTGAAATTGAGGTCGCGCACCAGGCGACGCATACCTTCGTGCATACGATACTGGAGCAGATTCCAGTCGAGCGACTTGTTTTCGCTCCATTCGGCCCATTGGGCAAATTCCTGCCCCATGAACAGCAGCTTCTTGCCGGGATAGCCCCACATGAAGGCGTAGTAGGCGCGCAGATTGGCAAATTTCCGCCAGTCGTCACCCGGCATCTTGGCGATCAGCGAACCCTTGCCGTGCACGACTTCGTCATGGGACAGCGGCAGGACAAAGTTTTCCGAATATGCGTAGAGCAGCCCGAAGGTCAGCTCATTGTGGTGATGCTTGCGGTACACCGGTTCACGGCTCATGTAGCTCAGCGTGTCGTGCATGAAGCCCATGTTCCACTTGAAGCCGAAGCCAAGGCCGCCCTCGTGGACCGGTTGAGAAACTTTCGGCCAGGATGTCGACTCCTCGGCGATGGTCATGACGCCGGGATGTTCACCATAGATGCGGGTATTGAGGTTCTGCAGGAAGCGGACGGCTTCGAGGTTCTCATTGCCGCCATATTCGTTCGGGATCCATTCGCCGTGCTTGCGCGAATAGTCGAGATAGAGCATCGAAGCGACGGCATCGACACGCAGGCCGTCGAGATGGAATTTCTCGGCCCAGTAGAGCGCGTTGTTGACGAGGTAGGATACGACTTCAGTGCGGCCAAAGTTGTAGATCGCCGTATTCCAGTCCGGGTGGAAGCCCTTTCGCGGGTCGGCGTGCTCGTAAAGTGCCGTACCGTCGAACCAGCCAAGGCCGTGTTCGTCGGTCGGAAAATGCGCCGGCACCCAGTCGAGAATGACGCCGATGCCGACCTTGTGGCAGCCGTTGACGAAACGGGCAAAACCCTCCGGCTCACCGAAGCGGGCGGTCGGGGCGTAAAGGCCGGTCGTCTGGTAACCCCAGGAGGGATCATAGGGGTGCTCGGTGATCGGCAGGAATTCGATATGGGTGAAGCCCATGTCGACGCAATAGGGGATGAGGCTCGAGGCAAGCTCATCCCAGGAAAGCATGGAGCCGTCCTGCCGGCGCTGCCAGGAACCTGCATGAACCTCATAGATACTGATCGGCTGCCGGCGCTGGTCCGTTTCGCGCCAGTGTTTCAGATGCGGCTCGTCCTGCCAGTCCTGTATAAGCTCGGCTGCGGTCACGGAGGCCGTCTTTGGGCGCAGTTCGCTGCGGCGGGCAAAGGGATCGGCCTTCAACGGCAGCAGAACGCCGTCATGACCGCGGATTTCGAATTTATAGGGAACGCCGAGCGGCACGTCGGGAGCGAAGATTTCCCAGATCCCGCTGTCGGAACGGAAGCGCATGACATGACGCCGTCCGTCCCAGTTATTGAAATCGCCGACGACGGAAACACGCTGGGCATTCGGTGCCCAGACGGCAAAATGGATGCCGGTCGCGCCTTCATGCTTGATGCGGTGTGCGCCCATCTTGTCGAAAAGCCGCAGATGCGAACCCTGCCGGGCGTAGTAATCGTCCATAGGGCCGAGTACGGGGCCGAAGCTGTATGGGTCCGTCACTGCCCATTCGGCGTCGGCGCGCCGGGCGCGATAGCGCACCGGCTGGAATCTTGTGACGGAGACCTGGCCGCCGAAAATACCGTCAGGATGGAGCTGCTGGAGATCGCCGATCGGCGTTCCATCCAGCGTCATTGCCGTGACAGCTTCGGCGCCCGGAAGGAAACACCTGGTGATGAAGGTCTCGCCGGCCTGATGCACGCCCAGGACGGCAAAGGGATTGTCATGCGAGCCACTGAGGATTGCCGCTATTTCGTCAGCCGAAATTTCCCAGGGAAGTTTCGCTTCAGGGGCGGCTTTCGGCGGCTTCATCAAGCTCTCCAGATCTCGTCTGCATATTGCCGGATTGTGCGGTCGGAAGAGAACCAGCCCATCCGCGCCGTGTTGTTGATCGTCTTCTCATACCAGGAGGACTGGTTGATCCAGATCTGGTCGACCTCACGCTGGGCGGCGGCATAGGCATCGAAATCGCCAGCGACCATGAACCAGTCATGGGAATATATGCCGTCGATGAGGCCGGTATAGCGGTTGCGGTCGTCAGGAGAGAAGACGCCCGAGCTGATGGCGGCAAGTGCCTGTGCCAGCTCACGCGAACCTTCGATGATTGCACGAGGATTGTGGCCCTCGCTACGGATCTTGGCGACTTCATCTGCCTGCAAGCCGAAGATGACGATGTTGTCTTCGCCGACATTGTCGCGCATTTCGACATTGGCGCCGTCGAGCGTGCCGATCGTCAGTGCGCCGTTCAGGCCAAACTTCATGTTGCCGGTGCCTGATGCTTCCATGCCGGCCGTGGAAATCTGTTCGGAGAGGTCTGCCGCCGGTACCATGACTTCCGCGAGCGAGACATTGTAGTTCGGCACGAAGACGACTTTCAGCAGGCCGCGGACCGACGGATCGTTGTTGATGGTGCGGGCGACATCGTTGATGAGCTTGATGATGAGCTTGGCGTTGTAATAGCTCGGCGCTGCCTTGCCGGCGAAGAGTTTTACACGCGGGACCCAATCCAGCTCCGGATGCGAGCGGATCTGATCGTACAGAGCGACTGCTTCGACGATGTTGAGGAGCTGGCGCTTGTATTCGTGGATGCGTTTGATCTGGATGTCGAACATGGCCGACGGATCGAGCTTCACGCCCATGCGGCTAGCGACGAGATTGGAAAGAGCCACCTTGTTGGCGCGCTTCACGGCCGCGAACTTCTGCTGGAAACTCGGGTCCGATGCGAACTTGTCGAGCGCGCGCAGTTTCTCGGCGTCATCGAGGAATTCGTCGCCGATCGCTTCGCGCACCAAGCCGGTCAGGCCGGGGTTGCACTGCTGCAGCCAGCGGCGGGGGGTGATGCCGTTGGTCTTGTTGTTGATGCGATCAGGGTAGAGCTTGTGCAGGTCCGCAAAGACCGTAACCTTCATGAGGTCGGTGTGCAGCGCGGAGACGCCGTTGATCGAATGCGAGCCGACGAAGGCGAGGTTGCCCATGCGCACGCGGCGGTCACCGCTTTCATCGATCAGCGAGATCGAACGGATTTCGGTGTCGGAGAAATTCCGCGTCTTGCGCGCTTCGATCAGGATCTTGGCGTTGATCGCGTAGATGATCTGCATATGGCGCGGCAGCAGACGCTCGAAGAGCGGAACCGGCCAGCTCTCCAGCGCTTCGGGAAGGAGCGTGTGGTTGGTGTAGGAGAAGGTGCGGCGGGTGATATCCCAGGCCGTATCGAAATCCAGGCCGTGTACGTCGCAGAGAAGACGCGTCAATTCGGCGACGGAAACTGCCGGGTGGGTATCGTTGAGCTGGATCGCCACTTTGTCCGGCAGCGAGGTAAAGTCGTCATACTGCTGCAGGTGACGGCGCAGGATGTCCTGCAGCGAGGCGGAGGAGAAGAAATATTCCTGGCGCAGGCGCAGTTCCTGGCCGGCAGGCGTTGCGTCGGCCGGATAGAGAACGCGGGTCAGGCTTTCAGCTCTGTTGCTCTCGCGCAGCGCGCCGATATGGTCGCCGGCGTTGAAGGCGTCGAGCAAGATCGGGTCAATCGGCTGTGCAGACCAGAGGCGAAGCGTGTTGACGCGCTTGCCGCGCCAGCCAACGACAGGTGTATCGAAAGCAGCGGCAATGACACGCTCGGCCGGCTTCCAGACGTATCGTGGCTGCTCGTCATGGCTGTTGATGACCTCGATCGAGCCGCCAAAGCCGATTTCATAGGCGCTTTCGCGGCGCTCGAATTCCCAGGGGTTGCCGTGCGCAAGCCAGTTTTCCGGCAGCTCGACCTGCCAGCCGTCCGCCATCTGCTGACGAAAAAGGCCGTGGACGTAGCGGATGCCGTAGCCATAGGCCGGAACATCGACAGTTGCCATCGACTCCATGAAACAGGCGGCAAGACGGCCGAGACCGCCGTTGCCGAGCGCGGCATCCGGTTCGAGGCCGGCAATGACGTTGATATCGACGCCGAGCGAAGCGAGCGCATCCCGGACCTCTTCCATCAGGTTGAGGTTGGACACGGCATCGCGCATCAGGCGGCCGATCAGGAATTCGAGAGACATGTAGTAGACGCGCTTGGCGCCTGTTTCATAAACCTTGCGGGTGGACTCCATCCACTTGTCGATGATGCGGTCACGTACCACGAGAATGGTTGCCGTCAGCCAGTCATGCGGTTTGGCGACCTTGGCATCCTTGCCAATGCGGTAGGTCAGACGCTCGATGATTTCCTCAGCGAGGATTTCTGGCCGGGAACTGCGCGGAGCTGGTGAGAGGATGATCGGCTTCGAAACAGTATTCATGTCAGGTCTCGCCAATTTTGATTTGGTTACAGTATCTTACGCCTGATTCAATCGATTTGTCGCTTGCACGGACAGGGCAGTTTATGCACCGTTATCACGCACTTGCAACAAGGGAATTGGGCAAACGAAAAAATTGCGGAACCTTCATATTCGACAGGCCCAAGGGACTTGATTTCAATCGGTTTTCCCGATCTGATGGGCAGGATAAAGTTTAAACGAAAAGCCGCACCGGTTTGTTCCGGAGCGGCTTTTGTTTGCGTTGCAGTTGCGTTGATTACTGGGTCAGCAGGGTCTTGTCGGCGGCCGCATTCTGGCCGATCGCCTGGAAGGCGGATATCAGGTCGTTCATGCTTTCCGCCTGAAAGTAGTATGTCGGACCACTAGCACATTTGCTCAGCAGGGCCTGCCCCCGCGTTGGAGCCATGAATGCTATCGAATAGATCTTGATCCCGGCATTTTTTGCATTGGTGCATGTCGTTAAGGTATTCGTATCGGACAGGTCTTTGTTGTTTTCGCCATCCGTCATGAATACGATATACTTGGTTAGGCTGGTGTTGCCTGCGTCCGCCTGAACCTTGGATTCGGAGCCGCCGCCTGTCTTGTTGAGGTCGTTGTAGGCTTGCAGCATCGGTGCGGCGGATTCGGTACTGCCGCCCGCTGACATGGTATTGATGACCTCCGTTCTCGTGCGGGTGGTACCCCAGCCGAAGGTGTTTGAATCCTGAATGGTGCCGCTCCACGCAATTGCATTGGAGCGGACGTATTTCGATTGCGGATCAGCCTTGTCCAGCTGATCGAGCAGCAAATTGGCTGCTGTTTTCAAGGCGTCGATTTTCTTGACGTAGCAAGGGCTTTTCGTACCGATCGACTGGCCGCTGGTATTGTACTGCTGGCAGCTCTTAGTCGGAACGATCTGAGTGCCTGTGTTCGCCAGCATTGAGCCGGATTCGTCGAGGACCAGGGTCATGGAGACGGCGCTGCGCTGTTGGCTGATACCGCTGGTCGTCTTGCTTGCCGCTGCGATATTGCTGGTCTTAAATCCCAGGACATTCATAAAGGGCGTCAGACTCAGCGGATAGGAGGCGCTAACCGAAATCCCGTAGCTTTTACCGTTTGCCGAGGTGGTTGTTGTGATGTTCACACTGGTCGACGACTTGATTGCGCTGATCGTGGCCGCGTCGACGTAATTCGCCATCTGTCCGGTGACGAAATCCTTCGCCAATGCCTTTGCCTGATCATCGGTCGTGACCTTGCCGGAGGAGAGCGCGGTCGCTGTCGCAAGCGCCCCTGCGTCGGCCGCCTCCTGAAGCTGACGCTGCGAGGCTATGATATTCATGGTATCAATCGCGAAGCCCGCAGTGCCGATAAGCACAGGCAGCAAGATGGCCGACATGATACCGAAATTGCCACCACGGTCGCGCCGCAGCCGATCAAGAAGCGAATGCAGGGTGTTCATCATGTCCACCGGTTCAAAGGAGCTCTATTGCGCTCTTGATGGACCAGATGACTTTAATGGGTGCTAAAGCCAGTCTCTAAAATTGCAGGCAACTGGCTGTTTTTTCCAATTTCGGGATTATTTGAGCGGAATTACGTCCACTGCCTGCACGGAACGCTGGCTGCCATAACTCTTGAGCACACCGATGACGGGAGCGACATCGGCATAGTCGCGGCCGTATGCGACGACGATATGGTCGGTTCCGGCAGGGATATTGTTGGTGGGATCGAGCTCGATCCAGCCGGCCGTTTCGCCGCACCAGACGCGGACCCAAGCATGCATGGCGTCAGCCCCTTCAAGCCGTTCCTTGCCCGGCGGTGGGATGGTGCGCAGGAAACCGGAAACGTAGCCGGCGGGAATGCCGAGGCTGCGCAGCGCGAGGATCATGACATGGGTGAAGTCCTGGCAGACGCCGCGCTTCAGTTTGAAGGACTCCAACGGCGTCGTGTCGACGGTCGTCGCTTCCGGGTCGTAGGTAAAATCCTTGTTGATGCGAGCGCACAGCGCATAGGCGATCTGCATGACGGTCAGCGATGGCTGGACACAGGTCGTTGCGTATTGGCTGATCGCCTTGGTTTCGGTCAGGCGCGGACTGTCGCCAAGGAAATGGTGGGGCGATTCTGAATCGAGCGACCAGATTCCGGCGACTTCCTCCGGCAGGTTAGCCAGCAGGGGCGAGAAGTCCGCCGACATGACCTGGCTTTCGACCTGCACGCGGGCCTGCATGCGGATATCGAGCGTTTCATGCGGCGAGCGCAGCAGGAAGGATGTTGCCGGATGCTGGAAGAAATCGACGAAATGCGACTGTTCGTCCGGCTGCGGCGAAATGCTGATCGAGCCCGCGACAAGCCGCTGGCGGTTCGTCAGCGAGAGCGGCATGAGGCGCATGATATGGCGCGCGCCTGACGCGGGCGTGTCGTAGGCATAGCCCATATGCAGGGTGAGATCGTAAAGCACCGCCGTCATCCGAGATAGGTCTGCGCCAAGAGGTCGGAGAGGTGTTCCAGTTCGCGCTCCAGCCGGTGATAGACATCACCGCTCATCGTCTCCGGCGTCATGACGGCGAGGCCCGAATGCAGACGCATCGCCTCGCGGTAGAAGGGCGACATCTGGCCGTTCATGAAGGCGTTTGGAAGCTGCTCCACCTCGCGATGGATCTCGTTCATCTGGAAGAGGATTGAGCGCGGGTTGAGCGGATCGAGCGCCAGGAGATCGGTGACCGTCAGCCGCGCCGTGTTGACGTTGTAGCGGCGGCGGTGGGTCATGACGCTGTCGCCGATTTCCAAGAGCATGTCGAGCGCGCCATCGGGCGCTTCCGGACCGGACATGTGGCCGAGCAGCCGCGTCATATGCAGGCCGCGCTCAATGTATCGGCCAAGCGAGAGGAAGCGCCATCCGGTGAAGCGGTACATGTTTTCATGCACGAGACCGGCGAAGCCTGCGAGCTTGCGCAGCAGGATGGTCATCGCGTGGCTGGCATCGTCACCGGCGGTAATAGTCGAGTGGAAGCGGCGGGCGGTCTTGGCAAGATCGTTCAGCGCCAGCCAGCCATCCGGCGAGAAGCGGTCGCGGATATTGCTAGCCGAATAGACGGCGCTGTCGATATTGCGCAGCAGCGATTCCGGCACCGGCTCGGTGGTGTCGATATCGACGGCGGCAAGATATTCGGTGACGTCGGCAAGCAGCGGCTGGTTCGGGTCGGCCGCCTCGGCGTAACGTGCATGCCAGGCGCGCAGGATGCGCAGCGCCCCTTCGGCGCGTTCAATATAGCGGCCCAGCCAGAAGAGGTTATCGGCCGCGCGGCTCGGCAGGCTGCCCGGCATGTTGCGGGTGAAGCTGCCCTCGGCGGGCAGAAGAGTGTGGCGCTCGACCGGTTTGTCGCTGACGATCCAGACATCGGCCGCTGCGCCACCGGATTGCATGGCGATGGCGGCGACATCGTCTCCCGAGCCGATGCGGGCAAAGCCGCCGGGCATGATCTGCCAGCCATTGGCGGTGCGGGCGGCGAAGACGCGCAGCGACATCGGCCGTGGCGCCAGCTTGCCGTCGACCCAGGCCGGTGTGGTCGAGAGGGTGACGACTTCCTGACCGACAAGTTTTGCGCCGTCGCTCGTCAGCCAGTCCGAAATCGAATTCTTGGCTGTGGCGCGAAGCGACGAGCCGAGAACGGATTCGCCGCCGTCATCGAAGAAGGGTGCGCGCGAATATGCCGGGCCGATCACCATCTTTTCGATGTTTGCCGCCACATGGTCGCGCTCATCCTTCTGGCCGCACCACCATGTGGCGATCGACGGCAGGCGCAGATCTTCGCCCAGCAGCGAGCGACAGACGGCGGGCATGAAGGCGAGCAGGGCACGCGTTTCCAGAATGCCGGTGCCGAGCGCGTTGACGATGGTGACGGTTTCGGCGCGCAGCGACTCCACAAGGCCGGGGGTGCCGATATGCGAATTCTGGTTCAGCTCAAGCGGATCGGCATAGGCGGAATCGAGACGCCGCCACAGCACGCCGATCGGCTTCAGGCCGGCGACGGTGCGCACCATGATGCGGCCGTTGACGACAGTCAGGTCCTCGCCTTCCAGCAGCATGAAGCCGAGGTAGCGGGCAATATAAGCGTGTTCGTAATAGGTTTCGTTTGCCGGGCCGGGCGTCAGAACCGCGATGCGGTCGTCGCCCGAATGTTTCATCGTCTGCAGTGCATCGCGGAAGGCGCCGAAGAAGGAAGCGAGGCGGTGAACCGGCGTTTCGGCGTAGATATCGGAAAAGGCGCGGGTGGTCGCCACGCGGTTTTCCAGTGCAAAGCCCGCGCCCGAGGGGGCCTGCGTGCGGTCGGCCAGTACCCACCAATTACCGTCAGGGCCACGGCCGATCTCGAAGGCGCAGAAATGCAGATAATGCCCGGTTGCCGGTTTTACGCCAACCAGAGGTCGCTGGAATTCCGGATTGGCAGCAATGAGGGCGGGCGGGACGATGCCCTCCTCGACGAGTTTGTTGTCGCCGTAGATATCGGCAACCATCGCTTCGAGGAGATTGGCGCGCTGCACGAGGCCTGCCGAAAGAGCCTGCCATTCACGCTCGTCAATCAGCACCGGAATGTGGGAGAGCGGCCAGGCGCGCTCGCCGCTGCCCTTGGCACCGTAAGCCCGGTAAAAGACGCCGGCGTCGCGCAGATAGCGGTCGGCGCGGGCGAACCGCTCGGCCAGATCCTTTTCCGGCATGATGTTCAGATGGGCGAGGAAGCGCTGCCAGACCGGCCGGATAGTGCCGTTATTGTCCACCATCTCGTCGGCGATGCCGGGCAAGGGCTCATAATCGAAGACCGCATCCGCGCCGGCGCGTTCTTCGATTTCGTCCCTCAGTTCCAGTGCAGGCTTCTTGCCCATCAGACCCAGTTTCTTCAAATTCCAGCGGGCCGCCTCAGATCCAGCGTGAGCGGGAATTCAGGCGAAACCGTTTCGGCGCGCGGAATATAACCACCCGCCGTATGTCCCCACGGTTCGAAACGGGCAAGCCGCCGCGCTTCCGCTTCGTTGCCGTTGACCGGGAAGGTTTCATAATTCCGACCACCCGGATGGGCAACGTGATAGATGCAGCCGCCGATCGAACGTTTCGACCATGTATCATAAATATCAAAAGTCAAAGGCGTATTCACCGGCAGCACAGGGTGCAGGCCGGAAGCGGGCTGCCAGGCCTTGAAACGCACGCCTGCGACGGACACGCCAGATGTGCCCGTCGGCATCAGCGGTACGATTCGGCCATTGCAGGTGACGATGTAGCGCGAGGCGTTGTTCGTTTCGAGCCGAACCTGAAGGCGCTCGACGGAGCTGTCGACGTACCGGACAGTGCCGCCCGGCGCGCCTTCCTCGCCCATGACGTGCCAGGGCTCCAGCGCCTGGCGCAGTTCCAGCTTCGAGCCCTCGTATTCGACCTCGCCGCAGAAGGGGAAGCGGAATTCGAGCTGCGCCTTGAACCATTCGGGGCTGAGGTCGAAGCCGTTTTCGCGCAGGTCTGCGAGCACGTCGAGGAAATCGGTCCAGACGAAATGCGGCAGCATGAAACGGTCGTGCAGGGTCGTACCCCAGCGGACGAACTTGCCATCGGCGGGGTTCTTCCAAAAGCGGGCGATCAGCGCGCGCACCAGCAATTGCTGGGCAAGCGACATACGTGCGTTCGGCGGCATCTCAAAGCCGCGGAACTCGATGAGGCCGAGCCGTCCAGTCGGGCCATCCGGGGAGAACAGCTTGTCGATGCAGATCTCGGCACGGTGAGTGTTGCCGGTGACATCGGTCAGGAGATTTCGGAACAGTCGGTCGACGAGCCAGGGCAGCGGCAGTTGACCGCGACCCGGCGCTCCGACCTGCGCCATCGCGATCTCCAGCTCGTAGAGGCTGTCGTGGCGGGCCTCGTCAATGCGCGGCGCCTGGCTGGTCGGACCGATGAACATGCCGGAAAAGAGGTAGGAGAGCGAGGGATGGCGCTGCCAGTGGAGAATGATGCTCTTCAGCAGGTCCGGGCGGCGCAGGAAGGGGCTGTTGTTTGGATTGGCGGCGCCGACAACGACGTGGTTGCCGCCGCCGGTGCCGGTGTGACGACCATCGACCATGAACTTGTCGGCGCCGAGCCGGGTGGCCCGCGCTTCCTCGTAGATCGCGGTTGTGATGTCGACGCAATCCTGCCAGTTGGAAGCCGGGTGGATATTGACTTCGATGACGCCTGGATCGGGGGCGACGCGGATGACGTTGATGCGCTCGTCCTGCGGCGGCGGGTAGCCTTCGATGTGAACGGGAAGCTTAAGTTCGGCAGCGGCGTTTTCGGCAGCGGCGATCAGCTCCAGATAATCCTCGACGCGCTCGACCGGCGGCATGAAGACGCAGAGCCTGCCTTCGCGCGGTTCGACCGACAAGGCAGTGCGCACGGCGCCGCCTATGTCGCCAAGGGTCTGTTCGACACGGACGGCGTGGCTTTCGTCCGTCTGGAACGATGCTTCTGGCATGGCGCGGCCGGCGGGCACGAAGACGTCAGGCAACGGCGGGCGCGGGATCGACGGATCTGCGGGGTGGATATAAGGGTAGCGCGCCGGCGGGACATAGGGCAGCGTGCCGAGTGGCAGGCGATAACCGATCGGGCTGTCACCCGGTACAAGGAAGATCTTTCCGCGGCGCGTGCGCCATTTTTCGCTGACCCAGGCGCGGCTTGCGGCGGCCTTGGCATTCCATACCTGAACGGGAAGGACATAACCCGTCGGCACGGTGAGGCCGCGGGCGAAGACGCGGGCAATGCGGTTTCGCTCCTCGGGGTCCTTCAGCTTCGAATTGGATGGATCGACATTTTCGGGAAGGCTGCCTTCCTTGATGATCCAGTCTGCAGGGTCCTCGTAAGCGGGCTGCACCATGTCGGGCTTGATTGCCAGTTCCCTGGCAATCGCCGTCAGGAGCTTTTCCGCATCCTCGGCCTTGACGCCGGTATCCTTGCCTTCGGTAGCGATCAGATCGAGGTTCTGCCAGATCGGTTTGCCGTCCCGGCGCCAGTAGAGAGAGAAGGTCCAGCGCGGCAGGCTTTCGCCGGGATACCATTTACCTTGGCCGTAATGCAGGAAGCCGCCGGGAGCGAAGCGCTCCTGCAGCCTGCGGATCAGGTTGTCGGCCTTTTCGCGCTTGGTTGGGCCAACAGCGGCGGTGTTCCATTCCTCGGACTGGAAATCGTCGATGGAGACGAAAGTCGGCTCGCCGCCCATCGTCAGACGCACATCCTCGGCTTCGAGGACGCGGTCGACCTTCTCACCGAGCTGGTTGAGCTCGTCCCAGCTTTCATCGGAGAAGGGTTTGGTGATGCGCGGATGCTCGGCGACGCGGGAGACCTTCATGTCGAAGGCGAATTCGGTTTCGGCCTCGCCGAAATAACCGCCGGAGATCGGGGCGGCATTGCTGTAATGCGGCGTGGCGGCGAGCGGAATGTGGCTTTCGCCGGTCAGCAGGCCTGATGTCGGATCGAGACCGACCCAACCGGCGCCGGGCAGATAGACCTCCGCCCAGGCATGCAGATCGGTGAAATCGACCTCGGTACCCGAGGGGCCATCGAGTGCTTTCAGGTCCGGCGCCAACTGGATGAGATAGCCGGAGACGAAGCGGGCGGCGAGCCCGAGATGGCGCAGAATCTGCACGAGCAGCCAGCTGGTGTCGCGGCAGGAGCCCTTGGCGGTTTCCAGCGTCTCCTCCGGCGTCTGGACGCCGGCTTCCATGCGGATGACATAACCGATCTGCCGCTGCAGACGGGCATTGAGACCGACGATCATGTCCACCGTCGGCTGATCGGGCGACCAGTCGAGCGTCGGAAGGAGTGCCTTCAGGCGCGGGCCAGCCGGCTCAGGCATCATGTAGATCGAGAGATCTTCACGGAGCGATTCCGGGTAGTTGAAGGGCCACTTCGTCGCTTCCTCCTCGACGAAGAAATCGAAGGGATTATAGACCGTCATGTCGGCAACGAGATCGACCTCGATCTTGAATTCAGTCACCGGTTCGGGAAAGACGAAGCGTGCGAGGTAGTTGCCGTAAGGATCCTGCTGCAGATTCACGAAGTGGTTCGACGGCGTGACCTTCAGAGAATGGCTCAAGACCCGCGTCTTCGAATGCGAGGCCGGCTTCAGGCGGATGATCTGTGGGCCGAGGCGGACCGGTTTGTCATACTGATAATGGGTCAGATGATAGATGCTGGCTTTGATCGACATATTGCTCTTTTTGTCCGCGGGCCGTTGATCGGCTTAGCTGTTCCCAAAGCCAGTGTGTGCAATGCAGCGAAAGAATGCAAGGCGGAAAGGTTAACGCAGTGACGGCTTTCAGGCGGCTCTGTTGAACGTCACTGATGCCTTCAGACCCCTGCCGTTACGGCCCGGTATCAGTGCAAGTCTCGCATTGAAAAGATTGGCGATTTCCTCGACGATCGGCAGGCCGAGACCGGCGCCGGGCGCGCCGGACTCATTGCCGCGGGAGAAACGCTTTCTGACAGCTTCCAGCTTTTCGGGTGGAATGCCGGGGCCGTTATCCTCGACTTCCAGCCTGACCGTTTCCGCATCCTCCATGATACGGACAGTCACTTCCGCACCCTTGCCGGCATAGGCGATGGCATTGCCGGCAAGATTGCGCAGCATCTCGCCGATCAGCAGCGGTTCGGCGCGGATCATCGCAGGCGCTTCGCCCTCAAAGCCGAGATCGATGCCGGCTTCGGCAGCGCGGGGGATCTGCTCGCCGGTGATCTCCTGGGCAATGGCCGTGAGATCGATGGCCGAGACCGTCAGCGCTTCCTTGGCGGTTGCGGCATCGATCTTGGCCATCAGCAGGAGCTGGGCAAGGATGCGCTCGGCGTGGGCAACAGCCTGATCGCCTTTGAGTGCGGCATGTTGCGCCTCGTCGAGGGAACCGGCGCGAGCTGAAAGAGCAAGCTGTGTGCGGATGATCGTAAGCGGCGTGCGGAGCTGGTGGCTGGCATTGCCGGTGAAATTGCGCAGCGCATCAAGCGCCGATTGCAGGCGCACCATGAAGGAGTTCACCGTATCGACAAGTGGCTGCACCTCGCTCGGAACGGATTGCTCGATCGGGTGCAGGTCGTCGGGGTTGCGCTCGCCGATAGCGTCGCCGAGTTTGTAGAGCGGCCGTAGCGCCACCGTAACCGAAATCCAGACGATGACGGCGGCACCGGCTATCATGACGGCGAGGCGCAGCGCCGAGCGGACGAGGATTGCCTGCGCCAGCTGACGGCGGGCAATGGTGGTTTCGGCGACGGTGACGACGAAGGGCACAGAGCGGATGCCGGTCGAGGCGGAGCGTCCCAATGTCGCCACACGGATCGGTTCGCCGCGGAAAATGTCGTCGGCAAAGGCAGCCGTATCGCCCTGCGTTTCCTTCAATACCGGCAGCGCCTGATAACCGGTGATAAAGTTTCCGGGCGGGCCGTCGACACGGTAGAAGACGCGGTCCTGCGCCGCCGATGTCAGCATTTCCAGCGCGACATAGGGAATATCGACCTCAAGCGTGCCGTCTTCGGCGACGACGACACGTTCGGCAATGGCCAGCGCCGAGCCGGCCAACACGCGGTCGGAAACGATGTTCGAGGTCTGGACGGCTTCGCTCCAGGTATCGGCAAGCGCCAGCGTGCCGATAACGGCGGTGGAGATGAGCAGCCAGAAAAGCAGTCGGCGCCGGAGCGAATAGGCAGCCGTCATGAGGCCTCGGGCAGCTTGTCGAGATAATAGCCGATGCCGCGAGCGGTTTTTACTGTCAGGCCATGCGGCGAAAGCCTCTTTCTCAGGCGGCTGACATATTGCTCGATGGCATTGGCGGAGATGTCGTCATCGAAGGCAGTCAGCGACTGCATGATCGCTTCCTTGGCGACGACCTTGCCTGCGCGCATGAAAAGAATTTCGAGCAAGCCGAGCTCACGGGAGGGGATGTCGAGCGGCGTGGCACCGGCCGAAAAGGCGCGAGAATTCAGGTCGAGTGAGATCGATCCGAAGCTGACTGTCGAGGAATGCAAACCGGCTTGGCGGCGGAGAAGCACGCGCACACGGGCTTCGAATTCGGCGATGTCGAAGGGCTTGATGAGGTAGTCGTCGGCACCGAGATCCAGCCCCTTCACACGCTCTTCCGGCGAGCCGCGGGCCGTCAGGATCAGCACGGCAGCCCGGCTGCCGCGGGAGCGCATGGCGCGCAGCACATCGAGCCCGTCCATTTCGGGAAGGTTCAGATCGAGAATGACGAGATCGAAATTTTCCGCCGCGATGACGGCATTGGCCGAAGCCCCGTCATGGACGACATCCACCGCATGGCCCGTGCCGCGCAAGATCGCCGACAGGCCGTCGGCCAGCGCGATATTGTCTTCGGTAAGCAGGATGCGCAACGGATGTTTCCCTCGATTTTTTCGGGGAGTTTATCAGGGATGACAGCCCGATGTCACAGCGATTCTGGGAATTGGTGAATGGAGCATGGCAGGATGGTATTTGCTCCTTTCGGCTCGGCGCATCATGGGTCCGACCGCTACGACGCCATGGGCCAGCTTCGATCCGCCGAGATGCCGATGGCGGGGCGCAGTCCGTCGTGGTAAGGACAAGGGGAGTTCGGGGAGGCATTGCAGATGGGGAACCTGTCGGTCGGGCTTGCGGAAAGCCCGGAAGAGATTGATGCCGTTCGGCATCTCAGCCGCGCCTTCCGACAATGGCTTTACGACAACTATCCCGACGAGCGGGCGCAGATAGAACTTTACTACAGTCCGGAAAAGTTCGAGGCGATGCTCGCCGACCTGCCGAAGATCCATGCAAGACCACAAGGGGCAATGTTTCTGGCGCGGCTGGATGGAGAGAGTGTCGGCTGCGTGATGCAGCACGAGATCGCGCCGGGCGTATCGGAGATGAAGCGGCTCTTCGTTTCCGAGCGGGCACGCGGCAGTGGCGCGGCGCAGGCACTCTGCGAAGCGTCCCTTGCACAGGCCAAGAAGGATGGCTACCGGATGATGCGGCTTGATACTGGCCATCGGCAGGTCGCTGCGCAGAAGCTATATCGCCGCCTGGGTTTTCGCGAGCGAGACGCCTACTACGAGATCCCTGATGATCTGAAGCCGATCCTGATGTTCTTCGAGCGCGAGATTTGAGGACTGGCTGCAGCCACTACTGGAAGCCGACCCTTGTCTGGCTTGAGCGGCTCGGGCATTCTTGCGTGATGAGGAGCCTTTTCATTCTGTTCCTGTCCCTGGTGCCCGGCCTTGCGGCCGCGGATCAGGTCTTCTATCCGGCGAAGTCGGGCAATACCGATGCGCCGGTGCTGACAGTCTATTCCTCGCTCGACGAGCCCTTGGCGCAGCCGATGATCCGTGGCTTTCAGGAGGCCAATCCGGACGTGGCGGTCAAATATGAGGACATGCTGACCGGGGACATCTACGACCGCATCGTCAAGGAGACCGATGCCGGTCACAAAACGGCGGACTTCGCCTTCTCGTCTGCGATGGACCTGCAGGTGAAGCTTTCGAACGACGGCTATGCGCAGGTGAGCAACCTGCCAATGAGCGCCCAATGGCCGAAATGGGCGAACTGGCGCAACACCGCCTATGCGCTGACCTTCGAACCTGCCGTTTTCGTCTATCACAAGCCGAGCTTTGTTCATGAATCGGTGCCGAGTTCGCGGGCGGAATTCGTCGACTATTTGAAGCGTAAGGGCAATGAGGTCTATGGGCGGATCGGGACCTATGACATCGAACGATCCGGTGTGGGCTTTTTATTCATGGCGCGCGATCAGGAGCAGTTCGGCGATATCTGGTCGGTAATCGGGGCGATGGGGGCAGCCGGCGTGAAGCTCTATTCCACGAGTTCGGCGATCCTCGAGAGGGTGGCCGATGGGCGCTTCGTGCTCGGCTACAATATCCTCGGCTCTTATGCGGCCGACTGGGCCTCGCGCCACTCTGACGTCGGCATCGTGTTGCCGAAGGACTATACGGTCGTGATGTCGCGCATCGGTCTGGTGCCGCAGGCTGCCGCCGAGCCGGAACTCGGGCGGCGCTACCTTGCCTTCTTCATGTCGAAGGAAGGTCAGACGATCATGGCCCGAGAGTTGCAGATCCCGGCCGTCAGCCCGGAAGTGGCGGGCGAGAATACTGCCAATACGTTGCAGGAACTGCTCGGCGCACAGTTGCGTCCGGTGCCTGTCAGCCCCGGTCTGATGGTTTATCTCGACCAGGTGAAGCGGGCTCGGCTGATTGCGCACTGGAATGAGGTACTTCGGACGCAGTAAAAACCTCGCTCTCCCAATAGAAAACCTGCGGGTTCACCAAAATAAATCACATGTTCTCAATGACTAAGCGCTGATCCATTCGGCAGGAATGGTCCGAGCACTAACTCAAAAATATAAAGGGCGAGGTCGCTGCTAGCGAACCTCGCCCTTTCGCATTTACGCCGTGACGGCAGCTACGGTCAGCCTTTGCGTATCACCACTTCCAGATATTCGGCCGGCACGACCATGGTGCCGTCCTTGGCGCGGTTGAAGCGGGCGATAAGCGCAAGGAAATCCTCTTCGAGAGCCGCCTTGCCTGGTTGCGGCAGAGCTTCGAAGGCCTTGTGAACAGGGCCGTACCAGGTGCGGAACACTTCCAGCCAGTGGGCGGGCGAGCGGTAGCGGAAATTATATATGCGTGACGTCGCCTCGATGCTGGCCTGGCCGCCGAACATTTCTTCCAGCCTTGTCTTCGTGCCCCACAGCGCCGGCGACCTGACGCCCGGCATCGGTGGAATATGCTGGCCTATCGTCTTGAAGACCTGGCCGATGAAGCTCTCCGGCGTCCAGTTCGCCATGCCGATGCGCCCGCCCGTCCGACAGACGCGCAGCATTTCCTTTGCTGCCTTGTCCTGATCCGGCGTGAACATGACGCCGAAGGTGGAGACGACGACATCGAAGCTTGCATCCTTGAAGGGCAATGCTTCCGCGTCGGCCTGCTGGAAGTCCACCGCCAAGCCGTTTGCCATCGCCCGCTCGCGGCCGCGCTCCAGAAGTTCCGGCACGTAATCGGTCGAGGTCACCTTGGCCCAGCGCCGCGCAGCGGCAAGCGTCGCATTGCCGTTGCCGGCAGCAATATCGAGAACCTTTTCGCCGGAGCGCAGGTCGAGGGCTTCGCACAGGTTCTCGCCAACGATCTGCAGCCGGGCGCCGATGACGGAATAGTCGCCGGATGCCCAAGCGACCTGCTGGCGCGATTTCAACGCGGCGAGATCGGGTGAGGGTTGTGTCACGGCATTCGCTGTGGTTTGCATGGCATATCTCCTCTCATATCGGCAAGCGAAGGCCAGAGCCGCGGTCGCCCGCCGGTTTTCTACTGATATCCAGATATAAGCGCTGCGTTCGACCGGTCTCTTGGAGTGCCCCAGGTCTGCTTGCAGGGGGATCGTGCCTCAGGATGGGCAATTGGCCTAGTGTAGAAAATGGACTGGAGCCGATACAGAAAATGGATCAGGCGGCGTAGGAGCTGCGCACCATCCAGTTTCCGATGCTTGAGGCGAGCGACATGTCGCCGATGAAGGAGATGCGTTCCCTGGCGATCTCGGTATCGAGGCTGGAATGGCCCATCCAGGCCGAGGTCATCGCCTTCAAATCGGCGGTGACGAAGAGATCGACATCGTAACCGGGATCTGTGAGGCAGAGATCCACAGGCGTGCCCAGCCGCGCCACGAGCCAGTAATGCCGTTCGTCGCGCGGCAATTCGGGATAGGTGAACTGGATGACGCTGCGCTTGCGCAAGGGCAGGGCAGCGGCATTGACCTTGCGGCGCATGTTCCACATCAGAATGCGGGCATCGAGCTTTTCGAGCGTTACGTTGGCATCGATATTCCGATGCGCCCAGGTGCCGAGCGCATGCACGATCGGCTCAAGCTCGTTGGCGATTTCGGTCGTCCGATAGACGATCTCGCCCGTAATGCGGTTTTCCGAGCGGGTAACGAGGCCGTTTGCCTCCATCTCACGCAGCCGTTTTGCCATGAGGGTCGGCGACATTCCCGGTACGCCGCGTCGGATCTCGTTGAAACGTGTGGAGCCGGACCACATTTCGCAGAGCAGCAGCAAGGTCCATCGCGGCTCGAGCAACTCGCACGCCTTGGAAACCGGACAAAACTGGTTGTAACCGCCATTTGCCATCGGATCGCCCTCCGTGGCCGAGTATTGGCCAAGTTCCGGAGAGCGTCCAGTACAGACTATGTACTAGTCTGTTCGCCTTTCGCGGGAAGGTAGTCGAATTGCGGCAAAAAAGTGTCTTGCCGCACTGGATATCCCGCCGATGTCAGCTAAATGACAGCTTCATATGATGGCTTGGGCTACTTCCTCTCCGTGGAGGCGGAGAGTTGAAGATTTTCCGGGAGGACTTCCGCTCGCTATCAGGACAATTGCGTCCACCGATCGGTGATCTCTCCTCTTTTCAAAAATAGCACAGGCGGTCCGCTCAGCCGCAGCACGGAGGACACATCGTGAAGCACACTTTCATCGCAACCCTTTTGGCAGCGGCCATTGCGCTGCCGGCCTATGCGGCCGATTACACCATCATCGCTCCGGCAGCGCCCGGCGGCGGCTGGGACCAGACGGCCCGCTCGCTGCAGACGGTGCTGCAGCAGGAAGGTATCTCCAAAAGCGTCCAGGTTCAGAACGTACCAGGCGCCGGCGGCTCTATCGGTCTTGCCCAGTTCAGCAGCCAGAGTGCCGGCAACCCGAACGCTCTCATCGTCGGCGGCTACGTCATGGTCGGCGCACTGCTGACCAACAAGTCCGTCGTCACGCTGAAGGACGTCACCCCGATTGCCCGCCTGACCGGCGAGTACGAAGCCATCGTCGTTCCGGCCGCGTCCGACATCAAGACGCTGGCCGATCTCGTCACCAAGCTGAAGGCTGATCCCGGCGCCGTTTCCTGGGGCGGCGGTTCTGCCGGCGGCACGGACCACATCGCCGTCGGTCTGATCGCCAAGGCTTCCGGTGTCGATCCGACGAAGATCAACTATGTCGCCTTCTCCGGCGGCGGCGAAGCGCTCGCCGCCATCCTCGGCGGTCAGGTCACGGCCGGCATTTCGAGCTACAGCGAGTTCGAATCGCAGGTCAAGGCCGGCACGCTGCGCCTGCTCGGCGTTTCCAGCGATGCCCGCATCGCCGGTGTCGATGCGCCGACCTTCAAGGAAGCCGGTACCGACGTTTCCATCCAGAACTGGCGCATGGTCGCTGCCGCTCCGGGCCTGACCGATGAAGAAGTCGCCTCGATCGCAGCCGACTTCGACAAGCTGCACAAGTCTGCCGCCTGGCAGGAAACCCTGAAGACCAAGGGCTGGGCCGACACCTACCTCGCGGGTGACGAGTTCAAGGCACAGCTCGAAAAGGATGTCTCGGCCACCGAAGGCATTCTCAAAGACATCGGTCTCGTTCAATGAGTGAAGCCGATATCTCATCGGCAACGAAGCGCCGCCCTGATTGGGCGGCGCTGGTCATTGCCGTCTTCCTCATCGCGGTCGCTGTCGTGGTGTTCTGGGATGCCTCGCATCTGAAGACGATTGCGCAATATGACCGCATCGGTCCGTCGACGGTGCCGAAAGTCGTCGCTCTCGGCCTCTTCTGTCTTGGGATCTGGACGGCAATCGAAGCCTGGCGCGGCGATTTTCCGGAACGCGAGCATCAGGAAGTGGCACCCGTCATCTGGATCGTCGCAGGCCTTGCCGGGCAGATGCTGCTCCTGCGCATCGCCGGTTTCTCGATTGCGACCGGCGTGCTCTTTGCTCTGACTGCACGCGGTTTCGGCAAGCGCCAGATCTGGCTCTCGCTGCCGATCGGCATCATCATGAGCTTCATCGTCTGGGCGATCTTCTCGCAGCTCCTGCAGCTCACGTTGCCAGCCGGGCCGCTCGAACATCTGTTCTTCTGATAGCGCTCGCTTCGCGCCGGGCGCTTTCAGTTCTCTAGTTTTGCGCGGACGGTCCTGTGCCCCCTCAGGAGCCGCCGCTTGGGATAAAACCATGAGCACATTCGAATTCCTATGGCAGGGCATTCTGGTTGCTGCGCAGCCGATCAACCTGCTCTACGCCTTCATCGGCGTGACCCTTGGCACCGCGGTTGGCGTGTTGCCGGGCATCGGCCCGGCACTGACGGTCGCGCTGCTCTTGCCCGCTACCTACAAGCTTGATCCGGGCGGCTCGCTCATCATGTTTGCCGGTATCTATTACGGCGGTATGTATGGCGGCTCTACGACCTCGATCCTCCTGAATACGCCGGGTGAAAGCGCCTCGATCGTCACGGCGCTCGAGGGCAACAAGATGGCGCGTGCAGGCCGCGGCGGACCGGCATTGGCGACTGCGGCCATCGGCTCGTTCGTCGCCGGTCTCATCGCCACGCTCGGACTTGCCTTCGTCGCGCCTTACATCGTGAAGCTGGCACTGGTTTTCGGTCCACGCGAATATTTTGCGCTGATGGTGCTCGCCTTCGTCACCGTCTCCTCGGCCTTCGGGGATTCGGCGCTGCGTGGCCTTACCTCGCTCTTCATCGGCTTTGCGCTCGCCATGGTCGGCATCGACCAGCAGACGGGCCAGGCTCGCCTTTCCTTCGGCATTCCCGACCTGCTCGACGGTATCGAGGTGACGACGCTGGCTGTGGCCATGTTCGCCATCGGCGAGACGCTTTACATCGCCGCCCAGGGCAACCGCGGCGAGGACAAGGTGGAGGCGGTGCGTGGTTCCCTCTGGATGAATGCACAGGACTGGGCACGTTCCTGGAAGCCATGGCTGCGTGGCACGATCATCGGCTTCCCTATTGGCGCTATGCCGGCGGGCGGTGCCGAAATCGGCACGTTCCTCTCCTACGCCACGGAAAAGCGCCTGTCGAAGAATCCCGAGGAATTCGGCCATGGCGCCATCGAAGGCGTTGCCGGTCCCGAGGCCGCTAACAATGCTTCGGCTGCCGGTACGCTGGTGCCGCTGTTGACGCTTGGCCTGCCGACATCAGCGACGGCGGCGATCATGCTCGCCGGTTTCCAGCAATACGGCCTGCAGCCTGGTCCGCTGCTTTTCGCGACCAACCCGCAGCTCGTCTGGGGGCTCATCGCCAGCCTGCTCATCGCCAATGCTATGCTGCTGGTGCTGAACCTGCCGATGATCGGCCTCTGGGTTCGCCTGCTGACCGTTCCGAAGCCGTGGCTTTATGCCGGCATCCTGCTGTTTGCCACGCTCGGCACCATCGGGGCCAACCCTTCGGTCTTCGAGCTCGGCATGCTGCTCGCCTTCGGCGTGCTCGGTTATATCATGCGGATCTTCGGCTATCCGATCGCGCCTGCTGTCGTTGGCCTCATCCTCGGGCCGCTGGCCGAGCAGCAGCTTCGCCGAGCGCTCGCGATCAGCCAGGGTGACGTGACCACGCTCGTCATGTCGCCGATCGCCTGCGGCCTGCTGATCGTTGCAGCTGCGGCCTTCCTCATTCCGCTGATCCTGAGATTGCGTGGCCGCGGCCAGGTTCTCTCTCAGCTTGCGGCAAATGAAGACTAAAACAAAAAGACGACCCCGACCCCTAATTCAGGCCGGCCGTGGCAACATGGCCGGCCTTTTCTCTTGTCTTTTGACAATTTCTTCCAGTCAAAACCTTACGGTTCTTTGTATTTATGATATTGAAATTAAGGCCATAAATAAGAATTTCTTGTAAGGTTCTTGGGGCCGTTTTTCGTTTGCCGGCGAAAGAAATATGCGCTTTTTGCATAGCAGCGGTGATTTCCTGCGCGTTGTAGGTGCACGCAGATTTCCCCATCTAGAAAGGGTCAACCAAAGAGCGAGAGGAAAAGAAGATGTCCGCTTTCAGAAAGTCGATCCACAATGGTTTCCTGGCCCGCGCCTTTGCCGCGCTCGGTGCCGCAAATGCAGTCAGCGCCGCCGTCGAAGGTGGCCGCAAGCCGCGCGCACGCGACCTGCAAGAACTCGGTATCGATCCGGTAAGCTTCGGCCGCGTCATCCGGTAAGACTTGGCGAATGCGTAGATTGCATGCCAGATCGGATATTGAATGAATGAGCCCGCAACCGTTGGTCGCGGGCTTTGTTTTTGGGACTATGCGAGCCGCAGCGCCAGACCGCCGCGGCTTTTTGACTATCAGGCGTGCAGGCGCTCCCGCTCGGGGATATCAGCTTCTTTCTGCCGCTCTTGCCTGTTGTAGCGGATCGAGGACCAGAGCGAGATGCCGATCAGGGCCGCGCCGCCCAGGCCGGTGATGACCTCGGGAATGTGCGTCAAGGTTTGGACGTACATGATCACCGAGAGGATCAGGATGGCATAGAAGGCGCCGTGTTCCAGATAGCGGTATTCGGCAAGTGTTCCCTTTTCCACCAGCATGATCGTCATGGAGCGCACATACATGGCGCCGATGCCGAGGCCGATGGCGATGATGAAGAGGTTTTGCGTCAGTGCGAAGGCGCCGATGACGCCGTCGAAGGAGAAGCTGGCGTCGAGCACTTCCAGATAGATGAAGGCACCCAGGCCACCCTTCGCCGCCTCGCTCATCGCACGCTGCGATGCATCGAGAAGGCCGCCGATGACTTCCACCGCCAGGAAGGTCACGAGACCGTAGATGGCACAGTAGACGAAGGTGGTCGCGTCTTCACCCTCCAGGAGGTAGGAGAAGAGCAGGATCAGCAGGAGCACGAAGGCGATCTCGATGCCCTTGATGGTCGCCGAACGGGCCATCACTCGCTCCAGCGAGCCGATCCAGTGGACTTCCTTCTCATGGTTGAAGAAGTAGCTGAGGCCGACCATCATCAGGAAGGTGCCACCGAAGGCTGCGATCGGCAGATGCGCATCATTCATGATGCGGGCATATTCGGCAGGTTCACGTGCCGCAAGCACGAGCGCTTCCCATGGGCCGATCTTTGCCGCGATGGCGACGATCGCCAGCGGAAAGACGATGCGCATGCCGAAGACGGCGATGACGATACCCCAGGTGAGGAAGCGATGCTGCCAGACCGGGGTCATTTCTTTCAGCTTATTGGCGTTGACGATGGCATTGTCGAAGGAGAGCGAGATCTCCAACACGGCCAGCACGGTGCAGATGAAGAAGACGGTGGCCATACCACCCAGCGTGCCGGTCGACTGCCAGCCGAGGAATGCTCCGAGCGCGAGGCCGAGCACGGTGACGATGAAGGCCCAGCGGAAATAGCCGAGCGAGGATTTGTGGGATTGAGGCTGGTTCATGGCTGCACCTCGCAGCCGCAAACCGTTTTTGAAGATGGGGTGAAAACAGAAAAACGCATACCACAAAGGGCATGCGCGATTGGCATGGTGAGCTTTTTCATCGATGAAAAATCCGCCGGCTAATTTGCAGGCGGTACCGACATCACGAGAGCGCCGTAAAAACTCTCGCCAGAGGGGCCCGGCACCAGGGTTCCCCCGCAGCCGATGTCTGGATGAGGCGGCGGGTGCACCACTAGGTAGTCATGTTGCTGCGCCAGTCAAGATGCACCGGCGGGCAAGGTTATCGATTTCTTTGGAACCATACTGGCGCTCACCCGTTCCGTCCTAGCTGAGCCGATGAAAACATCTCAGATACTCTTGAAGGAGGGCGACGATGCATAATTCGACCCATGTTCCCGACAAGCGCACGGAAGCGTCGGACCGCATGAAGCGGGCGAAACCCAATCGCATGCAGAGGGCACAGGTTCTGCCCCCGCACCAGGTGGACCTGACGCTGACCCCGGGCGCGCTCCACGACATTCATGTGCCGGCGCATATGACCGGCAGCGACCTTTCCAAGGGCGGGCTTGATATCAAGAGCGACGATGCCGACGTCGCAAAGCCCGTGCGCTGAAAACCAATTCCGCAACCGACAAGACAAGTTAAATACGAATGACGATCAATCTTGTGCCGCGGGATATCTTCATCCAGCATGAATATGAGTGGCAGGCCGTGCGTGAGGCGGCCGAACGCCGGATCGATATAGGCAAGCGCGAGACGCCATCCGTGCAGCCAGGCGGGCAAACCGCAAAGCCCGCCGCTGCACCTTCGGCCGCGCAAGGCTGCTGAACACAGGGCAGAGCTTGAATGAGACGCCCGGCCATGCGCCGGGCGTTTTCTTTTCCGACGAGTTCTGGTCTGGGAAAGCGTTCCACGGCCATGTCTTGCCAACCTTTCCGAAAGGATTGGGCAGCGATAATCCGGTCCATTCAAGGGAATCGGATTGATGGCCAAGACAGCGACACGCCGCCGCAAGGCGCCGGCAAAAAGGAAGAGCAGCGCGTCCTCCAGCGGCGCGATGCCTTGGATGGTGATCGGCATCGCGGCGGTGGGCGCCATTGCCGCCTATGACAATTGGAAGAGCATCCGCCCGATGCTTGGCAAGGCCCCAGCTGCAGTCATCCGTGAGGCGGCTGAAGCCAAGCCTCAGGCATCCAAGGATGCGCCGAAGCAGGTCGCCGTTGCGGCTCCTGCTGTCAAGCCCCGGCAGACGAACGATCCAGTACCACCTGCAGCGATTCCCTCGGCTCCGGTGCCGACGGCAAAGATCGTGCCGGCCTCTATTTCTCCTGCTTCCCCATCCCCGTCGGAAACCGCCAAGGCGGCTTTCGGATATTGCGGGCAGGGCGAGCATATCAATTGCGTCGGCGACGCCGGCACCTTCTGGTACAAGGGCGAGAAGATCGTCATTGCCGATATGGTCAGCCCGGACGTTGACCGCGCACGCTGTGAAGACGAACGGAAGATCGCCTTCGCCGCCAAGTCGCGATTGCTGGCGCTGCTGAATGCCGGTCCGTTCAACATGAATGCCGCCGGCAAGTCGGATGACCGGGGCGCGCCACGTGTCATTTCGCGCGACGGGCGCTCTTTCGGCGCGCGGCTTATCGATGAGGGTCTGGCCAGGAAGCCGGGATCTGCCGGCGGTTCCTGGTGCGCTTGAGGCCGCCTGTCTGACGATCGCTTATTTCCGCGTATTATTTCCGTGCTGGCGCCTTGCCGCTGGTGCGGAAGCTGCCGGTGAAGGCCGAATCCTTGCTTTCGGCCGTGCATTCGATGGCAGTCGGCTTACCGGAATAAGGATTGCCGAAGGTGCACGAACCGGCAACCTTCACCTCACCTGTCATCTTATTTCCAACGCCCGTGGTGACGAGGCTGAGCGGCAGGCGGGCATTGCCATTGGACGCGGGCTTGATGCCCTTCCCATCGCCCTGGAAGCCCAGCAGCTTACCATCAGAGGTGAAGATGAAGGTCACGGTGCCGTTGACGAGCGTCACGCTTGCCAGCTCTCCCTTGCAGCCCTTCGTGGCATCGAACTTGGCAACGACGAGCTTCTGGCACTTGCCGCCAAGGGCAATGACGCCGGGCGCACCCGGAAAATTGTCGTCGGCCTGCGCCGCAGCTGCAAAAGCGAGGGTGGAGAAGGCGGCAATGGCAAGCGCGGATAATTTCATTTCGATTCGAACCCCATGTCCTGACGAGGCGAATCAACACCTCGGGCTCTATTATCGCGCATGGCATGGCTCTGTGTCCGAATTTGGTTTCGATCCCTTCGGATATGATTTGAGAAGAGCCGGTGCAGGTGGCTTGGTCTGGAATGCGAATCCGGCAACTTAAAACGGGAAACTGAAAAGGCCTTTCGATTTCTCGAAAAGCCTTTGCTTTTCAGCGAATTAGGATGGTGGGCGTGACAGGGATTGAACCTGTGACCCCTACGATGTCAACGTAGTGCTCTCCCGCTGAGCTACACGCCCATCCGATGGCGGCGCATAGATCACAAAACCTCCGGAGCCGTCAATAGGCTTTTTTGAAGTTTTGTGACGAGCCGCCAAGAAGCCTTATGCGGCAAGCATCTTGTTGACCTCGTCAACGAGATCGCGCAGGTGGAAAGGCTTGGAAAGGACCTTTGCATCCTTCGGCGCCTTCGAATCAGGGTTCAGTGCAACGGCTGCAAAACCGGTGATGAACATGACCTTCAGGTCAGGATCGAGTTCGGTCGCACGGCGCGCCAGCTCGATGCCATCCATTTCCGGCATGACGATATCGGTCAGCAACAGCGAGAAGGGCTCCTCACGCAGGCGGTCATAAGCGCTAGCGCCGTTGTCGTAGGAAAGGACCTTGTATCCGGCCTTTTCGAGCGCCTTCACGAGGAAGCGGCGCATGTCATTGTCGTCTTCGGCGAGAAGTATCTTCTGAGTCATTAATCCGGACCGCTGATCACTGATGTTTTCTGGGATACCAGCCGTCTACACTAAACTTCGCCCGGTAAACAACCGGTGAAATCGCCCTAGCCACGACCGCCATCCCTTCTATGTAGTATGGACTTAAGGGCAGGCAACTGGCAACATAGCCGTCATAGCCACTTGATGACATGGTAAAGAGGGCAGAAAGTGCCGGAAATACGCGAATACGAGCTTTTTGAAGTGCATGAGCCCGTGTCGCAGACCATTCCCTTCGTCTACAACTCCCCTCATAGCGGCCGTATTTATCCACCGGAATTCATCGCGCAGTCGCGGCTGGAAGGTATCTCGATACGCCGGTCTGAAGACCATTATGTCGATGAGCTGTTCGGCGCGGCCGTGGATCTTGGTGCGCCACTGCTGCTTGCGAATTTCCCGCGCGCCTACCTGGACGTCAACCGTGAGCCTTATGAGCTCGATCCGCGCATGTTCGACGGGCTGTTGCCGCCCTATGCGAATATCAACTCGCTAAGGGTTGCCGGCGGACTTGGCACCATTCCGCGCATCGTGGCTGAGAACATGGAAATCTATGCGCGCCGGCTGCCCGTTCAGGAGGGGCTGGAACGTGTCGAAAGCGTCTACAAGCCCTATCACTCGACGTTGCGGCGGCTGATTGCACGCACCCATGTACAGTTTGGCTTCGGCGTCCTGATTGACTGCCATTCCATGCCGGGCAACGTGCGCGTTGCCGGCAGCAATGCGCGGCCCGATTTCATCATCGGCGACCGTTACGGCACCAGCGCTTCGGCAGAGCTTTCGCGTACGGCAATCGGCATCCTCGAGGAAATGGGTTTTGCGGCGATCCGCAACAAGCCCTATGCCGGTGGCTTCATCACCGAACATTACGGCCGCCCGTCACGCGGGCTGCATGCGCTACAGATCGAGGTCAACCGTTCGATTTACGTCGATGAGGTCACGCTCGAGAAGCGGCCCGATTTCGACATCGTTGCAACCGCCGTCACGTCGTTCATGCGGCAGATGGCCGACTATGTCGAGAAATTCTCCGGCGACCGGGCACTCGCGGCCGAGTAATTTTCTGCCTTCAGGTCAAAAAAAACCGCGCTTTTTCAGCGCGGCTAAGTCTAGGGAGGAAACACCCAAGGAGGGTATTTACAGTCAGAAGACTGTAGGTAAGAAACTACTGCTGCATTGCACAATTGTCAAGCATTATATTGCACTGCAAAATATTTAGGCAGCTAATCGGAAATTGCCTGTTGTGTTTGCATTCCGCCGGTTTTTCGCTATGAAAAACGCCATTTCCCGCCAGCTATACGGATTTCTCCATGCTTCCTGACCGTTCGTTCTTCAACCGTCTCGCCGAAGCTGCCAAGGCGGAAACCCTGCCGCGTTTTCGCTCGGGCATTAATGTCACCAACAAACTGTCGTCCGGCTTCGATCCGGTCACCGAAGGCGACAGGGCAGCGGAAACTGCCATCCGCACGCTGATCGAGGCGCATTTTCCGGAGCACGGCATTCTGGGCGAAGAGCACGGCAATGTCGGCCTCGACCGCGAGCATGTGTGGGTGATCGATCCGATTGACGGCACGCGCGCCTTCATCTCCGGCGTTCCGGTCTGGGGTACACTGATCGGCCTGCAGAAGAATGGCCGGGCGGTTGCCGGCATGATCGAGCAGCCTTTTACCGGCGAACGTTACTTCGGCGACGAAAACGGTTCGACCTATAGCGGGCCTGAGGGTGAACGCCGGCTGCAGGTGCGTGACTGCGGCGCTCTTTCCAATGCCATCCTCTTCACCACATCGCCGCATCTCTTCGTCGGCGAGGAGATGGAGAAATATCGCGAAATCGAAAGTCAGGTGCGGCTCTTCCGGTATGGCTGCGACTGTTACGCCTATGCGCTGCTGGCGGCAGGTCATGTCGATCTCGTGATCGAGAACAGCCTCAAACCCTATGACGTCGGCGGGATCATTCCTGTCATCGAGGGCGCCGGCGGCATTATGACCACCTGGGACGGTGGACGGCCGGAAAACGGCGGCTCCATTATCGCTGCCGGCAGCAGGGCGGTCTACGAAGAGGCGATCGCCATCCTGCAGCGCTAACGCATGTTGTGCAAAAGTGTGCAGCGGTTTTGCGATAACGACATGCGTAAAAACTTAAAGCGTGGCGAGCGAATCCTGGAGATCGCGATGGGGTTTAAGTTTCAAACGCCGAGCGCCGTCACGTCATCAGTCGCCTCGGCATCGCTGCCGGGAATGAAGGCGTGGAAGGCGGCAAGTGCGGCGGTGCGATACATATCCCTTTCCTGGAATATCTCGTGGCGGGCGCCGTTGATCGGTACGAGCTGACCGGCGCGGAAATAACGCGAAAGCCTCTCCTGCACCGTATAAGGCACCAGCCCGTCGCGTGTCGGGGCGATGACGACAGAGGGAATGGTGATCGAAAAGAGATGATAGGGCTGGGTCACCCGGTCGATCGCCTTCATGCATTCACACATCCAGCGTGCGGTCGGCGCTCCCAGCGCAAGCTCCGGATGGGCTTTTGCAATAGCCGCATTACGCTCGAAGCGCGTTTCGTCCGATGTGAGCGGATTATCAGGGAATTGCAGCTCCTTCATCTTGCCGAGCGGCATCCCGCCGAGGCCAACAGCACAGAGCGCGCTCGATACCGTGCGGATGACGCCTTGGGAGGCGGCCTGGCCGATGAGGCCGAGGAAAGGGGCAGAGAGCACCATGCGCTCGATACGTGTCGAGAGATAAGGTGCGGCGGAAAGGGCAATCAGCGCGCCTGTGGAATGAGCCAGCATATAGAAGGGCAGGCGGGTATCCGGGAGCACGACCTTTTCGAGGAAGGTATCGAGATCGCGCTCGTAGTCGGAAAAGCGGCGGATGTGGCCATGATTGCGTTTCTTGATCAGCCGAGGCGAACCGCCCTGGCCGCGCAGATCGAAAGTCGCGACCCAGAGGCCCTTGGCGGTGAGATCGCGGATCGTCTCGAAATACTTCTCGATATATTCGCTGCGCCCATGCAGGAGCACCACCGTTCCATGAGCGACCGGTGTCTGCGACCGGAAGACGGCATAACGCAACCTATGGCCGTCGTGGGTCTCGAAAAAACCTTCGGTGCGGTTCTCTGGCGTCGGATTGTCTGGGGTCGAGTAAAGAACCTGTTCCATAGGCAGAATGTTTCTTCGCGTGAGAGATATACTAGGGGATACCGCAGGGGCCGGGAAAATCAATGGCGAAATTGTGGCTTAATATAAGCGAGGTATAATACATTAAGATTTTTCTATATGGCAAGCTTCGCGAAAGCAGAGACACGCTATGGTTAGTGCGAACGAAAGATTTGTCCCGGCATGAAGCCGGTTATCCGCACGTTCATGACTGAAGATTGGGGCGCCGGGAGGCTGGCCATGAGTTCGGTTTCTTCCGTCGGGTCTGTCAATTCCGGCGTCCACCAATCAACCGGTCCGCAGCGGCCGGAGTCCGTTCTCGACTATCTGCAGTCGGATTATCTCGATATCGATCCGCCGGATGTGCATCTGGCGATCCTGAAATTGCTCAGCGACAATCCGAAGTCGCAGGCAGCTTTCGCGCGGGAATATTCTGCCGTCATGGCAATGCCGCAGAATGCTGATATTTCGCCGGAAAACGGCCAGTTCCTTGCGCTCGAGCAGATGATCATCGACAACCGCGACGCCCTTCCGGCGGAGGGTTTCACGATCAGCACAAAGTTGCCGGGCGGCGGTTCCATCGTTGCCGAGGTGCCGCCTTCAAATAGTGGCGGCAAGGAGAGCAGCAGCCCTTTGTCGATATTTTCAAACAGTGATTCAGCTGCGCTGTCGCGCATCGTCAGCGCTCTTATGCTGAGCCATCAGGATGCCGTGGCTGATAGGCTGGATGCGACGCAGGATCAGCTTGCAGAGCTTTACGCCTGAAGAAAAAAGGCCGGCGGAGCTGAGGGAGCTCTTGGCCGGCCGAATTTAGGCTGAAGAAGAAGGGACGATACACTTCAGCCTTCGGGCCAGTGTCACCCGATGCCCCTACCTCTAGACAGCAGCGCCTGAACGCTCACCGAACCTGCCGTTCATGCGGGGTTCACGCAGCCATCACGGGTGCTTTGAAAAGGGGCTTGAAGTCTCAGAAAGCCATACCCATCTGAACTTTGCGGACGCCAGAAGGGTCCGCGCAACCGTCCCGAAGCCGCCAAGAACGGGGTTTCAGGGTATGATATCGCAACACGTCGCTTCCCTAGGAGGACATCATGCGTCACGTAGACTTCTCTCCCCTTTATCGTTCCACAGTCGGTTTCGACCGCCTCTTTACCATGCTCGACAGCCTCTCCCAGCCGGAGCAGGTTCCGAGCTATCCGCCGTATAACATCGAGCGGACCGGTGAGAACACCTACCGTATTACCATGGCCGTTGCCGGCTTCGACGAAACTGAACTCTCCATCGAATCGCATGCCCACGCGCTCATCGTGAAAGGTGAAAAGCGCGAAGAAAATGCTGATGGCAGCGAGTTCCTATATCGTGGCATCGCAAAGCGCGCCTTCGAGCGCCGCTTCCAGCTTGCCGACCATGTCGAAGTGACCGCCGCTTCGCTGAAGAACGGCCTCCTGCACATCGACCTTCTGCGCAGCATCCCGGAGGCTCTTAAGCCCCGCAAGATCGCTATTGCCGCTGAGCCGGTCGAGGCTCCGAAGGCGATCGAAGCACAGGTCGTCAACAACTAATCCGCTTTCACGGATCAGACGGAAACGGCGCCCTCGCGGGCGCCGTTTTTGTTTGCGGTCATTTTGTTCAATCAGGCTGGGCTTGCAGCTTCTTGAAGCTGCTTTTCGGTGGCCCGGCGGGCTGCGGCGGCGGCATATTTCTGGGCGATGACGGCGCAGACCATCAGTTGGATCTGATGGAAGAGCATCAGCGGCAGGACGATAGCGCCGATCGACTGGCCGGCGAAGATGACGTTTGCCATCGGAACGCCGCTTGCGAGGCTCTTCTTCGAACCGCAGAAGGTGATGGTGATCTCATCGGCCTTGTTGAAGCCCAGCCAACGGCTGCCGTACATGGTTATGACGAGAACGAGCGCCAGCAGCACCATGTCGGCGATGATGACGGCGGCGATATCGGCGATCGAGAACGTGTGCCACAGGCCCTCGACGACGGCAGTCGAGAAGGCGAGGTAGACGACCATCAGGATGGAGCCGCGGTCGACCGGCATCAGGATCTTCTTCTTGGAGCGGATCCAGTCGCCGATCCAGGGCTGGAGGATCTGGCCGACGACGAACGGCGCGAGAAGCTGCAGCAGGATCTGCTCGAGCGCGTCGAAGGAGAAACCGCCGTGGCCGCCGACCGAAAAGAGCAGGCCGACGAGGAGCGGCGTCAGGAACATGCCGAAGATGTTGGAGGCCGAAGCCGAGCAGATCGCCGCCGGCACGTTGCCGCCTGCCATTGAGGTGAAGGCGATCGAGGACTGCACAGTTGACGGCAGCACGCAGAGGAAGAGGATGCCGAGATAAAGCGGCTGCGGCAGGATCGAATCCGGGATGAAGCCTATCGCCAGGCCGAGGATCGGGAAGAGGCCGAAGGTGGTCAGCAGAATGACAAGATGCAGCCGCCAGTGTAGCAGGCCAGCGATGACAACATCACGCGAGAGTCGCGCGCCGTGCAGGAAGAACAGCAGCGCAATGGCGAAATCAGTCGCAACACCGAACCAGCCGGCAAAGGTGCCGCTCGCTGGGAAGATCGAGGCGAGGATGACGGTGCAGACGAGCAGGATCGTGAATGTGTCGGGTAAGAAGCGGCGCATGGCGGTCTCGCTAAGATAAATGAGTCATTGTTTTGTCACTCATTATGATCCAGGATGCAATGAATAACAGTTATCACGGATCTGGATTGTCCTCATGCTGGACCTTTCGCAGCTACGCAGTTTCGTCACCGTCGAGCAGATGGGGAGCTTCACGCTGGCCGCCGAGAGGCTGGGCCTCGGGCAGTCTACGGTCAGCCAGCATATCCAAAGGCTGGAGACTTCGCTGGGGCGACGGCTGCTAGAGCGCGATACGCATAAGGTCGTCCTGACCGGTGATGGCGAGGCACTGCTTTCGCATGCGCGCGCCATGTTGTCGATCGAGGGGCAGGTGCAGTCGCTGTTCAAGGGAGGCAGCCTGCGTGGACGTTTGCGTCTTGGTGTTTCCGAGGATTTCGTGACAAGCCAATTGCCGGCGGTGCTGGAGGATTTCGTGCGCTCGCATCCTTCGGTCGATCTGGAGCTGACTGTTGCGCTTTCAGGCGTGCTCTATGAAATGCAGGACGCAGGAGCGATCGACCTCGTGCTTGCCAAGCGAAGGCTTGGAGATGCGCATGGGCGGCTGGTCTATCGGGAGCCGCTGGTGTGGCTGGCTCGGGATCCGGAGCACATTCTTTCATCCGGCCCGCTACCTTTGATCGCCTTCCCCCAGCCGAGCGTCACACGCGCCATCGCGCTGGAAGCCCTCGGTCGTCACGGCGTGCCCTGGCGCATCGTCTGTACCTGCGGCAGCCTCAGTGGGTTAACTGCTGCGGCCCGCGCCGGCATGGGCGTGCTCGTTCAGCCGCGCAGCATGGCGCCTTCAGGCTTGAAGGAAATTGCGCCGGGCAGGCTGCCTGTCCTGGAAGACGTCGAATTCGTGCTGGTGCCACGCAAGGGGGCCGATCAGGCACTCGTGGCGGCACTTTCGGACGATATTCTGAAAAAGGTCAGAGGTTTGCGGTCCGCATGAGCGCTTCAAACAAGAATCCCGCCAGGGCCGGCGGGATTTTGTTTCTCTATGCTATGCCTGGAGCCGGAAGAAATCAGGCAGCCAGGCACTTCAGGAAGCCGTCGACATCGGCTTCGGTCGTTGCAAAGCTGGTGACGAGACGGACGAGCGTTTCGCCCTCCGAAACGAGGTCCGGCATGCCGGCCGGAATCTGCCACTCGTAGAATTTTGCGCCTCTGCCCTCAGCCGTCTTTGCCGCTGATTTCTGAATGACTGCGAAAACTTCGTTTGAGGCGGTCGGCCAGGCGAGCCGAGCCGAGTTGCTGGCGCCGATGCCTGCGCGCAGACGTTCGGCCATGCCGTTGGAGTGACGGGCGAGATCGAGCCAGAGGCCATTTTCGAAATAGGCGTCGAACTGGGCGGAGATGAAGCGCGACTTGGAGAAGAGCTGGGCGGCGCGCTTGCGGATGAAGGGCATCTCCTTCGCCTGTTCAGGATTGAAGAAGATGATCGCCTCCGCGCACCAGCAGCCATTCTTGGTGCCGCCGAAGGAAAGGATGTCGACGCCGCGCTTCCAGGTCATTTCGGCAGGCGTTGCGTTGAGCGCGACGAGCGCATTGGCGAAGCGGGCGCCGTCCATGTGCAGCGGCAGATTGCGCTTCTTGGCAATGGCGGAAATTTCGCCGATTTCCGGCAGAGAATAGACGGTGCCGATTTCGGTTGCCTGGGTGATGGTCACAGCGGTGGCGCGGCCGTGATGAACGGCGTCCTCGGGGAAGGCGGCAATCTTTGCAGACAGCGCTGCCGGATCGATCTTGCCGAAATCGCCGGCGACCGACACCAGGCGGGAGGAGCCGGAGAAGAATTCGGGAGCGCCACATTCGTCCTGCATCACATGGGCTTCCTGATGGCAGAAGGCGATGCCGCCGGGACGCTGCACGCTTGCAAGCGAAAGCGAGTTTGCGGCGGTGCCGGTGGCGACAAAGAAGACGGAAACCTCGCGATCGAAGATTTCGGCGAAGCGGGCTTCCACCTTCCTGTCGTAGTCGCTGTTGCCGTAAGCGGCGGCAAAACCTGCGGATTCAGCCAGCAGGCGTTCGGCAATGGATTTATGGGCACCGGCCCAGTTGTCAGAAGCAAAAAACATGGAAGAAACCATTGAAAATGATGGGGCGGGAGGTTCGGATGGGGACATTACGCCAAAGCTTCACGGGATCAAGGGCGGAAGTCTGGATGCATCACAAAAATTGAACGGCGCAATCAATAAACAAAATGACACTAAATGGCGTAATTTTATGTCGCACTTTTTGCTGATTTGGCAATCTTCCGTCGCAAATTGACGTTTTTTTAAGAGCACACTCTTGCGAAGAGGAATTGTTTCTGTCATTGAACTGATGAACTAGGACAGGGTTGCTGTCCTATTTTGGCCTTCCCGGCCGAAGAGGCGCCGAAAGCCCTAGAACAGAGCGGCTTTCACGCTATAGTTCTTTCGAGCGCTGAGCTTTCATATGGCGGCGCGCGGAGGCGAATGGCAGGCGCGGAACGCGACGGTTTGCTTTCCCCAGAAAAGCAGACGTCTGCGACCGGATCTTCACAATGCAACAGCGCTGTCATGCGCCGGACCTATCTTAAAGGTGCGGTGCGCGACAAAAAGCCGCCCGCAGCCCCGCGGGCTTCGACAGGAGGAAAGACGATGACGAAGAAGACGCCATCCACGCAGATTGACCAGTTCGCAGCAGCAAACGTGCGCGCGACGGCCAATACGCGTAAATTCGCCTCCGGCCTGCCGAAAAAACAGGGGCTTTACGATCCGCGCAATGAACATGATGCCTGCGGTGTCGGCTTCGTTGCGCATATGAAGGGACAGAAGTCGCATCAGATCGTCAAGGATGGCCTCTTCATTCTCGAAAACCTGACGCATCGCGGTGCCGTCGGCGCCGATCCGCTGATGGGCGACGGCGCTGGTATTCTCGTGCAGATCCCCGATCGCTTCTTCCGCGAGGAAATGGCGTTGCAGGGCATTACCCTGCCGAAGGCCGGCGAATATGGCGTCGGCCACATCTTCATGCCGCGCGACGAAAAGCAGATCGAGCACTTCAAGAAGGTGATCAAGGACGTCATCACCGAAGAGGGCCAGGTTCTCATCGGCTTCCGCGACGTGCCTGTTGATAATTCCTCGCTCTCGAAGGCGCCGGCGATTGCCGCGACCGAGCCGCATCACGTGCAGGTCTTCATCGGTGCGGGCAAGGATGCCGCCACGAACGATGAATTCGAGCGCCGGCTCTTCACGCTTCGCAAGGTGATCTCTAACCGGATCTACGATGAGTTCGACGGAGAGGAGAGCCACTTCTATCCGGTGTCGCTGTCGAGCACGACCGTCGTCTACAAGGGCATGTTCCTGGCCTACCAGGTCGGTGCCTATTATAGGGACCTGTCGGACCCGCGCTTCGAGAGCGCCGTGGCACTGGTACACCAGCGGTTCTCGACCAACACCTTCCCGTCGTGGAAGCTTGCGCACCCGTACCGCATGGTCGCCCATAATGGCGAAATCAACACGCTGCGCGGCAACGTCAACTGGATGGCGGCGCGCCAGGCCTCTGTCTCGTCTCCGCTGTTCGGCGAGGATATCTCCAAGCTCTGGCCGATCTCTTATGAAGGCCAATCGGATACGGCCTGTTTCGATAACGCGCTCGAATTCCTCTTGCGCGGCGGCTATTCGCTTTCGCATGCGGTCATGATGCTGATCCCGGAAGCCTGGGCCGGCAACCAGTCCATGTCGCCGGAACGCAAGGCATTCTACGAATATCATGCCGCCCTCATGGAGCCGTGGGATGGACCGGCTGCCGTCGCCTTCACCGACGGCAAGCAGATCGGTGCGACGCTCGACCGCAACGGCCTGCGTCCTGCCCGTTATCTCGTCACCGACGATGATCGCGTTATCCTGGCCTCCGAAGCCGGGACGTTGCCGGTTGCCGAAGAGAGCATCATCCAGAAGTGGCGCCTGCAGCCAGGCAAGATGCTGCTGATCGACATGGAAGAAGGCCGCATCATCTCCGACGACGAGGTGAAGGCGCAGCTTGCGAACGCGCATCCCTATCGCAGCTGGCTGAACCGCACGCAGCTCATCCTTGAAGACCTGAAGCCGGTCGAACCGCGTGCGCTGCGCCGCGACGTCTCGCTGCTCGATCGCCAGCAGGCCTTCGGCTACACGACGGAAGACACCAAGATCCTGATGTCGCCGATGGCGACGACGGGTCAGGAAGCGATCGGCTCGATGGGCACGGATACGCCGATCTCGGCCATGTCCGAGAAGTCGAAGCTGCTCTACACCTACTTCAAGCAGAACTTTGCGCAGGTGACGAACCCGCCGATCGATCCGATCCGCGAAGAGCTCGTCATGAGCCTCGTCTCCTTCATCGGCCCGCGTCCGAACATTCTCGACCACGAAGGCATGGCAAACGCCAAGCGCCTCGAGGTGCGTCAGCCGATCCTGACCAATGGCGATCTCGAAAAGATCCGCTCGATCGGTCACACGGAAGACCGTTTCGACACCAAGACGCTTGACTTCACCTACGATGTGGAGCGCGGCGCCGAAGGCATGCCGGAAATGCTCGACCGTCTCTGCGAGCGGGCGGAAGCGGCCGTCAAGGGCGGTTACAACATCATCGTGCTTTCTGACCGCCAGATCGGCCCTGATCGTATCGCGATCCCGGCGCTGCTCGCGACCGCTGCCGTGCACCATCACCTGATCCGCAAGGGGCTGCGCACCTCGGTCGGTCTCGTCGTTGAAACCGGTGAGCCGCGTGAAGTGCACCATTTCTGCCTGCTGGCTGGTTATGGTGCCGAAGCGATCAACCCCTATCTCGCCTTTGACACGTTGCTCGACATGCATGCCAAGGGCGAATTCCCGAAGGAAGTTGACGCCAGCGAAGTCGTCTACCGCTACATCAAGGCTGTCGGTAAGGGTATCCTGAAGGTCATGTCCAAGATGGGCATCTCGACCTACCAGTCCTATTGCGGCGCGCAGATCTTCGATGCGATCGGCCTGCAGTCGGAATTCGTCGACAAGTATTTCTTCGGCACGGCGACGACCATCGAAGGAGTCGGTCTGGAAGAAATTGCCGACGAGACGGTCATTCGCCACAAGTCGGCCTTCGGCCGCGACCCGATCCTGGCGAGCAACCTCGATATCGGCGGCGAATATGCCTACCGCATGCGCGGCGAAAGCCATGCCTGGACGCCGGATGCCGTGGCTGCCCTGCAGCATGCGGTTCGCGGCAATGCCGAGGATCGCTACCGCGAATTCGCCGAAATGGTGAACACCTCGGCGCTGCGCATGAACACGATCCGCGGCCTCTTCAAGATCAAGAGCGCCGAGGCACTCGGCCGCAAGCCGGTGCCGGTCGACAGCGTCGAGCCGGCGGTCGACATCGTCAAGCGCTTCTCCACGGGCGCCATGTCCTTCGGCTCGATCAGCCGCGAGGCGCATACGACGCTGGCGATCGCCATGAATCGGATCGGCGGTAAGTCGAACACCGGTGAGGGTGGCGAAGAGAGCGATCGCTACATGCCGCTGCGGGATGGTTCCTCGAACCCCGAGCGTTCGGCCATCAAGCAGATCGCGTCCGGTCGCTTCGGTGTGACGACGGAATATCTCGTCAATGCGGATGTGCTGCAGATCAAGGTTGCGCAGGGCGCCAAACCCGGCGAAGGCGGCCAGCTGCCCGGTCACAAGGTCGATGCAGTCGTTGCCAAGACCCGTCATTCGACCCCGGGCGTCGGCCTGATTTCGCCGCCGCCGCACCACGACATCTACTCGATCGAAGATCTGGCGCAGCTGATCTACGACCTGAAGAACGTCAACCCGACCTCGGATGTGTCGGTCAAGCTCGTTTCGGAAGTCGGTGTCGGCACGGTTGCCGCCGGCGTTGCCAAGGCGCGTGCCGATCATATCACGGTTGCCGGTTTCGACGGCGGCACGGGCGCTTCACCGCTCACCTCGCTGAAGCATGCCGGTTCGCCCTGGGAGATCGGCCTTGCCGAGACACAGCAGACGCTGGTGCTGAACGGGCTGCGGTCGCGCGTCGCCCTGCAGGTTGATGGCGGTTTGAAGACGGGCCGCGATGTCGTCATCGGCGCGCTGCTCGGTGCCGACGAGTTCGGTTTTGCGACGGCTCCGTTGATCGCGGCCGGCTGCATCATGATGCGCAAGTGCCACCTCAACACCTGTCCGGTTGGCGTGGCGACGCAGGATCCTGTCCTCCGTAAGCGCTTCAAGGGCACACCCGAGCACGTCATCAACTACTTCTTCTTCGTCGCCAACGAAGTGCGCGAAATTCTGGCCTCCCTCGGCTTCACCAGGCTCGATGAGATCATTGGCGCTTCGGAGCTGCTCGAGAAGGACGAGATGCTGGCGCACTGGAAGGCTAGGGGACTCGACTTCGCGAAGATCTTCCACAAGGTCGATGCACCGAAGGAAGAGACCTACTGGACGACGCGCCAGAAGCACCCGATCGACGACATTCTCGACCGCAAGATGATTGCGGCTGCCGAGCCGGCGCTGGTATCGAAGACGCCGGTCGCCTTCGAAGTCGACATCAGGAACGTCGACCGTTCGGCCGGTGCGATGCTCTCGGGCGAGGTGGCCAAGCGTTATAACCATCGCGGTCTCAAGGAAGACACGATCAACGTCACCCTGAAGGGAACAGCAGGCCAGAGCTTCGGTGCCTTCCTGGCACGCGGCGTGACCTTCAACCTGATCGGCGACGGCAACGACTATGTCGGCAAGGGCCTCTCTGGCGGCAAGATCATCATCCGTCCGCCGGAAAACTCAAGGATCGTCGCGGAGAGCTCGATCATCGTCGGCAATACCGTTCTCTACGGCGCGACCGAGGGCGAGTGCTACTTCCGCGGTGTCGCAGGTGAGCGTTTCGCAGTTCGTAACTCTGGTGCGATCACCGTCGTCGAAGGCGTGGGCGATCACGGCTGCGAATATATGACGGGCGGCGTGGTCGTCGTGCTCGGCGGAACGGGCCGCAACTTCGCGGCCGGCATGTCCGGCGGCGTGGCCTATGTTCTCGACGAGACCGGTGATTTCGCCAGCCGTTGCAACATGGCCATGGTCGAGCTCGAGCCGGTTCCGGAAGAGGACGACATGCTGGAGAAGCTGCACCATCACGGCGGCGACCTCATGCACAAGGGACGCGTCGACGTCTCCGGCGACATGACGCGCCACGACGAGGAGCGCCTCTACCAGCTGATCTCCAACCATCTGCACTACACGGGCTCCACCCGCGCCAAGGAAATCCTTGAGCACTGGGCTGACTACCGCCCGAAATTCCGCAAGGTCATGCCGGTTGAATACCGTCGCGCACTTGAGGAAATGGAGCGCAGCCGGATGGGCATCGCTGCCGAGTAATTGCACCGAACAATCCGCCACGCCTGAAAAGCGCGTGGCGGGTGACTGAAATATCTCAATGACACACGACGATCAGCCACGAGCTTGAAGCTTGTGCAACTGCGTGGATGGCGACAGGGGATATGTTCTGATGACGGTCAAAAGAAACAACCTGCCTCCGCGATCGAGGCTGAACAGACAACTGGCCGCGGGCGAGGCGGTCATGAGGGTAAGGGACGAAAATATGGGTAAGGTTACAGGTTTTCTGGAGATCGACCGGCAGGTAGCGAAGTATCAGCCGGCGTCGGATCGCATCCGTCATTTCCGCGAATTCACGATCCCGATGTCGGACCCGGAAGTGCAGAAACAGGCAGCGCGCTGCATGGACTGTGGCATCCCCTATTGCCACGGCCCGACCGGCTGCCCGGTGCATAACCAGATTCCGGACTGGAACGACCTCGTCTACAACAACAACTGGGAAGCGGCGATCCAGAACCTGCATTCAACGAACAACTTCCCGGAATTCACCGGCCGCGTCTGCCCGGCACCTTGCGAGGAAGCCTGCACGCTGAACCTCGAGGATGCGCCGGTCGCCATCAAGACGGTCGAGCAGGCGATTGCCGACAAGGCCTATGAACTCGGCTTCATCCGTCCGCAGCCGGCGACGATCCATACCGGCAAGAAGGTTGCGATCATCGGCTCCGGCCCTGCCGGCATGGCGGCGGCCCAGCAGCTCGGCCGCGCCGGCCACGATGTGCATGTCTACGAGCGCGAGACGAAACCGGGCGGGTTGCTGCGTTACGGCATTCCGGACTTCAAGATGGAGAAGAACTTCATCGATCGCCGCGTAGAGCAGATGAAGGGCGAGGGCGTGACGTTCCATTGCGGCGTCAATGTCGGCGTCGACGTCAAGGTCGAGCAGTTGCTCGTGGATTATGATGCCGTGCTTTACTGCGGCGGCTCCGAGACGCCACGCGCTGCCGGCATTCCGGGCATCGATCTCGCCGGTGTCCACGATGCGATGCCGTATCTGGTTCAGCAGAACAAGCGCGTCGGCCGCGAGAATATCGACAGCACCGGTTGGCCGTCCGATCCGATCCTGGCCGGCGCCAAGCATGTTGTCGTTGTCGGCGGTGGTGACACGGCGTCGGACTGCGTCGGCACGGCCTTTCGTCAGGGTGCGGTCAAGGTGACCCAGCTCGACATTCGTCCGCAGCCGCCCGAGAAGGAAGACAAGCTCGCCGTCTGGCCATTCTGGGCCACGAAGATGCGTACCTCCTCTTCGCAGGCCGAAGGAGCGATCCGCGAATTCCAGGTCGCGACGCTCGAATTCGTCGGCGAAGATGGTGTGCTGACAGGCGTGAAGTGCTGCGAAGTCGATGAGCGCCGCCGCCCGGTTCCGGGTACGGATTTTGTCATCAAGGCGGATCTTGCCTTCATCGCTATCGGCTTCAGCGGTCCGTTCAACGACAGCGTGCTGAAGGAGCTAGACGGCAAGCTGACGCTCAATATCGACAAGCGCGGATCGACCAACGTCGTTGCCAACGACCGTGACTACAAGACCTCGATCGACAAGCTCTGGACGGCGGGCGACGTGCGCCGCGGCCAGTCGCTGGTGGTCTGGGCAATCCGCGAAGGCCGCCAGGCTGCACGCGCGATCGACGAGGCGCTGATGGGCTCCACCGTCCTGCCGCGCTGATCGGCCTCAAACAATTCGTCGAGCAGTAAAAACTCCGCCGCATTCCGGCGGAGTTTTTCGTGGTGCGACCGGTTGACGCGCCGCGGCTTCCGGCAAGCTTCATGCAATTCCCGAGCTGCAGTTTTCCTGCGTATGCAGGCCCGAACCGGCCTGCGGCGACTGGCCGGACATGCCCCCGCCCGTTCAGTCGTGAGGCGTTTCACTGTTGGCCGCGGCGCAAGGGACATGGTTGCTGCGGGCCATCACAAAGGACAAACCATGGTTTCCGCAATCGACAGTACGCGGCTAGTCTCAGCCCAATACGCCCTGAAGAACCTGCGCGGTTCCGATGAGGACAGCAGTCAAAGTGCCACCGATTCCTCCAGCGCTGCCAGCATTCTCAGCAGCTACGGTCTGGACCCGGACACGTCGTCGCTGCTTTCCAACAATGCGCTTGCAAGCCTGCTCGACACGCTTTCGACACAGAACGACCAGACCGACGAGACGACGGACACATCGAGCGAAAATCCTGATGTGACGAGTTCGTCCTTCATGGCCATGCTCAAAAAGCAGCTTGAAGAGGCGGCCCAGCAGGAAGGCACTGACGGTACGGCACATGACATGCTGGCGGCTCTTGAAAACGGTACGCTGACGGTCTCCGATCCGACGCAGGGCGTTTCCATCACCGCCTGGGATGTCGAAAATCCGGATGAAGCGAATACGGACAGCAAGCCCGGCACCGATATCGACGCCAGCGGCTGGAACGACTTTCTCAACGCGCATCTGAAGCGCGGCGATGATGCCTCGTTCGTCAAGCAGGCCGGTCACTATGTGGATAAGGTCGACAACAGCAATGCCTATTTCGGCCAGATCGGCTCTGACTTCTACTATCTGACTTGGCCGCAGGCGACAGCCAAGTAATTCCAGATCTCCGATCGAGGGCCGATGCGTAAATTCAAAGAGTTAGAGCGTCCTTGGTGCGTCCGAATGGACGCACGGCGCTCTAACGGCCCTTTTTCATTTCACGGAAACTTCCGCCGTCGTCTTCAGCGTCGGCATGCGATAGTCGTCGATACGGCCTGCCGGCGCCGGTGCCATCTCTCCCTGTTCGACCAGCAGATCACGTGGCGATTTGGTCAGTGTTACCGGCGGCGTCTTGCTGGCGCCGAGCAGTTCCGCTCCACCGTCGAGATTCGGGTCGGACAGGCTGATCGGCTGCGTGTGTTCCACCGGATTGGTGGGCAGCGACAGCGCCGGCAGGTTGCCGGCATCGAGGCGCACGAGATCGGGACTTGCCTGAGTGCCGAGAAGGCGGCGTGCCGGCTTTTCCACGTAGAAGGCAAGCTTGCGGCGACCCGCTTGGGTCAGGTTGATGCCGTCAGTGGTGCGCAGGCGCACCTGCTGGCCGTTGACATCGGAGCCGGTGACGATGAACTTGCCGTTCTCGTCCACGAAACCGTCCCAGATGTCGACGAATTCGCCACCGATGCTTTCCATCTGGTTGCGGTAGAGCTGGTTCATCTGAACGGCATCGGCGGTCATCGAATCGGATTCGAAAGCGGGAAGTCCGACCCAGAGCAACGGGATCTTGCGACTCGTGATCTCTTTGCCGAAGGCCAACACGCGGCGCTGATACTCGGTAAACCAGCCGTCGGTCCGAAATTTTTCCTTGCCGGCATCGGTCACCATCTGCTGGCGATCATTGGCGCCGATCATAACGACCACCATTGCCGGCTTCAGCTCGTCGATCATCTTCGGCAATTCGCCGGGCCAGTTGTAATAGTCGTCGCGCACGAGGCCGGAGGAGACATTGCTGCGGGCCTCGACCACGACGCCGGGCGAGGTTTCGAAGGCGGCGGTGAGGCCGTCGCCCAGGCCACCGGCGAGAAAGTCGCCGACAACAAGGATTTTCTGGGCGTTGTCCAGCTTCTGGACCACGGGTTCAGCGGGGGCGACGGGCGCCGTGCGCATTGGCGTAACTGCCTTCTGCGCGGGTGGGCGCTTACGTTGCTGCTGTTGCCGCCGCGGTTGACCGCGCATTTCGGGCTGAGGATTCTCGTCGATGTAACGGCGGCCGAGAAAGAAATCGAGGATGGAGCGGCGTTGATAGCGAAGCTCCTGTGCCTCGGCGTAGTCGGCCGGCAGCATCGAACCAAGGCAAAGGGAAAGCGTGGCTGCAGCAAGCGCAAGCCCACGAATCCATCGGGTCCGGTCAATTTTTCTCGTCATCGGGCAGTTCCGCATCTGCCGGGCATCTTGCATAGGCAGCGGCTTTCCGTCCACACCACCGATATTATTTAGGTCAGGCTTTCCCCGCTTCTACAGCATCAGCCCGAAAATCGGAATCGATTTTCGGAAAGCACGATGCGTAGATTCAAGGAGTTAGAATGTCCTTTGTCCGAATGGACGCACGGCGCTCTAACGGCGCAGCGCGTCGAGGAGCGAAAGTGAAGGCTCACCATCCGGCTGCATGCCGATGCGCTCCTGAACAGCGGCGATGGCTGCCTTGGAGCCGGAGCCGAAATTGCCGTCGACATCGCCACTGTAATAGCCGAGCGTCTTCAGGCGCGTCTGCAATTCGAACTTCTCGGTGATGTCGAGCGCACCTTCCGGACGCGGCCAGCGCTGCTGCATACCGCCAAAGCCGGCAATCTGGTCTGCAAGCAGGCCGACGGCGAGCGCATAGCTGTCGGAGGCATTGTAGTTCTTGATGGTGAAGAAGTTCGCGGTCATCAGGAAGCCAGGACCATCGCTACCTGCCGGCATCTTCAGCATGGCGCGGGTGTCGCCATCTTTGAAAGGCTTGCCATTCGGACGCTTCAGGCCGAGGGCTGCCCACTGGGCGAGCGTGCGCGTCTTGCCGACCTGCTGTGCGGCAGATGCCGGTACTGCGACCTCGTAGCCCCAGGTTCTGCCAGCGTCCCAGCCGTTCTTCATGAGAAGATTGGCCGAGGTCGCCAGCGCGTCGGGCACGGAATTCCAGATGTCGCGATGGCCGTTGCCGTCAGCGTCCACTGCATAGAGAAGATAGCTCGTCGGGATGAACTGGGTGTGGCCCATGGCGCCAGCCCAGGAGCCGGTCATTTCCTTGGCGGGCACATCACCGTTCTGCAGGATCTTCAGGGCTGCGATCAACTGCTTCTTGGCATATTTGGCACGCTTGGGATCGGCATAGGCAAGTGTTGCCAATGCGCGCGGCACATAATGAAGGCGCTCATCCTTAGCGAGAACTGCACCGTAGTTTGATTCCATCGACCAGATGGCGAGCAGAATCGATTTGTCTACGCCGAAGTGGCGCTGGATCACATCCAGCGTCTTGGCATGCTTAGCGGCCATCTTACGGCCGATTTCCACAGTGTAGGGATTGACGCGGGAATCGACGTAATCCCAAATTTTTGATGTGAATTCAGGCTGATAAGTCGCCTTTTCCAGCACTGTGGGGTCAGGTTCACTTACCCCAGAAAAGGCTTTCTGATAGGTTGCCTTACTGATGCCACTCTGCGCGGCAGTTTGGTAGAAGTCCGCGATCCACTTCTGGAACCGGGCATCAGCTTTTGCGTTATTGGGGGCCAGTCCGGTCGCGGTGGCGACAACGAGGGCGAGAGCAAGACCACGAAGGGAGTTCATATATTTCTGGGTCATCGGCAGTCGTATCCGTCATCTTCAGTTTTAGCCTGGGCGGTACGTCATGTCCGTCCTACGCCGAAATTACAGGAACGGAGTCAACAAATTCTTTACCATGCCTGGCCGGTCCAGTCACCATTTGCAAAACGGTAGCAATTCTATACTAGTTCAAATCGATGTAGCGTTTCGTTAAAAGCGGTATAGTCAAAACAGGAGGTCGATGTGGCTCTGAATAAGAAAGTTCGCAAGGCAGTATTTCCAGTCGCAGGTCTGGGAACGCGGTTCCTTCCAGCCACTAAAGCGGTTCCAAAGGAAATGCTGACGGTCGTCGATAAACCAATCATTCAGTATGTTGTCGACGAAGCACTTGAAGCAGGCATTGAACATCTGGTTTTTGTTACTGGTCGTAACAAGCATGTCATCGAAGATTACTTCGATATTCATTTCGAACTTGAGCAGACGCTCAAGGAGCGCGCCAAGAAGGCGGAGATCACCCTGCTGCAGCAGCAGCTTCCCAAGGCAGGCACGGTGAGCTTTACCCGTCAGCAGGAGCCGCTCGGCCTCGGCCACGCCGTCTGGTGCGCCCGCGAGATCGTCGGCGACGAACCTTTCGCACTTCTTCTGCCCGACATGATCATGAAGGACGAGAAGGGTTGCATGAAGGGCATGATCGAACTTTATGAGCACAGCGGCGGCAACATCATTGCCGTTGAAGAGTGCGCTCCCGACCAGGCTCACAAGTACGGTATCGTCGGCGTTGGTGATGCGATCGGCGAAGGTTTCCGCATCACCGGCATGGTCGAAAAGCCGGCCAAGGGCACGGCCCCTTCCAATTTCTTCATCAACGGCCGCTACATTCTGCAGCCGGAGATCTTCAAAATCCTGGAAACCCAGGAACGCGGCGCAGGTAACGAAATCCAGCTCACCGACGGCATGCTGAAGCTGCTCAAGGAGCAGGATTTCGCGGGCTACCACTTCAAGGGTGCGACCTATGACTGCGGTGCCAAGGACGGCTTCATCCTCGCCAACGTCGCCTTCGCTCTCGAGCGTGCGGATATCCGTCCGACGGTCGAGGGCGGCTTCAGGGACCTTCTCGCTAGCCTGAGCTAAAGCTCATCAGCGCTTCACCTTGAGACCGACGCCGGCTCGCCATTGCTGCGAGTCGTCGCCTTCCTTGCGTGTCGTCAGCTCGTAGCCAAGCGTGCTGGTGAAGTCGAGGTAGCGGTTGATGTTCCAGACAAGACCTGTCGAGGCGGTGTAAACCGTCTCGTCGTTTATCGTGCTGCCGCTCGGATAATCGCGCAGCGTCACGCCGCCGATGACCGTCGCCACCAGATTGTCGCGCAGCTGATGATCGACGGTAGACGTCAATTGATGCGAGACATAGCCGCTTTCACCCGCTGCGGTGGAAGGCTGGATGCTGGTCTGGAGGTCCAGATTGACATTCGTTCCGCGGATCGGCGACCAGAGCAGGCTGGCATCGAGTGTCGCCGTATCGATCGATTTCAGCCTGTCATCATCGAAATCCGCCGTCGCATAACCGACCGCGACCTCGCCCTTGAGTTTTTCGCCCATATCAACCTGAACGCCGCCCTTGGCGCCGTAGCTGTCCCCCGAACGCCGATAACCGGAGGAATCGGTGCGTTCATCATAGTTGGTCTTGCCGATCGACGCCTCCATGAAGGGAATGAGTGCCGGCGACAGTTCATAGCCGATGCGGCCGCGCACCGTGCCCGTGGTCTGGTTGCGGTCACTCATGGAGACTGTCGTGCCGTTGGAGAGTTCGGCATCGGAATAGATCGAGCGCGAAAGCGCAACGGCGGCGGTTCCACGCAGGATGCCGAAGTCGTGCTCGATGGAGGCGCCGCCGGTAAATTCCTGCACATCGGATTGCTGATCGGCGTTGGTGATCGCATCCGGATCATCAGTGTCTTCGCGGTAGAAATTATAGCCGCCGGTAATGTGACCGACGGTATCGCGCGTCAGGTCCAACCGCAGATCGCCATTGATCTTGAAGGATGGCTGTTCTTCACCCTCGCCGCTGATGTTCTTTTGCCAGGCGCCCTCGGAGGTGACGGTCAGCTGATGCCTGCTCCAGTCGGAGGTCAACGTCGCGCCCATATCGGTTTCGAGGAAGCCGCGGCTCTTTTTCGTTCCACCGTCCTTCGTGGTCTCGGTGTTGATCGTTTGGGTGACGCTCGGGCGCAGGACAAAGCTGCCGAGAGGGATGCCGGGCGTCTGCTCGGTCGAGATACTTTCCGGCACCTTGCGCGCCGGCGTTTCGTCCAGGCGCGGTTCGCGGGTGTTCAGCCTGCGCATATCCTCGTCGAGGATCGCGCCGGTAACCTCGTCGTCGGGCTGTGTAGTCGGGGTGAGGGCAGCCGCTGTGTCCGAATCCTGATCCCGGACATTGTTGGCAGGGGTGGTCGCGGCATCGCCCGCATCGCCGAAATCCGGCGCCGCATTGTTCGTGGCTGCGCGTTGTGTGGCTGTCGTGCGGGAATTTTCCGTGTTTGCCGGTGCTTGTTGAGACGTCGTCTGCTGTGCGAAAGCGGCGGGCACGACCAGCAGGCCGATAGCCGCGATGGAGACGGCACGGCTCATGGCGCGGAGCGGCGTCACACTGCTCGTCTGTTTTCCCTGGCCCATTCAATCCGCGCCTGAAATGCTTCGAAGTCTTACCCAAGCGTAAAGCCTTGTGGTTAACCATTCGTTGCCGTGCGGGCCGCGCGTTCATACATGGGAAACATTGTCGGGTGGACAGCCAAAGTGAAAAGGTCTAACGCATTGCCATGATCAGGAGAGCGGTAAAACTCGTCGAAAACAGCGTGCTGGAGTCGGGCAAGCGCACCGTCAGCATCGAAAGGCGCGCTCTCGAAGCACTCGAACGTGCCTTCGATGATGGGCTGGCCGGCCCCTTTACTCGTGCGGTCGAGATGATTGGCGAGAATACCGGCCGTGTGATCGTGACCGGCGTCGGCAAGAGCGGCCATATCGGCACGAAGATCGCCGCCACCTTCGCTTCAACGGGAACGCCCGCCTTTTTCGTACATGCAGCGGAAGCCAATCACGGCGATCTTGGCATGATCGCCGGCGATGATCTGGTGCTGGCGATCTCCAAGGGTGGTGAAAGCGCGGAACTGAAGAGCATCATTTCCTACACGCGGCGTTTTTCCATTCCGCTGATCGCCATGACCTGCAGCCCACAGTCCTCACTGGCGACGGCCGCAGATATCGTGCTGCTGATCCCCAATGAGGAAGAGGCCTGTCCGAATGGGCTGGCGCCGACCACATCGACGATGATGCAGCTTGCGCTCGGCGACGCACTGGCGATTGCGCTTCTGGACGCGCGTGGCTTCACGGCGACGGATTTCCATGTTTTCCATCCCGGCGGCAAGCTGGGCGCGAGCCTGATGCATGTTGCCGACATCATGCATACCGGCGACCGACTGCCGCTGGTCGCGCAGGGCACGTCCGTGCCGGCGGCGATCAAGGTTCTGTCGCACAAGCATTTCGGCTGTGTCGGCGTGCTGGATGCGGATGGCCGGCTTTGCGGCATCGTTACTGATGGTGACATGTCCCGCAACCTCAGCCGCAATCTCGCGGAGCTGACAGTCGACGACATCATGACGCGCGCGCCGAAGACGGTCAGGCCGACGATACTGGCGACTGCGGCTCTGGCGCTGCTCGAGCAATATAAGATCGGTGCGCTTATGGTCATTGATGACGAGCAGCGCCCAATCGGGCTCGTTCACTTCCACGATCTCCTGCGGATCGGTGTGGCCTGATCAGGTCGGTTCGACAGTCAGGTCGCGGCCGTTGCTCGAAACCACTTTGACCTGCGTTCCCACCGGAAGATCCGGCCCCATGACCTGCCACGTCGTGTCATCGAGCCGAATGCGGCCGCGGCCTTCGCGGATCGGCTCGCGCAGCGTCGCGGTACGGCCAACGAGGCTCGCGCCGCGCTGATTGAGGAAGGGCTCATCCGTCGTGGCGTTGCGCAGTATCAGCCGCCGGCCGATAAGCGTGGCTGCTACCGCGAGGATGGCGAAGAGGATTGCCTGAAGCTCCCAGATCCAGAAAGCGGCATCCCAGAAGAGCAGCGACAGAACACCGACGGCAAGTGCGGCAAGCCCGATCCAGACCAGGAAGAAGCCGGGCACGACCATCTCGGCGGCGAGCAGCACGAGACCTGCCACCCACCAGCTCCACGGTCCAAGTTCGCCGACGATCTTCGCCAGCATGGCTTATCGCTCCGGATTGGGATTGAAGGGATTGACCGGGGCCGGGCCGACCGACGGCGTGGAGCGTGCCGGATCTGCCCGCGGGCGCGGCGGAGGCGGCGGATTGTTGCCTTCCCCAAAGACCTCCCGGGCAATCGCGCCGATGCCGCCAAGCGAGCCGAGAATGGAAGACGCTTCCATCGGCATCATGACGATCTTGGAATTGGGCGCCGAGCCGATCGAAGCGAGCGCGTCGGTGTATTTCTGGGCAACGAAATAGTTAATTGCGTGGATGTCGCCGGCGGCGATCGCTTCCGAGACCATCTTCGTCGCCTTGGCTTCGGCCTCGGCCAAGCGTTCGCGGGCTTCGGCATTGCGGAAGGCGGCTTCGCGCTGGCCTTCGGCCTGAAGGATGGCGGACTGCTTGGCGCCTTCGGCTCTCAGGATCTGCGCGTTGCGCGAACCTTCAGCTTCCAGCACCTGGGCACGCTTCTCGCGCTCGGCCTTCATCTGGCGGGCCATCGCGTCGACGAGGTCGCGCGGCGGCTGGATATCCTTGATCTCCACGCGGGTGACCTTGATGCCCCAAGGCTGCACGGCTTCGTCCACGACACGCAGCAGCCGGTCGTTGATCGCATCGCGATTGGAGAGCAGCTCATCGAGATCCATAGAGCCCATGACGGAGCGAATATTGGTCATGGTGAGGTTCAGGATAGCATTTTCCAAATTGGAGACCTGATAGGCGGCCTGAGCGGCATTCAGCACCTGGTAGAAGGAGACGGCATCAGCCGAAACCGAGGCATTGTCCTTGGTAATCACCTCCTGGGTTGGCACGTTCAGCACCTGCTCCATCACGTTCATCCTGGCGCCGACGCGTTCGATGAAAGGGGTGATCAGGTTCAGGCCGGGTTCCAGTGTGCGCGTATAACGGCCGAAACGCTCGATCGTATAACGGTAACCCTGTGGAACCGTCTTGATGCCCGCAAAGAGCACCAGGATGACAAAAACCACCAATACGATCACGACGATATCGAAGCCGCCCAGCAGCATGTATTCCTCCCTAAGCCCACCTATCTGACGTGGTGAGTTAGCACGTTCTTTGCAAGGAAGGAATGACGGCCTCGCCTGTCAAATCAGGGTGATAGGCCGGCATCATCGAGGTCGCTCTTTGTGATGTAGCCGCCCATCAGGCAATTGGTGAGAAACGACTGATCGTCCGGCTTTAGATTGCTGGTTTTGACATCGCGGAGGCGAAGCCGACACGCGACCTGACCGACGATGCCTTTGGGAGGGGCGTTTGCATAGACCCGCTGATAGTGCTCCCACGCGAGATAACCGCCACCTGCGATGACGAGCAAGCAGGCGAGGACAAGCAATTTTCTGAAACCCGAAGTCATAAAGTATGTCCAGATCAATAAAGCAGCAGGTCGCGAATCTGCGGGCCGCAGCCGCGCCTCTGACGCTATTGCGATCGCCTATCGGCCATTCCATAGATCTGGCGCGCCGGACGTTTTTATCTATTGCAGGCCGCCAGAAAATCTGGCGCCGCGTCTGTTATGCCCAGCCCAGCAGCTCACGGCGCACGACTTTTTCCAGCACCTGCATGCCGTCCTCTCCGTCATTCAGGCAGGGAATATGCGCGAACTGCTCACCGCCATTGTGCTTGAAAGAATGGGCGGCCTGTTCGGCAATCTCTTCCAGCGTCTCCAGACAGTCGGAAACGAAGCCGGGGTTCATGACGGCGATGCGCTTGACGCCACCCTGCGCCAGCTTCTCGACGGTCTTGTCGGTATAGGGCTGCAGCCATTCCTCCGGTCCAAAGCGGGACTGGAAGGTGACCATGAAATTTTCCTTTGTCAGCCCGAGGCGCTCGCGCAGCAGGCGGCCGGTCTTCTGGCACTGACAGTAATAGGGATCGCCCTGCTGGAAATAGGAGAGCGGAATGCCGTGGAAGGAGGCGAGCAGCATCTCGGGCTCCCAGTCGAGAGTGGCAAGGTGCCGCTCGACGGATTTGGCGAGCGCTTCGATATAGGTCTCGTCGTCGTGATAGTCGGGCACCGTGCGCAAAGCCGGCTGCCAGCGCATGGTCAGAAGCTTCTGGAAGGCCTTGTCGTTGACGGTCGCGGTGGTAGCTGCCGCATATTGCGGATAGAGCGGGAAGAGCAGGATGCGGTCACAACCCTCATCCTTCAGCGCTTCGATACGCGAAGGGATCGATGGCGTGCCATAGCGCATTGCCCAGTCCACCTTGACATCAGGCAGGTCCTTCAGGCGTTCGGCCATGAAATCAGACTGGTTGCGGGTATAGGTGCGCAGCCAGCTTTCATTCAGATCCTTGTTCCAGATCGTCTCATAGGCCTTGCCCACCTTCTGCGGGCGTGTGTTGAGGACGATGCCGAACAGGATCGGATACCATTTCCAGGGTGACCATTCGATGACGCGCTTGTCGGTCAGGAATTCGCGCAGATAGCGGCGCATGGAGGTGTAATCAGTACCATCCGGCGTACCAAGATTGACCAGCAGGACGCCGACCTTGCCGAATTTGACGGCGGGATGGTCCGCCGGGCGGAGTGTAGTATCTGTCATTCTGGCCCCAACGCGCTTTCGTGTCTTTCCGGCTCATACGCAGCCAGCCGATCACGGTTCACCCTATAAGAAGAAAAGCCGGCCCGGGGAACCCCGGACCGGCTCTGATGATCGGGACAAATCGTCTTACTTGGCGGGAACCTGGATTTCCTCGCCGATCCGCAGATGGTGCGGGTTCGGGCTGCCATTGGCTTCCGACAATTTGCGCCATTCGGCGCCATCGCCGTAAAAGGTCTTTGCGAGATCCCAGAAGGTATCGCCGGCAACGATGACATGGGTCGAGGGCGTGGCCGGTGCGGAGGCTGCCGGGGCAGGTTCAACTGCCGGAGCGGGTGCGGTCGGGGCCGGTGCTGCAGGAGCTGGGGTCGGTTCGGCAGATGGAGGAGCAGGGGCCGCGGGTGCAGGTGTTGCGGGAGCCTGCTCTGCGGAAGGAGCAGGTGCCGCCTGCGCGATTTCAGTGATGCGGCCGTCCGTATAAGGCTTATAGGGCGAGTGCGCGGCAATATACTCGGCTGTCACGTCGGCTAGGTCCGGACCGTAGTCATAGGCATTCTGGCCGTCTTTGAAGGCGACATAGCCATCGCCGCCGGCGCGCATGAAGTTGTTGGTGGCGACGCTATAGGTCTTGGCATTGTCGATCGGCACGAAATTGTCGCCGTCCTTGACCTGCACATCGCTGACGCGGCTGCCGACCGGCTTCGACTGGTCGAAGGTGAATTTCAGACCGGCGACCTGCGGGAAACGGCCGGCACCCTGGTCGATCTGGCTAACGCCGTTTTCTAGCGCTTTTACGATATCGGCGCCGGTCAGCTGGAAGGTTGCGAGCGTATTCTGGAAGGGCAGCACGGTGATGACTTCGCCCTGGGTGACGTCGCCGCCGTCGATGGAGGCACGCAAGCCGCCGCCGTTCTGGATGGCAATGGTCACGCCCTGGTTCTTGCTGCGGTCGAGGATGGCATCGGCCACCAGATTTCCCATCGAGCATTCCTTGACGCGGCAGACCTTGCGATCGCCCTCGATGGGGCCTTCGGCGGAGCCGATTACCTTCTTGCGCAGATCCTCGATCGGCTTTGCCAGTTCGGTGATACGCGCTGCGACAGCCGCATCGGGCGTAAAGGAAGAATCGATCAGGATGGGATCGCCCTTGGCCTCCTTGACGACGCCATTGTCATCGAAATTGACGACGAGATCGCCGAGATATTTGCTGTAGGAGGCTGCCTGCACCACCGGCACTTTGTACCCGCCGGGATTGTCGACCATCGTCGGATAGGGGCCTTCGGCCTTCGGATCGGTGTTCGACAGCAGGCTGTGCGAATGGCCGCCGACGACCACATCGACATCGGGGATCTTGGCGATCATGGCGAGGTCGCGCGGGTAGCCGACATGGGTCAGCGCAATGATCTTGTTGACACCTTCGCCCTTCAGTTTCTGAACCTCTGCCGTAATGCTCTGGACGTCATCGGCAATCGTCACGTTCGGGCCGGGCGAGGAAAGCTCCGGCGTGTCATTGGTGACGGCGCCGACGATGCCGATCTTCTGGCCGCCGACATCGAGTACGAGAGAAGGCTTGACGCGGTCGCCAAGCTTGGAGGCAGCACTTGCCTTGACGTTGGCGGTGACGACGGGGAATTGCACCTTGTCGAGGAAGGTCGCGAGCCCATCCTCGCTGTCGTCGAATTCATGATTGCCGACCGTCATGGCGTCGAACTTCATGAGGTTCAGCATTTCGGCCTCAGCCGCGCCCTTGTAGGTCGTGTAGAACAGCGAGCCCTGGAAGTTGTCACCAGCGTTGAGCAGCAGCGCGTTCTTGCCCGCCAGAGCCTGACGGCGCTGGTCGATGGCGGTCTTCAGGCGGGCGGCGCCGCCGAAGCATTCATTCTTGCCTTCCTCCTCGGCCGAGCAGGTGGAGTCGAACTTGTTGATCGATTCAATGCGTGAATGGAAATCGTTGATATGAAGAATATTGAGTTCGTAATCCGCGAAAGCGGCGCCTGTACTCAGCGCCAGCATAGACGCGGTCAAAAGACCGAAGCTGAAAGACTTCGTCATCCCTGTTCTCCTGATTAAAAGGGCGAAGATCCCCCTGATCCTCGCCAGTCCCTTCCATAGTCAGCCGAGGTGGTTTCCCGGCATGCGGATGTTCCATCAGACGATGGACCGCCGCAAGGGAAAGCTGGGCCAGGGGAGCCGCTTTCCAAGGGGAGGCGGGCAAAAAAGCCGGGCCGGTTATCCCACGCATTCTCCGGCGGCAGCGTTTCGGTAGAGTTCGTGCATGGCCTCCGCAATATTCGGAAATGTGGCGAGCGCGATGATCAAGCAAAGAAGGGAAACGATGCGGTGAAAACGCCGGCCGGCCCGATAGGCAAGGACTGCGCCTGCGCTGTAGATCAGGACTGCCGGCACGGCGAAGATCAGCACCTGCAGCGGCCCGTCGCAATCGGGGGCGGCGATGCCTTGGGCACGATAGACATTAGCCGGCAAAATGACCGCAAGTGCGGCAAGCGGCGTGGCGAGCAACAGGACGAGGTAACCGGCGAAAGCCCGCATGGTTTTAGCCTTCACCCCATCTGCTCTTTTCAGCTGCGGCGAGTCAGGACGAACTGTGCGCCGGCATCCGAGGTGCAGTTCAGTTGGCTCGTCGTAACGAGGGCGCAATTGACCTTCGACTGGGTGTTGCGAACCAGCGAGGTCATGTTGATTTCCACCAGAGTCGGCGAGGTATTGGTATAGGTGCCGGAGGCCAGAAGCTGATTGCTGTCGGTCGTGCGCGTCGTGAAAGTGCCGGACTGGAAGGTGGAGACGATGCCGTTCGGATCGGCCCAGGTTCCTTCGACACCGGTATGAGCGGGTGCTGATGCAACGGGGAGGGGACGCGGGCCAGAGGAAACACAGGCGGCAAGAGCTGCCGATGCAACCGCAAGAACGAGACCAGTTCTGACTTTCATAAGGCTTCTCCCGGCGAATCTAAGCGGAAGCTTTCCGCAACAGTCCGCCAAAAACATGGCGCGGGCCTTCCGCGAAGGCAAGCCTTCGACGGAGGTCGGCCGGCATTTAGACAGCAGGCGTTACAAAAATGCCCGCCTGACAGCGGGCATCTTCGAAAGCGTTAGGGCAGGGCTCAGCGAACGAGGATGTTCTTGAACTGCCACGGATCCTTGGTGTCGATGTCTTCCGGGAACAGGCCCGGGCGACCGTCGAGCGGGGTCCAGTCGGTGTAATGGCCTTCGACCGGGCCGAGATAGGGCAGCTGCACTTCGAGGCAGCGCTTGTAATCCATTTCGTCGGCTTCGACGATGCCGGCCTTCGGGTTCTCAAGAGCCCAGACCATGCCGGCGAGAACGGCAGAGGTTACCTGCAGACCAGTCGCGTTCTGGTAGGGGGCGATGCGGCGGGTTTCTTCCAGCGACAGGCGCGAACCATACCAGTAGGCGTTCTTGTCGTGGCCGTAGAGCAGTACGCCGAGCTCGTCGACACCATCGACCAGCTCGTTCTCGTCGAGAACGTGGAGGACCGGCTGCGCCTTGCCGCCGTTGCCGAACATCTCATGCAGCGACAGAACGGCGTCGTTGGCCGGATGATAGGCATAGTGGCAGGTCGGACGATAGGAGACATCGCCGTCCTTGTCCTTCACCGTGAAGAAGTCGGCGATCGAGATCGACTCGTTGTGGGTGACGAGGAAGCCGTATTGCGGGCCGGGCGTCGGGCACCAGGTGCGCACGCGGGTATTGGCGCCGGGCTGTTCCAGGAAGATGGCAGCCTTGGAGCCCTTCTTATGCTTCTTGGCGTTCTTCGGCATCCAGTTTTCGTGGGTACCCCAGCCGAGTTCTGCCGGCTGCAGGCCTTCGGAGATGAAGCCTTCGACCGACCAGGTGTTCCAGAAGACGTTGAGCGGCTTCGGATGGATGGTGCGCTGGGTATCGCGCTCGGCGATGTGGACGCCCTTGACGCCGACCTTCTTCATGAGCTTTGCCCATTCTTCGCGGTCGTCTTGGCCCGGCTCATCGAACTTGAGGCCCATATCACGGGCAAGGTTCAGGAGCCCCTGCTTGACGAACCAGGACACCATGCCCGGGTTTGCGCCGCAGGTGGAAACGGCAGTGGTGCCGCCCGGGTTCTTGGCCTTTTCCTTGCGAACGGTTTCGCGCAGCGCATAGTTGGTGCGCTCCTCGTTCTTCATGTCCTTGTCGAAATAGAAGCCGAGCCATGGCTCGACGACGGTATCGATATAGAGCACGTCAAGCTTGCGGCAGAGCTTGATAATATCGAGCGACGAGGTGTCGACCGAGAGATTGACGCAGAAACCCTGGCCTTCGCCTTCGGTCAGGAGCGGCTTCAGCAGCTCCTTGTAGTTGTCCTTCGTCACATGCGCCTGGATGTGCTTGACGCCGTGCTTTTCCAGAATGTGGGCATCGTCCGTGCGCGGGTCGATGACAACCATCCGGCTCTTGTCGAATTTGAAGTGGCGCTCGATCAGGGGCAGCGTGCCGCGGCCGATGGAGCCAAAGCCGATCATGACGATCGGACCGGTAATTTCGCCATATACCGGATAGTTCTGTTCCGTCATTCTTTTCTCCTATTGGAAGGGAACGAAGGCTTTCAGCCTAAAGAATTCATGTGAAAATGCCGCGAAGCTCGCGAGGTGACCGGCTCTAATCACAAAATGGCGTCACAATAAAGAGCGTTCCCCTGCAAAGGTTAAATATCGGGGCTGCAAAGTGCCCGCAATTTCCGCACGAGTTCCGTCCGCTGCAGGGTCAGCCCTTTGTAGGCGGTCTGCTGGTCGTCGAGCGCTTCCAGTTGATCGGCAAAGCTGGCTGCGAGTTTCCGCGCCTGCGGATGGCGGGCAATGACGGCGACCGGATCGATATAGATGCGGATGGTGAAGAGAATGTCGCCCGAGACAGGCAGCTTGCGAAGGGTCTGGCGCTCAACGCGGACGAAACGCTCCTCAAGCGTGAAGGCCTCGGCGTAGGGCGGCCGGCGATGTTTCGAGACGGGAAGGAAGAGATCATCAGTGGTGTTGACCGACCAGTTCAGCCGCTCGACCGGCTGGGCGCTCTGCAGGCTGTCGAATATGCGGGCAATCAGTGTGGCATTGCGCGTGCCTTCGCCGAAGCCCGGCACATCCGCATGGATCTCGTGCATCGGCCGACCGAATTTCTCATGTAGCGACCACGAGGAGGGAAAGGCGACATGGGCGGCAACGAGGTGCCAGCCATCGGCCTTGCGGCGCATCAGAACGAGATCATCCTGGATGAGCGAACCGGCCTTGAAGAGAGGCGGCAGATCGGAAGTATCCTGCCGGAGCATCGCCGGATGCCGATCGGCAAGGTGAGCGAGGAGAATATTCAGTGCCTCCTGCTGGGCTGCTTCCGTCCCATCCTCTGCGACGAAGATGTCGTCGAGGCGCTTGCCTGCCAGCCGTGCCTTCTCCTCGAGGTAGCGGTTGAGATCGTCGTCGGGTTCGATCCAGCGAGCGGGATCGAGTGGCATCAGGCCGATCGTGAAGGGTCGGGTCGAGCCGTCATAGGGTGTATAGGTTGGGGGCGTGTAGGTCGGACGTTTCATCGCCGCTCCTTTCGGGACTGATAAGCAGCCGGCGCGGTTTGCGACTCAGCGTTTCAAAGCCTCCAGCCCTTCGGTCACCGTCGTCAGCGCGACTTCGGTGATCTCATATTCGGCAACACCATGGATGGTGAAGGGATCGGCGGCCGCATAGGCTTCGATCTCCGCGCGTTCGCCGACGGCGAGAACGACCCCGCCGGTGCGTGGTATCTTCCGGCCGGAAGCGAGGAACCAGCCCTTCGCATATCCTTCCTTCACCCAGGCCATATGCGGCTCCATGTGCTTGTCGGCCTCTTCGTTGGGCTTCACATAGGTCAGAGAGAGGATCAGCATGGTCAGTCCTTTTGCAGCGTGGCGCGGATCAGGCCGCGTAGCGAATTTCCAACGTAAAGCGTACCCTTGTCCAGATCACCGAGCGTGATGCGGCCGACGCGGGCCTTGCGCTGGCAGATGAGCTCGGTGCGCAGCACGCCGGCGAGCAGGCCGCAGGAGATCGGCGGTGTCCTGAGAATGCCGGATCCGTCATCAAGGAAGACAGACGTGATGGTTCCCTCGCACACCTCCTGCCGCTCGTTGAGCAGGATGACTTCATCCGCTTGCTGCGGCGTGAACTCGGCGCGCGCCGCTTCATACACAGCCCGGCATGTGGTCTTGATACGCAACAGCTTGTCGGTGGAATCGAGACGCGTGCTGGCAATGCGGAGTTTCCAGACCGTGTCTTGCGGCAGCGGCGTGAAGGGCGCGGTGGTAATGTCGATCCGGCCCTGGCCGTCGAAAGTCAGCCTGACACGGCGCGGCTCCTTGTCATCCCTTACCGCATCTTCCAGCTTCGCGACCACATCCATCGGCTCGGGAAAGCCGATGCGGCGGGCGGAGCGGGAGAGGCGGGCGATATGCAGGCGCAGGCGAATGAACCCTTCGTCCGGTTGCCAGCGCAGCGTTTCGATCAGCGAGAAATCCTTCATCGGGCGATCCATTGGTCGCCGACGGCGAAGCGGGCCTTGAGCAGGCATTCCTCATATTCGGCTTTATCAGTGGAATCGAAGACGATGCCGCCGCCGACATTGAAGACTGCTTTGCCGCCGTTGAAGAGCGTCACGGTGCGGATGGCAACGGAGAAGCGCATCGCACCGTTGGGCGCGATCATGCCGATTGCGCCGCAATAGGCATCGCGTGGACCATCCTCGAGGTCGTGGAGGATTTCCATGGCGCGGATCTTCGGCGCGCCGGTGATCGAGCCGCAGGGAAAAAGGGCGGCGAAGATGTCGCGGACGGAAAGATTGGGCAGGAGCTTCGCCTGGACGTGGCTGACCATCTGGTGGACCGTCGGATAGGTCTCGATTTCGAAGAGTTTTGGAACGTCGAGCGTGCCGACCTCAGTGATGCGCGAGATATCGTTGCGTAAGAGGTCGACGATCATGCGGTTTTCCGCTTGCGTCTTGATGTCGGCCTTCATGGCTTCGACGATTTCGGCATCTTCGGCCGGCGTCGCACCGCGTTTGGCCGTGCCTTTCATTGGATGCGTCTCGATCCAGCCATCTTCGTCGGTGCGGAAAAAAAGTTCTGGCGAGCGGGAAAGAATGATGGGACCGCCGAGGTCGGCAAACGCGCCGTATTTCACGGGTTGGCGGTCGATCAGCGACCAGAAGGCGGCAAGCGGATCGCCGCTCCAGCGGGCTTCGATCGGCATCGTTAGGTTGGCCTGATAGATATCGCCGAGGCGCAGATGCCGGTGGAGGCGTTCGAAACGCTCTTTATATATAGCGAAATTCCAGGCTGCCTTCGGTGCGGTCAGGAATTCCTCGTTTTCGTGGCGCTGCCGTGGCCTTGCGAGAGGATGATCGTCTGGCTGCGGCGCATCGAAGACGCCGAACAGCAGCAGCGGTGTCTCGCGGTTCTCTTCCGCAAAGGGGGCAAGCTTTTCTTCGAAGAGATGGCCGGCCTCATAAGAGATGTAACCGGCAAGCCATTTGCCGGCCTGTCGCGCTTCTTCCATCCGCTTGAGCGCCGGCAGGAATTCCGCCTTCGTGCGGGCGGTGATCATGTTTACCGGGCCGGCGAAGAGCATGACTTCGCCGGTCGTGTCGTCCCGGAACAGGATGAAGGGTTCGGACGCTGCCATTGCCTTTCCAGCGAAGCCGCGGTTTGGGCGGTCTTATGCCTTGTCCAGGGCCTCGAGTTCGTCGATCAGGCCTTCGATCATCGACAGGCCCTTGCTCCAGAAGGAAGGATCGGTTGCATCCAGACCAAAGGGCTTCAGCAGTTCGGAATGATGCTTGGTGCCGCCGGCCTTCAACATCTCGAAATATTTGTCCTGAAAGCCCTTCTCGGCCTTCTGATAGACGGCATAGAGCGAGTTCACCAGGCAGTCGCCGAAAGCATAGGCGTAAACATAGAAGGGCGAATGGATGAAGTGGGGGATATAGGCCCAGTAGGTCTCATAACCCTCGGAAATCTTGATCGCCGGGCCAAGGCTTTCGGACTGGACGGAAAGCCAGAGTTCGCCGATGTCGTCGGCGGTCAGTTCGCCGGCCTTGCGGGCGGTATGAACCTTGCGCTCGAATTCGTAGAAGGCGATCTGGCGCACGACCGTATTGATCATGTCCTCGACCTTCTGGGCAAGCATGGCCTTGCGCTCGCGCTTGTCGGTCGTCCGGTTGAGCAGCGCGCGGAAGGTCAGCATCTCGCCGAAGACGGAAGCTGTTTCGGCAAGCGTCAGCGGCGTCTGGCACATAAGGGCGCCTTGCGCGCCGGCAAGAACCTGATGCACGCCGTGGCCGAGCTCATGGGCGAGTGTCATCACATCGCGCGGCTTGCCCATATAATTGACGAGCACATAGGGATGGGCCGACGGAACGGTCGGGTGAGCGAAGGCGCCAGGCGCCTTGCCGGGGCGAACGGGGGCGTCGATCCACTGTTCGTCAAAGAAGCGCTTGGCGATTTCAGCCATTTCCGGCGCGAAATTGCCATAGGCGGACAGCACCGTGTCCCTGGCTTCGGACCAGGAGATGATGGCACCAGAGGTTTCCGGAAGCGGCGCATTGCGGTCCCAGAAGTTCATCTGCTCCATGCCGAGCCATTTCGCCTTCATCTTGTAATAGCGATGCGAAAGGCGCGGATAGGCTTCCTTGACGGCCGCAGCGAGAGCATCGACCACTTCGCGCTCGACGCGGTTTGCCAGATGGCGGCTGTCGGCGATGTCTTCGAAGCCGCGCCAGCGATCGGCGATCTCCTTGTCCTTGGCGAGCGTATTTGTGATCAGCGTGAAGGTGCGGATATTGGTCTTGAAGGTTTCGGCAAGCGCCATTGCCGCCTTGCGGCGCACTTCCGGATCCTTTTCCTGCAGCATGTTCAGCGCCACTTCGAGCGGCAGCTTCTCGCCGTCGATCTCGAAGCGCAGCTCCGCCATCGTCTCATCGAAGAGACGGTTGAAGGCGGCAGCTGATGTCATCGATTTTTCGAGGAAGAGCTGCTCAAGCTGGTCTTCGAGCTGGTAGGGCTTGTCCATGCGCAGGTCGACCAGCCAGGGGCGGTAATGGCCGGCAAGCGGATCGTTCGCCATGCAGGCATCGATCACCGCATCGTCGATGCGGTTGAGTTCGAGAGCGAAGAACAACAGGCGGCCGGAATAGTCGGTAAGCTTGGCCTGGACGTCGCCATAGAGCTTGCCGTTTGCCGGGTTGGACGTATCCGAGAAATAGGTAAGGCCAGCGAAAGAGCCGAGGCGGCCCATGATATCGTCGAGCGCCTCATATTCCTTCAGCGCCTGGCCGATGCCTTCCTCGCCCTTCTTGGCGGCGGCTTCGGCAAGTTTGCCCTTCCATTTGTCTTCGAAAGCGGAAGCGGCCTTGCCGGCCTTTTCCATATCGGCGACGAAGGCGGTGGAGGTGGCCGAGGGGTAGAGATCCTGCAGCCGCCAGGAGGGAAGCTCGCCCAGAGCCGGGTCCGATGCTGCAGCGGAAGCCGTTGCCGAAAGGTGAAGATCGGCGTGCGCAAGCATATGTCTCATGGGGCGGTTCCTCTTCCTCTTTTATAACAGGTCTGACTGTCTAAGCGCCGCAACGCCTGTCAGCAAGGGTTTTTCGGCGCGAAAAAGGCCCTGTTACGGCACGAAAACTGCCTGTCGCAATCGTTAAAATGCAATTGTTTCTCAAAACAGGATGTTCAAGCCTTTCTGTCAGAGTGCGCTCTATGGTTTCGCATGAAGTGAGGCGACAATGACCGGTTACAATGAGCTCAAAGGGGCAGGGCAGATCCTTGTGGTCGAGGACGATCCCGTGCAGCGCCGTCTGCTCAAGAACGCGATCGAGCGTAGCGGCCATGTGGTGCATCAGGCCGAAAACGGCCGCATCGGGCTGGAGATGGTGAAGCGCGATCCCGGCCTTTTCAATGTCATCGTGCTCGATTTGATGATGCCCGAAATGACCGGCCTCGAATTCCTCGAAGCGCTGCATGATTTCGGCACCCAGATCCCGGTCATCGTCCAGACGGGACAGGGCGGCATCGAAACTGTCGTGCAAGCCATGCGCGCCGGCGCCTTCGATTTCGTCGTCAAGCCGGTTTCTCCGGAACGTATCAACACGTCGATTTCCAATGCCATGAAGCTCGACCAGCGTGAGGTGAAGGCCCGTACCGGCCGCCGTTCACGCTCGGGCTCCGTCGGCTTCGACGACATCGTTTCGGCAAGCCCGGCAATGATCCGCGTCATCGATCTGGCGCAGCGCGCCTCGCAGTCGAACATCCCGGTCGTGCTCGAAGGCGAATCGGGTGTCGGCAAGGAGCTGGTGGCACGTGCCATCCAGTCGGGGGGCGATCGCGCAACCAAGCCGTTCGTGACGGTCAATTGCGGCGCCATTCCGCACAATCTCGTCGAAAGCATCCTCTTCGGTCACGAAAAGGGTGCGTTTACCGGCGCGACCGAAAAGCATATCGGCAAGTTCATGGAAGCCGATGGCGGCACCATCTTCCTCGACGAAATCGGCGATCTGCCGCTCGAAGTGCAGGTGAAGCTGCTGCGCGCCGTTCAGCAGGGCGAGATCGAGACCGTCGGTGCGCGCACTGCGCACAAGGTCAATGTTCGCCTCATCTCGGCGACGAACAAGGATCTGATCGAAGAGGTCAAGAACGGCCACTTCCGCGAAGACCTCTATTATCGCCTGAACGTCTTCCCGATCACCATTCCGGCGCTGCGCAAGCGCAAGGAGGACATTCCGCATCTGGTGCGCGTCTTTGCCGAGCGCTTTTCCAGCGAGCAGAAGAACGGCCGCCGCATGACGGTCAACGCTGGCACGCTGGCATTGCTGACCGCCTATGATTGGCCTGGCAATATCCGCCAGCTCGAAAACGCGATCTTCCGCGCCGTCGTGCTTGCCGAAGGTCCGGAGCTGACTGAAGCGGACTTCCCGCAGATCGCCGCCCAGCTTCCGAACTACGAAGTCGTGGATCATCTGGCGCTCGTTGCGGACAATTCCCACCTCGATCCTGACGCGGAATTCCCCGAGGATTATCAGGCGGAATCAGTCGCCGAGACGATGCGCCGCGGGACCGAGGCTTCCGATAACGCGATATCGAGCGTCAATCAGTCCGGTGATGTCAGGCGTCTTGCCGATGTCGAGGAAGAACTGATTCGTTTTGCCTTGAAATTCTACCGAGGACAAATGAGTCAAGTGGCAAGAAAGCTAGGTATCGGGCGATCCACACTTTACAGAAAGCTCAAGGACTATGGCATCGACCCCGATAATCCTCAGAAAGATGCGGCATAGGCGCCTTTTTATTAAGAATAAGGCAACCACATTTGGTTACCGTCCATAAACCACTTGTTAGCAGCTCGTTCACTCTATAAAGAAAAGGTTGATCATGTGTGGCATTTTTGCCATCGTGTGACCGCATTTGACAGCCATTTGAGACAGCATTGGACATTGACTGTCTGACGGGGATCGAGTTGCAGAATCTGAATGGGAATACCAAGCTTTCGCGCTTGAGTTGGCGTTTGTGCGCCAAGATTGGCGGAAAGGCAATTAGGACGGCAGCGGCCGCCCTCATTGCACTCGCGGTTTCCTCACCGGTATTCGTTAGCACACCGTCTCAGGCTGCCGGGGACACCCGCAGCCTGAAGCTCTATTTCATCCATACCGGCGAAAAGGCCGTCATCACCTACAAGCGTAACGGCAAGTTCGACCCCAAGGGTCTCGAGCAGCTCAACCGTTTCCTGCGTGACTGGCGCAAGAATCAGCCGACGAAGATGGACCCGCGTCTCTTCGACCTCATCTGGGAAGTTTATCGCCAGTCCGGCTCCAGGGATTACATCAACGTCGTCTGCGGTTTCCGCTCGCCAGCCACCAACGAGATGCTGCGCGGTCGTTCGCGCAATTCCGGTGTCGCCGAAAAGAGCCAGCATATGCTCGGCAAGGCGATGGACTTCTTCATTCCCGACGTGAAGCTCGCCACGCTGCGCGGTATCGGCATGAAGATGCAGGTCGGCGGCGTCGGCTTCTATCCGAAGTCCGGTTCGCCTTTCGTGCATATGGATGTCGGCGGTGTTCGCGCCTGGCCGCGCATGAGTCGCGACGAGTTGGTCAGGCTCTTCCCTGACGGCAATACCATTCATATCCCCGCCGATGGCAAGCCGTTGCCGGGCTACCAGCAGGCGATGGCCGATTACAAGCGCCGCATGGCGAACGGTAGCCAGATCATGATGGCCAGCGCCGGCGCTTCCGTTTCCGATGACGAACCTCGCAAGCAGAAGACGCTGTTTGCCTACCTCTTTGGTGGCGGCGCCGACGAGGAAGAGGATAATTCGGAGGACAGCACGCCGGTGGCTGTCGCCAAGGCAACGCCGCCGAAGGCTGAGGCTGTCCCAGCAGCTGATGAACCTCAGCCGCAGACCGAAGTCGCAAGCGTGAATGCACCGGTCCCGCAGGTTCGCCCGGCCTTCAGCAATCAACTTGCCGGCAACGAGGTTGCCAATGCCTTGGTGCCGCCGTCTGCAGGCAACGCTGCCCAGCAGGCGCTTGCCGCCATGCCGGCCGGCCAGCCGCAAGAACCTGAGCAATTCGCCGATCTTAGTGGTTACAGCATTCCGGTTCCGTCGCTCCTTGGGCAGCGCCGTGCGCCGGGTGATGCTGAACTTGCCTCTGTCGATCCGAGCCTGATGTCGACGAGCGTTCCGACCCCAGCCGAACGTCCGGCCGTTGCTGAAAACCTGCTTGCTGCACAGAATGCCAATCCTGATGCGGATGAAGACGCGGCTGATCAGGATACGCTTTCGCCTGCAATGGCGGCGGCGCTTGCAAAGCAGCAGGATCAGAGCGGTGGCACTGAGGTCGCTATGAACGCACCTTCTGAGCCGCAGACCGTGGAGCAGGCAATCAACGCCGCCGCGCCGAAGAACCCGCCGGCACTCGACAAGCCGCCGCTGCAGCTTGCGGCACTTGTTCCGATGACGAAGTCAGCAAGCTTTGCTGCTGCTCCCGCGGCGCCGAAGCCCGTGACCGTCGACAGCCCGGTCGCGCAGGGTCTTCCCACCAAGGGTGGTCGTCCGACCAAGCAGGAAGCGGTGGCCGCCGACGAAAGCCGCCAGACGGTGCGTACCGAGCCGAAGCTGACCCAGAAGATGATCTCGCAGTGGGCTCTTACCAATGCCCGCCTGGAAATGGCGTCCAAGAAGGTGCAGGCACCGCGCTTCGTCAGCCAGGAGCTGCGCGCCCAGCCAACCTCGGTTTATGCCGAAGGCTTCCAGAAGACGGCTTCGATCGACCCTGGTCGCTTCAGCGGCACGGCCGTCAATTTCATGGAAGTGCGTAAGTTCAACACGCGCTGATCCACCCATATTCTGAATAAGCAAAAGCCGCTGGATCGTCTCCGGCGGCTTTCGTTTTTGGGCTGGAGGCACGGCGAAAATCGGCGCTGGTACTTTGATGAGATCAAAAGAAAAGCCGCCGAAACGGCGGCTCTCTGAAAATGCGGTTGGATGATCCTCAGCCTTCCGGCGGGGATTCGATCATGCCGAGGGCATGCAGGTAGGTATCGAGGATCGCATCTTCTTCCATGCGTTCCTGCTCGTCCTTCTTGCGGAGCGCAACGACCTTCTTGAGGATCTTGGTGTCGAAGCCCATGCCCTTGGCTTCGCCATAGACGTCCTTGATGTCGTCGGCGATGGTCTTCTTTTCTTCTTCCAGGCGTTCAATGCGCTCGACAAAAGCGCGAAGCTGATCGCGGGCGACGCCATGTGCATCAGACATCGTGTTCTCCTGATTTCGGGATATGCATTCGGGTTGCCAGTGACTGCCGCGAAGTGCCGCCAGCGTCAAGACGATTTGAGAGCGGGTGGACTATTTGTGCGGGTTGTTCACCTCAAAAGCTGCCTTTTGCACAGGCGATGCTTCCGTCTGGTGGATGTTCTTCCAGTCTTCGTAGGGCATGCCGTAGACGATCTCGCGCGATTCGTCCTTCGTCATAGTGACGCCTTCGGCTTCCGCAGCTTCGCGGTACCAGTTGGACAGGCAGTTACGGCAGAAGCCGGCGAGATTCATCAGATCGATGTTCTGCACGTCGGTCCGCTCGCGAAGATGTGTGATGAGTCGGCGGAAGGCGGCTGCCTCGAATTCCGTCTGTTGTTCCTTGCTGAGCGTGGTCATGGGCCAAGTCCTTTTCACTCAATAGGGGCCTGTGCGTGAGGCGTGCACGCTGTATGCATGCAGGGCCGGATCGGCGTTCATCTCCGCAAAGACGGGTGCCAGGCGCGCCGCCCATTCCCCGATGCCGACCTCGTTGCCGATGAGGTCCTGGCGTACTTCCAGGAGTGCGTGCGGAATGCCCGTCATCATGCAATGACGATACATGGTGTCACCCTTCAGGGCGCCGTCATAGGGTTCGTTATCACCGACGACGAGATCGGGATCGGCTCGCAGTTTGTCAAGCAATGGGGCGACGGCGCGGTGGTCGCTATCCCAGAGCACTGCCGCATGCCAGGGGCGGGGAACACCCTTCCAGGCAGGTGTGAAGGAGTGGAGGGACAGTACCAGCGGCGCCTTGCCGGTCGCGTTCGCCACCCTATCGATCGTCTCCGACACAGCATTGTGATAGGGTCTGTGGAAGGTTTCGATCCGGTAGTTCCACTCCTCCTCGGTCATCGGATGGTTGCCGGGGATGATGGCGCCGTCGGAGATTTTCATGATCAGCGTCGGGTCGTCCTCGCCGCGGTTGGGGTCGATCAGCAGGCGCGAAAAACCGCCGAGCACGCCCGGCACGCCCAGCTGTGCACACAGCTTGCGGACAAGGCCCTGAATGCCGATGTCATAAGCGATGTGCCTGGAGAAAGCACTTTCCGGCAGGCCAAGTCGGCCATATCGTTCGGGCAGACGGCTCATGGCATGATCGCCGAGGATCACCATGCCTTTGTCATGTTGGCCGGATAGGATTTCGAAGGATTGGAAGTGATCCATCAGGAAATTGCCAATTGTCATTTCGCGTATTCGCCCAGTGATTGCATGCGCCTTCGGCCGGTTCAAGCGTGATGGGCGGACCAACGCGACAAGATGCGCCCGATCGGTGGTTATGAAAGGAAATATAATCGATTAGCATTGCGTTGACTTTCGCCTGATGGCGGCGCAAGAAGACACGGATAACGAATAACCGTGGAGCTATTTGGGAGCCGTGTTGATCCAAGCCGCGCCAAGTTTCCTCACGCGGTCCGGACCGCTGGTCCGTCTCGCATTGTTCGCTCTTGCAGCCGTCTCGCCGTTCTTCATTGCCGATGCCGCGCGTGCGGATTTCCGTGTATGCAACGGTACGCAAAATCTGGTTGGCGTTGCGATCGGATATAGAGCGAAGGATGGCTGGGTCACGGAGGGCTGGTGGCAGGTGCCGGCAACGACCTGCGCCACGCTGATCGAGGGAGAGTTACAGTCGCGTTATTATTACCTCTACGCAGAAGACGCCGCCCGGGGAGGCCGATGGACGGGTGACGTGCAGATGTGCGTGGCGGAAAACGAATTCAAGATCACGGGTGTGCAGGACTGCTACGCCCGGGGTTATCAGAAAATGGGATTCAAGGAATATGATACGGGCCGCCAGGGAAGCTGGATGGTTCAACTCTCCGACACCCCAGGGACGCAAGAAAGCCAGAATTGATGAAGCGTAACCGCAAAGTTAAAATCCTCGCCACCCTCGGCCCCGCCTCCTCCGAGGAGTCGATGATCGAGAAGCTGCACCAGGCGGGTGCGGATATCTTCCGCATCAATATGAGCCATGCGAGCCATGACGTGATGCGCACGCTCGTGCAGCGCATTCGCGCCGTCGAAGCCCGCTCGGGCCGGCCGATCGGCATTCTGGCCGACCTGCAGGGTCCGAAGCTTCGCGTCGGCAAGTTCGCCGATGTCAAAGTGGAGCTGAAGCCCGGCCAGACATTTACGCTCGACAACAACGATACCCCCGGCGACAACACCCGCGTGTTCCTGCCGCATCCTGAAATTCTCGAAGCTGTTCAGCCGGGCCATCGCCTGCTGATCGATGATGGCAAGCTGGCTCTCCGCGCCGAAAAGTGCGACGGCAAGAGCATCGTCACGACCGTCATTGCCGGCACCAGCATTTCCGATCGCAAGGGTGTCAGCCTGCCCGATACGCTGCTTGGCGTGGGCGCGCTGACCGACAAGGACCGTACCGACCTCGACGCAGTTCTCGCGACCGACGATGTCGACTGGGTGGCGCTCTCCTTCGTCCAGCGTCCCGACGACCTCGCCGAAGTGCGCAAGATCGCCCGTGGCCGCGTGGGCATCATGTCGAAGATCGAGAAGCCGCAGGCGCTGGAACGCATCGAAGAAATCATCGAGCTGTCCGATGCGCTGATGGTCGCCCGCGGCGATCTCGGTGTTGAAATGCCGCTCGAAGCCGTTCCGGGCATCCAGAAGCAGCTCATCCGCTCCTGCCGCCGTTCGGGCAAGCCTGTCATCGTCGCCACGCAGATGCTGGAATCGATGATCTCTTCGCCGGTTCCGACACGCGCCGAAGTTTCGGACGTTTCGATCGCCGTCTTCGAAGGTGCTGACGCGATCATGCTGTCGGCAGAATCGGCTTCCGGCGCTTATCCGGTCGAAGCTGTCTCGATGATGGCCTCGATTGCGAGCACGGTGGAGAAGGATCCGCACTATCCGGGCATCATCTATGCGCAGCGCGCCCAGCCGGAAGCAACCGGTGCGGACGCTATCTCGCTTGCCGCCCGCCAGATCGCCGAGACGCTGAAGCTGTCGGCTATCGTCTGTTACACGTCTTCTGGCACGACCGGCCTGCGCGCCTCGCGCGAGCGTCCGCAAGTGCCGATCATCGCTCTGTCGCCGATCATCAAGACGGCGCGCCGTCTGTCCGTCGTCTGGGGTATGCATTGCGTCGTCACGCATGACGCAACCGACCTCGACGACATGGTCAACCGCGCCTGCCGCATCGTTGCTGCAGAAGGTTTCGGCAAGCCGGGCGATCGCATCATCATCTCCGCTGGCGTGCCGCTCGGCACACCGGGGGCGACCAACATGCTGCGCATCGCCTATATCGGCTCCGACGGCCAGAGCGGCATCTGATCGCTTTCAGGCTTGAAAATACAAAGCGCTCCTCGAAAGAGGGGCGCTTTTTGTTTTTCGGTCCTGCCTTTGGTGTTCTTAGCCGCGGGAGAGGTGGCCGACACGATAGACTTGGTTGATGCCTGATGCGGGTGGGGATTCTGCGCAGAGGCCAAAACGGACCATCGTCCAGTCATGCGGGTCAAAGGCGCTAATGCGGGCGAGCAGATGTTTGCCGCCGGCTTCCTGCTTTGCCAGATCAATCTCCTGCTGCCGTAAGTCGGGCAGAGAGGCATGCGGTTCGATAGGGAGCTGTTCGCTGTGAGCAAAGCGGGCGTTGGCAAGGCCCGGTGAGACATGCGCATGCCAGACGATCCAGTGGCGAATGCGGGGCCGGCCGAAGGCGTCTGTCAGCGCGGCAAAGCCGGGGCCGCAGATGAAATTGCTGGCGCCTTCAGGCTGATCCCAGAGATAAAAGGGCGCATACAGATTTTCCCGGCTGCCGAATTCGCCCAGGCGAGCGCTCAGAAAGGCCTTGAAACCGAGATGCAGGAAGCCGTCCATTGCCGGGCCCTTATCGCGGATACGGCGATCGATGATCTCCATGTCGTAATCTGCAGGCAAGGTGAAGGAATATTGCATGGCCATCATGGCTGTCTCTCCTCGGACCAGTCGACGAAGCGTCCCTTCTCAAAACCCTGGATGCTAAGATATCCGAAAGGGCTGTCAGCTGTTGCCCCGTGCCAGTGAAGCTCGTTCGGGGCGAACCATATTGCATCACCGGTTCTGACTTCCTCGACTGATTCACCCTTCCGTTGCACGAGACCGACGCCGGAGAGGACATAAAGAAGCTGGCCGCGCGGATGCGTATGCCAGTGTGTCACGGTGCCGGGATCGAGCGTTGCGCGCATGGCGGTGTTCTCGCCATCGATCTCACTGTCGAGCAGCATTTCGACCCAGAAGGGCGCATTCGAAATGCCATCAGGAGAACGGACCGCACTGCCGGGATGGCGGATCGTCATCGTCCTCGGATTGGTGGTGCTCATGCCGGAACTCCCCTGGCGCGCGCTTCCCATCCGGGTTCGGCCATCTGCGCCAGGCCGTCGCCAAAGGACCATTCGTCCGGTTCGCTGGTCGAGATGACGATCATCACGTCTTCCGGGCGCAGGCCGGGGGATTGCTGCAATAGTTCGACGGTTCGGCGGAAGAAAGCCTTGCGCATTTCCGTCCTGCGCGGCTTGCCGGTCGTGATCGAAATCAGCACGAATTCATCCGAGCGCGGACCGGCAAGGTAATTGCGGTCGAAGATCAGTTCGCCCGGCTCATGCTGGTGGATGATCTGGAAGCGGTCGGCCGGCGGCACATTGAAGGTCTCGACCATGGCCGTGTGGATGCTGTCCGAGAGCGCACGCAGATAGTCCGGCGATTTGCCCTTCAGAAGGGAAATGCGAGCGAATGGCATTGGATGCCTCCTTGTTCTTTGTCTTGACAGGAGAAGCATGCCACGACACCATGATGCGGAAAATCAGAATTTTATGGATTAATTATCCTGAAAATCGGGATCGTGAAATGCGACGGATTACGTTCGATCTGGATGTGCTGAGGACATTCGCGACCGGCATGGATCTCGGCAATTTCGCCAGGGCGGCGGATCGTCTGGGGCGCTCGACCTCGGCGGTCAGCGCACAGCTTAAGAAGCTGGAGGAACAGGCCGGCACGCCGATCTTCCGCAAATCCGGGCGCGGACTGGCGCTGACGGAAGCCGGAGAGACGATGCTTGCCTACGCCCGGCGATTGCTCGATCTGAACGACGAGGCAGTCGCTGCGGTGCAGAGTGTCGAACTGGAAGGCTGGGTGCGGCTCGGCCTGCAGGAGGATTTCGGTGAGAACTTGCTGCCCGAGGTGCTTGGACGCTTTGCTCGAGCGCATCCGAAGGTGCGGATCGAAGCGCGTGTGGTGCGCAATGCTGAGCTTCTGGAGAGGGTGACGACAGGCAAGCTCGATCTAGCACTTGCCTGGAGCACCGGCACTTTGACCGCGCATTGCGAGCATATTGCCGATGTGCCGATGCGCTGGATCGGCCCGGCGAATGGCTTGCCGGCATGGGCGGCTGGAAGCGGTGAGCCGATGCCGCTTGCCTCGCTTGAGGCGCCCTGCCTGCTCAGGAATGCCGCAACCAAGGTATTGGACGAGGCCGGCATTTCCTGGCGACTCTCCTTTGTCAGCCCGAGCCTTGGCGGCCTCTGGGCTGCGACCGCTGCCGGATTGGGTATGACGGTGCGTACGCCGATCGGACTGCCCGCCAAAGTGCGGATGCTGGCGTCAGGCGAAGCCGGCCTGCCGGAACTGCCGAAGCTGGGGCTGGTCTTGCATCGAGCGGAAGCGGAGCCGGATGCAGCAACGGCGCGGCTGGCGGAACTGGTGCTGCAGTCGGTGCACGAGGCAGTGCGGGATATTTCTATTCCATCCGATCAGGAGAAGGCGCTGCGAAGGTTCGGGTGAAATATTGACCCTGCTCGCGGAAGCCGATAGCCTCCCATCGCTATGAAAATGATCGCTCTCAACATCGCTACGGTCTTCTTCTTGAGCCTCTAAGGCTCTGCCCTCGGGCAAAGGAAGGTGCGGCCGCTTCACCAGCCTGCTGGCTGGTTCGTTGCCGTGGACTGTAACCACCCTGCATTCGGCCGATGGACAATGCCGGCAGGGTTTGGCGATAGAGAGATATTTCATGACATCCACCGGTTACCCGCCGGCGCTCAGCGCCGTGCAAATCGAGCAATTCATCGAAGACGGTTTCGTGCGGATCGATGATGCCTTTCCCCGAGGTGTGGCTGAGGAAGCCCGCGCCATCATGTGGCGGGACATTCCCTTCAATCCTGATGATCCGAAAACCTGGGTGCGGCCGGTCGTTCGGCTTGCCGGCTACGGCGGCGGCCCGTTCAACGCGGCGGTCAATACGCCCGTGCTGCATTCGGCTTTCGATCAGCTTGTCGGCAAGGGGCGTTGGGAGCCGCGCGACGGTCTCGGCAGCTTCCCCGTGCGCTTTCCGCATCCGGATGATCCCGGCGATGCCGGTTGGCATGTGGATCTGAGCTTTCCGGGAGACGAAGGCGATCCGAATGAACAGCGGGATTTTTCCGTCTGGCGGGTGAACATCACCTCGCGCGGACGGGCACTCCTGATGCTCTTCCTGTTCTCTGATGTCGGGGAGAACGATGCGCCGACGCGTATCCGGGTCGGGTCGCACAAGGATATCGCAAGGATGCTGGAGCCGGCTGGCGAGGCAGGCATGGCGCATCTGTGGCTGGAGCATGTGGGCGAGGACAGGCCGCTTGCTCTGGCGACGGGGCAGGCGGGCACGGTCTATTTGTGCCATCCGTTCCTCATCCATGCGGCGCAGATGCATCGCGGCAAGGAGCCGCGTTTCATGGCGCAGCCCGGTCTTGCGCCGTCGGAGCCACTGAAGCTTTTACGGGAGGACGGCGCCTATTCGCCTGTCGAAGTCGCCATCCGCAGGGCGCTCCAGCAAGGTTGAGGCGTATCGCAAAACCGCTGCACAGATTTGTGCGGCATGATTGAAGTGGCGGAGGTTGCTTCGTATCGGAACCTCCGCCACTTCAGGGAACCTCCTCCACGAGATGCCCGAATTCAAGAAGAGGGCGCCATTTTGCGCCCGAATGGAGGCTTGGCGGCGGAGGTTCATCTCAATGGAGGGGGTTCGGCGGAGGTTACCTCCGCCGTTTTAAATCATTGATGTATATGGGTTTAAACTAAGTGGCGGAGGTGGCGGAGGT
>UCKU01000042.1 GCA_900473185.1 Hyphomicrobiales bacterium | reverse complement strand
ATCAATCGTAAACCTGACGTCAGATCTTTCGCTTCGGTCGGAAACCGGATCGCGAACATGATCACGGCGGTGGCAAACAGGACGAAGAGAAGACTATTTTGAGTGAGAATGATCGTTTCCGTGAGGTTCATCACCAGGAACATGATGACCAGCACGTTCAGCCATAGCCAACCTTCCTCGGGAGCGTCACACAGCAGCGCCGCGCCCTGCCGCACCGCGCGGGCAATGGTCCAGACCAGGGGGATGAAGCCCAGGAGCCCGAGGCTTAGCAATGTGTCACGAAATCCATTATGGGCGTGCGGCGCCGGCCACCCCGCCGCGGCTCGGACGTGCCAGCCATCGGGGTTGGAATCGGCCCAGAAGGCCTGATAGCCGTAACCGAACAACAACCGCCTTCCGATCGCGTGATCCACTTCCCGCCAGAGCGGAACGCGACCGGTCAGTGTCGCATCCTTGCCCAGCGCTTCGAGCACGGGAACGAGCAGTTCGCTGAGGCCTACAAGGAGCAGCGCGACCAATTGCAGACAGACCAGCACGAGGGTCACCCGTCCAAGGTCGCGGGTCTTTGATAGAGCAAGGAAGAAAAACGTGGCCACCACCGCGCTGGCGAGTGAGGTCATGGCCGTCATCGACTGTGATGCGACGAGGCAAACGAGACTGGCGCACAGCAGCGGTATGCTGACAATTCTCAGCCCCGCCCGTCGATCCGCCGCCATCACGCTGCATGCGAAAGTCGCGATCGCGGCGTTCCAGCCGAGCGCGTTCTTGTTGTCAAAGACCCCTTTCAGGGAGCTCTCGCCTACGGTGAACGCACGACTGGGCCATGCCGCAGCCATCAAAAGACTGAACGCCATGCCGCAGCCAAGCACTACAACCGTCAGCAACAGCAATTGCCGCGGCGTAAACAGGATGGCGAGGAGATATGCAAGCGATACGGAGAGAATGAGCGCAATGCCCCGCTGCAGGGTGAGAGCGGGGCTGGGCGACCACAGCACGGAGACGAGCGGCAAAAGGAGGAGCACGACGAACGGCAGGCTGCGGCGGATGGCGATCAGCAGCTCTGCCTGGTTTCGAGCCAAGAGCCCAAGAGAAATCAGATAGATAGGCATGCCAAGCAGGCGAAGAGTCGCCATCTCGCTGGCATCCAGGTAGCCATCGCGATCGACCAGCGGAAAAACGCAACCACTCAGAAGGAACAGCGCGATGAGGACGCCGATGCACTCCATCGACCGCCAAGGCATGGTGATACTGGGGCTGTAGACTGCCGGGTAGCAAGCCTTATCCACCATGTCATTCTGCCGGATACTGGCTGCTCAACGGGCCTTCCGGCGCTCTCGCGCTCGTCATTGCGGTACTTGCGGCGATGCCGACCCGCCGCAGAGAGCTGGCGCCGGCGGGCGCGTCACGCCGCGCCTGATCGGCAACGGCGCCGGTAGCCGACCCCGCAGCGGCTCGGCCGGTCAGATGCTCCACCAGGTAAAGCGGCCGTTGCCGGACCTCGACAGCGATGCGGCCGACATACTCGCCAAGAAGCCCAACGGAGATCATGTTGAATGCGCCGAACACCAGGATGACGACCATTATGGACGCATAGCCAGGCGCATCGACGCCAAAAATCAGCGTTCGCCCAATGATGATGGCTGCGTAGAGCTGCGCCAGAAAGACGACAACGAGGCCGACATAGGTCCAGATCCGCAGCGGCATCGTCGTCGATCCGGTGATCCCGTCCAAAGCGAAGTTCCACAGGCGCCAATATACCCACTTCGAGGTGCCCGCCGTGCGTTTCGGCCGGTCGTATTCGACAGTCGCCTGAGTGAAGCCAACCCAGGAGAACAGGCCTTTCATAAAACGGATGCGTTCCGGCATGCCGTTCAGAACATCGACGACGCTGCGGTCCAGCAGTCGAAAATCGCCGACATTGTCCTGGATGGGATAATCGGCCATCCGATTATAGAGGCCGTAGAAAGCCGTGGCGCTCCAGCGCTTGAGCCAGGTGTCGCTGCCACGCCTCTTGCGGCGTGCGTTGACCACCTTTGCACCGCGCATCCAGGCGCTCACCATATCCGGAACGATATCCGGCGGGTCCTGCAGATCGACGTCCATCGGGATGATTGCGTCGCCGCGTGCATGGGCAAGGCCGGCTGCCAGAGCTGCGTCCTTGCCGAAGTTTCGTGACAGGCAGATCAGGCCGATATCCGGTCGCTGTGCCACGAGACTTTCGATAATCTCTACAGTGCGATCTCGGCTGCCGTCGTCGACGAAGAGAATCTCCACCTGTCCGCCTGGTCCGAGGGCGCTGCGGATCGCGTTGGTCTGTGCATCCACGGCCTGGAGAAAGAGCACGATCGTCTCCTCCTCATTGAACACCGGCACCACAATACTCAGCACTAGGCCGTCCGTATCGGACATGCCGCGGGGCGAAAGATCAGTCGTGGCAATTGGCCATGTGCGGGGGAACTCCGTGCTTTGCGGCAACATCTTACGCCCCCGATGTGATGAAATGGGTTGGACCACACGTGCCAGCTGCCGCACGACGATCGGCGCTGAGCCGATAGAGCAACTGCCGGCACATGCCGAATAGGGATCGTGCATGATAAAAGTCTCTGCCAAGGCAGCGAGGTCGCCGCCCATAGGTCTTTTGAGGAAACCGCTCGATCCGGTTACTCTTTACAATAGTCTTACTCTTGACCATTCCCGGCTCCATCCAGCTCGCCGAACTGGCAAGCTCCAAGGCTCATCGAACTTCTCTCGGAATCTCCGTCTGTGATGACACGCAAGCCTCTGTAGAAATGAACTTTATTCTTTATGCCGGCTGGTCGAAAGCGAGCCATAAGACGTACGCGTACCACTTTGTGCTGATTGTTGCTCGAACGAAGAACGCGTTAGTCTTAGCGCTGATCTAGGCCGGGATAGATGTATTGCCGGCGGCACGCTGGCACGGTTTTGGGACTTGTACGTGTATGGGCATATCTGACCTCAATCTGGCGCTGGGCGCGGAGATCACGGGGCCATCGAACCCGGTCAATAAAACAGGATCGTTTTTGCAGAAGTTGCGCCCATTGTCGCGGCACTTCACTCTGTGGTTCGCGATGGTCGCCACTTTGGTGGCGCTTTGCACGGCGATCAGCGGACAGAGCTACTGGATAGACGAGGCCAATACAGCGTGGCGTGCAGCGGAGCCGCAGTTCGGGGCGCTTCTGGCCCGTATGGTCGCGGAGACGGGCTCCGATGCGCAAATGCCGTTTTTCCTCGTGGCGATATGGGCCTGGGAGAAGGTTGCGGGCGACGGAGAGATCGCGCTGAGGGTGATGAACCTGCTCTGGCTCGTTCCGGGCCTCTACATCTTCGCCAACGGCCGGGTTGATCGGCTTCTGGTGGCTGGGACCAGCGCCTTCCTGTGGTACTATATCGATGAGGCGCGGCCCTATGGCATGCAGATCGGGGCGAGCTTGATGGTCTTCGGCCTGCTTGAACGCGCGGTCGTTGCAGCGAGTGATCGCGGGGCGGAGGGTCCGCTCCTTCGCGCCTACCAAGCCTGGATGCTTGCGTTCGGGCTTATTGCTCTTGCCGGAAGCAGCTTGCTCGGGGCGATATGGGCCGCGGCCGCCGTTGCTGCCGCGGCTTGCGCCGTACCCTGGCGCGTTCGCCGGCTTGCCGCCAGCCACATTATCGGGCCGTCGATTCTGCTCGTGGTCGTGCTGGCGCCGCTCGGGCTCTACTATCTCTGGACGGTGCTTGGAGGGGCAGGCGGCACCAAAGTGGCGACGACCGACGCGCGGACTCTGGTTTTCTCAGCCTATGAGCTGCTGGGGTTTGCGGGCCTCGGGCCGGGCCGCACGGATCTGCGCGCCGGGGAGGGGGCGATCGTCTCGTCTTACCTGGTTGCGTTGGCAAGCTACGCCATCCTGGTCGGGGCGGTAACGCTGGCCGGCATGATCCAGGCAATTCGCAATGTTCCGCCTCGCACACTGGCGGCCTGTGCCATCGCGTTCATGGCCGCTGCTGCATTGATCCTGATTGCCGGATATATTCTGCACTGGCGTGTCGTCGGTCGCCATCTCGCGCCCGCAATCGCGGTCGTCTTGGCGCTGCAGGCGGCAGGCGTGGTATTGCTCTGGCATCGGCCTGTCGGCAAGCTCGTGGTGCTTGGCTTTCTGATGATGGCATTGGCCTCCGGCGCAAGCATCAGATTCGCGCCCCGTCACGCGAAGGACGACTATCGCTCTGCGGCAGCTGTCGTACGCTCAGCCCTCACCGAGGGTGATCGCGTCTGGTGGAGCGCCGACGCACTTGGCGCCCTCGTTTATCATGTGCCGCTGGGCCAGGGGTGTGGCAGTGCGCTCTATGTCTCTGAGCCGCGGCCAGGCTTTGCTTCCGCACTCGAGGCTCCAACCCTCATCGTCACCAGCAAGCCCGATATCTACGATCCGGAAGGGGTGCTGGCCACGTTCCTGTCCGACCAGCATTTTCAAATCACCGAAACCTTTCAGGCTTTCCAGATCTGGCGACGCGCGCCATCGACGGGTTCATTGCCTTGCGGCTAGCGCTGATATTGCGCGTCGAGCTGCCGCGATCATCGCCACCTAGCCGCCGTTGGCGAAAATGTTCTCGGAGACTGTATTCATCGCGGCGTCGAGCTAGAAACGTCCTTGGCATCCCGCGGCGTGTCCGCACTGGAATCGGCCTCATCCGCTCCGATGTCGACCTTGCCGTTCACGCGGGCCTGCCCGTCAATGTCGACAGATCCGAGCCCGAAAGCGGACGTTCCGGCATTGATGGCCGGCGAACCCGGCTTCAGGTGGAAATCTCCCGTGGCCGGATTCGAAAGCAGCGGATCAAGCCCAAGCAGGTTTCCGTTGGCGGGGTCCGGCATATGGCCGTCCGAAAGCACCGATGCCTCGCGCGGAGTGCCGTTGAAGGTGATATTGTTGTACCACTTCACATCCTTGTTCACGTAGCCGTTGGTGCTGACATCGTTGATGGCCCGGTTTCTTGAGTCCGTTCGCGGATCCGCCACTGCGACATTGTTCACCCAGGTATTGTAGCTACCCATGGCGTTGCTCAGCTCGCCCCGCCAGCTTCCCTTGTTGGCATTGTCATGGTTGTTGTGCCAGACGGTATTGTTGCGCACCGTGACGAAGTCGCTCAGGAAGACGTGGATGCCCTTGCCACCATTGCCGTAGGAGACATTGCCCTCGATCAGAGTGCCGTAGTGGTATTTGGTGTCGTGAAAGCCGTCGATGATGATACCGTTTCCATCCGTATGTTCCCAGTTGATGGCGGGTCCTTGCACGTTATCGTAGCTTATGTTGTTCCTGATAATGTTGCGGAATTCGGCATTGCCTGCGGCGAGATCCGTGTTCTGCCAGAGCGAGATGCCGCTGCACTGATAGCCGTTCGTCGCGGCGTTGCCATAGACCCGGTTGTCTTCGATCGTCAGCCAATCCGATTTGGCGCTGGAAATACCAGAACCGCCGCTGTCATGGGCGATATTGTCCTTGATCGTGACATGGTGCGACCCTTCAATATCGATCGCGTGTCCCTCGCCGCCAACGACGTCGAAACCCTCGATCCTGACGTAGTTCGCTCGCACATTCAGCGTGCTGTAGGTGTCCGAAGAAGGCGGCCTGAGCAAAGCGTCGCCCGGCAATTCGGAGCGGATGGTGACGTAATTATCCGCCGCACCATCCTTCGTCACCACGATCTGCTCATGGTACGTTCCTGACTTTACCACCACCTGATCGCCAGGCCTGAGCTGCGCCTGCATGGCGCGATTGATCGTCTTCCATGGTGCAGACAAACTGCCTTTGGCGATGTCGCTTCCGTCAGTGGCAACATAATAGTCCGTCATCACTCTTCTCCTGTCCCTGTAGTCTGTTGATCCCCGGGTACGGGCTGTGATGATTGATGGCGTTCACCTGCTGCCTAAGGCGGAGGTGGATCGCTCGAGGCTATTAAATCCTTCGTAATATCGAGATTTACACTTTGAAATCGTGGTATTTCATCAACGACCTTGCGTAC
>UCKU01000023.1 GCA_900473185.1 Hyphomicrobiales bacterium | reverse complement strand
GAGCAGGCGAAAGCCGAGCCACCTCCACCGCCGCCACCGCCGCCACCGCCACCAACAGAGGCTGCAGAGCCTCAAACGAAGGCGCAGTCACGCCCTGTCTTTGAATTTGCGGAGAAAAATACAGCGCCGGAGCAGACAGAGCGGGGAACGACTCGCCAGGCGAAAGTTCCGAAGCAGGCCGCCGCCGAGCCAGAACAGAAGCCGTTACTTAGCGAACCACCGGCGCCTAAACCGGTGGAGCCTCAGCCGACGAGGCCTGCAGCAAATCCGGTGATACAGGATATCGAACTTCCTAAAGTGGAAGCGTCGGAGGCCAGTCCGCAGAGGAGCGGACCGGCTGCTGCGGGAGCGGACGAGGCAAAAACGAGTATTGAGGCGACAGTATCTCCGGCAAATTCAGATGAGGTGCCACCACCAGACCCCAAGGCGGAAGAGGCGGACAGTCTCGTTAAGGCGAAGACGCTTTTTTCCAACAACATCACCGATTCTCAAGTCAAAATAGCGATGGGTGATTTGCCGCGCGGAGCGCGCGTTGGCCAGCTTTGCTGGAGTGAGCTTAGGGAGCAACTCCTGCATTCGTCTGCGAAGTACGATCCCAATCTTCTTGAGGTGCCGAGATTTAATTTACCGGCGGGGAATCTCCTGGGTTCTCGACGTAGTGCATTTTATGACGGCAAAAAATTGTACGGCGTAGCTTTCACGTGCGAGGTGGACGACAGCGCGACGAAGGTTGTTTCATTCGAATTTCGCGTCGGCAGTGAGATTCCTAGACGTGAATGGAAGAGCTACAAATACCCGAGGTGATCCTTGTCGTGTCATTCCGCAACAAGCCACGCGCAAGGAACCATCTCTATCGTTTTCCCATGGCCGTGATGATTATGGTGGGTAAGGGGACAATGATATGTCGAACGAGATCGAGCACTTCCTCGAGCGTCAGGAAGAAGCCGTCAGTCTGATGCTTCTGGAAAACAAGGCAGACGAGTTGACTGATATTCTGGTCGCCGCTCTGGAAGAAGCTTTCGAAATTCTTCTGGAAAGCGCGCCGGCCGAAACCTTCCACTAAGGCGCCCACACCGGCTTTCAGACAGAGTTTCTTCCCATCACAGGATCGTCATGGTCGTTCCGCTTCAGGAGGATGGCAGGCTTCCGGTTTCGCTCAGGAGCCATCTTGGCGGCTATGAATGGCGGCGGGACGCGCTCGGCCGTTCCTCGGCTTGCGTTTTCCGATTGGAAGGCGACAGGCGTCCCAGGCTTTACCTGAAGGTCGAGGAGGCGGGGCCGTTTTGCGAGCTTGCCGATGAGGCCGAGAGGCTTGTCTGGCTTCGCAGCCAAGGCCTCCATTGCCCCGAGCCCATCGCCCATGAGAGCGACGGCGAACGCAGTTTTCTCCTGATGACGGCGCTGCCGGGCGCGGATCTCGTCACCGCCACGACGCTGTTGCCGGAAGAGCGCATCGAGATCCTCGCCTCTGCGCTCAGCACTCTCCATAACGTCGATATCAGCGCCTGTCCGTTCGATCATCGGTTGGAAAGGCGCCTCGCGGCCGCTGAAGCGCGCATGCGGGCCGGGGTCGTCGACGAGACGGATTTCGATGAGGTACGGCTCGGCAAAAGCGCCTTCTTCCTCTTCAACGAATTGCAGCGGCTGCGACCGGAAAGCGAAAATCTCGTCGTTGCGCATGGCGATGCCTGCCTGCCGAACTTCATGGTCGCAGACGGGCGGTTTGTCGGTTATATCGATTGCTGCCGCCTTGGTGTCGCCGACCGCTATCAGGATGTCGCGCTTGCCTGCCACAGCATCACTTATAATTTCGGCGAGGAGTTCGTGCGGCTGTTTCTCAATGTCTACGGCCTGTCGATCATCGATCCCGTGAAGCTGGACTATTATCAGCTCCTGGATGAGTTCTTTTAGAACTCTTTGTTTTGACGCAATTCCGGACGCAAAANNCGCTGCGCACTTTTGCTGGACTTGCTTCCGCGCTTGCCCGGCTTGCTGCCCGCTGGCAAAGTCGTCCGGGAAGGAGATTGCCATGGCCGCCAGCCAGTTCAGGATGCTGCGCTCGTCCGTGCCCGGCGTTGAAGCGGTGGTGGCGACATCAGACCATCGTTTCGCGCGCCATACGCATGAGCAGTTCGGCATTGGCCTCATCTTTTCCGGTGCGCAGAAATCGCTGAGCGGACGCGGCATGGTCGAGGCGGAGGCCGGCGATCTCATCACCGTCAATCCGAATGAGGTTCATGACGGGGCGCCGATCGGCGAGGCGCGCTCCTGGAGCATTCTCTATTTCGATCCTGCCGTAATGGACGGCCTCGCGCGCGAGGTTGCACAAGGCGGGATCCGCCGCTCGGAAATTCCGCGCCCCGTCATTCACGACAGGTTGCTCGCCGAACGATTTCGCGCGCTGTTTTCTGCCGTGACCAGCAACGAGGAACGGATGCGCTGTGAGGAGTTGCTGTTGTCGGTCATTGCCGATGCCCTGCGGGAAACGGCGATACGAGAGGAGCCGGCAACGGCGCCGTATTCCATTGTTCATGCCCGCAGCATGATCGATGACGATCCGGCGGCTGAGATTTCACTTTCCGATCTGGCAGGGGAGAGCGGCCTCAGTCGGTTTCAGGTGCTGCGCGCTTTTGCGCGGGCGACGGGTTTTACGCCGCATGCCTATCTCGTTCAGGCTCGCGTGCATCTTGCCCGGCGGCTGATCGCCGGTGGTGCGTCGCTGGCGGAGGCTGCAGCCGAAAGCGGCTTTGCCGACCAAAGCCATATGACACGCGCCTTCGTTTCCCGCTATGGCCTGACGCCCGGCGCCTATGCGCGTGGCCATTCCTGATCTCCTGCAATTTCGTTCAAGACCCCGCGCTGCCCAACCTGTTTGTTTGCTTCATCTCGAAGGGAGCGGCAGATGAGCAGGGAATTTCAGGGCTATATCTATCTCACGCTGGCCATGGTGACGGTTGGCAGCACTGTCATCGCCAGCAAGGTCATTGCCTCGGGCCTGCCGCCTTTTACGGCGACGGCGCTACGCTTTGCCGTGGCCTCTCCCTTCTTCCTTTTCCTCATGCGCTGGACGGGATCGCGGTTGCCGCGGCTCTCCGGGCGGGACTGGCTGATCCTCGTCACACAGGCGGGGGCCGGGAGCGTCGGCTACACGACCTTGCTGATCTCAGGCCTGTCGCTGACATCGGCGGCCAATGCCGGCGTCATCATCGGCACGCTGCCTGTCGTCTCCGCGGCGATCTCCATCCTCCTGCTTGGCGAGAAGCCGCATCGTTTCCTGCTGCTCGCGATCGGGCTTGCGGCTGCGGGTGTCTTTTCCATCGCCTTTTCGCCGGCGGCCGGGCAGGGGTCTCTTGTCGGCGATATCATGATTTTCGGGGCCGTTATCTGCGAAGGGCTGTTCATTCTTTTGAACAAGCGGCTTGGTACGGCCATTCCGCCGCTGACGCAGTCGGCGTTGATGACGGCGATCGGTTTCGTGGTCGCAGCTGTGCCGGCTCTGTTCGAGCCTCATGATATCGGCATCGGTGTGCGGTCGGCCGTCGTTGCGATGATCTATTACGCGCTGGTGCCGACGGTCGGCGGCTTCGTGCTCTGGTATGCGGGAGCGGAGCGCGTCAGTGGCGCGGAGGCCTCTCTCTTTACAGCCGTCGCGCCGGCATCCGCGGTCATCTTCGCTTTCCTTGTTCTGGGGGAGGCGATCGGCCTCAACCAGATCTTCGGCATCGCCTGCGTGCTCGCAGCCGTTATCGGGCTTGGCCTTGCCAGCTTGCGGCGAACGGCCAAGGTTTAAGCGCGGCGGAAGACGTTGCGGTATTCCCGCGGCGTCATTCCGGTCTGTGCCCGGAACTGCCTGTTGAAATTGGCAAGCGAACTATAGCCGACGGCATCGGCGATATGGCCGACGGGTTGGACCGTGGCCGAAAGGCGGGCGCAGGCATCACCGATGCGCATGCGGATCAGATAGTCGGAGACGGTAGTGCCGGTGTGGCGGCGGAAGAGCCGGTGCAGGCCGGAGACGCTGAGTGCTGCTATATCGGCGAGTTCTTCCAGTGCGATCGTGCGGGCATAATGCAGATGCAGGTGGGTGAGTACCCGGTCGATGCGCTCACGGCTCTCCTGCAATTCCCGGCTCTGGCCGGGTGTGCTGGCCAGCGCAGATGCCTGCCGGTCGCTGGCGATGGAGCCGAGGATGTCGAAGAGCGAGAGCAGCCGTTCGGCAGGCGGCTTTGCGAAGATCGCCTCGATGTCGTTGCGGACGGCTTCGGCTGCCTCCTTCGAGAAGTGTAGCCCGCGATCTGCGCGGGCAAGCATGGACTCGACCGGGCGAAGCTCCACAGCCCCCGATGTCATCTTCTGTATCCAGTCCGGATGGAACCAGAGCACGAGGGCGATATGCGGGTTTGCCTCGTCGTATCTCGCGCGCGATACCCAGGTGTGCGGCAGGTTGGGGCCGACGAGCACGAGGTCGCCATCCCCATATTCGCCGGTATGGTCGCCAATGAAACGCTGGCCGATGGAATTCAGCGTCAACGTCAGTTCGAATTCGGGATGATGATGCCACTGGAACGGGATCGCGTCATCCAGCCGCCGGTTCAGCATGCTCCATGAGCTGTCGGCATGCCGCGGCAATATCTCTAGATAAGGCCTCATCGGGCGCCTTTCAGATCATTGACGCCAGAATAGTATCATAATCTGCCAAGCTGGCACAACATAGCCGGCGTCTGCGCGCTACACTCTTCTCATTGCCTGAAACAACTGGAATGGATCAATGATGGGAGGATCTCATGCAACTGGCAGCGAAACGCGACGCTCATCCGACGGCCTCGTCGGTTACCACCCAGCTCAAGGATATCAAGAAGAGACTGCCGCTGCGCGTGCTCTCGGAGGCGGACTGGCAGCACTGGACGACGAAGGGCTATGTCATCGTTCGCCAGGCCGTTCCTGCAGCGAATGTCGAGCGGCTTGCGGAGGTGCTCTGGCGTTTTGACGAGAAGGATCCGAACGATTCTTCCACCTGGTATGCGCCGCAGCGCCGTGAGCACAAGATGAAAGAGCTCAACAATACCGGCATGCTGGAGATCTATAACCATCAGGCGCTCTGGGACAACCGCATGGAAAAGCGCGTCTACGACGTCTTCGTCGACATCTGGGACCGCGAAGACCTGTGGGTGACGATCGACCGCGCCAATCTGAACCCGCCGAAGAAGGTCAAGGGCAATCCGAACGGCTTTATTCATTGGGATGTCGATACGTCCATCCGGCCGCTGCCGATCGGCGTGCAGGGCGTGCTGAGCCTCAAGAAGCAGGACGGCGATGTCGGCGGCTTCCAGTGCGTTCCCTATCTCTTCGAGCATTTCGACGAATGGGTGAAGACGCAGCCTGAGGATCGCGATCCGATGCATCCCGATATGACCGGCCTTTCGACCGTCAATATCGACATGGAGCCGGGCGACCTGATGATCTTCAATTCGTTGCTCGCCCACGGCGTTCGCCCGAATCATGCGGAGAACCGTGTGCGCATGGCGCAATATATCTCCATGCACCCGGCCGAATACGACAATGCCGAAGAGCGCGAAGAGCGTATCCGTCTATGGCGGGAGCTCGACCATCCGAAGCGTGATGCCTTCCCCGGCGATCCGCGCGAATGGGAAAAGCACAATGCCAAGACCGCCGAGCTGACGCCGCTCGGTCGCAAGCTGCTCGGTCTCGACCGCTGGTAAGCAGATAGCAGATCACAAACCGCGGAGGTGGACGCCTCCGCGGTTCTTTCATCATCATCATCGGCGATATGATTGCGAAGTCCGGCGCGCAGCCGCCGATGCTGTCCCTCATCCACACATCTGCGGGCTTATGAAATCCGCCGAGAACGAGAAGGCAGCTGCTGACCCCTTGGGATGGCCGCTTGCATACCCTATCTCTCTCGGAGAGATATCAATCCGGAGATGACTTCCATGTCAGGCAAGCCGATCAAGATTCCCGGGCCGGATCATCCGATCACCGTCGAACACAATCCCTCCCGTATCGTCGTCAAGCTGGGTGGCCGCGTGATTGCCGATACGCATGATGCGCTAACGCTCCGCGAGGCTTCCTACCCGCCGGTGCAGTATATTCCACGCAAGGATGTGGACATGTCGCTGCTGGAGCGCACCGACCACGAGAGCCATTGCCCGTATAAGGGGGATGCTTCCTACTACAGCATTCCTGTTGGCGGCGAGCGCTCGAAGAATGCGATCTGGACGTATGAGACACCCAATCCCGCCGTCGCCAACATCAAGGGCTATATGGCCTTTTACCCTGACAGGGTCGATTCCATCGAAGAGCTGTCGTCGCCCGAAGTAGGGCAGTTCTAAGGGATAACTTGACTTCCACTTATGATTTACGCACCGGGGTCAAAATGACGCCGGATGCATAAGCGTATTGGGTTAATATGAATCCCTCTCAGGTTGCAGTATCTTTGCCGCGCGCGAGGATACTGCAGACCGGGGGCTTCATGAAACTGGATCAGGTGGAGCTTCGCTCCGAAGTATTGGATATCCGGATCGTAGAGAGCATCGGCGATGGTTCTTTCAATCTCGAATTCGATATTTCTCGCAGTGACGGATACGTTCTGATCCTTCTGGAAATACTGGCGGGAAGGGGCGATTTCCTTGTTCAGGGTTTCAATGAGGAAAACAGTGCCGCCACATCACTCCGGAGCCGACAAAGGGTCTACATATTGAGACCTGTCGACGCTGCCCGCAGGATCGCGGTCGGCATGTTCGCAGCCGTCAACAGCAAGGTCCGGGCGACGATCGCCTGTTTCAAGCGGAAGATCGTCAATACATCCGAGGAATTATCCTGCCCTTTGTGCCGGGCGCTTTCCAAAGTGCTCGTTGCTTCCGCACTTGCCTGGATGGGCATTCCGTCTCCGGACATCCTGGATAGGGTCGAGATTTCCACTGCACCCTCCGTCGAGCAGATGAGGAAGCTTCTCAGCGGCACAGCGACCATAGGCAGTTCGCAGAACGAGCTACTCGCTCTTGTCGATCCGGGTTTGCGTGGGGCAATCCTTGATGTCATGGAAGAGACCATGTGGCTGCTCGACATGCGCGACCAGCTCCATACTGCCGCGTGCCAGATGGTCGGCTGCTGTCCGCCCCAACGTTGATGCGGCAATTGCGCGCCGGAGCTTATTTCGGTTGACATATATCATTTTCAAGCAGAACACCGTTCCGCTCTTATAAGATTCCTATATGTGCCTGTGGCTTGGCCGCAGGCCGGTGACTGAACAATGGACATACCAGTGAAAGAGCGGGATAGCGTTCTGCGCCATCCCGGCTATCTGAACTTCGCCGCCTCCCGAGTCTTCTCCTCGCTTTCCTTCCAGGCCGTGGGTATCGCAATGGGGTGGATGATCTATGATCAGACACACAGCGCCTTCGCGCTCGCCCTCGTCGGTTTCTGCCAGTTCCTGCCGATGGCCGTGCTGACCTTTGTCGTCGGTCACGTCGCCGACCGGTTCGATCGCCGGCGGATCGGGCTTGTCTGCCAGCTGATCGAGGCGGTCACTGCGCTGGTGCTGGCGGTCGCGACCTGGCAGCAATGGCTTTCGCCGGTTGGAATTCTGGTCGCGGTCACCATCATGGGCGCCGTCGTCGCGTTCGAGCGGCCGACCATGGCAGCTCTCCTGCCCAATATCGTGCCGGCCTCGATGCTGCAGAGAGCCGTTGCCACTTCGACCTCGCTGATGCAGACGGCGCTGATCATCGGCCCGTCGCTCGGCGGTCTTCTCTATGGCGTCAACCCCATTGCGCCTTTCGCGGTCGCAGCCGTGCTTTTTGCCGTGGCGAGCTTCAACGTGATCTCGATCCGCATGGAGTGGACGCCTTCGAAACGCGAGCCAGTGACACTTGCCTCCGTCTTCGCCGGCGTTTCCTTCATCCGCAGCCGGCCGGTGATGCTCGGTACAATCTCGCTCGATCTCTTCGCAGTGCTGCTTGGCGGCGCGACAGCGCTGCTGCCGATGTTTGCCCGCGATATTCTGCATGCCGGCCCGTGGGGCCTTGGCCTGCTGCGCGCGGCGCCCGCAATCGGTGCGCTTGCCATGTCCATCGTGCTGGCCCGCCGGCCTCTCACATCGGATGTCGGCAGGAAGATGATGTTGGCGGTCGCGGTCTTCGGTGTTGCCACCATCGTCTTCTCGCTCTCGACCAACATCGCGCTTTCCGTCATCGCGTTGCTCGTCATCGGTGCCTCCGATACGGTCAGCGTCGTCGTTCGCAGCTCTCTCGTGCAGCTTCTGACACCGGATGAGATGCGCGGCCGCGTCAACGCCGTGAACTCGCTCTTCATCGGCACCTCGAACCAGCTTGGCGAATTCGAGTCCGGCATGCTTGCCGGCGTGGTCGGCCCGGTCGTGGCCGGCATTGTCGGCGGGTTCGGTACGATCGTGGTCGTGCTCTTGTGGACGCGACTTTTCCCTGACCTTCTGAAGGTGAAGACCCTTCAGGGCTAGCCCCTATCTCCTTGCTGCATCGGCTATGGGCGTTAATTGACGCGGCAATGTCGGATGCCGCCAGCGTCGAACGTCCTTCGGACGTTAACACGAGAGGAGAAGTGCAATGTCCTATGTTGATGGTTTCATCGTCGCCGTTCCCCGCGAGAATGTCGATGCCTACAAGGAATTCTCCGCCTATGCCGGATCGATCTGGAAGGAATATGGCGCGCTCGAATATGTCGAATGCCTTGGCAACGACGTGCCCTATGGCGAGTTGACCTCGTTTCCACGCGCCGTGATGGCCAAGGATGACGAGGTGGTGGTCTTTTCCTGGATACTCTACAAATCCAAGCAGCAGCGCGACGAGATCAATGCCAAGGTCATGGCAGATCCGCGCCTTTCCAGCGACAAGTGGAAAATGCCGTTTGACGGTAAGCGCATGATCTATGGCGGCTTCGAGGAGTTGCTGCGGCTATAAAGTCTTTTCTGGTCTGATTGAATCATTCTGTTGGCTCAAACGGATGCCATTGACTTCGAGGGCAAGGCGCGCCACCTCGCGAGAGACAATCTGCGACGGAGACTGCCTTGCCCCAGACGATGCTTACGCTTTCCACCCGTGGTCAGGGCCTTTACGAATTCACCGATCGAGCCCAAGCCTTCGTGCGACAGTCCGGCATGGGGGAGGGGTTGCTGACGGTTTTCGTGCGCCATACCTCCTGTTCGCTGCTCATCCAGGAAAATGCCGATTCCGACGTGAAGACGGACCTCAACAGCTTTTTCCGCCGCCTCGTGCCGCCGACATCCGACCCGTCAATGCGTTGGGTCGTTCATACGACAGAGGGACCGGATGATATGCCGGCCCATATCAAGGCGGCACTGACTCAGGTTTCGATCGGCATTCCCGTCGGCAACAGCCGATTGGTCCTTGGCACCTGGCAAGGCATTTATCTCTTCGAGCATCGTGACCGGCCGCACCGGCGCGACGTGGTGCTGCATTTGAGTCCGTGAGGTCATTAACCCTTGTGAATGTCAACTGAATGGGTGGTTCGAATGGCATTCAGCTTCATGCGTTTAGTCTCCAGACAATCCCAAAAGGGAGATCGAGGAAACACCACGAGGAGACAACCCCAATGTCGCATTTCCTTGCCAAGGCTTCGCTTGCCGCACTGCTCGCCCTGAGTTCCCTCCCGTTTGCCGGCTCCGCTGCTTTTGCCGCGCCCCAGACGGATTTCGTCGTCAAGGCGCAGTATCATCGCCCGCCGGTTCGTGGCTGCTCGCCGATGCAGGCCATCCACAAGGCCCGCTATTCCGGCCTGCGCGACGTGCGTATTTCCAACATTACGCCCCGCCGGGTCGTCGTTGCTGGCCGCGACCGCCGTGGCTGGGACCGCATGACCTTCGCCAATGTACGCGGTTGCCCGCTCATGTATCGCTAATTCGTTCGGTCGGAGTCAGGAAAACTTGGGCTCCGGCCGTTTTGCCTTGACCGCGACACCGTCACCCGTTTTCTCTCGGAACTGTATGTAAGTGATTCCGAAACAGGCTCCGGCAGTTGCCCGCGCGGCTATCAACCACGAGGATCTTTTCATGATGCAGTTTCTGGCGAAGGCGGGGCTTGCCGCCCTTCTTTCCGCTGCTGCGCTGGCCGGCACCGTTGCGCCGGCTGCAGCACAGGTAAATATCATTATCGGCGAACCGGACCGTGGTCCGCCCCCGCCGGACTGGCGCCGTCCGCCGCCACCGCCGCCGGGTTACGGCCGTCCGCCTCTGCCTCCGCCCGGTTACGGGCGCCCACCGCGTGGTGGCTGCGATCCGCGCATGGCGGAAAACATCGCCGAGGATTACGGCCTGCGCCGCACGCGCGTCGTCGATATCACGCCGCGCCGTGTCATCGTGCAGGGCTGGAGCCGCCGCGGCCCCGACCAGATGACCTTCGGCAACGTTCGCGGTTGCCCGCTCATGCGCCGCTGATAGCGGGCGCACGATCGTCGGTCGCATAAAAGAACCGCCCTTGCAGACAGCAAGGGCGGTTTTCTTTTGAACGGCTTTTCCCGTCGAGGGCAGGGCGCCGAAGCGCCCTGTTGGGGGTTACTGCTCGATTGCGAAAGTCATGCTGACGGTGACATTGTAGCTGTTTTCGCCACCCTGGACCGGAACGGCGCCGGCATCGGAGGCTTCCTTCATCATCGCGGCGCGGTAGACCGGCTGCGGCATCGGGCGCACGACATTCTCGTTGATCTCGACGACGCGGCCGACCTTCACGCCGGCGGCTTCGCTCAAGGTCTTCGCCTTCTTGATCGCGTTGGCGACAGCGTTCTTGCGAGCTGCCTCCAAGGCTGCTTCCGGCTTGTCGTTGGTGAACTGGATGTCGCCGCCCTGATTGATGCCAAGCGTGACGGACTGGTCGATGATCTCGCCCAGTTTGGACAGGTCGCGGACGCGAACGGTGATCGAATTGCTGGTCTGATAGCCGATCAGCTGTGGCGGCTGCGGCTGGTTGTCGACCGGCTGCGGGTAATTATACTGCGGCTGGATCGAAAAGCCCGAGGTCTGCAGGTCGCGGTCTGCAATGCCGCTCTTCTTCAGTGCGGCCAGCACCTCGCTCATCGCCTTGTTGTTTTCGTCGAGCGCTTCGCGGGCGGTCTTTGCCTGTTTGACCACTGCGAGATTGACGACGGCCATATCGGGAGCCAATGCCGATTCGCCTTCTCCTGATACGGTGATGACCGCTTCGCGCGGCCGATTCTCCTGCGCCAGAAGTGGAGCGGATGCCGCAAGCGGCAGGCTCAGAAAGGCTGTCAGAAGGGCAGTCTTGGTGTAGTTCGGCGCCATGTTAGTTCCTCGGCTGTTTGCGTCCCTGCGAGCTTTGTGTCTGTGGATTGTGAAGCTATTGCGGCAGGAATCGATATGAGAATCGCTTTATCATGATGATTGCTTTCCACTAAGGGGTGTAGGGGGGCAATCAACGCATGGTAGGTGTCTGGGCGTGTGGATGTTGCCCGCGGTTAAGCCTCGACTTATAAAGAACCGCATTTCTGTCTCATGCTGAAGTTTCGCTTTTATGAAAATCGGTGCCTATGTCATCAACCTGAACCGCTCCATTGCTCGCTGGGAAGGGCTTTCGCGGAAGGCCAATTCGCTGGCGCTCGACGTCGTCAGAATATCCGGGGTGGATGGCGCGCAGATCCAGCCGCACGACAAGGCTGACATCAACAAGCGGCAATTTGTTCTTCGCAATGGCAGGAACTATCTGCCGGGTGAGCACGGCTGCTATCGCAGTCACGTCAAGGCGCTCACCGAGTTTCTCGACAGCAGCAATGATGCAGCGATCATCATGGAAGATGACGTGGAACTGCAGGCCGATCTGATAGAACGTGCAGAGGCTGTGCTTGCGGCGGTTCCGAAAGCGGAACTGGTCAAGTTGCTCAACCACCGGTCCAAGGGTTTCATGCAGAAGGCGACGACGAAATTCGGCGATGCCATCGGCCGCTGCATCCACGGGCCGCAGGGTTCGGCCGCCTGCTATCTGGTCACCCGATCCGGCGCGAGCAAGCTTCCGCGAACCATGACCGTCATGGTCTATCCCTTCGATGTGGCATTAGAGCGCGGGTGGTCGACCGAGGTTAATACCTTTACGGTCAAGAACAATCTGATAGAGCTAGGGCCGAACAGCCACGAAACGGCGATTGCGACGAAGCGCGATTACAGGCGGCAGAAATTCAAGGGAATGCGCCGCTCCGTCACGCATCTGCTTCGCGCCGCCGATTATGCTAGAAGGGTGCAATATTCTCTATGGTAGCGAGCGAAGAGCCGATCGCCACGCCCTCCCGCCTCAAGCCCGTCCTCATCATCCTGTGGCTGCTGCTGATTTCGGCGCCCATTCTGGAAAGCGATAGCTATCGCTATGCGGCGCTGTTGCTGATCGGGACGACCTTTGTCTGGTTCAAGCCGAATCTCAGTCTGCTGAAGCGAGACTGGCTGGCCAATGCCTGCCTTGCCTGGGGCGCCTATGCGCTGCTGCGCTTCCTCTTCGGCCTTATCGTCGACGGCGAGAAGGGCGCGTCCGACTGGCTTTACGCTTTTCCGCTGTTTTTCCCGGCTGTCGGCATCGCGCTTTATTCCAGCCGGAAATATGTCGAAACGGTCTTTGCG
>UCKU01000024.1 GCA_900473185.1 Hyphomicrobiales bacterium | reverse complement strand
AGCAGCGCAGCAATGCTGCGACGGGCCCCTAACAAACGCTCCAGTCGCTTGTGAACGGGAAAGAAGATGATCGCGAGGATGACGGCCCAGAAGACAGCGCTGTAATAGGGGATAAGCAGCCAGATGAACGCAATCGTCACGACCGCCAGAAGGACGCAAAAGCTCGTACGCTGGATCGACATGTCTGCCTTGTTCCCTGAACGGCCTCTTTTTCTACCCGCTATACAAGAGAATTGCACAAGATAGGTTCAACGGCGGAGCAACTCCCTAGCCCGCGGCAGCCTCCGCTTATTAGAAAGCATGCCGGCCATTCCCTCTGCAGTGTTCGAGCATGGCGCGGGCAACGAAATGGTGGCCGGATGCAAAGGTCCGAATTGCAACCATATGAAGATTTCTCATTAATATGAAAACTAAAAGTTGACATTGTGCTGCACGTTGCCCATATAGCGACTATCGATATTTGCTTGCTGAGCTTTGGTTACTGCGTGATTGGCACCGCGCCCTGAACGAACCTTCCTTTCAAAAATCGCTATCACCATCTGCAGCGCTCCGGTGCTGTGGCCCCTCAATTGCTATGAAAGGGTTCATCATGACCACTGGCACAGTTAAATGGTTTAATTCCACCAAGGGTTTCGGCTTCATTCAGCCTGACAATGGCGGCGCCGATGCGTTCGTCCATATCTCGGCCGTCGAGCGCGCCGGCATGCGCGAAATCGTAGAAGGTCAGAAGATCGGCTACGAGCTGGAGCGCGACAATAAGTCGGGCAAGATGTCCGCCTGCAATCTGCAGGCTGCCTGACCTATCCGGTATCTGCTTTTCGTTGACCACGGATGTACTGGCACTGTTGAGAGCTGATACCAATCAGGTCAGGCATATTGCCTGGCCTTTTTTATTGCCGCCCGCCCGGCGGCCCTCATCTCGGAAAAGATCATGTCACAAACATATAGCAAGTCTAGCCAACAGGCTGAGACAGCCTTCAACCGCTCACAATCACAGTTTTTCGCACGCAACAACGCCGCCGAAGAGCTCGACTCCCTCGTTCGATCTCGGCAGGAAAAGACGGTACGCCTTCGCGAAGCCCGTCTTGCAAAGGAATTGCAGGATCGCGCAACAGCGACCGCATCCCTGCTAGCCAAACGAGCGAAAACGGCCTGACAACTCTGTCTGAATAGGCGAGGCAGGCTTAAGGTCCTGGATCGGCTCCACGTAGGTGGCCGATTGAATACGCGAGGTTTGGTCGACACGTGTTTGCAACGGAACCGGAGAGGCTCGTCCGTTCGTGTCAGTGCCAGCAGTAGCAGACCATCGAAGAGCCACGGAAGCGTATCTGAGCTTTCACGCGCTGAAAGGGGGGAATTCGATTATCGACATAAGCGAAGCGTTCGCTCGAAATTTAGGCTGCTTCGACCGGCTGACGGTCTGGTCCCTTCAAGAACTTGCCCGAAAGCGAACTCGACCGACCTACATCGATCGATAGGAGCAGAGCGTTTTACACCCTGACCATCGAACTGGTCGATCGTCTGGCCTCCATCTTGGCGGCTCAGTTGCTCAAAAAATCCTGGCAATCTGGTCACCATACTCGAGCGGCTGAGGATGTCACGGCAGGACGGGAATCGGGACGATGATCACCGCTGGCGAGCGAGACTACCCCTCCGGACATCTAAACGCGGCCGCATTTGAGCAGCCCGTCGTCAAACAGGGTGAGGTTTCAGCGAAACGAGCAATCGGTGGATTGCCGACCAATCGCGATCTGACAAGACCGCGTTGCGGATTTCCGGCCCTCGCTCTGGCCGATCGCCCAGGACATTCACAGACTGCTGGCCGCCTGTGCCAGCGCCCACATTCCAGCCGAACGCCGGTGTGCTGCAGGTCTTGGGCTTAAACAACAATGAGAGTTCAGAGGCGGTCTCCGGTCTGCTCGGCCAGGAGACGGTCGTCTTCAACACCGCGGCCCGTGCGCTCTATTCGGAGAAGTCCGGACCTTGCCGAACAGCATGTGGCGCGCCCTCTCCACAGGACGAGTTGGCAGCCTGCCCATGAAGCAGCGCTGAAATGCGATCGCTGTACCTCAGTCTTGGGTCAAATCACCAACTTCACCGAAGGCAGCGAGCAGTCTTGGCGAGCTCATATCACCCGTTTCGCTGTCGACCATCACGGAGTAGGCTCCAACACCGAGGGATCTGGCCGACATTGCAAAAGCGATCTTTTCCGCCGATGTCCCATTCGAAGCCTGTCGCATCTCTCCTGGGATCAAGCCAGCTCGATTGCGCTTGAAAGGAACCACAATGAATTTCTCGGCCAACGACATCGTTAATCCCTTATTGTCCATCTAGTTGATTGAGTTGAGCGCTTCGATTTGATCGTCCAGTTCACGCACGCGTTCCAAATATCGTGGTCGAAGCGGATGATCCTCTGTCAGGCTTTCGAGTTTTGACAGCGCAAGCTGACGCTGGTCTCTGAGGAGCTTCAACCGACTCATTGGGGCCTCGACTTTGTTGCTGCCGAGCCATAGCCGAAAATCGGCCGGAACGCCAATGGTGTTCTTTGTATGTTCCGACCTGCTGGCTCGCGTGGGTTCTCTCGAAGCATGGTCCTGCTCGGTGAGGCAGGAACCGTCAAGCAACGCGGCTTGCGCGGGCGCGTCCATCTATGAGATTTCCCGGCACGTCCGACGCCTTCATCGTCATGCCATAAATCCCTGGCAATCCAAGCCTCTAGAGGCCGGGGCCTTTGTCCTGGACATAAGGTGACAGGCCCGGGATCACCTCGTGCTGCGGTGCCGAAATTTGAGAAGATACCACCAGCCTGAAGCGTGGGACATAACGGTCGATTTTACAATCAAGTTTCGAGAACGCGCCTCTGTCGATCGATTTCGCCGTTCTATCCCGCCTGCCCGAGACGGCCCGATCACATGACCGACCCCTTGCCGCCGTCGGTTTCTCAGCTCCGGGGCAGATGCACTACTGGGCGGTGAAGAACGTCAGCAGGACCTTACCCTTATCGCCGAGCAAGCACACGAACCTGTCCGGCTTTCCCGTCTTTTCCTTCCGGGCAATGTAGGCCTCTCCAAGAATGACGGTTTTCACTGCCACATCCTCGACTTTGGTATCAGACTTGCTGATGGCGAGGCTCTCCATATCCATGACAAGATCAGTGATCTCCGGCGAGCGCTCCCGAAGAGCGAGAAGGCCTGTGTTCTTGCAGGCATTGACTGCGGGATCCTCAACTGCCTGGGCAGACGCGTTTTCCGCAAGAAGGACGACAAGGACGGCGGTAACGGCGAGTGTTGAATATCTCATAAATGCATCTTTCTGAAAAAAGCCCGCGACCGGCGCGGGCTTGGTGCGGGAATGTGTGTGCTCGAAAGTGGCTATGCCCTGTCGACGACCTTTTTCACGGCATCCTTGGCGTCGCCCTTGGCGACCTGGGCCTTGCCCTTGGCTTCCTGCAGGGAACCCTTTGCCTGTTCCTCGTGATTATCAACGGCTTTACCGACGGCCTGCCGCGCCTTGCCGGCGACCTCGTTCGTCGTTCCCTTAATCTTGTCTGCTGTGCTTCCCATAACAGTCTCCTTCGTTTGACAGGAGCGAAAGCCCCGAAACCGTTATTCGTTCCACGCGTGAAAGCCCCAGGCGCTATGTCTTCGCACCGTCCAGAAGTTTTTGCCGCCGTATCCGATAGCGCTATCAGATAGATTGCCCGCTCCCAATCCCTTGATGCCAACGTAGGGTGCAAACGCGCTTTTGCTCTGATGCGTGCAGCCGCCGCGTTCAATGAAATGCTTGATATGGGAACGGAGCCTGCTATGTTCCCCTTCTGTTTCGGCATGGAACTCTCGATGAGCGCCGCCGATCCCATTGCGATCGCCGACGGCGCCATGAACGATATGAGCTCGACCCCAGTCCGAAAAATCATCCATGTTGACATGGATGCCTTTTATGCCTCGGTTGAGCAGCGCGATAATCCGGACCTGCGTGGCAAGCCGGTTGCCGTTGGCTATGCGGCGGTTCGCGGCGTTGTGGCGGCGGCAAGTTACGAGGCCCGAATTTACGGCGTACACTCGGCCATGCCGTCGGTGACGGCGAGGCGCAAGTGTCCGGAGCTGATTTTCGTGCCGCCTCGCTTCGACGTTTATAAGTCCGTATCGCAGCAGATCCGTGAGATCTTTGCCGAATATACGTCTCTCATCGAGCCGCTCTCACTCGACGAAGCCTACCTCGATGTCACCGACAATCTCAAAGGCATGGAAATTGCGACCGAGATCGCGTCGGAGATCCGCTCAAAGATCAAGCAGCTCACCGGCCTCAATGCTTCTGCCGGGATTTCCTACAACAAGTTCCTCGCCAAGATGGCAAGCGACCTCAACAAGCCGAACGGCCAGGCCGTCATCACGCCGAAGAACGGTCCGGCCTTCGTCGAGCAACTCCCCGTCAAAAAATTCCACGGTGTCGGGCCGGCAACCGCTGAAAAGATGCATCGACTGGGAATCGAGACCGGCGCCGACCTCAAGCAGCAATCGCTCGAGCTTCTCACGGGGCATTTCGGGAAATCGGGACCGTATTTCTATGGGATCGCCCGTGGCATCGACAATCGCCAGGTAAAGCCTGACCGGGTGCGAAAATCCATCGGCGCGGAAGACACGTTTTCGCAGGACATCCATTCCTACGAACCTGCGCGCGAGGGGCTTCAGTCCCTGATCGAAAAGGTCTGGGGCTACTGCGAAGCCAATGAAATCGGGGCGAAGACCGTGACACTCAAGGTCAAATATGCCGACTTCACCCAGATCACGCGCAGCAAGACAGTTCCGGCAGCGCTGCCGGGGATTGCCGATCTTGAGGAGGTAGTCAGGCTGCTTCTCGCGCCAATCTTCCCGCCGAAAAAAGGGATCCGTCTGCTCGGCGTGTCGCTGTCTTCACTGGAACGGCGAGCAGCTCTCACGCAACCGCAGCTGCGGCTGGCGCTTTAGGCGGCGAGCCAGGTTCAAATCGCACTCGCGGCGCGCAAAACAGCATCGCCTCGCGAAGACGTTGAAGATGGCGCAACCGGGTGCTTCTGACTGCGGCCAGGTACCCAGTCAATCGACGCGATAAGATCTGGCACGACAGGGGCCTCATCGCTGAAACTTCATCTTGCTCTCTTGGATCTGCAGCGGATAGTGCCGACGAAAGGCTGGCAAAATCCGCGCGGGAGGCATCCCAAGCGGCCGAGCAGCACGACGTGAAGCCCAAAGAACTTCATGATGGTGGTAGACGCATTTCGGGCGCTCGACATCAAATCATCTATTTTAGAAATAGCTCACATAATGACTTTCGTACGATCTTCTCCCATGATATGATCGTGACTGCTTAATGACATCTCCAGCCTAATGAGACCCGCTTGTTTCCCCAAGCGGGTCTCTTCCTGTGTCGTCGCAGCACAGCGGACGCGAAACAAACTCCAGCTTTCAATGTTAGGCAGATGGGTTCGTACGACAAGGCAGACCCCGTCGGTCCCCAGCAGGCATTGAGCGGTCCGCCTTTTGCATCCTCAACTACCCGTTTTGGCGGATTTCTTTTTGGAGACGATTTCATCAACATGATCCAGAACACAAGCCAGCGGCGGCGCAATGACGGTTCGCCCATGTCACGCGTTTTTCACGCGACAGTTTTTCCGCGGCATGCTTATTTTGCCTCGCCTTATTCATGTCGGGGACCGAGCGGGTGGGGCTCGCCTTTGTATCGAGTAACAGGCGGGCCCCCACGCTCGAGCTGCCGTGGCCCGTCGAGGCGTTCGTCTGCCGCGAACGGCGAGCTTCTCAACATCAGCGAGAAAGACAGGCCTAAGCGGCAGTCGCGATCAAGATCTTCCCCTTTTGCTTGATGGCGGGGAGTGCACTGGCGGCGCGTTGACAACCTAATATTCCGGATGCAGACCGATGGCTTCGCCCCCTTGCGCCTCGCAATCCATGACACAGGTGGCAACGGGGAAGTTCCCAAGCCCAAGGCTTAGGTGGGCCGGTAGGAAAAAGTTATTGAGCCAGCTGTCACTCCGTCTTCGCCTATTATCACTGTCTATCATCATGCGCTTGGTGCTGCGATTGATCCCGGGTGACAACCAGCGTGCGTTGGTTGCGCATTCCGAATTGCTCTTCGCATTGCGGCTTGATGAGGATCACAGGTGACGATTGCGACAGCTCCCGACCTAGAGCAGAGGTTTAAGCAGGTCGCCACACAGTCAAGAGACCCTAAATCGCCTTGCATGCCGCAGCCCAAGAGCCGGTCAATGATTGCAATTGCCTTCGTGCTGCCCGTGGTTTTCGCAAACTGTCGGAACTCGTGTCCCCGCAGCTCCATATAATCTCGCGCCTGATCCACCGCGCCCCACGCTCAGCTCCGACGGGGTGGCGAAGGGTCCGATCGACGCGATGGATCTGGCCTCTGCCACTGCCTTGGAAATTCCCCGGTTTGATCTAATTAGGACTTCCGAGCGTGCGGCTTTTTCCTTGCCCGCAGCACCAGCCACCAAGAATGCGCGGGTTCAGTTCGCACCGCCTTGCGAGAAACAGGGACATTGATGACAGCTGCGATGACAAAAATACAGATCGGTGAGGCAATTCAAGCAAACGGATTGGCCTGGACCGGCGAAGGTGTCACCATCCCCCACGGATCAGACGCGAAAATGTCCTACATGAGGGGGCAACAAAATTTCTTTGGCTGCTTCTTGAACGGAAAGCTTGTGGTAGACGGCAGGCAGTTCGACACTCTGTCGCAGGCAGCAAGTGCTCTGGCCCGGAATCGAAGAGGCAGAGCTCCAAATCTTAACGGATGGGCCTACTGGCATGTCCGCTTCCCTGGATCGGAAGACTGGATCCCGATGGCCGCGCTTAAAACGGCAGCCGAACAACAGCACGGCGATGAGTAGGCTGCGTTTTCACCGGTGCAGCTTGCACGGCTCTTCCCCCTTCACTTTAAACTCACGCCAGTAACGAGGGACGACTGCTTCGCGAGCAAGCTTTTTGAGCTTCGCGACAATGGCCAAATCGCATTTTTTGGCACATACGGTGATCTGCGGGGGGATCTGTCAATGGGCAGTCAATTCTGCTGGTTCCGCCGGAAGGCAGCTTTGAAAAGCAGGCCGACGGCTTTCAATTCCCAAATGACATGGCATTATCTGCCGATGGTCGCATTTTAGCCAGCGCGGAACCCCTGGGCAGCATTCGACTGCTTTCGATGTGGTCGCTGATTGGCGCCTTCTTCAACAGGAGCATCTGGGTAGTGCTTCCGATCCACCAGCTTTCGACCGCCAAGGAGCCATCTGGTATGCTGATGTCCGGGTAGGAGAAGGCGGCGAAATGCTTGACGCGCTCAAAGTAGATCGGCGTATTCGCATGATTTTTCAGCGGAGCGGATGGCGCCGCCCAGTTCGTCACCACCGCACAATGGTTTGGCGTGGACAAGATGAACGAGATCGCCGCATCGGACAAATGGTCCCTTTCAGGTGAGCTGCGCGGCGCGCCCTGAGCGCCTTGCAAGGAGAAGCAACGTGTCGAAGAAGAGCCGCGCACAAAGAGTTTCCTTATCGGGTGGATCGATATTCACCACCATTGCCGGGAGCGGCCCGCCGGTTCTATTGCTGCACGGTTTCCCCGAGACCCATCTAATGTGGCGCGACGTCGCTCCGCTGCTTGCCTGCGAGTTCACTGTCGTGTGTGCCGACTTGCGCGGATACGGCGCCAGCGCTTGTCCCCCGTCCGCCCCAGATCACCTGCCCTATTCCAAGCGAGCGATGGCGGCCGAGATGGTCGAAGTTATGGAAAAGTTCGGCTTTAGTGAGTTCATGATCGCCGGTCATGATCGCGGCGCCCGTGTCGCTTACCGCATGGCCCTCGATTATTCTGCGGCGATAAGAAAGCTTGCCGTGCTCGATATCGTGCCTACCTCGGCCGTCTGGGATCGGGCTGACGACCGATTTGCCTTGGCGTTCTGGCCGTGGGTTTTGCTTGCGCAAGCCGAGCCTTTACCGGAAAGACTAATCACTAGTGCACCGGAGGCCGTCATCGATGACGCGCTCGAAGGCTGGGGATCTTCCACTGCCGCATTCCCACCAGAGATCAGACAGGCCTATTGTGAGGCGCTCTGCAACGCAGACCATGTTCACGCGATTTGCGAGGAATATCGGGCAGCAGCAAGCATCGATCGCGAGCATGACATGCAAGACCATATCGCCGGACACAGGATTCGCTGTCCCCTCATCGCCCTTTGGAGTGGAACTGGCGCATTGGCCACTTGGTATGCTGACGAAGGCGGACCCTTGGCATTATGGCGACAAATGGCAGACAACGTCGTCGGTTATGCTTTGCCGGGCGGCCACTTCTTTCCTGAAGAGTATCCCACACAAACGGCGGAGGCGTTGGCCCGATTTTTCCACGGCGCAGCGTCTTCATCGGGTTGATCCTCGGGAGCGTGAAGCGGCTGATCAGACGCTCTTGCGGCAGATCATTGGCTCGTCTCTCACAGACGTTCGGGATGATCACTCCCACGTTGTCGTCCATCTCGAAGGCTCCAGGATCGAGGTCGCTTTTGAGATTGGAACGGCGTGGGGAGGAGCAAGACTTCGGCCGGTTGAAGGTTGCGTTTTTTGGCCACCGGAGGGGAGACCAAAAAAACATTCAGCCCTTGTCGAGTACGGGTCTCCTCGTACGTCTAGTTCAAGAGGGCGCGGAGAACCGTCAAACGCGCCCGCCAGCTTCCGACAATAAGCACGGGATGACCGAGTGGCTGGGGACTGCGAGACGGTCGGAATGAATCCAGGGAGAAATCACATGGACATGGGCGACTTGAAACCCGCGAAAGAACTGGCCGCGAAACGCGTGAGCCGATTCACAAACGAAACTCCGGATTACGCCGAAGCAAGGATGGCCTTGTTGGCGGAGGAGATCGAAGTCCGGCGACATCTTACCAGGCTCGCGGAGCAACGCCGGCGCCTGCCTCCCGGCCCAGTCGTCCAGAAGAATTATCGCTTCAAGGACGAAAACGGCAACGATATCGGCCTTGCAGACCTGTTCGGTCACCACGATACGCTTGTGACGTACTTCTGGATGTTCGGCCCGCAGCGCGAACGGCCCTGCCCCATGTGCACGAACTTCCTTGGCGGAGCGAACGGCAACGGTGCCGACGTCAAGCAACGGGTCGCGTTCAAGATCATTGGTCGCAGCCCGGTAGAGCGGCAACGTGCGTTCGCTCTCGAACGCGGATGGCGCGACCTTGATTTCGTTCAGATCGTCGGCGACGACTACGCCCTTGACCTGGGCCTGCTCAACGACGACGGATCTGAAAATCCGGCGTTCACGGTCTACCAGAAGGATGGAAAAGACGTCCGCGTCTTTTACAATGGCGAGATGCCTGCCGAAGCGGCTGACCCCGGCCAGGATCCAAGAGGGGCGGTCGACATCGCGCCGCTCTGGAACATTCTGGACATGACGCCTGCAGGCCGCGGTACGGACTGGTACCCGAAGCTTAATTACGGGGCTTGATCCGGCCAGTCTTCCGAAGCGCGGCTATGTGTCGGATTTCGGCATGTCGGCGTGCCGATGGACGAGCTTCCATTCGCCGTCTTCGCGTCGGAAGACCTCCGTCACGCGCAGCGACATTTGCACCAACTCGTCCTTGCCCTGTAAGTGAACCTCGGAGTGCTGCATGCCGGTCCAGAACGCGAGGGCTCCGCTTTCCGAAGACTGAAGAACGTCGAAGTGTCCGATGCTTCCTTCCTTGAAGGACGAGGCACCCTTCTCGTTCGCCGCGTTCACCTGGGCGGCGCCGGAGATACGGTCCCCGGACGGTGGAAAGAAGGTTGCCGGCTCATACGACGTCGGGATGGCGATCAGCGTTTCCGGGCTGCCGTTGATGTAGTCGAGGGAGACACTCTCGCGACGTTTGAGGAATTCGTCGAAGCTTTCGTCCAGAGCAGGCATGTCGTCCTCCGAGGATTGCCTGGGATGGAAACGCTCGGCTCCCGAACTTGTTCGCGGCATGGCCTAATGAACCAGGGAAGCTCTTCGGTTCTGGCGCTGGTAGATCATCGTGATCCCCTGCTCCAGAAGCAGTTCCGCCGCATGCAGATCTCTCGCCGACATGTCGTCGGCCATTCCGCGAATGGTGCGGGCCACGCACACGAGGTTGGCGACGTCACGCGGGTCGCCATCGTCTTCAACTTCGGAAGCGCTCGCCTCCAACGCGTCGGCGACGGTATCGAGCAGGCTCGACCGCTCGACGACGTTCATTTCGGTCAGGGTCTTCGAAATGCCATGCATGATGCTTCTCCTGCGCGGTCGTAAGATCGCGGCGGCTCGTGTTCTGTTTGATCCAGGCAACGAGGGTGAAGTGGCGACTATAGCCTATATTAGCAAGTCATGGCTGACGCGCGCGGCACGCATGGCGGATAATTCATCGCCAAGCCACGTATGGCCACTACTCCGGAGCAGTTTCACCGCTTCTTTGAAGTTTCGAGAGGCCGATCTCGAGAAGCTGGTCCATCTCCCGACGCAAGTCTCCCTCGGTGGATCGATACCGCTCGATCGTCGGTGCGGATATGGCTAGAAGGTGCCTCAAGGCGTCGATGCGTTCATCGTCGACGGCTGCGACGCCAGCAACCCAGGCGTCCTCGAAGAGTTCGGGCGTGAGAGTGTCAGCGGCCATTTGATACCTCGTCCGCAAGGAGTCGTCGGTTGTCGGCGGAGTTCATGTTTCGGCATGACATCCTCCGTCGTGCCCAGAGTCCTTTAAACGCGCGAAATTTCAGATTGTTGCGCGCCGTTCCACTGGCGTCAGACCTTCCGTGAGTTTCTCGATGGACGAAAGCTTCACCGCGAGAGGTGCACGTCGATTTCGCTTGTCGGCGCTTATGAAACTCGTGGCCGAGCGATTCATCGAGGTGGATTGTCCGTTGCCTCATTCGGCCTGGCTCCAGAAGTATCGCGCTCGTCCTTCCCTTCTGCCTTGAAGGGAATCATGAGGCGGAGCGTCGCGAACGTCGCGATCGAAAGGACGACCGCGGTCTCGTAAGCTCCAAGGCCTACCGCCGCGCCGATCGCGCCCGTAGCCCACAGGCTTGCAGCCGTCGCCGTGCCGCGAATGCTCGCCTTTCCGACAAGGATCGCACCGCCTCCGATGAAGCCGACGCCGTTGATTATGCCTTCCACGATCCGGGCGGTCGCTTCGGCGCTCTCGTGGGTAACCGTCTCGGCGGCTTGAATGAAGCCGCATGCAGCGATCGCGACGAGAGGAAATGTCCTGAGGCCGGCGCTTCGTTCATTGCGTTCTCGGTCCCAGGCGATCGGAAGCGCCAGGACGTAGGCGACGACAAGGACGGCCAGGTTTCGGAGCAGATCCATGTGTACACCGACATTTCCAAGCCAGTCCGTCATCCCAATCCCCCGGGTCACAGTCCCAATAGATGGGCGACCAGACGTCCTCGGTAAGATCGGTAAGCCGGGAGGAACTATTGGACCGCGTGGACATTCCGGTAAAGAGCACGGACCGTCAACCGGACGCGACGGGGATGGCGAACCCAGCGATTTTTCCGGTTTCCTGCTGCGGCCAACGAAACGGCAGTCGAGCACTCAACCCGTCCGGCCTCGCGCACGCCAGGCTGAAAGAGGTGAAAACGACCATGATCAGCCGAGGTCCGGCGCCGCCCAAGACCGAAAAATGGCGTCGCCGGAGCAACGAACCGCGGAGAGCCGACCAGTTGCAAATCATCTCCTATCCTTGCGTGATGTCGTACGGCTTTGGATAGTAAGCCTCGTGGCGGGATGGCAGCAGATTAGCGGCGACGACGGCCATCACGAGCACGGCGACCGAAGTGGCGAGCAAAACGATTTTGATCAGACATCCTCCATTCCATCGATAGAACCAATGCGAAGCTCCCTGGTTCCGACACCTGCGTCGCCGTGCCAGTTCCCCCATCCCAAAGAGGAACTTGGTGTTGCTACCGGAGTTCTTCCTCTTGAAGGAGAACCGCAATGACGACTAATTCGATCCCCAGTTCCGACAAGCTTCCTCCCAAGCCCTTGAACAAAGACACGCAGGACGACGAACTCCCCCAAACCAACGTAGACGACCGCCGCGCGCCGCCCGTCAACATGGGCAAGGGCAACAGCCGGACAGCCGGAGAGAGCTTGACAGAGGCCGATCCGAAGACCGGACGCGCCGATGCCAAGGATCGCATTCCCGCTCCGCAGACGGCCAACCGGGAGTGAGACGATGACCGACCGCAACAGGTACGTGAACACGGACGAGCTCCAGGCGGACGACGAAATTTCGCCGAAGCCGGCAAGCGATGGCGACAAGCGCGATCGCCCGAGACAGAGCCGAAATGCTCGGACAAGCGATGTCGAGGACGACGCCCGCCTCCCGCCGCGACCGGCGACGTCCGAGTAGGAGGATTGTATGACGAAATTCACCGAAGGCCTCAACGCGCCTGAAGGACGCTTCGATCGCCCAGAGTGGTCTCGGCCTCCCAGAGGAGCGGAAGGACGACACTCACGATTTGGCAAAGCAGCTCGCCCCGGCAGAAGCTCGGTACCGACTGATGCCGGGCACGTTCTCTTCCATCAACATATTCGCCTTCGATCTCGACGAGCGAGGCCGGCCGGTGCAAGCCTGGGAGACGGTCGCCGACGAGGCGGAGGCGAAAGCGTCTCGACATCGTCGGCGGCGACTGCACTATCCTCGTAACGGTCGCTCTGTCCGACGTCATCGAGACGACAAATATCAGGAACTGGCAGGTTTCTAAGTCCGGGCCCACGACCTGCCGATCGGAACCATCGCTCCGTATCACCCCGAGTGCAACGTGCTCGATGCGATCGATCACCACGACGAGCTATCCAAGACCCCGGCCTCGAAGGCCATCCTCGTCCGGATCGTATCGGGGCGCGATGACGCTTTCGGCTCTCCGAAAATCGAAGCCGTAGCAGAGTGAATTGGTCAGTATCCCATGGTGATGATTGAGGAGCGTGGGCGAAAGCCCTCGTAAGAAAAGGAAGCCTGGGTTGAACACTTATGTCGTCACCCTACTGATTTTTGGCGCCGTCGTCCTTCTGACGGCCTGGCTTCCCATGGCCTTGCGCAGACTGCCGCTGTCCCTTCCCATCTGCTGCGTTGCGATCGGCGTGCTGCTTGCTTGGTCGCCATTTACCCCTCTCCCCGCGATGAACCCGCTCGAGAACATCGCATGGGCTGAGCACCTCACAGAATTCGTGCTCATTGTGGCCCTCATGGGTGCAGGCCTCAAGATTGACCGGCCGCTGGGCCTGCTTCGGTGGGAGGCGACCTGGCGGCTTCTCGGCATCGCAATGCCGCTTTCGATTGCCGCGATCGCAATTCTGGGCTGGACCGTTCTTGGCCTTGGCGTGGCATCTTCGCTTCTCCTGGGGGCCGCCCTCGCCCCCACCGATCCCGTTCTCGCCTCCGATATACAGGTAGGGCCGCCCCAGACTGGCGAGGAGGATTCCATCCGCTTCTCGCTGACATCTGAGGCTGGCCTTAACGACGGCCTCAGCTTTCCCTTCGTGATGGCCGCGATCGCCATTGCGGGTCAGGGAGCCAGCGGCGGGTTCGGATGGCTCCCGCACTGGTTCGCCTTCGACGTCATCTGGAAGCTCGCCGCCGGCGTCGCGATGGGATGGCTGGTCGGCAGGCTTCTCGGCTATCTGACCTTCCGGATGCCGGAGCGAGGCCGTATTGCCAGAACGGGGGACGGACTGGCGGCACTGGGCTTCACCTGCATCGCCTATGGTGCGACGGAACTCGTACACGGTTACGGGTTCGTTGCCGTCTTTGTCGCCGCTCTTACGCTTCGCAGCGTCGAGCGCAAAAGCGAATTCCATGGCGAGCTGCATGACTTCGGGGAGCAGATCGAGCGCTTGCTGATGATGGTGCTGCTGGTTTGCTTCGGATCGATCCTTGCGGAAGGCTCGCTTCTGTCCAACGCCGACTGGCGCATTGCGGCGGTCGCTGTTCTCGTGCTCGCGGTCGTCAGGCCGCTTGCCGCCTGGGCGAGCCTGGTCGGCTGCCGCCTGCCGCGGGCGGAGAAGGTGATCGTTTCGATCTTCGGCATAAGGGGCCTTGGTTCGATCTACTATCTCGCCTACGCGTCAGGCAAGGCGAAGTTCGACAACGTGGAGACAGTCTGGGCGACAGTGTTCCTCATCATTCTCTTGTCGGTCGTCATGCACGGCGCGACGGTGACCCCGGTCATGCGCTGGATCGATCGCCGTCGAGGCCTAGATCCGTTGAAGTCGACCGTGACCTCCAGCTAGTACAAGGAGCGAGGCAATGCCGCATGTCCAAACCGAGGACCTCGATATCAGTTTCCTGGAGACAGGAGCGCGGCACGGAAAACCGGTTCTTCTTCTCCATGGATGGCCCGACGACGCCACGACCTGGACTGCCGTCGCCGAGCGTATGAACGATCGCCATCTTAGGTTCGTCGTCCCCTATCTGCGCGGGTTTGGGCCGACAACCTTTCGCAACGACAACGCCTTAAGGACGGCGAATGGTGGCGTCCTCGCCATGGATGCGATCGCCTTGATGGACGGGCTCGGCATCGACCGGTTCTCGGTCGTCGGTCACGACTGGGGATCTCACATCGCCGAATGCCTGGCGATCGGCTGGCCCGACCGCGTCGAGCGGATCGTCCAGCTTTCGTCAATGCCTCGCATGGGCGGCCTTCGAACGCCGCCATTCCGGCAGTCGCAACTCTACTGGTACCAGTGGTTTATGGCGACGAAACGCGGCGCAGAGGCGATCGCCAAGGACCGAAAAGGATTTGCCCGCATCCAGTGGGAGAACTGGGCGCCCGACGGCTGGTTCGACGAGGCCACCTTCGAGGCGGTCGCGAAATCCTTCGAGAACCCAGATTGGTTGGCCGTCAGCCTGCACAGCTACCGCGTCCGCTGGGAAGAGGCCGAACCCGATCCGCGCAGCGTCTGGCTCGAGCACAAGGTAAAGGAGACGAAGACCTTGTCGCTGCCGGCGATCTTCATCCAGGGCAAGGAGGACGGAGTCACTCCTGCGGCGATGTCGGAAAACGTTCACGAGAAATTCACCGGTCCGTTCGAGCGTATCCTCCTCCAGAACGTCGGGCATTTCCCGCAGCGGGAGGATTCGGAAGCGGTGTCACGGGAACTGGCGGTCTTTCTCAAGGGCTAGCACCGCGCTCCTTATCGCTGCTCACGGAACTTTTCCTTCACGCGCTCATTCATCTGATGCACCTGGAGAGATCATATGTTCGCCCTTTTGACCGTCCTCATCGCATCCATGTTCTTAGGATTGGTCGCAACGACTTTGAGGGAGGTGCGACACGAGACCGTCGAACTGAAGGCGGCGACGTTTCGCAGGGCCGGTCGCTAGGCGATGCTGAAAAGTCCCGCGCTTTCGGGCTCGCAGCGCTTCCATTTCAACGTCCGCAGGGGCGAGGAGCTTCTTCTGGATCGGGACGGAATAGTGCTGCCCGACGTCGGCGACGCGATCGCCGAGGCCCTCCTCTGCGCCCAGATGCAACGAACACCTTCGCACGTCAAGGGACCGGGCCGGAAACTCTTCGAGATCATGGACGAGAGCGGCAAGCTTCTGGCGATCGTACCGATCGACTGAACTGTCGGCGCTACAGGAACGCCGAGATCCCCGCTGCGAGCGCCTCCGGGTTGTCCTCAGCAACATGATGGCCCCTATCAATGCCGAATCCGCACGCGTCCGTCGCCCAGTTGCGCCATATAGGCACCGGATCGCCGTAGATCTTCTCGAGATCATCTTGCGTCGACCAAAGGCACAGCATCCCTCCTGCCAACTTCACGGTCGGCCCTGTCTTGCTCGTGATCAATGCGAATACTAGCGCGGTCGTCCTCGATCATGCCATTTGCATCTGGATTATGGATCACGTCCAGCAGGTCGTCATATGCGGCTGTGCCCATAAGATCGGGCGATAGCGTCGAATGCGACGCCTTCGGATTGGCGAGGGTCGCCCGCTCCGGTTTCTCCGGCTGCGCGAAAAAAACCAATGATACCAGTCCCTATTCGAGGCTGTGGCTCTTGTCGAAATACGGGACAACGGGCGAGCTTTTCGCAACTCTTCGAGACAACAGCAAAGTTTGGGTTCCCCATGACGACTGGGTCGTCTCGCCGCGTCATTCTTCTCCTTGTTTCTCAATTCGTCCGAGGAGGAGGACTATAAGAAATTGCTTGCGGACACGTTGAATGCCCGGCTGCGTGAGACCTTGCGCGCCCGGTCGCCACTGCGACGACGGCGTGTCCTGGCCTTCGCGCTCGTGGTCGATGCGCTCCGCCTTCGGAACGTAAGGTTCGAAAAGAAAAAGGGCCCCCGACCTATCGGGGAGCGCCCGAACCATCCCGGCGACGTTTGCGGCGGAGGCCGGCGAGTGGTTGATGCAAATGTCGACCGAGTCGGGGCGGCGAGACAGGCGCGGCATGAACGGAAGTGGAACACCGGTTCAAATGATCAATCTTTCCACACAGGATATCCACAGCCCGCCCACAACCTAACCGTCCGCAGTATCTCGGCTTTTACCCGATCGCACGAACGTTCTTGTGCGGCCATACTGCAACTCGTCCTCCGAGTTTCATTCACCCGATATCGCGATCTCCCGATGCGGCGTATCGTGTCGAACTCCTTGAGCGCTAGGCGGCGGAACGATCGGAGCCGGGAAGCGGCCGGCGGACCTCGAAGGTCGCTTCCCGAAGACGGCCTGGAGAAGGTGCGTCACTCAGGAGCTGTGGGCGAACCGCGTCCCCGGTTCGCCCGGCAACGGACTTTCGTCGCTCGCGGGATTTGGCGGTTCGTCTCGTGCCTTCGACGGATGAATCCGTCTCGGTTCGCTTTAGCTGGGAGAATTTCCCTTCATCTGCGCCTCAAGTCTCGCCTGACGAAGCCTCTCGGTTTTCAGTGCGCGCAGCCGTCGTTCCTCCTCGAGCATCTGCATGGCAACTCGCGTCGTCTGCTCCCGCGCCTCTATCCGCGCCCGCTGCGAACTTGACTGTCGTTCTTTCGGTATCCGATCGTCCATCTCAATTACCCACCCACGCGTTTCGAAATCCCTCGACCTTGTGCACCTCGATGCGAACCGAACCCCGCGAGCATGGCAGTGACGTGTAGTGGACACTTCCCGGGGTCGAGATCGCGCCGGACGGGTGGGGCGCTCGACTGCCACTTCGTTGGCCACAGGAAGAAATCGGAAAAATCCCCGTGTTCGCCATCTCCGTCACGTCCGATTGACACGGCCACGATCTCGGGGTGGCAATGAGCGACGAGAGAAGTCGTTCCCTTCGCCAGAGGCTTGGTCTGTTAGCGGACGCTCACGCCAGTCTGCAAAACACCTTGCGAACGGCTGTTTCGGATAGGGATAGAGCAGCGGGACAATTGAGTGGCGACTCGAATCGCGGAGTATCGCATCGTGGCCGGAAAAACATTCCAACGGGATCGCCTTCCCCGATCAGAAACAAATGGCCTTGGGGAGACCGTCGAGGAGATGATCGCCATGACGATGTCGAGCCGTTGGCCCAAGGTGGCTAACGATACGACATTTCGATACGCTCTTGTCACGTGCGTTCGCGCGCGCTCCACGCAAGTCGGACATCATTAAAGCCAGAAACGCCTTTGAAAGACTCGATTTCGTCAGGCCTGCCTCGATCGCCGCCTGTCGCGTAATCTCGGACAGGTGACGACCAACACCGGTCCTGGCCGCATTCGGGGAGACATGCGTGCCGCATGATGCCCCAGCCGATCGGGGTGCCGCAGGCACTCCCTTCGCTCGCACGGATCACCGACTGAATGGCAGGTAGATTTCCTGTCGGCATCTTCTGCCAGTGAACAGCGCACACCTGATGGATGGCCCATATAATGGTGCTGGACGAACTCGACGTCCGCCCTAGCGGATCTCTTTGCGCCGCAATGAGCTTTTGAAGCATCTGGCTCATCCGCGCGGCGTCGTGCGTCGTCAGGGGATGCAGTCCGTATTCTCATTTCACTCCCGAACTCGTCGCATCCGGTTTGCCATCCGAAAACGTCAGACTGATTTCCGTTCCGCTGTCGACCACGATCCAAAGGGTTCGGACCATATCCGCTGCGGCGAGCAGGCCTTCCCGGATCTCATGGTGTGACGCTTTGCCGGCAGACGATGCCAGTGAGGTCAACCCTATGACCGCATCGTGCCCCGTGCCGACGACCGGTATCCCGGTGATACCCCTCAGATCGCGGATGGTGGCGATTGCCCGGAAGAGCAGGCCTTCGATTTCGCGACTGGTCAGAAGCTCCACCGCATTTGCCGCGCGCACAAGTTCAGAAACGAATGAAGGAACGCTGCTCATGAGGATAAGGAAACTCATTCCGCTAACGAAAGCAATGTTGCAAATCCGCCGGGCGACGCTGTCGCGGGAGGCCAGCGCGGCCGTTTCCAACTTCTCTTGCTTGTTCCTTGCCGCAGCCTCGGAACTTCAACTTCGCCAGGAGGTTTTGAAAATGTAATTTCTCCTGGCAACTAACGTAAAAGGAAGACCCGATGACCCTTGAAGGCAAGAAGATCGCCATCCTGATCGCACCGCGCGGAACCGAGGACCCGGAATTCAAGCAGCCCAAGGAGGCTGTGGAGGCTGCGGGTGCAACCGTTACCGTCATCGGCATCGAGGCTGGCGAAGCGAAGACAAACAATAGCGATCTCGATCCAGGCAGCACCTATATTGTCAACAAAGCTGTAAAGGACGTGTCCGCAACTGACTTCGACGGCCTCGTCATTCCCGGCGGAACCGTTGGAGCCGACAAGCTCAGAGCGAATCCGGAAATCGTGTCCTTCGTGGCCTCGTTCTTCGAGCAGGCAAAGCCCGTGGGGGTGATCTGCCATGGTCCATGGCTGTTGGTCGAGGCCGACGTCCTGAAGGGTCGGAAGGTCACCTCGTATGCCTCGATCCGCAGGGACATCGAGAATGCAGGCGGCATATGGGCGGATCGGGAAGTTGTTACCGATAAGGGGCTGGTCACCAGCCGCAAGCCAGGCGATCTCCCGGCCTTCTGCGCGAAGGTTATCGAGGAGTTCGCGGAAGGCCGGCATTCAGACCAGGCTCGCAGCGCCTGACAGCCGTTCAGTATATATTGTCAGCGGACGTCGGCTCACAAGAAGGGGTCCGAACAGATCGGACCCGAAGTTGTGATGGAAGCAGACATGCTCCGCAGCTAACAGGGTATGCCTCGTATGAACAGCTTCCCGACCGTCTCAGGAAAGTCCGGTACGTCTTCGCATCGCGAAGGGCAGCGACGCTGACCATGATACGAAGATGCTTCCCGCCATTGCCGCCGTTGGGTGTGGGCCGAGGCGTTTAGACGCTACAAGTCGATGCCTGAGAGGCTCCGGGTTAGGCTCCCTTACTGCGAGAAAGGTTGCCGGTTTCCGTCTTCACGAAATAGTCGATCTCCGATTGCGGAAATCCCCGCCAGCTACCGGGATCCAGAGTTCGGTCCCGCCACTGCCCCAAGGACTTTATTCGTGGCTGCGGAACATTGATCCGTCATGGCCGTTCGCTGAGCAGACCCACGGATGGAGGAAACAATGGCAGGCATTTACAACGAAAGCGCTCCCGCCTTTTCGAGCGGCGCTGTGAAAAGCAATCTCACGGCTTTTTTCGATTCTCGCGCCGACGCGGAGTCGGCTGTCGAGCGCCTGAAGGAAGCTGGCGTCACTGATGCCCGGCTTATGCCGGGATACGAAGCCGATGGTGATAAAGCCAATGTCGGCAGCGCTGATCGAAGCGGTTTCTTCGGTGCGCTTGCGGACTGGTTTTTGCCGGACGATGATCGCGATGTCTACGCCGAGGGGCTGCGCCGCGGCGGCTTCCTGGTGTCGGTATCCGTCGACGACGCAACCTACGACACCGCCCACGACATTCTGGACGATCACGGTGCGATTGACATGGACGAGCGCGCGGATCTCTGGAAGGCGGATGGCTGGACCGCCCGACAGGCGAACGTATCTTTCCCGGATTCGGGAAACCAGCAGCGCTCCATCGGCGACGCTGAACGCGAGCAGCAGGCTGACGCCTCCCGGGACGACGCCTTCGCCGTGGACCCGGCAGCAAATCCGGGCGTTGGATCCTACCGCCGGACCAGCCGCGCGACATCGCCCCGGATCCGGTCCTACGATCTCGCAAGCGAATTACCCGACGACCTTCGGGACGACGTCCTTCCAACCGAACACCAGCGCGACGTCTCCGACAGCGACATCGGGGCCGATCGCGAGATGAGGCAATCCCAGGAAATGGATGGCCTGAAGCAGGATCAAAGCTTCCCGCGCGGCCGTTGAGTGCTTGGAGGCACCGCATAAGCGTTGGTGAAGTCACGCGTGCTCACAAAATGGGCGCGCGTGCGAAAACAACCGCGTTGATCACGTCAAGGAAGAACTAGGCGACGTTTCGAAGAGCGGCTAGCGGCGTCTTCGGATTTCAAGGAGGAAGTGACATGGACAGGTCCATAGATGCCGACTGCAGGAAGACCGCGTCCGACCAAGGCGGCGTTTCGGCCGCTTCTATCAATTCGCGGGTAAGGGCGAGATTATGGTTGATCGCGCCCGCAATCGCGGTGCCGATGGTCATAGCAGCGGGGTCCGCAGATGTATTCTAGCGTGCCCCCACGAGCTGGCCGCTCCGACGGAACAAGCCGCTATGCCGTTGGACAGGAACCCGAAGGGACATGGCGAATATTGGACACGATGACCGGGTTGCCCGCTGCCACGAATGGAAAAGATTTAGTAGGCCTCCAAGAAATCGACGCCCTTGAGATAGCGGCGGAGTTGAACCGATGCGAAGAGAGCGGGTGTCCCAGTCCCTTGCTTTAGCCGATCACCGGCGGGCACATGCGGGCGGCGCCATGGACTGACTGCAATGGTCGGCATTACCAACTCGCCCAGGATACCAGTCGTCAAGAGCGAGGCTTTGCAGAAAATCGCACACGAACACGGAAATGAAAAACTTGCGATCATGGCAGCCCAACTTACGCAGTTTCGATAATGCACCAAGGCGCCGTTCTGGTGCCCGCTAGATCGACCCACCAGCAGATCTAGGGCGGAACGATCAAGTTCGAATTTGGTTTAACCCACATTCCAGACGCCAGCGGAGGCCATCCATGTGGGCAATTCTGATCGGTGCCGCTCTCATAATCGGCGGACTTCTTATTCTCTTTTCGTCGGCACTTGGTCGAAGACCCAGTGATCCGCATCGAACGCCGCAAGGCGGCAACACGCTAGAGCCACGGCGCCAGGGTCTCAGGTACCTCGGAATATCCAAAAACTGGCCAGGCCTAGCCATTATCGCGCTCGGCGCAGCTCTATTGGCTGTGGGGGCGTATTCATGACGCTGGACAGGGATTGACCGTTTAAATACTTCCAAAACAGCTTCAAATAATACTTCATCCAGCGCATTCACGATGTGCTTTGCGAATTCGGCTCGCGTCGAGCAAGTCACCTAAAAAGCCCGCCGAAGGGGGCAAGGTTGGAGTGTATCCGCGGCGTACGCCCGAGCGCAGGCTGTTGAGGGAAGTGCGCTGATATAGCGGGCCCGGTATCTTGGGTGGTGAGCCGTCTTGTCGTGTCCGGCAGCAGGGTCGTATAAGGCGCCATGACGTCTGATTCAAAGATATTTGTCGGCCTGAGACCGACGCGAAAGAAACCGGCCGACCATCGCGAAACAAGTGGCCCAAAATGTCAATGGGACGGATGCGACAAACACGGCACGCATCGCGCGCCCGTGGGAGCGGATGCTGAGGGGCTCTACCTGCTGTTTTGCCGTAGCCACGCGAAAGAGTATAGCGAAGGCTACAATTACGTGACGAAACTGTCGAACCCTGTCACGGCGCGCTATCAGCGCGAGGCGGCAAGTGGCAGCCGCCCTACCCTGGGCGTTAGAGTCAATCACGCTTCTGAAACGCCCCTCCCCTCCTCCATTCGCTCCGGGACCGCGAAGACGATCAATGCCCGAAAAAACGCGTCGCATGGCAGAGCGGCAAAAGCGGCCATTCAATCCCGCAAGCTTAAGGTGCTAGAAACAAAAGCATTCGAAACGCTCGGTCTCTCACCGGACGCTACGCCGGATGAAATTAGAAGCCGTTACAAGCAGAAGCTCAAGATGCACCATCCCGACGCAAACAATGGAGACCGCGCGTCAGAGGAGGCGCTTCGTGCGACGATTGACGCTCATAAAATCCTAAAGCTCAATGGCTTCTGTTAGGTGCGCTATACAAGCTTGGTGGCCGATGGGGGGGCCATTCGAGCGGTTAGCCGCTCGGGGCCGCAAGCTACCATCGACAATGCCCGATTGGGCCAGTAGCCGTCAATCTTCGGTGATGAAGCGCACTCAGTCCGTTGGCGTGAACGTCTAGCGTCCTTCAAAGCTCATCGATTATCCGCCGTCAGGAGAAAGATCACCACCTGCGCAACTCGCCGGACGGGACAGGCTCATGCCTGTCAGTACGCTCGAAATAGATCGCCCGAGGCCCAGAAAAACAAGTCAAACAATAGAGATAAGCGCCACTGAACTTTTTGATAGCCCCTGGGTAAGACCTTGGTCCCACGCCGGTTCTCCTCAAAATATTATTCTAAACGACTGTCTATTCGGCGAAGTCGAAAGGAAACCCACGGTCGTGGGCTTCGACGACACTTGGTAGGCACCAAGCCAAATCAGAGGAGCGTCAAGATGACATGCCTTAAAGAAAGAAATCTGCCACGCAATGCCGCGCGCAGACATTTTCTAGGTGTTGCCGCTGCCGCCGGTGCCCGGCTTGCCGGCGTTGCGGCACTGGCGACGGCAATTTCCACCTCTCCCGCGAATGCGTTGGGGCGGCTTTGGGGGCGGGGCGGCTCCGGTGGACATGGAGGCTCTGGCGGACACGGCGGCTCTGGTGGGCACGGAGGCTCTGGTGGGCACGGAGGCTCTGGCGGAGGCGGTGGCGGCGGCCCGCAGTGCTTCCTGCGTGGGACGGCGATCCTCACGGATTGCGGTGAAAAGCCCGTCGAGGATCTGCGCATCGGCGATCGCGTTGCCCTTCCGGATGGGAGCGCCCGTCCAATCAAATGGGTCGGCCGCCAGGTCTTCAAGAAGAGCGGCGCACGCTGGCATGAAGGCGTCGTGCCGATCCGGGTTTGTCGCCATGCGCTGGATAGAAGCACACCCCATTCCGATCTCTACCTATCGCCGAACCATGCGCTGTATCTGAACGGCGTTCTGATCCGCGTGAAGGATCTCGTGAACGGCACGACCATTGCGCCGGTCACTCCGGCCGACGACGTGTCGATCGAGTACTATGCCGTTCTGCTCGACACGCATGAAGTCATCCTTGCCGAAGGTGCCGCGGCCGAGACTTTCCATCTCCTGGAGAACAATCACGAGAACTTCTCCAATTTTGCGGAATACAAGCGCCTCTATGGCGAGGAACGCACCACGATGACGTCCTATGCGCCGGTGCTGGGCGAGGAAGGCGGCTGGAAACACTTGAAAGCGCTTCTCCTCCTTGGTGCGTCGCCATTGGTGCCGATGCGCGATCCGTTCGGGGATGCCTGCAAAAAGATCGACGCACAAGCCAAAAAAAAGCAATCGGCTGGACAGTTTCGCATCTTTACCGTCGAGGTGAAGCCAACCCGCAACTGAGCACGCCGAACATGAAATCACGCAGCTCGTTCGATACGGCAAGATCGTCTCCGTAACGCGTGGTCCGCGATGCTCGACAAGTGGTCGCTATACGAAGCGCGACGATTCAACCGCGATCACGTGCCCCGGGTGGCGACTGTTCTTGTCTAGCGTCTTGAGCTCCATCTGCGTTCACCTACCTCGCGGTCTGGCCGGCAAACCCCTAGCAGCGCAAAGGACAATACGGCGAGATATGCGAGCGTCGTCCTGCCCTGACTGCGGATCGCGCATGTTCTCCGCCGGTGAGAAAGAGGCGGGAAATCAAGCTTGGCGTGCTGACAGTCGGCCAAATAACTGGCGCGGCGACGAATGCGTTTTATAATTTTCCCTGCTCCGAGCAGAAAGCCGGAGCCCGACCTTCACCAACAAGTGCCAATCTCGGGAGGGACATCTGTCGCTGCCGGAAGATTCAATCGATACGGTGACGACAGGGGTCCGGGATTAGTGCCCCGCACGGCACGTGCCCGTCGACCGCGACGTCGGTCGCACGGCGATGTCAGAGGCGCTCCGGTCGCTGTAGAAGTATGCGGATAAATCAGTTCAGAAACGCTCAGGCCCAAGGCGGACCGACTGGGACCGGTCCGGGCAGCGCGATTTCGCGGTCTGCGCCGCCGCCTTCGCGCCTTGGGCCGACCCGGCACATTGCTTTGGCGCTAAGTGGGCTCGGGACGCCTGGACGTCTCCTATCCGCGCATCCGGTCCCGCCAATCCCGCACGCCCACCGGCTCGATGCCGTATTCGGCCATCAGCTCTGCGGCCCGTCCGCTGCGGAAGAACTCATATTCTCCTGTCCGGAAGGCCGCATCGCTCGCCATGCGCTCGATCTCGCCGGGTGCATTGAAATGCAGGGCAAGCCAGCTCACGCCTTCGGGCACGCGCGAGAACAGGTCGCGGTAGGCCGCCTCGATACCCTGCGGCCACGCCCAGGGCGTTTCTAGCTGCAAGTCGACAATCGGATTCCCGCGCCGCCGCGCCCGACACGATGCTGCGTCGAATTCCGTCGTCGTCACGGGACCGACATAGTCCATGACGGAGAACGTCATGTAGTCTTTCATCATGAGGATCGGCAGGCGGTAGTCGGCCCCCAGCCGCTCGTAGACGGCAACGAACTCGGGCATCATCGCCGTACCCATATGGCAATCGAGGTGGGTCACATCGATGCCCGCAGCAAGCGCGGTGTCGATCTGGGCGCGCAGCTCGCGCTCCACCGCCGCCGGATCGGCGTTGCGGCGCACGTCGGGCACTTCGGCCCAGAAATAGCCGTCCGCATCGGTGAGGCCATTATCCGATACACCGGTCAATGGACGCCAGCGATAGGGCTTCATGTCCGAGTTGAGGGTCAGGTGCACGCCGAGATCGAGCTCCGGATTGTCGCGGGCGATGGCAGCGATTTCCGCAAACCACGGGCACGGCACCATCACCGAGCCGGCAGTGCAGAGCCCCAGGCGAGTGAACTCGAGGAATGCGGTATTGGCGCCATGGCTGACGCCGACGTCGTCTTCATGAACGACAATGAAACGGGAAACGGATTGCGAGGACATTCTGGTCACCCTTTCTCGCGGGCCGCCGCGACATGCGGCAGCTTCATCGAGTTCGGGGGACCAGGCGCCGTAACGCCAGATTCCAGGACGCTTCTGCGACGTCCCTTTTTCGCTCCAAGCGTGATTTTGCACCCGCAGGCGCCGGCTTGCAAGTCAAAGGGGGCCGGGGCATGGGGCCAAAGGCACATTGAACCTGACCGCCACGCTCACAGCTATCATCAACGACCATGAGCAGAACCAGATTGAGGGCCTTCTGCCATATGGAACTATCCCTCAGGATGATATGGGCCCAAAAGGCTCCTACCCGCCCAAAAGCTACCTTCCAAGACATCAAGATCGGAATTGCTTCGTGAGCCGCCAAATTGCCCAACCCAGCCCCTGTCCCAGAAGTCCACCACCAAGCACGGGGACCAACAGGAAAAAAAGGAACAACCCCGCTAGTCCGATCATGGCGGCAAGTCCCTTCACAGAGTCGCTGGTAGTGCATACGTCGCCCCAGGAGCATCCGCCGAATGCTGTCATTGCCGCATCTATGAGCAGGACCTTGATCATCAGCCACGTTTGTGCGGCTCTGAACTTGTCTTTCGCAAGTTGCCAGTATGTCAACGGTGCGCTGAAGAGGATTACCGGTGCCGCGGCGAACGAATATGTCTTGAAGTCGCCGAAATCCATGAGACCTCGAAGGAATTGATCTCGCAAACCCTATCGAGCGCAACTAAAGAAATCGGAAAAAATTCCACCGCTTCTGGCGCGAAGCGGCGTCCCGTTATGGCGGTAACCCTCCGAACTTTCTAACGCATTGTGATCAAGGCGCGGCCAGGCCAGCGCTTGCGGAATGACGCTGACTCAAAGCGATCATCGTCAAAGGGGGCATCGCGCGCCAACCCAAGGGAATCTTTGCGAATTGCTACCGGCGCTAACCGGGTTAAGGTAGCATTCAGCCCGGTAGAGAACTTACGAGCGCGCTGGACAAAGCAAATGCGGGACATCGAAATACCGACGGAACGCACGATCATCCGCCCCTTCGCACCCGAGGACGCAGGCGAGGTATTTGCCTGTATCTCTCCTGAGATCACGCAGTTTACGGCCTGGGAACCGCCTCCGACCGAGGAGGCTTTTGCCGAAGTGTGGGAAAACTGGCTACCTGCTATGGACGAAGGATCGGAGCTTACGCTCGTCCCCCGCGGTCGCGACGATGGTCGGTGCCTTGGCATTCTCGGCGTACACGCCCTTCAATCCGGGACACCCGAGCTTGGAATCTGGTTACGCCGCGACGTGCATGGAAGAAGGTTTGGTCACGAGCTGATCGGCGCCGTGGCGAGGTGGGTGAGCAGGATGCATCCGGTCCGGTATTTCGAGTATCCGGTGGCCGAGGAAAATCTGGCCAGCAGGCGGATTGCAGAGGCCTATGGCGGCGAGATGCGAGAACACCGCCAGAACAATAAATACGACTGCGTCGTCTATCATATACCGCCGATCCTGCCGTAAGTCCGATCGCCGTTTGCGCCGTCGACGCGAAGAGCAGTCCGCTGAGGGTCACCGGGAAAGACGTGCGACGAGGATGCTGTCTGCAAGCGAGGCGGAGTCTTGGACTCGAGCTTTTAAGACGACGCCACCATCTCTCTCATCGCCGTCATGACGATTGAAGGATTGTATGGCTTTCCAAAAAACCTTCCTTCTACCGGAAGAACCCTGTCGCTCATCTCCGGGTGACCTGAAGTCACGATGATCTTGATCGGCGGCCATCTGTTGCGAACGGCCGTCGCAAGCTTCAACCCGTCCATACTTCCCGGCATATCGATGTCCGTAAACATCAGCCCTATCTCCGCGTGGGCCTCCAGGATGGCGATCGCTTGATCGGCATTTTCGGCTTCGTATACGCGAAAACCCTCTTGTTCGAGCGACAATGCTATGTTCATGCGAATAAGTGTTTCGTCCTCCACGACCAGAACAGTGATCCCGTTGTAGTCCATGCGAAACTCCGACGGTGCTGTGCTCAGTTTTACTAGAGGCATAGAGTCCGTAAACGCGCTCGGAACACGAACGATCCACAAGGAGACGTTAAATTTGCATGTTTATGACGCTAGCGTTCCCGGACATACGGCACAGCGGGCTACCATGTGGCCAGCCGGCGCAGTGGACCGGAAACATGGCATCTGAAACCTTCAGGGGCGAAACTGATCTCCGGCGTCGACCCGCACAATGACCCGAGTGCTGAGCGAACATATCGCGTGCCATAGCCTTGCCGGCTTGGCACTGACACTTCGGGGCCGTCGCTTTCCGCCCAATCCAGTGTAAACACTGGCTCGTCCGTTTCGCAAACGTCCCACACGATGTCTACTGACCCCTCCCCGTTGGAGAGGGCTCCGTATTTGACAGCATTGGTAATGAGCTCATGCAGACAAAGAGCAATTGTCGTCGCCGCGTCCCGCCCCACCGCGATCTCGGGCCCTCGAACGTTGATCCGACGCTTCGTTCGGGTGTTGTATGGCGCGACCGTCAGCTCGACGACAGAGGAGAGGAAGACGTCCTCCCCGCCTGCCTCGAAGACCGCGCTGTGCACATCCGACAATGCCTGAAGGCGTCCCTTGAATTCCGAGGAAAGCCCCTCAAGGGTGGTCGCGCCTCTTTGCGTCATCTGGAAGATGGAGCTGACGCTTGCCAAGATGTTCTTGATCCGATGATTGAGCTCGAGACGCAGCTCTCTTTCGCGATCGATGGCATCGCGCACCTGACGCTGACGCAAACGGACGAGCAGGTTTGACTGAATGCTGTTGACAAGTTCCAGCTGAGCGATCGGTCGGGTATGAAACAATAGCCGCGAACCGGACCATGCGCGCTCAAGCTGAGTGCGAATTTTGGCGATGGATGCGGCTCGTTCAAGCAGTACCAGGATGGGAACTTCTGACCAGTCGGGCTGCCCCGCGAGATGTTCACTGATGCTTGCCACGATCTGTGGGTTCAGCGCTTCGTGGGCGATGACGATAACGCCCGGCGACATAGCGAGGTGATGGGCGACATCTTCGCTTCCGCGTAACGCCACCACCTCGACCCTTTGCTCCCGAAGCAAGGCAGCAATATAATCGGCGTCCTTGCGGAAAGGGGCGAGAACGAGCACCCAATCAATTTCACTTTCGCACGGATGTCCGCTCATTTCGGATCAGGAAGCGGATTATAGGCGACGACGCTGACGCTTCCGCTCTCGATCAGTAACTCCTGAACGTTGAGGTCATGCGGGCCATGCCGTTTTTTTACGACCGTGATGCTTCGGCGCAGCCGTACTTCGTGCTCAATGATCCGCAAAAGCAGAACGGTGTCGCCCAGAAAGCTGACATCGACGTCAATACCGACGTTTTGACCGAGCAAGCCATGCTGAGCGACAATCAACATCGTCAGCACGCCGGACCGAGCCAGGAATTTCAGAAGCGACTGGATGTCGCGCACTGCTTTTTCCCGATGCGGCAGAGAGTTTAGATACCCGGTTAGGCTATCGATGACAACGACACGGACCTTGTTCTCAGTGACCGCATCCTGGACGATTCGGCCGAATTCGCCGGGTGAGATTTCGTTCGGGTTGAAGTCCCGCAGGATTAGCTTTCCGTCCTTGTGAAACTGCCGCAGCTCCATACCCAGGCCTTCGGAACGACGGAAGAAGGTTTCCAAGCGCTCTTCGAACAGGAACAGCGCGACACTCTCGCCGCGTTCAAGCGCGGCGGTGGCATAAAGAGATGACATTGTCGACTTGCCGGTGCCGGACTGGCCGATAACAAGCGTCGTGGTGCCGGCCTCCTGGCCCCCGCCAAACATGTCGTCGAGAGCCGCGACGCCGGACTTGATCAGTTGCGGCTTGGTGTTTTCCAATCCCGTGCTCGGCATGATCCGGGGAAACACCACAACGCCCTCTCCCTGCCGAATGGCCATATCATGGTATCCGTCAGCGACCGGAACGCCACGCAGCTTGGATACTTCGATGCGACGGCGCACACCACCGTATTCTTCGAGCGCTTTGTCAAATCGAATGACGCCGTGCGCCAACCCTTCCACCTCCTCGCCGTTGCGATCGAACCCAGGCGTCTGCGTGTCGAGTAACAGCGCGACCACGTTTCGCTTGGCCAGGAAAGCTTTGAAGGCGATCAATTCACGACGAAACCGTGGAGAGTCGCCGGTGATCAGTCGGATTTCGAGAAGGGAATCGTAGACGAGTCGACGGGGCTTATGCTTATCAATGGCCGCCTCGATTGCCTTGCGTGTTTCGTCAAGCCGCAAGTCGGAGGTCAAGAAAATGCTCTGTTCATCCGCTTCGTTAATGCTGCCTGAGGTTGTCAATTCTTCCACTCGAATGCCGTCGAGCGTCCAACCATGCGACGCAGCGATCGCCTCGAGTTCGGCAGCTGTCTGCGAGAGGGTCACATAGATGCAGCTCTCACCAGCCTCAACGCCCGCCCGTAAAAACTGGAGGGCAGCCGTTGTCTTGCCAGAGCCAGGTGCGCCTTGAATCATGTAGAGATTGGACGCCGGAAGCCCGCCACGCAGGATTTCGTCCAGACCCGTAATGCCTGTGCTAACAACGGCAGACTTCTTCTGTTTCGGCATATCTCTTCTTTCGAAACCAAATAGCGCGGACCCAGTTGGACCGTGCCTCCTCGCTCATGAGGTCGTTTCAGTTATATTTGCGTTTGTCAAAACATCAATGACACCAGGACGCATCGGCCTCATGTCCGCCGGCCAACTGGCGGACCGTCTGCAGGTGCGGCTGCTCGTACGCTCGACGCACCGTGTCGCCAACAGACGTCGGGATTCGGTTCTACGAAAGGGCGATCCAGGACGTGCACGAGCTCTTGCTGGAGGGGAAAGGCGGCGGAGCCGGCCTATCTAGGCGTTTGCGGATCTGGCCGCTGCAGCGTTTGCCAGGCTCATGGTCGTGCCACGCCTCCATGCTATCCGTCGACAATGCAAAGTTGCGGTCAGCTAAAATATGGTTGACGATACGGAATACCAAATTGCATTGGCGTTGATCAGGTCCGACATCTATCGTCCACTCTCCAGTTCCACCCGCAAATTCGGCTCTCGGCTTTATCGGCAGGTTCGGCGCTTCGGCGTTCGGTAGGACTTGTCGGGGATTGCCTGAAAGCCACCGTCTCAACCGATAGTGCTTGCTTTGAAAGTCTTAGGTCCGGCTTTCTCGTTTTCTGTCGGCTTCCGCCAAGGCTCGCGACAACTGATCCTGACTAAAAGGTTTTGATAGCCGGATCGCTCCGGAAACATCCTCGGCACCGCTCGGCAACTCCGCGTAGCCGGTAGCCAGAACGACGGGAAGCGCGGGAAAGCGGCGGCGAATTTCTTGATAGAGGCGTGCACCCGTCATCTGTGGCATCGCATGGTCGCTAATGACGACGTCGGGAAGCGGGCCTGCCTCGAGGACGGAAAGCGCCTCCTCGCCGGACGAAGCCTGCATCGTCTCCATGCCGAGGTCTTCAAGCAATAGAACGGTGTTCATTAGGACCAACCCGTCATCGTCGACGACCAGCACCGTCATCGGGTTGAGCTCGTCCGATTCTGATGATGGGACTTCCGGCGCGGGGACAGTTTCGGCATCGGTTTCATCTGAAATGGGAATCCAGAGCTCCGCTGTAGTTCCGGCGCCTTGCTTCGATCGGAGAAACAGCTTGCCGCCCGACTGCGCCATCAGGCCGTGGACCATCGGCAATCCGAGCCCAGTCCCCTTCCCGACGCCTTTGGTCGTGAAGAACGGTGTAATCGCGCTGGCCAGGGTCTGTGGGTCCATACCTTCACCCTGATCCCGAACTGCCAGACAGACATAGCTACCCGCGGCAAGCTCAGGATCTTGGCTCTCGGACACCGCCTCCGTTCGCGCGGTGATAGCTATCCGTCCTTGGCCGGCCATTGCGTCACGCGCATTTACGACAAGATTGAGAAGTGCGCTCTCAAGCTGGTTGGCGTCGGTTCTTGCCTCCGGAAGATCCGCCGAAAGGTCAGTCTCGATCACAATGCCGGGCCCGATCGTGCGCTGCATCATTTCGACCATGCCGTCGACCAGCTCGGCGACATTGACGGGACGAAGCTGAAGTTCCTGCCTGCGCGAAAATGCCAGCAGGCGCTGCGTAAGGGCCGCTCCTCGCTGAGCGCCCTGGATGGCATTTTCGATGAGGTCGATGACGTCCTTGCGTACAGCGCGCTTATGGGCGATTTCCAGGCTGCCCAGAATTGCCATCAGGAGGTTGTTGAAGTCATGCGCCAGCCCACCGGTGAGCTGACCGACAGCCTCCATCTTCTGGGCCTGGAAGATTGCCTCCTGGGCGGCCCTTTTTTCGCTGATGTCGCGTGTGATTTTCGCAAAGCCGATGAGACTACCTTGGGCGTCGCGGATCGGATCGATGATGACGTTCGCCCAGAAGCGCGTGCCGTCCTTTCGAAGGCGCCAGCCCTCGCGCTCGAAACGCCCCTCCAGTTGCGCAATTTGAAGAGCCCGTGCTGGCAAGCCATCGGCTCGATCGTCCTCGGTGTAGAAGGTCGAGAAGTGGCGGCCGACGATCTCCTTTTCGCTATATCCCTTGAGGCGCTCTGCACCGGGATTCCAACTCGTGATCATGCCTTCCGGGTCAAGCATGTAGATCGCGTAGTCGGTGATCGCTTCGACAAGAAGCCGATACCGCTGCTCTTCGTTGGCTTGGTGCTGGTTCAACTTCTTCGCCGCCTTGGAATGTTCCATCCGATCTATGCTCTGCGACCAAATAGGTGCCTGTGTTCCAAGTTGTAGAGCCAAGCGCGCTGAAATCAATGGACGGTGAATGTGTTTTCCGGTGCCGTCACACTGCCGATGGTCACGAGCCTGGCTCGAACTCCACTCGTGCGTCTTTGTATGCTCTCGAGGAGTCAAAACCTGTCCGCGAACGCGAGTCGGTAAGCGTCGTCCGCGCACGTTTGATATCGGCGACCAGTGCCTTTTGTTTTTCTACCAAGAGTCAGATAGCACAACCAGAGCGCTTACAACACGGACCTTGGTCCGAAATTCTTCTTACGTTGCACAACCTTCTTGAATAGACGTCCACCCTGTTCTGGCGCAATCCTGCACTGATCGAGGGGTGGCTGCCAAAATGTGCCCTGCGCAAATTACGAGGCCGTTGCCGTTGGGCTCGATGGCATGATGCATACGAACAGAGAAGGACCCTCAAGTCACCTTAATCACCTTGCACCCCCAGATTGTAAGAGGCAAATATCATCTGATCTACCCCGGTTCGAAAACAATGAAGCGTATCGGAGCTTTCAGCAAAGCGGCCCGCACCAGAAGTGCGGGAAAGCGGGAATTCGCGTCACACGAGGGCGCGAGGAAGGGCAGCCGCAGGAGCTTGCGCGTTGGCGCAAGCGGGACCGACTGCCCCGCGCCATCATGTTCCGCTTTGAGGCCGAGCTTGCCACCGTCGCTATCCTCGCGATTCATGGTCGGCCGCTTGACTCATCACCTGCCCGGTCGCAACAGCGATCGGGCGATATCGATGATGTCGTCGCGGCGGTCATATCCTCTCTGATCCAGGCGCGCCGAGCCCGATCTTGAAATCGACGCCTCCCCCGTGGACTAACGCAATGCAAGATGGTGCCCATGAGCTATGGATACTGCTGCGCGCGTCGCCTGGAACCTGCCAAATCTTCACTCTCGGCGGAACATCCCGGAGGAGAACCTACCTTGTGACGCTCAGGTCGATAGAACAGTCGTGAAGGTTTGGAAAGAGAAGAGCGCAAGAACACCTGAAGCCGGTGATGGCTGCCTTGATGGAGTGTTACGCCTCATCCCACGGTGCTTTGGTCGACATGGTACGATCTGAGCGGGCGGCTTTCGGCGGCCATCCACGACGCACAATCAAGACTGTTTCAATCGGTCCTTTCTGCGCCAGTGGGCTCTTCTTCGCCACGGCCCAGCAGATGCCTTTGAATGTTGGGAACGAAAACCTCCACAGGGGCTTTAAACCTTCGGAGGATTGCCATGACCGAAGAAACTTTTGCACAGCTCACCTCAGTCAGCCACCAGCTACAGACCAGATCCTACGAGCTGTCGCAGGCGGGCAAGGACCATGACGTAGCAATGATCATGTCGGCGCTGGCTGTGACAATGGATGCGATCAGATCTCTCGGTGAAGATTTACGCCAACTCACGGGCCCAAAGGGCCTGGGAGCCGAAGGAGAATAGGCGCATTCCTTCCATCGTGCGGATTGCTGCTTTCCGCGTGGACCGGTGAAAAGTCGAGGAAGGCTTCCTGACAAGCAAAAGGCCGCTGCTTACGCATACGGTCTCTCCCACCAGAGAAGTCGGGGCTTCCGATGGCATTCTTCCCAACGGCTAGACCAGCTTGGCGGGGGTTTCTTCGCTCTCGGATGCTCTTCGATCTGCAAGCAACGAGTCCAAAGCCTGATGCTCCGGACCAAACGGCCGCTGATTCAAAAATGAATTCACAGGGATTGTCGTTTCATGGCCACCTGACGATGGATTGCCGCGGTGAACGACTACTTCTCTGTCGGTGGCAGTGTCGAAGCCAAGAAACCACTGATCGCCATTCGTGCTTGAAGCAAATTCTCTGAGTTTTTCCACGTTAATGCTCCTTCTGAAGGAAGAAATAGAGCGCGGATCGGGAATTGCGATGAAATACTTTGCTTCGGCTGCAAGGATCACCCCTTGGCAATCGCGAAGTATGCCCGGCGGGGGAACTTCGACGCCTAATCCATGTTGTACTCGGCATGACCGAAACAGAACAAAAAGCCAGCGGAGGGATGATCAAGTTCGTGCTGACGATATTCGTCATCGCGGTCATTCTTGCTGTAGCGTATTTGACTTTTTTCACTCCTGGCGAAGTTGAAACCGACCCGAAGGTACCCACCGTACGCGAAGGCGGCCAAGAACCATAACGAACGATGGTTCGAGGTATGGGGATCGGCGTCGGTCTGGGCGCCGTTCTCGACCCGACCGTGTTCGACCGATCTGGGAGGGTGTGAGGTGCTCGACAAATGTTATCAGTCAGAACGATCGTTCCTGATCGAAGTGGCCGCCCACTTTGCGGCAACTGACGCCCAGGCGGCTCGGATTGCCGCGCGCGCTCCATGTGATTTCCGAGGACCCCTTCCTTCTTGATGGACCCGATATCGACAAGGCTCTGGCTTTGGTGATTCGCAAAATTGTTCAGCAAGATTATCCACCCGTGTCACATTCGGAAGGGTTGGGAGAGCCTGCGGACTAGCTGGTCGACAATGGAAAGAACTGAGATCCGCAGGCCATTACATTAGTGCTGCTCATCGTTTTCAGCGCCTTCGACTGTGCGGAACTGTCGGATCTCGTGTCTCCGCAGCTCCAGATGAGGTCGTGCCGGCTCAGTGCTTATTTGTTCTTGCTTTGGACTTTCAACATTAGGATGCTGCGTTATTGAAAGAACATGCTGCAGTTGCGGGCATCATTTGCGGTGGCGTCGGCCCTTCAATAGCTCGCGCATCTGCCGATCACCTACCTGGTGACGCCGGGGCCAATAGCGGGCTACATCATTGAGACAGCCGATTGGCGGAGCAAAGCTAGCAAGCCCTCATCGCCTACTATCAATGACGCCCACCGTTGTGTTGGGCATAATGATCTTATGGGAAACGTTCGGCGTGGCGTGATGGTTAAGCAAAATGTCGAGCAGCAGCCGTTTTTCACGACGCTGGAGCGCCTATGAAAAAGTAAGGGCAGGCGATGTCGTCCGTGGGAATACCTTGATCGATCTAACAGCAATCGAGAGATCCGCTTTCTATCCCGACATTTACGAACCACAGAACATCCATAATCAACTTTTCATGCCGCACGCCAGCCTGCGCGAGCGCGGCGGCATCGGAGGTGTAGCGCTCTTTCTGTCCGCCGACAGGACAAACATTCCGAGCTATGCGAAGTGCATCAAGGAGCTGAAGCTGGCGTTGCTGGCGCGTTCGTTTCGAACTCTATAACGGGCTTGTCCATGTGGCGGCTAAGCTCTGCATAGAGAAGTTCATGCGATTGCTTGGCAAGAAGGACCATGCTCACCGCCTCACACATCGCCCGGCGTCCACGTTGACTGTCAACGGGCGTCCGATGGGCGGAAGACCATTTCTGAACCACTGTTGTAATCTGATCGATTTCTTCGTCCTGCAACGAAAGCAAATGGAGTAGAGACATCGCCGGCACCTAATGTTGCGGCAAGAGCACCCAGGTCTCCCAAGCGGCCACTACCGTTGTACCACCGGGCCGACAAGAGGATCCTACTCCTTAATGCGTGCAGAGTCTTAATTAATTCAATCATAAGGCGGTGGCAAGGCACGAAGATCCACTTGTGGATCTGGAAACAATTATTGGGTGGCCTCAAGTTGATTTCAGCCAATGGCGGATCGCGCCGAACGCCCCATCACCGCTTTTAGGAAACAATGCCGCCGATCGTCAGGCCGGCGAATGCGATCTCACTTGAAAGGCGGAAGAGGGAAGCAATTCAGCGGCGAGAGAGATCCTGGCGGAAAAGTTGCCGGCTGGTGAGGTTGTTGACGCCCAATCCTCCGTCATTACATCTGAAGATGCTCGCGTCCTGTGCTAGATCCCATGCAAATCCGTGTTGAAGCTCGACTAACACCGATCGTATTCCATCCGGTTTCCTTACGTAGCCTCATCTCCAACAGGCAGGGGCCTCGCCGGAATTAACACTGCCACGATTTCTCTCTAAGCCACCGGAAAAAGGGCGCGATCAGCAAAGGACGTCGCGGCTGTGGATATCTTGCCGTTGCTATGAGGCTCTGGCTTCGAGTTTTGATTGCCGTGACGAGATATGTGTGTGGGGGGACCCAGCGTCAGGGGTTCGCATCTGTATTGAGCTGCGAGGCCCATCGCGCGGAACAAGTGATAGATTTCCACGTCTACAGATTGGGATCGCGCGGAGGGGGCTAACGCCCCTTTTAGCCTAGGCCACCCTCTGGGCAGTCGTGCGGTCCCACCAGGCTTGTCGTCACGGCAAGGCAAGCCTGCCGGTTCACGGCGGTAGCGTCAGCGTCTTCGCGCCGATGCTTTGTGAGAAAGTGGGCGCCATGGTGCAGGAACGAAGCATGTCTGACACGCCCCTATCCGGCCTGAACGGAAGCGCGCTCGATCAACTGGCGCTTGAGCACGGTATTGATCTGAAGCGTCCAACGCCCAACGGACAGACGGTGGAAATTTCTGATGACACCAAGCGAAAGCTTCTGCACGCCTTGAATGTGCAGCCCGGCAGTCAAGCTCCCGGCCCCGATGACCGGAACATCAAGCGACACGTCCTTCAAACGGCGACTAGATGCTTCATTCCCAATTTCTTGTCGAGCGAACGGGTTTGGGGCGTAAGTCTTCAACTCTATGAACTGCGATCTCAGCGAAACTGGGGGATTGGTGATTTTGAGGACCTGCGGGTCATAATTGATCTGGTCGCTTCGCTGGGCGGTGACTTTGTCGGATTAAACCCGCTGCACGCTCCATTTCTTGCTGACGCAAGACGATGCAGTCCCTATGAACCGTCCAGCCGGCTCTTCCTCAACCCACTTTATATTGCGGTGGAAAAGCTGCCCGGCTTCCAATCGGATGCCGACCACCTAACGGCGATCGCCGCTTTGCGCGACACCGATCTCGTCGCATATGAGGCCGTGGCATCGGCCAAGCTTTCCGCGTTGCGAACGATATGGGCGCGTTGGAAAAGCGCTGATGCGGCTGATTTCACGGTGGCGGAATTTGAAGCGTTCGTCCGAAATGGCGACGTCACGCTTCGACGTCACGCGCTTTTTGAGGCTCTGTCGGCGCAGATGACGCAAAGCGGCTTTTCGGCAGGCTGGCACTCCTGGCCAAAGGAGTTTCAGGATCCGAATGCGCTGGCGGTCGGTTCATTCGCCGCCGAGAATGAGGATGACATCCGCTTTCATCTCTGGCTTCAATGGGTCACGCATCGCCAGCTTTCGCAAGCCGCCGCGCATGCTCGAACATCTGGCTTGCGGATTGGACTTTATCTCGATCTCGCTGTCGGCGAGGCTCTGGACGGTTCAGCAACATGGAGCGACCGCGAGGTCTATCTTACGGACGTGACCATCGGCAGCCCGCCTGATCCGTTCGCGCCGGACGGTCAGGACTGGCATCTTGCAGCGTTTCAGCCTTCGCGGATCGCTTCTGGTGAGGCCCCGCCGTTCCAGCGGATGGTCAAAGCGGCAATGCATTATGCCGGCGCCATCAGGATCGACCATGCCGCGGCCCTGCGCCGGCTTTTCCTGGTCCCTGTCGATGGAACGCCGGCCGACGGCGCTTATGTCAGTTATCCGCAGGACGACCTGATCCGGATCCTGGCAGAAACATCCGCCCAGCATCGCTGCCTTGTCATCGGTGAGGATCAGGGATTGCTCCCTCAGGGACTTCAGCACGATCTGGCGGCGGCAAACATCCTGTCCTATCGAATTCTCTCCTATGAACGTGATGATGCAGGCTTCAAGGCAGCAGTCGACTACCCGGCTCTCGCCCTCGCCTGCATATCGACGCATGACCATCAGACGCTTACGGGCTGGTGGCGCGGCGCCGATATCGCCTTACGTGCCGAACACGGTATTGTTTCGCCGGAACTGACGCGACAGCATGAGAATGAGCGCCACGCGGAACGCCGGCAGCTGATCCAAGCGATTGGCAATTCGAACTCCGATATCTTAACCGAGACCCCGTCGGCATCCGCCCTGGACGACATGACCATCCGGGCGCATCGGTTTATCGCCGAGACGCCGAGCATCCTGGCGGCTGTTCGTCTCGCCGACCTGACCGACGAAAAGCGACCAACCAATGTCCCGGGTACGAGCAGTAGTTACCCCAACTGGCAACCGAAACTTTCGGTGTCGATCGAGAGGCTGTCTGCCCTTCCCTCCCTGAGGGGGATTTCGGACACGATGAACAAGGGTCGGCAGGTGAGCCTGTCGGACCGTGTTCGGAATTTCGGCCATCATGGCAAGCAGCACTCGCAGGAAACATCCAGCTTGTCCAACCGACCTGGGGCGGTGAGCGACACAACCGACAAGACGGATGCCCAAAAGCTCGACGCGATCGTCGAGAAATACGCCGACAAAATTCCACGGCCTTTGGGTCGTTTTATCAGATGGCTGAGAAAGCCTGAGCTGCGATGGCTCCGCCTGGGAGCCGGCATCTTGTTTGTTCTCTTCGGGTTCGTCGGGTTTCTCCCCATCCTTGGTTTCTGGATGGTGCCGTTGGGTTTGATCATCCTTGCACAGGACAGCAAGTTTTTGCAGCGCCCGACCTTGAAGGCGATCACCTGGCTCGAAGCGAAACTGGCGAAGTAGAAACCGGGGGCCTGGAGGTCGCGTCGGGCGTCACTTGAATACGCGCCTGCCAATAAAGGAAGAATTCGCACGCAACGGGACCTTTTCGGAATCGCGAGAATCAAGATCTCGATGGATCGTCCGAGGATTCGACGATCGCAGCGAGAAAGGCTGCAGCGTCGTGCCGCAGTTGCGCCACGGTTGCTGGCTCTTCGGTCTCTGACTGTCGGTCCTTGGGGGGAAAGATTGGTCGGAGGATCCTCCGCCAGGGCCGCAAGGTTTTGTACATCGCATTGCTGGCCGAGACAGGGTCATGGCGACCGGTAGAGACAGCCAACCCATTAAGGTGGAACAGGAGAACGCTCGTGATTGGTGGCAGCACCAGCGGCGTCACTGGCATGCCTGTTTAGCGCCGGTCCAGTCGGTGAGTGGCGACACCACGCGCACTGCGTCCCAAGAGGCATATCAACGACACGGACATCGCAACGATACCCACCACTATATGCGAGATCAACGGATCTGAGAGATGGTCGAAGTTAACTATCCAGGGCGCGGCCGTGATCCAGGCACCAAGGCCGAGACAGGCGCGCTCTATCGTCGGCCAAATATCTGTGGCAGCGATTGATGCCATGATGACCAGTACCATGCCCGAAATGAGCGCGTGTGCGAAACCGATTGATGTTGTGCCATAATCCAGTACGAAGGGGCAGCAGCACAATACCGCTCCGGCAATCGCGCTTAGGGTGTGGAGTCGTGGAAGTAGTGATCCTTGTTCCTCGGTTTTTCGCATGACGACCTCAGAAAGGCTGTTGCGAAGAACAGATTTGGGACGCCGATTTTTCGAATTCAAGTCCGCCTTAAGACTGCAATTTGCCATTCGTGCAAACGGGCCGTGACCTCCCGGTATTAGCTGATCGCCGGCGGGGAAATCCTGCCGCGCATACGCGCGCAGAGACCGACCTTCTATCCGGTCGCCTGCTCGCCGCAGGCATTGGCTGCGCCTTTGTCGTTATTGCAGTTATGCTTCGGTCTCGAGTTCGAACCGGACGCCTGGCAGATCAGCTTGAACGAGCCGCGCCTTTGGAGCTTCCTCGACGAGGTCACGGAGCGGCACCTGCTGATAGGCAGTGGTTCGGCCGACATTGCCATTCGACGCTCCGGTCGCAATGTCGTGGTGGACGTGATCGAAAGGGCGATATCCGCGGGCTCACGACCGCATGACCGGTTGGGCGGCCAAGCCCCGGCAACGTCATTTGTCCTGCTCTTCCTCGTCGGCGGAGAGCAGATCGATTAGCGCGGCAATCCTGCCTGTCGGCAGACGGCGACCTTCGCCAAACAATGCTTCGTCGTTGTTGGCCCACGCGAATGCTTCGGCGAGTTCGGCCTGGGTCGCACCTGTCGCGATGACTTCAGCCACCAGAGTTTCGTCGGCAGGCCCAAGGATGGCGATGACGTCGCCTGAAATCATTGTCATGGCCACTTTCTCCTCTCTCTAACTCGGCTGAGATAGGTGACGCTTCGGAAAGATTCAATCTTTACACCGGAAAATTCCACTTCCCTTGAAATTCTAATACACTGAATTATATCAATATTAGTCGATTCCTAAACGGGATTGACACAGGTCCAGGAGGCGCCGGTCGCTCTTGGCGTCTCCTTATATCCATGTTGCTTATAAGGAGGATATGGCTATGAGGACAAACCTCGATTTCTCACCCCTATTCCGGTCAAGCATAGGCTTTGACCGTATGTTCGAAGCGCTTGAGGCTGCAAGCCGCGCCGAGACGAGCGATAGTTGGCCACCTTACGATATCGTCAAAGCTGGCGAGAATGATTACCGCATTGTCATGGCAGCGGCCGGCTTCTTGCAGGACGAACTGACGATGACCCAAGAGCAGAACATGCTCATCGTCTCGGGACAGAAGGCAAGTGCCGATGATCTCCAATATCTGCATCGCGGCATCGGTAGCGGCTCGTTCCAACGTCGCTTTGAACTCGCCGACCATGTGAGGGTCGTGAGTGCGGGTTTAGTCAACGGTCTGCTGACCATCGATCTCAAGCGCGAAATCCCTCAAGAGATGAAGCCGCGTCAGATCGAGATCCGAACCGGCCAGACAATGCCGAAGGTCGCGGCCCAGCAGATCGAGGGCAAGCAGCAGGCGGCTTAAGCCTTCGCAGCAGAAAAGTTTTGCCAACGAACCCACAGAAAGGAGAAGAAACATGAGTGTTCGTGATCTGATCCCCTGGGGCCGCAATAATGGCGCCCAGATGCCAAGTCTCTTACGCGATGACGACCGTGATCCCTTCCTGTCGCTTCATCGCGAGGTGAACCGTCTATTCGATGACGTCTTCCGCGGCTTTGGTTCCGGCCTGCCATCTTTTGGCAACACCTCCGTCTTCGGAGGTGGGTGGCCAAGCGTCGAAATCTCCAACACCGACAAGGAGATCAAGGTGACGGCCGAAGTCCCCGGCCTAGAAGAGAAGGATATCGAGGTCCTGCTCAATGAGGGCGTGTTGACGCTAAAGGGCGAAAAGCGCTCCGAGAGCGAGGACAAGGATCGGCAGTTCTCCGAACGCTACTACGGCCGCTTCGAGCGTCGCATTCCGCTCGGTGTCGAGCTCGACGAAGATCAGGTCGACGCCACCTTCAGGAACGGCGTGTTGACCGTCACCTTGCCGAAGACCGAGAAGGCGCAGTCGCAGGTCAGGCGCATCGCCATCAAGAGCTGATCGAAACGAACGCGCGGCGGCGCCGGCCACCTGGCGGCCGCCGCGCATCCCTTGCCTAGATGGGGAGGACAAATGATGGAGTTTGGCAGACACAGATAACGAGAGAATAGCAACGGCTTCCGGTTTACGTGTCTCGAGCGATAGTCGGCGGGGGGCATCCGTGTTTCGGGGCACCCACCATCCCCGATAACGCGGTTACCCGGGTCTTCAACCGTCGCGCTCGGTGACAATGACAGGGACCGCGCGGACGAAGGGCCGGTGGCTTGTTTTCGGCCGGCGCAGCGTGCCATTCATCGAAGATTTGATGGCCGACACGGGACGTGCCGACGATGGCGGGCAGCGATTACCAACCAGAGACCACAGCGTGCCCACGACGGATGGCGTCGGCGAAGGTGCCCCCTAATCGCCATCCCGCCACTACCGACGGCACCGAGTGCTCAACGTCTCGGCCAAGATCGTCGCTCGCTGGGCCGGCTGACCCGCCACTGCGAATTTCCTCCAGAATGGATTCGGCATCTGACAAATTTTAATGGAGGATGTATTGAAACGAAAAAACCGGGAAAGTAAATTTTGAGCGGCGCCGGCTTCCGGCGTCGTCCTTGTTGATCACCAATGTTTTCAGTGAGGTAGCAATGAACGCCAACTTTAATCGTCCCGTCTATCTGAAGGAACGGGAAGGCCTGATTCGAGAGATATTGTCTCTGGCGGACGCCATCGATTTTCTCGAAAACTGGCCGGAGAACGCCCGAGATTTCGTCCATGAGGCGACCATCAAGACCTGCTACATGGCCCATGATGGACATAAGCCGCTTGAGGTAGCACGCGATGCCGTTCGGGCATTCGGGAATAAGAAGGGTATCTTGATGAAGCAGCCTGCGGTTCAGCCGTGGATGATCAAGACGCCAACCGGTGGTGGCCGCGTTTCACCCTAAGACAACAGGAAGCGATGGGGAGGCCGTTTATGCGGCCTCTCTAATGGAGCCATCCACAAGCAATGGAAGATGCTGGCTATAACGCAGCGATCAGGATGAGACGCGCCTCACCTTGGTTGCCGCCGCGCACCCTGGCTATGTCCGACATCTGCCATACAAGACGCCGAATCCAATGCAGTTCGCCAACGCATTCTGTCGATTTCTCGATTTGCCCCAGACACTGGAATAGGACGGCCCGACACCATCGAACTCTCTAAGCTCAAAATTGCAACAACCGATCATTTTGCCCGTGCTCGCCGGCCTGAACGACACTAGTTTAGGAATTGCGCATTTTAAAGCGCAGATGGAGTCAGTGAAAAGGACTGCCTAGCTCGCGGTTGGGCAAACGACGCACCGCTAAGGCAGCGATTCACGTTTTAGCCTCGGACTTCCGGATTCAGCCCAGGGGCGAGAACTGAAGTCAGCCACATGACAAGACCCCCAAGGAAAAGCGAGCGATTCTCCCCAAAATCGCACAGCGTAGCGCATAGCGAGAACATGGACCGGTACCCAAAAGCATTGGTCCAGATTCCCGTGCCGAGACCTGAAAGTTAAAAGCCTACGCTGTTGGTATTCCAAACAGCACCGACGCTGTCCCGCCCGAGCCAGCAGCATGTTCTGCACCATATCCATTCCTACTATGCTTATAATCCCTATACCCGCAGCGCGCATGACAGCTGACCAACGTCGAGGCAAAGCATCGTAGGCCACCGCGGCATACCCGGTGACGGCGGGTGCGACCTTGCGGCTAAGGGCACGCTGGCGAGGCCACTGGTATGTCCCGGCTCTGGATGGGGCGCACGACAGAAGTCTGACGCGGACCAGATAGCTTGAACTGGGCCAGAAGCTCGATCAGCGATTCGGCGTCGCGGGCGAGACCGTGGCTGGCGGCGGTCTATGCGGACGTGACGGGCAACCAGAGACTGGAATAGGAACGGTCAGAAGTCCCACGGGCACAGGAGATCGAGACCCGTCGTTTCGAAATCCTTGAGATTGCGTGTGGCCAGGCGCCCGCCATTCACTCGCGCGACTGCAGCGATCATTCCATCAGGTGCTGACATTGCGCGCCCTCGACGAATCGCCTCCGCCATGATTTCCCCATAAGCGAGGGCGGCTTCTTCCGTCAGCCCAAAGATCCGATCGGCAAACCGACGACGCCACTCCGCCAGACCCTGCTCCAGACGATCGGCCCGCTGGTCGGGCCTAATCTTCTGGATACCGAAAGCGATCTCGGCGATTGTCACAGTTGGCAGCGCCAGTTCCGCATCGAACCGAACCAGCCAAGCCATGACAGCTTCGCCTGGAGCCTTCCTTAAAGTTTCGGAGACGACGTTGGTGTCGAGAAATATCAAACCTCGATGCCTCGATGAGGATGACGGTTTTCACGGATGACGGCATCCAGATCAATGTCTGTGGCAGCTTGCGCGTTTACACGCAAATAGAAACTAGAAGCAGGCTCGCGCCCCGCCTCGCGGGTCTCGTAGGCTTCAAGCGCGCGTTCAACCACTTCGGCAATCGAACGATTTTCACGGCGCGCTAACCTGTGAGCCAGATCCCTTGCCTTTGAGCTTCGGACAGAGAGTTGTGGTGCGGCCATTTGTGGTAGTTCTCCTTTTAGCCAGATATAAGCCAACAATCGGCTGCCATCAAGATGGCACCTGATGGCTTGCCGTCAATCAGATCAAGACATCCAAGCCCGGGCACTGCCGAGGCAGAATTGAACCACTGGATGCCGATGCCCTCTGCAAATCTCAATTGCTGCTCCACGCCATCACTCTGGGAAGGCGACGACGCTTCAACGGGGATCTAGAACTACGCCGCCAAAGCTCCTGCACATGGCCATGCATCATCGGCCTACCTCATGGCTCGTGAAAGGCCGACAGCCGCTGGCGTCGAGAAATTTGCCTTTGGCCGGGAGCATACGAGGACCACGCGCCTCATTGAACTGGATGACGCCGAGGCCGTTATCGGTGAGAGCACGTGTTTGCATTTAAGGAGCGGAACGCCATGTCCGAAGGACAGGATTTTGACGCAGGGGACTTCGCGGCCACCTTGCAGCGATGGCGAAGCCGTTCAAACTCATGCAGGAACTCGACACAGAGAGCGAAGACTTCGCGATCGGGGTGCGCGGGATAAGCGATGTGTTCGCCAATATCGCGCTCGTCGAAACCGCAATTTGAGAGGCCGTCCAAACATTCTGAAAACTCCGAGCGACTTTTCCAACAACTCGACGATCTCGTGGCTGAAATTATCGACCGGTTCGCTGGTCAAGGCCCTTGCGGCCCCGATCGGTATGGAAATAGTATTGGTACCAGTCGCTCGCCTCCCGATCGGGCGAACCCGGATTGACGACGCCAACGATGTCCTGGCTGCTGTAGGTAGCCCCGGCGCTGACCAGTCCCAGCCCCCGCCTCATCGTCGTGAAGTGGCCTAGCATCGGCTTGTCTGGGACTCGATAGGCTTGTTCAGAGTTCATGAGATCGCCGGCGACCACCCTCGAGGACAAGGCCACGCGAAACCTGTGCCAACTTGGGCCGTGGGCACCAAGCGGGGTCACGCACGGTCGTAGGTAAATGACGTCAGCAGGGTGGTGACGAAATTGCTCGCCCGTTCCTTGACCAGAACCTCAGTCCATTCATCGGTTCCGCGAAGCCTTAGATCCGTATAGATGCTGTCGACAGCTGCTTCTTCGATCCGCTTAATATGCGTCTTGAACGCGGCTTCCCCGCCGGCATGATACATGTCGCGGATGACCATGCGCAAGATCTCCTGGATCGCGATCTGCCAGGCAGTGTTGATCGCCTGAAGTTCCTTCGTATCGGGTGCCATCGGAGGCTCCTGTGGTGTGAGTGAGAACCTTCAGCGAGTCGCGATGAGACGGCGTCGGCAGCTCGGATCATCGAGCGGAAGGCTAAGCTTGTCTCGCTTTACGGTTGGCATAACGACGGTCGCGTTCAGCCTTTCGCGCCGCCTCGTCCTCGATCACCCGCGCTATCCGGGCGTTCTCGGCTGCGACGCGGGCTTCGTTTGCGCCTTGAGCTACCGCGTCCGCGGCGGCTTGTTGCTCGCTGGCTTCCGCATTCCGCCGTTCCTGCTCTGCGAGCTTGAGCCGGTCGCGCTCCTGGCGCCTTTGTTCCCTGGCGGAAGCGGCAGCGAGGCGCTCAGCCTCTCTTGTCGCTCGCAGAGGCTCGGCTGCAGCCCTTGCAGCGCGATAGGCATTGAGAAGAGCTGTCCTGGCATCCGCCGCTGCGGCGCGCCGATCTGATAGCTCTTTGTTTCGTGCGTTTTTCAAATTTTCGTCCTGGATTGTGTTGCTAGGGATCAGCGCGCTCTGGCGCGTTTTGCAAGAAGCGCGGACGTTGCTGACGCTCGGTCCTGAAGTTCTTTCGAAAGGCGCGCCTCGCGAAGCCGCAATGTCTTCGCCTCCCGTGCAAGAACAAAGGCGTCGAGTTCTTCGACTGCTTTATCCTTGGCGAAGAACTGCTTTTGCACGTCGCCAAAGGCAACCTCCGCCCGCTGGCGGGATTTGCTGTATGTCTCTGTCATGGGAGTTCCGATCCGGATGGGCTCGCTGGAAGGCGATAAACAAAAAGCCAGGCAAATTGCCTGGCCTCGTTTCGATAAGTTGCTTCAACCAGTGCCAGTGCATCCGTGGTCAAAGGGAAGCAGTGTTTAATCAAGCCGACTGCAGATTGCAGGCCGACATTTTGCCCGACTTGTTGTCACGCTCAAGATCGAAGCCGATCTTTTGCCCTTCCACGAGTTCGCGCATTCCGGCGCGCTCGACAGCAGAGATATGAACGAACGCATCGGCGCCGCCATTGTCGGGCTGAATGAAGCCGAAGCCTTTGGTGGAATTAAACCATTTAACTGTGCCAGTGGTCATGACGAACCCTTTCGTAGCAATAGAGGAACCACAACGTCAAAGCGCTGCGGAAGATAGCGATTTTTGAAAGAGGGGTTCGTTCAAGCGCGTTGCCAATCGCGCGGTAACCAAAGCTCAGCAAGCAAATATCGATGACTTGATCGATAGGCCAAAGGGTCCTCGTGGTCAACAGATTTCGAGTGGAATAGACTTCCGATTTAGTCACTCTGAATCCGATTCCGGCCGACGTACAGTGACATTGCCCAGACTGCACTCCTTCACCGTGCCCTACCTGCCCTACCCTCAGGGCATAGTCGGCCCTCTGAGAATACCCAAGGGTCAAATCGTATGTGTTGAAGCGGACGCGCCGCCGTTGCGAGTGCTGCGGCACATCAGCGCCCCTCACGACCGCTCCGGGCGATGATCTGCGTGCTTCATCGATATCGACGGAAACGCGAAAAACTGCACGGCATGGGCATTAGCGCAGCTAAGGATCAGTGGGGACCTGTCGTCCTTGAAGTCGCTCTGTCAAAAAATCGAGTTTCGCCAATGCCCCAAAGGGCCAGTCTTTGTCAGTGTTTGCGCAAGAAGCAGCGGCTGCCGCGCTGCCGGAGCATTCTCCGGCAAAGGCAATCACTGAAACCTCGCCAGAATGTGAACTATTAGTAACTTGAAATACCAAAAGCAAAACGCTTTATCGGGGCGATGAATCCGAAGCACTTCATCTCGGCCATGAGCATCGCGGCTTTGACGGCATGCTCACATATCGAGCCGCTTGAGACGCCCCTCGCCCAGTCAGCAATCCGGCACCCGGCGCCCTTGTCCGATCAAGCGGTGATCGCAGATAAAGTCGGTCGCAGTGCTGTCGGCGCAACTGCGCTCGCTTGGGCCAACCCATCGACAGGCAGCGCGGGTGTTATCGAACAGATCGATGCCAGTAACGATGGACCGGACGGATGTCGCGGTTTTGTAACCAGTCGGCAATCGCTCGACGGTATGACGCGCTTCAACGGCGTAGCTTGCCCGTCTGGGAACAGTTGGAAACTTGGTGGGCAGTATCCAACCCCTGCCCTAGCTCCTTGAATTATAGCACGACGTATAGCGCGGCGATCAGGATGAGACGCCGCAGCACGACGCCCAGTTCGTACTGCCGAACGACGGCAAGGTCTTCGGTGTGGGACACTCCCCAGAGGAAACTGGTGAAGTACTCAAGGCAGCAGGTGCGCCCACCGATACCGTCACGCTGAGCGTGGACGCGTTGTTGATGAAAGCGCCAAAGCGCGTGATCCTGATCGATACTTGGGTTGGCGGGGCGCTGCAGCAGTCCCTCGCTCAGGCAGGCACCAAGCCGGAAGAGGTTACCGACATTCCGATACCCATTCGCATCCCGACCACATGGGCGGCCTCGTTAAGGACGGGAAGCTGGCCTTCCCCAAGGCAACGATCCGCATGTCCTCGGCGGAATGGGCATTCGCCAGGAAGAACGCCCAGCTTGCGAACATCGTCAAGGTGATCGACGGAAACGTGAAGACCTTCAAGCCAGCGCGGTGAAAACCCTGCAGGAAGTGGCCGGGCGTTCGGCGATTGATCAATCGAGTTTGAGCCGTTTGCGCAGATCGGCATTTTCGGCGCGCAGTTTTTCAGACAGAAGCTTGCGCAATCGTTGATTCTCCTCTTCCAACTGCAAGAGATCCGCCATCTCGTCGATCACCGTCATTGGCACGGCCGAGGCTGTCTGCACAGCCTTTGCGGCACGGCTCACACGTCCACGTTTGGTACTGGACGCAGCTTCGATTACCTTTGCCTTACGACCTCTCCTTTTCTCGCCAACGGCGCCGGTCGGAGCAGCTGATGGCTCTGCCGTTGCGTCAGTTGATGCCGTTTCGAGTGCCGCGGCTTTCTTGGCGCGGGGTTTGCGCTGTTTCTTCGGCGCATCGGACGTTTCGACAACGGTCAGTACGTCGGCATTTGTGATCGTATCAGTCTCGTCGGCCATGCCCATCTCCTGCGTCATTGATATAGGTGTCGACGTCCCGGAAAGCGGTGTCAACAACGACTCGGCCTGATCTCGCTCCGGTAAAGACACCTCGCCGTCGGATTTGCCACTCTGAGAGATGCCTGAGAGATATGGGATTGCCTCTCTCTCAATATCGCGAGCAACGGATTTTAGATCCATGTTGCCCCAGATCGAGTTTGACCTGGAATCGAGTTTTCGCCTGCCGGTTTTGTACTCGACCGCAAAATTGCGTTGCACTTTTTTCAATATAAAAAGCCTTGAAGAATCCACGGGATGGTTTGGTGATATGCTGGGACATTCGTAATACCGATTACCGGACTACCAGTCCATAGTCACCTCCGATGCTGCCGCACAATTCCGCAGCGGTGTGGCTGACCGAACGCGGTTAAGGTCGTAACGCTTGACGCGACGAGGTGCACGGTCTTGAAGCGATCGGAGCCGGCGACGCCTTACTCAAACGAGCTAAGCGCTTGATAGGGCGAACGTCGAGACATAACGTCCATTTATGAAACCCACACGCGGTCGACAGCTGCCGCTGGCTTCCAGGCCAGCGCCAGCCCGACCAAAAGCTTCCAATTCGTGATCACGGGGAAGACGACAGTGGCGAAGAGTTGGTGGGAATTTTGCGTCGAGGTTCCAAAAGACACTCGAATCTATTCCTTGCTTCAAAGAGCGACGGCGACATCGAAGTGAAAACTCCTGGCAGCCAAACACCTCCAGCGTCACGCTGACGAGGCAGTTTTTCATGCGAACACAAAATGTCCGAAACGGCGTGGTCGTCCGCACCCTCGAAGGCGGTCAGCCCTCGCTTCGCCCTGCAGGGAATCTAAGGAACACCGGACTTTGCGGTCGATCGCTTTAACGCCGAGATTACGCGTCCTTCTGGCCGTAGACGGCGACCCCAAATTAAGTTGCCTCGAGAATCATGTTGAGGGGCGTCTGGGCCGCCCGTCGAACATGCGTGAAACCGCCCGACCGGATCACGTCGGACAAACGTTGCTCTCCTGCCTGCGCACCAAGCGCAAGACCTGTCTCCTGAGCAAGCGAGGTCGGAACGCAGATCATCGTCGAGGCGGAGTAATAGAGTCGTCCCACCGGGTTGATATTCTCCTCCAGCGTATCCCCGGCCATAGGCTCCACGACCATCCAAGTGCCGCCGTTCTTCAGTGCACGTCGGATATGAGCCGCCGCGCCGTTCGGATCGCCCATGTCGTGCAGGCAGTCGAAGCAGGTGATAAAATCGAAATCGCGACCCTCGAAATCCTGCGCCCGGCCGACTTCGAAATGAACATTCGTCAATCCGTGCGCCTGGACATGCGCAGTCGCAGCGGCAATCGAGCCCGGATGGAAGTCGTAGCCCGTAAACCGCGAGTCTGGGAACGCCTGCGCCATCAAGATCGTCGATAGACCATGCCCGCATCCGACGTCGGCCACCTTCACCCCGTTCTTCAGTTTGTCGACGACGCCGTCGAGCGCCGGCAGCCAATCCTGCACAAGCGCATTGACGTAACCAGGGCGGAAGAGCCGCGCGACGGCACAGAACATGCAGCCAGCCTGATCGCCCCAGGCCACACCCCTACCGGTCTTGAAGGCGGCCTGTACCTTCGGCTGGTTCTCGGCCATCGCAGCGGCGGTATCGAACGCGCCGATCAGATTGACCGGGCTGTCCGGTGCGGCAAACACGAGAGATTGCTCGGGCGTCAGCGAGAAGCGCCCCTGCTCATAATGCACATACCCCGAAGCCGCCTGGGCTGCCAGCCACTCGCGCACATAGCGCGGCGCACAGCCCGCAGCCTCGGCGAGTTCGTCGGCCTTCGCTGGGCCGATCTCCCTGAGGGTCGCATATAGCCCGAGCGCATCTCCGATCCGCACCAGCGGCACGCTGACTGCGCCGCCAAGATCGCCGAGGACCCGGCCCACCAGCTCATTGAGAGCTGTTTCGTTGAGTTTCGACATCTCGCATTCCTCCTCATCCTTGGACGGTGTCTTGCCATCCGTGACGCCGAGGATGGAACAAGTCGCCTCCAGGAACATGAGGCGATCGTCCCGCAGCGGCGAACAATCCCGCTGATTGGAGGGACATACGTCCCGTCCGCCGCACAGAGAGCAGCTAGCTGTCGGGGACTAATTGGAAAGCGCGATGACGATCGCCTGCGAGCGGCTATGCACGCCGAGTTTGCCGAAGATCACCGATAGCTGATTTCGTACGGTTTTGACGCTCTTGCCGAGCCGTTCTGCGATCGCCCGGTTGTCGAGACCTTCCGCCACGAGGTCGAGAAGGGCCGCCTCGGCGGGTGTGAGATCCGCCTCACTGATGGCGCGCGGTCGTACGGGGCTGTCCTGCCCGAGAAAAGCAGCGAGTTCTGCCTGAAATACGCTCCATGCGGGCTCATTTGGCAAGAGCACGTGGTTCTTGCTTTCTAACGGCACGAAGCGGGCGCCTGGAATTGCAGCGGCAAGCTTGCAGCCCTGGTCGAACGGCACGCGCACGTCGCCACGGCTATGCGCGATCAATGTCGGTACGCGAAGCATCGTCGCAAGCTGCAGCACATCAATCCCCTGCATTTGCCAAAGCAATTGCGCTGCAACCTCAGGCGTTGCGGTCAGGCGCTCCAGATCACCCCACCAGCGATGCTGTTCAGGCGTGCCGTCGGGGATGAAGAGGTTGGTGAAAAATTGACAAAAGGCTGGATTGTCTCGTCCCCAGCCGATGCGAACGAAATTGACAAGTGTTTCGGCTTCCAGCCGCTCGGCCTCAGTCTGAGCTCTCGTCCTGGCACCCTGGCCATACGCGTTTAGGAGAACCAGATGCGAGACACGCTCTGGATACCTCAGCGCATGCACGATAGCGAGTGCGCCGCCCTGTGAAAGACCGAGGAGAACGAAGCGCGGGTCCTCGATCGAAGCAGCCACCGCATCAAGGTCGGCGTGCCACGCGTCGAGCGAAAGGTCAGATACATGCCGGTCCGACAGGCCGCAGCCGCGCGGGTCGTAGCGTACAAACCGGTTCCGGGCAGACATCGCCCGGAGCCAGGGCCGCCAGACCGGGCTCTCGAGATCATAGTCGACGTGGCTGAGCCAATGCGCCGCCCGCAGGATCACCTGGCCTTGTCCACAAGACGCGACGGCGATGCGGGTGCCGTCTGCGGAGGTACAAAACCGTATGGTCTGGCTGAGTTTCATCCGCCGAGAATATCGTACGGAACGGTCGCATAACAGACCTATCCTCTCCCCATCAATTGGTGCCCCCAACGGTCAAATGCTATGCTTGGAAATCCAGGGCGTACCCAATCTTGCCCCTCGATCAACCAAATACTGGGCGAGCCTGATCAAGCGCCGGGTGTTCGGCGTGGAGAAGACGAGCGACCTTTTAAGGTTCGGGGAGCATGTCTGGCTGCTCGACTTTGCACCGGCCTCCTACGTCTACAGGATGATCGTTCTCTTCGGCTATCGCTTTTCGTCGCGACCCTCCTTGTTTCGGGATACCGCTGGCGCTGTGGCGGCTTTTCTCCGGCATCGCGATGCTGGCTGCAAAGACTATGTCGTAGGTGTCTGCAAGTCCTCAGCTGCGACGCCACCGCCTCAGGCACACAATTCGGGCCGAGTGGCTTATCCACCGGCGCAAGCCGAGGTGACATCCACAGGGATCTTGAGGAGGCGAACGCCGGGCTTAAGCGTTCAAGAGCGCGAGGTCCTCGCGTCGGCCAGCGTCGGTCCGATTGCAACCGATCCACGTGATATCGAAGAAACACTGGGAAAGCGCGACGAAATAAGCCGGAACTTTTCGCCGGAGACGCGGTTAGATATCCGGATCGTGCGGCGAACCGTCACTGTGATGGATCCCTTCAAAGCCCTGGCGGTCGTTGCGCGGTCCACCTCCGCAAATTTCTTCTTCGGTTTTGGAACTTTATCGTACACCAAGAATTTGGGCGTCCGGATCACGTGGCGCTTTCGTCTTTACCGGATCACATGCAACACATGGTGCCTCGCGCGATCCACCAACCGGCATCACGGCTGTGGATGTCACGCCGTTGTCACGGGATTCGGGTGTTGAATTGTGATTACCGTGACGGGGGCGTGTCGGGACGGAGCATGAGGAGCTTGCATCTGTTTGAGTTGCAAGCCTATTTCCCGCAACGATCGACAGATTTCCACGTCTACAATTTGGGATCGCGCGAAGGGGCAGACCCTCTTTCGACCCAGGCGCCTACGGCCCAGCGCGCGGTCCCACCAAGCCTGTCGCTACGTTCATCAAGCCTTAACTGCGAGTAAATTGTCATTTCGGCGAGGATATTTGGGTAGTATCAGGATCGGAGGCAACCCAAATCGACGATGGTGTTAGAGCGCTGTGTATTGGAGCGACAAACATTTACATGTGCGGCATGATACGATTTTCGGGTGGCAGCCGGTCGTTTCGGTTGTATTCCCTTCGACATTGACTCCGTGGCAGTTTTCATTGCGCGACTGTTTGCGTCATCAACCGGCAAGGCCGCGAGCCGGCGGTGAGAATTTTTGGAAGGCATCACTTGGCAGGCACCCTTTTAACCCCGCTTGACGACTACCGCATCGAACCCCACCTCCCGAGCGTTGACGATTACCTGCGCCTGCGCGAGGCCTCCGGCCTTAGCCCTTTTTCGAAAGAGGCGGCCGAAAAGGGGCTGCCCAATTCGATCTTTGGCGTCTGCCTGATGAGCGGCGGCGCGGTCATCGGCATGGGTCGAATCATCGGCGACGGGGGCTGCTTCTTTCAGGTGACCGACATCGCAATCATGCCCGAGCACCGGGGAAGAGGGCTCGGCAAGATGATCATGGCAGCACTGATGGGCCATATCGAGAGCAAGCTGCCAAAGACCGCCTATGTCAGTCTGATCGCCGACGTGCCGGCAAACCGGCTCTATCAACAGTTCGGCTTCACTGAAACCGCGCCGCGCTCGGTGGGTATGGCGAAGAAAGTTTCTTGACAGGCCGGTGGAGTGTCAAGGATGCAGCTTGACGATTTCCTCGTTGATCTTGAGGGAACGAGGAAGCCGGCGAGAAATCCGACGTCAGCCGGAACACGATGCATCGCCGCACGGACGAGATTGTCGGCCCCTTGTTTCACCTCGGACGCCACCTGCCCTGTCGTCGCACTGCAGACCTGCCTCAAGTTGACAGGAACGCACATAGCCCGCTCCTCCAGCGAGTTACAGGTGGAGGCTAGGATGTCGGGGCCAATCGCCTGCTCGATCAGGAAGTTGCACGCCTCGCCAACAATGGCAGCCTCGGCGGTCGGCGTGCGCCCCGATTCTCCCGAAACAGAGCGCCTGGAAATTTCTACGGCAATCGGCTGAAAATTTGCATTTCATTTGCGACTGTCTTTGATGAGAATCTCAAATTAAATGCCAAACGACACCCGTGTGGAACAATCCTAGTTCCTCCGCTGAACTTTAATGAAAATACCCTATGCGACGTTCTCTTCGTTTTCCGCAAGCGCGTCGAGCCTGAGCAGCGCGAGCTCTGCGCTGTTGATCCCGAGTTCCTGCGGAACAGCAGCGGAGAAGGTGCAAGCGGCGTCGCCATCAAGGCTTGCACCTATGCCATTTTCGGAAGAATCAGCCTGAAGACGCTTGGCGGGCGAGGTTGCTCTGAATAAGAACGCAAAGTTCACCCTGTGGGCGCGGTATAGACCACAGAATCCACCCGGCGATCTCGATGGTATCTACTCTGACCGGTCACGATTTTCGCTTATTCGGCAAATATTGTTTGCCATCATTGACATTGCGGCGCACAATATTTTGCACTGCAATACGGGGGCGGTGATGAGGATTTGCATCTACAAATCGGACGACGAACCCGACTTGACGCTTTTTTTGCGTGAAGGAAAGGCAATGCCTCCGAACGCCGCAAAACAGAAGTGGCGTCATTTTAAAGCGGTGACAAGAGACGAAGTCAGCGCGGATCTACTAAAGAAAATTGAGGGCGCGAATGGCTCCCTTTTCATTCATCTGAGTTCGCTGTCGTAGACAACATAAGAAACAGGCGTCAAGGTCGGCAGACCGATCGCGCGCCATGCCAGTCAACTCGACAAGACTATCTCCGGGGGCCAGTTTGGCGGGTGCGCGTGAACGCGGCACTTCGCCGAGCGATAGAGGCCAAACGCTAACTGCGATAGGGATCTACCACGACAAGCAGACGCGAGCGATCTGACCATCATTCGCTTAGATATGGCGGAACCGATCCTCATCGTTCGGGGCTCGAATGCCGCCCGTGGTCTCGGCTTCTCGCGGCATGGCGCCGGTCGACTGTTCAACCCCCGCGGCAATCGCCGCATCAAGCAGGTTCCGGAATTCTGGCAAGGGAGCCCTGTCCTGCTGCATCGGGAAAACACCGCGCACGCCTTCCATCGCAGCCGCAAGCGTGCTTGCATCGCCGAAGTCGCCTCGGGGCTAACTCGATCCCGGAGTCCGCGAGCGAGCGTGCAGCCTCGCTCTTCTGGTCGCGCACCAGCGCGCGTACCCGCAGGCCCTTTTTCAAAGCGTGGGCTGTCACGCTTCCGCCCTGACCGCCGGTCACCCCAGAAGAGGACTTCGACATCAAGCTGAATGGCATAGGCGGTCGCCGCATCTGCCTCATCGGCTACGCCAAGGATGGCTCTAGCTGTGAGCTCCCCGTTAGGAAGGTCTCGGGTTTGACGCCATCCTTCCGCGCCTTCTCGATCAGCGGTCTGAGGGTGTGTTTGACGAATTCTTCCATTGTCGTACGCAGCGCAGTACGATCATCACGAAACGTTACACGGCGATCGTTAAGTGCCGCCAAGGTGTCGTTATCGTAGACCCTCCGTCCGAGGGTTCCGACCCTTTTCCGGAATACCGTCTCAACCTCGCGATCGCTCCTATCGATGAAGCGATAGTCTACCTCTCTACCGAGTGCCTGGCCAATAATCGCAGCGATCTTGGTCATCGTGTAATCGATGCCCAGTTGCTTTGCCAATCGGTGCTGCTCAGTCGGCGTGTCGAACTCCTTCGCCGCGAGATCCGCGATGTCCTGAATGGCAACCCAAGGGGTCTTGACGTTGGGGCCAAGTGACCAGCCGATCCTCTCGTGCTGCGCGATCGAGTCGATCCACCCGACCAGGTCCTGCATGAACCAGCCACCCTGCAGGTGCACCAATTTGATGTCGCGTAGTCGGTTGAGGATCTGATCCAGGATATGGAAGCCCTGGAAATGGCCGGTATTTCCGCTGACCTCGGATCCCATCCCGGTCAGGCTCACGGCCAATTTCACCGGGGAATCCCGAAGTGCGTCGAAAAACCGAAGCGCTACCGTAGGGTAGTGCCCATGGAAGTCCTCCGACCCCCAAATGGTTTTGACCATGAGGAACGCAGCGTCAGCGTCTTCGAAGAACGTGTCAAGCTCACCAGCACCGGTGTCGAAGCTGCCAAGGAACGGTTCTGCTCCTTTAGCGACAAGTGCATCGAGGGCGGGCCCTCCTCTCGAAAGAGCTTTGACTGAATGGCCTTTGGCCAAGAGGTGCCCGTAGAAGCAGTCTGCAATCAAGACCTGCCTCCACCAGGCGAGGAACAAGGCGCTTCCGATGTTGCTTTTCGCATCGTTCCGTTCAACTCCGATGTCGTTCAGCGCCGGCTCTTCAGCTGGAATACGGCGTCCATATCGCCGAGGAGTCGCCTGATCCCAAATATGGCGACGGGACTGGTTTCCGGCTGATGACTCACGATACGTCGACCGGGCAGTTCCCCGATATCGCTTGGCTCATGGAGAGTTTTCCCAACGCGAGACCAGTCCTGCGATCAAATAACCGCAACGTCCGGGGGCGCATGTGTAGGCAAGGCGTCGGCAGCGCCGTCCTGCCCCGCGTAGTCGGCAATCAGATCGCCGGTATCCGCAGACTGGAACTGCCGACGACGCCGTCGGCGCGAGACATCTGATGGGATATCACCGAGACCTACGACGTCTTCAGCGTCTTCGTGCGTTCATCTCGACCGTATCAGAGCATCTCGTAAACGCGACCGTGTGATGAGCGGCCTGGCCGAGAAAGGGGAATGTCGGCCGATACCAGTCGAACTAGTCTCGAACCCGATCGTATTCTTCTTGCGCGCGCTCAAGCTCCGGACCGTAGGTCATGGACCAAGCGTAGAGCGCCTCGAACGGCTGCTGGAGGGAGCGGCCGAGCGAGGTGATGGTATATTCGACGCCAACAGGCGTCGTTGTCGTGAGCACTTCACGGCGAACCAGTCCATTGCGCTCCAGGCGCTTCAATGCGTCGGCGAGCGCTTTGTGCGTGATCCCGTCCAGGCGCCGCATGATCTCGTTAAAGCGTGACGGCCTTTTACACAGGACGGTCAGGATCAGGACCGACCACTTATTGGCGATCTGCTCAAGCACGGGCCGCGCCTTCTCAACGTCCAGCAACGCCTCGGCAGAGACAGCTTTGTGGCTATGAGACGAGCAAGCTTTGCTGAGCGGACCTTCTTTCACTGCGGACATGGGTATACTCCTCGATATCTGCTTTACATATAGTGCGTAGTTGACCGTAGGTATAGAGAATATATCTTCACTTCAACATTGTTGGTGGAGTTAACATGACCAGGTTAGCAAACAAGATCTCCCTCGTTATCGGCGGTGTCGGCGGCATCGGCGGAGCCGTGTCTCAAAGGTTCGCCAGCGAGGGAGCGCAGGTCTACGCGACCAGCCGCAAGGGCGCGGAGAGCCAACCAGACTTAACCGGCATGGGCAGCATCCACGCGATCCAGGCGGATGCCAGTAACAACGCCGATCTTCAGCGCGTCTTTGAGCAGATCCGATTGGAACAAGGCCGCATCGACGTGCTTGTCGTGAACGCGGGCCTATCCGAATACGCACCCCTTGATGAGATTTCCGAAGATCATTTTGATCGGACATTTGGCCTGAACGTCCGATCCCTTGTATTTGCGGTACAGGGTGTCATCGACATCATGCAGCCCGGCGGTACGATTGTGCTGATTGGCTCTATTGCGAGCGATATCGGCACAAGAGGATATGGTGTCTATGGTGCGACGAAAGCCGCAGTCCGATCGTTTACTCGCACATGGGCAAACGAACTTGCTCCCAAAGGTATTCGCGTCAACGTTGTTAGCCCTGGACCGACCGATACGGCGATGATGGCAAGGACCTCACAGGAAGTTCGAGACGCACTGTCTAGCATGATCCCACTCGGACGTATGGGTAGACCTGATGAGGTGGCGGCAGCTGCCCTCTTCCTGGCGAGCGACGAGAGCAGTTTTACCACCGGTGCAGAAATAGCCGTTGATGGGGGTATGGCTCAGGTCTGATGGCTGCCTTCGAGAGATCGAAGACCCGCTCTCAGCCAACGCTCGGGCGGTAGAGAGGTGCGTAGTCGTAAGATGTTGCCATAGCCATATCCTAGGAGCGACGAGCGTACGGGAGTGCCAAAAGCGGCGCTCCCGGCAAAGCCAGCCCTGATTTCAGCGGACGGTGGAATTCAATTTGTGTTTTGCTGATTTCCCGATTCGAGATCTGCTCAGACAAAAATTTTTACCGCCCGCGAGCCGAGCTCAGGAGCGCCCTTGTCTTGTCGCCTCCGATATTCATGCACGTCGCGAGGACTGGATGCGCTTCCCTTGTGTAGTCAAGAAAGAACCCCTCGGTGCGCCGTCCCATATCGTGCGCACCGGTGACGAGTTGGGACGCCCGGTTAATGGACTGCCCGACTGAGAACGCGATGCGGGTACGCCGCCTTGAACTGCGAGATCATTGCGTACGCCTGTTGCAATACCCGCTCGGTCGTTTCGGGATTGTCGCGTGCGAGTTCATCGGCGTTTATGCGGATCGCTTCCGCCATATTGGCAGACATCAAAGCGAACCGCCCTTCACCATAGACCTGAGCCTCCTGCGAAGCGGTCTCAAGCCATCGGGCGAAATCGACGATGATCTCTTCCCTCTCCGGGATGCTGGCGCTTCTGATGATATTGATGGTCTCTTCCATGTGCTCTCACTCCATGCAGACGTGGGAAAGCGACCGGGCTCATCAAGCCCCGATCATCACGTGAACTAGGAAGTGGAAAATCTGGATTCAAGCCTCAGTTCAGCTTGAACTCGCCTTCAACACGACGCCATTCGTTCGGCCCGATCAGGCGCTGATGGCTGTAGCGGACGGAATGCAGTGGGCCATCGAGGCTCTCCTGCCAGAAGTCCAGGAACTTGTGCATCTCGGGAAAATCTGGCGCCAGATCGTAGTCCTGCCAGACATAGGTCTGCAACAGGGATTGGAAATCGGGAATGCGGTAAAGGATATGGGCGGTGGTGAGACCATAGCCATTGAGCTGACGTTGCAGGTCGGATGAAAATTGCATGCTCATCTCCGTTTCATGACCTTTGAAATTTGCCGCAAGAATTTGCGGCTTTCAACGGGTTTGTGAACGAGTGAAGCCAGTTTTGTGTTCCCTTCCAGTAGGTTAGCAGCACCTGTCGTGGATTGCTAATTTTTTCTCTTTGCCCTCTTGAAATCGAAAAATCGCAAAACCAGATCATTTTGCGCAAAACGCTCGATAGAGGTTTTGCACCCGCCCGGACTGGTCATCCGGTCTGGCCAGGGTATTGCGTCATCTTTTTTGTCCAATGGAGGAAAACATGTCGTTTAGACCGCTGCACGATCGCATTCTCGTCCGCCGCGTCGAAACTCAGGAGAAGACCCGGGGCGGCATCATCATTCCCGACACCGCCAAGGAAAAGCCGCAGGAAGGCGAGGTCATCGCCGTGGGTCCCGGCGCGCGCAACGAGGCCGGCCAGGTCCAGGCTCTCGACGTCAAGGCAGGCGATCGCATCCTGTTTGGCAAATGGTCCGGCACTGAGATCAAGATCAACGGCGACGATCTGCTGATCATGAAGGAAAGCGATGTCATGGGCATCATCGAAGCCCAGAGCGAGCAGAAGCAGGCTGCCTGAGCATCCGGCTATCAACCCATCAGTCAACAATAGCTGCCTATTGAGGAGTTAAAGAAATGGCTGCGAAAGACGTGAAATTCAACATCGATGCCCGTGACCGCATGTTGCGAGGGGTCGATGTTCTGGCCAACGCCGTGAAGGTGACGCTCGGCCCGAAAGGCCGCAACGTCGTGATCGACAAGTCCTTCGGCGCACCGCGCATCACCAAGGACGGTGTTTCGGTCGCCAAGGAAATCGAACTCGAAGACAAGTTCGAGAATATGGGCGCGCAGATGCTGCGCGAAGTTGCCTCGAAGACCAATGACATAGCCGGCGACGGCACGACGACGGCGACCGTTCTTGCCCAGGCGATCGTCAAGGAAGGCGCCAAGGCGGTCGCGTCGGGCATGAACCCGATGGACCTGAAACGCGGTATCGACCTTGCCGTGGACGCGGTCGTCAAGGAATTGAAGACCAACGCTCGCAAGATCTCCAACAATGCGGAAATTGCCCAGGTCGGCACTATCTCGGCCAATGGCGACGAGGAAATCGGCCGCTATCTCGCCGAAGCAATGGAGAAGGTCGGCAATGAAGGCGTCATCACCGTCGA
>UCKU01000010.1 GCA_900473185.1 Hyphomicrobiales bacterium | reverse complement strand
CGCTATGCGACGTCGTGGGCTGAGACGACCGCTGGATTAGCCCAAGCCAAAAAAGCCAGGGCGCGACATTGTCAACAGCCAACGCCGCGTAAGGTTGCTTTATGGACTTGAGATATCTGTACGAGAGAACGCACCGGACGGCTACACTGGCAGGACAATTCCATCCTCGGCCGACAACGCCATATATCGCTGCCCAAACGATCTTCGCCCGTGCGGTGTTTCAATCCAACCGCCTGCCGGTTCCCCGCGAGAAGAGATGGACATGGGCCATGTCGCCTTTGACATGAATGGTCTCGCCGACGGCGATAGTCGTATCTCGCGGAAACTCCACGCTCAGCATGCGGCTATGTCCGACTTCAACATAGCCGTATGTTTGACTGCCGAGGCGCTCGGCCACCACGAGCTCGCCGCTGAACCAGGCTTGCACGGCAGAACAGCGTGTAAAATCTTCAGGCCGGATTCCGAGGACGATCTCGCCCTCTGGTAGTGCCGCATGCCCTGAACGATCGAGAGCGATGGTCTTGCCGAGAACTGCAATCGTGCCCTCCGGCGACAACACTTCTGCCGGAATAGTGTTCATGGTGGGGCTGCCGATGAAGCGGGCAACGAAGAGGCTGGCCGGGCGGTGATAGAGATCGAGCGGCGGGCCGATCTGTTCGACCACGCCGCCGTTCATGACGACGATACGGTCGGCGAGCGTCATGGCCTCGACCTGGTCGTGGGTGACGTAAACGGTGGTCGCCTTCATACGATTGTGCAGCTTGGCGATCTCCAGCCGCATCTCGACCCGCAAGGCTGCATCGAGATTGGAGAGCGGCTCATCGAATAGAAAGGCAGCTGGTTCGCGCACAATGGCGCGCCCCATGGCGACGCGCTGACGCTGTCCGCCAGAGAGGTGTGCGGGCCGACGGTCGAGGAAAGGTTCGATCTTCAGGACATCAGCGGCATGGGAGACGCGTTTTTCGATGGTCGCGGTATCGGCGCCGCGCATCTTCAGGCCAAAAGCCATGTTTTCATGCACGCTCATATGCGGATAGAGTGCATAATCCTGGAACACCATTGCGATGTCGCGTTCGGCTGGCGGCAGATCGTTCATGACCCGCCCGCCAATATCGAGCGTGCCGCCGCTGATATCCTCAAGCCCTGCGATCATGCGCAGAAGGGTCGATTTCCCACACCCCGAGGGACCGACGAGAACCAGGAACTCCCCGTCTTCAATATCGATATCGACGTCGTGAATGACCTGCAGCGAGCCGTAAGATTTCCTGATCTGCTTCAAACTAATTGCCGTCACGCCCAATCCTCCCTGATATCATTTAGGCACTTGACCTTAATTATCGATATCAATATCAATAATGATAGCACATGCAAACGGATTTCTGCGAAGCGAGATTGATGACTTATTTTCCCGCCAGACAAGCAGGCAGGCACGCCGCCGCAAAGCCGGCCAAATCCACCGGCGCCTTCAATGCGCTGAAGCGGGATATTCTGCTCGGAACGCTGCCCGCCGGAACGGCACTGACGGAGCTCGACCTTGCGGCACATTTCGGCTGCAGCCAGGGCACGGTTCGTGAGGCCTTGCTGCAGTTGCAGGAAGAAGGCCTGGTTCTGCGCCAGGGTCATCGCGGTACTCAGGTCTCTGCTTGCACCGCCGACGAAGCGATCGAGATGTTCCGCGTTCGCCAGCAAATCGAGTGCAACGGCATCATGCGCGTGATCAAAGCGCCGAGCCGGACTTTGTTAAGCGACCTGGGTCAGCTTTTCGAGGAAATGATGGATGCCGCCCGCCAGGGCGACGAGCTCGAACTCGCTTCTTTCGACCGCGACTTTCACCGCCGGATCTTCCAGGATGCAGCCCTGCCGGCGCTGGATCCCATTCTCCATCGTTGCCTAGTACATAATCACCGCTTCAAGATCTCGCGCAGCACGACGCCACGCGATCTCGTTGCCACCGCCCAGCGCCATCATTCGATCATCGAGGCGATCGAGAGCGGCGATGCTGCCAGGTCGGTTGCCGCCCTCCACCATCATATCGCGACCATTGTCGATCTTGGCCCCGATGTCTTCCCGGATGCCAAACAATGAGTGCCGCCTTAGCTGACATGGGTGTTTTGTCGCCTGAAATGACAGCACTTCTCGCGCGTGTCGCGGCCGAGGACGGCCCGCTGCACGATCCGACGACCCTGCCGCCGGCAGAGGGTCGAGCGCAGTCGGAAAGAGCAAACCGTCGCTGGAACCTCGATCTGCCGGCCATGCAATCAGCGCACGATATCTGGATCGAACCGGATGCGACGCTTGGTTCCGCGCGCTTGAGAATTCGTGTGTTCATTCCGCATGCGGCGAAACCGGGTGCGGTTTTCTTCGTCCATGGCGGGGGCTTCGCGTTCTGTTCGCCCGAAAGCCATGAGCGTTGCGCGCGCGTATTGGCAATCGAGACGGACATGGCCGTGCTGGTTCCGGACTATCGCCTTGCGCCGGAGCATCCTTACCCCGCTGCTCTGACGGATGTCGTTGCCTCTCTGCGTCAACTGCAGTCGTCTCCCACCATTTTCGGTGTCGGCGCCGGTCCCATCGTTATTGGGGGCGATTCCGCCGGCGCCAATCTCGCGCTTGCGGCCATTCTCCATGAACACAAGGTCGCACGCCCGGCACTGGCTGGAGCGCTCCTGTTCTACGGCACATTCGCGCGCGATTTCACCACGGCCTCCTATCGCGATTTCGCCGACGGGCCTGGCCTGACGCGCGACAAGATGCAGCGCTATTGGCAATGGTATGTCGGCGATCGTGATGTCGGGCTCGACCCGCTCGCCTGCCCGCTTGCGGCGTCCGACCAAGCGCTTGCGGCCCTGCCGCCGCTGCACCTCATGGCCGCGGCCGTAGACCCCCTGCTCTCGGACACGCTGATCCTGCACCAGCGCCTGCAATCGCTCGGGCGCCGCGAGACGGTCACGGTCGTACCCGGCGTCACGCATGGATTTCTGCAGAACACAATCGACCTGGCTGCGGCGCGGGAGGCGCTTTCAGCCGCAGGTCAAAAGGCAAAAGAGATGACGGCACACGTTTGACCGTCAGGAGGAGGAGAGAATGAAGAAATTTCTGAAGAGTCTGGCTCTCGGCGTCGTGCTTGCGTCAAGCTTGGTGGCAAGCGCTGCCTCTGCCGAAACGGTGCATTTCTGGTATCACTTCGATAATCCGGAAAATCCGATGGGCGATCTCGTTGCGAAGTTCGAAAAGGCCAATCCCGGCATCACCATCGATGCCGAAAACGTGCCGTGGAACAGCTATTACGACAATCTCTATACTTCGATCGTCGGCGGTAACGCGCCTGATGCGGCGATGGTGAAGCTCTTCGCCCAGCCGCGCCTTGCCGAAATGGGCGCGCTGGAGCCGATCGGCAATCGCATAGACGCTTGGCCCGGCAAGGCTGACCTGCTCGACAACCTGCTCGAGATCAACAAGGGGCCCGATGGCAAGCAATATTACCTACCGATCCAATATGTGGTGCTTTATCTTTACTATCGCACGGATCTGTTCGAGGCCGCTGGGCTTAAGCCGCCGACGACTTGCGAAGAGTTCCGCGATGCTGCGATTAAGCTCACCAAGGCGCCTGCCGTTTACGGCTTCGGCCTGCGCGGCGGCAAGGGCGGCTGGGACCAGTGGGGCGCCTTCGTGCTGTCGCAGGGCGCTGAGTTGAAGCCCGGTGGCCTTACCAAGCCCGAAGCGGTCGCCGCCAACCAATGGCTGGTTGATCTCTTCCAGAAGGATAAGGTTATTCCGCCTTCGGCACCGAATGACGGCTTCCAGGAGATCATTGCCGCCTTCAAGGCCGGCAAGACGGCAATGACGATCCACCACATCGGCTCCTCGAACGATCTCGTCAAGGCGCTCGGCGACAAGGTCTCGGCCGTTCCAGTGCCGAAATGCGGTGGCGGTCAATGGACCTCCTACGGCGATGAATCACTCGCGATCTTCTCGGCATCGCAAGTCAAGGACGCTGCCTGGAAGTGGATCTCTTTCCTTGCGGAAGGCGACAACAACGTCCAGTTTAACAAGGCGACCGGCCAGATGACCGTCACGAAGAGCGGTTCGGCGCATTGGACGCTGCATGAGCGCCGTTTCGTCGATGCGACGGTCCAGTCTCTGCCCTTCGCGCACGTGCTGCCGCAGAACACCGCGACCTCGGAATTTGTGAACACGGCGTGGCAGACCGCCATGCAGCAGGCGTTGACCGGCCAGATCACCTCGGCTGAGATGATGCAGCAGCTGGAAGGGCTTTTCGCCCAGTAAAGCCGGCGATCCATCGCGGATCTCTAAGCCAAACCGTTCGCGCCCGCGTGCGGCGCGAACGCTCACTCGTAAAATGTGATTACAGCTCAGGAAGTCATCCATGTCCGTCAGCACGCTCAGCCCAGGCCACAGCATGGCAAAGCCAAAGCTGCTGAACGGCCGGCTCCTGCCCTATCTGCTGCTTGCGCCCTCTCTGATCGTGACGCTGGTCATCGTTTTCTTTCCGATGGTTCAAGCCGTCGTCACCAGCTTCTACGACCTGGTGCTCTGGAAGCCCAACGCCACGAAATTCGTCGGCTTCGGCAATTACATCAAGCTCCTTCACGACCCGGTCTTCTGGACAGCCCTCTGGAACACGATCATCTGGATCGGGCTGACCGTGCCACTGCAGATGTTGCTCGGCCTCGTGACCGCGCTGCTTCTTCAGCGCGAATTCCCCTGGCGCGGCCTTGCCCGCGCGTTGATCATCATTCCCTGGGCGCTGCCGAGCGTCGTCATCGCGCTAATGTGGCGCTGGATCTATGATCCGACGACCGGTGTGCTCAACGACATCCTGCTGTATCTCTCGATCGTCCACAGCGCCATACCCTGGCTTGCCGATCCCAACTATGCGCTCTATTCCATCATCGCCACGCTCACCTGGCAGGGTTTTCCCTTCTTCGCCGTCATGATCCTCGCTGGCCTGCAGGGCATTCCGCGCAGCCAATATGAGGCGGCGTCGATCGATGGCGCATCCACGTGGCGCCAGTTTGTGCACATCACCCTGCCCGGCATCGCGCCGGTGCTGGCAACCGCCGGCCTGCTGCGGGTCATCTGGGTTGCGAATTCGATGGACGTGATTTTCGTCATGACAGGCGGCGGCCCTGGCTATTCGACCCATACGCTGCCGCTCTACGCCTTCGTGCGGGCGCGGCAGAATGTTGATTTCGGCTATGGCACGACGATCGCGGTCACCTTCACCATTCTGCTCGGCGTGGTCGTAGCCTTCTATCTCGCCCGAACGATGCGGGAGGTCGAAAGATGAAAAAGCAAAACACGCTTCGCCGTATGCTCACCACGGACCTGCCGGTCTTGATCATCCTCATGATCGCCATGGCGCCTTTCGTTTGGATGATCCTGACCTCGTTAACGCCGACGGCCGTACTTAGCGCTACCGGCGTCTCATTGACGCCGGCCGGCTGGAGCCTCGACAATTATACCAGGCTGTTTGCCCAGACGTCCTTCCTCGGCAATATGCTCGACAGCTTCGTCATCGCCGTCGGCACGGTCGTGGTCGGCCTGATCGTCTCGGTGACGGCGGCCTACGCCTTTTCGCGCTTCCGCTTCATTGGCCGCAAGCTGCTGATGCTGCAATTCCTGCTGATCAACATGTTTCCGGTCGTGCTGCTCATCCTGCCGCTGTTTGTGATGATGCGCAAAGCCGGCATCCTCGATACGCATATCGGGCTGATCCTCGCCAATTCCACCGTCGCCATTCCCTTCGCGGTCTGGATGCTGACAAGCTATATTTCGGCCATCCCGAAAAGCCTCGACGAGGCGGCGATGATGGATGGCTGCTCGCGGTTGGCGGCGCTCTGGCGCGTCGTCCTGCCACTCACCATGCCGGGTATCGTCTCGACCGGCATCTATATCTTCATCACCGCCTGGAACGAATATCTCTATGCGCTGACACTGGGTGGACGAAATGTCCGTCCTGTCACCGTCGCGATCCAGACGCTCATCGGCGAATACCAGATCGAATGGGGACTGCTTGCCGCCGGTGCCGTCGTCGGGGCTCTGCCGGCTACCGCACTTTTCCTTCTCGTCCAACGCCGGCTGATCGGCGGCCTCACCCAGGGCGCGGTGAAGGGCTGATGTCACAGAAAGAGGATAATCATGAACCCCGTCGGGTTGATATCGATGCAATATGCAAGGCCCTTCACGGCCGAGCACTTCCCACTGTTTCGCCGTATGCGCGACCTTGGCTATGATTTCGTCGAGCTGCTAGTTCCGGAGCCGGGCGAACTCGACCTGGCGGAAACGCGAAAGGCGCTCGACGATGCTGGCCTCGCCATCGTGCTGGCGGCGCGCGTCAATCTCCAGCGTAATCTTTCCTCGGGCGAGCCGGAAGCCTATCGCGCCGGAATAGACTATCTGAAATACGCGGCCGATTGCGCCGCGGCCCTCGGCGCCAAGATCGTCGGCGGCCCGTTGACCGGCAACCCGCTGGTCTTTGCCGGCCGGCCGCCCCAGCCTGTCGCCGAAGATGAACGCGTTGCGCGCAAGGAACGCTGCGTCAACGCCTTGAAAGAGGTCGGCGGCCATGCCCAGAGAGCCGGAATCGTGCTGGCCGTCGAGCCGCTCAACCGCTTCGAAAGCGATGTGCTTTGCACGACGCAGCAGGCAATCGAGCTGCTTGACGCTGTCGATCATCCGGCCGTCCAGCTGATGCTCGATACATTCCATATGCATATGGAAGAGGCCTCGATCGCCGAAGCGATCCGGCTTGGAGGCAAGCGCGTGGTGCATTTCCAGGCGAATGAAAATCACCGTGGCTTTCCCGGAACGGGCTCGACGGATTGGGTCGAGGTCTTTCGGGCACTGCACGAGATCAGTTACAGCGGGCCGGTTTCGCTGGAGCCGTTCCGCCGCAACGACGACCGCTTCGGCGTTCCTTTCGCCCAGTGGCGCGCGCCGCACGAAGACGAAAGCGAGCGGCTCGCCGCCAGCGCCGCCTTTATCAAGTCCCACATCACACTGACGGAATATCGCCGATGACATTGAAGATTGGTTGGATCGGGTGCGGCATCCACGCCACCCAGATGCTTCTCCCGCAACTCGTCCGTCACGACGTCGAGCTGGTGGCGCTTTGCGATATCGACGCGAAGCGTCTCGCCTCCGCCGGCCGACAGTTCGGCGTTTCGACCCTGACCACGGATGCGAACGAGCTGATCAAGACGCCTGGCATCGATGCCGTCGGCATGGCCGTCGGTCCGGATCAACATCTGGCCTTTGGCAAGGCGGCACTCGAACACGGCCTTCCCGTCTTCATGGAAAAGCCGCCATCCGGCAGCGCCGCCGGCGCCCGCGAATTGCAGGCTGCCTCGGAAAAATCAGGCAAGCCACTTCTTCTCGGCTTCATGAAACGCTATTCGGCCGGCAACAAGATTGCCGCCAATATCGTCCGCTCGGGCCGCTTCGGCGATGTGCTCGGTCTGACCGGTTATTATATGACGGCGCCCGGCTATTTCGTCGGCAATGTCGATTATACCGGCTTCTTCCTGCACCATTGCGTCCATTACATGGACCTCGTCTCCTTCCTCGTTTCGCCGGTGACGAAACTGACCGCACGAAAAGTAGAGAAGGAGCCGGGCAAGGTGCTCTTCCACATCAACTTCGATTTCCAATGCGGCGCGATCGGCACGATTGTCATGGGCACGATCCAGTCGCGTGGGGCGCCGGTGGAACGCATCGAGATCATGGGTGACCATCAGCGCATCGAAGTCGATAACGTCATCGACATCAGATGGAACCGCAACCCGCCATTCAAGGTCGACGACCCCGCAGCCACTCTCACGGACGCGATCGACAGCCTGACCTGGAAACCGAACTTCACCGCCGCAGCCAACGAGGATCCGAAGGGTTATTATTCGCTGCTGTCGGATGTCGTTCCCGCCCTTGGAGGCGCCACGACCGCAGCGCCCAGCATCCATGACGGCGTCATCGCCATGGAGCGGCTCGAGATGCTGAGAACCGAACTGGCGCTTTAGCAAGGGGTATTACATCTGTTCGCTTATGCGTTCCGCCATTCGTGGCGTCATCGACAGGATCCACTCACGCAATGCGTCTTGGCGCACGAAAAAAGGCCCGAGCAACGAGGCTCGGGCCAATGTCTAAGCCGCACAGCATGGGAGGAGAATGCGGCGGCCAGCTTGAGAGTACTTTTCGCATGGTTAATGGTTCGTTAAAACACAGCTCCAAAGTTGATCAAGGAGACGCATTGCCGTCGCTGTAGCTCGCTCGGGCGGCCAAAGGCGAAGCCTCAAAGAACTCTCAGTCCCTCGACCGTAATGACTAATGACGGCATCCGTTGTCAATCATAAGGAGACAGGCACGTCCTACGAGGTCCAACATAGGGCTGGTAGCTGTTGTCCCATTCGCGATAGGATACATAATGGTCATAGCACCATTGCACATGCGCCGCGGCGAGACGCGCGCGCTCCGACGGAGGCGGACTTGTTGCGATCGCTCCCGCCGCCACGCCGGCGGCGAAGGCGGTCGCCGGAAACCAGTAGCCGTTATAGTAGCGATAGCCCGGCCGAAAGCCGAAGACGCCTCTGTATCCGTTGTAGTAGTAGAAGCCGCCCGCCGCATAGAAACCGCGGCGGAAGTAAACCGCCGTCACATTGTCCGTGCTGATCAAGGCACCGGAGATCGGCTGCATCGGGATCGCCTCGGCCGGCTGTATCGTGGTCGCGAGCGTCAGAAGGCCCGCTCCGATCGTCGTTGAAATTTTCATCATGGTCTTGGTCCTGTCAAAATACGAAATGCGCGTGTCACCGGCGCAGCGACCGCAATTCCCCGAGTGACAGTGCCTGATCGCCGTCGACATCCGCCTTGACCAGCCGGTCGGGAATGAAGTTTGCGAACTCCTCGCGCGAAATCTTGCCATCGCCATTCCTGTCCATCATGGCCTTACGCTGCTGCAGGTCGGCGAGCTGCGCACCGGCGCTGCCAACCCTTGCGGATTTTGCGTGGTCGACCGCCGCCTGGATCTCCTGCGGATCGAGAACGCCGTTACGATTGGCATCCAGCCGAACAAATAGTTTCGCTCTGCCCGCTTCGATCTCGCTGAATTCGAGCTTCCTGTCGCCGTTCGTGTCCAACGCGCGAAACATGTCCCCCGCGCGCTCCCGCTCGGAGGCCATAGCGCTGCAGCTCGCAAGCAGCACTGATCCAAGGATTGCGATCGTTCGTTTCATTTTCATCTCCGTTCCAAAAACAGATGGCCCACCGCGGGCTATCCTTCTGCAGGCGTCTACGCAGCGACGGTCCGGCTCCTACGCAGGCTGCCAAACCTTGACCGACATCGAAGCCGACCGCGCCGAACCCGCAGGCGAGATTCTTTTCCGTGACGGCGTAGGAGGAAGGACGGGACAACGTATCGGCAGATAAGGTCGCCAACAGCGCGGCCGAATCGATACGAAAGGATCGTTATCATGAAGACTTCGACCATCGTTGCGGTGCTGCTCACGGCGCTTGCCTCGTTCTCCGCCGCCCATGCGCAGGACGCGACCGGCGACCGCGTCTTCCGCAAGGCCGATACCAACGACGACGGCGTGATCTCAAAGGATGAGGCCCTTGCTGTCCGTCAACGCCTGCTTTCCAGGCTCGACCGCAATGGCGACGGCGCAATCGACAGGGACGAAATCGAGGGCGCGCGCGATGCCATCATGGCGCGGGCGGAGGCAGCCGAAGCAAGGCTCGGCAATAGGATGCGGCGCCTGGACACTAATGGCGACGGCAAGGTCTCGGCCGGCGAGTTCGGCGAGGACACGTCCCTCTTCGATCTCACCGACCGCAACGACGACGGCAAGATCTCTCCCGCCGAGGCCGCCTACATCCACAACGTCTTCGCGGATCGCCACAGCTGAACCCGCCGACATTAAACGAAGGAATTCAAGAGATGTTGACCTCTTTCAAATTTTCCCTTCTCTCGCTCGCGGCGCTTGTAGCCGTTTCAGCCGCCGGTCCGGCCGCCGCCGAGGAATGGACACGGACGACCCCGCGCGGCGGCCAGATCAGTCGGAGCGTGTCCAATGACGGCAACGGGGTCTATTCGGGAACGACCACGCGCACCGGCGCCAACGGCGGCAACTACACGTCCAGCTCCAGCTGCGGGGCAGGCGTTGTGACACGCTGCTCGAGGAGCTATTCCGGTGTAACCGCAAACAGTAAGACCTTCTCGGGCCAACGGCTATCGGCGCACGGGCCGTACAGCACGCGTTCGGTCGGCAGCTTTACCGGCCCGGGTGGCAATCGTTACGTTGGGTTTCGCCGCTTTCGCCGCTGATATTAAGAGCCATATCGTCGTGGAAAAACCGAGGCAGCGCGAAGATGACGACCTGCTGACGCGTATTGCGGCGGGCAGTCAGGGCGCGCTTGCCCAGCTGATTGCACGTTACGGCCGCGGCCTGCGGATCTTCGCCGCGCGCTATCTCGGCAATCCCAGCGATGCGGACGACGTGGTGCAGGACGTGTTCGTAACCGTCTGGAAAAACGCCGGCCGCTTCGATCCGCAGAAGGCGCGCGTCTCGACCTGGCTTTACAAGATCACGGCCAATCGGTGCATCGACCAGCGCCGCCGGCGATTCCTGCGCAATTTCATCGGCCTTGACGAGCTCGAGAGCGACCCGGCATCGGAAGCGCCCGATGCCGAGACGAGGGTCTCGAACCGGCAGGAACTGTCGATCGTGCGCGGTGGCATCGCCGTCCTCCCCCAGCGTCAGCGCATGGCACTGCTGCTGAAGGTGGTGGCGGACCTTGACGTCCCGGCCATTGCCGAGGTCATGGAGACCAGTGTCGGTTCGACCGAACAGTTGCTCGTCCGCGCGCGACGCGGGCTGCGGGATCATATGGCGGCCCATGCGGGCCGCGAAAGGAACGTGTGATGACAGAGGACGAATTCGCGCAGCTGACACTTCGCTTTGGAAACGACCTCACGGCGTGGCCGGCACCCTATCGGCAGCAGGCACTGCTTCTGTCCGCGGGAAAGGAAGACTTGCTGTCCGATCGGGACGAGGCGCTGGATCGCCTGATTCTGGAAGCATCATTAGACGATGCCGACCAACGCGACATGGTGAGCCAGGTGCTGGCGCGCATCGACGCCGACCGGGGCCGGACGTTCGGCACGCACCTTTTCGCCTTTCTGCTTCGGCCGGCGGCGATGACAGCGTGCAGTGCGCTCCTGTTCCTGGCACTGGCTGCTGGCGGCTATCAGCTCGCGGCCGCTGAGGGCAATGCCCTCGACGCGAAGCTACTGGCGCTGGCCACGGGTTCACCCGCAAGCGCCGGGCTTCTTGATCTTTCCCCCGATGACGGCACGGAGAATGCGCTATGACGCGGCGATCGATCTGGGCGGTAGTTCTTATCCTGCTCGGCCTTTCGGTCGCGCTCAACGTCTTCTTGATCGGCTATGCCGCTCATGACTTGCGCGAAGGAGCGTCAGCCCGCAGCCTCTTCGAGAATGTCGCCAGCATTTACCCGCCCGATGTCAGGCAGGAATTTCGCAGCGTCATGCGCGAAAACCGGCCGCGCACCTTCGCGGCATTGCGCGATCTTCGTCGGGCCCGCACCAGTCTGGCCGCAAGGATCGCAGCTTCGCCCTTCGACGAGGTTGCCGTCCAGGCCGCGATGAAGGACGTGCGTGAGGCGACCGTCAATCTGCAGGCCGTCATCCAGGATTATCTTCTGACAGCGGTGAAACGCGGCAAGAGCAGATCCGCGTCCTGAAGCCCGGCCAGCCATGACACGAACACAATCCGCCGCTGAATGCCGGTGCGGCAGGGCATGGCGAGCCGGCCGGGCAGGGAGGATGATCAATGAAGCACGACAGGCTCATCCTAAGCTTGCTGCAGCAGGAAGTGCTGGGCTCGCTCCCGTCGCTGCGCCGCGGCGATCTCGCGTGGATTGTCCTCGGCGGTGGCGCGGTTATGGCCTGGGCGGCGGCCAATGCCGTGATGGCCCTGCATACAGCAGCCCCGTTGCTGCGGAATTCGCGATGCCGGGACGTAGGCAGGATGATTCCGCGTGTTGGGGTGCAACCGTTGCCACAGCGGATTGCGTCGTCCACATTGGAACATCCCACCCTGCGAAGCTCCATCATGCGGCGACCCTATGTCGACCGCGAAGACGACCCTGCTTCCGGCAAACGCTCACGCGACGCATCCGAAGACCAGAGGCTTGGCGCTTAGCTGTTCGCCTTCCGGAGCTCATTGTAGTCGCGGAAGAAGCGAATATTGAAAAAAACGCTTGCCATGCGATTAGATGACTCCAACATCAAGACGCAGGGCTTTGACGTCCCCTATCCGATGCCCTTACGATGAGGCCAAAATGGATCCTGGTGAGTATCTTTTTTCTCAGATTGCCGTAGCCAAGCATGTCTCAGTATAGAGCTCGCGCAAACTTCCGGCTATGGGGCCTGGCTTACCATCACCGATGATGAAGTCGTCAATCTGGACTACCGACGTTGCGAAGTTGGTGGCAGAGGTGATGAAGGCTTCGGCAGCCTGCTGAGCTTCCGCGACGGAAAACGCCCGTTCCTCGACGACCATTCCTGCGTTGCGTGCGAGATCGATGATACTTGCCCGGGTGATCCCGTGCAGCAGGGCATTGGACAGACCGCGCGTGACCAGGGTCCCGTCCGCCTTTACGATATGGGCCGTCGCGGCGCTGCCTTCGGTGACAAGGCCGTCCTGGACCAGCCAGGCATCGTCCGCGCCGCGCCGCATGGCTTCCATCTTCGCCATCGACGGATAGAGCAACTGTACCGTCTTGATGTCCCGGCGTTCCCACCGCCAGTCCGGTAGGGTGGCGATCGAAAGGCCGGTTTCGCTGCGAGGATTGTTCAGTACCGGCTTCGCCTGGGTGAAAAGCACCAGGGTCGGAAGCGCATTGGCCGGATACGCAAAATCGCGATCGGCAACGCCACGGCTGATCTGCAGATAGATCAGCCCCTCGTCCAGCTGGTTGCGGCGAACGATGTCCCGGTGGACATCAAGCAACGATGCCTCCGAGAGCGGGCAGTCGATTCCGAGCTCTGAAAGCGACCGCTGAAGACGAGCGGCATGCCCGTAATAATCTATCAACTTGCCGCCGATTACCGCAGTGACCTCGTAGATTGCATCAGCAAACAGGAAACCGCGGTCGAAAACGGAGACTCTCGCCTCGGTCTCGGGAAACCAGGCGCCATTCAGATAGACAGTGCGGGTCAATAAGATCTCCTCAGTCAGGAAAGGGGCTTTGCAAAGGGAGCGATATCGATGCCGTGATCGGCGAGCGCCGTGCGCAAGGCGCGTGCCGTCGCAACGGAGCCGGGATTGTCGCCATGAACGCAGATCGTTGCCGCAGCGACCGGCAGCTTCCTTCCGCCCACGGTCGGGATAATGCCGTCCCGAATCATCGACAGAGCCTGAGCGACGCTCTGCTGCGGATCGTGAATGACCGATCCCTCGATCTGGCGGGATGTCAGCATGCCCGCGTCGTCATAGGTCCGGTCGGCATAGACCTCATAGACCACGCGAAGGCCGGCCTTCTCGGCCGCCTTCATCGTCTCCGAATAGGGAAGGGTAACGAACGCCAGCGTCGGATCGACAGCCTTGATGGCGCGAACGCAGACCGCGGCGAGTTCAGCATCGACAGCTGCCATGTTGCCGAGGGATCCATGGGTCTTGACATGGGTCATCGGCCAGGAAAGAGCCGACGCCATGCCTTGCATCGCGGCAATCTGATAGATGATCTGCGCTTCCAGATCTTCCGGGCGCTCGCCGGATATGCGCCGGCGGCCAAACCCATAGAGATCCATAAACGAAGGATGAGCGCCGATCGCCACGCCTTTAGCCTTGGCGGCCAGAATTGTGTCGCGCATCACTACCGGGTCGCCCGCGTGAAAGCCGCAGGCGATGTTTGCGGTAGAGACGAGCTCTAGCATCGCCTTGTCATCGCCAATCGTGTAGGCGCCGAAGCTTTCCCCCATATCACAATTGAGATCGACGGTTGCCATGCGAAAGACTCCTTGCAGGGTGCGCCTGCTTTCCGGCAATAGAACTGTTCCCGCGCGGTTGCATTTTGTGGCATCGGGTTGACAGCGGATCTAGTTGACATACAGTTGGTATACTGAAATAGCAATAGCCAAAACCAGGTGTGAATCGCACCTGCCTGTAGTGGATGAAAGGGATCGGCGCACGATGGCCAAAACGTTTCCGCGCATTCTTGCTTGCGGCGACAGCGCCTTGTCCGTTGAGCTTTCCGACATCATTGATGAGGTGATCAGCCAGCGTGTCATCGCGCTGACGCAGAGCCTGACGGATGTGCCGATCGATGGCGTCGAGGAACTTGTGCCGACCTACCGCTCGCTTATGGTTGCCTATGATCCCGAGATCGTTCGCGGGCGGGGTCTTGCGGCGGAATTGTGGCACCGGCTGGACGGTCTTGTCATTGGCGACAGTCCTTCACGGCGCTTTGACATTCCGGTCGTTTATGGCGGAACGGTGGGGATGGATCTACAGGACCTCGCGGCCATGAAAGAACTCACGGCCTCCCAGCTTATTGAACTTCATTCGTCGGTTGAATATCGCGTTTACATGATCGGGTTTGCGCCCGGCTTTGCCTATCTCGGCGGGCTGCCAGAGATACTTCATACGCCCCGTCTTGCTACGCCCCGGCAGAGAATTGAGGCGAGCGCCATCGGTATCGGCGGCAAGCAGGCAAGTATCAATTCCGTTCCCGGTCCAAGCGGCTGGCGGTTCATCGGCCGGACGCCGCTGCGGCTTTTTGATCCTGCACGGGCCACGCCGTTCCTGCTTCGGGCAGGCGATCGGGTGAGTTTCAGGCCTGTCAGCGAAGAGGAAGCCGCGGTTGTCGCTCGATCGGTGGCCGCTGGGCAGGCTGTCGGGGAGATGGCGCTGCAATGACCTTTCTTGACATCCAACAGATAGGGCCGATGACGACGGTTCAGGACCTGGGGCGAAGAGGCCTTCAGCATGCCGGCGTGTCCGGTTCTGGCCCCATGGATGCGCCATCTTTTCGGATCGCCAATGCTCTCGTCGGCAATGAGCCGACATCCGCGGCGCTGGAATTTGCAGGTGTGGGCGGAAGCTTTACCGTCGGCTGGCCGGTACGCTTCGCAGTAACGGGCGGTGATGTCGATATCCGACTCGACGGTATGAAAGTCTATCCCTGGGAGAGCTACGATCTGTTGCCGGGGGTGACGCTGACTGTCGGCGCCCTGCGGGATTGTGTCTGGGGATATCTCGCGATCTCCGGCGGCGTCGACGTCGCGCCGGTGCTTGGTTCGCGCTCCACACATCTCGGCACCGGGCTCGGTGGTCACGAGGGACGTCGATTGCAGATCGGCGACCGCCTGCCGCTCGGCGAGGCCGTCACGTCGGCCAATCTCACCTTGCGGCAACCGTGGCGGCGGAATGCGCGGCCTATACAGATCATTTACGGGCCTCAGGATGATTACTTCTCCGCGGATGCCCAGGAGACGCTTCTGGAGGCGCCTTTCATCGTTTCTGCCCGCCGCGACCGGATGGCGCAGATGTTGGACGGGTCCCCGATCCAGGCAGCCGCTGGGCACGATATCGTTTCGGACGGCACTTGTCCCGGCTCCATTCAGGTGCCGGCCTCGGGAAGGCTGCTTGTGCTGATGGCGGAGCGGCAGACGGCTGGCGGCTATCCGAAAATCGCCACGGTGGCGTCTGTCGATTTGCCTCGGCTGGCTCAGGTCGTGAGTGGTCAAGCGATCCGCTTTGCCCGCGTTTCACAGCAACAGGCCGAGGAGCTGCTGATCGGCGAACGGCAGGCTTTGCGGGACATCATTGCAAATCTGGTCGCAAAGCCGAGAAGCGACAATCAACCGGGAGAGATACTGCATTGAGCCAACCGCTTGCTCAACAGGCCTATGGAAAGATCATTGAGATGATCCTCTCGGGCACACTGATGCCTGGCGATGCGCTGCAGGAAGCAAAGCTGGGCGACACGCTGGACATGTCGCGCACGCCGGTGCGCGAGGCGATAAAGCGGATTGAGGCCGAGGGCCTTGCCGAACAGGATGGCCGCTTTCTGAAGGTACGAACGCTGACGGTTGCCGAGATAGAGGAGATCTTTTTCCTGCGCGGGGTATTGGAGCCTTATTGCATCCGACAGGCAACGTCGATTCCGGTGTCCGTGCTTGACGAGTTGGAGAAACGGGTTCGTCACCTGCAGCGCCACGGCCCGGGCGAAGAGGATGAGCAGCGTCGGGTAGACGATGACCTGCACCGGACCATTGCGCTTTCGAGCCGCAGCGACGTGATGGTCAGCACCATCGCCGACTTGCGCCGCCGCACCTGCATGTTCGACCACAGCAACCTGCCGCACCGTTTTTTGAAAAGCTGCGAGGAGCATCTGGAAATGCTCGAGGCTCTGCGATCGGGCGACGGTGAACGAGCGAGCGTCCTGATGGCCGAACATATCGCCCATGCGCGCGATGCCATTCTCGAAAGGCTGGCGCTATCCCTCGAGAGGATGGCGCAATGAGATGCCTCATCGTTCAGCCGGTTCACGCCGATGGGCTGGAGTTGCTTCGCCAGGCTGGCGTCGAGCCGGTCCTGTGTCCGAAGCCGGATATGGAGACTGCCACGCGCATGATCGCAGGCTGCGATGCGGTGATCACCCGCGATGCCGGGCTGTCCGCTGCGGCAATTGAGGCCAGCGATCGCCTTCGCGTCATCGTCGTCCACGGCACCGGCCATGATGCGATCGACAAGGATACCGCATCGCGGAAGGGTATTCTTGTTTGCAATACGCCGGGCGCCAACGCGCGCTCCGTCTCCGAACTGGCGTTTGCACTGGCGCTGGCTGCCGCCCGGCGTGTTCCCGCCGCCGATCGCAACGTGCGAGCAGGCCTACACGGCTTTCGCGAACGTGAAACCTTCTGTGAACTTTCGGGCAGGACTGCGCTGATTGTTGGCTTTGGTGCCACCGGTGCGGGGTTCGGCCATATGCTCAAGGCCGCGCTCGATATGCGCGTGCTCGTGTATTCGCCGCGCGTTTCCGACCTTCAGGGCTTCGAGCGGGTTGCCAGCCTCGACGCCGGCCTGTCGCAGGCGGATCTTGTCTCGTTGCATACACCGCTGCGTCCCGAGACGCAGCATCTGATCGGCAAAGAGGCCCTCTCGGTCGTCAAGCACGGAGCGATCCTCGTCAACACCGCTCGTGCTGGGCTAGTCGACGAAACGGCGCTTGTCGCCGCCATCAAGGCCGGACGGATCTCCGCGGCAGGCCTGGACGTCTACACCCATGACGCCCCACTAGGGGCGCTGGCCGCGACCGACCGGGTGATTTTCACGCCACATCTTGGCGGAACAACCGAGGCGGCTTTGCGCCGCGTTGCGGTTGCTTCGGCAAGAAACGTGCTGACCGCTCTTTCCGGTGAGCGTCCAGCCACCGCACTTAACAATCCCGCAGAGTTAGCCGTATGACCGAGAAGCTGATCAAAGCAACTGTCGAGCGGCTGCTGGAAAAGATCAACGCTATTTCTGCCCCGGGTCCGGGATACACCCGGCCGTCCTACAGCAGTCTGGAAAGCGATGCTCACCGCGTGATTGCCGAGGACGCCGACGCGCTTGGCCTTCAAGTCACGCGCGATGCGGCGCTCAACCTCTTTGCACGTCTGCCGGGCCGGGATCGAAACGCACCTGCGCTTCACGTCGGCTCGCATCTGGACACAGTTCCGATGGGCGGCGCCTATGACGGCACGGCCGGCGTCGTCGGCGCCATGGCCTTGGCAACCGCGTTCGCAAGGAGCGGCGAAGCACCGCCTGCCGATATCGTCGTGACCATAACCCGGGCAGAGGAGAGCGTATGGTTTCCGGTCTCCTACGTCGGCTCCCGTGCAGCGCTTGGCCGCCTGACGGCACCAGAAATGCAGGCCAAGCGGGCCGATAGCGGCCGCACCCTTGCCGACCACATGCTTGAACAGGGCGGCGATCCGGGTGCTGTGCTGCGTAGCCGGGGTCTTGCGCCCGCCCGCTTCGTCGAACTGCATATCGAACAGGGCCCGGTCCTCGACAAAGCTGCCGAAGCTTTCGGGATCGTTCACGGCGTGCGCGGCGGCTTGCGTTATCGGGACGCGTGTATCGAGGGCATATGGGCTCATTCTGGCGGAGCGCCGCGCGCCGCCAGATCGGATGCCGTATTTGCATTGGCCGATCTCATCGTCGCTATGGATGAGGCCTGGGGTGCCATGCTTAAAGAAGGGCAGGACCTTGCGGTCACCTTCGGTCGCGTCGATGCGGCGACAACCGAACATGCCTTCGCCAAGGTTCCAGGTCGGGTCGATTTCTGTGTCGATATCCGCAGCGACGATATGGCAATTCTCGAACGGGTCGATCGGATCTTTCAGGACGAGATCGAAAAGATCGAGAAGGCAAGAGGGGTACGGGTCGTCGTCGGCGCCCAGTCGCGCAGCCAGCCGACACGCCTGTCCTCCGAACTCGGCCACACAATAGCCGCTGCGGCTGCCGCCTTCGACCTGAAGCCTCGATTCATGCTGTCGGGCGGAGGACACGATGCGGCCGCCTTCGCCCAGGCCGGCTGGGAGTCGGTCATGGTGTTTCTGCGCAATTGGAACGGAAGCCACAATCCGGACGAGGCGATGAATCCGGATGACCTGGTCCAGGCCGTCCGGGTTCTGCATCACGCGTGGTCTGGAGGTAAGGGGGAAATATGAGTGAAACCCTGGCCCAGCAAGCCTACAAGGACGTCAAACAGCGCATCCTCGAGGGCACCATCAAGACCGGCGATCTGCTGACCGAGCGGACGCTGGCAATTGAATCCGGCATTTCGCGCACGCCGCTTCGCGCTGCCATTTCCAGGCTTCAGAAAGAGGGCGTCATCTCGCGGCTCACCAACGGCACGTTGATGGTCCTGCCTGTGACCGTGGAGCAGTTGTTGGAAATTGTCCAGGTTCGTCGTCTGGTGGAAGGAGCCGCTGCCGCCCGCGCAGCGGAGCGCCCGATGACGACGGCGCTCGAGCAGTCGCGGCAGGTCATGCAAGCATATGTCGAAGGCAAGGACGTGGCTTTCGATCGCTTCTGGGTGGATGATGACGCCTTCCACGAAGCCGTTGCCGAAGCGGCGGATCTGCATCTTCTGCCTGCCATGCTGCGGGAAATGCGCAGCATCGCCCGCCGATGCACGATCACCCGGACCCATGACCGCTTTGCAGAGCAGGCCGCCGAGCACATTGCGGTGATCGATGCCATCGAGGCGCGCGATCCGGCCGCTGCCGCCGCGGCGATGGAAGCCCATTTCGACAGCGTGCGCGGCCGGTTTCTGGGTTGGCTTGCCCGCCCCTAAAGCGCCGCAGTTTCGAAACTGCGGCGCTGTCTTCTAAGGGAAGTGCTGGCGTTTCGTGTTCATTCATTCCGGATCGCAATCCGTTTCTCGTTTCGATCGTGAAACACCAATGCCGAAGTCGAGTAATACCTGGATGCATGAGTTTGTCGAATTCCGAGGCCGCGAGGCCGCTTTCCCCGAGGACGAGTTCAAGCAGCGGCAGGACCGTGCCCGTGCTGCCATCGAGGCGTCCGGGTATGGGGCACTTATCGTCACCGTTCCTGAGAATATCTACTGGCTGACGGGCCGCCAGACTGCTGGCTATTTTTCCTTTCAGGCGCTGATCATGCCGGTGGAGGGCGAGCCGACCCTATTGGTGCGTCAGCTGGAACTGGTGGGATCGGTCGCCAACACCTGGATAGACGATATCGTTGCATATCAGGATGGAGAGGATCCGGCTTCCGCCCTCGCACAAATCCTGTTCTTACGAGAGATCGTGCGCCCTGCGATCGAGCTCGCAGGCTGGTTCCTGCCACCGGTGCTCGCACAAAGGATTGCTGCACAAACCGGCGTCGAAGCCATTCCGGATGGTTCCGCAATCCTTGCCCCGCTCAGAGTGGTGAAATCGTCCGCAGAACTGCAGGCCATCAGATCGGCCGCCACCTACGCACAGGAAGGGCTTGCCGCCGGGATCTCGGCCTGCCGGGTCGGTACGGACGAGAACGCCATCGCCGCCGCCATGCTGAATGCCGCGACACGGGCCGGCTCGGAGGTGATGGCCATGGAGCCGCTGGTATCTTCGGGGCCGCGCAGCGGTTTGCCGCACATGACATGGCGCCGGCGTCAGCTCATAGCCGGAGATCCTGTGTTCCTCGAACTGGCCGGCAGTCATGCCCGCTATCACGCTGCCCTGATGCGCACGGTCTGGATAGGCCAGCCGCCGGTCGAAGCCCGCCGAATGATGGATTGCTCACTGGCGGCGCTCGACGCTGCTCTCGACGAGATCAGGCCGGGTGTCCCTTGCTCGGCGCCGCACGAGGCCGCGCAACGGGTGATCGATGCAGCGGGATACACGGCCGCGTTCCGTAAGCGGATCGGATATTCCATGGGCGTGGCTTTCGCGCCGGACTGGGGCGAGGGCGGCATTCTCAGCCTGTTTTCCGGCGTCGAGCGCATCATGGAGCCCGGCATGGTGTTTCATCTTCCAGCGACCTTGCGCAGTTACGGTGTCTGGACCGTTGGCGCTTCCGAAACGGTCATCGTGACCGAGAATGGCGCAGAGCCACTCTCCAGTCTGCAGCGTGATCTGATCGTCCGGTAAAATATGTTCCCAACTTCCTATCCTGATATCGCAAAGGAGCTATCATGCGTTCGCTTTTCCATCTCGCCTACCATGTAACCGATCTCGACAAGTCCCGTCAGTTCTACGGCGGCGTTCTCGGCTGTGAAGAAGGCCGATCGACGGATACGTGGGTGGATTTCGATTTCTTCGGCCACCAGATCTCCTTGCATCTCGGCAAGCCATTCGAAGTCACGCGCACCGGCAAGGTCGGCAATCACATGGTGATGATGCCCCATCTCGGCGTCGTCTTGCCGCTAGACGATTGGTTTGCTCTCTCGAAGCGTCTGCAGGACGCAGGCATAGCGTTCGACATTCCGCCGGTCGTGCGGTTCGAGGGCGAGCCGGGCGAGCAGCGCACGATGTTCTTCTTCGACCCGAGCGGCAACCCGATCGAGGTCAAGGGCTTCAAGGATTTCGACGGCGTCTTTGCGCATTAGGTCCTTGCGTACATTCAAAGCGGACCGGCGGCCCCTGGCCGCCGGTTTTCCGTCCCGTTTTTCGTTATCGCGATCGTTCGAGGAAGCGTTCGCCTGCGGATTACCACCACTGGCTGGGGGAGCGCGTCAGAAGTTCGTTGCAATCCTTGCCGATGATGAGAATGTCCTCGTAAAAGGCCGCTCCAACACCATCGAGGGACAGGAAGGCTTCGAGGCCGAATACCATGTTCTCTTCGACCGTGTCTTCCGGAAGCGACATGACGGTGGAAATGCGCGGTTGTTCGAAGCCAAGCCCGATGCCATGGCCGTAGAAGGGAAAGTTCTTCATGATCGGCGATACCGAGCCTCCGAAGGCGGCCGTCAGCCGGTCGCCCTCTGCCGCAACATCCAGGAGCTTTGTCCCGGGGCGCATCATGGCGGAGAGCCGGTGCACGATGTCGGCAACAGCTTCGATCAGCCGTCGCTGGTCGGCCGTCGGCCGACCGCGAACGCCGGTCCGGCCTGGATCGAGATAGTAGCCCTGGTGGAAGGCGCCATGCAGGGTTCCGGTCACGATATCGCCGGGCTTCGGCGTATCGGCGCTATATCCCGTCAGCGGAAAGCGCTGGTCGAAGCCGAGCGTCTCTCCATGATTGGTGCCAATCATCTGCAGCCTCCCGCCACGGCGCACTACTTCCCGGGAAGCCTCGCCTGCGGCCTCCCGCTCGGAGAGACCGCTGATCAACCCTTCCATCAAGCGGTTCAAGCCAACCGTGGCGGTCTCGCCGCCGATACGATAGCAATCCTGCTCTCGGGGGCTCTTGATCCGCCGTACCGACCTGACGAGATCGTCGGCCGGAATCCACTGAATATCTGGCGCCTCTTCCAGAAGCTGCTGATAGAACTTCACTGGAATGAATTGCGTGCCGACCAGAGCCACGCGCCCGGTGATCCCCCTCTCGTTCAGTGCCTTCGCCACGCTGCGGAACGGATGGTTTGAACTGTACGCATCGGAAATGGAAACGAGATCGGTGCGAACTTCGGGTTCGTCGATATGAAGCTGCGGCTCCTTGCCCTGCTGGAGAATGATTCCCGAGAAGGAGCGTGCTGACCAGATCAGCGAGTCCATGCCGCCGCTGATCGCATAATGGTTGGAAAGATAAAGAATGTCGCCGCAATTATCCGTCGTGCCGCCGCCGCGGCCAAAAACCACGGCGGTTTCGAACCCGCGCAATCGCATTTGCTCAAGAACCTTTTCCCATCGGTCCTCATATTCATCCTGCGGGAAATAGCGGGTCATTCTCGTCTCCTGGGGACCTCGATCGAAGCGGAAACGGGTGTCGCACTCGAGGCGAGGATAGATTGTCACGAGGGTGGGCGGTTCGGCCGTACCGGGTTGCCGAGCGGATCGAAACTTCGGTACACCAATTGTGTTCCGGGGTCAACGCGAGTGGATCTTTGCGGCGCCCATAAAAATTGCCCTGATGAAAAATTCATCATTTGCCAATCAATAATCATTCATCCTGGCTAATATGGCGTCATAAATATCTGAAATTAAAGCTTGAATTCCAGTGGTATACTGAATAGGATTTTGCGGACAGGGCAAGGAAGGCCGAAATTCCTGCGCGCCTAGCCAGAGCAGGCTTTGGCGCCAACGGGTACATAAAGAATGACCGGAAGTTCAGAGACCGTGCCCGCAAGCCATGGGCGCGGATATCAGATGCAGGCTGGGCAAATTGCCATAATTACCAACCTGCATGGAAATCAGGTGGTGGACGCCTGGGCTTTGGCGGCGGACGAGGCGGGCGAGTACAGTTCCATGGACCATACCCGATCGATGAACAGCAGCATTTATTTCGAAAAAGGGATGGTGGTCGTCAGCAATCGCAGGCGGGCGATGGTGACGCTGCTCGACGACAGCGCGGCGTTGCGCCACGACACCTTGCTTTGCCCGTGCAATGCGGAGCTCTACCAGCAACTGGGCTGCAACGGCCATCATCGCAACTGCTCCGACAATTTTCACGAGGCGCTTTCAGCAAAGGCGACGGATCTGCCGTTTACGCCCGCCTCGCTCAATCTTTTCATGAACGTGTCGGTTCATTCCGACGGAACCCTGGAACGCCATGCTCCGGCATCGAAAGCAGGCGATTTCGTTGCGCTCCGCGCCGAGATGAACCTGGTTCTGGTGCTATCGGCCTGCCCGCAGGATATCACCGTCATCAACGGTGACGACCGCACGCCGCGGGACGTGGCAATCCGGATTGTTGCGGATTATCCGGAGGCTTTCTCATGACACCACCGCTTCTGGCTCTTAAGGATATCAGAAAGAGTTTCGGCGAAAACGAGGTCCTGAAGGGTGTCTCCCTTGACGTCGAACCTGGCGAGGTCGTGTCGATCATCGGCGCCAGCGGTTCCGGCAAGAGCACTTTCCTGCGCTCGATCAATGGCCTTGAAATGCCGCAAGCAGGCTTCCTGAAATTCGAGGAATTGTCCTTCGACTTCCACCCCGAATCCCGCTTTATGCCGACGCCTGCGCAGATGCAGTCACTTCGACAGCGGGTGGGCATGGTCTTCCAGAGCTATAACCTCTGGCCGCATATGACGGTTCTGGACAATGTCATCCATGCGCCGATGAAGCTGCTCAAGCTGCCGAAGGCGCAGGCAATCGATGAGGCCGGGGCGCTTCTGTCGCGTATCGGGCTCTATGAAAAACGCGACAGCTATCCCACTCGTCTTTCCGGCGGACAGCAGCAGCGCGTGGCGATCGTCCGGGCGCTTGCCATGAAGCCCCGGCTGATGCTGTTCGACGAGGTGACTTCAGCACTCGATCCAGAGCTCGTCCATGAGGTGCTCGTGCTGATGGCCGCACTTGCGAGCGAAGGCATGACCATGCTGCTGGTGACGCACGAGATTGCCTTTGCCCGCGACGTATCCTCACGCGTTCTGTTCTTCGACAAGGGGGTGATGGCTGAATCCGGCACGCCCGATATTCTGCGCAATCCCCAGAGCGACCGGTTACGGCAGTTCCTCCATCGTATTCTGCACGACGGCCTAGCTTACGGCGCCGGCGCACTCGAAACTGCCCAGGGAGCATGACATGCTGACGGATTTTCTGACGGATGTCAGGCTTTACGGCACCGGCTTTCTGTCCGCTTCCTGGACGGTCCTCTGGCTGACGATCCTCACCATCGTCGTCAGTTGGATTTCCGGGCTGCTGGCAGCCCTTGGTCAAAGGTCGACATGGCGCGGGGTCCGCTCCATTGCAGCATTCTATATCTGGTTCATCCGCGGAACGCCGACGATCATCCAGGTCTTCATCGTCTATTTCGGCTTTCCCCAGATCGGCATCAGGCTTTCGCCGTTTACGGCAGGTGTTCTGGCGCTCGGTATCAACAGTGGAGCCTATGTCGCGGAAATCATCCGCAGCGGCCTGTCGGCAATCCCGCGCGGGCAAATGGAATCGGCCCTTGCGATCGGCTTCAGCCACGCCGCCACGATGCGCAGCATCATCCTGCCGCAGGTGTTTCGCATCGTGCTTCCATCGTTGACGAACGAGGCGATCTCGACGCTGAAGAACACATCGCTTCTGTCAACCATCACCGTCGTCGAGTTGACGCTCTATGCGCAGACATTGATCGCTATGACCTTCCGCCCGTTCGATTTCTATATCGCAGTCGCCGTGATCTATCTGCTGTTGACGACCATCTTCTCGCAACTCGCGGCTTGGCTGGAGCGCCGCTACGCCGTGCATAGCTGAACCGATTGCCCATATTCCTCGTGCTTCCTGCCCGAAGAAACTGACCTCTTGTTGCCGAGCGGCAAGAGACCTCCAACAAGAATGAAGAAGGGAACAGAAATGAAACGTCAGATAATCGCCTTTGCTTTTGCCGCAGCCGCCGTTTTTTCCAGCCAGGTGTCAGCCTCGGCCGCCGATCTCGAATTGCTGCAGCCCGGCAAGTTGCTGGTCGCCACCGAAGGTACTTTCCCTCCGTTTAGCATGCGCGCAGCCGACGGGACTCTCGATGGTCTTGAAATCCGCGTGATGAAGGAGATCTCCAAGCGTCTTGGCCTCGAATACACGCCTGTCATCATTAAGTGGGAGTCGTTGCTGATCGGGCTTCAGGCGGATCAATATGATATTACAAGTGATGCCCTGGACATAACTCCCGAGCGTCAGAAGCAGGTTGTCTTTGCGGATGGCTGGCTCGAATCCGGCGGTGTCGTCGTCGTTCCGAACAACTCTTCCATCAAGTCGCCGGACGATCTGAAGGGCAAGACGGTCGGCGCGCTGGCATCCTCCACCTTCTCTAAGATCGCGGAAGACAAGGGCGCCGCTGTGAAGGGGTACAAGGCCGAGACAGACGGCATCCAGGATCTTATCAACGGCAACATTGACGCTGAGATCACCGATGCGATCGGTGCCGGCTACATGATCAAATCCGCAAACATGCCGCTTCAGGTTCTACCCGAATTCGTCAGCCGTATCCAGAAGGGCTTTGCGGTCAAGAAGGGCAAGCCCGAGCTGGTCAAGGCCGTCAACAAGGCTCTGGCTGACATGATTGCAGATGGTACTTATGCCAAGCTGACGACGGATCTGGTTGGATTCAATCCTGCCCCGAAAGATCCCATCAAAAGCATTCTGCAGTGAATGCTTACTCTCTCACCGTGGCAGGGCACGCCTGTCACGGTCACCTCCGCACACGGGTCAAGGTTATGCGCATAAGATCTGCGCAAGCCTATCGTCCTCTGCCGTGGCACGAGATCTGCCGGATCTGGATTGACGTTCCTTATAAGATTTCTGTGTTTGGTGGCGCCATCGAAAGCTCCCTGCCGCGCAGCCCGCCTGTGAACATTGGATCAGGGTGCTCCCGCGTCGGTCGAAGTATTGCCTTCAAAGAAGCGAGGGGAAGACCGCAGATGGCTGTATTGGCGATCAAGTCACTCGAAACACCGCGCTTTTGTGGTGCGCCGACATTTATGCGCTTGCCTCTGGCCACAGGTTTGGGTCAGCTAGAAATATCGTAAGCTAAAAAATTCTCGGTAGATGCCCCGAACATTTCATATCGATCTTTTCCGCACTCGGTAATCTCTTAGTCCCCCTGCATTGGAAACGCTCAGCCCTTTCCACTCACAAGTATCGGGTCAGCGCAATGGCGAGTCGAAACCCATAGGTGCTTGGCACATGGCGGCGCAGGTGTGCTCCGATGGCGGGGGCGCCAACACATCGTCCATGAGCTGCTTCGCCCGCGCCCATCTTCTTTTCCTGCGAAAGAAAAGGCGATCGTTGAGTGACATTGCAGCGGATGAGCAGACCAGCATGAGGCTACTGCATGCCGGCTGAAAGACCCGCATCATCTGTCTATCGAACCCACTCGCTCGGCTCAAGCATTGCCGTTTCGGCAACGAAAGAGCCGAAAATCGGCGCTTCTTAAGAACGCTCCGGTTTGTCATAGTTTGCTAACGGCGCCGTTCAGAGCGCCGTGAGGCGACAGACATGGCTTACGTAATTACCGAACCCTGCATCGATACGAAGGACGGAGCCTGCACGGTCGCCTGTCCGGTCGATTGCATCTACGAGGGCGGAAGAATGTTCTACATTCAGCCGGAGGAATGCATCAATTGCGGGCTCTGCCTTTCTGTTTGCCCGGTCGATGCTATCTTGTGGGACGAGGAAATGCCAACGGAGCGGCTGTTCCTGCGCGACGTCAATCGCGATTTCTTTGCCGATGTCGTCACCGGATGGGGCTCCCCCGGTGGTTGGGACAAGAGCCGCGTCACCAGCCTCGATCATCCTTTCGTGACAGCTTACAGCAGATCGATCGAAAGCAGAATCTGATAAAATGGGAGGAGCCATTTCGTGACGCAGACCCGGATTTCCGGCGTGATCGCCGCCGTGCCCACGCCTTTCGACGATGGGGGCGACATCGATGATGCCGCCTTCATCGAACACGCCCGCTGGTGCCTTAACAATGGCTGCGATTTTCTCAACGTGCTGGGCACAACAGGCGAGGCCAACTCTCTTTCTCCAGCCCAGCGCAGCGCTCTCATGATGGCCGCGGCGCGGGAATTGGATGGTAGCAGGCTGATGGTCGGGACCGGCACGCCGGATCTGGAAACGACGGTTGCATTGACGCGCCGTGCCTTCGATCTTGGTTTCGCGGCAGCGCTCGTGCTGGCGCCCTATTACTACAAGCCTGTTGAGGAAGACGGCTTGTTTGCATGGTTTGCCGAGCTTGTGGCAAGGACGCAGGAGACGCCGATCGCGATCTACCTCTATAACTTCCCGCAATTGACCGGCATCGAGTTTTCACCAGCTTTGTCAGCGCGGCTTTCGCAGGCTTTTCCAAACCGGATTCTTGGGGCGAAGGATAGTTCCGGCAATCTTTCCTATGCACGCGAGCTCGCCAAGATCGCCGGCTTCGGCGTCTTCCCGAGCAGCGAGGCGGCGCTTGCCGGTGCCGGTCGCGATGGCTATGCGGGCTGCATCTCGGCGACAGTCAACATCGACCCTCCCTCATCGCAACGACTATGGCAAGATCAGGATAATGCCCAGCTGCTGGATCAGGTGCATTGTCTGCGGCAGGCCATCACCGCTCATCCTCTTATTCCGGGAGTTAAGTACCTCGTCGGCAAGCGCAGCGAAAATGCGGTCTGGCACAGAGTGTTGCCGCCTCAATTGCCGATCACTGGCAAGAAAACGCTCGATAGCCTCGATGCATTGCGGCTCGTTGCGCCAGTCGACGCATAATCTCAGCCGCACCCGAAATTATAAGATCCCCGGCCAGGTCGCATAGTAGGCACGCGTGGCTTCGGACAAAGCACGAACGAGAGGGCGTTGCTTTTCAAGCCTCGGCAGATCGGCTCTGGCCTGCGCCAGGAGTTCGCACAAGGCTGCGTCAAAGTCGATGCCTGTCAGTTTTCCTTGGCGCATGACCTCCCGGCCCGCAACGACAAGCCCCTTGGCATGTCTGGCGCTCATGCGGGTCAATAGGATTTCCGCTTCGTCGGCGTCGTCGAAGATTGCATCGGCGATCAAAGATTGATAGCCGATAATGGTGAAATCTTCGGCTTCGTATGCATTGATCACCTGGCGGCCCACGCGGATCGCGGCATCGAACACATTTTGCGCCGTCAATCGTCGCGTCAGGCCGCGCCCGCCCTGCAGGAGATAGAGGAGCCGCATCTCCCGCCAGAGATCCTGATCGTCATCCAGTCCGGTGCCGTCGAGACCAATGGCGAAGGCTGGCCTGCCAATCTCTAGCGCGGATGCGAGCGGTGCGATGCCCGAGCGGAGGCGGAGATTGGCTGAGGGATTGCTGACGAGCTGCACGCCGCGTTCGGCCAGTAGTTCGTATTCGTCGGGGCGCAACTGGACGCCATGGGCAATGGCGAGCCTAGGCGAGAGGAAGCCGATCTTGTCAAGATAACTGACGATACCTTCAGGAAAGCGCCGATCGAGCCAAGCGCGTTGGCGCGGGCTCTCGAGCAGATGCATGTGGATGCGTCGACCATGGCGCGCGGAAGCTTCGGCGACCGCCTCCAGAAGTGCGTTCGAACACCATTGCGGCCCGATCGGACCATACTGCACATCGACGAGCGGATTGGTATTGGCGGCGGCGACAGCCTCGACGGCATCAAGCTGTGCGTAAGTGGGCGCATAGTTCGGAACCGTGCCGGCGAGCGCATCCCAATCGCCTTCGGAGAGAAACGGGCGCAATCGCTGCGGGCCGCCATCATAGGCCCAGGCGTCGTGGTCGAGAAGTGGACAGGAAAGACCAAGTCGAATGCCGACATCGCCTGCGGCCCTCATAACCGCATTTGCTTCATCGACCAGACGATCAACGTTGAGGGAGTTGTGGCAATGCATGGTCGCGCCGACGCCGGTTCTGGCAAGCCGGCCGAAGGCGACGAGCGCTTCGAGATAGGGATCTGTTCGCGGCCGGAGCCTGAGGCCCGGTATCCACACTTCCAGAGCGTCGTCGGCCGCACCGAAATCAAGAGTGCGGATGCCGTAGCCATGATCGTGAGCATTGACAGGTGACGGCATGATCAGGTCGCCGGGCAGCGCAGTCACAGCGCCGAATTGAGATGGCAGGTCTGTCAGTCTGTCCAGGCGTGTGGCCGGGCCATAGCCGGGAGATTTTAGCAGGCGGATCTTTCTCATGCTCTTCTCATCTGCTGACGATGGCTCTCAAATCCTCGCCAAACCTGCGCAGTTCGATATTAAGCTGCTCGATAACCGCCTGGCTGGCGTGAGTTAGATGCCGGTCGCGCGGCACGAAAATACCGATATCGACTATGTTAAGCTTGAAGTCCCGGATCGGGATGGCAACGATTTCGCCCGCCTGGATTTCCGGCCAGAGTCCCACTGGCGTGAAAAAACCAATGCCGTCACCAGACATGATTAATGGTTTGAGGAGGATTGGATTGTTGGATGCGACCAACGTTCGCCCCACTCGATTGAGCCCCGCAAGTTCGACTGCTATCGCCGAACTGACGACTTCACTATCAAGCGCCAGAAGAAGCTTAAACTGGGCGCATTCTGGCAACGTCACTGATTTCGCCCGCGCCAATGAGTGCGATGGAGCGACCATGGCCATGAAGGCTGTGCGGATCGAGCCCACAAGCTTCAAATCATGTGGGGTCGCAAGGTCGAAGCTGATGCCGATATCAATGTCGCCACCCGCCATGAAATGGAAAATATTGTTGTAGGCTCCTGCTCGGACGCGAAAGTCGACTGCTGGATGCAGCTTATGAAACCTCTTAATGAAATCAGGAAGAAACGTGACGAGCAGGCTATCAAGGGCGGCAATATGCACGCGGCCCGTATTCTTTCCCCGAAGGTCGCCAAGATTGGACTTCATGACCTCGAAGTCCTGCAGCGTCTCCTTGGCATGACGCAGCACGATTTCGCCGGCAGAAGTCAGGCGCAAACCGTCGGAAAAGCGCTCGAACAGCGGTGTTCCAAGCTCGTCTTCCAGCTTCTTGATTTGGCGGCTGACGGCGGAGGTTGCCACATGCAGCTCTTCAGATGCCTTTCGGATTGATCCGGAGCGTGCAACCTCGGCGAAATACTTCAGGATGCTGGCATGCATTATAAGCCCTCGGCGATCTCGAAGCTATAGCATGCCTATCTGCCGCGCCAAACGGGCGTCCGCTTTTCGCGGAAGGCCATGACCCCTTCCATGGCATCCTCGCTTTTCAAGGCCTTAATCAGGGCAGGAGTCCTGAGCGCCTGCGCCTCGGCCGGGCTCAGATGCGCCGTGCGATTGACCGTCTGCTTGATAGCGCGCAGCGACAGCGGCGCACAGGCGACGACATCGGAAACCCAGCGCTCGATGGCTGCATCGAGCTCGGTTGACGGCACGACCTCGTTGACGATGCCATAGTTTGCCATTTCGAGAGCGCTGAATTGCCGCCCGGTCAACATTACAGCCATGGCGCGATTGAAGGCGATCTTGCGCTGCAGCAGAATCATGCCGCCATCGAGCGGCATGCGACCGACCCGGGCTTCGGGGAGGCCGAACCGTGCTGTCTCGACTGCGATGACGATATCGCAACCGAGCACCATCTCGAAGCCGCCGCCAAGTGCATAGCCATTGACGCGAGCGATGATAGGAACGTCGAGTGAGCGGCGGAAGGCGAGGCCGCCAAAGCCGTTTTCGCGCCCGACGGTCCAGTAATCGACGCCGGAATTACCGCTTCCGCCCTTCATGTCGGCACCGGCGCAAAAAGCCTTCTCGCCGGAGCCGGTCAGGACGACACAGCTGATGTCGTCGCGCCTCTCGATCTCCATCCAGATCGCCTCAAGTTCCGCTTCCGTCTCGGCATCGACCGCGTTCATGCGGTCGGGCCGATCAAGTGTGACGCGCGCGACGCGATCTTTTACGGTGAAGGAGACGCTCATGCTGCGTCTCCCCGCGATTCGGATAGCGAGGCCAGAATTTCCTCATTGTGCTGGCCAAGCTGCGGCGGCGAAATCCGCACGACGACCTGTGCCGCCGACATGTCGATCGGCGAACCGATCAGACGGATCGGGCCGGCGGCAGTCTCACCTGCCTCGAGGATCATCTTGTTTACGATCGTCTGCTCGTCCTTCAAGGCTTCCGGCAATGAACGCACCGGCGCACAGAGGATATCGACGGCTTCCAGCCGCGTGATCCAATGCGCGGTGCTATTCTTGGCGAAGTTGTCGCGGAAGATCGCCTGCAATTCCGGCCGACGCGCCATCTGGGCGTCGAAATCTTTGTATTGTGGATATTGCGAAAGGTCTTCGATCTCCAGCGCTTCGCAGATGTCGCGCAACGGATTTGGCTTGAAGGCGCCGACCATGACGATCGCGCTGTCCGTGGTCTCGAAAACGCCGGTCAGCGGGAAGGCACCCCAGTTCAGGTCCTTCTGCCGCATCAGATGCGTCGTGCCTTCCTGCATCTGCATGGCGATCATCGAGTTGTAGAGGCTGACGGCGACCTGCTGGCCTTCGCCTGTTTTGTCGCGCTGCAGGAGGGCAAGCAGGATGCCTTGGACGAGATGCATGCCGGCCGAATAGTCGGCGAGCGGCGTGGCATAGATTGATGTCGGATGGCTGTTGTCGGACTTGCGGCGCATGACGCCGGAGACTGCCTGCGCCAGCACGTCCTGACCGCCTTTGTGCTGGTAGGGGCCGGTCAGTCCGAAGCCGGTGCCGACGGCGTAGATCAGGCGCGTATTGATCTTCTTCAGATCCTCATAGCCAAAACCCATGCGCTCCATGACGCCGGGGCGGAAGTTGTTGACGACCACGTCGGCTGTCTCAAGCAGCGCCTGCACGGTCTTGCGAGCGCTGGCGTCCTTCAGATCGAGCGCTAGACTCTTCTTGTTGCGGTTTAAGGAGCAAAAGACAGGATTATTGAGCCCGTCCGGATCGGAGCCGAGCGACCAGCGTGAGAGATCGCCGATCTTGACCTTTTCGATCTTGATGACCTCTGCCCCGTAGTCGGCCATCACCTGGGTGCAGGACGGGCCGAGCATGACCTGCGTGAAATCGATCACGCGGATTCCCTCGAGTGGCAAAGGGGTCATTCTGCAGCCTCCAAATATGTCGCGTTTTCGGAAGGGATATCGCCGGGGTCGGCACCCTGAGCCCGCATCTGTTTCTGAATTGCCCGGATATCGGCCTTGCGAACGGTTGTCCCAGCGTTGAGCGCGACGGTTGCGGCGACGCCCGCCGCCTCGCCCATCGCCATGCAGGGTGGGATCTCGCGGCTGGATTTCTGCGCCTGCGGCGTCGAGGAATAATGCCGGCCGGCGACGATCAGCTGGTCGACCTCCCTGGGCAGCATCGCGCGGTAGGGCGTATAGTAGTCGCGGCCGCGGCAGACCGTGTCGGCGAAATGCCGGCGGGTCATGACGTCGTCCTTCGTCACGACATAATCCCCCTGCAGCAGCCGCGTCTGGCGCACGCCCGTCTGCGGCGCGAAATCAACGACATAGGCATTCTCGAAGCCCGGCATCTTCTGGCGGGCAAATTCGAGCAGCTTCGCTATGCGCGAGCGGCCCTCAATCTCGGCCTTGGTCAGATCCGCGACCTTCAGCCCGCTCAACGTCGGCATATGCGGGCAGTTCAGCCAGACGATGCCCGGCAGCGGGGTTTTCAGCCACCAGAAGGACCAGCAGCCGCCGATCAGCCGCTTGGCCTCATGATCGAGCGCCTTGAAGGCTTCGGGCTCCTCCCGCTCGAAGCGCTCGGCGGCCTCCGTATCGACGCCTCCCCAGCGGGAAACCGTCGTCAGGATGAAATTGGATTCGATATGCGCAGCGCCGGCGCTGGCGGCCACATCCAGATCGCCTGTGGTGTCAATGACGACATCGCCGAGGATGGCCTGCATGCCTTCCTTCGTCTGGCAGGTCACGCCCTTGATCGTCCCATCCTCTACGATTGCCGAGGAGAACCAGCTATGGGCTCTAAGCTTGATCTTGGCTTCACCGATCATGTCGTAGGCGGCGCGCTTGAACGCGTCGGGATCGAATGCCGCCGAAAAGCAGATCGGATGCGGCATCGCCTGGGTGTGGAAGTCGAAGAGACCCCAACGGGCCCAGCGCTGCCAGGCCTCCGGCGTCTCCCTGAACTCGATCAGGCGGTCGCGATCGGTCGGCGTGACGCAAAGGCCCCAGACCTTCATCCGCTCGATCATTTCCATGCAGATGCCGCGCACGGTAATCTCAAGCTCGTTGATCATGTCGTCGAGCACCAGCACCATGCCGCCGGCGGCAAGCCCGCCGACATAGGGATAGCGTTCGAGAAGCGTGACGCTTGCGCCGTTCCTGGCGGCTGATACCGCTGCTGCGATGCCGGCCGGGCCGCCGCCGACCACCACCACATCGGAGCGATCGACGACAGAGATATCCCGTGCAGGCTGATGAATAACCTGTGTCATTGGTGTTTCCTTGATGTTGTTTTTGAGCGCTCAGTGCTGGCCGGCCGGTTTCCAGCGGACCATCTTCGCCTCGGCGATCGACACGATGAAAAACAGGATCACGGCGAGCAGGGCGGCAATCACCACCGTTGCGTAGAGAAGCGGCGAGCGGAAATTGTAGGTCGCTTCGATGATCAGCGCGCCGAGCCCGAAGCTGGACCCGATCCATTCGGCCACGATCGCCCCCATGACGCTGCTGGTCGCCGCGATCTTCAGGGCGGCGAAGAGGAAGGGCAGCGCGCTTGGAAGGCGAACCTTCCAGAGGATTTCGGAATTGCTGGCCGAAAGAACCCTCATGAGATCAAGCATTGCGGGGCTCGCCGAGCGAAGACCCTGAACCATGTTGACCAGCGTCGGGAAGAAACAGATGAGGCCGGCGATGATGATCTTGGGCGCGACGCCATTGCCGAAGATCAGGACCAGGATCGGGGCGACGGCGATGATCGGGATTGCCTTGATGAAGACGGCGATCGGATAGAAGGCCTTCTCCGCGGTGGCGCTGTGAACGAACCAGATCGCCAGCAGGATTGCGACGAGATTGCCGAAGACGAAACCGAGGACAGCTTCGAGCAGCGTCGGCAGGAGATTGCGTGTGAGAGTCGCGGCATTGTCGCGAAACGCATAGAGGACATCGACCGGCGCTGGCGCCATGAAGGTCGGGATCTTGAAGATCCAGATGACGGCCTGCCAGAGCACGATGCAGCCGAGTGCGGCGAGGATCGCCGGCATATTCGAAGACAGGACGCCGATGGTCGCATCGAGGAGAGCCACCTTGCGCGGCGCCTTGGTGACCCCACGGGTTTCGGAGTGCACGGCATTGCTCATATGCATTCCTCCAGCAGCGCGCGCAAATGGGCTGTTACCCTGACGAAATCCACTGTATCGCGCATGGAAAGCGCGCGGGGATAGGGGAAGTCGAGCTTCATGAATTCCTTTACTCGGCCGGGATGGGCCTGCAGCATCAGCACATGCTGGCCGAGGAAGGCAGCCTCCGGGATGGAATGGGTCACGAAGATGATGGTGGTTCCCGTTTCCCGCCAGATGCGGAGTAGTTCCTCGTTGAGCTTGTCGCGGGTGATCTCGTCCAATGCGCCGAACGGCTCGTCCATCAGCAGGATGCGCGGCTTTGTCACCAATGCGCGGGCGATCGCCACACGCTGCCGCATGCCGCCCGACAGCTCATGCGGCAGGGCGTTCTCGCGTCCTTTCAGGCCGACCAATGCCAGCAATTCCATCGGATCGGCATAAGAGCTCTTGTCGTGCTTGCCGACCTCGAGCGGCAGGCGGACATTGTCGATGACGCTGCGCCATGGTAGCAGCGTCGCCTCCTGGAAAACGAAGGCGAAATCGCGGCCTTCGCGTGCCTGGCGTGGCGGCCGGCCGAACACCGAAACCGAGCCGTTGCTGATGTGAACGAGGTCGGCGATGCAGCGCAGCAGGGTCGACTTGCCGCAGCCCGATGGTCCCAGCATGGTGACGAAGGAGCCCTCGGGAATATCGACTGAGACGTTGGTCAGGGCGGAGACCTCATTGCCCCTGTCTCCGAAGCGGATGTCGAGATCGCGAACGGAGACCGCAAGCCGTGCGGTTTCGGCACGCGGCATCGCCTCCTTGATGGTGGCGGCACTCATCATTGTATCACCCGATCTGTTTGCGAATGTCGGTCGTCGCATCGAGGATCGCCATCGTGGCAACATCGTCGACGGTGGGAACCGTGCCGGCAAACTGTTTCAGGTCGGCATAGGCCTTGATCTGAGCCGTCCAATTATCCTTGTTCATCGCGCCCCAGCCAGTTTGCTTGGTGCTGTCGCCGAAGGAGAAGTCGATGACCGAATGGACTGCTTCCAGTTCGCTTGCCTTGTCGAGATTGGGATAGGCTTCCACCAGCATGTCGACGGCTTCTTCCGGATGGTCGCGAACATAGCCCCAACCCTTGGCGGCCGCCGTCGTGAAGCGGACCAGCACGTCGGAATGCTTGTCCAGCTGCTCGTCGGTCGTGTAGTAGACGTTGGCGTAGAGCTGCAGGCCTGCATCCCAGAGCATCATGTCGACGCGATCATCTCCCAGCACCTTCAGCGCATTGGTATTCGTAACCCAGCCGGTCACCGCATCGGCCTGGCCGGTGATCAGCTGGTTCATGTCGGAGCCCATGTTGACCATCTTCACCTTGTCCTCCGGAATGCCGTTCTTGGCGAGAAGGGCGCGCAGCAGGATGAAAGCGGTGGGCTGAGTGGCGATCGTCTTGCCGATCATGTCCTTCGGTTCGCGGATCGGCGCCTTTTTCAACGAGAAATAGGTGAAGGGGTGCTTGCGATAACCAGCAAGAAACGCCTTGACCGGCATGCCGGCCGAGCGCGCGAGCATGATAGAGGGGCTCGAAGAAATCTGGCCGATTGTGGATTGTCCAGCGGCCACGCCGGCCACGCCATCGACATTCGGGCCGCCGGGCACGATGGTGAGGTCGATGCCCTGTTCGGTGAAGAAGCCCTTCTTCTGGGCCGCGACTTCACCGATCAGGCCGTTGGAAGCGAGCCAGCCCAGCTGCAGGCGGACCTCGGCGACATCGGCAGCCTTGCCGGCGCGAATACCGATGAAAGTCTGCGTCGCGGCGAGACCCCCGACCAACGCAGCATTGGATAGGAAGCGGCGCCGATTCATCATGAATTGAGACATTCTGATAGTTCCCCTGTTGATCGGGCGATCGGACTTTTCGTCTCGTTATCCACCGATGCTGCGATGATGGGGGAATTCGGCGTTCTAATAAAGAACAATTATGCGCACTATCGATTGCCGAAAAGGCAACGATGCTTGGGGTTCGGTTTCGGTCGATGTGGGAGTTTTATCCGCCGGTCGTGGGCACACGTGAATTTCGCCCCGCCAAACCGGTGACAGTGGATTGCCGAGTACGAAGCACGACACGATGTCCGTGCCGCCAGAAATGGAGGCCAACTGTACGTCGTTCTTGATGCCCTCGTAGACGAACGAGAACCCCTAAGGTGAAAGAGGTGAGCGTGTCGACGTCATCAGTCGCAAGGACGCCAGATCGTGCGACGTGATTGGCGTCAGTCCACTCTTGCGGACCGCATCGATGTACTTGGCCGACGTTCCGAAGACCGCAAACCCCTCCGCCTCCGCATAGTCGAACAGTGCGCGCCCATCGGGTGCGAAAGGTGAGCCGTGGTAGAGGCAGAGCGTCGCTTCGGTGGGTATCGGACCATCGTTACGGCACGCCCGATATTTCGCACATAGACGTTACACGAGAGAATTACGATAAAAGCAACCATAGAATGTGCGCGGCCTGGATTTTTAAACGGTGCATCCTCCCCGGCGCAGCCGCTGATGCCCACCGGTCTGCGCGATGTGCCCGAAAGCCCTAAATGGCGAGTCTGATCGACGCCGTACCAAAAGGCGCAAGTGCCATGCTCTTGCCTTGCGAGTCCGAGCCGAAGGCACTGATATCGATGCTTTGCTCTTGGGCCGTCAGATTGACAATATGCAGCGAAGTCCCCGACATGAAGGCCAGAACCTTCGACGGATGCGAAGACGTGCAGCCAATCCAGGCTGACCCGGCAAGGCTGGACAGCAGCTTCACGATGGTAAAAAGCGGCCGGTCGCCGCCTTCTTCCGTTGGCTCTGCCTTACCGGCAACCAGGCCGAAAGGGCCGGTCAGCGCTGCGAGCGTCAGGCATTCGAGGTCGGCATCCAGCACGCGGATAGCATAACCGAGCGCGAAGGCTTCCGCGAAGCGGCCATTGTGGCGGGGATCGCGGTTTGCCATCGGAATGCGGCCGCCGGACGGATTGTCCATGGTGCGGCTGCCATAGGGGTTCTGCCGCATGGGTATGGTTGATGGACCGATCCGGTAGGGCTTGCCCCCATAGATGGCGCGTACCGAGCCCGTGATGAAGGGCAGCGCTTCCAGTGTCTGCATGACGCTCAGATCATCGGCGGCATGGACGATCGGGTTGGTGCAGTGGCTGATAAAACCGAGGCGATCGGCCGGCACGCGCTTGCGGTTGAGCTCGGTGAAGTAGCTCAGCATGCCGCCGCCGATGCGAATGCCGGCAAAGGCCTCGTGCGCTGCGGCATAGACCTCTTCAAGCGGCGGGCATTCGGGCCACTTGCTGCCCGGAGGCGTCGACTGCCGGTCGACGGAAGGGGAGATCATGATGGCATCGGGGCGGAAACCCGCAGCCCGTATCTGCTTGGCGATTTCGGCGGTTTCGGATGCTGGCGACTGCTTGCAGGGCAGGGCGATCTCCAGCGTCGACCGTCCGCGATGAAGCGCGGCAATCGCGGCAAAATCCTGCAAGGCTTCGGTACCATGCCCGGCATCGGGGTCGAAGTGGAAAAGAAGTTCCTGCGGAGCAATCTCGGCGAGCAGATCACGGGCGGCAAGCACGGCTTTGGCTTCATCAGGCGTGACGATCAGGCCAATGGCGGGCATGGTACCGCGGCCCTCAGCCGGTTCTAACTGGATAGCGCCAGCAGCCGAGCCGGAGGCTGATGTCTGTCCGCCTCTGGTGTCGCGGATGGAAAGGGCGATCCTCTGTCGCACCGGCTCGTTGGCGGCGATCTGGTATGGCCAGGGAAGCGCCAGCGGGCGTACATAGGTCTTATAGGAGGCGTCCGACCAGTTGCGCTGGTCTTCCATCTCGAATGTATCGCCTTCCATACGGCATTCGGCTGAAACGCCCGGCAGCACCTGATGGGTGATCGCCCGCATATCCTTGAAGGGCTGCCAGGGCTCGATCTGGTCGGGGAAGCGCGTCTCGTTCATTCTGCCATCGACATGCTCGACCTTGGCCGGACTTCCGGCGATGCCGACGATCGGGTGAAGGATGCAGAAGCCGCAGCGATTGGTCTCGAACCCGGTCGGCGAAAGCGCGCTAGCTTCGAAGATCAATTCATGCTCGGTCGCCGCAATATGCACCGAAATGGCAAGCCTGCTATCCTCAGGTCCCTTACAATGGGCGACATAGCGGACGGAAAAGGCGCCGTTGCCCTGCTCGACCCAGAGATCCTCAATCCGTGGGCTATAGGTCCCCCAGTCGCGGTCGCGTACCAGATAGGAGACGGCGCGCAGCACTTCGATACCGTCATAGCGGATCGTGCGCAGATTGCCGTTGGCAAGATCGGCGGAGAGGCGCCCGGCAACAAGATGAACCGAATGCTCTTCGGCCTCATGTGTGCCGTAAAGAGCGAAGACGTCCATGGTCATTTCAGCATCGCCTCCACGTCGATCGTCGTGCCGGACGCGGCGCTGTCATAGGCTGCTTCGACAAGGGCAAAGGTCTTGAGATTGTCGGCGCCGGACGTCGCCGGCTCGCCGCCGTTTTTCAACTTGTCGACCCAGTGCTCCTGGATCGCATAGACGCTTTCCTGAATATTGTGCCAGGGCCGGGAGGCCCAGGAGAGCAGCTGCGGCGAGGCATCGGAGACGACTGTACCGGCCGCATTGGTCACTTCGAGCCGATAGCCGGCCGAAAGGCGGATCGTGCCATCGGTGCCGTCGAGCTCGATCAGCGTTTCCGGGAAGGGCTCGGTGCCAAGCTTCGTCGCGTAGCTGACGTCGACGATGGAGGTCGCGCCGCTTTCGTGGTCGAGCAGGATCGTCGCGACATCCTCGCCCTTGATCCGGGGATTGACGCGCTTGGTGCGCGCTGTCAGCGCTTTCACGTCGCCGAGGATGAAGCGGGCGATATCGAGCGTGTGGATGCCGAGATCCTCGATGATGAAGCGCTCGCCGTCTGCGAGATAGGGCTGGCCGGAAAATACGTCATAGCCGGAGCGGAAGGAGAAGCGGCCCCAGAAGGGTATGCCGATCGCCTTGTTGTCCAAGAGCCGGCGCACGGCCTGAATGGGCGTCTGCCAGCGGAAATTCTCGTGCACCATCAGCGGAATGCCAGCCTTCCGGCAGGCCTCGACCATCGCCTTGGCATCGGCAAGCGTCTTGGCGAAGGGTTTTTGGCAGATGGCCGGGATCGTGTGGCTGGCCGCCATTTCCACCAGCGCCCTGTGGCTCTGGACCGTGGTGGCGATATCGACGAAATCGAAGCCGCCATCGGCAAACATGGCCGCCGCATCCGTATAGCGCCTGTTAATGCCGAACTGGTCGCCGACGATCTTCAGCCGCTCGGGATCGCGGTCGCAGATTGCCACGATCGCGGCACCATTAACGTCCTTCCATGCGTGCATCTGATTGATCGCAAAGAAACCACAACCGATCAAAGCACCTTTCACGTCAGCCATTTCAACCTGCCTTTGCCATCTGCATGAGGGTCACGCGCTGCTGCAGCCGACGCTGCGCCTGGTCGACGACGACGGCGATGATGATCACCAGACCCTTGATGACCATTTGCCAGAAAGAGGAAACCCCCATCATCACGAGACCGTCGGAGAGAATGCCGATGACAAAGGCGCCGATGATCGTTCCCCCGATCGTACCGCGCCCGCCAGACATCGACGTGCCGCCGAGCACGGCTGCGGCAATCGCATTGAGTTCGAAGCTTTCGCCCGTTGCCGGATGCGCGGCCATCAGCTCCGAGGAGATGACGATGCCGACGATCGCGGCGCACAGGCCGGAGAACATGTAGACGAAGATCTTGACCAGATCGACGCGGATGCCCGACATGCGGGCGGCGCGCTCATTGCCGCCGACGGCAAAGATGTGGCGGCCGATCGGCGTCGAGCGCGCCACATAGGCGGCAACGAGCGCCAGGAAGATCAGGATCCAGATCGATACCGGCAAGCCGAGAATGCGGCCCGCACCGAAGAAATCGAAGCCGGTCGTCGCATATTCCGGCCGGCCAACGAGGTTCGGAAAGGTCTGGCCGTCGGAGGAGAGCAGCGCCAGGCCGCGGGCAACATAGAGCGTGCCGAGCGTGGCGATGAAGGGCGCGACATTGAGCTTGGTGATCAACAGGCCGTTGATCAGGCCGATGAAGAGGCCGATTGCCAGCGTAATCAGCACGATCTCCGCGAGATTGAAATAGACCGTATAGCCGATCGGCAGTTCGACACCGTAGAGGATCAGGCCGCCGGCAACCATGCCGCAGAGGCCGACGATCGAGCCGACCGAGAGGTCGATACCGCCGGTGATGATGACGAAGGTCATGCCCATCGCCAGGAAGGCATTCAGCGCCACATGTTTCGACATCAGGATCATGTTCGCCGTCGAGGTGAAGTTCGGCGCGAAGATCGAGAAGAAGATGATGACGGCAAAGAGCGCGATGAAGGTTCGAAGCTTCATCAGCGTCAGGAGGAAGGAGCCGTTCGCGCCCTTCGGCGCGGAAGTGGATGCGGTAGCCGCCGTCATGACGCAAGTTTCCCTTGATGTTCGTGCCCCTTGGCGGAGGCCGCGATAATGGCCTCTTCCGTCACCTCATTGCGGTCGAAGACGGCGATGAGATGGCCGTTGCTGAGCACCGCGATGCGATCGGAAAGCGCCATGACCTCTTCGAGGTCGGATGTTGAAAACAGGATGGCGAGGCCATTGGCGGCAAGCCGGCGCATGGTGCGGAAAACATCCGCCTTGGCGCCGACATCGATGCCGCGGCTCGGCTCGTCCATCAAGAGAACCTTCGGATTGGTCATCAGCGCCTTACCGATGACAACCTTCTGCTGGTTGCCGCCGGACATCGAGGTCACCTCGAAGTCCGGGTTCGGCGCCTTGATGGAGAGATCGCGGATCGCTTCCGTGATCGCGTTCTTCTCGGCCTTGGCATTGATATGGAAGAGGCGCGTGAAGCGGCCGAGGCTCGCAAGCGTCAGGTTCGATGCGATCGAGAGGACCTGCACCAGGCCCTCGCGCTGCCGGTCCTCGGGAATGAGGGCGAGACCGCGGCCGATGCGCCGTGTCGTATCGCGAGCGCGCACTTCCTTGCCGTCGATGAAGATCTTGCCGGTCGAATGCGCATGGCGGCCGATGACGCATTCGAAAAATTCGCTGCGCCCGGCACCCATCAGCCCGTAAATGCCGAGGATCTCGCCTGCCCTGACCGACAGTGAGACATTATCGACCGCAAGCCCGCCGGTCGGGCGCGGCAGGCTGATATTTTCGGCGCGGAACATTTCCTTGCCGAGCGCATGATCCTCGGATTTCGCAAAATCCTTGGCATCCGAGCCGATCATCGAACGCACGATCCAGCGGGTGTCGATATCCCTGACCATGGCATGGCCGGTAATCTGCCCGTCGCGCAGCACGGTGATGTAATCGCCGATCCGCATCAGCTCTTCGAGGCGATGCGAGATATAGACGATCGCTACCCCTTGCGCCTTCAACTCGCCGATCACCTTGAAGAGGATCTCAACTTCGGCAGCCGACAGCGCCGATGTCGGCTCGTCCATGATGAGGATGCGGGCATTCAGCGACATTGCCTTGGCGATCTCGACGAGCTGCTGCTGGCCGATCGGCAGATCCTCAACCATCGTCTCGGCATCGATGCCGGCATCAAGACGCTCAAGGAATTCGTTGGCCTTGCGAACCTGTTCCTTATGGTCGATGCCGAGCACGCCGCGGGTCAGTTCACGCGTCGTAAAGATGTTTTCGGCAACCGACATGTTGGCGAAGAGATTGAGCTCCTGGAAAATCATACCGATGCCATGCGCTTGCGCATCGGCGGGACTTGCGAAGGAAACGGTTTCTCCGTCAAGGATGATATTCCCGAGCGTCGGCCGTTCGACGCCGGCGATGATCTTCATCAGCGTCGATTTGCCGGCACCGTTTTCGCCGACCAGCACGTTGACGGCGCCGCGGCGCAGCTCGAGATTGGCACGCTTGACGGCGACGATGCCGGAATAGACCTTCGACACGTCGTCGAGGCGCAGGATGATCTCGTCCTTTGGAGCCTCGGTGATAGTCATGGTGCCACCGTCAGCGCCGAAGGGGTCACGAGTGGCAGATCGCTGCCCGACGGCAGCGGGAAAGCGCCTGTTACTGTCACCGTCTTGCCGACCAGCCCGTCGCGCGGGATCGCCGACAGGAAGGCGCTATTGGCCTTCTCATTGAAGGACTTGCCGAACTGCGCCCATTCGATCTGGTTCTTGAACTCGTTGAAATTGACGAAATCCAGCGTGTCGCGCAGCGCCGTGCCGCGGATGGCCGGCCCGATCTGGACTTTTGCGTCGGCTTTGCCGTCGCCATCGGCATCGACATCGAGCGTTGCTGCCCGCGAGGCGGTATCGGCCGCAACGACCTTGCCGCTGAACTTGACGGCATAGGTCCAGGGGGAGCTCGCCTGTTTGTGCGGATTGCCGTATTTCTCGCCCGCCTGGTCGGGGCTCGAAGCGGCAAGTGCTGCGACATCCTTCAGCGCGCCGGCGCGCTTTTCATAATAGGGCACGACTTGCGGCTGCCAAATGGCATCGACCTTGGCATTCGGATCGAAAGCGGTCTTTGCCGCCGCTGCGGCTTTTTCTTCCGCAGTCGGCGTCTTGATGATCTTGCAGCCGGGCAAAGCCGCCGCGACAAGCGCGGCGATCAGGGCGCCCCTGATCCTCAACATGCGATAAACCTCGAAATGAAAGAGAATAGGCTGCAGGGAGCGCGGTCTCCCGCGCTCCCTGCAGTAGTCGGTCCGCCTTACTTTGCGATGGCAAAGGTCTCGAGCTTGCCCGCATTGTCGGCATTGATGAGGACGCAGTCCATGAGCTGCTTTTCTTCCTTCGGTGCCGTCTTGTTCTTGATGTAGGCGTCGGCCTGCTCGACAGCCATCTGCGCCTGCGCATAGGCCGGCTGCAGCACGGTTGCCTTGATGCCGCCTGATTTGATGGAGTCGCGCACATCGTTGGAGCCGTCGAAGCCGACGACGATCACGTCCTTGCGGCCGGCAGCCTGAAGAGCGGCGATTGCGCCCATGGCCATCGTATCGTTGCCGGAGATGACGCCCTTGATATCAGGGTTTGCCTGCAGGATGGTTTCCATCTTGGCGTAGGCTTCCGTCTGGCTCCAGTTGGCCGACTGCTTGGCGACAGACTTCAGGTCCGGATAGTCGTCGATGACGTCATGATAGCCCTGCGAGCGGATGCCGGCATTGGTATCCGACTCCTTGCCGACGAGCTCGACATAATTGCCTTTCTCGCCCATCAGCTTAACGAATTCCTGCGCGCCGAGCTGGGCGCCCTGATAGTTGTTTGAAACGATCTGGGCGACGGCAACACCGGTCGCATTGATTTCGCGGTCGATGAGGAAGGAGGGGATGCCGGCATCCTTGGCCTTCTTGACGGCGGCAACCGAAGCGTCGGCGCCGGCATTGTCGAGGATGATCGCCTTGGCGCCGCGGCCGATGGCGGTATCGATCATTTCCGACTGCTTGTTGGCATCGTCGTCATGGGTCATGACGAGTGCTTCATAGCCGAGTTCCTTGGCCTTGGCTTCGGCGCCGACGGCTTCCGCCTTGAAGAAGGGGTTGTCGTGGGCCGGCGTGATGATGGCGATCAGGTCAGCCGAAAAGGCCGGCATCGCAACACCGAGCGACAGGGCGCCGGCGAAGGCTGCAAGGGTCAGTCTACGTGTAAGCTTCATGGTTTCTCCTCCCAGGTTTGACGCATGGCCGAACCAACCTCGGTTCGGCTCAATCCATGCGAAATCGAAAACCGGCCCGTCTTCAAAGTCCCCCCGGGCCGGCAAGGCGGCAAGGCCCGAGCCTTGCCGCGGCAGTATCAGGTGATGCGCCGGATGCTGTCGGCGATCTCCTGAGGTTCGAAGACCTTCTTCCAATCGTCGCGCATGAGGGCCGGAATGCCGAACTCGATTGCCTTGTTGCAGGCATCCGAAAACACACCGTCGACTTCCTTGAAGATGACGGCGCCGAGCACGTTCATATGCCCGAGCAGGAAGTCGCGGGCGGCTTCCGCCGGAACACCGCGGGCGACGCATTCGTCCATCGCCTGGCGCATGATGACGAGCAGCGAGGCGCAGACGGTTTCCGAAAGGCCGGGCTCCAGCATCGCCATCTGCTCGACCGTGACGCGATGCGAGCGCATGACCGGCGCCCAGATCACTTTGGCGATCTCTTCGCCGAGGCCGTAAGCGCTTTCAGGGCCTTGCATCAGGGCGGAGACGATGTGCTGCTTGGCAAAGAGGCCGCCGAAATGGTCCTTCTTGGCCTGCATCTCCGTCTCGTCGTTGAAGATCGGCGGATGGCAGGGGTGGGTCACGAAATAGGTGAGATCCGCGCGCTCAGGCAGATGGCCGGCAAAGGGGGCGGCGGCATCGAGAGCCACGACCATCGTGCCAGGCCTCAGCTTGTCGACGATGCCGGCCGCGACCTTGCCGATCGCGGTATCCGGCACGGCCAGGATCACGACGTCTGCACCGTCGAGCGCAGCATCGACCGGCGTGCAGTCGATGCCGAGGTCGTTCTTCAGGCGTGCCTTGCCGACATCGCTGACTTCGACATGGCGAACGTCAAAACGGGAACCTTTGAGATTCTTGGCCAGCCGGTATCCCATTTTTCCGCCGGCGCCAAAGAGGGCAATTGCAGTCATGTTTCCTCACCTTCATATGCGGGATTGGTATCGTAACTGGTATGATGAGTCAATCACCATCCCATTATCGTTCGCGGACTAAGTCACTCGGTTGCATCACGCCTTCCTTCCATCCCGGATCTGCGCGAAATACCCGTCGGCGCCGACCTGCCCGCCCTTCAGCGCAATCTGCAGCCCGTCCGTCGGCGCGTAACCGCCATGGGCGGTGCAGAGCGGCGAACCTGGGGTTTGCGGCAGTGGCAGCAGCGTCGTCAGTGCATCGACGCGCAATTCCTTCAGCGCATGGCTCGACGTGTCGCCGCCGGCGATGACGGCGCGCGAAAGCTCTTCGGTTTGGACAAGGCGGCGCAGGATGGTTCCGAGCGCGCGACCCAGCCGATGGCGGGCGCCGGGCAGTTGGTCGATATCTGCGCCGCGATCGGCCGAAGGGCCAAGGGCGGTGTGCAGGATGACGCTGCGGCCGGCTTTCAGGGCGGAAAGGCCTGCGGCAACAGCCACGNNGGGGGGGGGGGGGGGGGGGAGCCGATCCACCTTACCCGGCGACTGAAACTCGACGCTCCGGCCGATCAGGCCCTTTTCGCGCCACGCATTGATGAGCGCATATTCGATGCCGGAGGAGCCAGCGACGAAACTGCCCTTGGCAGCCGTGATGCGCTGGAGCTGCCGACCGGCGGAAGCCTGACTCTCGGCGGAATCGACATCGAGCAGCAGGATGCCTGACGCCTCGGCGATCAGCTGATCGGTTCTCGCGTCCGCATCAGATGATGCAAGCAGCGTCAGGTCGGCGAGCGAAACGGCAAGGTCGGTCTGTTTGCCGAGATGAACGGCAAGATCCGCCTCGTGCATAGGCGTGACGGGATGACGGCTCATGACCGGGTGGCGGTCGATGCGGAAAACGCGCCCCTGATAGGCAGCAAAGAGATTGCCGAAGGCCGTATAGCGCTTGAGTTGAGGCGCGCCGACGATGACCGCCACCAGCTCCTGTTCGAAGATCTCTTTGCCGATCTCGATCGCCTTGCCGATATTGCCGACCTCGGGCGCGGAATCGAATGTCGAGCAGACCTTGTAGTGGCAGATATTCGCCCGCAAGCCTTTCAGCCATTGGAAGGCCGGGGCAAGATGTTCCTGCATCCAGGCCGGGCTCTCGCTGCGGCTCGTTCCGGCAATGCCGACGGCGCGGCAATCTCGGAAACGGTCGAGCAGTGCCTGATCGGGAATGCCGAGGAAGAGCACGGTCGGGATGCCATTGCTGGCGAGCGCTTCCATCACATCGGTGGAGCCGGTGAAATCGTCGCCGTAATAACTGACGAGCAGGTCGCGCATCCTCACGCCGCCTTGCCGTCGCCGAACTTGGCAATCGATGCGGCAAGTTCGGGATGATCCTTGGCGTAGTCGTCGAGCGGAATGTCGGCGACCGCTGCCTGCCAGGCCTGCTGCACGGCGCGAACACCGGCTGCCGGTCCTTGCGGATGGCTGACGATACCGCCGCCGCAGAGATAGAGAAGATCCGTGGTGCGGCCGGTGCGCTGATAGGTTTCGGGTGCCTGGCCGCCCCATTGGCCGGAGCCGGCAACGGGAAGCGGGCAGTCGGAGGGGGTAAAGAGGGGCGTGCTGATCGCCTTGAAGGAAGCAACGAAGCTTTCGTCCGGCTCCCAGTATTTCACACGGATGCCGTTGATCTGGAACTGGTCAACGCCGAGCAGCCGCCAGAGCTGCTGATAGACCTTGAAGTCGAGGCCGATGCCGGGATGGCGCGTCAGCACGTCCCAGCCGTTGCGATGCGCATGCAGCACGAGGCCGGAGCGCTTGCGCAGGAAGCTCATGCCGCCAAAGCCGATCGAATTGATGTTGACGACGGCGCAGTTGCCGCCAGCCGCAAGCACGAGATCGTGGTTGCGCATCATCTCGTCGGGATCGGCATGCGAGATGCCGAAGGCATACATGACCTTCTTGCCGGTCCTCTGCTCGTGATCGAGAATGCGGGGCATGATCGCTGCGACGCGCTCTTTCAGCGGCGAATAGGCGGGGCTCATCAGCTTCTCGTCGTCCTTGATGAAGTCGACGCCGGATTCGATCAGTTCGCCGACAAGCTCCGCCGTTTCATGTGGCCGCAGACCGAGCGCCGGCTTGACGATCGTGCCGATGATCGGCCGGCCCTCAACGCCGGTCAGGCGCCGGCTGCCGGGAACGCCGAATTGCGGGCCGGGATGGGCTTGCTTGAAGGCCTCCGGAAGCTTCATGTCGACGACGCGCAGGCCGGTCATGCCCTTGATGGAAAAGGTCCCGCCGATCGCGATCGTCATCAGGGCCGAAAGATCCGTGCCGATCGCATCGAGCGGAAATGCGATATCGACATCGGCGCGCTGCAGCCGCGCGCCCTCGGGCGCCTCCGGCCAAGAGGGATGGCTTGCATCTTCGAGCGGACGGATGGCGAGCACCCGGGCGGCGACCCGCGACTTCAATTCCTCTGTCTCGCCCGGAACCGGAACAAAGGTGCCGGTCGATTGATCGGAAGCGATCTTGTTCGCCATCGCTTCGACGCTGCCAGGCGTCTCAATGCGGTAGGTGAGGGTTATCATCATGAAATTGCCGGTTGCTCCTCTCGCCACGTCAAGAAGCCATGGCGTCAACTTGTAATCTGGTATAATGAGTATTCCATTTTCTGCAACGGAAATTTTCAACAGGTGTGAATTTCGCTTGGCGCGCTTTGTCGTCGGTCGGTGAAAATGCTAAGGGGAGAGAAGATTTGAGCCAGCGAGACGCCATGACCTCAGCCATCGAGCCAATTGTCCGTCGAAAACTGTCTGATGAGGTTTTTGACCGGCTGGAACGGCTGATCACATCAGGAGAGTTGCAACCGGGCGACGAGATGCCCTCCGAGCGTGTTCTGATGGAACGCTTCGGCGTCGGCCGTCCGGCCATCCGCGAGGCGATGCAATCTCTCGCCAACAAGGGCCTCGTCAGCATCTCGCATGGCGAGCGTGCGAAGGTCCTGAAACTGACTGCACAGTCGATCTTCCGGCAGGTCGACCTGACGGCGAAGATCATGCTGTCGCAATCGGCGGATTCGCTGGAGCACCTGAAGAGCGCCCGTATCTTCTTCGAGCGCGGCATGGCGCGCGAGGCCGCCCAGCGCGCCAAGCAGGCCGATGTCGAAGCGCTTCGCGAGATCATCGACCATCAGCGCGCCTCGCTCGGCCACGCCGAAGAATTCATTTCCGCCGACATGCGGTTCCATACCCGCATCGCCCAGATCTCCGGCAATCCGATCTATGTGGCCGTCAGCGAGGCCATGCTGGCATGGCTGAAGGAATATCATACGGAAATGCTGATCTGGACCGGCAAGGAAAAATATACGCTCGCCGAACATGAAGAGATCCTGGAGCAGCTTGCCGCCAACGACGCTGATGGCGCCGAGGCGGCGGTGCTCAAGCATCTGGAGCGTTCGCGTTCGCTTTATATGAAGTAGAGCCAGCCGCTTGCGGCGAACGGCGTGGTAATGCCATTCGCGCGCAAACAGACTGTCAGTGATGACAGCAGTCCTGAGCTATCTCAGTTGCCGGCGGAACGTAAGCCGCAAATTCCTGCTCGAGAGCCTTGATGACGCCGGCGCGCCAGCCATCGGCAATGCGTTCGGAATAGGGGTCGGGAAAGATATCCTCCTCGCCTCTTTCGAAACCGTCGAGTATTCCCGCTGCCACCAGGGCGGGCGGCGACTTCGGTACCTCAAAGCCGCGTGTCATGTCGGTATCGACGGGCCCCGTGAAGCAGCTGTGCACCGCGACACCGCGCGCTGACAAGAGCGCTCGGAGGGCCTGCATGAGATTATGTGCCGCCGCCTTCGAAATCGAATAGGCAGGCGTGGAAGCGACCGGCACGAGTGCCGACAGGGAGAGGTTGTTGATGATGGCGCCTTTCGACCGCGTCAACGCCGGCACAAAAGCCTGGGTCACCCTCAGCGGCCCGAAAAAATTGACCGCCAGATGGCGATTGATGATGTCTATATCACCGAGATCGTCGGGCATGAAGATGCCGGCATTGTTGATGAGGATATCGAGGTTCTCGACAGTGGCAGCCGCCTTCTGGACATCCCACTCGTCGGTAATATCGAGTTTGAGGAAGGTGACGCGTTCATCATCATGACGCTGGTCGCTGCGCGATCCCGCATAAACGCGCTTTGCACCGCGCCGCAGCGCTTCGTCCAAGAGAGCCCGGCCGATGCCGCGGTTGGCGCCGGTGATCAGGACCGTTTTGTTTTCGATGTTCAAGACATGCTCCTATAGCTGACCATGCCATCAGGAGGGGTTTCCTGATGATCATCGAGGAGCCTAGGCCCGGGCAGCCGACACGCGGGAGTAACAAGGTTGGCGGGATTTCTGAGGCATGTGCCGATGACGGGAACCGCCCGTTCCTCTTGCGACGACCTGCCTTGCCGGGATTTCCACCGCAAAACCGACAGTCCCATCGGCGGCACGAGGTCGAACCCGGGAATTGACCAAACGGTTGGCCCTGGCAAAGATCGTCAAACCTCAATATTCATGCCCGGTGAGGAGCACCATGAAAAAACTCATTTCGATCGTTGTCAGTGTCCTGTTTGTCGGCGCGCCTGCTTTTGCTCAGTCGAACGTGACGGCCACGCATACGAACCGCCCTGTCGAGCACTACCGCGCCTATATCGGTGAGGCCGATCTCTTCAATTCGAAAGGAACGCGGCTCACCCAACCTTGGCAGATCATCCGCCAGGATCGCGCGAATTTTCATCAATACGGTATTCGTGACAATGATGACCAGTCGGACTCCTTCTTCGCCGATCCGGCCAATCGTCAATCGCTCGAAGCCATGCTCCGCAACGGGACCATGACCCGGGAAGCTGCGGCAATGATCGTGCACGGCAATGTCTGGATCGATGTAGATATCTCTGGCAGCCAAGGAACCGGACGCTGGATCGATGTAACGGTTTCCGACTGACTGCCCAACGGACCAGCCGAAACAGGCGAGAATACTATGGGCGATGATCACTCCGCACATGAGGCGCATTGATCATCGCTTTGTATCGTGAGCGGCCGGCGCTTTAGCCGGCTTGTGCCCGCAAGGCGGCATTCTCCGCTTCCAGCTCTGCGAGACGCTCGCGAAGCGGCTGGACGGCGACGGCGATCTCCGCCTCGGTATAGCGCGGCGTGATATGCTGCGGGCAATTCCAGTCAAAAGCTTCGAGGCGCAGGCGGAAGAGGCGTTCCGGCTTTGCGCGATAGGACGGTGTGGCGACAAGTTCCGTCAGCGCAGGATCGGCATCGAGCGTCAGCTTTTCGGCATGCGCATAGATCTTCAGCCGCGCGCGGCGGGGATAATCCATGAGAAAGAGGCAGACCCGCTCATTGGCGGCCAGATTGCCGACGCTTATATACTGCCGGTTGCCGCGATAATCCGCAAAGGCAAGCGTGCGATCGTCGATCACCTGGAGGAAACCCTGCGGACCACCCCGATGCTGGACATAGGGCCAGCCCGTTTCGGAAACAGAGGCCATGTAGAAGCTGTCGCGCGACGCAATGAATGCGCTCTCGTTTTCCGTGAAACGGTCGAAGCTGCGGTCGGTCGGCAGGCTGGTCCAGAAATCCTGAATACCCATTTCGGCCTGGGCGGCACGCACGCTGGGCGTCGAGGCTATATCGAGAAATCCGTAGGACATGATCCATCTCCTCAAGGTTGGGAGGGAGCGGGGCGTTAACCCGCTCGTCATCCATTAAGCGGCATTGGCAGCGGACACGACCGGGAAGTCGATATCGGTCTTGGCGACTTCGTTCAGATAATTTGTGAAAGTGTTTTCGGCGACCAGAGCGACGATTTCGACGATCTGCGCATCCGAAAAGCCGGCAGCGCGAACGCTTGCAATATCGGCATCGGAGACATGACCACGCGCCTCGGTGATCTTTGCCGCAAAGCCGACGGCAGCATTCGCCTTGGCATCAGCTGAGGCACCCTTCCGGTTGAGGGCGATTTCTTCCGGGCTGATCTTTGCAAGGTTGAGGCCGAGATAGGTATGGGCCGACAGGCAGTAGTTGCAGCCGTTCACTTCAGCAACGGCCAGTGCGATCCGTTCACGCGTCTTGACATCGAGTGTCCTGGAAAGGGCGTTCTGGAAGCCGGTGAAGGCGGTCAGCGCGGCCGGGCTGTTGGCGACAAGGCGAAAGATATTCGGAACCGAGCCCAGCGCCTTTTGGACGGCGTCGAGCGTTGGCTTTGTTGCTTCTGGCGCATCGTCCTTGGCGGGAATGAAAATGCGGGACATGGAGATCTCCTTTGTTGCTGGCAAACCGTAATTGGCTTGTTGACCCAAATGTGTCGATTTTCATTCACAAAGAGAATACGCTTAGAATGAAAGTGATTTTACCGGAAAGTGGAAGAGTAGTTTGGACCGGTTCGAAGCCATGTCGATGTTGCTTGAGGTGGTGGACAGGGGAAACCTGTCGGCGGCCAGCCGTTCGCTGAAAATCCCCCTGCCGACGCTGAGCCGCAAGATCACCGATCTTGAGACGCTGCTTGGAACCAAACTACTTACCCGCACCACGCGCAAGATCGCCTTGACCGATGCAGGCACGACCTACGTCGATGCCGCCAGACGCATCCTCGAGCAGGTCGAAGAGGCCGAACGTCAGGCATCCGGCGAATTCGCCATACCGAAGGGCGAGTTGGTGATCACAGCTCCGGTGCAGTTCGGCCGCCTTTACGTGCTGCCTGTCGTGACGGACTTCCTGGCCACCTTTCCGGCGATCAACGTGCGGCTGATGCTGGCGGACCGCACTATCGATCTCGTCGACGAGCATGTCGATATGGCCGTGCGCATCGGCAATTTGCCCGACAGCGCCATGGTCGCCACGCGCGTCGGTACGGTTCGCAGGGTCGTCTGCGGCAGTCCGGCCTTCTTTGCCGGCCGCGGTGTGCCGAAGGAGCCAGCCGATCTTCTGGGCCTGCCCTGCATCAGCGTCGAGATCCTGACGCCAGCCGCCGGCTGGCAGTTCCAGAAGCCCGGCGCAAAGGCCATTGAGGTGCCGATCAGACCGCGGCTTTCCGTCACCACGACCGAGGCGGCGGCCGAGGCCGCCATCCGCGGCGCTGGCATCACCAGGCTGCTTTATTATCAGGTCGCAGGGGCGGTCGCGGCCGGCGCGCTGAAACTCGTGCTCGAGGACTTCGAACCGGAGCCCGCTCCCATCCACTTGGTCCATCTCGCCCGTGGCCAGATGCCGCTCAAGATGCGCCACTTTTTGGATTTCGCCGCACCCCGGCTGCGAGCGGGCGTCGCTGCCCTGCAATCTTCTCCCAGGTAAAGAAAATCCGGCCATGTCCATCCTGACGCCAGCGGTCTTCGGACATCCGTCGGGAGCAATTTTCCTTTTTCTGAAATATCGTTTGAATCCTAACTATTTTAATGCTACGAGAATGGCATGCAATCATATACGTCCCTTCAACGCGCTTTCACTGCGAACCTTTTGTCGACCGGCCGCAACTGGCGCCGGGCGGTGGATCTGGCGCTGACTTCCCACGGCATCTCGGAAGCCTGCGCAGCGCCATTGCTGTGGATCGGCCGTTTGGGCGGTGGTGTGCGCCAGGTCGTGCTGGCCAATCACGTCGGCATCGAAGGGCCCTCTCTGGTCAGGTTGCTCGACCAGCTGGAAGCGCTCGATCTCGTGGTGCGCAAGGATGATCCGATCGACAGACGGGCAAAGGGTCTCTGGCTGACGGAGGAGGGCCAGAGCCTCGCAACCCGGATGGAGGCCGTTCTCGATGACCTGCGCGGCAGGATCCTCGCGAATGTTAGTAAAGCCGATCTCGAAGCGGCGGTCCGCGTTCTCAAGGCCTTCGAAGAGATCAGCCCGTCGCAGGTTGCGGCGGTTGCACAGCAGTTTGAGGAAACATCGTGACCCTTCCCTCCTGGCGGGACTGGCTCTTCTCGGCCAAGGCCTTCCTCGCATCCATGCTTGCCCTTTTCATTGCCTTGTCCCTGGACCTGCCGCGGCCTTACTGGGCAATGGCGGCCGTCTATGTCGTCGCCAATCCGCTCGCGGGTGCGACAAGTTCGAAGGGCCTCTATCGCGCGCTCGGCACACTTCTAGGTGCAAGTGCAGCTGTTTTCTTCGTGCCGCTCTTCGTCAATGCGCCGGAGCTTTTGAGCATCGTCATTGCGCTCTGGACCGGCACGCTGCTCTTCATCTCGATGCTGGACCGCTCCTCGCGCAGCTACGTCTTCATGCTGGCCGGTTATTCCCTGCCGCTGATCGCGCTACCGTCAGTCGGTTCGCCCGACACCATCTTCGACACGGCGCTTGCCCGTTCGGAAGAGATCATTATCGGCATCGTCTGCGCCAGCCTCGTCAGCGCCGTCGTCTTCCCGACCAGTGTGCGCAGCGTGCTCGGCCAGCGCATTTCCACCTGGCTCGACGATGCCGGCCACTGGGCAAATGATATTCTGCGCGGCGAGGGTGCAACGCCGGCGACGCCCTTGAAACGGCAGAAGCTTGCCGCCGACGTCACCGGCCTCGACCTCATCATAAGCCAGCTCGGTTACGACGCGGGCAGCCGCGATATCGTGCGCCATTCGCGCGAACTGCGCGGCCGTCTCCTGATGCTGCTGCCGCTCTTCTCCTCGCTCGCAGATCGTCTTCATGCGCTGAAGGCCGAGCGCGAGGTGCTGCCAAAAGATTTGATCTGCCTGCTGAACGAGATCGCCGACTGGCTGAGCCTTGGCGCGAAATCTCAAGCCGACGACACGGCTGAAAAGCTGGCGCAGCGGATCGAAAGTCTCCGCGAGGCCGACCCGGATCAGCGCTGGAGCGATCTGCTGCTTTCAAGTGCGCTGGCGCGGCTGAAGGAGATCGTCGATCTCTGGCAGGATTGCCTGACGCTGCGCAACGAAATCGTCAGCGGCAGACATTCCGGCCCCTGGCGGCCGGCCTTTCGCCATCGCCAGATCGTCGGCCGTATCAGGCATTTCGATTATGCGCTGCTTGCCTTCCAGGCGGGTGCGGTCGTTGCCGGCATTCTCGTCGCCTGCCTGTTCTGGATCTATAGCGGCTGGCAGAACGGCGCCGGTTTCGTCACTATGGCAGCCGTTGCCTGCTCCTTCTTTGCAGCGCTCGATCGGCCTGCACCCTTCATCACCTCGATGTTCATCTGGTGTGGCATCAGTCTCATCATCTCCTTCGTCTATATTTTCGGCATCCTGCCGATGGTCAACAGCTACGAGCTCCTGGTTCTGGTCTTCGCTCCGCCCTTCCTGCTCTTGGGGCTGATGATCCCCAAGCCGCAGTTCAACATGCTGGCCATGCTGCTGACAGTAAACAGCGCCTCATTCATCGCGCTGCAGGATCGTTACACGTCCGATTTCACCACCTTCACCAATGAAGCGGTCGCCGCACTCGCCGGCATCGGCTTTGCCTTGGTCTGGACGCTGATCGCCCGTCCTTTCGGCGCCGAACTCGCCGCCTGGCGGCTGGTGCGGGCCGGCTGGACCGATCTTGCCGAGACGGCGGCGGGCGAACGCCGTGCCGATCACCAGCGGCTTTCCGGCCGCATTCTCGATCGCCTCGGCCAGCTCGTACCGCGCCTTGCCGTCGTCGAGGACCGCGAATTGAAGAAGGTGGATGGCTTTGCCGAAGTACGCATCGGCTTCAACGTGCTAATGCTGCAGGGCGAACGCAAGAGACTGCGTGGCGCGAGCGCCGCATCGCTTGGCGCGGTTCTCTCCGGCATTGCCGATTTCTATCATGACCGTATTGCGGCCGGTCGGGCGCTCGATCCGCAGGAGGGCCTGCGTCAGTCGATCGACGACAGCCTCAAAATCATCGCGCTCGAAGACAACAGACGCGGCGCCGACAGCATCGACGCCCTCGTCGGCCTCAGACGCGTCCTTTTCCCTGACGCAGCCCCGCCAGCAAGCTGGCACGCGGCCGAGGCTGCGCCACAACTCCTCCCGCTTGCCGCTGAGTAATTGTCATGCCTGCAGAATTTGATGTTTACGGCGTCTATGTCCCACGCCTCCTCGTCCTCATGGTGCTGAGCCTGATGCTGATCATCGTCATCAGACGGATGCTGGCCTGGCTCGGTGCCTATTCCCTCGTCTGGCACCGCGGTCTCTTCGACCTCGCCCTCTACGTGCTCGTCCTTGGAGCCGTTTCCTCCTTCACACGCTGGTATTTCGCATGAACTCCCTGAAATTCATTGGTCGCCTCATCGTCACTCTTGCCGTGGTCGTCGCCGCCGTCTTCGTCGGCCGCGGGCTCTGGGGCCACTATATGGACGAACCCTGGACGCGCGATGCGCGACTGCGCGCCGACGTCGTCGGCCTAGCGCCCGATGTCTCTGGCCTCGTCAGCGAGGTGCTCGTCACCGATAATCAGGCGGTGAAGAAGGGCGATATCCTCTTCCGCGTCGACCGCGCACGTTTCTCGATCGCGCTCGCTCAATCCGAAGCGGCACTCGAAGGCAGCAAGGCCGCGCTCGACCAGGCACACCGCGAGCGCGAGCGCCAGGAGCGTCTCGGGCAAGCCGCGTCCCTGCAGCAGAAGGAACAGGCGCAGACGGCCGAAGAACAGGCCGAGGCCGCCTTCCGCCAGGCGACCGCCAACCGCGATCTCGCTGCGCTCAATCTTGAACGCTCGGAGATCAAGGCGACGGTCAATGGAACGGTCTCCAATCTCAGCCTGCGCCCGGGCGATTATGTCAGCGCCGGAACCGCCAAGATCGCGCTGATCGATACGGATTCGCTCCGCGTCGAAGGCTATTTCGAAGAAACCAAGCTGCAGCGCATCCACCCCGGCGACAAGGTATCCATCCACCTGATGGGCCAGACGAAAAGCCTTGACGGCCATGTTGAAAGCATCGCTACCGGCATCGAGGACCGCGAACGCACCGCCGGCACCGGCCTGCTCGCCAACATCAACCCCACGTTCAGCTGGGTGCGCCTTGCCCAGCGCGTCCCGGTGCGCATCAGCATCGACACCGTGCCTGATGATGTCAGGCTGATCGCCGGTCTGACGGCAACCGTCGAGGTGGGCAAGAGCTGATGGCAAGCTCTCGTCTGGCCTCCGAATCTGGATAATAATGCAGGCTGAACAAGATCGAAGGTGAGATCACTGGGGCTTCGCAGAATGATAAAATCCGCTTGCAGGCACGCAGTCCTTGTCGCTGCTGTGCTGCTGTCATCGGTGGTCGCCACAATGGCGCAGAGCCAGCCCGCCTCCGTCTGGAGCGCCTTCATCCGGGACAGGCGCGATCTCGCCGCTCTCAATGAGCACAAACGGAAAAAAATCCTCAATGACCTCGGTGCGGCGATCATGGCCGATCCCGACGGCGTGAGTATCGAGATCGAAAGAAGCAGGGGGGCGCCGGCGCTTTGCCAATATATGCGCGTCATGTTCGCAAGCGACAGAACGCCTGAGGTGGTTGATCAGCTTGACGCCGTGCTCCATTGGGGCAAACCGGATAAATCCATCCGCGAGATGCTGAGTGCACCCGCCTATGACGACGGCAGCACCTGGTTTCCAAGGGCGAAGAGAGCTGGCTATTTCACCGGTTGCGTGGCCGGGGTTCTTGATGGAAAGAGGAGAAGCAGCACGAGCTTCGCGGGCCGATTGCCTTTGCTCCTGAGTTCGAGGGATCAAACCATCATTGCCCTGCAGATTGCCGAGCGCTTGAAGATTGGACGGCCATCCAAAGGCGATAGCTATCGCGAGTGGATGCTGAATGGCCTATCGAAAAAAGACCTTTTCTCGCCGGATGTGATGGATTGGTTCGAGCTTGGTTTCGACAGAGCGTATTGAATGGGTTCAATAAGCACAGCTGTCGCAATCGCGATGCGGCCCGGCAATTATCTTGCCTGCCGGACGTCGAGCAGCACCACCACACTGACGAGAATGATCAGCAAGGATAGGGCCGGCCTAGGCGTGGATAGTCGGAAAATTTGCAGCCGACCGACCCCGGCCCTGATGAGAGCGCCTATTTAGATCAGCTTGCCTTCCATGGGTTCACGATCGCCAGGCCGATATTCTCGAAATCGGCTTCGTTGCGCGTCGCAAGCGACGCGCCGCGAGATAAGGCTATGGCTGCGATTTGTGCATCAAATTGGCTGATTGGGCGGCCGGCAGCGCGCCGCCTGGTCGCTATAGTGGCATAGACGTCAGCTGCTTCGCGATCGAAGGGTAGGACACGCCCTGCAAGATCCTCATTGAAGATCGGTAATATTGCGGCCTCTAGCTCCCGACGGCGGCGACCTTCGGGTAGTAACCGCAAGCCGTACAGGATTTCTGCCTCGGTGATAGACGTCGTGAATACCGAAGCTGGGCCCTGCTCGGTCAACCAGTCGATGACGGCCGGGCTCGGGGATAACACCAGCAGCTCGGAAAGAACATTCGTATCGAGGATGATCACTGTTCGAAGTCCGGCATGTCACGAATAGGCTCACGTGCGGGAATATCAAGGTCAACGCCACCGGTCGGTGCAACGCGTGCCCTGATGGATTGAACAAGGTCGCGTGGTGTCTCGCCGGTGGCCAGTGCCGATCGAAGAATATCGCGCGCTTCGTCTTCCATGGACCGTCCGTGGCTCGCAGCCCGGATGCGCAGGCGCCGTTTCAGCGCATCATCGATATTGCGGATGGTCATGCTGGCCATAATAGCCTCCTGATATCATTGATTGCATATAATGCAATGATGGCAGAATTGCAATTCAATGGATCCCGGAAGGGTTCTGTTTCGAGCGCGTGAGCAACGCCAGGTCAATCAAAGTGAAACACTTCCGGCATCATCGCCCACCACTCACCGTCCTTGCGCGCAGCGAGCGGCTTCTGGCAGGGCATGCAGGCCGCCCACCATTGCCGATTTGCCGGATCGGCGGCCATCTTCGCCATATCGGCCTCGAAATCGTCACCGACATATTCCCAATAGCCGAACAGCAGGTTTTCCGGCTCTTTCAGGAAGATCGAATAGTTGGTGATGTTGCAGGTCGAGATCAGTGACAGGATCTCCGGCCAGACGGCGGCATGCAGTGCCTTGTAGTCTGCGACCTTGTCCGGCTCCAGGCCGATCACCATGCCCATGCGCTGCATGTTCTACCGCCCTTGGGTAATTTCTGTCGTGAATTCGGCGATGCTGCGTTTCTTGACGGCATCCCAGTCCCATTCGATGCCGATGCCTGGTTCGGAGGGGGCGACAGCGCGGCCGTCGCGGATTTCCATGCCCTTGGTGGTCAGCTCGTCGAGCTGCGGAATGTATTCGACATATTTGCCGTTCTGGATAGCGCAGACCAGGCTGACATGCAGCTCCATCAGGAAATGCGGGCAGACGGGGATATCGAAGGCTTCGGCCGCATGCGCAACCTTCAGCCAGGGCGTGATGCCGCCGATGCGGGCGACATCGACTTGTACGATCGAGCAGGCACCCTTCTGCATAAATTCGCGGAAATGCCGGATCGAATAGATGGATTCGCCGACGGCAATCGGTGTCGGGGTCGAGCGCGACAGACGGATATGGCCGTCGAGATCGTCGGCCGGCATCGGCTCTTCGATCCAGGCGAGATCGAGTTCCCTTAGACGCGCCGCCCGGCGGATCACTTCATCGATGGTAAAGCCTTGGTTGCAGTCGGTCATGATCTCGAAGCCGTCACCGAGGGCGGCGCGCACGGCAGAAAGACGGGCATAATCCTCGGCGCCGCGCGGCTTGCCGATCTTCACCTTCGAGCCGCTAAAACCATTCGCCCTCGCCTGCAGGGCGTCTTCGACAAGCGCCTCCTTCTCGATATGCAGCCAGCCGCCTTCGGTCGTATAGAGCGGGCAGCTTTCCTTGGCGCCGCCGGCAAGTTTCCAGAGCGGCAGCTTCTGCTTCTTGGCTCTCAGATCCCAGAGTGCGGTATCGACGGCCGCGAGCGCCAGCGCCGTGATCGCGCCGATCGTCGTTGCATGCGTCGCAAATTCCAGTCTGTGCCAGATCGCCTCGATACAATCGGCATCCTCGCCGATCAGGAGCGGCACCAGATGGTCCGACAGAAGCCGCATAACGGAGGAGCCGCCGGTGCCGATCGTATAGGAATAGCCGGTGCCGGATGCCCCGTCGGAATCGGTGATGGTGACGATTGGCGTCTCCTGGCTGACGAAGCTCTGGATCGCATCGGTGCGCTTCACCTTTGGCGGCAGGTCCACCATGCGCAGTTCGATCTTTTCAATGCGGGCCATGGTTCCTCCTAACGTGCCGTGCGAGTTTGAGCGGGTTCGGCCGCGTGGATTGCCGACATGATGGCGCGGCTTGCCGTCTCATATTTGCGGTCGTTTTCATGCTCGTGGACGATCCTGAAATCGTGCATGACGAGGATGCGGTCGGCGAGCGCCACCATTTCCGGCATGTCGCTGGAGATCAGCAGGATCGCCATGCCCTTGTCGGCAAGCCCGTTGATCAGCTCGTGAATATAGGCCTTGGCCTTGATGTCGATGCCGACGGTCGGCTCGTCGATGAAGAGGATATCGACATCGGCGGCGAGCCACTTGGCGAGCGACGCCTTCTGCTGGTTGCCGCCCGAAAGATTGCCGACGAGCTGTTCCAGATTGGGCGTGCGGATTTCCAGCTGCCGGGCAAGTGGTGCGGCGGTCCTGCGCTCCTGGCCGGCGCCGATCAGCCCGAAGGTCGATGCGATCTTGCCCCAGACGGTCATGGCGATGTTCGAACGGATCGGATGGGCGAGGATGACGCCCTCGTGTTTCCTGTCCTCGCTGACATAGCCCATGCGGAAGCGCTTGATCGCCTCCTCCACCGTGCCGATGCGCACCGGTTTGCCGTCGATCAGAACCGTGCCCGACGTAAGCTTGTCCTTGCCGATGATAGCGCGGACAAGCTCAGTGCGGCCGGCGCCGACGAGGCCGTAGAGGCCGAGGATTTCACCGCGACGGAGGGAAAAAGAGATATTGCCGTGGCCGGTCGCTGTCGCGACATCGCGAAGCTCGATCTTTGGTGCACCTTCCTGCGGCTTGCCGGAGCGGGCAATCACCGGCCGCTCCGCGCGGCCAATCATCGCCTCGATCAGCGTCTGCCTTGTCATGCCGGCCATCGGCCCACCACGCAGTGTCGTCTCTCCGTCGCGCAGAACCGTGACCCGGTCGCAAAGGCTCAAAACTTCTTCGAGCTTGTGGCTGACGAAGAGGATCGCCGTTCCCTGATCACGCAGTTGTCGCACGAGCCTGAAGAGGATTTCGGTCTCGGCATCGGTGATCGATGCCGTCGGCTCGTCGAGCAGCAGAACCTTGGCCTCGTGGCTGAGCGCCTTGGCAATCTCCACCATCTGCATCTGGGCGACGCTGAGGCGGCGCACTTCCGCTGCCGGATCGACATCGAGGCCGACCCTGCGAAGGTGTTCGCGCGCCTGTTCGTTGGCGCGGCGAAAATCGACGAGTCCGTTTTGAACCGGCAGCCCCTCCAGGAGAATGTTTTCGGCCACCGAGAAGCGTGGGATCAGGTTGCGCTCCTGATGCACCGCCGAAATGCCAAGCGCGATTGCATCGCGGGGCGAGGAGAGGGATAGAGGCGCGCCGTCCAGCGTCACTGTCCCGCTGTCTGGCCGATGGACACCGGTGATGATCTTGATCAGCGTCGATTTGCCGGCGCCGTTTTCGCCCATCAGCGCGTGGATCTCGCCGCCATTGAGGCTCAGCGACGCATTGTTGAGCGCTCGGACGCCCGGGAAGGATTTGCCGATCCGGTCGAGAACGAGTGCCATCTCAATCCTCCCCGACCCGGACTGCGCGGTAGCGGTTGATCCAGACCGCGGCGAGGATCAGCGCCCCGAGCAGGAAGGTGACCCAGTAGGGATCGACCGCCAGCAGCACCATGGCATTCTGGATCAGCCCGACCAGCAACACGGCGATGAGGGTGCCGAGGATGGAGATCGAGCCGCCGGCAAGGCTCGCCCCGCCGATGATCGGCGCTGCAAAGGAAATGACCACCCAGTCCGCGCCGATCGTCGGCTGCGCCGAACCGAGCTGGGCGACGGCGAGCACGCCGGCGGTTGCGGCCAGCAGGCCGGAAAGCACATGCGCCATGATCGTCGCGCGGGCGACCGAAATGCCCGACAGTTCCGCCGCATGCGCATTGCCGCCGACCGCCAGCATGTAGCGTCCCTCGACCGTGCGGGCAAAGAAGATGACGAGCAGCACGGTCACCACCAGCGGCACGATCAGCAGCAGCGGGAAGGGACCGAGGCGTCCATTGCCGAAGGCGACGAAGGCCGGCGACAAATTGTAGAAGGGAATGGCCTTGGTGATGCCGAGATTGATGCCGGCAAAGGCCGATCCGGTCGCGAGTGTGACGATGAAGCCGTTGATGCCGGTGCGCACCGTCAGCCAGCCATTGATGAAACCGGCAAGGCCGCCGAAGGCGATGCCGACAATGATCGCGGCGATGGCCGGCAGTCCCCAGGCATCCATAAGCCCACCGGTCACGACAGCGACGAGCCCGCCGAGCGCGCCGACGGAAAGGTTCATCTGGCCGACGCCCAGCATGACCATCTGGCTGAAGGCGACGAGCAGCGATACGCAGATGCTGCGCAGCATGACGAACCAATTGAATTCCGTCATGAAGGCGGGGGAGGCGAAGGCGAGCGCGATGCCACCGGCGATGACGCCGACCAGGATGCCGGACCATTGTGTCCTTGCGACAAGGGAAATCAGCGTCTTCATGCGCGCCTCGTCTGTTCGCGGATGGCGAGCTTCGTGCGGTAGCGCTCGAACAGGATCGCCGAGAGGAGGAAGATGCCGAGGAAGAGCTGCAGCCAGAAATTCCCGACCTGCAGCACCAGCAGGCCGCTGCGGATGGTTGCAACCAGCATTGCACCTAGGATCGTACCAACCACCGACACCATGCCGCCGGCAAGCGCGGTACCGCCGATGACGGGGGCAAGAAAAGAGGGTAGCAGCCAATCGTCGCCGGCAACGCCGGGCATGGCCGCTGACAGTCGTGACGTCAGCATCAAGGCTGCCGCTGCGGCCAACATTCCCGAGAGCACATGCACGAAGATGGTGATCCGTCCGACGGGGACGCCCGACATTTCCGCCGTGCGCGCATTGGCACCAACGGCCAGGATCTGCCGGCCGAGCACAGTATGCTTGAAGAGGATGTAGAGCAGGGCGCCGATCAAAAGTGCTACGACCGCCAGTGATGGCACCGGACCGATGCCGCTGCGGCCGAAGGCGCCGAAACTTGCCGGCAACCCGTTCAGCGGCACGCCCTTGGTGAAGATCAGCATGCCGCCGGAAAACAGGCTGGCGCTGGCGAGGGTGACGATGAAGCTGTTGACGCCGGTCTTGACGATCGCAAGCCCATTCAGCGCGCCGAGAAGGCCGCCGAAGGCGAGCGTCAGGGTGATCGCAACCGGAATGGGCAGGCCTGCCGTCTGCATCAGATAGCCCGCAGCCATGACGGAGCAGACGCCGATCGCGCCAACGGAAAGGTTCATGCCGCCGGTCGCCAGCACCACCATCTGCGCGAAACCGACCACGACATCGATCGCGACCGAGCGGCCCATGGAATTCAGGTTGAAGCGCGACAGGAAGCCCGGCGCCAAGCTGGTGAAGACGGCCCACAGGATCAGGAGGATGATCAGCAGGCCAAGCTGCGCCGGCCCTCTGGTCAGCAATCCCAGCAGGCTGTGTCTGCCTGCATCGGGGACAGGGCTATCATTGTCGATGGGTGCCATGCGCTGGGATGACCGGTCTCGTGGAATTTGGGTGATCCGGTGCGGGGCCTGTTCGACCCCGCCCCGTGTTTGTCACTTGCAGGAGAGGTAGGTGTCCTTGAAACTTCCCTGCAGCTTCTTCGTCAGCGCCTTCAGATCGTCCTTGTAGCTGGCGACGTTCTTTTCCGAGATCAGCAGCGTGCCGGAATCCACGAAATGCGCCGTCTGAGGTGTGGCGATCCACGGGGCCTCCGCCTTCACGCTGCAGCCAGTTGCCATCTGGTCAAGCACATAGGCGCCGATATAGGCCTGGCCATAGGGGTTCTGCGCCATGGTGCCGGCGACGAAACCGTCGCGGATGCCGTCAAGAATGATCTTGTCATCGTCGATGCCGACAAGCTTGATCTTCTTGTCGCCAAGGTTCTTGAGCGCGGTCGCAGCCACCACCGAGGAAATATAGCCGGTGGCGATCAGGCCGTTGATCTTGTCCTTCTGCGCAGCAAGCAGGGCATTGATCTTCTGGTCGCCCTGTTCCTGGCTGTCGGTATCGCCGACCGTCTGCAGCAGGGTGACGGCGCCATTCGTCTCGCCGACGGCTTTTTCGACCGCCTTGACGCGCAGCGTCGTGTTCGGGTCGACGAGCAGGCCTGCGAGATGAACAATCGTGCCCTTGCCGCCGATCGCGTCGATCAGCGCCTTGGTGCCGAGATAGGCCGACTGCGAAACATCGGTCGCCAGGCAAAGCCCGACATCGGTCGGATCCTGCGCGCAGCCGCCAAGTGCCACCGAGGGAATGCCGTTGCTCTTCATTTCCGACAATATGGCGTTGACGCCGACTGCGTCACCCGGAAACACGCCGAAGCCATTGGTGCCCTGTGCCGCAAGGCTTTCCAGAAGCTCAGTCTGCGCCTCCAGTTTCCACTCGCTCGGCACTTTGTACTCGACTGCAGCGATGCCGAAATCCTTGGCGGCATCGGCGGCAGCCTGTTCCCAGGGCGCGAAATAGGGGTGCGGACCGCCCGGAACCAGGGCGATCTTGTTGTCCGAGGCGAAAGCGCTGAGCGGCGCGACTGCCACGGAGCATGCAAGGCCTGCAGCAATGAGACTGCGAATTGTCATGACATCCTCCCGTTTTGGGCAAGTCCGGTCCTCTTCCAGCATTGCCATGTCCAATCGCTAACACGATCGAATATCGCATGCAATATTCGATTGTTGACTTTTTTGTCATCTTCCCTTTCCATCACACCAGGCAATCGGCAAGGAGGAGTTGATGGAGCCGCAAGAGAACGGAGCGCGTGTCGACCGATCGAGGCTTCTGCCGGAATATCGAACCGTGCTGGAGGAGCAGGACGCGCTTGGCGGAGCTGCGATGGAGACGCTCCCGCCGCAACAGGCGCGCGCCGATTCAGAAATCCGGCTTGCCCTTCATTGGGGCGCGAAGGACGCGGTCTCCGGCATTGAGGATCTGGAGATTCCAAGCGGCGACGTCAGGCTCAAGGCGCGGCTCTACCGCGTGGCCGGAACCGCGCGGACCATCCTCTTCTTCCATGGCGGCGGCTGGATGGTCGGCAGCATCGAGACCCATGACGGGCCGGTTCGCACGCTCGCCAATGCCGCCCACGCCAATGTGCTGTCTGTCGAATACCGCAAGGCGCCGGAAGCGCCGTTTCCGGCGGCCTTCGAGGATTCCGAGGCGGCACTCCTCTGGCTTCAGGAAAATGGCGGAGCGCTTGCGCTCGATGCAGGGAAGGCAATTCTTGCGGGCGACAGCGCCGGCGCCAGCCTTTGCGCATCGCTGGCGATCCGGGCACGCGATCTCGCCATCCCGCTTGCCGGGCAGGTTTTGATTTATCCGGCTACCGATCTCTCCGGCACGACAGAAAGTCGCCAGGAATTCGCGAACGGCTTTTCCCTGCAACAGTCGACGATGATCTGGTTTGCGGAACATTATCTTTCAGGCGGCACGCTACCCTCCGACCCTCGCGTCTCGCCGCTGCTCGCCGCCGACCTCTCGAGCGTAGCGCCAACCCTGTTGATTACCGCCGACCACGATCCGCTGCGCAACGAGGGCCGCGCTTATGCACAGCGCTTGATTGCCGCCGGAAATGACGTCTGTTACGAGGAATGGCAGGGAACCATCCATGGTTTCTTCATCATGGATCGCGCAGGAAAAACCGCCCGTAAGCTGATAGGGCGCATCGGGAAATGGGCAGACGGCCTTTGGAACAAACATGACGATGGCAAGCGGGGTGGAGGCTGAAACCGCGGCCACGGCTGTGCGGTCCGAGCCGATCTATCTGACGATCTATCAGGTATTTCGTGACCATCTGGAGCGAGGGGCGCTGGAGCCCGGCCTCATTCTCGGGCAGGCAAGCATTGCTCGCGCCTTCAATGTCAGCCGTATCCCGGCCGGTATCGCGCTGGCGCGGCTCCTGTCGGAAGGCCTGATCCAGACCTTCGAAGGGCGCGGTTATATCGTGCCGGGCGGCGAGCCGCAGCGCGGCGACCTCTTTGCTGCGGGCCTCGACCTGCCGCATTCGCTGACCGTCCCGGTCGTCAACCGAAGGGAGCAGATCTATCCGGAAGTCGAACATGCCGTTGCCGTCTGTCTTGCCTATGGCCGTTTCCTGTTGAACGAGACAGCACTTGCCCAGCATTATGACGTCAGCCGTACCATCGCCCATGAAGTGCTGACCCAGCTGGAGCGCAGCGGCATCATCGAGCAGGACAGCAATAACCGCTGGTATGCGGGGCCGCTTAGCGCCAAGGTCTTCCGCCATCACTATGACATGCGACGCCTGCTGGAGCCGGAAGCCCTGCGCCAGGCCCATCCTTTCCTTGAGAAGGAGGGTCTTGAGGAGCGCCGGCAGAGATTGAAATCGCTCGGACCCTATCCACAGGCGCCGGAAAAGCTGGAGCGGGCGGAAGCAGACCTGCATCTCGATTCACTCGCGCCCTGCCCCAATACGGTGCTTCTTGCGGCCGTGCGCCGAAGCCAACGCGTCCTCATCGCCACCCACTCGACCTTCGCCAAGCTGCGCACCGAAGCGGAAATTTTCATGATGATATCAGAGCACGCGCGCGTTTATGATGCGCTGCTCGCCGGTGATATCGAGAAGGCCTGCGCAGCCCTTGCAGATCACCTGCGCCGGGCGCTCGATCCCAATCTGAAGATCCTCCAGCACTTGCCCGCCATGCCCTCAGGCCTGACACCACCCTATCTCATTCAGGTCAAAGGCGAGCGCTGATCGCCCCACTCAATCATGCGCTTGGGGTGATCGGCGCACAGGCAGCCCCATCGACCGTTGCCGGACGCCCGCCAGACCGCTCAGGCTATCTGGCAACTTGGCATTCTGCACGTGGAGATCAAAATCCATTCAGACGTCCCGGCCTCTCAAAGGACATACCTAGTTCAGGACGATGCCAGCCGATGAAAGATCCGCTCGATTTGGCCAACGATCGCAAAGAAGATGATGCCGGACAGCGAGGCAAGCAACACCGCCGCAAAGAGCCTTTCGGCTTGGTAGTTGAACGTCGACTGGATGATTACGGCGCCAAGTCCGCGATCCGATCCGATCCATTCGCCCACGATCGCGCCTATCACAGAAGTTGTTGCCGATATTCGCAACGAGGCGAACAGGAGCGGCACCGACCGTGGAGCCCGGAGACGCCAGAAGGTTTCCCATGGGCTTGCCGACAGTACATGCATGAGTTCCAGCTCGTTGCTTGTCGCCGATGTCAGGCCGCGGACCATGTTTATGAGCGTCGGGAAGAAACAGAGGAGAGCGGCGATGACGACCTTGGGTAAAAGACCGAGACCGAAGACGAGAATGATGATCGGTGCCAGGGCCAAAACCGGAATGGTGTTGAATAACAGCACGACGGGAAAATATGCCGCCCGGACACGTGGGCTGTAGACGAAGACAATGGCAAGGAGCAGCGCAGTCAGATTGCCGAGAAAAAAGCCAAGAAGAGCCTCGTACCAGGTGGGTAGCGCGTTCTGGACTAGCCCCCGCCATTCGCTGGCGAATGTGCGCAGGACCGAGAGAGGTGTGGGGACGATATAGGCCGGAACGCCGAGCGCCGGTAACACCCATTGCCAGGTGATCAGCAATGAGAGCGCGCCGGCAACTGGGAGAGTAGTCACTTCCATCAGGGAAAGTTGTTCTCTCTTCAAGGGATTACGCTCCACCATCGCGCAGCAGTTGGCGCAGTTGCGCTGCTATCTCCTGTGCCTGCGGGCTTTCCCTGCGGCAGACGCCGTTTTCGTCCTTCAGCGATGCCAGATCGATGAGAGCCTGGCATCGGCCAGGGTTTGCTGCAAGCACCAGTACGCGCCCTCCGAGATAAATCGCCTCGGCAATGCTGTGTGTCACGAAGAGGATCGTCGCGTGTGTCCGACGCCAGATGGAGAGAAGCTCATCATTGAGCCGATCGCGGGTGATTTCGTCGAGCGCGCCGAAGGGCTCATCCATCAAGAGGATGTCCGGCTCGCACTGCAACGCGCGTGCGATCGAAACGCGCTGGCGCTGTCCGCCCGAAAGCTGGTTTGGATAGCGATCCGATAGATGGGCAAGTCCGACGAGCTCCAGCCAATGGTCGGCCCTTGGCTCGACCGATTTGGCTATGCGGCCTTTTCCAACCTGCAATGGCAGGCAAACATTGTCTCGCACCGTGCGCCAGGGAAGCAGGGTGGCCTCCTGGAACACAAATCCGACCTCCCTCTGCCTCCTCGCTTCCGCCGCCGACTTCCCAAGCACGGAAAGTCGGCCGTTGATCGGCGGCAGCAGATCGGCAATTGCGCGAAGGAGCGTCGACTTACCGCATCCAGATGGGCCAAGAATGGTCAGAAACTCGCCTTTGATGACGCTGAGGTCGACGCCCTCCAGAACTGGCTGCATCGAACCTGGATAGCCGAGCCCAAGGCTCCTCGCCTCGATTGCAATTTCGTTTGTCACAGGGTTCATCCGATCTTCGGACGGTCTCCTGCCGTCATCTCCAATATGGCGGTCGAAAAGCAGTCATCGAGCTTTGGTGCGCCGGACTTGAACTGGCCAACCTTGTCGTAGACCGAGATCTGCTCGGCGATGCCTTTGGGATCGAAGGTACCCCATCCATCCTTTGCCGTCGTCTCATCGAAGCTCAGTGACATGATCCGCGGTATCGTTTTCAGCTCCACCGCCAGATCGAGCTGCGGATAGGCCTCCACTGTGAGCTTCACCGCGTCTTCCGGATGCTCGTGCGTCCAAGCCCAGCCCTTGGCGATGGCGCGCATTGCCTTCGAGAGCGCGTCGGCGTGTTTGTCGATCGCATCGTCGGTTGCGAAATAGACGTTGGCATAAGATGGCAGCCCCGTGTCCTTCATCATCAAATCGATCCGGTCGGGCCCGAGAACGGACAGCGCCTGGGTGTTGGTGATCCAACCGGTCACCGCATCGACCTGTCCCATCGTCAGCGGCGTCATGTCGAAGCCGATGTTTGTGATCGTGAGGCTCGAGGGGTCGATGTCATTCTTGAGCAGGATGGCATCAAGGACGTAGCGGGCGGTTGGCTGAACCCCGATGCGTTTACCAACCATGTCCTTGACCGTGCGGATTGGCGCCTTCGGCAGCGAGTAGAACGCGAAAGGCGCCATGCGAAACCCGCAAGCGATGATCTTGATCGGAACCCCTGATGCGCGTGCGAGCAGCAACTGCGCCGAGTCCGAAAACTGGCCTAACCCGGCCTGGCCGGTAACGACCGGAGGCACGGTTGCGGAGTTGGGACCTCCCGGGGAAAACTCCACCTCCAATCCCTCCGCCTGGAACAAACCCTTTTTCGCGGCGACGATGTCTCCGATCTGACCATTGCTCATCAACCAGTCGTACTTGATGACCACCTTTGCGCTTTGCGCACTCGCCCTGATGGGCGCAAGGATGCTCAGGCCGCCGGACAGTGCAGCGAGCGTAAGCCCGCCATTGGCCAAAAATCTGCGTCGGTTCATCGTCATCGCCATTCCCCTTCTGTTAACGCCCTTGCCTGCCACCAGCGGCAGGGACTTCGATTAATCGAGATCGCCCACAGGACCGCCCTCGGCCCAGGCATAGAGTTCCCAGAGATTGTCATCGGGATCTGCGAAGTAGCAGCAGCGCGCGTTCCAGCTATAGTCCTGCGGAGGTCCCTGGAAGGTGACGCCGGCGACTGTCAATTCGGCATAGGCTGCGTCGACGGCTGCGGGAGACGAAAGCTCGATCGCTGCGCAGGCTTTGTGGACACCGGGTGGGGCCTTCATGCCGGATACGCCGGTATTTTGAGCAATATGGTCGATCGCCCAAAGGGCGAGGGTAACGCCCGCACCCTTGAAATCAGCAAAGCCCGGGGCGCGCCGGCGTGGCTTGAAGCCGAGGCTGTCGACGTAGAAGGCGGCTGCCCGGTCAATGTCCTCGACCAGAAAGCAGATATCGGTGATTGGATTAATTTGCGCGAAGCCAGACATTCGATACTCCCTTGTTGTCGGGAGTGTGTCTTGCAAACGCGGGGTGCGATTTCAAAATCGTGCGATATTTTTTTGCAAAGCTGCCTTTCTGCGCATCAGCGCCAATCATTGCAATGATCGGCGATAGTCAGTGGGTGTTATGCCGACCATCCGGCGAAATACGCTGGAGAAATGTGCCTGGCTGGAAAAGCCGGTGGCATAGGCGATCGCCGAGAGCGTTTCCTTGCCATCGGCCAGGTAAATTCGAGCTCTCTCGATCCGCCGATCGAGTATGAACTGGTGTGGCGGCTTCCCGACCGCCTTCTTGAACGCGCGACTGAAATGAAAATGGCTCATGTGGGCGACACCGGCCAGCTCATCGACATTGAGGTCGGCACGACAAAGATAATCCTCGACATACTCGATCACCCGCTTCAGCTTTTCGGACGGTATCGACCGCATCCCGACGGGAGGGCGTGTACCCAAGAGCCTGACGACCGAACAGGCGAGCGCCATGCCAAGGTGCTCCATCAGGAGAGGGTCCGCGCAATCGGTTTGCTCGACGGCTGACGCGAGTGAAAGGGCCACTTGCAAGGTGGTCGGGTCCGATGCTGCACTGAGTGCGTCGTCATTGAGGCGGTCAGGATCGAAATCTCTCAAGCCCAGGTTCTCGTAGAGCTTCGGAGCCTGGAAAATCGATATGTAATCTGCGGCGTCGCCTTCGACCTCGAAATTTGTCGAAGCCGGCTGGAAGCCTAACGTGAAGGACGGCCTGTCGAGAGACCTGAAACTCGCCGAACCATATCGATGTGCATATTTCCGGTGGGCGGTGCGGTTGATCGAGATCCTGTGAAGCGAGCCCTGTGAGACCATTTCGCCGGCCGAGCTATGGTAGGTCTCTATGATGAGGTCGCGCTGAACGAACGCTTTATATTGCTGAAGCGACGGCCGGTTTATCGAGAATATTTGCGGGTCAATGTCGAGCATATGGTGTTCTCCATTGCTCATGAAAAGCAATTTTTGCGCCAACCGAGGAAGTCCGCATCGGTCCCTCAGTCGAACGCGACGCTCCTGCAGCCGCAAGGCGCACCGCCCCGACCGGACGGTGCTATTGATGTGGATATGGGTGATCGGAAACGGTCGCTTCGTCCTGCAGAAACCCGTTGTCAGCTCGCTGCGCTAGGATAGAAATCCGATGCGTCCAGCCGTGCCGGTCTGCCGTCGATTTCGAGTTCGCTCAGGCGAGGCGAGCTCCGCGCGATGACCTTGCCGCGGCGGATGACGGTCAGCCGGTTGGCTTTCAGCCTGAGCGCTTCCAGCGGATCACGCGCCTGAAGGATGACGAGATCGGCATTCTTGCCCTTTTCCAGGCCGTAGCCTTCAAGCCCCATGGTTTTGGCGGAATTGACGGTCAGCGCGTCGAAGATTTTCTTCTTGTCCTCGATGCCGGCCATCTGCGCCACGTGGATCGCCATATGGCCGACCTCCAGCATGTCGCCGGAGCCCATCGAATACCAGGGGTCCATCACGCAGTCATGGCCGAAGGAGACGTTGAGGCCGGCTTCCATCAGTTCGCGCACCCGCGTCATGCCGCGCCGCTTCGGATAGGTGTCGTGGCGGCCCTGCAGCATGATGTTGATCAGCGGATTGGGAATGACGTTGATCTCCGCCTCCGCCATCAGCGGAATGAGCTTGGAGACGTAATAATTGTCCATCGAATGCATGGAGGTCAGGTGCGAGCCGGCGACCCGGCCCTGCAGGCCGAAGCGCACCGTCTCTGCTGCCAGCGTCTCGATATGGCGCGACAGCGGATCGTCGGTTTCATCGCAATGCATGTCGACGGGCAGGCCGCGATCGGCAGCGATGCGGCAAAGAGCTGCGACGGAAGCCGCACCATCAGCCATGGTGCGCTCGAAATGCGGAATGCCGCCGACGATATCGAGGCCCATGTCGAGGGAGCGGTTCAGAGCGTCAACACCGCCTGGCGAACGATAATAACCATCCTGCGGAAAGGCGACGAGCTGCAGGTCGATATAGGGGGCGACCTTCTCGCGCACCTCGATCAGCGCTTCCGCAGTCACCAGCCTGGGATCGCTGGTATCGACATGGCTGCGGATGGCGAGAAGCCCCTGCGAGACGGCAAGATCGCAATAGCGCAAAGCGCGCTCCACCAAGGCTTCGCGTGTCAGGATTGGCCGCAGTTCACCCCAGAGCGCAATACCTTCAAGCAGCGTGCCGGAGCGGTTCATGCGCGGCAGGCCAAGCGAGAGCGTCGCATCCATATGAAAATGCGGATCGACGAAAGGCGGGCTGACGAGGCGGCCGCTCGCATCGATCTCCTCGGCCGCCTCGGCGTCGATCCCGGAAGCGACCTCGGCGATCTTGCCCTTCTGAATGGCGATATCGATGCCGCTGCGGCCATCGGGAAGATTTGCGTTTTTGATGATCAGGTCAAACATGGCGGCACCGGTCTGTTGAGGTTTCTGGGCATGGCAATCAGCGCTCGCCGCGGCGATAGGGCTGCATAAGCGCCTGCGGCACGCGGGCGCGCCGCGCCATCACGGCAAGGGCTGCGATCGACAGGAGATAGGGTGTCATCAGGAAAAGCTGATAGGGCACGGCCCCTCCCAGCAACGTCTGCAGCCGCAGCTGAAAGGCATCGAAGAAGGCAAAGAGCAGTGCGCCGAAGAGGGCCCGGCCCGGCCGCCAGGAGGCGAAGACGACGAGCGCGATGGAAATCCAGCCGCGTCCCTGGACCATGGTCGGGAAGAAGCTGTTGAAGGCTGCGAGCGTCAGGAAGGCGCCGCCGACGGCCATCAGCGCGCTTCCGGCAATGATTGCGCCATAGCGGATCCTGATCGGATCGATGCCCTGGGCTTCCGCGGCATGCGGATTTTCGCCGGTCATGCGGATCGTCAGGCCTAGTGGGGTTCGAAAGATCAGATAGCCCATCGCAAGCGCCAGGAAGATCGCCAGATAAGTCGGTGCCGTCTGTGCAAAGAAGGCAGGGCCGAGGAAGGGCAGGCTGGAGAGAAGCGGGATGTCGAGCGGCTGGAAGGGCATGATCGTCGGTGGCGTGCCGGCAAGCGGCACGACCAGGCGGAAGACGAAATAACTGAGGCTGGAGGCAAAGAGCGTGATGCCAAGGCCCGTGACATGCTGCGAGAGGCCGAGTGTGACGGTCAAAAGCGCATGTAGCAGACCCAAGACCGCGCCGGCAAGCGCCGCAACCAGCAGGCCGGTCCACAGATCGGCGCCGTGGAAGACCGCAAGCCAGCCGATCATCGCCCCGAAGGTCATGATGCCTTCGATGCCGAGATTGAGCACGCCGGCCCTTTCGCAGAGCAGCGCGCCGAGCGTGCCGAAGATCAACGGTGTCGCGATGCGCAGCACGGCAGCCCATAGGCCCGCGGATGAGACAATGTCGATGAGAGCCATCATCTGCGGATCCTGTATTGGGTGAAGAACAGGGCAATAAGCATGGTGAGCAGAGAAACTGCCACCGTCACGTCGGCGATATAGGTCGGTATGCCGAGTGCCCGGCTCATGCCGTCGGCGCCGACGAACATCGTGGCGGTGAAGAGTGCTGCGGCAATCACGCCGATCGGGTGCAGGTTCGCAAGCATGGCGACGATGATGCCGGAATAACCGAAGCCGGGCGACAGATCGGTCGTTACATAACCCTTCACGCCCATGACCTCGATCGCGCCGGCAAGACCTGCAAGACCGCCGGACAGGCAGGCGACTTTAACGAGCGTCATGCCGAGCGGAACGCCGGCAAAGACGGCGCCGGCCGGATTGAGGCCGGCAGCGCGTGAGCGCAGGCCAAAGACGGTACGCGACTGGAGGAGGTGGACGGCGAGCGCAATGACGATGGCGATGATGAAGCCGACATGCAGCCGCGAACGCGCCACCAGCTTTGGCAGCAGCGCATGATCGCTAACCGGCATGGATTGCGGCCAGCCGAAGGCGAGCGGATCCTTCAGGACGCCATCGATCAGCATGGAAACGAAGAGCAGGGCGACGAAATTCAAAAGCAGGCTGGTCACCACTTCATCGACGGAAAAGCGCAGCCGCAGCCAGAGCGGCACGAGGATCAGCACCATGCCGGCGACGGCGCCCGCAATCAGCAAGGCGGGGATAAGCAACGCTGCGGGCAGTCCGACCAAGAGCTTGGAGCCGAGTGCGGCAACTGTAATGGCGCCAAGATAGAACTGGCCTTCGGCGCCGATATTCCAGAGCCGGGCGCGGAAGGCGACGGCTGCGGCAAGGCCGGTCAGCATCAGGGGTGTGGCCCGCGTCAGCGTCTCCGTCGCCGAGAGCCGCGTGCCGAAGGCGCCGGTGAGAATGCGCCAATAGGCTTCGAAGACAGGGGCGCCTGCGAGCGCAATCAGAATGCCGGCAATGGCAAGTGCGGCGATGACGGCGGCAATGGGTGCCGCCACGACCAGATAGAGCGGGCGGTGATCGCGGCGTTCAAGACGCATGCTGGGCCTCGGACGTCCATTCGCCTGACATCATCAGGCCGAGTTTTTGGGGATCGGCGCTTTGCGCGTCGATGGCGGGCGACAGGCGCCCTTTGACGATCGCCTGGATGCGATCGGCAAGGCCGATCACCTCGTCCAGATCCTCCGATATCAGAAGCACGGCCGTGCCCTCCTTGCGCGCCTTCAATATCCGGGCATGGACGGCGGCGACCGCGCCCTCGTCGAGCCCGCGCGTCGGCTGTGCCGCAATCAGGATCTTCGGCCTGTCATGCAGGTTGCGGCCGAGGATCAGCTTCTGCATGTTGCCGCCAGACAGAAGCCGCGTGCGCGTCGACGGTCCGCCGCCGCGTATATCGAATTCCGCGATGATCTCCTGGGCAAAGGCCATGCCGGCCTTGCGGTCGACCAGCCCATGGCGAGCGAAGCGCGGAGAACCGATGCGCTCCAGCACGGCATTTTCCCAGACGGCGAGTTCGCCGATCGCGCCTTCCTTGTTGCGATCCTCCGGAATGCGGCCGATGCCGACATCGATCAGGCTTTCGACACTGAGTTCAGTGACCGGCTGTCCGAAGAGCAGAATGTCGCCGCCGCTCCAGCCAACCAGTCCGCTGACGAGATGGCTGAGTGTTCCCTGGCCATTGCCGGAGACGCCGATAATGCCGAGCGTCTCGCCGGCATGGAGCTGAAAACTGATATCTCTCAGCCGCTCCTGGCTGCCGTCAGAGACGGTGACACCGACGGCCTTGAAGACGACCGCGCCCGGCGCAGACGCCTCGCGCACCGGGCGCGTCACCCGGCGGCCAACCATGAGTTCGGCAAGCTCTGCCTTGCTGGTCTCGCCGGTCAGCCGTTCGGCGACCACCTTTCCGCCGCGCAACACGACGACGCGGTCGGCTGCATTGATCACCTCGTCAAGCTTGTGAGAAATGAAGATCAGCGACAGGCCCTGCCGGGCCATTTCCCGAAGTGTCTGGAAAAGGCGCTCCGCCTCGATATTGGTCAGTACCGCCGTCGGCTCGTCGAGGATGAGAATTCGGGCATCGTTATAAAGCGCCTTGAGGATTTCGACGCGCTGCTGCTCGCCGACCGAGAGGTCGCCAAGCCGGGCATCGGGATTGACGCCGAGGCCGAAGCGGGAGGCAATGGAGAGAAGCCTGGCGCGGCCGGCCGCTCTCTCCGATTTAAAGGACCAGAGCTTTTCCGTCCCCGTCATGACGTTTTCGAGCACGGTCAGGTTCGGCGCCAGGGAAAAATGCTGGTGCACCATGCCGATGCCGGCGCGGATCGCTGCCCGCGGCCGGCCGGCCGGCAATTCACTGCCTTCGATATGGATCGTTCCGGCATCCGGCACATAATGGCCGAAGAGGATGCTCATCAGCGTCGTCTTGCCGGCGCCGTTTTCGCCAAGCAGCGCCAGCACTTCGCCCTTGGCGAGGCTCAGCGAAATATCCTCATTGGCCTGGATCGCGCCGAAACGTTTGCTGATACCGTCGAGCTGGAGCACGCGAGCTGATGTCATGAGGCAAGTCCCGCAATGGCATGGGGGTGGATCCAACGTTGCTCTGCTTCCAGCCGCGAGGCAAGGGCAAGCAGCAGCGGTTCCCGGCCCATCGGCGCCAGCAATTGCACGGGCAGCGGCATTCCGTCCGCATCGCTTCCAAAAGGCAATGTCAGCGCCGGAAAGCCGGAAATATTGGCCAGGCAGGCAAGTGGCGCAAAGCGTGCCATGCGGTTCAGATGCAGGTCGGTATCCTGATGATCGGTCGGGAAGGAGCCGATCGGCAGAGGGGCTGTCGCCAGCATCGGCGTCAGCAGGCAGTCGATATCGTCGAACAGATGCCAGAGGTCATGGCTGACATGCGGCATGGTGCTGAGGCTTTGCCAAAGCGCGGTCGGCGTAAGTCTGGCCCCGCGCGCCGCAAAGGCTGCCGTCAGAGGTTCGGCCTTCGAGAGGTCAACATGGAAGCTATCGACGAGCCATGCCAGATTGATTGCGATGATATCGGCGAAGATGGCGGCACTCGCGATGACGCTTGCTTCAAGCCGCTGCCATTCCACGCTGACGATCTCATGTCCGTCCCCTTCGAGGCCGCGGGCCGCGGCCCCTACCGTTTGCTGTCGTGCAGCCTCGGTCGGAAAGTCGCTGCCGGTATCCGTCAGCAGGCCGATGCGCAGGCGGGTTTTTTCGCTCCCGGCGAGCGCCGGCTCCGCGTAAGGGCCGGCGGGGTTTCCATGAAGCGCATCGAATATTGCGCCTGCATCGCGGGTGGAGCGGCAGACCGCCAGTTCGCTGGCGATGCCGCCGAGATGATTGCCGAAGCCCGGGCCGGCTGGAATGGCGCCGCGGCTGGGCTTCAGGCCGATTAGACCGCAACAGGCGGCGGGCACGCGAATGGAACCGCCGGCATCCGTTGCGTGGGCAATCGCCACGATCCCGGCCGCAACCGCAGCGGCAGCGCCGCCGGAAGAGCCGCCTGCCGTACGGGACGGATCGAGCGGATTGCGGCAGACGGGTCCGCGCATGGGTTCGCTTGCGAGGGAGAGGCCGACTTCCGGGCTGGTGGTGAGACCGAAGAGGCTGAAACCGGCCTGACGAAAACGATCTGCCAGATCGGAATCGGCAGACGGATCGAGCGTGCCGTCGAAGAGATGCGAGCCGGCGCGAACTGGAAGACCCTTGAACGGGCCGCCGAGATCCTTGGCAAGCGTCGGCACGCCGGCAAACGGCCGGACGGAGAATATGGCGGGATTGTCTCGATATTCGCGATCAAGCGCGACGGCATTTGCCAGGCCCAGATCTTCGTCGAGATGACAGATCGCGCCCAGCGCATCCTTCGCTCTGGCGGCGGAAATCGCAGCCTTCATCGCCTCGATACAATCAAATGCACCGCTCCCGATCCGGGCGGCGAGCGCAATAGCGTCGCCGCCCGGTATCGAGCTCTTGCTTTTCTCAATCCCGTTCATGCGGATGCCAGCTTACTTCGGCTCCTCGGGCATGATCGGAACCTCGAAGGCGCCGGACTTGATGGCGGCGCGCTTGGCTTCCATCGCCGCTTCGGCTTCAGCCGGTGCGACACCCTTGACGTAGACGATATCGCTGCCGCCTTCCTTCATCAGGCCGAAGCGGGTGTAGTTGTTCCCGGTCGGCTTGCCGGCCTTCACATCGGCGATCGCGGCATTGAGGATCGGCCGGAAACCCCAGATGGCGTTGGCAAAGACGGTGTCGGGGTAGCGCGGCGTGTAGTCGATCAGCGAACCGACCGACTTGATGCCGCGCTCCTTGGCAGCGTCTGCCGTGCCGATGCGCTCCCCGAACAGGATGTCGGCGCCGGCATCGATCTGGGCAAGGCCGGCCTCACGCGCCTTCGGCGGATCGAAGAAGGTGCCGATGAAGGCGACGAGGTGCTTGGCATCCGGGCGGACTTCCTTCACGCCGGCGGCAAAAGCATTCATCAGCATGTTGACTTCAGGGATCGGCAGCGCGCCGACCGAGCCGACAATACCCGATTTCGTCATCTTGCCGGCCAGCATGCCGGCGAGATAGGCGCCGTCATGGTTCCACGTGCCGAAGACACCGAAATTGTCGCCCGAAGGCTCGCCGCTGGAACCCAGCATGAAGGCGGTCTTCGGATAGTCGGCGGCAACCTGGCGGGCTTCGCGCTCGACGGCATAGGCCTCGCCGACGATGAGGGCGCAGCCCTGTTCGGCATATTCGCGCATCGCACGCGGATAATCGGTGCCCGAAACGCCTTCGGAGAAGACATATTCGATCACGCCTTCCGAAGCGGCGTCCTGAAGAGCCTTGTGCAGACAGGAGTTCCAGGCATTTTCCACAGGCGAGGCGTGAATGCCTGCAACCTTCAGTTTTTCCTGCGCCCAGAGCTTGGGCGCAAAGGCGGTTGCACCGAGCGCCATGCCGGAGGCAAGCACGGTGCGGCGAGACATAATGATCTGATTTTTCATGAGTTCCCCTCTTTTTACCAGATGGATAAAACTCTATGGATCGCCCAAAATTGTGTCAAGTAATGCTGCTGCGCAAAAACTAGACAATGGTCGTGAGCGCCTGCACTCTGAGACCACGGAGAAGGGAGAGAGGGGACGTTCTTATTGATGCTGCATGACGCTTAAGCCGCCATCGATCGTCAGGCAGGTGGCGTTCATGAAGGTGCACTCATCCGAGATCATGAAAACCGCGGCCATGGCGATTTCCTGCGGCGTGGCGATACGCCCACTCGGATGCAGCTTCATCGTTTCGGCCTTGGCTTTTTCCGGATCAGGGAAACTGTTCCAGTAATCGATGACCTTCTGGGTCGAGACGTAGCCGGGCGCAATCGCATTCACCCGCACGTTTTGGGGCGCATATTCGATGCCGAGAGACTTGGTCATGCCGAGGAGCGCATGTTTGGCGAGCGGGTAGGGGAAGGTGCGGGGAATGATGGTGAAGGCGTGCGTTGAGGCGATGTTGAGGATCACCCCGCCGCCGTCCGAAATCATCTGCGGCAGAACCGAACGGCAGCAGTGCCAGGCGCCCTTGAGATTGATGTCGAAGCAGCGCTGCCACTCTTCGTCTGTCGCCTGCAGAGGCTCAGCAAAGACATTGACGCCGGCATTGTTGACGAGAGCATTGATGCTGCCGATTTCGCCTGCCGCTTTTGCAACAGCCGTCTTGATGGCATCGCCATCAGCGATATCGGCTGCCTGGTAGCCGAGCACGGCTCCCTTTGCAGCAAGTGCGACAGCGGTCTCCTCGAGCAGCTTTTTATCGCGATCGACTAGAAAGAGGCGGGCATCCTCGGCCGCGAATGCCTCGGCGATCGCCTGTCCGATCCCTTGGGCGGCACCCGTGATGAAGACCCGTTTTCCGGAAAGGCGGTTTGGCATCGTCTGTTTCCTCTTTATGCGCGTGATAATCAGCCGATTTCCTGTGGCTGCAGACGGATCGAGCCCGCGAGGCTTTCGCCTGGCTGCAGGACGATGAGGTCGCCGAGACCAGGAAGATTGTGCCCGTTGGAAAGATGCGACATGGGCTCGAAGCAGAAATAGTCTCCGCGAAATCCCGGGTCGAAACGCTCGTCCGACAGGAAGAGGACGGCGTGGCGGAAGATCGGGTCGGCCGTAAGGTCGAGCGCTGTCCTCGTCTCGGGCCAGGTGATGCGCGCCGTACCGTTCCAGCCCTCGAAGCCGTTGTTGATCCAGCGTTGCGGCAGCACCGCTGCCCGCGAGAAATTGAGATCCGCGGGGATTTCGGCGGGCTCGCCCGGCAGCCAGCCCCCCGATTCGGTCCAGAAGCGCTCGGCCCTTGCAAGAAGCGTCGTGCGATCGGTCAGCGGAAAGAAGGGATGCCAGCCAAGCCCGAAAGGCAAGGCTTCGTCACCGGCATTTTCCACCCGCATGGAGAGTTCCAGCCCGTCTGCCGTCAGCGCGAAGCTCTGCTCTGCCTGGTAGCTATAGGGCGTGCCGTCGGCTCGATGACGAAAAGCGATCCGCGCGTTGCTGCCATCCCTGGAAAGAAGGTCCCATTCCGCCAGCCAGCCATCGCCATGCAGGTAATGGGGATCCCAGTCCCTGTTGGGCCGCAGGCTGTAGTCGCGCCCCTTAAAGGTGAAGCGGTTGCCTCTGACGCGATTGCCGAAGGGCACGAGCGGATAGCAGGCCGAGAAGAGCGGATCGGTATCATCGGTTGCCGGCCGCAGAAGCGGGATTATCAGGCCGTCCCGCATCCAGGAATAATGAAGGAGCATGCCGCCTGTCGTAGAAATGCGCGCTGAAAGCGCGCCGCCCTGCAAATCGATGATGGCCATGAGGCGACGTCTTCTCCGCGAGATCGAGGCTGATCCGGACTGTGGCGGCACCCTATTATCGGTCACTCGAATGTCAATATATATAGGATTTATTTTCCGGCTTAGAGATGCTAAAGGGCCTGTTTTCTGCCAATTTATCGATCAATGGCGCCACGTCAGGGATTTCACCTGCCTTTTCACCGGCGAAATCGCTGAAATAATCATACACAAATATTGACTGGTATGATGTTTGTTCATATTCAGTAGTCGCTGCCGAGTGAGCGGCAGATGGAGATTTAGGGAGAGAGATTATGCGCTTCTTCAAAGCAGCCGTCCTCGCTGGCGCCTTTGCCGTTCTGGCCGCCGGCTCCGTATTGGCGGAGGATGTCAAGATCGGTTTCATCGTGAAGCAGCCGGAAGAGCCCTGGTTCCAGGACGAATGGAAGTTCGCCGACCAGGCCGCCAAGGAAAAGGGTTTCACCGTCGTCAAGATCGGCGCTGAAGATGGCGAGAAGGTCCAGTCGGCAATCGACAATCTTGGTGCGCAGGGCGCCCAGGGCTTCATCATCTGCACGCCTGACGTCAAGCTCGGCCCCGGCATCGTCGCCAAGGCCGCCGCCAACCAGCTGAAGCTGATGACGGTCGACGACCGTCTGGTCGGCGCCGATGGCAAGCCGCTGGAAGACGTGCCGCATATGGGCATTTCCGCTACCAAGATCGGCGAGGGCGTCGGCCAGGCAATTGTTGACGAAATGAAGAAGCGCGGCTGGGACTTGAAGACTGTCGGCGCGATCCGCGTCTCCTACGACCAGTTGCCGACCGCCGTCGACCGCGTCGAAGGTGCGATCTCGGTGCTAAAGGCTGCCGGCTTCCCGGCGGAAAACATTTATGACGCCCCGCAGGCAAAGACCGATACGGAAGCGGCACTCAATGCCGCCACGACCGTTCTCAACAAGCATGCCGACGTCAAGTACTGGATTGCCTTCGGCCTTAACGACGAGGCCGTGCTCGGCGCCGTGCGTGCCTCTGAATCGGTCGGCATTCCCACCGACAATATGATCGGTGTGGGTATCGGTGGTGCGGAATCGGCGATCAACGAGTTCAAGAAGCCGTCTGCGACCGGCTTCTTCGGCACCGTCATCATCTCGCCGAAGCGTCATGGTTATGAAACCGCGCTCGACATGTATGACTGGATTGCCAACGGCAAGGAGCCGGCAAAGGTGACGCTGACCTCTGGTTCCCTGGCGCTGCGCGGCGATTATGAAAAGGTTCGCAAGGACCTGGGCATCGAATAATCATCCTCCGATGATGATTTCATCCCGGCGGCGCTATTTGCCGCCGGGCCTATTCTCGACGGAGCGATGATGGCCTTCCTCGAATTCAGTTCCATTTCCAAGGGCTATCCGGGCGTCCAGGCCCTGTCCAACGTCTCCTTCGGTGTCGAAAAGGGCGCCGTGCATGGGCTGATGGGCGAAAACGGTGCCGGCAAGTCCACCCTGATCCGCGTGCTCTCCGGCGACCAGTCGGCTGATGAGGGCAGCATTCTCATCGATGGCGTCGAGCAGAAATACAGCTCCGTCCGCGATGCCTTCCATGCCGGCGTCATCGTTATCCATCAGGAGTTGCAACTCGTTCCAGAGTTGACGGTTGCCGAAAACCTCTGGCTCGGCCGTTTTCCCGGCAAGGCCGGCGTCATCAACGGCAAGACGCTGATCGAGACGGTGCGCGCCAGGCTGGACGAGATCGGCATCGATGTCGACCCTTCCGCAAAAGTGTCTGCTCTTTCGATCGGCGCCCGCCAGATGGTCGAGATCGCCAAGGCCGTGATGCTCGATGCACGGGTGATCGCGCTCGACGAGCCGACCTCGTCGCTCTCCTCGCGCGAAAGCGAAATTCTCTTCACGTTGATCGGCAAGCTCAAGGCCAAGGGCACGGTCATCCTTTACGTCTCCCACCGCCTCGACGAGATCTTCCGTCTTTGCGACAGCCTGACGGTGTTGCGCGACGGCAAGCTCGCCGCCCATCATCCCAAGGTCGCCGAGACGACGCGTGAGCAGATCATTGCCGAAATGGTCGGACGCGAGATCAGCAACATCTGGGGCTGGCGTGAGCGGCCGCTTGGCGAGGTGCGCCTCGAGGTCAAGGCCCTCTCGGGCTCCAAGCTTCGCACACCTATCAGCTTCTCCGTCCGCAAGGGCGAAATCCTCGGTTTCTTCGGCCTGATCGGCGCCGGGCGAAGCGAGATGGCGCGGCTGCTCTATGGTGCCGACCACCGCCATCAAGGCAGCGTCACAATCGACGGTGTGGCCGTTTCCCCCAACAACCCGAAGGCGGCGATCAGCGCCGGCATGGTTCTCTGCCCGGAGGATCGCAAATTCGACGGCATCATCCAGGGGCGATCGATCGAGGAGAATATCGCCATCTCCTCACGTCGCCACTTCTCGCCCTTCGGCGTCTTGAACCCGAAGAAAGAAGCCTCGGTCGCTGACCAGTTCATCGCCAAGCTTCGGGTGCGCACACCCTCGCGCAAGCAGGACATCATCAATCTCTCGGGCGGCAACCAGCAGAAGGTCATTCTTGGCCGCTGGCTATCTGAACAGGGCGTCAAGGTGCTGGTCATCGACGAGCCGACGCGCGGCATCGATGTCGGCGCAAAATCGGAAATCTATGAAATCCTCTACGAACTCGCCGCCGGTGGCATGGCGATCGTCGTCATCTCCAGCGAGTTGCCTGAAGTCATGGGCATTTCGGATCGCATCACGGTCATGTGCCAGGGCCGCGTCGCCGCCAATGTGGGGCGCCCCGATTTCGACGAACGCAGCATTCTGACCGCAGCACTCCCAGACAAGAATGCCGCCGGCACCATCTAATTTTTCAGGAAGAGCAGTATGAACGCGTTGAAAAAAATCCTTCTCGGCGAACAGGGTCTGGTGGTGATCTTCGCGATCGCCTTCGTGATCGTCTCGCTTACCGTGCCGAGCTTCCTGACCGAACGCAACATGCTGGGCCTCCTGCAATCGGTGGTGACGATCGGCATCGTCGCCTGCACCATGATGTTCTGCCTTGCCTCGCGGGATTTTGACCTTTCCGTCGGCTCGACCGTTGCCTTTTCCGGCATGATTGCCGTCATGGTATCGAACGCGACCGGCTCCATTCCGCTCGGCCTGCTGGCGGCTCTTGTCTGCGGCAGCATCGTCGGCGTCGTCAACGGCGTGGTCATCGCCCGCTTCCGTATCAATGCGCTGATCACCACGCTCGCCACCATGCAGATCGTCCGCGGTCTGGCGCTGATCGCCTCCGACGGCCGCGCCGTCGGCATCAACGATCCGGCCTTCTACCAGCTGGCGCTGTCGCGCTTTCTCACGGTGCCGACGCCGATCTGGATCATGGCTCTGCTCTTCATCGTCTTCGGCTTCGTCTTGAACCGCACCGTCTTCGGCAAGAATACGCTGGCGATCGGTGGCAATCCGGAGGCTTCGCGCCTTGCCGGCGTCAATGTGGTCACCATGCGCATCTGGATCTTCGCACTGCAGGGCTTCGTCTGTGCCATCGCCGGCATCCTGCTTGCCTCGCGCATCACGTCCGGCCAGCCCAATGCGGCGACCGGCCTGGAACTCTCCGTCATCTCGGCCTGCGTGCTCGGCGGCGTGTCGCTTGCCGGCGGCCGCGCGGCGATGACCGGCGTGATCGTCGGCGTGCTGATCATGGGCATTGCCGAAAACGTTATGAACCTGCTCAACATCCAGGCCTTCTATCAATATGTGGTGCGCGGTCTTATTCTTCTGATCGCCGTCCTGCTCGACAATATGCGCTCGTCGGCCGCCGGGCGCGGCAGTCGCGCGTGATGATCAGATTTCTTGGGAGAAGCCCGCTGAGCCTGCGGTTGCACATTGATGAGAAAGCATGGCGCTGCTCATGGTGACAACGAGACCAGCGGTACGGGGGACGTTATGAGCACGCGATCAGGACTTCTGCGAACGGGAAGTACGTCAGCCAACCTGGAACAGGGACGGCGCACGGTGCGCGAGGAGCTGTTGAAGAAGCTCATCGGGCAGATCGTATCCGGTGACATTGCCGAAGGCTCGCTGCTGCCGAACGAAGCGGAGCTTTCCGAGGTCTATGGCGTCAGCCGTACCAGCCTTCGGGAGGCGATGCAGTATCTGTCGGCTCTCGGCATGATCCGCTCCCGCACACGTGCCGGCACCAGCGTGCTGCCGCGCGAGAACTGGAACTATCTTGATCCGATGGTCCTCGATGCGACGCTCGAATTCAGCGACGACCGCAGCTTCTACGATTCGCTGCTCGACGCTCGCCAGTTGCTGGAGCCGGCCGCCGCTGCACAGGCTGCGGCGAACGCCACCGCCAAGCAGCTCGCCCAGATCGCCGAAGCCTTCGAGGACATGGTGGCCGCCAACGCCCGCGACAACGAGGCCTGGAGCCAGGCCGACCTCGAATTCCACACCGCCATCATCAATGCCAGCGGCAACTGGGTGTTCCGTCAGTTCGCGACAGCCATCCGCGCTGCGTTGCTTGCAAGTTTCCGCCTGACCAACCGGGCAAGCCAGAGCCACGACTACGCGATCGCCCGGCATCAGGATGTGCTTGATGCCATCCGCATGCGCCGGCCCGATGCGGCGCGTTTTGCCATGGAGCAGCTGATCGGAACGGCGCGGATGGAATTGAGCGACGCCCTGCGCGTCGGCAAGCCGGGCAAGCAGGAATAGGCGCCGCCGTCTCCCCGCCGAGGTAAAAGGAACATTCAAAATTCCATCTGCCGACAGAAAGTATATTAAGTTTGAAGTCCTTTTGCGGATTCGCTAGTAACTGGGTGTAAACTCGGCTGCTTGAAAGGACGATGGGCGCGTGGACGAGACCGAAAAACTGCAAACGCACAGGCGCGGCTCCGGCGTATCGACGGTCTATGAGACGCTTCGAAACGAGATCATCGAGTTGAAATTGCCGCCGGGCAGCCCGATTGACGAACAGCAGCTGTCGGATCGTTTTGCGCTGTCGCGCACGCCGATCCGCGAAGCCTTGGTGCGGCTTGCCGCCGAAGGCCTGATCACCACGCTCACCAACCGCGCGACGATCGTCTCGAATATCGATTTCCTCGGCCTGCCAGAATTTTTCGATGCGCTGACGCTGATGTACCGCGTCACCACCCGGCTTGCGGCTGCCAATCACGCCGAAGGCGATATCGCCGCTATCCTTGTGCAGCAGAAGGCTTTCGAGGCGGCGGTCAGCAACCGCGATGTGCTCGGCATGATTTCGACCAATCGCGACTTCCATATCGCGATCGCCCAGGCCGGCCGGAACAGATATTACGTCGAGCTTTTCACCCGCCTGCTGGATGAAGGTCGCCGCATTCTGAGGCTCTACTATTCCTCCTTCAACGATGTGCTGCCGCGCCAATATGTCGGCGAGCATGAGGAGATGATCCAGGCGATCATCAATCGCGACGTGACGCTGGCCGACAGGCTGGCATCTGCCCACGCCGATCAGATCGTCGGCCAAATCCGCTCCTACATCACCGCCGATTCCCGCCAGAACGCTAAGCTGGCGCTCTAGCCGCCCGTAAAATTCTCGCACCATAGCAGCAGTGCCCCGCTCGGCATTGAAGGAAAGTCGTCTCCTGTATTTTTCTTGTCGACAAGAAGTCGGCAGGATGCTACATGCCTCATCAACCCCGCTGTCCGGGGAGTTTTCCAGAGAACGAGAGATTGGCGATGACTGGTTCCGTATTCCAAGGCTGCATCCCGGCGCTCATGACGCCCTGCAACGACGACCGCACCCCAAATTTTGACGCGCTTGCCCGCAAGGGCAAGGACCTGATCGATCTCGGCATGTCCGCCGTCGTCTATTGCGGTTCGATGGGCGACTGGCCGCTCTTGACCGACGAACAGCGTCAGGAAGGTGTCAAGCGCCTCGTCGAAGCAGGTGTTCCCGTCATCGTCGGCACTGGTGCCGTCAACACCAAGTCGGCCGTCGCCCATGCTGCGCATGCTGCGGCTGTTGGCGCCAAGGGGTTGATGGTCATCCCCCGCGTTCTGTCGCGCGGTTCGTCCGTTTCGGCCCAGCGGGACCATTTCTCGGCGATCCTCGAAGCGGCCAAGGGCCTGCCGGCAGTCATCTACAACAGCCCCTATTACGGCTTTGCGACGCGCGCCGATCTGTTCTTCGATCTGCGTTCGCGCTTTTCGAATCTCGTCGGCTTCAAGGAGTTCGGCGGCAAGAGCGACATGACCTATGCGGCCGAAAACATCACGTCGGGCGATGATGCACTGACGCTGATGGTCGGTGTCGATACCGGCGTCTATCACGGCTTTGTCAATTGCGGCGCGGGCGGGGCCATCACCGGCATCGGCAACGCGCTGCCGAAGGAAGTGCTGCATCTCGTTTCGCTCTGCGAACAGGCAGCCAAGGGTGATGCGGCCGCCCGCAGCGCCGCCCGCGAGCTCGAAGAGGCGCTGATGGTTCTGTCGACCTATGACGAAGGTCCAGATCTCGTGCTGCACTACAAGTATCTGATGGTGCTGAACGGCGAGAAGGAATACACGCTGCACTTCAACGAGACCGACAAGCTGAGCAACTCGCAGCGCCGTCACCTCGAAAACCAGTATCGCCTGTTCAAGACCTGGTACGCTGCGCGTTATCCGAACGCCGCCTGAGGCTGCCAGAAACGGTTCGGTCTCGCAGCTTGCCTGCGAGGCCGCTCAAAGAAGGCGCGCCCCATCAGGTGAGCGCCGCGCGGCGGGCAAATGGATTGCTGTTGGTTTTCCTGCTGGAGACGGGGTCAGTTCGCCACATCGGTGGCGGCCAGGGAGTGGATCAGCATCGTCAGATCGCGTCGGATCTTCAGATCCGAGATACGCTCGATTTCCCTGGCAAGATAGGCTGCCTCGTCCTCGACGCCAGCGCCCGCCTCGGTTTCGATGCCGTTGATGAACCAGCCGGCATCCACCTTCATGAAGCCGCATAGCCGCAGCATGACCGCGACGGACAGGCGGTTTGTACCATTCTCGTATTTCTGGATCTGCTGAAACGCGACGCCGATATGCGCAGCGAGTTCGCTCTGGGTGATGCCGCGAGCGGCGCGCACGGAGCGTAATCTCTGGCCGATTGCCAAATTCAGTTCCTGATCTTTCATGCCTATCCTTGAGAATACTTCCGTCGACTGCAGATCTTGCAGGTTCTCTTTACATGATCGGCTTTTGAGATCCACCTCCATCTGTCAAAAGCGTCAGTTGTTCTTTGAGTTGGCGCTGTTCTCTCTCGGACAGACGCGCAATCTCATTTTCGACGAAGCTCGCAATGGCCTGTGGGTCGTCGCCAAACCGGCGTGCCCCTTCCGCGCAGAGAGCGATGATGGTTGCCATCGGATTGGCAGGGTCCGTCATTTTTGAAATCCCCCCTGAAATCTTCGTCCTTCGCTTCGCAGACGTTCTGGAGTTGAAGTGGGTTGCACAGAAAAAGAGGCCGACCGATGGTGAACAAATATCCCAATCTTCGATGCCAAGTCGCAACGACCCCGGACCATGTTCGGGATGCGATGATCTTGAGAAGCATCTGCTTTGTCCATGAGCACGGTATCTCGCCCTCCTTCATCTTCGACGGTAATGATCACCAGGCCACGCATTTCGTCTTTTATGATGGCGAAGAGCCGGTCGGCTCGCTTCGCATCCGCTGGTTCGCTGACTTTGCCAAGTATGAACGAACCTGCTTCCGCGAAAAGTACCGACACCCTTTTACGGTTAAGCGTTGCATTCAGATGACCTTCGATCACGTAGCGCGCAAGGGCTATACGAAGGTTCTGACCCAGGCCGAGCAGCGCCTCGCGCGGCTATGGACCATCCTCTTCGATCTGGAGATCGTCGACAGCCCGCCGGTGGAAATTGCCGGCCATCCCGAGCCCTATCTGACCGTTGTCGGCACGATCCCCGCGTCATCTGATCCGATTACCATGGAAAGCAGCAGCGCCATGCTGTTGCGCATCGAAGGTCAATGGGACGCCCCGAGTTCGTTTGAGACAGCATAACAATGGCAGGTTTTGACAACGCGGGCGACATGTCTGCAACGGCTGCGCTGCAGGAGGAAATTCTCACGCGCACGAAACTACACACCGAAATGGTGCGTCGTCTCATCAATGATCCGACAGTGCAGCCGGTCGAGCTCGCCGGCTTCCTGGAGGATGTCGCGAATGCCTATCTTTCGATCTCGGAAGAGCTCAGCCAAATTGTGAAGGCGGCGGAGGAGCGATAGTTTCGAGCATCTTGCGCAAGCTCTCCTCCTGTTCGTGCCGCCCGGACGGGAAGGTCAATCTGCTGTCGAAAGACGGGTTGCTCCTGAAAATATCGACGATCCAGTCATAGACGGCGGCCACAGGTCTCGATTGCCGGCGATTGGCAACCGAGGTCAGATAGACGGGCAAGGCGACATGCACGCCGAGCTCGAGCGGCACGAGTTCGGGATCTGCGAGCACATAATTCCCGAGCAACCCCACGCCGGCGCCGTTGCGTACGAGAGCAAAGTAGGCAAGCGAATTCTCGCAGTTGTGGGTCTGGTGGCCGGCTTCGACGAGGCCACGCCAGCCATCCCAGATCTCGCGTTCGGAAGCATAGTAGTTACACTGCACATAGACGTGCTGGGAGATGAACTGGCGCTGCGGGACACCGGATTTCTTCAGATAATCACGGCTGGCGATCGGAATGAGATGAAGAGTGCCGATCTCGACGCAATCGACATCCGCCCTCGAAATCGGAGAGAGCGAGATCATCAGATCAGCCTGGTTCTTCTCGAAATTGACGAGCGACACCTGTTCCCGGATGTCGAGATTGAGGCGCGGATAGTTGTCGTTCAGCCGGGGCACGGCGGGAGCGACGATGGCGACGGCAAGGCCGGAGGTCACGCTGACGGCAACCCGTCCGGTGACAGCGTCCATCTCATCCTTCAGGTCGTTGGAAAGGGAAAACAGCTGGAAATCGAGCTCTGCAACCTGGATGGCGAGCTTGCGTCCGGTTTCCGTCAGCGTGACGCCGGAAAAGGTCGAGATGACGAGTTGCGAACCGATCTGGTCCTGAAGGCGCTTCACATCACGGCTGACGGTTGGCGCACTGGTGCCGAGCAGCTCAGCGGCTTGAGCAAAGGAAGGGCTTTTGGCGACTGCCAGAAAGGTTCTGAGTTCACGCCAGATCGGCCGCGAAAGCAGGCCTCTGATTTCAAGTGGCGATTTATCCAGATCGGCGCGTTCGCTGCCGAATGGAAGAGGAGGGAAGGCTTTGTTCACGACCGCCTCGCGTATCAGTGGAGGCGCAACAATATACTTAATCGGGGATTACGGGCAATTGTTGAAGAACGACAGCTTATAGGCGTTGAGAAGTCGCAGTTTAAAGATCGCGAACGTCCATTCTGGTCGCGGGCTTCTGAAAAATACTACCGATTGGGTGCCAATTTCTATGTCGGCATTTCAATAAAGTGACGCTCTTCTAGTGATTTAATTCGATCAAATCGGGTCATTTACGCAACTCATAGGGTGTGTTAGCGTTTTGCAGCGGGTAAGCTCGGAGGCAAATCAAGGCGATGGCCGATGGAATTTCTGATATGATTGACAGCAATGGGCCGGTGGGATTCCTGCGGCTCTTTCGTCTTATTTCTGCAGCAAGAGATAGTGCTTCATCACTGGAGCTCATGGATCTCGTGCGTCTAATGGATATGGCGCTCATGCAGACGGCGCTCGACTGGGAAGGGCTTGATGCCGAAAACCTCGATGAGCGCGCTTTCCTGAATCTCATCCGCGAGAAGCGGGAAATTGCGGACAAGACGCATATCTACGCGGTCCCGAACTGACATGATCATCGCCAGCTCCTGAGAGCTGGTACTCAGATCTTGGCAAAGGAAAAGGCATTGATCGGCAGGTCGGTCTGCCCATCAATGGCAAGATCCGCCAGGATTTCGCCGACGACGCTCGTGAACTTGAAGCCGTGGCCGGAGCAGGGCGAAGCGACGACAATGTTCTTTTCGCCTGGCACATGGTCGAGAAGAAAGTCCTCGCTCGGCAGCATCGTATAGCGGCAGGTCGTTTCCTTCATGCGAAGACCGGCCGCAGCCGGAACACGCTTCCTGATGAAGCTGTCAAGCAAGTTCCGGTCGGCATCGTTGACGGGCGGGTTTGGCTTGTTGGGATCGATCGGCTCGCGGAAATGTGCGTGCTTGCCGACCTTCACCCCGTCGACGCCGATGGCGGGAAAACCGAAATAGGTGCCTTGTGCACCTTCGTCCCGCAGGAAACAGGGCATGCGCTGCGGCTGCGTCGCGACATCATCCTGCGGCTGATACCAGGCAACCACCTGACGGATCGGCACCGCCGCCTGCTTCAGTTGGGGTATCAGTTCGGCAATCCACGATCCGGTCGCCACAACGATTTTCCCTGCCCGATACCTCCCGGTTTCAGAGATGATCGTCACGCCGGCATCATCGGGCTCGATTGCGGTCACTTTCTCGCCGAAATGGAGGACCGCGCCGTCCTCGACAGCAAGCCTCAGGTAGCCGAGCACAGCCGCCTCGGGACGAAGATAGCCGCCCAGCGGGTCAAACAGCGCCATCTCATGATCGTCGAGCTGGAAGGCCGGAAAGCGGCGCGCCATCTCTTCCTTGTCCAGCGCCTCATAGGCTAGTCCGTGGAGTTCGGAGGAAGCGCGCGTACCGGCAACGATCTTGCTGTCCGGTGCGCCGATCTGCAACACGCCTGTTATCGTCAGGATCTCGGTGCGCAGGCGTGCCTCCAGCGACCGCCAGTTCTGATAGGCGCGCTTGAGCAGCGGAACATAGGACGGGTCCTCGAAATAGCCGAGCCGGATCAGGCGGCTGTCGCCATGCGAGGAACTCAGCGCATGGGCGGGAAAATAGGCATCGAAGCCGATCGCCCTGACACCGCGGGCTGCCAGAAAGGCGAGCGCAGCACTCCCCATGGCACCGAGGCCGATAACGGCGACGTCGAAGCTGGCGGTCATGAAGTCTCCTCAGGGAATTGCTGGTGCTGCGGCCTTGCGGATCAGTCCCCGCAAGGCCTCGATGTCGCGCGAAAGCGGCCGGTCATCGGCATAGGCAGGCACGATCGTGCGAACGGCTTTGTAGATAGCATCCGTGCCCGTCGCCCTCGACGCGGTACCGACGAGGAATTCGTGGGCCTGCGCAGCCGCCATCAATTCGATCGCCAGGATGTATTCGGCATTATCGATCAGCGTGAGAAGCTTGTTGGCGGCGGCCGTCGGGTGCGCCAGGAAATCCTCCTGCAGGCCGGATGTGATACCGCCATCGGTGGAGGCCGGTGCGGCAAGTCGCCGGTTCTCGTTGGCAAGGGCTGCTGCCGTATATTGCGCGATCATGAGGCCGGAATTGCTGCCGGCATCGCTTGCCAGGAATGGCGGCAGGCCGCTCACGAGCGGATTGACGAGGCGGTCCATGCGCCGTTCGCTCATGGCGGAAATCTGAGCGAGGGCCGTCGCAAGACTATCGGCAGCCTGTGCAAGGGCAGGGGCTACGGCATGTGCTTCGGAGGATATGATCGGCTCCTCGGGCGTGCCGGATACGGCGGGATTGTCGGTGACGGAGGCAAGTTCCTGATCGACGACGAGGGCCGAACTATCGAAGACATCGCGTGCAGCACCATGGGCATGCGGGATCGAACGCAGGCTGAGCGCGTCCTGCGTCCGTTTGCCTGTCGCAGCTGATATCAGCCCGCTGCCAGCAAGCCTGGCACGCAGCGAGGCGCCGACGCTGGCGATGCCCTTGGAGGGACGCAGTGCCAGAACAGCAGCATCGAAGGCCGCCATCTGGCAGCCGGCCGCTTCAAGCGTGAGTGCCGCGATCGCATCGGCCCAGTCGAGAAGCCGCTCGGCGCGCGCCAAGGCAACACTTGCAAGCCCGGTCGCGCAGGCTGTGCCGTTGACGAGGCTAAGCCCCTCCTTGGCACCGAGCACCAATGGTTCGAGGCCGATGGCGGCAAGCGCGTCGCGGCCGCTCATATGGCCGCCCTTAACGCTGGCGCTGCCTTCGCCGATCAGCACCAGCGCATTGTGGGCGTTATGGGTGAGGTAGCCCGCCGAACCCTTGGAGGGAACGTCAGGGATGCAGCCCTTTTCGAGAAAAGTGGCGAGATGGCGGAGGATCTCGGGACGCACGCCGGAATGCCCGTGGGCAAAATTGGCGATCTGCGCGGCGATGATGGCGCGCACCTCGCGCGGCGCCAGCAATTCGCCAACGCCAACCGCATGGCTAAGAATGATGTTGCGTGACAGTCTGCTCTGCGAGGCCCTGTCGACAACGGTATCAGAAAGCGCACCAACGCCGGTATTGATGCCATAGGCCCGCACGCCGGTCTCGACGATCCGCTCGACGATGCGGCTTGCATGCGTGACACGATCCCAGGCCGCTTGCGATAGGCCAAGCGCTTCCCCCTCGGCCACGCGCGCGATATCGCGCCAGCCGGCAACCCTGTCGATGGTGATGGTCATTGGCCGCTTCCGAAATGGCCGATGAACTGGCGGAAGGCCGGCGACGCGCCGCCGCCGAACATTTCGTTCGGCGTGCCGCTGCTCTCGACCAGCCCTTCGCGCATGAAGACGACGCGGTTCGACACATTGCGGGCAAAGCTCATTTCGTGGGTGACGACGAGCATGGTCATGCCCTCTTCGGCGAGCGCGCGCATGACGCGCAGCACTTCGCCGACCAGTTCCGGATCGAGCGCCGACGTCGGCTCGTCGAACAGCATGACCTTCGGCTTCATGGCAAGCGAACGGGCAATGGCCGCCCGCTGCTGCTGGCCGCCCGAAAGATGCGCCGGGTAAGCATGGCGCTTGTCGGCAATGCCGACCTTTTGGAGCAGTGCTTCGGCTTCGGCGATGCATTCGGCCCGCGGCCGCTTCAAGACATGGACCGGTCCTTCGATGACATTCTGCAGGATGGTCATATGAGACCACAGATTGAAGGACTGGAAGACCATGCCGAGTTCTGAGCGGATATGGTCGACCTGCTTCTGGCTCGCCGGCTTTGTCTTGCCGTTCTTGTGGATCATCTGGATGTGTTCGCCGTCGACCCAGATTTCGCCGTCGCTCGCCACTTCAAGAAGGTTGATACAGCGCAGGAAGGTGGATTTGCCGGAGCCAGACGCGCCGAGCAGCGAGATCACGTCGCCATCCTCGGCATCGAGCGATATGCCGCGCAGCACTTCATGGGTGCCGAAGCTCTTTCTGATATTGCGGACCGAAAGTCGGGTTACGCCGGGCATGGAAGCTCCAATCACGTTCAGTCGGGTTCAAGCCTTCAGCGCCGCCGGAATGGCGCGGCGATGTCGGGACAGCCAGTATTCCAGCAGGGACATGGCCTGCAGGATGATGAAGTTCAAAACGAGGTAGATGATGGCCGCACAGAGAAAGACTTCCATCGTGCGGTAGGTCTGCGAAATCAGCCGCTGTGCGACGCCCGTCACTTCCCAGACCGTCACGAGGCTTGCAAGTGCGGTCGATTTCATCATCAGCACGATTTCGGTCGAATAGGCCGGCAGCGCATGCCGGAAGGCGATCGGCGCCAGGATGCGGCGCACCATCAGGAAGCCGGACATGCCGATGGCGCGCGCTGCCTCGATTTCCTTTGGCGAGACGGCGCGAATGCCGCCGCGGAAGATTTCGGCCGAGTAGCCGGCAGTGCAAAGTGCGAGCGAGAGAACCGCGCAGACCATCGGCTCGCGCAGGAAGGGCCAGAGGAAAGAATAGCGGATGACGCCGAACTGGCCGAGCCCGTAAAAGACCAGGAACATCTGGATCAGCAGGGGCGAGCCGCGGAAGACGAAGATGTAGCCCTTGGCGAAGCCGGAGAGGATCGGATTGCCGCTGACGCGCATGGCGACGATGACGAGCGCCAGCAATCCGCCAAAGAAGATCGACAGGAAGAACAGGATCAGCGTCGTCGGCACCGCCTTCAAGAGCGTGACCATGGTGCTGAAGAGGAAGGCGATGTCCATCTGTTTCCCCCTATGCCTGGCCCATGGCCGAAGCCGGCATGCTGCGATTGGCCTTGCGCTCGGCGCCGTTGAAGACCCGGTCGGACAGGCTGGTGAGGATCAGGTAGAGCGCACCGCCGACGATATAGAAGAGGAAATATTGCCGGGTCGAACCGGCTGCGACCTGGCTCGAACGCATCAATTCGGCAAGGCCGGTTACCGAAATCAGCGCCGAATCCTTCAGGCTGAGCTGCCAGACATTGCCGAGGCCCGGAATGGCAAGGCGCAGGACCTGGGGAATGATGATACGCCGGAACCGCAGGCCGCGATGCATGCCGATCGCCGAGGCGGCCTCAAGCTCGCCCTTGGAAATGGCGTTGTAGGCGCCGCGATAGACTTCCGCCTGATAGGCGCCGGAGATGATGCCGACGGCAAGCGCACCGGCAGCAAAGGATGGCAGGCCGAGAAAGCCTTCATATCCCATGGACTGGCCGATCGCGGTAATGGCCGAAGAACCGCCGAAATAGATCAGATAGATGATCAGCAGTTCGGGCACGCCGCGAAAAACCGTGGTGTAGATATGGCCGATCGTGGCGAGCACGAAATTGCTGGAGAGCTTCGCGGCTGCGATGAGCGCGCCGAGCACGGCGCCGATCGCAAGTGCGGTGGCGGTCACGCAGAGCGTCAGCAATGTGCCGAGGAGGAGGAACGCTCCCCACCCGGTCGAGCCGAATCCAATCAGTTCGAGTATAGCCATGGGCCTTCCCAGCGCTGTCTTCGTCGTGATGACGGGCGGTCACAATAGCACGTGGTCTCCGATCGCAAAGCGGAGACCACGGAACGCGGATTCCCTCGAACGCTTAGTTCTGCGGGCTGACGTCGACCTTGAACCACTTCATGGAGAGGTTCTTGACCGTGCCGTCGGCAAGTGCGGACTTGATCGCTTCGCTGAACTTGTCGCGCAGGTCCGTATCGGCCTTGCGGATGCCAAGCCCTTCGCCTTCGCCCCAGATGGAGCCGACGATTTCCGGACCGGTAAAGGCAAGCGCGCCATTGGCAGCTTCAAACGCATTGTTGAAATAGACGGCGTCGTCGAAGCCGAGGTCGATGCGGCCGTTCTGCAGGTCGAGGTCGCGGTCAGCACCCGTCTTGTATTCGCGGATCTCGGCAATGCTGCCGAAATTGTCATAGACGAACTTGGCGTAGACGGTTGCCGCCTGAATGCCGATCGTCTTGCCCTTGAAGGCTTCCTTGAGCGCGTCGATTTCCTTCACGCCGCTCTGGCCGGGCGTCATCTTGATGGTCGCACCGGTGCCGGAAGCGTTGGCAAGCGGGCTGTCCTTGGCGGTGGCGAAGGCTGCCGGTGTTGCTGCATAAGGAACCGTGAAGTCGATGACCTCCTTGCGCTCGTCGGTGATCGACAGCGCATCCATGATGACGTCGAACTTGCCGGCATTCAGCGCCGGGATCATGCCGTCCCAGTCGGATGCGACCAGCGTGCATTCGATCTTGGCGCGTTCGCACAGGACCTTGGCGAGTTCCGGTTCGAAGCCGCCGAGCGAGCCGTCGGCATTGGTGAGGTTCCAGGGAGCGTAGGCGCCTTCAAGCGTGATGGTCGCCTTCGTCCAGTCCTTGGCAGAGGCAGGAGCCGCAAAGGCGGCTGCCGTCATCGCGCAGGAAAGAAGAGCAGTGCTGAGCTTCATTGATGTGATCTCCTCTGAGATTGGACAGACCTTGCGGTATAAATGCCGATCTTCGCCGGCTTGCCCGTCCTGATCCTCTGTTTCATTCTTGGATCGACAGGTTGTATAGGGTACCATATGAAATATTTTGTGATATGCAAGTGGAAAGTCGATTTAAAGGGCAGATTCCACTCATGCAAAGGGAATAGGCAATGAAGCGTTCCGGCGAGATGAAGCGTGAACTGGCGGAAAATGACGGCGGCCCGCTTTATGCCGGCGTCAAGCAGGTCATTCTCGACCGGATCCGCAGCGGCGAATGGCCTCCGCGACACCGCGTGCCCTCCGAAAACGAGCTGGTTGTGGAGCTCGGCGTCAGCAAGATGACCGCCAACCGGGCGCTGCGGGAACTGGCGAACGAAGGCGAACTCCTTCGCATCCAGGGCGTCGGCTCCTTCGTTGCGGAACGCAAGGGCTACTCGGCGCTCTTCGAGGTGCGCAATATCGCCGACGAAATCGCCGAGCGCGGCCATGTCCACGAGGCGACGGTCATCGTTCTGGCTGAGGAGCCTGCCTCTCCGGAGGTTGCTGATGCGCTGGAGCTCGAGATCGGCGCGCCGGTTTTCCACTCGCTGATCGTCCACAGCGAGAACGGCGTGCCTGTGCAGATCGAGGACCGCTTCGTCAATCCGGGGGCGGTGCCCGACTATCTGGCGCAGGACTTTTCGACGCTGACGCCGAATGCCTATCTGACGGCGGCGGCGCCGCTCAGCGCATCGGAGCATATTGTCGAGGCGGTGGTGCCGCGCTCGTGGGAATGTAAGCTGCTGACAATCCTGCAGAACGAGCCATGCCTTGCCATCCGCCGACGCACCTGGTCGGCCCGGCAGGTGGTTTCGACCGCCCGTCTCGTTTATCCCGGACACCGCTACCGGCTGGAAACGCGCAACGGCAAGATCTTCGAGGAATAGGCTAGTTGTATATGGAACCTGCCCCGGAAAAGTGATTTCCCTAGCCCATTCCATGATTCTACGCCTTCTCGATCGAGATGGCGTAGCAGAGCGCCTGGCCGGAAAGATCGAGCCTGCCTCCATCGCTCTCTTCAAGCAGCATTGCATCGCCGGCGTCGAGCTCGATGCTTACCGCACCCGTTCGCGCCGCCAGACTTCCGTTGGCGCAAAAGAGCAGGAAATTCCCTTTCGCAAACGCGAGGCTCTTCTTACCATCGATGAAATGCCGCGCGACTGCGTGCCTCACGGCACCCCGCCTGGTCATCACGTTCAGGTCGGTGATTGTGCCATCCGGTAGCGCTGCCGAGACGGCGATATCGGCGGCAAAGGCGAGGGGTTCGCTCTCCTGCGTCAGGAGCACCGGCTCACGCCCCTCGACAAAGAGCCGCATACCCTTGCCTTCCAGGATCGACAGCGTGCGGTCGATCCCGGGAAAGACGGAGAAAGGCCCGTCGGAAGCAACGGTAGCGGTGCTGACCCGCCAATCGAATTCGGCAAGTCCTGCGCCCTCAGGCGAAATGGCGATCTCCACCGTTTCGCCGCCACCGTTCTTCCACGGCATACGCTTGTGATCGGCAGCGCGCAGGACCTTCATGGCTCAGTTTCCAAGAATGCCGGGCAGGCGCAGGCCCTTTTCCTTGGCGCAATCGATGGCGATGTCGTAGCCGGCATCGGCATGGCGCATGACACCGGTCGCCGGATCGTTCCAGAGAACATTTCCGAGGCGGCGGGCCGCATCGTCGGTGCCGTCGGCGCAAATGACCATGCCGGAATGCTGCGAGAAGCCCATGCCGACGCCGCCGCCATGATGCAGCGAGACCCAGGTGGCGCCGGAGGCGGTGTTGAGCAGAGCGTTCAGGAGCGGCCAGTCAGAGACGGCATCCGAGCCGTCCTTCATGGCTTCCGTCTCGCGGTTCGGCGAGGCGACGGAGCCGGAATCGAGGTGGTCACGGCCAATGACGACGGGCGCCTTCAGCTCGCCGTTCTTGACCATCTCGTTGAAGGCAAGACCCAGGCGGTGGCGGTCGCCGAGACCGACCCAGCAAATGCGTGCCGGCAGGCCCTGGAAGGCAATGCGCTCGCGCGCCATGTCGAGCCAGTTGTGCAGGTGCTTGTTGTCGGGCAGCAGCTCCTTCACCTTGGCGTCGGTCTTATAGATATCTTCGGGATCACCGGACAGGGCGGCCCAGCGGAACGGACCGATGCCGCGGCAAAAGAGCGGGCGGATATAGGCCGGCACGAAGCCCGGGAAGGCGAAGGCGTTTTCCAGGCCCTCGTCCTTGGCGACCTGGCGAATGTTGTTGCCGTAATCGAGTGTCGGAACACCGGCATCCCAGAAGGCGACCATCGCCTCCACGTGCGCCTTCATCGAGGCGCGGGCAGCGACTTCGACGGCTTTCGGATCGCTCTCGCGCTTGGCCTTGGCTTCGGCGACGGTCCAGCCGAGCGGCAGGTAGCCGTTGCGCGGGTCATGCGCCGAAGTCTGGTCGGTGACGATATCGGGGCGCGGGCCGCCGTCCTTCATGCGACGAACGAGTTCCGGGAAGATTTCGGCGGCATTGCCGACAAGGCCGACCGACTTTGCTTCGCCCGCCTTGGTCCAGCGTTCGATCTTTTCCAGCGCCTCATCCAGCGTATGGGCCTTTTCGTCGACATAACGGGTGCGCAGGCGGAAATCGATGCGGGTCTCGTCGCATTCGACGGCCAGGCAGCAGGCGCCGGCCATGACGGCGGCGAGAGGCTGGGCGCCGCCCATGCCGCCGAGGCCGCCGGTCAGGATCCACTTGCCCGTGAGATTGCCGTCATAGTGCTGGCGGCCGGCTTCCACGAAGGTCTCGTAGGTGCCCTGCACGATGCCCTGCGTGCCGATATAGATCCACGAGCCGGCCGTCATCTGGCCGTACATGGCAAGGCCCTTCTTGTCGAGCTCGTTGAAATGGTCCCAGGTCGCCCAGTGCGGCACGAGGTTGGAATTGGCAATCAGCACGCGCGGCGCATCCTTGTGGGTGCGGAAGACGCCGACCGGCTTGCCGGACTGAACCAGCAGCGTCTCGTCTTCGTTGAGCGTCTTCAGCGTTGCAGTGATGCGATCGAAATCGTCCCAGGTGCGGGCTGCACGGCCAATGCCGCCATAGACGACGAGCTCATGCGGATTTTCTGCAACGTCAGGGTCGAGATTGTTCATGAGCATGCGCAGCGGCGCTTCGGTCATCCAGCTCTTGGCATTCAGCTGATCGCCGCGCGGCGCGCGGATTTCGCGGATATTGTGGCGCGGGTTTACGGTCATGATGATGTTCCCTTTCTAGCGTTTCAGACCAAGCGCGATCTCTTCGATCCGCGTCAGAATGGATTTGAGATGGATGCGCAGATTGTCGGCCTCCTCGCCGTCATAGGCGAAGGGTGGCGCTTCGGTTGTAAGATGCGTGGATTGTGCGAGCTCCATCTGGATGGCATGGACGCCGGTTTCCGGCTTGCCGTAATGGCGCGTCGTCCAGCCGCCCTTGAAGCGGCCGTTCAGGATGCTGTCATAGCCTGCCGCAGCCGACGCAATGGCGATGGTCGCCTGCTCGATCGCCGGATCGCAGGTCTTGCCCATATCGGTGCCGATATTGAAATCCGGCAGCTTGCCCTCGAAGAGGAAGGGAATGTGCGAGCGGATGGAGTGGCAGTCGTAGAGAACGGCGACGCCATGAATGGATTTGACCCGTTCGATCTCGGCTGCAAGGGCGCCATGGTAGGGCGCATGAAAATCGCGCAGCCTGACGGCGATATCGGCCTCGGTCGGCGTGGCCCCATCCTTCCAGATTGCCTTGCCGTCGAAATCCGTCTCCGGGATCAGCCCGGTCGTGTTCTGGCCGGGATAGAGGCTGGTGCCCGAGGGATCGCGGTTGGCATCGATCACGTAGCGATGGAACGTCGCGCGCACCGTGGTCGGATTGTCGAGCAAGCCGTCGTAGAGCTGGTGGATGTGCCAGTCGGTATCGGCAAGCAGCCGGCCATTCTCATCAAGGCGTTCCCATATATCGGCCGGAACCTCGGTACCCGTATGAGGAAAGCCGAGGATGACGGGGGAAGTGCCTTGCTTGACCTCGAAAACAGACATGTCAAACCTCCAGAGCGGGCAGAATACCGCTTGAAACGGATGCGTTGAGACCGCCGCTCGCAATGAGCACCGTCGCGGCCTTCAGATCGTTCGCCATGTAGCGATCTTCCTCCAGCGACGGCACCACAGCGCGGATAGCGGCGATCGCTTTCTTGAGCTCGGGGCTGGTCGCAAGCGGTGCGCGAAGCTCCACCCCTTGTGCTGCGGTGAGCGCCTCGATACCGATGATCGCAAAGAGATTTTCGGTCATCGGCAGAAGCCTGCGTGCACCGTGGCAGGCCATGGACACGTGGTCTTCCTGGTTGGCCGAGGTCGGCGTCGAATCGACGGAGGCCGGGTGCGACATCTGTTTGTTTTCGCTCATCAACGCGGCGGACGTGACTTCAGCGATCATCAGGCCGGAATTGAGCCCCGGCTTCTTGGCGAGGAAGGCCGGCAGACCGTAGGAAAGAGCGGGATCGACGAGCAGCGCGATGCGGCGCTGGGCGATCGCCCCGATCTCGCAGACGGCAAGCGCGATCTGATCGGCGGCAAAGGCAACGGGTTCGGCATGGAAATTGCCGCCGGAGACGACGGAATTGTCAGACAGGACTAGCGGATTGTCGGTCACTGCATTGGCTTCGATCTCGAGCGTGCCGGCAACCGAGCGCAGGAGATCGAGGCAGGCGCCGTCGACCTGCGGCTGGCAGCGGATGCAATAGGGATCCTGAACACGCTCGTCGCCCTCGATATGGCTTTGGCGGATGGGTGAGTTTTCGAGCAGGGCGCGTAGGGCCGCTGCCGTATCGATCTGACCGCGATGGCCGCGCAGCGTGTGGATATCGGGATGGAATGGTGCGGACGAACCCATGGCCGCATCGGTCGACATGGCGCCGGTAATCAGCGCCGATTGCGCCGCCCGGTGCGCACGGAAGAGACCGGCGAGCGCAAGGGCCGTCGAGGTCTGCGTGCCGTTGATGAGCGCCAGGCCTTCCTTGGCGGCCAGCACGACCGGTTGCAGCCCGGCTTTGACAAGCGCCGTTGCACCATGCAGCCTTTCGCCACCGAAGAACGCCTCGCCATGACCCATCATCACGGCCGTCATATGGGCAAGCGGTGCAAGATCGCCGGAGGCGCCGACCGAGCCCTTTTCCGGGATGACCGGAATGACGCCGCGCGCCATCATCGCTTCGATCAGCCGCACAATATCGAGCCGCACGCCGGAGGCACCACGGCCGAGCGACACGAGCTTCAGCGCCATGATGAGACGCACGACATTTTCCGGCAGCGGCTCGCCGACGCCGCAGCAATGGGAAAGGATGAGATTGCGCTGGAGTGTGGCGACATCGGCGCTGTCGATCTTGATCGAGGCAAGTTTACCGAAGCCGGTATTGATGCCATAAACCGGCGCATTGCCAGCGGCGATCTCGGCAATACGTCTCGCCGCCTTCAGGATCCCCGCATCAAAGGACGGGTCGAGTTTTGCCGGAACGCCGGTCCAGTAGATGGTAGCGAGATCCTGAAGTGAAACGGAACCCGGATGGAGAGTGATGGTCATCGGTCGATCCTCTCGCCCTTGAAGATGTGCGCATAAAGCGGGTTGAAGCCGATGCGATAGACGAGCTCGGCCGGGCTCTCGATATTCCAGACCGCCAGATCGGCGGACTTGCCGGCTTCGAGCGTCCCTGTTTCGGCAAGCAGGCCGAGCGCGCGTGCGCCCTCGCGGGTTGCCCCGGCAATGCATTCTTCCACGGTCAAGCCGAACAGGGTCGCCGACATGTTCATGGTGAGCAGCATGGATGTCAGCGGCGAGGTGCCAGGATTGCAGTCCGTGGCGATTGCGATGTGTACGCCGGTCTGGCGCAGGGCCTGAACCGGTGGCTTCTGCTTTTCGTTGATCGCGTAGAAGGCGCCCGGAAGCAGCACGGCGACCGTGCCGGCCGCAGCCATTGCCCGTGCGCCATCCTCATCCAGATATTCCAGATGATCGGCCGAAAGCGCGCCATAGGAGGCTGCGAGTTTTGCGCCGCCAAGATTGGAAAGCTGCTCGGCATGGAGCTTTACGGGAATACCAAGCGAACGGGCCTTGTCGAAGACTCGGCCAATCTCGTCGACCGAGAAGGCGATGCCTTCGCAGAAGCCGTCGACGGCATCGACGAGGCCTTCAGCATGCGCCCGTTCCAGTCCAGGCAGGACCACTTCAGCAATATAATCCTGGTTGCGTCCCCTGTATTCGACAGGTGTTGCATGAGCACCGAGATAGGACGTGACGACCCGGACGGGTCGGACATTTGCGAGCGCGCGAGCAGCGCGCAGCATCTTCAGCTCCGCCTCGATGTTGAGGCCATAGCCGGATTTGATCTCGATGGTGGTGACACCCTCGCAAAGCAGCGTATCGAGCCGCGGCAGCGCGGCCTCGACGAGGCCCTCGACGGACAGTGCATTGGTTGCCTTCACCGAGGAGACGATGCCGCCACCGGCGCGCGCAATCTCTTCATAGGTGGCGCCTTCAAGGCGCATCTCGAATTCCCGCGCCCGATTGCCGCCATAGACGATATGCGTGTGGCAGTCGACGAGGCCCGGCGTGACCCAGCGACCTTCAAGATCCGCGATCTCGGCCGTCTCGATCAGCGCGGACGGCAATTCGCCTTCCGGCCCGGCAAACAGGATACGGCCGCCTTCGCAAACGATGGCGCCTTTGTCGATAGTGCCGAGGCCCGTCAGATCCTCCCGCAGTGTCGCCAGGCGCCCATTACGCCAAAGCGAGCGGGCGGCGGAGCCGCGACCCGATCTGGAAAATTTGTTCCCACTCATCAGCTTTACGCCTTTCATTATGGGTCAATATGTATATACATAATAGCAGTGGTGACAAGTGGAAATTTATGGCCCTGTGCACAAAGGCAAGCGGCGGGCCAATAAGAAAGAAGGGGAGCAATCATGACGAAACTTCATGGAAGGACGGCCTTGCTGGCCGAAGGCTGGCGCAAGAATGTGCGCCTGACGCTCGAAAACGGCCGCATTGCCGCAATCGAGACGGATGTCGCGCCTGGCGCCGATGACGAGCGCCATGCCACCCTTTTGCCGGCCATGCCGAACCTCCACAGTCATGCCTTTCAGCGGGCGATGGCGGGGCTTGCCGAAGTGCGCGGTCCGGCCAATGACAGCTTCTGGAGCTGGCGCACCGTCATGTATAAGTTCGCCCTGTCGATGACGCCTGACCATGTCGAGGCGGTGGCAGCCAAGCTCTATATGGAAATGCTGGAAGCCGGCTTTAGCCGCGTCGGTGAGTTCCATTATCTGCATCACGACAAGGACGGCAGCCCCTATGCCAATATCGCCGAAATGGCCGAACGCATTGGCGCGGCGAGTGCGGAGACGGGCATCGCATTGACGCTGCTTCCGGTTCTTTACGCCCATTCCGGCTTCGGCGGCGCCGCACCTATCGAGGGACAGCGCCGCTTCATCAACTCCGCTGACAGTTTTGCGCAGCTGATGGACGGCTGCCGAAAGGTCACGGGCCGGCTGCCCGGCGCCGAGATCGGTGTTGCGCCGCACAGCCTGCGCGCCGTCACGCCCGACGAACTGTATGTCGCCATCGGACTTGCCGGCGACGGGCCCATCCACATTCACGTCGCCGAACAGGTCAAGGAAGTCGAGGATTGCCTGGCCTGGTCCGGCGCAAGGCCTGTCCAATGGCTGCTCGAGAATGCGCCGGTCGATCAGCGCTGGTGCCTCATCCACGCAACCCACATGACCGATGACGAAACGCGCCAGATGGCAAGGAGCGGCGCCATTGCCGGCCTTTGCCCTATTACCGAAGCCAATCTCGGCGACGGGACTTTTTCGGCGCCCCTGTTCCTGTCGGAAGGTGGGCGCTTCGGCATCGGTTCTGATTCCAACATTCTGATTTCCATCGCCGAGGAGCTTCGTCAGCTCGAATATTCCGAGCGTCTGGCGCTGCGTGCCCGCAATGTCATCGCATCGACGGGCGGCTCCACGGGTCAGGCCCTCTTCGAACAGGCACTTGCCGGCGGTGGTGCGGCACTGAAGGCGCCGGCTGGTCTTGCCGCCGGACACCACGCCGACATCATATCGTTCGAGACCAATGCCGTTTCCTACCTCTCCGAGGACCGGCTTCTCGATCACTGGATTTTTGCCGGTGGTGTGGCGGTCGACTGCGTCTGGTCGCTCGGCCACAAGCAGGTCGAAAACGGCCGTCATCTGCGGCGCGACCTGATTGACCGGCGCTTCACCGCCGCGATGAACGAGCTGTTGGCGGCATGACGACCTTTCCTCGGCGCTTCCCAGGCGGTACAGCGGAGGAAGAGCCGGAGCGTGATGATGAATGAACCCAAGGAACCGACCTTACACCAACGTATCCTCACGGATATCGAAGGTCGCATCGTCTCGGGCGAATGGCCGCCGGGTTATCGCATTCCGTTCGAAATAGAGCTGACGAAGCAATACGACTGCTCGCGTATGACGGTGAACAAGGCTCTGACCCAGCTGGTGAAAGCCGGTCTCATCGAGCGCCGCAAGAAATCCGGCAGCTTCGTCATCCAGCCGCAGGCGCAGTCCGCAGTGCTCGAGATCCACGATATCAAGGCGGAGGTCCAGTCCCTCAATCTCGCCTATTCCCACAAGGTCGCAAAGCGTATCCGCAGGAAGGCACAGGCGCAGGACCGCCAGATGCTGGATCTGCAGCAAAATTCCAGTCTCGTCGAAATCATCTGCATCCACTACGCTGGGACCCAACCGTTTTGCCTCGAAAAGCGGTTGATCAATCTTCAAACCGTGCCAGAGGCAGCCGGTGAGGCGTTTGAGCAAACAGCACCCGGCCCCTGGCTCTTGAGCCAGGTTCCCTGGAGTGCTGCCGAGCACAAGATCTTCGCAATCGGCGTCGATGAGGAAGAGGGCGCCATGCTTTCCATCCCGGCGTCAACCGCATGCCTCGTCGTCGAACGCCGCACCTGGAACAAGTCAGGGCCGGTCACGCATGTGCGCTTCGTTTATCCCGGCAATCGCCATGCGCTCTATGCGCGCTTCACACCGGAAGCGGTGAAGTAGGCCGGATTTCCGAATGAAAAGCGTCCGGTCACCTCGTATGACCGGACGCCTGTTGCTGCCGCCGCACTGGGTCGGCAGCTTTCCATAGAAAGCGATTTTCCCGCCGTCAACATCCCAAATTCAGGGTATTGCGTAAGTTAATGCTTACGTTAAATCATTGGACGCTCACGAATTATTGCCCGCATTTCCTGGAAGCAGGCGAGCAATGATTTTGCCTTTGCAGTGGAAACCGGCCCGCTTTCGTCGATGATATCGAGGACGCCAATTGCGGCGATGTGGACGGCTGGCGCAGCCTCCTTGACGTTGCGCGCCATAGATCCGTTGGAAGCATCGGCACCCTTGCCCGTCCATGGAGCACGCGAGACAGCTCGGTCGATGTTTAGTTATGGCGCGATCAGCGTTGAAAATGGGCGCGATGTCCAGGAAGGCGCAAATGGGCCGCGGCGCAGCCGATAATTTTTTAGTCGCGAAACCAGATGCTTGTGGACCATTCGATAATGCAGGAGGATAGCGGCTGGCCTGAGTAAGAAGGATCTTATCCCACAGCCATGAAATGGAACTGGCGTGATGCTGTCGCCGGCCTTTCGGTCGCCGGTCTTCTGCTCCCGGAAGCGATTGCCTACTCCTCAATCGCGGGGTTGACGCCTCGACATGCGGTTACCGCAACAATCGCTGGATGTACGGCCTATTTCTTCATTGGCCGTTGCCGTTTCGCGGTTGTTTCACCGACATCGTCCTCTGCCGCGATCCTCGCGGCAATGCTCATGTCCATGGACGTGCCCGCGTCACAGAAGGCGCTATTTGCAGCTGTCGTTGTCGCGCTTGCAGGTCTTGTCTTCCTGATTGCCTCGGCGATGGGGCTTGGATACTTGGCTGGCGTAATATCGAGACCTGTCCTGCGGGGCTTCGCCTTCGGTACCGCCCTTCTGATCACGATCAAGCAGTTGCCGACCATTTTTGGTTTGAGCAATGCTGATGTCCAACCTTGGGAAATCCTCCGTTCCGCTCTCGCGCGGTTTCACGAATGGAACCTCATCAGCCTCGGGCTCGCGCTATTCGCATTCGTCTGCCTTCTCGCCATACGCCGTTACCGCGAGATTCCGGGCAGTCTGTTTGTGACGCTCGGGGCTGCGGCGATTTCTTTCCAGTTCAATCTCGAGGGTCTGGGCGTGCCGGTCGTCGGGCCTGTGAGCCTCGCGATCGGTTGGGATGCGTTCGCCGCGCCCGATTTGCATAGTGTTGAGCATATTGCTCGCTACACCCTGCCTCTCGTGCTGATTGTCTTTGCCGAGTCCTGGGGCACTGTCCGAAGCCTATCGCTGCTTCATGGTGAAGTCGTGGACGCAAACCGCGAATTGCGCGCAATCGGGGTCGCCAATATTGTAAGCGCTCTTGTCCAGGGCATGCCGGTCGGGGCCGGCTTCTCGGCAGGGTCCGCCAGCGAAGCGGCGGGATCGCAGAGCAAGCTCTCGTCTTTGCTCGCCGCAGCTTTCCTCGCAGCTTTCTGCCTTTTTGGTGTGAAACTCCTCGCTTACATTCCCCAAACGGTACTCGCCGCCGTGATCGTGAGCGTACTCCTACACTCGCTCGATCCATCTCCGGTCATGCATATTCTGCGGGTCGGTCGCGACCGGTTTCTTCTCATCTTTGCTGCCTGTGGCGTGCTTCTGTTCGGTGTCCTGAATGGCATGCTAATCGCGGTCGCGCTTTCATTCGTCCTGTTTTTGAAGCGACTTACGGTCGCGAGGGTGATTACACTCGGCAGACTTCGCCAGACACGCGATTTTGTCGACGTGGAACGCCATGCCGACGCCACTGAGATCGCCGGCATTAGCATATTCAGGCCAGCTCAGCCCCTCTTTTTCGCCAACGCCGAATTGGTATTGTCGCAAATCGCGACACATGCACTTTCCAATAGAAGCACGCTTTCCGTCATCGTCAGTCTGGAAGAAAGCGTCGATCTCGACAGTACCGGCTTCGATGCTCTCCTCGAATTCGACACGTTGCTGCACAAGGCCGGCAAGCGCGTCTATTATGCCCGCGTGCATGACTGGATCAGGGATCTGATGGAATCGGCTGGCGAAGCGGAGTTAGCAAGCCGGTGCAATTTCAGTGTCGACGATGCCGTCACGCAGGCTGTGGCAGACGCCGCGAACCCGACGGAATGAAGCCGGCATTGCCGGGCAGAACAGCGAGCGCCGCGGACGTCATGCGCATCCGGCGACGAAGTTCTCCGATACGACCTCGCCAAGCCGTTCTTGTCGCCATTATTGCCAATGACTATTTTTGTGTGGACAAAGGCTCTGGTGGGAATTCATGGCGTCGACGTTGTCATCAATCTCGTTGACCAGGTTCATGGCTTGAGAGAACGGTTGCGGCTGCTTATGGAGGTCGTGAAGCAGCAGGATGCGGATATCCAGTAACGTCTGATGAAGAGCATGCGAGACGGGGATTAAAAGGTTCGTGCGCCCGGATTCGCGAAAGGACAGCGTCAAGGGCTGTGCAGGCAGCCCCGTAGCCATTGTCTATGTTGCAGACGGTTATGCCGAGGGCGCAGCCTGTGAGCATCGCATCGTGCGCCGTGCGTCCGGCTTCCGACGCACCGCATCCGACGGAGGTCTGCACCGCAATCAGTGCGCCCGGAACCAGACCGCCGAGCACGCTGGGAATCCGGCGTTCACCCGCGCCTCACGACCGGATGGGCGCGGATTTCTTCGATCCGCTCATCCGGCGCCAGAGACCAGGAATCGGCAGATCAACTGCGCCCGCACCGGACTCTTACGCTTCCTGAGCTTCCGGTATGAGGGGCGGCACCTGGATGACGACAGGTTTGTTCGCTCCGGATTCGATGAGCTCGAACACCTTGTTCAGCATGCCCGGCACATCCTGGCGCACCATTTCGATGCCGTTTCCAAGAAGGGTGACGAAGGGGTCCCAGTCGAAACAACCGAGCACCAGACTGCGATCGTCGAGATGGTCGGAGCGGCGGATCCAGCGCATGACGCCTTCGAGCGAGATTGTCGAGTTGACGAACATGCCCTTGGGCAGTGCATTGCCGCCAAGCGCGCGCTCGTCTAACGCCTTTTCAGCCTTTTCCGGCGCATAGCCGCAGGCAAGGATATTTTCCTCATGCACGGCAACGCCGAGGTCGGCATGTGCCTCGCGAAAGCCGCGGATACGCTCGGCGGTGTTGTGGTCGCTGCCGCGGCCACCGATGAAGAGCAGCGGCTCCATCTTGCCGAGCCGTTGCTCGCTGTTTTTCAGGATGCGACGCGTCAGCTCGCGGGCGCCGGCGAAATTGTCCGAGATGACGGAGGGGGCAAGCGCGCCGGGCAGGTCGAGATTGAGGCTGCGCACGCCGGCAGCCGCACACATTTCGGTAATACGGTCGGGGTCCGTGGCACCCGTCGCGATCAGGCATTCGACCTGATAGGACAGCATCGTGCGCGCTGCCTCGACCTCCAGCTGAGGGTCGCGGCGCGTGCAGGTGATGATCGGGAAAAGGCCGCGCGCACGCGCCATGTCCTCGAAGAGTTCGACGATCGAGCCGAAGTAGCGGTTGTCGTATTTCGGCACGATCATGCCGATGATGTGGGACTTTTCGCGCCTCAGCAGGCTTGCCTGCATGTTCAGCGCATAACCCTGTTCCTCGGCGATCCGCATGATCTTTTCGGCAAGCTGGCTGCTGATCCTGCGCTTCTTCCAGTTGCCGCTGAGCACGGCGCTGACCGCGCTGGCGGATGTGCCGGCCAGCTCCGCCAGATCGTAAATCGTCGTCCTCTTCGTCTGCTTCACCTGATTCAAAATGTCGTCTCCGTTTGACGGTAACTTGACATCAATCGGAGGAAGTGGCAATTCTTGCTTCATCGATTGAGCAAGGTTGCGCAATCGATGATACAAGCCGGACAGCAGGCCGGTGCAGGGAGGTATTTCTAAGAAGCTGCGGAGAGGTTGTCCTTTTGCAGGGACGCTTTGCTCGTCGTTTTCATGCCGGCGAAGGCTGCGGCGGGCGGGGAAACCGTGGTGACTTCCAGCAATGCCTGGGCCTGTCTTTCGATCATACCAAGGAGGAGAAAATGAATTATCGCAATTTGCTTATGGCCTCGGCGACCGTTTACATCGGTTTTGCCGGCATGGCCTCGGCTCAGGAAGCGGCGACCGTCGCGTTTCTGATGCCCGACCAGGCATCCACGCGCTATGAGCAGCACGACTTCCCGGGCTTCAAAGCCGAGATGGAGAAGCTGTGCCCGAAGTGCACGGTGATCTACCAGAACGCCAATGCCGATGCCACGTTGCAGCAGCAGCAGTTCAACTCGGTCATCGCCCAGGGCGCCAAGGTGGTCGTTCTTGACCCTGTCGATTCCGCCGCTGCAGCCGGCCTCGTCGAAATCGCCCAGTCCCAGGACGTGAAGGTCATTGCCTATGACCGCCCGATCCCGGACAAGCCAGCCGATTATTACGTCTCCTTCGACAATGAAGGCATCGGCTATGCGATCGCCAAGTCGCTCGTCGAGCATCTCAAGGCTTCAGGCGTTGCCGACGGCGCAGGCGTGCTCGAGATCAACGGCTCGCCGACCGATGCGGCCGCAGGCCTCATCCGCGACGGCATCCACCGCGGCCTGAAGGAATCCACCTACAAGACGCTTGCCGAATATGACACGCCGGAATGGGCGCCGCCGAAGGCGCAGGAATGGGCTGCCGGCCAGATCACCCGCTTCGGGGCCGATATCAAGGGCGTGGTTGCCGCCAATGACGGCACGGCAGGCGGCGCGATTGCCGCTTTCAAGGCCGCAGGCGTGAAGCCGGTTCCGCCGGTCACCGGCAATGACGCCACGATCGCAGCCCTTCAGCTGATCATTTCCGGCGACCAGTACAACACGATTTCGAAGCCGTCCGAAATCGTCGCGGCAGCCGCTGCCAATGTGGCGGTGCAGATGATGAAGGGTGAAAAGCCTGAGGCCAAGACGACGCTCTACAATACGCCGTCGCAGCTGTTCATTCCCGCCGTCGTGACGGCAAAGAACATCAAGGCCGAAATCTTCGACAAGAAGATCCAGACGCCCGAGCAGATCTGCACCGGCGAATATGCCGAAGGCTGCAAGAAGCTTGGCATTACCAACTAAAAGCGCTTGAGTGAGCTCCGGCCGCGCTTGTCGCGGCCGGATGCCCCTATGGCAAGAAGGGCTACCCCCATGACCAGGGATATGAAGGATATGCCGGAGAAAGGACAAACAATCCTCCGGTTGAGCAATATTTCCAAGAATTTCGGCGCGGTGTCGGCGCTGACCGACATCGATCTTGAAGTGAAGGCCGGCGAGGTCGTGGCGTTGGTCGGCGACAACGGTGCCGGTAAGTCGACGCTGATCAAGGTTCTTGCCGGCGTGCATCAGCCGTCGTCGGGGACGATCGAATTCTGCGGCCGCAATGTCACGCTCGATAGTCCCGGCAAGGCGCTGGAGCTCGGTATCGCTACCGTCTTCCAGGACCTGGCGCTTTGCGAGAATCTCGACGTCGTCGCCAATCTCTTTCTCGGCCATGAAATGTCTCCGTGGAGCCTCGATGAGGTGGCCATGGAGGTGCGTGCCTGGACGTTGCTCAGGGAACTTGCGGCCCGTATCCCCTCGGTGCGCGAGCCGATCGCCTCGCTTTCCGGCGGCCAGCGCCAGACGGTTGCCATTGCCCGCTCGCTGCTGCTCGATCCCAAGATCATCATGCTCGACGAGCCGACGGCGGCTCTCGGTGTCGCCCAGACCGCGGAAGTCCTGAACCTGATCGAACGTGTGCGCGAGCGCGGCCTCGGCGTCATCATCATCAGCCACAATATGGAAGACGTGCGCGCTGTAGCAGACCGCATCGTCGTGCTGCGCCTCGGTCGCAACAATGGCGTCTTCACGCCCGATTCGTCCAACCAGGAACTCGTCGCCGCCATCACTGGTGCCACCGAGAACGCCGTCTCCCGGCGGATCGAGCGCAAGACCGGTGCTGCACACGAAACCAGCGGGAGGCCTGCATGAGCCAGAAGATGTCCGATACAATCAGCCAGCCGGCCGCCCTCGATCGCAGCGACGAACGCGTCCGCCACGACGACAACATCATGGGCATGGTCAAGGCCTTCTTCGACCGCGTACGCTCGGGCGATCTCGGCATGCTGCCGGTCTTCGTCGGCCTGATCGTCATCTCCACGGTCTTCTCGCTGCTCAATCCGGTGTTTCTGGCGCCAAACAACCTCGTCAACCTGCTGTTTGACTGTGCAACCGTCGGTGTCATCTCGCTTGGCATCGTCTGCGTGCTGATGCTTGGCGAAATCGACCTTTCGGTCGGCTCGATGAGCGGACTTTCCTCCGCCATCCTTGGCGTGCTCTGGGTCAATATGGGCTGGCCGATCCCGCTCGCGATCCTGGTTGCGATCCTCGCCGGCATCGTCGTTGGTGCGCTGTATGCGGTGCTCTACAACAGGCTTGGCATGCCGAGCTTCGTTGCGACCCTTGCCGGTCTGCTGGCGCTCCTCGGCATGCAGCTCTATATCCTGGGGCCGACCGGCAGCATCAACCTTCCCTATGCCTCGCCGCTTGTGCGCTTCGGCCAGATTCTCGTCATGCCCGACTGGCTGTCCTGCGTGCTGGCGCTCTTGCCGGGCGTGGTCCTTGTCGTCAACGAGATGCGCAAGCGCCGCCAGCGGCAGGCTTCGAACCTCTCCTCCTCACCGGTCGGCGTGCTTGCGGTCAAGGCCATCATTCTTACTGCCGCGTTGGAATTTGCCGTCTATTATCTCAATCTCGGTCGTGGCGTGCCGTGGATGTTCGGCCTTTTCGTCGCAATCGCCGTCATCCTGAACTATGCGCTGACGCGCACCAAATGGGGACGCTCCATGTTTGCAGTCGGCGGTAATCGCGAGGCGGCTCGCCGTGCCGGCATCAATGTGCGCCGCATCTATCTCAGCGCCTTCGTGCTTTGCTCGACGCTTGCCACCATCGGCGGAATTCTCTCGGCCTCGCGTCTTGCCTCCTCCAGCCAGCAGGCCGGTACGGGCGACGTGAACCTCAATGCTATTGCGGCAGCAGTCATTGGCGGCACCAGTCTGTTCGGTGGCCGCGGCAGCGCCTATTCGGCTCTTCTCGGCATCATCGTCATCCAGGCGATTTCCAACGGGCTTACGCTGCTCAATCTCAGCTCGTCGCTGCGCTACATGATCACCGGTGCCGTTCTCGCCATCGCCGTCATCGTCGATTCGCTCGCTCGCCGGTCCCGTGTCAGCCACGGCCGCGCCTGACCCGCATCCTCAAGGAGTATTTGCATGACTGATCTCATGAAGGGCAAGGTTGCCGCCATCACCGGCGCGGCATCGGGTATCGGGCTGGAATGCGCCCGCACCCTGCATGCCGAAGGTGCAACCGTTGTTCTCATCGATCGTGCCAAGGACAGGCTCCAGGCCCTCTGCAAGGAGATCGGTGAGGGCGCCCTGCCGCTTGTCGTCGATCTTCTCGATGGCCCGCAGGTCTCCGGCATGCTGCCGCGCATTCTGGAATTGGCCGGCCGGCTCGATATCTTCCACGCCAATGCCGGCGCCTATATTGGCGGCCCGGTCGCAGACGGCGATCCGGATGCCTGGGACCGGATGCTCAACCTCAACATCAATGCGGCCTTCCGCTCGGCCCATGCGGTGCTGCCGCATATGATCGCTCAAAAGTCCGGGGATATCCTGTTTACGAGTTCGATCGCCGGCGTCGTGCCCGTCGTCTGGGAGCCGATCTATACCGCCTCGAAATTTGCCGTTCAGGCCTTCGTCCACTCCACCCGCCGCCAGGTCGCACAATATGGCGTGCGCGTCGGCGCGGTGCTGCCCGGACCGGTCGTCACCGCGCTCCTGGATGACTGGCCGAAAGCCAAGATGGAAGAGGCGCTGGCCAATGGCAGCCTGATGCAGCCGAAGGAAGTGGCCGATGCCGTGCTCTTCATGCTGTCACGGCCGCGCAACGTCACTGTGCGCGATCTGGTGATCCTGCCAAACAGCGTCGACCTCTGAGGTTGACAGGTCCGGTTGCGGATTGCTCTAGAGCAATTCCAGCAAGAATGCGTAGCGGCCTTGCGTCCGCAATTGCATGAAAACAAAAAGACAGGGCGTTTCCGCGATTCGAGGAAAGACGGAAATGCTCTCAAACCCTGATACTGCCGATTTGAACGAGAGATCATGAGCGACACTTCACACACGCCGTCAGCGGGTGCCAAACATGTCATCGGCGTCGATGTCGGCACAGGCAGCGCCCGCGCCGGCCTCTTCGACCTCGATGGCCTGATGCTCGCATCCGCCAAGCGGGATATCATGCTATTTCATGAAGCCGGCTCCATCGTCGAGCAGTCGAGTACGGAAATCTGGAGGGCCGTCTGCGCTTGCGTGCGCGAGGTTGTGGTCGCAAGCGGTATCGATCCGGCTTCGGTCGCTGGCCTGGGTTTTGACGCCACCTGTTCGCTCGTCGTGCTCGGCGAGGCTGGCCGGCCGCTGCCCGTTGGTCCCTCGGAAGACCCGAACCGGGATATCATCGTCTGGATGGACCATCGCGCCGTCCCGCAGGCGGAGCGTATCAACGCGCTCGGCCATGACGTGCTGCGCTATGTCGGTGGTCGTATCTCCCCCGAGATGGAAACGCCGAAGCTGCTCTGGCTGAGGGAAAGGCGGCCGCAGGTCTTCGATGCCGCCTGGCAATTCTTCGATCTGGCGGATTTCCTGACATGGCGGGCGACCGGCGATCTTGCGCGTTCAACCTGTACCGTCACCTGCAAATGGACCTATCTCGCCCATGAGAAGCGCTGGGATGCGACCTACTTTCATGAGATCGGCCTCGGCGTCTTGGCCGACGAAGGTTTTGCCCGCCTCGGGCAGTCGATCGTCGAGCCCGGCTCGCCGCTCGGTCAGGGCCTGACAGCGGCGGCCGCCGGTGAACTCGGCCTTGCTCCGGGAACGGCTGTCGCCGCGGGGCTGATCGATGCCCATGCCGGCGGCATCGGAACCGTTGGTATTGGTGCCGGTCCGCAGGCCAATCTCGGCTACGTCTTCGGCACGTCGTCGTGCACCATGACATCAACCGTCGAACCGGCCTTCGTTCCGGGCGTCTGGGGTCCCTATTATTCTGCCATGGTGCCAGGCATGTGGTTGAACGAGGGTGGCCAGAGTGCTGCGGGCGCGGCGATCGATCAGCTCTTGTCCTTCCATCCCGCCGCCGGCGAGGCAAAGGAATTGTCGAAGCGCGACGGCGTTCCGCTGCCGGTCCTTCTGGCTGACATGGCCGCGCGCAAGGCGGGGCACTCTTCGAATTCCGTCAAACTCGTCGCAGGCCTGCATGTCGTTCCCGAATTCCTCGGCAATCGCGCGCCCTTCGCCGATCCGCACGCCCGCGCGGTGATTGCCGGTCTCGACATGGAGAGGGGTCTCGACAGTCTGGTCTCGCTCTATGTCGCAGGCCTCTGCGGCATCGGCTATGGACTGAGACAAATCATCGACACGCAGGCTGATGCCGGCGTCACCATCGAGAACATCGTCATCAGCGGGGGTGCTGGCCAGCATGATTTCGTCCGTCAGATGCTTGCCGATGCGAGCGGCAAGCCGGTAATCGCGACGAAGGCGGAGGAACCCGTCCTGCTGGGTGCTGCGATCCTCGGCGCCGTCGCCGGTGGGCTGTTTAGCGATATGCGCGAAGCAATGACGAAACTCTCGGCCGGGGAAGAGACCTACAAGCCGGCACAAGGCGCGATCGCTGATCTTCACGCAAAGCGTTACGAGGGCTTCAAGCAGCTCCAGGCGCTGACGCGTGATTTGCGGACGTTCTGAACGCCCGTCTTCTAAATCGCGAGTGCCTCACGGCCAGGCGGCAAAGGATGGGGTGAGGCCTTTCTGCGACTGCGCGGCGATCTTGCGCCGGTAGGCGCCGGGCGGTTCGCCGACACGGCTCTTGAAGAAGCGGCTGAAATAGCCCGGATCGCGAAAACCGAGCCCGAAGCCGATCTGCTCGACGGATTGCTCCGATTGCCCAAGCCGCAGCTTTGCTTCGGCGACCAACCTTTCGTGGATCAGTTCCATCGGGCTTCGTCCGGTGCCGGAAATGCAGGCGCGATGCAGGTGGTCATAGGTGATGCCCATGGCGCGGGCTATATCGGTGATCGCCGGCTGTTCGCGGAAACGCAATTCGACGATCTGCCTGAACCGCTGCAAGGTGGTCGCCCCGGTGCCCGAGGTCTTCGTCGGCGCCGACGCCCCTGCGGCTCGCCATATCAGCAGCAGCAGCACGGAAAAATAGGCGCCGACAAGCGCTGTCCCGCCGGGTCGGTGGTCCCGTGCCTCTTGCGTCATGACCTCGAAGGCACGGCCGATATCGCCCGCATGTCCCGCCAGATTTTCGTTTTGAGCTACGACAACGCGCTCGATCATGTCGTGCAACTGCACGGCGGCCGGGCTGTCGCCGACCGTCCTGCGGACAAAGTCATCAGCTGCCGAGAGCATCGCCCCCTCGCTGCCGGCGGCAAGAACGAAAGCCCCCGAAATCCGTCGCGGCAGCCAAAGTGCCGCAGGTGCCGAAAGCGTAATCCCCGCCTGTCCATCGATGGACAGGCTCGCTTTGCCCCGCGAGACGAAAAAGGCCTGATAGACGGGACGGCTGCCGTGGGCGTCAAGGCTCCAGGTCTGGCTGCCGAGGCCGACAGAAATCATCGATGCACTGACCGACAAGGCCGGCATATCGAGCAACTTTTCCGCCATCTTGTACTCCGGGCACACAAGCGGCCGGGCAATCGCATGCCGAGCGGGGACCTGAAAATATGCAGGAAAGTACAATAAACTGCCAGGAAAATCCATTCATTTCGCCGATGGATTGGTTCCTACTGGATCCGGAGGAGCGCCTGAATTCAGGCGATATGGGTGAGGATCTTCCAATGAAAGACGTCGATCTCCCGGTGTGACCGCGGGATTTGCATGACTCCCGGCGGATGCCGGAAACCAGCAGACATCATCGCGCCGGCCCTTTGGGAGGGAAATCAGGCGCATATCTGAAAGGGAACGAGATGGTTGACCTGATGCTTCTGATTGGCGGCCGTGGCATGCCGGCTTCGGACGGTGCGACTTTCGAACGGCTGAACCCGATTACCGGTCAGCTTGCGACGAAGGCGGCCGCGGCAACGCTGGAAGACGCGCATGCAGCGGTTGCCGCTGCGGCCGCGGCCTTTCCGGCCTGGTCGACGCTAGCGCCGACAGAGCGGCGCAAGCGCCTTTCGAAGGCAGCCGACCTCTTGGATTCCTGCACCGGTGAATTCATCGCCGCCATGGCCGAGGAAACGGGAGCGACAGCCGCCTGGGCGGGCTTCAACGTCTATCTCGCCGCCAATATGCTGCGTGAAGCCGCCGCCATGTGTACCCAGATCACCGGCGAAGTGATCCCCTCCGACAAGCCCGGCCTTTTGGCGATGGCCGTGCGCCAGCCGGCCGGTGTCGTCCTTGGCATCGCACCCTGGAACGCGCCCGTCATTCTCGGCGTGCGCGCCGTCGCCCTGCCGCTTGCCTGTGGCAACACTGTCGTCCTCAAGGCGTCAGAGCTTTGCCCGAAGACGCATCATCTGATCGGCGAGACATTGCGGGAAGCGGGTCTCGGCGACGGTGTCGTCAATGTGCTCACCAATGCACCCGCCGATGCTGCATCCATCGTCGAAAAGCTCATCGCCCACCCGGCCGTGCGCCGTGTCAATTTCACCGGCTCGACCCGCGTCGGCCGTGTTATCGCCGAGGTCTCCGCCCGCCATTTGAAGCCCGTGCTGCTCGAGCTTGGCGGCAAGGCGCCCCTCATCGTGCTCGATGATGCCGATATCGGCGAAGCCGTGAAAGCCGCTGCCTTCGGCGCCTTCATGAACCAGGGGCAGATCTGCATGTCGACCGAGAGGATCGTCGTCGACGAGGCGGTGGCCGACGAGTTTGCCGATCAGTTCGCCCGCAAGGCCTCGACGCTGGTTGCCGGCGATCCGCGCCAGAGCAATTCGCCGCTCGGCTCGATGATCGGCCTCGATGCGGTTGAACGCGTCAACGGCCTGATCGAGGATGCGGTGTCCAAGGGCGCTCGCCTGCTCGCGGGGGGCCGTGCGATCGGGACCCTGATGGACGCCACGGTGCTTGACCACGTGACGCCATCGATGCGCATCTATGGAGAGGAGAGCTTCGGTCCGGTGGCCTGCATGGTGCGCGTGCGCGGTATCGATGAGGCGGTCCGTGTTGCCAATGATACGGAATATGGCCTGTCCGCCGCCGTCTTCGGAAGGGATGCCGCCCGCGCCATGGAGGTCGCAAGACGGATTGAAAGCGGCATTTGCCATGTGAACGGCCCGACCGTGCATGATGAGGCGCAGATGCCCTTCGGCGGCGTGAAGGCCTCCGGTTATGGCCGCTTTGGCGGCAAGGCCGGCATCAACGAATTCACCGACCTCAGGTGGATGACCGTGGCATCGCAGCCCGGACACTATCCGATCTGACATCGGCCTTGGCCGGTCTGGCAGGTCTCAGATACGACGGCACACGGTCACGAAATCCGTACGCGGAATGTAGCGGTATTCGACAGTCATATCCGTGCAATCGAGATGCCGGCGCTGCACAGAGCGTGCACGAATGACCGGCTTCGGTCGATGCTTGACGACATGGGGGCGTTCATAACCTTGGATCATGTCGGCAGATAGGGCCGGGCCTGTCCAAATCGCGGTCACGGCCAAGGTCAGCAACGATACCAGCAGGGCGCGCATGCAGTCTCCTTCCTCAAAAATATGAGTGGACGCGGCATGTGCGCGTCCGCCCCTCGGGCTCAATGTGTGGCTAGTCTTGCTTCTGCTGCGGCCGCAAGAAAATCTTCCCTTGCCGTTTCCAGGCTGACGCGTCCTTCGACGGCGCCCTTGCAGGCATTGCTTGCCCTGACGAATTTTGCTCCCGTGCGCCGCGGCCACATGTCGTGGAGATAGATGAGTGCGTCGAAAGGGCCTCTGACGGTCCGGGATCCGGCATTGTCGAACTCGATTTCGACCGGTTCGCTCCATTTTGCATTTGGCATCTGTTTTTCCTCCTCCTGTCGCGAGCGCCAGAACGTTGCGGAGCAGAATTTGTTCCCGCGCCAGAGGCTGGTTGGTTAATCGTGGCTTTAACGACCCGTCGGAGACCGGCGATTGGGCCCGAAAAGCCTGGTTTCTCACAGATTTCGTTGATCTTTCGCCATACTAAAACTGATTTTCGGATATTAAACAAAATACTTGATTAAAAAAAGGTCTCAGAATAGCTTGCTCAAAAATCAAATTCAATAAACGAGGAACATCAATGCGGGCTAAAGCGACCCTGAACAGGGAATTTACCATCTCATCCGTCGATAAGCGTGTCTACGGCTCCTTCCTGGAGCATATGGGCCGCGCCGTTTACACTGGCATTTATGAGCCGGGTCACGAAAAAGCTGATAAGGACGGCTTCCGTACCGACGTTCTTGATATGGTGCGCGATCTCGATATGCCGATCGTCCGGTATCCGGGCGGCAATTTCGTCTCGGCCTATCATTGGGAAGATGGCATCGGCCCGCGCGACCAACGTCCGACGCGTCTCGATCTCGCCTGGCGGACCCGCGAGACCAACCAGATGGGCGTCAACGAATTCGCCGACTGGTCGAAGCTCGCCAAGACCGAGATGATGCTCGCCATGAACCTCGGTTCGCGCGGCCTGAATGACGCTCGCAATTTCCTGGAATATTGCAACCATCCGGGCGGAACCTACTGGAGCGACCTGCGCGCCAAGCACGGATACAAGGACCCGCACAATGTCCGCATCTGGTGCCTCGGCAATGAGATGGACGGCCCCTGGCAGGTCGGTCACAAGACCGCAACGGAATATGGTCTGCTTGCCAACGAAGTCAGCAAGGCCTTCAAATATTTCGACAAGACGCTCGAAACCGTGGTCTGCGGCTCGTCGAACGACAAGATGAAGACCTATCCTGAATGGGAAGCACAGGTTCTCGATGCGAGCTATGACAGCGTCGATTACATCTCGCTGCACAAATATTTCGGCAACGAGGAAAACGACACGCTGAACTACTATGCCAAGGCGATCGAACTCGACCGCTACATCGTCACGATCGGCGGCGTCATCGATTACATAAAGGCGAAGAAGCGCTCCAAGCGCGACGTGAAGATCTGCTTCGACGAATGGAACGTCTGGTATCACGACCGCAAGGAAGACGATCAGCGCTACAAGAATTGGGACTGGCCGGAAGCGCCGCCGCTGCTCGAAGAGCTCTATAATCTCGAGGATGCGATCTTCGTCGCCTCGCTGATCAACGTCTTCATCCGCCGCTCCGACCGCGTCAAGATCGCCTGCATGGCGCAGCTCGTCAACGTCATCGCGCCGATCCTGACCAAGGCGGGAGGCCCGGCCTGGCGCCAGTCGATCTACTATCCGTTGCAGTTCGCATCGAAGTATGGCCGCGGCACGGCGCTGACGGTTTCGGCCTCCGGTCCGACCTATGATTGCGATGTCGCGCAGGACGTTCCCTATCTCGATCTTTCGGCCGTGCTGCAGGAGGATGGCAAGAGCATCGCGCTCTTTGCGATTAACCGCAGTCTCGATGAGGCGATCGATCTCGATGTTGCCCTGCAGGGCTTCAAGGGCGCGAAGGTCATCCAGCATCACACGATGGCGGGCGAAGACCTCAAGGCGCGCAACTCCGTCGAGGATCAGAACCGTATCGTGCCGACGGCAGGATCCGGCCTCCAGGTCACCGACGAGGGCAGGCTCACCGGATCGCTGCCGGCGAAATCCTATCATTTCATCCTGCTCTCCGTCGCTTCGGCGTGAGTTGATCGCCATCGGGGCAGCGGAGGAGGCTGCCCCTCTGGAGTGTCCATCGGGAGGATATATGTCTGGGATAAAACTGACTGACGTCAGGAAGTCGTTCGGGTCCTTCGCGGTCATCCACGGCGTCGATATCGAGATCGAGCAGGGTGAGTTTGCCGTTTTCGTCGGCCCATCCGGCTGCGGGAAATCGACGCTTTTGAGGATGATTGCGGGGCTCGAGGAAACGAGCGGCGGGCAGATCAGCATCGAGAATGAAGACGTCACGCACAGGGAAGCATCGAAGCGCGGCGTTGCCATGGTCTTCCAGTCCTACGCGCTCTATCCGCATCTTTCCGTCTTCGAAAACATGGCTTTCAGCCTGTCGATCGCCAAACGTCCTAAGGCGGAGATTCAAGAGAAGGTGAAGGCGGCCGCCGATATCCTTCGTCTTGGCGATTATCTCCAGCACAAGCCGAGCCAGCTTTCCGGCGGCCAGCGCCAGCGCGTGGCGATCGGCCGCGCCATCGTGCGTGAACCGCGTGTCTTCCTGTTCGACGAGCCGCTGTCCAATCTTGATGCCGAATTGCGTGTGAAAATGCGCATGGAAATCGCCCGCCTGCACCGGCAGATCGGAGCGACCATGGTCTACGTCACCCATGACCAGGTCGAGGCGATGACACTTGCCGACAAGATCGTCGTCTTGAAGGAGGGCATCGTCCAGCAGGTCGGCGCGCCCTTGGAGCTCTATCGCGATCCGCAGAACATGTTCGTCGCCGGCTTCATCGGATCGCCGGGCATGAACTTCCTGAAGGGCAAGGTCATCGGCGCCGGACAGGGCTCTGCCCGCGTCGAGCTCGATGACGCGCCGGGCCAAGCCTTCGAGCTGCCGACACGCACGCCGGTCGCCGAGGGCTCTGCCATCAATATCGGTGTCCGGCCCGAGCATATCGGGCTTGGCGCTGGCGATGGAGGCCTGACGCTGCCCGTCACTGCCGAGTTTACGGAAGAGCTTGGCGGCACCGGATATCTTCACGTGCTGACCGCAACCGATGCGGAGATGACGGTCGAGTGCCGTGAAAGCAGGCCTCAGCCGAAGGAGAAGATCAGCCTCTCTCTGAGAGTGCCTGAGATGCTGGCTTTCGATGCCGAAGGCAGAAGGCTCAGCTGATGAACGGGTCCGGAGCTTGAGATCCGGAGACCGGAAAGGAATGCAGGAGATCTTGATCGCGCGCCTTTGGAGGAGGCTCGCGGCAAAAGTCATCCCGTGACGCGGGATGAGCCCAACCCATGCTTTAGAGGAGGAACAAACGTGAGAAAGCTTGTAAAACTCGCCGTTTCGGCGGCCATCGCATTGCTGCCCTCGGCAGCCGCATTCGCACAGACTGACATTACCTGGTGGGACTTCTTAAGCGGCGGCGACGGCGTGCGCATGAAGGCGCTCATCAAGGAATTCAACGACACCCATCCCGACATCAAGATCAATGCTACGACGCTCGAATGGGGCGTGCCCTTCTACACCAAGGTGCAAACGTCAGCTGCCGTCGGCCAGCAGCCCGACATCATGACCTATCATATGTCGCGTTATCCGCTTGCCGTACCGACCGGCATCCTGCGTCCCTTCACGGACGAGGAACTGGCTTCCGCCGGCATCAAGAAGGAAAACTATGTCGATGCGGCCTGGAAGCAGGCGACCTTCGACAACAAGGTCTACGGCATTCCCTTCGACGTCCATTCGATCGTTCTCTATTACAACAAGACCATCCTGAAGGAAGCCGGCCTGCTCGGCGAGGACGGTCTTCCGAAGGGTCTCGACGGTCTCGACAATTTCAATGCTGCCCTCGACAAGATCAAGGCGACGGGCAAGGTGGAATATCCGCTGTCGCTGCACACGGATGAAGGCGGCTCCATGTGGCGCGTCTTCTATACGCTTCTCTCTCAGCAGGGCGCCAAGTTCATCGACGGTGACCAGATCCTGCCGGGCGATGCCGGCGTAAAGGCGCTGAAGACTATGGCGAACTGGGTCTCCTCAGGCTATTCGCCGAAGCTGATTTCCTATGAAGCCTCGATCGCGCTCTTTACCTCGGGCAAGGCTGCGATGCACGTCAACGGCGTCTGGGAAGTGCCGACGATGACCGACCTCGCAAAGAAGGGTGAGCTTGGCTTCGAATGGGGGGCTATCGAAATCCCGAACCTATTGGGCACGCAGGCCACCTGGGCGGACTCGCATTCCTTCGCCGTTCCAAACAGCGCGAGCAATCCGATCACACCTGAAAAGCTGAAGGCCGTGCTGCAGATCATCGCCTGGATGAACGAGCACAGCATCTCCTGGGCAAGTGCTGGCCATATCCCCGCTTACAAGCCGGTGACGGACAGCAAGGAATTCAAGGAAATGCAGCCGAACGCCACCTATGCCAAGCTTGCCGATACCGCCGTCTTCGACCCGGTCTCCAAGCTCGCGGGTGTTGCCGGCCCGATCTACGAGGCAACGCAGAACTTCGTGGTTCCCGCACTCAACGGTCAGCTCGATCCGGAAGATGCGATAGAACAGATGCGCGAAGAGCTGCAGAGCCAGCAGTGAGAAGATGCTGGCCGGAGCCTGTCTCCGGCCAGCCCTTCGTCCAGGGAGATGATCTGTGGTCAATACTGAAAAGCGACGCAAGACGCTGACGGCGATCGTCATGATCGCGCCGTTCCTGATCGCCTATGCGATCGTCTTTGCCTATCCGGTCTATAAGATGTTCGCCTTGAGCTTTACCGACGCCCCGCTCGTCGGCGAAGGCCAATGGGTTGGCTTTGCCAATTATGTGAAGCTTTTCCACCAGAAGCTCTTCTATACTTCGGTCTGGAACACCGGCTATTTCGTCGTGCTGACGGTCATCCCGAACACGTTGATCGGCCTCGGGCTGGCGCTGATGGTCGTGCGCCTGAAAGGCTGGGTGCAGAGCCTGGTCCTGGTGCTCTTCTTCATCCCCTATATTCTTCCGGTTTCCGTTGTCACCCAGATCTGGAAATGGGTCCTCGACCAGCAATTCGGGATCGCGCAATTCCTCATCGAGGCCTTCACCGGCGGGCGGGTCAGTGTCTTCCGTGATCCGATCTGGGCGATGCCGATGGTGGCGCTCGTGACAGTGTGGTGGACCAACGGCTTCAACCTGCTGCTCTTCATCGCCGGCCTGCGCAACATTCCCCACGACTATTATGAGGCGGCGATGCTCGATGGCGCGACGCGCTGGCAATGCTTCAAGCGCATCACCTGGCCGTTGATCTGGCCGGTGACCGCGCTGGTTCTGACATTGCAGCTCATCCTGCAGCTCAAGATCTTTGACCAGGTCTATCTCTTGACCGAGGGCGGACCATTCAATTCCACCTATGTGCTCTTGCAGCTCGTCTATCGCGAGGCCTTCCGATCGAACCACGGCGGTCTCGGCTCTGCTGTCGCGGTGATCCTGTTCGTCATCATCGTCGTCGTCTCGGTGCTGCAATATCAGCTCCTGCGTGTGCGGGAGCGCTGACATGCCCGGCAAGACAATCGGCAACGCGCTGCTTTTGGTCCTCACGCTGGTGATCGCCTGCACCTGGGCTTTCCCGATCTATTGGGCGATCGTGACATCCATCAAGCCGGAACAGGATGTGGTCAACAAGACAACCCTTTTCCCTGACGTCTTCAATTTCTCGGCCTATTACTACGCACTCTTCGAGACGAAACTTTCGACGTGGTATTTGAACTCCATCGTCACCTCGGTGACCGTGACCGTCGTCGTCATCTTCATCAGCGTCATGTGCGCCTATGCGCTGTCGCAGATTGTCTTTCCCGGCCGCAAGCTTCTCTACGGCATCATCCTGGCGAGCTTCATGGTGCCCTCGCAGGCGCTGGTCATTTCGCAGTTCGTGCTGATGCACAAGCTGAACCTGATCAATACCTGGGGCGGCATCATCCTGCCGCAGCTGATCGTTCCCGTGGTCGTCATCGTCTACAAACAGTTCTTCGACTCCGTGCCGAAGGAACTGCGCGAGGCGGCAAAACTCGATGGCTGCGGTGAATTCCAGATCCTGTTCAAGCTCTATCTGCCGCTGAACTGGGGAATTACCACGGCACTTGCCATCATTACCTACATCATGGCGTGGAATGCCTTCCTCTGGCCATTCCTCGTGACCAACTCCGATGACATGATGACGATCACGGTCGGCATTACCCAGACGAGAGATGCCTTCGGCGTCAAATATGCACGCGATATGGCGGTGGCCATCCTTGCCGCCATGCCGGTCGCCGTCGCCTACTTGCTGTTCCAGAAACGCGTAACGCAGGCCCTGATGCTGTCATCAGGCATCAAGGGGTAGGCGCGTGAGAGATTTGCTTCCGGGCCGAGGTGAGAAGGCCCTGCCGGTCCGCGAGAGCTCTCCCGAGGCGCGGACCGGCGCCCACGAAAAAGAGCGGCGACATGGGACATGACGCCGTGATATCAGCTGAAACGAGCAAGAAAGACTGGAGAACCAGTATTAAAGCATGGAGACAAAACTTCTAACGGTTGATCCGATGAGGGACGTTGATGTCGTCCAGGCTCTCGGCTCTCCGACGCGTATCGAAATCCTCAACCTGCTGCGCCAGAAGGGGCCGCTGAACGTCAACGACATTGCGGCGCAGATGCGCTTGCCGCAATCGACGACGGCAACCAATCTGAAGTCGCTCGAGCAGGCCGGCCTCATCCAGACCCAGACGATGAAGGCAACGAAGGGAAATCAGAAGGTCTGCTCCAGCATCTACGATGAAATCCTGATCCGCTTCGATACCAACGGCACCAAGGCGAGCGAGGATGTGGTCACCGTCAGCATGCCGATCGGCCTATTCACCGAATTCGACGTGGGAGCGCCTTGCGGGCTCTGTTCGGTCAACAACGTCATCGGCATGCTCGATGTGCAGGAGGTCTTCCTCGATCCGCAGCGCATGCAGGCAGCATTGCTCTGGTTCACCCGGGGTTATGTCGAATATAAGTTTCCCAACAATGCCAAGGTCTCCGGCAAGAAAATCCGCAAGGTGGAATTCTCGGCCGAACTGAGCTCCGAGACGCCGGCCACGAACGCCAACTGGCCTTCCGACATTTCGATCTGGGTGAATGGCATAAAGGCCGGGCACTGGACCTCGCCCGGCGATTTCGGCGACCGCCGCGGCATGTATTCGCCCTCCTGGTGGAAGCTGTCCGGCTCGCAATACGGCAAGCTCAAGACGTGGACGATCGACGAGACCGGCACCTGGATCGATGGCGCGATGGTTTCGACCCAGACCATCGCCTCGCTGCGCATAGCCGATCACCATTCGATCCGCTTTCGCATCGGCATCGACGAAAAGGCCGATAATCCAGGTGGTATGAACCTCTTCGGCAAGGGGTTTGGTGATTTCGACCAGGATTTGGTCATGTCGATCTATTTCTGACGGACGATAAACGGACAACGATTGCGCAACTGTTTGCGGCGCAATTGACAGCCTATCTACGTTCTCGGTGGCTACCCTTAATCTCTTTTAACCAGCCATACACTTTATTCGTGAGTGCGATGCAGGTTATCTCGACGCCTGCGATACTGCTCCTGGACGGGACGGGAAAATCCGACAGGGCTTGCACAGCCGCCCTCGGTGACCGTCATTTAAAAGAGGAAATAAATTGAGCATTTCAAGCGATAGAATTTCCTGGGAAGAGATGATCGAGGCCAAGGCTTTCATTGATATGGCCAGGATCACGCCCCAGCCCTTTAAAGACAGCGTCGAGTTTGCCTGCATGCCGGTGGGCAACGGTTGCGCCATTTCGCTGCCCACGGCTCCTGCCGTTGGGCTCAATCGCATTCTTGCCCTGAATGACAGAGACCAACTCAATCTCGCATTCGAATGGATGAAGACCAAAACAGGCAGGCGGCATGTCCAGATCCGCGAAACCTCTGCCGCCAATGCGCTGCGTGGCTGGATACTGGACCGGGGACTGGTCGAAAATGGTGCCTGGATGAAACTCACTCGGCCTGCCCCATCCGCTCCGCTTGCAATCGAAGGACCTGTGCGCACGCGCTTGGCCGGTATCGATGACGCACCGATTTTCGGCAGGCTGATGTGCGCAGGTTTTGGTTTTCCGACGGAGCTTGAGCCGTTGTGGTCATGCCTGGTCGGCAAGAAAGGCTGGGCCTGCTTCATTGCGGAATTGGAGGGAACGGCGATCGGAACCGGGGCGATGTTCGTGGAGGGCGGATGCGGCTGGCTAGGAGGCGGAACGACACACGCTGAGTACCGGAACCGCGGCGCGCAAAAGGCGCTGATCAATGCCCGATTGAACGAGGGCCTCGCGCAGGGCGTTTCTCTCTTTGCTGTGGAGACGGCCGAACCTCAGGAAGGTCAGCCGAACATCTCCTTCGCCAACCTGACGAAGGCTGGCTTCAATCCATCCTATGTCCGCAAGAACTATCTCCTGCCGAATTAAGCTCTTCCCATCAGTGCGGATTGCCGCACCGATGCCATATCCCGTGACTAGATCGGAACAGGCTCGTGAAGCGGCCGCACTGGAGAAGGAAACGAGATGCAGTTGAACGGCGAATTGAACCCGAACGATCCCGAATTCTTTGAACTTCTCACTGGGAGCTTCCGGCGCCTTGTCGGCCGAGACCTTCTCCCCAGGGACCGAGGACCCGAGTGGCTCTACGGCGATGCCCCGTTTGTGGTCCTTGCACACAATTCCGCGCCCGATCCCGTCTTTGTCTACGCCAATGGTGCAGCACAGAGGCGGTTCGGGTATAGCTGGAGCGAGTTCGTAAAGCTGCAATCCCGGTTGTCCGCTGGTCCAAGCGAACGGTCGGAGCGTCAGGCGTTGCTCGAAGCGGTGGCACGAAACGGGTTTATGACGGGTTATCGTGGTTTGCGGGTGACGAAGTCGGGCAGCCGGTTCTGGATAGAAGACGGAATAGTCTGGCAGCTCCAGAACGCAGAAGGACAGGATTTCGGCCAGGCGGCAACATTCTCCCAGTGGGCCGAGGTAGCGCCCTCCTAAATCATCGAAGGCGGTTGGTCGTTATGCCGCGCTTCCTCGATCGAGTTGCTGCCGGAATGCCTTGCGGTTCCGACGGCGTATGATCCTGACCATGCATATCCGCCTATCTAAGCTGAAATCGATCCAGAAGCTGCGGAAAACTGCGCGTTTCCGTTGATTACCGCAGTTCTGGCATCGATGATCTGCGGCCCCAAATCAATCACTATCGATACTTGATTTCAGGGTCCGAACGGCCGTACTGACCTTGCCTCATGAAGGCATGAGTGGTCCTGGCAAACTTCCTACCAAATCCGCTCATGCAAGACGGCATCGAATGCCTGGTCGAGGGAAATGAAGGCACAGTGTTCCAGTCGTGTCTGGGCAGCGAGGATGCGATCCCACGGGTCGCGGTGATCCCAGTCAAAACTTGCCGCGAGTTCGGCGTGCAAATCGCTGATGGCAATAGTCTGCATGCCGCTGCTCGTGACGGCTGCCCGCAGTTCCTGAGGTTCGAGATCCAGTTTCTTAAGCCGCATCTTGTTGTCGAGCTCATAGAACGACACGGCGCTGACCAGTACGATGTTTGCCTTGTCTTCGATCAAGGAGCGTGCAGGAACTGACAGGCGTTCGCTCCCGATTGTCCACCAATAGACAGCGTGGCTATCAAGCAGAAGTTTCATTGCGACCCGCCACCGTCGTTCGGCTTGCCTTGCCATATGCCGATATCGTCACTGAAATCGCCGGCATCGATTGCGGCTTGCGCGTCATCGATCTCGTTGAAGATATCGTCGGGCAGATTACGGTGACGCAGGAGGCCAAATGGGCGGCGTCCGCCCGTGTCGGCGGGGCCAATGCGCGCATAGACCTGGTTGCCACGCATGATGATTATTTCTTCGCCTTGATTGGCGCGTTCGAGCACCTCGGCGAAATTCTTGCGGGCTTCGCTGATCTTGTACGTGGACTGGGGCATTCAAAGCGCTCCGAAAATCGGTCACGATGCCAATATATAGGCGAGACACCCCTTAGTACAAACTGTTTGTACAAATTTATCCAGGCTTGCACCACACGTGTTGTTTTTCGCGATCCTGGAGCTTCGGCCCGTCGCAGTTCACTAGCGCCCTCAAATCGATCACCATCGATACCTGTTACATAAAAAGTCGGAGTTTCAGTGATATTGAGGGCAGACAAAGGGGTGCGGCGCGCGAGTGCATGTGCGCCAGGTCAATTCGAAGCTCGGCGTCGAAACCTGGCGACGCCTTCAGGGCATGGCTGATGTCACCGTCGAAACGACGCCGCAGAACCTGTTCTTCACCTCCGACGACTACGAGACGGACGGTGCCAGGCTGAAGGGAACGCCTCGGTTTCGCGCGCATGACGATGTCGCTGCCCTGCGCCATGCGGTCTCGGAGGGCCTGATCACGATCATGGTGACCGATCACGCACCGCACAGCCCGGCCGAGAAGTCGGCGGCTATGAATCCTTTGAAGATATTCCCGGCGGCATGCCCAGACTTCAGACATTGCTTTCGGTGATGCTGGGCCTTGTGGCCGAAAAGGTCATAGGGCTTCCGGACCTAGTGCGGATCTGTGCGTACAATCCCGCCCACCGCTTCGGGCTTGGACGTTCGAAAGGGTCGATCGCCGTCGGTCGTGATGCCGACATGCCGATTGTCGATATGCTGTCATCACCAATGCCGAACAGGCTTCCCACGCTGCTTACACACCATTTCATGGCAAGGGTGCGGCCGGTCGGTTGACCGATGTCTTCCTCCGCGGCGAATGCATCGTCAAAGACGGAACGCTCATCATCCCCAATCGCGGCCAGGTCGTCCGCAGAGCCGACTAAAGGAACTCCTATGCCTATGCTCGAGAAGAAAATTGCCATCGTCACTGGGGCGAGTTCCGGTCTCGGTTGCGCGATCGCGCTTCGCTACGCCAAAGAGGGCGCGACCGTCGTGATTGGTGACGTCTGCGCGGATCCGATCGAGGGAGGTGAAACGACCCTTTCCCGCATCCGGGCGGAAGGCGCAAAGGGCATGTTCTTAGAAACCGACATCTCCAGATGGGATGATGTCGACGCGCTGGTTTCACAGACGGTGAAAGGGTTTGGTCGGCTCGACATCATGGTCAACAATGCCGCGATCTACACTTCGACCGATCTCCTGGAAACGTCGCCGCAACAATGGGATCGGGTGATCGCCGTCAATGTCACCGGCTTCTTTTATTGGTGCAACGGGCAGCGCAGCAATTCCTACTGCAGGAGCCGGTCGGCGACACGCGCGGCCGCATCATCAACATTTCGTCGCAGCACGGCATGGTCGCCTGCTCAGGCGATTTCCCCTACGGGGTCAGCAAGGGTGCGATCGTCCAGATGACCCGGCAAATTGCTGTCGACCATGCAGCGGCTGGGATCGTTTGCAATGCGATCGCCCCCGGCAAGATCATCACCGGCAAGCCGGGTGTCGCCAACGATCCCGACGCTCTCGACTATTCACACCGTCGCACGCCCTGGCCGCGGCTCGGCGAGCCCGGCGATGTTGCGAACGCCGCACTTTTCCTCGCCAGCGACATGGCGAGCTACATGACCGGCGCCAACCTCATGGTCGACGGCGGCTGGATGGCGGGCTGATCATGACGTCGCACAAGTTCGACAATAGCGGAAAGGAAACAGACGATGGATCTCGGATTGAAAGGCAAGACTGCCCTCATATTGGGCGCCGGTGGCGGACTTGGCGGAGCAATCGCCAGGACGCTAGCCGCAGAGGGCGCGGATGTCGCCGTTGCCGATATCAACATTGAGGCGGCCGACAAGACCGTCGCAACAATCGCGGCGGCCGGCGGAGCGGCGATGGCGTTTCAATGGGATCTTGCCGATCTCGGTGTGATCGAGCCCAATCTTCCTGCAATAGACAAGCAGTTCGGTCCCGTGGATGTTCTCGTCAATATCAGCCGCGGCCCGCCGCCGACGCTCGTTTCCGGTCAGAACGCCGAAAGCTGGCGCAAGTATTTCGATAGCATGGTTCTCTCGTGCATCGCCATCGGCGACGTCGTGCTTCCCAAGATGCGTGAAAGGAAGTCGGGTCGCATCGTCACCTCGACATCGTCGGGTGTCGTCGCGCCCATATGCCCTGCGCATGTCGTTGCTTGGCTGGTCCAAGACTTTGGCGGGTGAGGTCGGCCGCGACGGCGTGACCGTCAATGTCGTCCTGCCGGGACGTATCGCTACGCAGCGCATCACTTTCCTCGATGAGCAAAAGGCCAAGCGTGAAGGCAGGCCCGTGGAGGAGGTCTCCGCCGCAAGCACCGCTTCTATCCCTGTCGGCCGCTATGGAGACCCTCAGGAATATGCTGACGTGGTCGCTTTCATTGCAAGCATGCGATCCTCCTATCTGACCGGCTCTGTCATCAGGGTCGATGGCGGCCTGATCGCAAGCGTGTAAGAGGCCGGCCTTGCCGATCGATTGGGAAAACTGCCTCGGAGAAGCCAATCCACGTCCATCATGCCTATAGGGTAGAGTATCACGCCTCTTCCCGCCCTCAAGGCAAGGAACAGCGATCAGCAAAACAGCTCCAGGCAGTCATTCGGCTTGGTCGCGCCTAAAAATCGGCGACTTTGCCCCAGACCGATCTCTGGAACCGCTCGGGATGATAGGGCCTGGGATCGACGATCGGCGTGTTGCCGCTGACGATATCGGCGATGAGATGGCCGGCGCCGGGACCTATGCCGAAGCCATGACCGCTGAAGCCGGCGGCCAGAATGAAGCCAGGTATCGACGTGATCTCGCCGATCCCCGGCACTCCGTCCGGCGTGCTGTCGACATAACCTGCCCAGGCAGCGGTGATTTGCGTCGTCTCGAGGTCTGGCAGAAGCTCCAGCGCGCGCTTGTGGGTGCGCCGGATCGTCGCCTGGTCGACCTTCGGATCGAGAATACGCATCCGCTCCATCGGGGTGGGTGCGTCCAGCCGCCATCGCCTCAAGGTTTCGTGGCCGGATCTCATTCCCTCCCATCCGCCGGGAGCCAGGCTTCGCCAACGCCGGATGAACATTGGCAGAAACTGCGGCGCATAACGCAATTGCTGCGGCGTCAGGTCGACGCGACCGCCGCCGCTGATGGCGAGCGTATAACCGCCGTCGCCGCGGCGCGTGGCGGAGACGGTGGAAGTGTGCAGCGCATCGGGCAGGGCGGTGGCAGGGGGGGAAACCGAAAGGATCGACGAGCGGATCGAGGCCTGCGGAAAGCGTATGCCGTGCTGATGGCAGAAGGAGGAAGCCCAGGCGCCGCCGGCGAGAACCGCGGTCCTGGTGCGAATGGTGCCGTGTTCGGTTACGACGGCGCAAAGACGCCCGCCTTCGGTTTCGATGCCGCGGGCCGCACAGGATTGGCGCACTGTGCCCCCGAGCTTCAGGATCGCGCGTGCGACGGCCGGAGCAGCATTCGCCGGGTCGGCCGTCCCATCCGTCGGGGAGAAGACGCCGCCCTTCCACGATTTGCCGGTCGCACGGCCGCGCTCGCTGGCCTGAGCGCCGTCGAGCATATGGGTGGTGACACCGGCCGTGCGCGCAAAGTCGCCCCAGCGCGCCCAGCCGGCCAGCTCCTCGTCGCTGTTGCTCAGATAGAGAAGCCCGCAGCGCCGAAACCCGGGATCCTCACCGGATTCGGCTGCGAAGCGATCCCACAGATCGAGGCTCTTCGTCGCCATCGGCAGCTCCCGCGCATCGCGGTTCTGCTGGCGGCACCAACCCCAGTTCCGGCTCGACTGTTCCGCGCCGATCCGACCCTTCTCGACGAGAACGACCTTCAGGCCCCGCAGCGCCAAGTAGTATGCGGTAAATACGCCGATGATGCCGCCACCGATCACCACGGCATCGGCAGCCGCGGGAAGTGCAAGGGGTGACTCAACGAATTTCAGGGGTGCTGGCATGAAGCGCTCTCCGGTTACGGCATAATCTAGCGGGGATTCCGGATACGGCGTTGCTGGAGTTCTGCCGGCTTGCAGCAGAACATGCCGTCCTGCCGGAAGTAGGCAGACAGTTATGCTTGGTGCCATCGCGCAAAACGAAATAGACAGGCAGGGGCAATGTGTTACCTTCGATCAAGGCAGGGCTGCAGCATAATCTGCCGCATCCCGTCGGTCGCAACCCGAAAAGGTGCTTCGTGAAACTCGATCGAATCGACGTCAAGATCCTCCACGAACTGCAGAAGAACGGGCGCATCACGAATGTGGAACTGGCCGATCTCGTCGCCCTGTCCCCGAGCCCTTGCCTGATGCGGGTGAAAAAGTTGCAGGCGGAGGGCTACATCGAAGGTTATTCGGCGCAGATCAACGTGGGCAAGCTTGGCCAGACCCTGACGGTCTTTACCGAGATCACCCTGAAGAACCATCGGCAGATCGACTTTGCACGCTTCCTTTCGGCGATCGAAAAGGTCGAGCAGGTCATCGAGTGCCATCTCGTGTCCGGTGGCTATGACTACCTCGTCAAATTCGTCACGTCGGGGATCGGCGAATACCAGACAATCATGGAACGTCTCACCGACATGGATGTCGGCATCGACAAATATTTCAGCTTCGTCGTCCTGAAATCGCCAATCGTCAGAGCGCATATGCCGCTCACGAGCCTGTTTCCGCTCTGAGCCTTCCGGCAAGGGTGCGCGGGTCATGGGATCGCAGCGTCGTTCCTAACCTCTGCTATAGGCGCGCACCAGGTCCGGATCCTGCGTCAGCCCGTCGAGCCAGGACGGATCGAGCTTCGGCACTGAGGAGAAGAGCAGCTGGGAGTAGGGATGCTGCGCTGCCTTGATTTTCGCGGGCGTGATTTCCTCGACCTTCCTGCCGTCATACATCACGACGATCTCGTCGCAGATCGCCTCCACCACGGAAAGATCGTGGCTGATGAAGATGTAGGAGAGGCCGAGTTCCCGCTGCAATTCCCTGAGGAGATCGATGACGGCGGCTGCCACCACTGTGTCGAGAGCCGAGGTAATCTCGTCGCACAGGATCAGTTTCGGATCGGCGGCAAGCGCCCGGGCGAAATTCACGCGCTGCTTTTGCCCGCCCGAAAGCTCTCCCGGCCGGCGATGGCGAAGGCTGCGCGGCAGGCGGACCATGTCCATCAATTCGTCGATGCGCGCGCTGCGCGCCTTGGCCGGCATGCCGTGGTAGAAGACAAGCGGCCGGTCGAGTATGTCCTCGACCGATTTTGCCGGGTTGAGCGCCGTGTCGGCATATTGGAAGACGATCTGCATCTCGCGTAGTTGATCGCGCGAGCGTTCGCGGGCGCTGTGGCCGAGTTCCTTGCCGTCGAAGACGATCTTGCCGAAGGCGGCGGGCAGGATGCCGGCGATGGTGCGGGCAAGGGTGGATTTACCGCAGCCGGATTCGCCGATGATGCCGAGGTTGCGCCCTTTCTCGACCCTGAGGCTTACCTGCTGGACGGCACAGACCAGGGGCCGGCCGTCGGCCTGGCGCCGGCCGTAGCCGGCAACGACGTCTTCGATCGCGAGCAGCGCCGCCGGCGCAGCCTTGCCATTGACTTCGGGACCGCGCGCTTTCGGCTCGAAAGCGGCGAGCAGTTCGCAGGTGTAGGGGTGTTTCGCCGCGGTCAGGATCTCTTCCGTCGTGCCGGTCTCCTGGACCTCGCCACCCTTCAAGACGACGATCCGGTCGGCGATCTGGGCGACGACGGCAAGGTCATGCGAGACGTAAACGCCGGCAATGCCGCCCTTCTTCATGGCCGACTTGAAGGCGCGCAACACTTCGATCTGCGTCGTCACGTCGAGTGCCGTTGTCGGCTCGTCGAAGATCATCAGCTTCGGGTCTCCGATCAGAGCCATCGCCGCCGAAATGCGCTGCAGCTGGCCGCCGGAGACCTGGTGGGGGTAGCGTGTTCCGATGATCTCCGGTTCGGGTAGAGAAAGCGCCCGGAAGAGTTCGACTGCACGGCTTCTTGCCTCGTCGGTCGACATCAGCCCGTGGATGCGGGTGACCTCGATCACCTGTTCCATGATGGTGATGGCCGGGTTGAAGGCGGCGGCGGCCGATTGCGGGACGTAGGCCACCTCGGTGCCGCGCAACCTGGCGCGCTGCTTCTCGCCAAGCCGGACCATGTCCTTGCCGGCAAGCGAAACGCTGCCGCCCGAAATACGACAGCCCGGCCGCGAATGTCCCATCAGGCTCAGCGCGATGGTCGTCTTGCCGGAGCCGCTTTCGCCGATCAGCGCAACGATCTCGCCTTCAGCGATGTCGAGGCTGACGCCCCGGATGATGTCGACGCGACGGCCGGAATCGGTAGTCGCTTCGACCCTGAGGTCACGGATTTCGACGAGATTGGCCATCACTCGCTCCGATCTCGGATTTTCTGCGGCAGGTTGTCGATCAAGAGGTTCACGCTGATCGTGAGGCTGGCGATCGCAAGCGACGGGAACATGACGGCGGGCGCCCCGAAAGGCAGGCCGCCGATATTTTCGCGCACGAGCGCCCCCCAGTCCGCATAGGGTGGTTGCACGCCAAGCCCAAGGAAGGAAAGGCCGGAAAGCAGGAGAACGATGAAGACGAAGCGCAGCCCGAGATCGGCGAGCACCGGACCCACGATGTTGGGCAGGATTTCCGAGCCGATGAGATAAAGGGTGCTTTCGCCGCGGATACGGGCGACGGTGATGAAATCCATCGCATTGACGTTGACGGCGAGCGCCCGGGCAAAACGGTAGGACCCCGGTATGTAAATGACCGAAAGCGTCAGGATAAGCACCGGGATCGACGAACCGACGGCAGCGACCACGACGAGACCGAAGAGCTTGCCCGGGATGGAATTCAGCGCATCGAGGAAGCGGGAGAGCAGGGTATCGAACCATCCTCCGGCGACCGCCGCGATCATTCCGAGCACGACGCCGCTGAAGCAGGCGATGGTCACCGCCGCCAGCGAGATGCCGACCGTATAGCGCGCGCCCATGAGGATGCGCGAGAAAACATCGCGGCCGAGATAATCCGACCCCATCCAGAACTGCTGGGATATCGGGCCGAAATAGTCGGTATCGACGATCTCGCCGACGGGGTAGGGGATGAGCAACGGCGCGAAAATCGCGATGAAGGCCCAGACGAGAATGACGGCAAGCCCGAGCAGTCCGACGAGATTGAAGCGGTAGCCGAGCCGGCGCGTCGCGGCGGGACGTTGTTCGATATGGGATGTCATCGCAGCCTCGGATTGGAAAGAATGGCGACAATGTCGGCAAGCGTGATGAGGATCAGGTAGCCGAGGCAGAAGATCATCGCGCAGCTCTGGATCAGCGGCAGGTCGCGTGTTGCCACCGCATCGACCATCAGTTTGGCAATACCGGGATAGTTGAAGATGGTCTCGACGATGATCACCCCTCCGAGGAGATAGGACAAGGACAGGGCGATCGCATTGACGATCGGGCCGAGAGCGTTGGGCAGGGCGTGTCTCAGCACGATACGGGTTCGCGACGCGCCTTTCAGGAGCGCCATCTCGACATAGGGCGTGTTCAGGGTTTCGACGACCGCGGCGCGCGTCATGCGGATCATCTGCGCGGAAACGACGAAGGTGAGCGTGATGACAGGCATGGCATAAACGCGCAGCATATCGGCAAGGGAGTGGACTTCATTGGCAAGCGACAGCGCCGGCAGCCAGCGGAGATAGACGGCAAAAATCAGCACCGCCGAGGTTGCCACCATGAACTCGGGCACTGAAATCACGCCGATGGTCACGATCGTCACGATCCGGTCGTAAACGGAGCCGCGCAGCATCGCAGCGGTGATACCGAGCATGAGGGCGATCGGCACGGAAAACAGCGCGGTCACGCCGGCGAGTTTCAGCGTGTTGACGAAGCGGCCGCCGATCAGCTGGCTGATCGGCATGTCGTTGGCATAGGACGTGCCGAGATCGCCCGAGAGCAGGCCGAAAAGCCAGCTGAGGAACCGCAGGAAAGCCGGCTGGTCCAGATGCATGGCCTTGCGCAGGCCTTCGACGGCTTCAGGTGTTGCCGCCTGCCCGAGAAGGATCGTCGCCGTGTCGCCCGGCAGCATCGTCGTGGCGAAAAACACGGCGAACGAGACGATCATCAGGGTGATCAGGGCGATGAGCAACCGGCTCGATATGAGAGACAGCACCTCTTTGTTCACGCGCGCGCTCCCTTTGGCATTGAGACTAATATAACGCGGGGGAAAGCGGGCCGGGGACAATTTTCGTCCCCGGCTGCTCTCTTTGTCAGGCTTCGAGCCAGACATATTCCGCGAAGGCGTAACCCATCTGGCCACCGAGCGGGCTGGGTTCGAGGCCTTTGAGCTTGGCGGAGGTCGCATCGACGTTGGAGAGATAGGCCGGAATGATCGTGCCTGCCTCTTCGGCGATCATGCCCTGCATCTCGTTGTAGATGACTTTGCGCCTTTCCTGGTCGAGCAGGCCGCGTGCCTCCAGCAGCATCTTGTCGAACTTTTCGGACTTGTACTGACTTTCGTTCCAGGGCGCGTCCGATGCGTAGAGCAGCGAGAACAGAATGTCGGGCGTCGGGCGTGGATTGATGTTGCCGAAATGGACCGGCGCCTTGAGCCAGTAATTGTCCCAGTAACCGTCCGACGGGACCCGCTGGACGTCGAGCTTCATGCCGATCTCCGCACCCGAGGCCTGGATGATCATGGCCATGTCGATCGAGGAATTCACCGCTTCCGAAGCGACGACCGGGATCGATTGTCCGAGGACGCCGGCCTTCTGGAAGAGGAACTTCGCCTTGTCAGGGTCGAAGGGTTTCGGCTTGAGATTGGCGTCGCGATAGAAGTTGACGGGAGAAACCGGCTGGTCGTTGCCGACTTCACCCAGGCCCCGCAGCGCAGACTTTACGATCTGCTCACGATTGACGAGGTATTTCATGCCTTCGATAAAGGACTGCTTGCTGCCGGGCTCCATGTCGAGGCGAATATTGAGATTGGTATAGTTGCCCGAGGTCGTCTTCGACAGCACGAAGCCTTCGCCCTGGCTCTCGATCAGGCGCATCGAGCGCGGATTGATCGAGGCGGCAAGATGGATGTCGCCCGATAGCAGCGCGTTGACGCGGGCATTGTCGTCGCTGATCGCGAAATATTCGAAGGAATCGACGTTCGGGCCGGATTTCCAGTAGTTCTTGTTCTTGATGCCGACCGAGCGCACGCCGGGCTCGAACACTTCTTTGACGAAGGCGCCGGTGCCGTTGGCCTTGGAAAAATCGGTGGTGCCGGCAGCGACGATCATGAAGTGATGCATTGACAGGATCGTCGGCAGGTCGGCGTTCGGATTGGCGAGCGTGATCTCAGCGGTCTGTTTGTCGACCGCTTTTACGTCGGTGATCTGCGCGGCGATCTTGGCGACCTTGGAGCCGACTGCCGGATCGAGGTGGCGCTTCAGCGAGAAGACGACGTCATCAGCGGTCAGGGGCTTTCCGTCATGGAAGGTCACGCCGCTGCGCAGCTTGACGGTCCAGACTTTCGCATCCTTGGATTCGATTGCCTCGGCAAGCTCCATCTGCGGCGTGCCTGATTTATCGAGGAAGGTCAGGCGATTGTAGAAGGAGCAGCAGCGCACGTAGTCGGTCGAGAGCGAGGCCTTTGCCGGATCAAGCGTGTCGGCCGTCGAGGACGACCAGCCGGCCGCCTTCAGCGCGCCGCCGGCAACCGGCGTCGCCGCGACCGCCTTTGACGCGCGGCCGAGGATCAGCCCGCCGGCCGACATCGCGACGCCGCCTGCCAGCATCATCTGCAGAAGCTCCCGACGGGTCGCTCCGCGGCGGATGGCGTTTTCGATCTTTGCGTCGTCCGACGCAGTCCAGTTGGTAATTCTATCGTTCATGTCATTCCCCTTTTTGTCGTCTGGTTGGGGGGCTGCCCGTCTCCACGCGGGCTTGGCCCTGGTCGGGTCTTCCTGCGGATCAGCTCCGCGCTGCGGCCACGGCCACGGCCTCGGCAAGGCCGGCCATGGATGTAAAGTGGTAGTCGGGTTGCGTGAATTCGGCGGGTTCGATGGTACCGCCATATCCCTTCTGGGCGTGGCGACGTTCGATCCAGCAATTGGTCAAGCCGAGCGCGCGCGAGATGCCGATGTCATGATATTGGCTCTGGGCCACGTGCAGAATATCGCTTTTGGACAGGCCTTCGCCGGCCACGAATTCGAAGACACTCTCGAAGAATGCCGGGTCCGGCTTTTCCGTGCCGGTGTCGTCGGCCGTGAAGGCGGCGTGGAACGGGTTGCCGAGCTCTGCGGAGAAATGGTCGAAAGCCCAGCGGCGGGCATTCGTCATGGCGATCAGGCGGTAGTTGCGGGCAAGCTGCGCCATCGCAGCCGCGCTGTCGGGACATGCCTTCCATGTCCTGGCGGAATCCCGTAGGCGCTCGCCATGGCGCTTATCGGCCGGCAGGCCGAGATCGGGCGCGATCGCGAGATAGACCCGCACGAGATCATCGGGGAACAGGGACGCATCCTCGCTGTATCGGGCGGCGCGATAAAGCGTCAGCGCTTCTTCGCCATCGATCGTTACGCTCGCTTCGGCGGCGATCTCCTGGAGGCAGGACTTCAGGCCGCTTTCGAAATCGATCAACGTCCCGACGACGTCGAAACTCATATATTTGAATTCAGGCAGAGACTTCGTCATTTCGTGTCCCCAGTGTCAGGCGCAAGCGGCATGGCGGGCAGCCGCTTGGCCAAATCTATGTCGTTCCCAGCCCGGCTTTGCGCCGGGTCCTTATGATGAGCCCCTGTTTTTCAGGGGTGCTCGACTTCTGCTCACGTGGAGTTTGGCACCTTCTGCGCATGGATTGCGCCGAATAGGCGCCATGACGCGGCACAAAATTTCGAATATAGGCATCCGGCGGTATTTCGCCGGCTGCGGTTCAATCCTTCAGCGCCCGTCTGACGTCGGGGTCCTCCAATGTCTGGTCGAGCGTCTTGAGGGTTCTTTCCAGGATCGCGTCGATATCGGCATCGGTGCAGCAGAGCGGCGGGGCATAGCCCAGAACACCGTTGGCGAAGGCGCGGATCACCAGGCCGTTCTCCCAGGCGCGGTCGAAAATGCGCCGGGCAGGCTGCGCCTCGGCGGGAAGCGGCGTGCGGACCGCCTTGTCGGTCACGAGTTCGATGGCGGCCAGCATGCCCCGTCCGCGCACGTCGCCGACTAGGGGATGATCCCTCATCGCTTGAAGGCCCGCCATCAGCCGGGCTCCTGATTTGACGCCGTTCTCCAGCAGCCCACCCTCGTAAAGCTTCAGCACTTCAAGGGCGACGGCGGCGCTGACCGGATGGGCGGAATAGGTATAGCCGTGACCGACCGCCGAAGCGCCCGCGCCATCGGCGATCACCTGGTAGACGTGGTCGGCCATGAAGACCGCGCCCATCGGCACATATCCCGAGGTCAGCCCCTTGGCTGTTGTCATGAAGTCGGGAACGATCTCCTCTTGCGAGCAGGCAAACAGCGGCCCAGTGCGGCCAAAGCCGGTGATCACCTCGTCGGCGACGAAAAGAATGTCGAGCTCGCGGCAGAGGTCGCGCATGGCCTTCAGCCAACCCTTGGGCGGCACGATGACGCCGCCCGATCCCTGTATCGGTTCGGCATAGACGGCGGCGACGCGGTCAGCACCGATCGCCTCGACCTTGGCGCGGAGCGCTGCAAGTGATGCCGTGATGATCGATTGCGGATCGTCGCCGACGGGATTGCGATAGGGGTAGGGTGACGGAATCTTGTGCTGCCAGTCGAAGGGAATGCCGAAGCCGGCGTGGAAGCTCGGCAGCGCGGTCAGTCCCGCTCCCGCTGTCGAGGAGCCGTGATAGCCCTGCTCCATCGAAATGAACTGGTCGCGCTGCGGCTTCCCACGGGCGATCCAGTAGTAGCGGATGAAGCGGATCGTGCTGTCGACGGCGTCGGAACCGCCGAGCGTGAAATAGATGTGGTTCAGATCTCCCGGTGCGCGCTCGGCGAGTTCGGCGGCAAGGCGGATGGCCGGTTCCGAACCCAGGCCGAAATAGGCCGTCGCGTAAGGCAGTTCACGCATCTGGCGCGTTGCGGCCTCGACGATCGATTCGTGACCGTAGCCGGCATTGACGCACCAGAGACCGGCGAAGCCGTCGATCAGCTGGCGGCCGTAAGCGTCGGTCACCGTCGCCCCCTTGGCGGAGGCGAGTACCCGCACACCCTGCGCTTCATGACCGCGATAGGAGGCAACGGGATGAACGAGATGGGCGCGGTCGAGCGCGATGAGAGAATTGCTGTACATGAAGGTCTCCTGCCTCAGCCGAGGGCCTGATTGACGAGTGCGAAAATGGCAGCGGCCGGGTCGGTGGCGCGTGGGATTGGCGGCTTTGCCATGGCGATCCCGTCCCCGACATGGGCAAGGCCCTGTGCGGCAAGCCAAGGCGCCAGCCCTGTATCGACGGTCGTGTCGACCCGCAAAAACTGTCCGGAGCGCCGGGCGACGAAGTGGGCGACAAGAGCTTTGGCTTCATCGAGGCCGGCGGCAATGACGGGACCGATGACCTCGCCGCGGCCGAAAGTCCGAAGCGCGGCGAAGCCACAAACGCGGCCGTCGCTGCGCATCACAGCAAATTCACCCGCCCTGGCGAGGTAGGCGAGCAATTGCCTGCGATCGGCGCCGAAGGCGCGGCGGTCGAGTTCGATGATTGCATCCATGTCGCCGGCGGTCGCTGCTTCCGTCCCGGGTAAGGCTGCAATTCCTCCCGCCACGCCCTGATGCTGCCGGATGACGCCCGTCTTCTGGAAGCCGAGCCTTTCATAGAGCGGCAAGCCTTGCTCGGTCGCAACCAGCCGAAGGGGGCGGCTGCCCGCAATCTCCAATGCGGCGGCCATCAGCTTGCGGCCAAGGCCGCGTCCACGCATGGCTTCGTCGACGATAACCATATTGATGGCGGCGCACTCGGCCTCGTAGATCGTCGTCAACACGGTTCCGACGACGCGGTCCCCTTCGATAGCGACGGCGCCTTTGCTGAGGGAAAGGGCCATCTGCCAATCCTTCAGACGGTGCGGCCAGCCCGCCTGCCGGGAGAGCTGGGCTGCTGCCTCCAGGTGTTCGGGGCCGAATGCCACGAGCTCGATCTGACTTGTCTGCATTGCGATGTCCTTCATCTCTTGCCGGCAAGTGTGGTGCAGGATCGACCGGCAGATCGTCTGAAGGCGCCGGTCCGGGCAGTATCTTATAGCGTTGCCCGGACGGCCCGCCGCATCTTATGCTGGCAGGCGCAATCGCTTCCCAAACCTTTCGGGCAAACGAGCCTTGGCGGCGTCGCCCGCACGCAACCTTCTGCCAAAGCCGGCTCGCGATACGAAACATTCTGCTTCGGCGGTGCGGATTTCAGTCGAGCGGACCGCTGGAGCGCAGCCTATGATGAAGGCAGGCGAAACAGCTGGAACATTCAGGACACCGTCATGGCTCACTTCCGTCCGAAATACATCACCTTCGACTGCTACGGCACGCTGACGAACTTCCAAATGGCCGAAGCCGCCCGCGATCTCTACGGCGAGCAGCTGAGCGAACCTCACATGGTGGAGTTCATCAGGAACTTCGCCGCCTATCGTCTCGACGAGATCCTGGGAGACTGGAAGCCCTACAACGAGGTGGTGCACAATTCCCTCGAACGGGCATGCAAGCGAAACGGCATAATATTCCGCGAGGAAGCTGCACGAATCGTCTATGAGCGCGTGCCGAGCTGGGGACCGCATCCCGACGTTCCCGCGGGCCTTGCAAGAGTCGCCAAGGAAATCCCGCTGGTCATCCTTTCCAACGCCATGAACGCGCAGATCATGTCGAACGTCGAAAAGCTCGGGGCGCCCTTCCATGCGGTCTATACCGCGCAGCAGGCCAATGCCTACAAACCACGCTTCCAAGCCTTCGAATTTATGTTCGACATGCTGGGCTGCGGTCCGGAGGACATTCTCCATTGCTCGTCGTCCTTCCGCTACGACCTGATGTCGGCCCATGACCTCGGGATCAAGAACAAGGTCTGGGTCAATCGCGGCCACGAGCCTGCCAACCCCTATTATGGCTACGTCGAAATTCCTGATATTTCGGGCTTGCCCGGCGTCGTCGGGCTCTGAGGGAGAGCCGTGGCGATGAAGCTCCAATCCTACTGGCACGATACGGCTCCCGCCTTCGCCAACGCCACGCAAGGACCTGTGGAAGGTCACTATGACGTTGCGGTCGTCGGCGCGGGCTTTACCGGGCTTGCCGCGGCGCGCCAGCTCGCCAAAGCGGGTGTCCGCGTCATCGTGCTAGAGGCCGAAAGGGTCGGATGCGGAGCCTCGGGGCGCAACGGCGGCCATCTCAACAACGGCCTTGCCCATAGCTTCCTTGCCGCCAAGGCCGAGCTCGGCAAGGAGCGCGCCATTGCGCTCTACAAGTCGTTCGATGCCTCGATCGACACCATCGAGGCGATCATTGCCGAGGAGGGGATCAACTGCAGTTTCCGCCGCGCCGGAAAGCTCAAACTCGCATCCAAGCCGCAGCATTACGATGCGATCGCCCGCAATTTCGAGGCGGTCCACGCGGAGGTGGATGCCGAGACGGCCCTATTGTCGGCGAACGACCTGAAAAGCGAGGTGGGCTCTGTCTTTCATGGCGCGATGCTGTCGAAAAAAAGCGCCATGATGCATATGGGGCGCTATGTCGTCGGACTGGCGGAGGCCGCCAGGCGCCATGGCGCGACGATCGCCGAAAAGACCGCCGTTACCGACCATCGCCAGGCGGATGGCAAACACGTGCTGAAGACGGCAAAGGGCGCGGTGACAGCGGATCAGGTGCTGATCGCCACGGGGGCCTATACGACACCCAATTTCGGCTATTTCCGCCGCCGCATCATCGCGGTCGGCAGCTTCATCATCGCCACACGGCCGCTAACGGAAAGGGAAATCGCGGTGACGATGCCCGGCAACCGCACCTGCGTCAACTCGATGAACATCGGCAACTACTGGCGCCTGGCGCCCGACAACCGGCTGATCTTCGGAGGGAGGGCGCGCTTCTCGGCCACATCAGATCAACGCTCCGATGCCAAAAGCGGCGCCATACTGCATGACAGCCTGAGCCGGATCTTTCCACAGCTTGCCAATGTCGGGATCGACTATTGCTGGGGCGGGCTGGTCGACATGACCAAGGACCGCTACCCCCGCGCCGGATATCGGGACGGCGCCTGGTATGCGATGGGCTATTCCGGCCATGGCGCGCAGCTCTCCACCCACCTCGGAATGACGATCGCCGACGCGATCCTCGGGCGCCCGGACCACAATCCGCTCAAGGGACTGGAATGGCCCGCGGTTCCCGGACACTTCGGCAAGCCCTGGTTCCTGCCGCTCGTCGGGCTCTATTACAAGATGCTCGACAAGATCCGGTAATCCGGCTGCGTCTTTCTCCATCTGGAGCGGATCGAGGGGTTGCGAAAGCAACCCTTCGGCTTTGCCTGTTCAGGCGAGCCCGCCGATATGGAAGGACTTCATTTCCAGATATTCCTCGATGCCGGCCTGTGCGCCTTCGCGGCCAAGCCCCGACTGCTTGACGCCGCCGAAAGGGGCGACCTCAGTCGAGATGGCGCCTGTATTGAGGCCGATCATGCCGAACTCAAGCGCTTCGCCCACCCGCCATGCGCGCTTCAGGCTCTCAGTATAGAAATAGGCGGCGAGGCCGTAGGGTGTGCCGTTGGCGATCGCCAGCGCCTCTTCCTCGCTCTCGAAGCGAAAGAGTGGTGCGACCGGGCCGAACGTCTCTTCGCTGGCGAGCCGCATTTCGGTGGTGGCGCCGGTCAGGACCAGAGGTGCGGTATATTGCCGGCCGGGCGGCAGCTCCGCCCTTCTGGTGACGATCGCAGCACCCTTGGCGAGCGCATCCTCGACATGGCGATTGATCTTGGCAATCGCCGCTTCGTTGATCATCGGCCCGATCGCAACGCCTGCTTCCGTGCCCGGGCCGACCTTCATCCTGTCGACGCGCGCCGCCAACTTTTCGGCAAAGGCGTCATAGACGCCGGCCTGGACGAGAATGCGGTTGGCGCAGACGCAGGTCTGGCCGCCGTTGCGGAATTTCGAGGCGATCGCGCCCTCGACGGCGGCGTCGATGTCGGCATCGTCAAAGACGATGAAAGGAGCATTGCCGCCGAGTTCCAGGGAAAGCCGCTTCACGCTGTCGGCAGCCCCGCGCATCAGCAGCGAGCCGACGCGGGTCGAGCCGGTGAAGGAAATCTTGCGAACCGTCTCGTTGGCCATGATCTCGTCGCCGATCCCGTCGGGCAAGCCGGTGACGATGTTGATCACGCCGGCCGGAATGCCGGCCTTTTCGGCAAGCCAGCCGATGGCGAGCGCCGAATAGGGCGTGAATTCGGAGGGCTTGATGACGACGGTGCAGCCGGCGGCAAGTGCCGGCGCGACTTTCCGGGTAATCATCGCATTGGGGAAGTTCCAGGGCGTGATGATGCCGCAAACGCCGACCGGTTCCTTCAAGACGACGATGCGACGATCCGGCGTCGGCGAGGGGATCGTGTGGCCGCCGATGCGGCGGGCTTCCTCGGCAAACCATTTCACGAAGGAAGCACCGTAGCGGATCTCACCGCGTGCCTCATCGAGCGGCTTGCCCTGTTCCGTGGTCAGGATTAGCGAGAGATCCTCGATATGTTCGATCATCAGGGCGTGCCAGGCCTCCAGGAGCGCGGCACGCTCGGCATGCGTCTTCTTCCTCCACGGGCCATGGGCCGCTTGCGCGGCCTCGATAGCGGCGCGCGTTTCGGCCGCTCCCATGTCGGGCACCGTCCCGATGACCGCCTGGGTGGCCGGATCGATGACGTCGACGCAGTTGCCGGAGGAGGCCGGAATCCATTTTCCGCCGATAAGCGCCTGTTGCCGGAAGAGGCCGGCTTCGTTCAAGTTCTGCATCTATCTGTCCCCAATGAAGAAAATCAAAGCTGAGCGAGAATGGCGGCGGTGATCGCCTCGGTCCTGTCCTTGCCCGGGATCGTGCCGACACCCCCGGCAGTCGTTCGTTCGATCGCGGCCATGATGGCGCCGGCCGCGGCCTTCTCGCCGAGGTGTTCGAGCATCATGGCGCCGGACCAGATGGCGGCGATGGGATTGGCAATGCCGAGATGGGCAATGTCGGGGGCCGATCCGTGCACGGGTTCGAACATCGATGGAGCGCTGCGATCCGGATTGATGTTGGCCGAGGCGGCAAAGCCCAGCCCACCCTGGATGGCGGCGCCGAGGTCGGTGAGGATATCGCCGAAGAGATTGGAGGCGACGACCACGTCGAAGCTTTCCGGCGCCATCACCATGCGGGCTGCCATGGCGTCGATGTGGTAGCTCGTGACCTCGACATCGGCATATTCGCCGGCGAGCTTGCGGGTGACCTCGTCCCAGAAGACCATCGAAAATTTCTGCGCGTTCGATTTCGTCACCGAGGCGAGCTTGCCGCGGCGGGCACGCGCCTGCTCGAAAGCGAAGCGCAGGATGCGTTCGACGCCGGTGCGGGTGAAGATCGACGTCTCCACAGCGACCTCGTCCGCTGTGCCCTGATGGACACGGCCGCCGGCGCCGGAATATTCGCCCTCGGTGTTTTCGCGGATGCAGAGAATGTCGAAGCCTTCGGATCTCAGCGGTCCCTGCACGCCGGGAAGCAGGCGATGGGGTCGGATATTGGCATATTGCACGAATTTCTTGCGGATCGGCAGCAACAGGCCATGCAGGGAGACCGAATCCGGTACCTCCGCCGGCCATCCCACGGCGCCGAGCAGGATGGCGTCGAAGCCGCGCAGCGTCTCGATGCCGTCGGCAGGCATCATCGCGCCGGTTTGTTTGTAGAAGGCGCAAGACCAGGGGAATTCTTCACCGCCGAGCGCAAAGCCGGCCTTGTCAGCCGCCTTCTGCAGCACCGACCAGGCGGCGGCGGTGACGTCGCGTCCGATGCCGTCGCCGGAAATAAGAGCGATCCGGTAGCTTGTCATGGCGATATCCTCCTCAAAGGCTGATCAAGACGCTCTTGCTCTTGCGGTTGGCATGATAGGCTTCACGGCCGAGATCCTTGCCGATGCCCGACTGCTTGTAGCCGCCGGTCGGGAGGATATGATCGCGCGAGCGGTTGTATCGATTGACCCAGACCGTTCCGGCCTGCAGGCGGCGGGTGAGCCGGATTGCCCGGGAAAGGTCGCGGGTGAAGAGCCCGGCGGCAAGCCCATAGGTCGGATGGTCCGCCAGCAGGAGCGCCTCTTCCTCGTCCCGGAATGTCTGCAGCGTGAGCACGGGACCGAAAATCTCTTCGGTGATGGCGGGCGAGTTCGGATCGATCCCGGTAATCAGGGTCGGCGCATAGAAATAACCGGGAGCCTCCATCGGCATGCCGCCGGTCAGGCATTCGCCGCCAGCCTCGACTGCAGCCGAGACGATCGCATGGATGCGCTGCTGCTGCCTTTCTGAAATGATCGGGGAAAATTGCGCCGCGCCATCCCAGGTGGGCGCGGCAACGGCGGTCTTCATCCGGGCAATGATCGCCTCGATGAGCGGGCCGGTAGCGGCCTCCTCGACGATGAGACGGGAGCCGGCGACACATGCCTGGCCGGCATTGCTCATGATGCCGGCGGTAATCGCGGCGGCGGTCCTGTCGAGATCCGCATCGGCAAAGACGAGCTGCGGGCTCTTGCCGCCCAGTTCCAGCGTCATCGGCTTGACGCCGGTCCGGGCGATATTTTCCATGATCGCCGATCCGGCGCCCGTCGAGCCGGTGAAGCTGACCTTGCTGATATCGGGATGCCCTGTTATCGCCGTGCCGGTGTCAGGACCGTCCCCCAGCACGACATTGATCAGTCCGGCCGGCATGCCGGCGCGAAGGGCGAGTTCGGCCATGCGGATGGTCGAGAAGGGCGTCATCTCGGACGGCTTCAGAACCACGGCATTGCCGGCGGCAAGCGCCGGGCCGAGCTTCCATGCCGCCATCGATATCGGAAAATTCCATGGCGTGATCGCGCCGACCACGCCATAGGGTTCCGTCATGATCATGCCGAAATTGCCATCGTCAGTCGGCACGAGATCGCTGCCTTCCTTGTCGGCGAATTCCGCGAAGAAGCGGATCTGCTCGGCCGAAACCGCAATGTCGCCTTCCACCAGATGGCCCACGGGGCGGGTGGACGACAGCGCTTCCAGCCTTGCGAGATCAGGAGCCTCCTGCTCGATCAGGTCAGCCCAGCGGTGCAGCACCTTCAAGCGTTCCCGCGGGCGAACGCCGCCCCAGTTGCTGGCTTTCAGCGCGGTTTTGGCCGATTGAACAGCCTGATCGACCAGGTTCTTGCCGGCCACAGGGCAATCGGCATAGTCCTTGCCGTCGGACGGGCGGCGCATTGGGATGACGCCGTCCGCCGGGATGAGGCGATCTCCAATGAGATGACCGATGGGAAGAGAAAGACTGTCGGGATCGAAACTCAGGGTCATGGCAATACCTCGGATCACTGAGAGCGAGGCTAGATGATCGGCCGAAGTAGCTTGATCTGATGACGGTAGTGGCGGCAGCGGAAAAACCCGTTCTGCCGCCGTCCGGCAGCTTATTGTTTGGCGCCTTCATCGGCACGGCGGCATCGGGAGCGAAGCGCTCGCCGAGCGAGACTTCAGGCCATGACGGTGACGTAGATCTTGCGGACCGTTTCGACGGTCTTCCAGACTCCGACGAAACCGGGCTTCATTATGAAGCTGTCGCCCGCCTTGTAGACGACGGGATTGCCGCCCTCCGGCGTGATTTCGACGACGCCGGACAGGATGTGGCAGAATTCGAAGGTCTCGCCCTTGATCGAGCGCGTGACGCCCGGAGTGGCTTCCCAGATGCCGGTATGGACCATCTCGCCGCGGGCAACGTCCTGCGCCCAGGTCTTGAACTCGGGACTGCCTGAGATCAGCCGCTCCGGCAGTGGCACGTTTTCGCGCGGCGCAAAAGAAGGGTTGGGCTCGATGGTCTTGAGAAGCGACATGATTTTTTCCTTTGGAGGTTGAATGGTCAGTAGCCGCGGCGGCGGTCGATCAATCCGATCGGCTCCAGGCCGGCGCGCATTCGCTTGATGTTCTCGGTGACGGCGCGAGCAGCGCTATCGGGCTGGGTGACGCTTGCGACATGGGGCGTGAGCAACAAGCGCGGGTGGCTCCAGAAGGCGTGGCCCGCCGGCAGCGGTTCCGGATCGGTGACGTCGACCACCGCGCCGGAGAGATGCCCATCATCCAAAGCGGCAATCAGGGCCTCGTGGTCGAGCTGCGGTCCACGGCCGGCATGAACGATCGCAGCACCTTGCCGCAGGCGGGCGAAGAGATCTGCGTTGAGAAAGCTGCGAGTTTCATCGGTCAGCGGCAGGAGGCAGACCAAAATGTCGGTCTCGGCAAGCATGGCCTCGAGCCCGGCATTTCCGGCATGGCAGGTCACTCCCTCGATGTCATGCATTGAGCGGCTCCAGCCCGACAGCGGAAATCCGAAAGGCTTCAACCGCTCGAGGACGGCACGGCCAAGCACGCCGAGGCCGAGAACGCCGATGCGGCGTTCTTGAGCCTGAAGCTGGGCGAGAGCCTTCCAGACCCGCTCGCGCTGCTGGCCGAGATAGGCGGGCAGGTTGCGGTGAAGCGCGAGCACGGCGAGCGCCACATATTCCTGCATCATGCGCACGATGCCTTCTTCGACCATGCGCACCACCTTCACATGATCCGGCACCTCGGTGATCTCCAACTGATCGACGCCTGCGCCGATGGAAAACAGCACGTCGAGATTGCGGTAGCGCGAGAGGTCGGCGGGAACCGTCCAACTGATCAGGTAGCGCACGGCATTGGGATCGACGGTCGCCGGCTCCATCGAGAAAGGCAAATCCGGCAGCTCGCGCGCGAAAATCTCCTGAAAGACGGCACCGCGGCCGGTATCGGAATTGAAGAGAAAGGTCATCGTCCGGAATCCCTGGTCTCGGAAACTCAGGCGCGGCAGCGGGCGGCGAGCGCCTCTACCATCGCCTGGCAGGCGGCAAGCTCGCTCGCCAGAATGAACTCGTCGGGCTTATGGGCGCGCGCTATGTCGCCCGGACCGCAGATGATCGCGTCCACGCCCGCGCGCTGGTAGAGGCCGGCCTCCGTCCCGTAGCTGACGGCCGCAAGCGGCGCGTTGCCGGTCAGGTCCCGCAGGAGGCCGGCGAGCGCTGCGGTCGGCGGCAGCGAGAGAGCGGGATAGGCGCTGAGAGTTTCCCATTCGACGGCGAAACCCCGTGCTTTCAGGGCTTCGGCGGCCGCGCGCAGACGGGCGAGCAGGGAGACGGGATCGATGCCGGATATCGCTCGTGCCTCGACCTCCAGCGTGCAGAGATCGGGAATGATGTTGACGGCCCGACCGCCGCTAATGGTTCCGGCCTGCAGAGATGAGTGGGGCGGTTCGAATGCATCGTCGAACGGGCCCTGAGCCAGATCCTGCGCCGTCGCAATCGCCGCGCTCAGCACGTCGGCCATGGCATGCACGGCGTTGAGCCCGAGATCGGGCCGGGAGGAATGGCCGGAGCGGCCCTTGATGGTGATGCGCGCGGCGGCCTTGCCCTTGTGGGCGAGGATGGCCTGCATGGCGCTCGGTTCGCCGATCACCGCGCCGAGCGGCGGCGCGCAGAGATCGGGCAGCCGGGCAAGCAGGTGGGGGACGCCGCGGCAGCCGGCTTCCTCGTCATAGGAAAAGGCGAGATGGACCGGGCGGGCGAGGGGGCTCGCCGTCAGCGCTGGGACGGCGGCAAGGACCGCGGCGAGGAAACCCTTCATATCGGAGGTGCCGCGGCCGTAGAGCCGCTCACCTGCGGCTCTCAACACGAAGGGATCAGCGCTCCAGCTCGCTTCATTCGCAGGGACGACATCCATATGGCCGGAGAGGATGTAGCCCGGTTTGTCGGAGGGACCAATGGTCGCAAAGAGATTGGCCCGGTCGCCCTCCGGACCGGGAAGAATATGGGCTTCAATACCGAAGGAACGGAGATAGGCATCAATCCAACTAATGATAGCGCCATTAGACATGCCGACGACGGAGGGCAGTCCGACCAGCTTGTGGAGGATGTCGACTACATGCATGGGTATCTCCACGGCTCTTTTGCCCTGGTGACATCAAGGCGGGCGGCGAGACTGGAGGTGTCCGGCACAGCCTTGGAAGGGCGGCGAGAGCTGGCGGGAGGAGACATTCTCAACCTCTCGAGTAAACGGCGACATTGCCGACTGGAATCTTTTCCAGGACGCGAGGCTTTGGATGCCGAAAGCTTCGCTGATTTGGTTGATTGTTTCGTTGGCATGGGATTCACCAGCGATTTCTGCTGGAAGGTTTCCTATAGTCTCGCTGGGTGAGGGCGTCCGGCTATGGTTTGGCCGGCCTTGCCATGGGGATCAATTTGGAGGAAGCGCGTGGTCGCTGGGAAATCGAGACTGGTCGACAGCTTCGAGATGCGCATCACCGACATCAATACGGTCGATCTCGAACAGTTGCATGCCCTGTCGATCGGCGTCGGCTGGCCGCACCGCGCCGACGATTGGCAATTTGCTCGTGAGCTCGGTAAGGGTGTCGTGGCGCTGGATGAAGTCGGGCGCGTGTTGGGATCGGCCATGTGGTTTCCCTATGGCGAGGATTTCGCCACGATCGGGCTCGTCATCACCTCGCCGCGCCTGCAGGCCCAGGGCGCCGGCCAATGGCTGATGGACCACGTCCTCACCCAGGTTCCCCAATGCAATCTGGGTCTCAACGCCACGCGGGCGGCGCGACGTCTTTATCGGTCCCTCGACTTCACCACGGAAGCTGTCGTCTCCCAATGTCAGGGCGAGGCTCGTTCTCCCGCTCCTGCGGAAATGCCGCCCACCATCGAACTTCGAACGCTCGATATCTCCGATCTCACGGCCATTGCCGCCTTGGATAGAGAGGCCTTCGGAGCGGATCGCAGCGCACTCCTCAGCCGGATTCTTCCCTCGTCCTGTGGCTTCGGGTTAACACGCAACGGAAAGATCGAGGCCTTCTCCTTTTGTCGGCAGTTTGGCCGCGGACATGTCATCGGCCCGGTGGCGGCAGCTAGCGATGCGGACGCCATCGCTGTCATCCGCCCGCACGTCATCGAGCACACGGGCAAATTCCTGCGGCTCGACACACGTGAGAAAAACGGAGCTTTTTCCGACTTCCTCGCCCATTGTGGCCTTTCCATTTTCGATACCGTCACCACCATGTCACGCGGCCGCCCGTGGCTGGCGGTCCGGGAACGCGGGCATCCAGACACTCCGAAAATATACGCATTGGCTGGTCACGCGCTTGGCTGACCCGGATTTTGGGATCTGCCCATCGCCGGCAGGCGAGCCCGGCTGTCGCTTCATTAGTCGGGCAGCTGAGCGGAGGCATGGCCGGTCGTCGATTGCGATGTTGGCGATTGTTTACGAGCCGGCTTTAAAGCGGAACGCGAGGTCGTGGGGCAGTCGTTCCCGCTTCTGTTTGCGCACCGCTGACGCTGAAGCTCCTGCTGCTGCCCTTTCTCACGGCCTCGTGTGACGCGAATTCCCGCTTTGCCCGCCTCTATGGTGCGGTCCCCATGCTGAAGGCTCCGATACGCTTCATTGTTGCGGAAGGTGCCTGGGAGATCGCAGCGCGTTCGGAATAGTCTCAAAAAACCTCCGACTAGACACATATTCCGCATCGAATGTTCGGGCCGGAAGAGCAAACTGCGATGGCATTGTATGAGGTGCACCGCCGTTGTACCATGGAGCCTTCCGATTGCGCAAAGTGCTCGGCGTATAGCCGGAGCCAGAGTCCGGTCACACGTCTCGACCCGATGAATAAGTGGCCGCGGATCATGGAACTTATCGTCGCCCTTGGCCTAATAGTCTTCAAGGTCGCGTTTCTGGTTGCGATCCTGCTGCTGTTGCCGTTGCCGCTAACCTGGCTGGAACGCAAGATCGCCGGGCACATCCAGCAGCGATGGGGCGGACGCGTGTCGGGTGGCGCGGGCTGCTGCAGCCTCTGGCGGACGGAATAAAGCTCTTAACCAAAGAGGACCACATCCCGGCCGAGGCCGATCGCTTCCTGTTCAAACTGGCGCCAATCCTGGGGCGTTCGGTGATCGGTGATAATTCATATCGGCCGTGGCTGGGCAGCATGGCAGTCTCCCAATCAACGCTCGCTGGCGTAGCCGAGCCAGCGGTTCATGTAAATATCGCGGGCCGATGCCTTGGAAACCATCTGCTGGTAGTAAGGCAGCCACCGGTCCGCTTCGAGGCGCCCAGCGGCCCATGCGCTCTGTCGCTCGCGGAAAATCGCCCGCGCCTCGGCCCGAATGGCGGCTTGGTCGATGGTGGTCAGCCGCTCGCCGTTGTAGACGACGCGTCCGGCAGCGATGGTGAGGCGTACCGAACTGCCGTTTTCGCAATAGACCATCTGGCGCTGGACATCGTTCAGCGGCATGAAGGCGGCGCTGTCGAGATTGACGAGCGCAAGGTCGGCGAGCTTGCCTGGCTCAACGCTTCCGAGGCTTTCGCCGCGCCGGATCGCCCGTGCGCCGCCCTGGAAGAGGCATTCGAGTATTTCGGAAGCGGCCGGCCAGCGCGTGTAATCGGGGCCGCCGATATTGTGGATCAGACCCGCCATCTTGGCGACGGACCACATGTTGATCGCATCGTCGGCAATCGCCTCGTCCGTACCCCGGCAGATGTTGATGCCGCGGTCGCGCTGTTTTCGGAATGACATAACGCCGCTGCCGAGCCGCAGATTGCTGATCGGATTATGGGCGACGGAGGCGCCGGGCGCTGACCGATCCGCTGGCCCAACTCGGCTTGGGTAACATTCGCGGCTTTTCAGCCGGCATCAGCCGAAGCTGAGACGTTGAGCCGCTATTGAGGCAAGAACCAACAAGGCAGTTGACAGTAAAAGAATACCAGACGTTGCAAACAGCGAGCCTGTCGCGCCTGCCTCGTGCACAATTCCAGCAACATGACTGATCAGAGAGGCAAATGCTGCTGCCATCGCGATTACGGTTGCCGCACTGAGGAAGATAACGACTGCGACTAAGCCATCCAGCACAACTTCAATAAAGGGGTTTCCATCGTTCACGATTAAACCTCCACGCTCGCTCATATGTCGCCACGCATCTTCCGCGAAAAGTTTACAACCTGCAACCCTGCATCGTCAGGCTGGTGTGGGGCGGCCGATGCGTCATCAAAGATGATTCGGCGCGTCTCCAAGTTTCGCGCGCAGCAATGGGCTTCGGTACCTGAAGTATGGTGCGCCCTCCTATCGCCGTCGACGGCCGTCATCGACTGTGACGTTCCTTCAGCTTGTCGTAATGATCCTCGCCGCTCGCCGCTGAGGAGGCCTCACACGGTCTCAGCGCAGCCTTGCTGCGGCATGGCTCTGTGCCCACCTCGAACGCAAATCCGCCCTACAGCGCCACCAGTTCCTTTTGCCGCTAGTCGTAGTGTCGAGCTGAATTCGAGCGACGATGTCCAGGCCGTCTTAGCCCGCGAAATCCTGATCGCCTTCCCCAGGCCAGGTTTCACGCCATGGGTATTTCAAACGAAAGTCGGAGGACATTCCGTTAGGCAGGCCGCTGGAGAGAACACAAAATTGGATAAACTTGATGGGGGCAAGGTCACTCGGCCTGCTCGCCCCGAAGTTACTCCTTTTTTGGAGGCTGGCCTTCGGTAAGCGCCCCATGCGCCCTGCATGCCGGTCAGCCACGCTGCTGGACGTATAACATGCGTTCGCGTGTCGCGAACCATTCCTCGGCGTAATCGTCGTTCCTGTATTCGTCGAAATAGGGTCCGCCATCTGTGAAATGCACGATCTTCGCGTCATCGCGCTTGTCATATTCGTTGACGAGATAGTTCCAGGTGATCGGTAACTCGCCGATCAGATCGTCGCCGTCGAGCCACTTGAACTGGTGCAACTGCAGCCCGGTTGCGGTGTTGACATAATCAGGCGTCAGCGCCCTGCATTTCGCGTTGTTGAAGAGGATCAGGCTCGACCAATTCTTCTTTTCGTATTTCGTCTGCACCTGGCCGAGAAACTTCGTTTCGACCTTGGGCTGGTAATCGTGCTTCACGCACATGACGGAATAGCGCTCATCGCGCTGCGCCCAGAGCTCGGCAATATCCGTGCGCGCAAGCATGTCGCAATCCATGAACAGGCTCCATCCCTCATACTGACTGAGATAGGGCGTCAGGAAGCGCGAGAAGGAGAACTCGGTCGACTGAAGGGCGTTGCGTTCACGCGTAAACGTGCTTTCGATATTGTGCAGGTAGATCGGCGTGATTCTCACCGGCACGCTCGACTTTTCCAGAATGCTTTGCGATAGCACGTGATGGGCGACAACTTCCTTTGAATCAAAACCAACATAGATGTTGACGATATCGGTCATATCAATTTCTCCTTGGGACGAATTATGTGTTGCCTTCAGGAAGCTTGCTTCTTTTGGCGGTCGAGCGCGCGTTGCTTGCGGGTCTTTGGCCGTGCCTTGCGGAAGGCCTGATCAAGCGCCCGCTGCCATTTGGTTAGTGACATCAGGCCGTCGATGAGGCTCAGCGCATGATCGAGCCGCGTGGAGAGTGCATCGTTGATCGCCGCTTGGATCTCCTCGCTTTTCGCATCCGGAAAATGCCGGGTCAGAAGATCGAAGCGTGACGGCCCGGCATGTTCGGCGCTGGTGATGATACCTCTTCGCGCCAGAAGCTTGAAAAAGGTCCGCTCGAATGTCCAGTCATGAACGTCGAAAACCTTCCAGCGCGCACTCCGTTTCCCGGAAAATCCGGCGAGCACGATCTTTGGTGTCAGCTGAAGCTCCCGCATCCACGCAACCAGCGCAAAGCCGCTCGTCGGGATCTTGTCCGGCGGATAGTGCCCGGACATCAGCATCTCGAGATCGCTGTGCATGACTGTCGCTCCGTTGAATGCGCCCACGGGGCTGAAGCGCTCTTCGGGTGCCGTACGGATATTCAGAACGCCGAGGAACTTGTCCGAAGTGAAGAATTTTAGGACCTCGTCCACCTCCCGCCGATGGACGATATTGGCGCCCATCATGCCGCTGCGCGCCACAAGAATGGCATGCCCGGGGAAACTGTCGTCGAGAACCTTGTAGACCTTGTTAAAGAAGACGAACAACGCATCGCCGGGAAACTCCGTCCGCATCGACCGCGGATCGAGCGCCTCGCTATTGGCGACCAGAATAATGTGCGAATAGCGATTGAAGAATGCGCGCCAGGCATCGGCGCCCTGCGTATGAAAGACGTCGCTTCCGGAATTTTCAGATCCGGGGTTCCTTCCAGCCCTCGGGACCTCGCTCGCGCCAAAATGTGCCTTCAGTCGTTGGGAGCGGTTCGTCGCGCCGGCGCGCTTGCCGAGCGCCAGGAGATAGTCGGAAGCTTTTCGGAAGCCGCTGCGCTGGCTGACAAATCCCGACCACGGCGTTTTCGAAAGCATGTTCGAATAGATCTCGGCATAGACCGACTGCCCAGCCTGCACCGAAAAATGCCACGGCTTGCGACGTCCGGTGAAATGCAGGAGCACAGCATTACGGATATACGGCATGATCCCGGTCTGGACGTTCCACCGGTTGTCCAGCCTTTGCCACGTCCCGCGAAAGACAATATTGAGAATATCCTGGTCGTTGGAGGCAAAGCATTGCCCTGATCTGAGCAGCGAACGTGCCATCTCGAAAAAGCCGCCGGCTCGGATGGCGGCGCAATCCATGAGAAAGACGCCGGCATTGAAATATCCCGCCCCCGGGGTGAGGCCGAGTTCCCGCTCCAGCCGTCCGATCTTGTCGGGGAAGGCAATGAGGTAGTCGTCAACCGCACCGATCGCCTTGCCGTTGAGATCGACATCGAAGAGTGGATCGACATTGCCGACGGCCAATATATCCGCATCAAGGTAAAGAACGCGCTCCAGCTCCTCTCCCATCAGCTTGTCGAGATAGAGGCGCGCAAGCGTCGACTTGTGCCAGCGGCCTTCCGTCTCGGGCGTATCAATGGGAAAGGTGAAATCGATGACGTCGATATCGATGCGGTTGACGGCGTTGAAGGTCGCAACCTGAGCTTTCTGGTCCTCAGGCAAATCGATGCCGACAAGGATCAGCTTGATATCGTCCTTTTGACTGTTGCGTTCGACAGATAGAAGCGCACAGCAGGCTGCCGGAAGCATTCGCGCATCCGTGAACACGTATATGGCCTTGCTGCGTATGTGAACCGACATCCCAACCACCTGAGATATGCAGTATTGAACGACGCCAGAAGCCTTGCCGAGATTGGATATTCAATAAAAATGCTGGAAAAGCCAGATATATTTACCGAGGTAACGATAAAATATTTCCGCAAAGAGATTTTTGTCAACGCCATCAAGGTTTTCTACATTTTAGCATTAGCCGCAGTGTCACCGACAACCGGCCGGGTGAGGAACGTACGGCCCGCGTGAGCGCAGGCGTCAACGCTGGGGAATCATCCGAGCTGGCGACGAGATGCTGAGGAGCATATTGGATGTTGGCGCAACTGCTGCTCTTCGGCATGTCAGAGCAAGACGGAGCAGACATCCTTCCCAATGGCTCACCGAACTCCTGAAACGGAAGAGACCGAAGTTGGTTGCCGTAGCGCTCGCCAACAAGATCGCCCGGATCGCATGGCGGTTCGTGGTGAGCGGCGAAACGTATCGGCGGACAGAGGGACAAACACAGGCAGTTTAGCAAATTGGCCGCCACGCGAGCACGATAAAAATGCGCCGTAGTGAGGTGGGCCTGGCTCTTGTAGGCGAGCACGGAATGGACCGCTTCAAGACGCGGACGTACACCTGCTATGCCGGGTTCGTGGTCCCCTGGACGAAACATCTTCGGATATCAGAGAGCTTCAGCCGGGCTGCCACTTGGTGTTGCCGTCTCGTCCGTGGCCACGCTCGAATTCGTCCGCCGGCTGGCTATGGCCGCTATCACTGGCAATGGCGACATGCATCTCAAGAACTGGTCGCTGATCTATTACGGTGCGGATAACAAGCCGGCACTAGCTTCTGTTTACGACGTGCTCTCGACCGCTCCATATATCCCTGTGGATGCCATGGCGCTGTCGCTTGCAGGAGAGCGCTCTTTCAAGGCGATAAACGTCCAGCGATGCAAGGCCTTCGCCAATCCAGCACGCCTGCTGGAAGCTGCCGTGCTTAAAACGGTGACCGCAACCGTTGAACGCGTCAACCAGTTTTGGTGGTCTCTGCCAGAGCGTGGTCGTTCCTCAAAAGGTGCTCGAGCGGATTGATGCGCACGTGAAGCTCATGACACCGATCCTCGGCACGTGTGCCGATTGAGATGGCCACCTGTCGCTTCTTTACCTTTTTTCACAGGGCATCGTCGACGATCCTGAGCGACGGGACTTCCTGGACGATGTGTGCCATGACCTGAAGAGGCGGCAGGAAATCTGGGTGGCGAAATTCGACTGTGTGCTTTTTGTGTAGACGCCGGCGATACCCCAGAAAATTCGCCGCCCGCCTAGATAATCCATTGGCTAAGTTGTTCCCAAGCGGTTTGTTTTGCGCCACTCTTCGTACTCTCCGCGCGCATCGTCATGCAGCGGATAGTAGCGCTGCAACGACCCGCCTCCCATAAGCTTCACGCGCGAGAACTCCTCCCAATCGTGATGCTTTTGCGATTCTTCGATGACCTTCGCGGCCATTGCGACTGGAAGCACCACCACCCCGTCATCGTCGGCGACGATGATGTCTCCGGGGATCACCGTAACACCGCCGCAGGCAATCGGAACATTGACGGCGTTGGGATAGATGCCAGTTTGCACATGATAATTGGGCGTCCAACCACGTAGCCATAAAGGTAGATTCAGCTTCTCGACATTGGGCCGATCGCGCATGCAGCCATCAATCACGATGCCAGCGCCGCCTCGTCCTTTGAAATAGGTCGACATCATATCGCCGAAGACGCCCGAGCTCATGTCGCCGCGCGCGTCGACCACGACCACATCGCCCTCTTGCGCGTGATAAAGCACATGGCGGTGCAACTGCGTCTCCGGATCTGCATATTCTCCCTCGGTGAAGAGGTCCGGCCGCTGGGGCAGGAATTGAAGCGTCAGGGCCGGACCGACGATCGATTTCCCATGATTCTGCGCCACGGGACCGACCATGTGCGGATTACGGAAGCCCATGTGGCCAAGCGTGCCGGCAACGGTTGCGGCGCCGATCTCCTTCAGCGCGTCGATCAGCTCTTTGGGCGGTCGCGTAATGTCGGGCGTATGTGTCATTCTAAGCTCCGGTGGATGAAACTACCAGTTTGTCACAGAACCGTCGCGGCGCTTCAGATGAGGCGCTTCCCAGAAACGAAAGCTCTCCGCCTTGATCGCCTCTTCGTTGACCTCGACGCCGAGCCCCGGCAGATCAGTGACCGGATAGTCGGGGCCGTCTAGCCGTGGTTGCACGGGGAAGAAGTCGGAATTATCGAACCCCAGCTTTGCTTCGGGCGCCCTTGTCTCGAGCCAGGCGAAATTCGCCACCGCGGCAGCGAGATGGATGGTCGCGGCCGTGCAGATTGGGCCGAGGGGATTGTGCGGCATCAGGTCCACATAGTGCGCCTCGCTCCAGCCCGCGACCTTCATCGCCTCGGTGAGCCCGCCCACATTGCAAACATCGAGCCGGTTGAATTGATGGATGCCACGCTCGATGTAGGGCAGGAATTGCCACTTGCTGGCAAATTCCTCGCCTATGGCGAAAGGGATGTCGGTCATCATGCGCAGGGATTGGTAAGCCTCCGGCGTTTCGTCTCGTATCGGCTCCTCGAGGAAATCAAGCACGCCCCGGTCGAGCTTGTTGCAGAAGCTCGCCGCCTCCGCCACCGAGAGCCGATGATGATAATCGATGCCGAGGACGACGTCGTCGTCCAGCGCTTCACGCGCCTTGTTCAGCATTCGTGCGGTAGGCCCGATCGACTCTCGCGGCTCAAAGATATCCCTGCTGCTTTGCCCGATGGGGAAGAAGCGGATCGCCTGCCACCCTTGGGCGCGTAGTTCGCGGGCCCGTTCGATGGCAACATCGCCCTCGGCCTCGTCACCGGTCGAGGCGAAGGTCGGAATGCGGTCGCGCTGCTTGCCGCCCAACAGATCGTAGGCCGGCACCCCCAGCGCCTTGCCCTTGATGTCGTGAAGGGCAATGTCGATGGCCGAAATCGCCGCCTGCAGAACCCGCCCGCCTTCGAAGTATTGGCTGCGATAAACTTCTTGCCAGATCCGACCAATCTGCATCGGGTCGCGGCCGATGAGAAATTCGCGATAATGCTCGATTGCGCCGGCCACGGCCTTCTCGCGCCCGCTCAGGCCGCTCTCGCCCCAGCCGAAGATGCCATCGTCGGTCTCGACCTTGACTAGCATCTGATTGCGCGTCCCTACCCATACTGGATAGGGCTTGATCGCCGTGATCTTAAGCTTCGAAGTCATCCACGCCCTCGTTTCACACGCATCCGCTCGGTCTTAGTTGGCCTTGAGCGCTATTTCTGTTTCGCCGTCGAAAAGATGCATCCGCTCCTGATCGAACTCGAGCCAAATTTGTTCGTCGGGCGCCACGGCAATGGTCGGCGGCACGCTGACGTTGACGATGGCGCCGGAGAGAAACGCCTGCACGAAAGTGACGTCTCCGGTCGGCTCCACCGTGTAGGCCTTGGCAGGGACGCTTCCAGGTATCGCACTCTTATGCAGCCTGATCGTCGAGTGACGTGCGCCGAGCACGACTTTCTTGGTTGTTGCCCTTGCGACCTTCTGAGCGTTTTGTGGCGAGAGCTCGAGGCGCCAGCCCTCCGCGCTCGTCAGCACGGTATTGCCGTTTGCCGTTGACGCCTCCAGCGGAACGAGGCTCATCGCCGGGCTGCCGACGAAGCTGGCGACGAACATGTTCACCGGATGGGCAAAAACCTGTGCCGGAGTATCGTATTGCTGCAGGTAGCCGCCGTTCATCACCGCCATCCTGTCGGCCATGGTTACCGCTTCGAGCTGGTCGTGCGTCACGTAGATGATGGTCGCCTTGAGATCCTGGTGGAAACGCTTGATCTCCGAGCGCATCTGCACGCGCAGCTTTGCGTCGAGGTTGGAGAGTGGCTCATCCATCAGAAAGACCGCAGGATCGCGAACGAGCGCACGGCCCAGCGCCACGCGCTGCTGTTGCCCGCCCGAAAGTTCGCGCGGCTTGCGCTCGAGCAGCTGCGTCATGTCGAGCACGCGCGCTGCTTCCCTGACCTTTTTGTCGATCTCGTCCCTTGGCAGTTTGCGCATCTGCAGCGGGAACGCCAGATTCTTGTAGACCGATTTCTGCGGATAGAGCGCGTAGTTTTGGAACACCATTGCGATGTCCCTGTCCTTCGGGTCGAGGTCGTTGACTACTCGGTCGCCGATGACGATGTCGCCTGCTGTGATGGGGATGAGCCCGGCCACAAGATTGAGTGTGGTTGTCTTGCCGCAGCCTGAGGGGCCAACGAGGGCAACGAATTCGCCATCGTTGACCGTCAGCGAAACATTGTTGACAGCTTTGAAGCTGCCATAGGTCTTGACCAGATCTTTGAGGACCACGTGGGCCACCGGCAACTCCCTTAGTGCTTGACTGCGCCTTCTGTAAGGGCGCGTACGAAGTATCGTTGCAGAACGAGGAAAAGGACCACGACGGGCACGCTCATCATGAAGCTGGCCGCCATCAGGCCCGGAAAGTCCGTTGTATTTTCCGAGAAGAAGCGCTGGATGCCGACCGGCAGTGTCAACTGCTCGTTCTTGGAGAGGAAGGTGTAGGCGTAGATGTACTCGTTCCACGCGCCGATGAAGGAATAGATCGCCGTGGCTATGATTCCTGGCGCCGAGAGCGGCATCACGATCAGGACAAAGGCCTGGAACCGCGTTGCCCCGTCGATGCGTGCGGCCTGCTCGAGTTGCACCGGGATGTTGTCGTAGAAGCCCTTGAGCAGCCAGATTGCCAACGGCAGGCCGAATGTGAGGTAGGTGAGGATGAGCGACCCATGCGTGTTCACCAGCCCGATCGCGCGCATCAGGATGAAGAGCGGCACGAGAAAGATCACTGCCGGGAACATGTTGCGAAGCAGGACGGCGAAGAACAGAAAGTTCCGGCCGGGGAAGGTGAAGCGCGAAAACGCGTAGGCCGCAGGAACTGCCACGATCACCGAAAGGATGGTCGTGGTGGTGGAGACGAAAAGGCTGTTCCAGAAGAAGCGGAGGAAATCCTGGCCGACGCTGTTTTGCGGATCGAGCAACTTCTGGTAGCTGGCAAGGGTGGGTTGGTCCGGCCACCATTGCGGTGGGAATTGCATGGCCGCGAAGCCGGACTTGATCGAGGTGATCAGCATCCAGATCATCGGCAAGGCGGTATAAAGCAGCATGAACACGAGGAAGATGCGTCCGCTCCACCGCCATCCATCGATGCGGGTACGGCGACGCGCCTGGCTTCGACGAGCAGTCTCGGCAATCGCGCTCATTCGTTTCCATCCTTCCGTTCATTGCCGCTTAGCGCACGGACGTAGAAATAGCCGAGCGACATCAGGATCAGGAACAGCAGCACCGAATAGGCTGATGCCACGCCCCAGCGCTGGCGGCCGAAGGCGAGCTCATAAATATGGGTGATCCAGATATGCGATGCGTTCGACGGCCCACCGCCGGTCATGATCCAGGGGATGATGAAAGAATTGAAGTTGGCCACTGCCAAGAGAAGGATCGTCACCGTCGAGACGTTTCTCAAGTGCGGAAAGGTGACGTGCCAGAACCGCTGCCACGCATTGGCTCCGTCGACCTTTGCTGCGCGCAGCAACTGATCGGGAACCGTCTGCAGCCCGGCCATCATCATGATCATGGCAAACGGAAACTCTCGCCAGATATTGACGACGATCAGCGAGGGCAGCACCGTGCTGACGCTGTCGATGAAATTGGGCGGCCGGTCGGTCAACCCGAGGCCGACCAGCACCGCGCCAATGATCCCAAAGTCCGAATGGTAGATCCACTTCCAGATATAGGACGCGGCGACCGCGCTGATGACCCAGGGAATGATCAGGATGGCCCGCAGGATGCCGCGGCCGATAAAGTCGCGGTGGAGCGCCAGGGCACAGGCAAATCCCAGAATAAATGAGATAAAAGTGGATGCCAGTGTCCAGATAAGAGTGTTCGAGGTGACCGTCCAGAACACCGGACTTGTGAGAATGGCGATGTAGTTGTCGAAGCCGACGAAAATCTTGTCCCTGAGCTGAAGGCCAGGTGGTGTATTAAAGAACGACAGCTCGATCGTGTAGTAGATAGGGTAGGCTATGACGATGAGCATCACGGCGATCGCAGGAAGCACATACGCGTAGTCAGCGCGATGCTCCCAGATCTTTCGCAGCACGCCGGACCTATCGGGGTGCAGTCTTCGGCGAACCTCGGCCTTGCCAGTCAAGATCGTCACTGTGCCCTGCCCCTATTCTTCGGAAGAAACCGGCCGCGATCGAGGCGCAGCCGGTCAGATCGGCAAGCCTGGACTAGAGTCCACCGTCCGTCAGGTCTTTTACCTTCTTGGCTGCGTCGTCCGCTGCTTGGTCGACAGTCATGGCTCCGGTCAGGGCATTCTGCAGCATGTCCGGGACGATAATATTCATGATCTCGGGAGACTGTGGCAGCGCCGGGAAGGGGATGCCGTATGGCAGCATCGAGGTCGTGACATCAAGGAACTTGATGTTATCAAGACGTTCCTTCATCCACTTGGTCTTGAAGCCGTTAAGGTTTCCCGGATTCGAGCCGGCATAGGCCATCTTCAGCGACCATTCGGGGCTCGTCCACATGCAGATGATAGCCTTTGCAGCCGGCTCGTCTACCTTGCCGCCCTCGACATATTCGGGCTTCAGGATGTGAATGTTGGAGCCACCAAACACGACGGCACGCTTGCCGTCGGGGCCGGTCGGAATCAGGCCGTAGCGCATGTTGTCGATGACGGTCTGCGCTTTTTCCTTGTCGCTGCCCGTCGTCTTCTTCTGCAGGTCGAGCATGACGTTGTAGTCGGACGGATGCGAGATCATCATGCCGAGCTGGCCAGCAAGGAAGAGGGGCTGATTGTCGGCCTGCTGGTTGGTGAGTGCCGAAACCGGAACCGACTTGTCGCGAACATACATATCGTAGGAGGCTTGCAATGCCGCCTTGCTCTGCGGGCTATTGAGTTCGACCTCTTTATAGGTTGGGTTGGCGGTAGCTTCGTCGAAGACGCCGCCGCCATAGGCCCACAGTTGCGGCATGAAACGGTACGGCGTATTGCCCGCATTCTTGCGCGCCACGAGGCCGTAACCGGCAATGCCGAGCCTGTCGTGGATCTGCTTGGAATCTTTTACGACGTCGTCCCAGGTTGCCGGAGCCTTTTCCGGATCGAGGCCTGCACGCTTGAAGATGTCTGCGTTCCAGATGAACGCCATCGTCTCGTTGTTGGTTGGAATGCCGTAGGTCACTCCGTCCCAGGTTACAGCCTTCATTGCGCCAGGCCAGAAATCCTCGGTCGAATACCCGACATCTTCTGGTTTGAGCGGCTGCAAATAGCCCTTTGCGGCGAACTCGGTACCACCAAGGATTTGCAGGCGGACCGCCATCGGCGCTGCATTGCCAAGGAGTGCGGTCCGGAACTTGTCCAGAAGGTCGTTATAGGTGAGGGCTTGTTCCTCGAGCTGGATGTTCGGATAGGTTTTGCGGAAGGTCTCGAAGAAGTCCTTGTAATACTGGCGCAGGAGGTCGGGGTCGCCCTCGAAGACGCCCTGATACCAGAAAGTCAGTCGCCCCTTGTAGTCGAGCGGAGTGACCTTGGCGCAATCGCCGGCCGTGTCAAAATCTTGTGTGCCGGCGATGGAGCGAACGTATTCCGGCGACCACTTGCTCAGGTCGACCGGGGCACCCGTCGCAGACACGGACATCAACGATACCATCAAAGCAGTCGAGACAGTGCCGCGCAGGATGGCGCGGCCGAGTGAAATCCTCGTCATAGGTAACCTCCCAGGTTTTCTCCCATGCCGCTCTGCGTCGAGGCGAGCGGTCTTTCTCCCCGGCCGCGGGATTTCCCCTAATGTATCCCTTCGACCTGATCATACGTTTTCAGATCGTAGATTGCCTGTCAATCAAAGAAATCGTACATTGTTTGGAGAAGCTTCGCATGATATCCGAACAATGTGTGTATTCATTGGGGACAATTTTGGCCGAAACGAGCGATTTTAAAGCACAGCCACCCGAAGGCATCGACGCTATCGGGGCCTCCAGTGAGGGCGCCTCGCTTTATCAACTGATCAGGGATGACATCATCGAAGGGCGGCTCGCTGCCAACGAGCGGCTCGTTGTCACCGATCTCGCCCGGCGCCACGGCACCTCGACCAACCCCGTGCGCGAGGCTCTGCAACTGTTGCGCGGGGAGGGCTTTGTTACCTTCTTTCCCAACCGCGGAGCGCGCGTCCGGCCCATCGATCAGGATTTCGTTAGGGACATCTATGAGATCGGGGTCTTGATCGAGCCGGCACTGACGAAATGGTTCGTGAATATGGCCACCGTCGAGGACATTGCTGAACTCGAACGCATCCAAGGCCTGATTGAAGAGAACAACTTCGCCGACCCGTTCCGGCACAGCGAACTGGACACCGCCTTTCACACGGTAATGTACCAGAAGCACTACAACCGCCATGCCGCCGAGCTTTGGTGGAAGCATCGCGAAGTGCTTCGAGCCGTAAGTCGGCGTTTCGACTTCACGCTCGCCCGGCGTGCCGCAATCCTTAGCGAGCATCGCGAGCTCATCGCGCATGTAAAAGCGGGACATGCGAACGAGGCGGCCGAACTCATTGCACGCCATGTTGAGGGTTCCGGCCGGCACATCCTCGAGCACATGCGTGCGCGTAATGCCGCCCGAGCAGGATAGAATCCACAACCTGAATATCGTTATCCCGACCACTTCAGTTAAAGGCAGTTGAGATGAAAATCACCAGCGTTCGGCCGTGGTTAATCAGATCCGATGCTTCCTATTGGGGAGAGTTCCTGTTCGTCGAAGTGACGACTGACGAGGGGGTGAGCGGCTGGGGAGAGATCACCACCACGACAAGGCTTGCCAATCGCGCCCTCTGCACGATCCTTCGCCAGATCGGTGCCGCTTTGACAGGCGAGGACCCGGCGCGGATCGAGTATCTATGGCACAAGATATTCCGTAGCTTCACTTATATGGGCAGTCGCGGTGCGGCCGTCGAATGCGTAAGCGCCATCGATATCGCCCTCTGGGACATCCGCGGCAAAGTCCTTGGCAATCCGATTTACGAGCTGTTGGGCGGACCGGTACGCGATGAAATTTCGCTCTACACCCATCCCAACCAGCGCAAGTTTACCAGCAAGGAGGCTGTGGTCCAGGAAATTCGAGACATCGTCGACTCGGGCCACACCGCGCTCAAGTTCGATCCTTTTCCCCAGCAGGGTCGCACCGCCGGCGGACAGGCTCGCGAGCAGCGGGACGGCTATCTCGATGGCAGCATGACCCGCAAGGATGAGCGCGAAGCCGCCGAACTGACAGCTCTGATCCGCGAAACGGCGGGCGCGGATGTCGACATCCTCATCGATGCGCATGGCCGCTTCGACGTTCCCACCGCCATTCGCCTTTGTCGGAGCCTTGAGGAAGCTGGTCAGATCGACTGGTTCGAGGAGCCCTGTCCACCGGAGAGCCTCAACGCTCTCAGGCAGGTCCGTGAGAAGGTCAACGCTGCTATCTCGTGGGGCGAGCGTGGCCACACGAAGTGGGATTTCGTGCCGGTGCTCGAAAACAGGCTCGCTGACTACATCATGCCTGACGTCACTTGGACCGGCGGCATTACCGAACTCAAGAAGATTTCCGCGCTCTGCGAAGCCTATTACATCCCGGTCTCACCGCATGACGCTGCAGGGCCGATCAACGTCGTTGCGGGAGCGCAGGTGATGATGACCGTTCCCAATTTCTACAAACTTGAAACCTCAGAGTGGAATTTGGGCAAATACGATCACCTCATCGACAGACCACTCGATGTTTCGAACGGCAGCCTCAAGCTTACGCCCAAGCCTGGTCTCGGCGTCGAAATGAACCGCGACTACCTTCAAAATCACGAGATAGAGCTCGACTAGCTAGCAACGCTCTACGCCGCCTCAGCGTGCGCGACGACGAGCTCCCCCCAGAACGAGGATAAATCATGCCAGAGGCACATGGAGCCGACGAGGCGCTCAATCGGGTGAACACGCATTCCAAGCCGTCCGACCTTCGCATCACCGACATGCGGGTGGCCGAAATTGTCGGCGCGCCGTTTACCTCAGTGCTGCTTAAGATTTACACCAACCAGGGCATCGTCGGGCTTGGCGAGGTGCGCGATGGCGCCAGCGCCACCTACGCACTGATGCTGAAGAGCCGGTTGCTTGGCGAGAACCCTTGCGACATCGACCGCCTGTTTCGCCGGATCAAGCAGTTCGGCGGGCACGGCCGGCAAGGCGGCGGCGTATCGGCGGTCGAAATCGCGTTGTGGGATCTTGCCGGCAAGGCCTATGGCGTCCCCATCTACCAGATGCTCGGCGGCCGGTTTCGGGAGAAAGTGCGCGTCTACTGCGATACCGACGCTACCGTGCCGAGCGGGACCGAGACGGGAAAGCGCCTCAAGCAGCGCATGGAGCTCGGCTTCACCTTCCTCAAGATGGATTTGGGATTGATGCAGATTGCGGATGTGCCCGGTGCGGTCGTGTTTCCTGCCGGCTCACTCGAAGGATACCGCGACGGACCCAGTCGTGGGCCGCTGAAGACCATTGAAGAGCGGCGTCTCCGCAACGCTGCATACGATTTGCATAACGTCCCGCACCCGTTTACCGGCCTGCATTTTTCCGACAAGGGCCTCGACCTGCTTGAGCAATACATCGCCGAGGTTCGTGAGGTCATCGGCATGGATGTGCCGCTTGCGATCGACCACATCGGCCACATCTCCATGCAGAACGGCATTCGCCTTGCAAGGCGCATTGAAAAATACGTGCCAGCCTGGCTCGAGGATGTGATCCCCTGGCAGTACACCGACCAATACCGACAACTGCAGGACGCCACCACGGTGCCGATATGCACCGGCGAGGACATATACCTCAAGGAGGGCTTTGAGCCTCTGCTCAACAGCGGCGGCGTCTCCGTTATCCACCCAGACCTGCTGACCAGTGGGGGCATCCTCGAGACCAAGAAGATCGGCGACAGGGCGCAGGACCGTGGGGTCGCCATGGCCATTCACATGGCAGAAAGTCCGATCGCCGCAGTGGCCGCCGCACATGTCGCGACCGCGACCGAAAATTTCATGGCGCTCGAATACCATTCCGCCGATGTGGACTGGTGGGACGATATCGTCACGGGCCTTCCCAAGCCGCTGGTGAAGAACGGCTTTATCACTGTTTCGGACAAGCCGGGCCTCGGGATCGACGACGTCGTCGACGAGGTGATCTCGCAGCATCTGCAGCCGGGTGTCACCGGCATTTGGCAGCCTACGGATCACTGGGACGACGAGTATTCCTGGGATCGCACCTGGAGCTGAGGCGAAAAGGAAAGAAGATGAAGATCACCGATCTCCGCTGCGCCGTCATCGGGAAACACCCGATCGTTCGCATCGTAACCGACGAGGGCCTGTATGGTTTGGGCGAAGTCGAGTTCACCAAGTCCTACCTCAAGCCGTTTGTGCTGCATTTCCGCGAGGCGTTGATCGGCGAGGACCCGACCGACGTCGAGAGAGTCATGCTGAAGATCCGCCAACGCGGCTCTTTCAAGCCGTACGGCGCGGCGGTGAGCGCTATTGAGCATGCGCTGTGGGATATTGCCGGCGAGGCCGCGAGTGTGCCCGCCTATAAGCTGCTCGGCGGCAAGGTGCGAGACAAGGTGCGCGTCTACAACGGCTCGATTCGCCAGAAACGCACGGGCGATCGGCCGGAGGATTACGCCGCTGACGTCAAATGGATGATGGAGCAGCCGCAGAACTTCTTCATGGTCAAGCAAGGAATCTCGTTCCACTCCAACATGAAGGACACCATCGAGGGCTTCCACTACGGCGTGACGCAGAAGAAGGCCGGCTATCACGGTGCCATGGATCAGGGCGTGATCAGCGAGCGCGGTTTCAATCACATGCTCGACTGCGTGATCGCGATGAAGGAAGTGTTGGGCGACAAAGTCAGCCTGGCGCTCGACTGCGGCCCGGGCTGGATGCTGCCCGATGCGATCAAGTTCGCTCGCGCGGTCGAGAAGTACAATTTGATGTGGCTTGAGGACATGCTGACTGGCGACTACGTGCCGTGGGTCAATCCGCAGGCCTATCGGGAACTGACCACCTCCACCTCGACGCCAATCCACACGGGCGAGCAGATTTACCTGCGGCACAATTTCAAGGAACTGATCGAGACGCAGGCGGTACGTGTCATCGGCCCCGATCCAGCCGACATTGGCGGCATTGCCGAGCTTAAATGGGTCGCCGAGCACGCCTACATGCACTCAATCCTGATGGCACCGCACGGCACAGCCAACGGCCTGCTGGGCCTCGGCGCGTTGATCAATGTCTGCGCCACATTGCCGGCAAACTACGTCGCCTTCGAATATCCGAGCGCCTCCGACCCTTGGTGGGAGGATCTGGTAATCGGCTTGCCGCCGCAGATCGTGAAGGACAGCATGGTGGACCTGCTGGAAGCGCCGGGGCTGGGCCTTGATATCGACGCTGAAGGGGCCAGGAGATATCTCAGGGAAGAGGATGCGGGCTTTTTCGACTGAACCTCCCTCCGCCGGCCTTGCCCATCTTGTCGGGCGCCAGGTAACAGGGCCTGTCGGAATAAGTGGCATCGATCTGTAAACGGGGAATGAGGGCCTCGATCTTCAAGGTCTTGTCGCTATCGGGTACGGCGGCGGCGACCTCTTCCGGCTTCTGCGCGATATACTGGCCGTTCCCGATAGCCTCTTCTATTGCATCACCTGCGGCTGAATGATGTGGAACTGGCTGGTGTCTGGACTGGCAAGTGGCGCGATGTATGCTTGTTCGACGGCTCGCCCTTCACCCCCCTTAGGCAACGAAAGGGACTTTGGTGTGGATTTGCTATGCCAACGCTATAAATCGACAGAGATCCTGGAGCAGCTGTCCTATCGTGATGTCCACCTGGAAATCCACGCCCGCGCCCCGTCCAGCGTCTTGAAATCGTCAAGCGATCGGCTGGGGATGTCCGGATAACTCGTGGTAGCTATTTCACTTAACGCGCGGCCCGGTCCAAGTTCCAGGAGGGTCATTGCGCCGTTTTCGACGCAGTCCTGCAAGTTGTCCGCCCATCTGACCGTGTGCGAAATCTGCGCCGCCAGCTTGTCCAGCCCCTGATCCAACCGGGACACGCTGGCTCCATCGATCCCGCTCAGAAGTCTAGCTCCGTATTTACTGCCAGAAGGGCCGAGCTGAGCAGGTCGACCCTTCTGGTAGTCGCCTTCCAGGCAGACGCGATCGCCTTTACGGATGACCGCCTCAAGCAGGCGAGTGGCATCCTGGGCTTCGACGATTTTTCCCGCTGACAGTTTGCGGCCCGCTTCGATGCGTTGATCCCTGGCGTCACGGTTCTTGTGCCACTGCATGCGAAACTCCTGCATTTGGAAGGTGGATGCGATCCGTCGGTGTTGACCGAGTTTGCGGGATAGAGGGCTGCCGCCTAACGGCCCTTTTGGGCCGGCTATTATTTTTCGCTCGCCATGGCCTCAGTTTCAACTTTTCGCGCGGCTTCCGTGATGACGGCCGCCACTTCCTTCGGATGGGACACGTAGACCGAGTGGCTCGCACCCTTGATCTCGATCGTGTGGCTCTTGGCGCGCTTGTAGTACCAACGCTCCAGGTCCGAATTGATGATCTGATCGTTGCCGGCGACGACAGCCCAGCTTGGTTTGGCTTTCCACGCAGCCGCGGTCAAGTGGTTGGGTGAACACTTCGGCAGATGCCAGGACTTGCGAACGTGCTCCGAACAGAGCTTGTTCGCGGGGCAGGTCAGGAGCGAACAGTTTGGGAAACTCGTCGGGGTCGAGATAGGTTTAGCCATCCGGGGTTTTCTTGATTGCGCCCGGCGTCTTGGCGAGCACGCTGGGCGTCTTCTTGCCGAGCGATCCTTCGTCTTCCCCGACATCCGGTGCATGGGCGGCGACATAGACCAGACGTACGACAGACGGATGGACGCCCGCTTCGGTGATGATTGAGCCTCCATAACTGTGGCCAACGAGCAGTGTAGGGCCGTCCTACATGTCGCGGACGCGCTTCGTTGCCGCCACGTCATCGGTGAAGGAGCTTTCGGGTTCCTGGACCATCGAAACGTGGAACCCTTCCTTCGTCAGGATTTCGAAGATCGGCTTCCAACCGGAACCGTCGACCGATGGGAGCCGCTTGTTCTCGCATCGGATATTCGATTACGAGACCCCAGAGTGGGCCAGCTTCCTAACCTCAACATTTCCGCGAATGGCGTTCGAGTATGGGCATATCGCGTCAGCCCGAGCGACAAGCTCGTCGATCAGGCCCGGTTCGATCCCTACGATCGTGATGTGCAGGGTAACAGCCAGCGCGAACGTGTCGCTCTCGGTCTTGCTGAGCCCGACTTCACCAACCACCTCGATGTCACCGTCGGGAATGTGATGACGGCTTTCCCGTGCTGCCCGGAAAAGGGCGTTTTCGAAGCACGCGGCATAGCCTCCCGCGAAAAGTTGTTCAGGATTGGTCGCGCCTCCTTTGCCGCCCAAAGCTTGCGGCATAGCCAGCTGTAAGTCGAGAACGCCGTCGTCGCTCCTAATCTTGCCATGACGTCCACCGGAGGCGGTTACCTTGGCTGTGTAGATCGCTTCCATATATTTACTCCTTTGAGTTCCTTGTTTTGCGGGTGAGTGGCAGGCTCACTGCGGAATGCAGGGCCGCACAACGGGTTGGCTCCGGCCGATATTGTTCCGTCACGGGATTCGACGATAGACCTGCAAATGGCGGGGGCCATGCCGATTCCGTGTTGTTTCGTTTGTGTGGAAAGGTTTGAAAAACACCTCTCCATCGCCGGAGAATCCGGGGCCGTTGACGACATCGGCCAATTTCACACGAGTTCAATCCCTGTGTCATTGGTATAGCGCGAGAAGCATTCCGATCAGCTGGGCTCCCGCCCAAGAAACGGCAATGAACGCGACAATCGCGATAAGGAGAACCGCCGAGAGCGCAATGAACGGTTGTAGTTGACGTGGACTGTGAGTGCTCGTGTTCACGCCTAATGGGCCTGGTTCGGGACCGTAAGGGAATGCCATTGGCACCGTTAGAGTGATTTGGCAATTCGAATTCGCCGCGGTCAGAACGCGCGAGTGGGACGACGAGATCTCGCGCCGATCGCGGTGGTACAACGATGATTGCGTGTGTGACATCGGGGTTTCCTCAAGATGCCGATGAGCGTCGGTTCAAAATCGAGGATCGCGCAGTTGGAGGCCTTGGAGAATCAGGACTAGGTCTATTTGACCGATACCTACGTTTAGATTCTGGTCGAGCGAAACACAGCGAACCGTGACATAGTCTGGGCGTAAAGACTTCGCTCAGCGCTCTGAGGGGACAAGCAGTTGGTTGGGGATCGTAGGGATCTCCGGTTCGTGTCCCTTCAAGGAGGTCATTCCGCCTCGGAAGGTTATGAACCAGTTGGAACACAGGTGATGATGGCTGCAGGGTAGTGCCCGTCGGGAACTTTCAGGAGCAGTTAGTCTTCCTCGCCCATGAAATGTTAGCCGGCGCATAAGCTGGTGCGCTCACCGACGCCCTTCCAGGCACTAACGCTGCCGCGCTTTCAGCCTATTGTCAGGATTCGATGTTAAAGTTTTGTGACGCATTATGGGCGGGGGGAAAGACGCGCCCAATTTCCAATCATCGACCTTGGAGCGGATATGACCGAACAGTCTAACCGTCTAATATTGCATACTAATTCGCGAGACGAAGTTTTCGCCGAAGAACAGAATTCCGTTGCCGACTTTTCATTCAACTCGACCGTCGCGAATGTTTTCGACGATATGGTCAGCAGATCGGTACCTTTTTATGGCGAAATGCAGCGGATGGTTTGCGAGCTCGCCAGGGATTTCGCACAGCCTCAGTCGAAACTCTATGACATCGGCTGCTCCACGGCCACGACCCTTCTGGCGCTGGACCGTGAAGTCGACAATCACATCGATTTCGTCGGGATCGACAATGCTCCGGAGATGCTGAAGAAAGCTGCCGAAAAGATCGCGGAGTCAGGAACCAACCGCTCAATCGATCTTCACACGGTCGACCTTCATCGCGGCTTCTCGATTGAGAAGGCAAGCGTTGTAACGATGGTGCTGACGCTGCAGTTTGTTCGTCCACTCTACCGCGAGCGGGTCATGCGGACAATTTACGACGGGCTCAACGACCAGGGGTGTCTGCTCCTGGTTGAAAAGCTGACCAGTGAAGACACGACATTCAACCGCCTGTTTATTGATCACTATTACGATTTCAAGCGACGGAACGGTTACTCCACCATCGAGATCTCGAAGAAGCGGGAGGCGCTGGAAAACGTCCTTATTCCTTACCGCTTGGAGGAAAACATCCAGCTCCTTCGTGAGGTCGGCTTCAAGAGCACAGAGGTCTTCTTCCGCTGGTACAATTTCTGCGGGATCGTCGCAATCAAGTGAGCATCATGAAAGACATCATGCTGAGGATTGGCACGTTCCTCTTCAAGTATCGCAATCAGGCTTTCCCGCTGATCATCATAGCGCTCTTTGTCACCGGGCCGCCGTCGACCGCGCCGTGGGGAAATCCTGCACTTGAACAGGCGAAGGACGCGCTGGCCCTGCTCATCGTGCTCAGTGGGCTGATTTTGCGGGCGAGCGTTATTGGCTATGCCTATATCAGGCGGGGCGGCTTGAACAAGCGTGTCTACGCCGATGACCTTGTCACCGAGGGCATGTTCGGCGTCTGCAGAAATCCGCTATACGTCGGCAATATGCTGATCTACGTCGGACTGTTCGTCTTCCACGGTAATCCGGTCGTGATCGCCGTCGGATGCACTCTCTTTGCCTTTATCTACCAGTGCATTGTCTACGCCGAAGAAGCTTTCCTCGATGATAAGTTCGGTGCCGCCTACAAAGCCTATTGCCGAGATGTCCCGCGATGGGGATTGAAGCTCAGCGCCTTTGACGAGTCGACGAGGGGGATGGCGTTCAATCTGAAACGAGTCGTGGCGAAGGACTATTCCACGATGTCGTCAACCTTTATCGCACTGCTGGCAACCGAGTTTTACAGGGTCGCAGTCGGCTCGATTACGGAACAGGAACAAGCTCGCGCAATTGTGCTGGTATTGCTGCTTGCGGCCGTTCTCGCCCTCACAGGCTTAGTCAGCGCTTTCAAAAAGCGTGGCATATTTAAAGAAATCTGATCCGAAAGTATCCAATGAGACTTGCATTGCGTTTTTCCACCATGCTTCTGGCAGGCATTGCGTTTT
>UCKU01000057.1 GCA_900473185.1 Hyphomicrobiales bacterium | reverse complement strand
TGCGGACGGTGATCGATTTCCTGGTGGAACGGTTTGGCTAACGAGGCTCGGTCCTAGTCGGCATCGAAGATATCCGAAAAATCAATTCCTGAAGCGCGTCGCCTGGAACAGGTTTGATGCGACGTGCTTCAAGACTGCCTTGAGCCAAAAGCGCTCATGGGTGGCCCTGCCCTTCTCACGTTACGACAGCGCCCTTCCTTGGCGACACCGCTAACTCGGCTCGGCGTCATGCTTGCCGGCGGCTCTTTGAACCANNCTGCAGCTTGCGCATGATGTATGGAAAAATCTGCCACAGTCTCCTATCATTCGGAAACCCAACACGAATTTTGGAGAAAATCTTAATGCGTCCGCTCGTCGTAGTACCGACGCGCCTTGGCTCGACAAGGCTCCCTGGCAAAGCTCTGACTGATATCAATGGGCAACCAATGATCGCTCATGTCTGGCGCAGGGCAATCGAAGCTGATGTGGGGCCGGTTGTCGTCGCCTGTGGAGACCAAGAAATCGTTGATGTCATCAGGGACTTGGGAGGCGATGCTGTCTTGACCGACGCGGCGCTTCCAACTGGGTCGGATCGGGCTTTCGCAGCAACGAGCTTGGTCGATGCGGAAGGGAAATATGACGTTATCGTTGTTCTCCAGGGTGATTTGCCGACCATTGATCCTGCGACTGTGCGGGCTACGTTGACGCCTTTGGCGCGAGAGGCACATTGCGAGATTGCGACACTTGCCACAGAGATTGAGAATCCTCTTGAGCTCCATGCCCCCCAAGTTGTGAAGATAGCTCTGGCCATCCACCCGGGTGAGACGATTGGGCGTGCCCTATACTTTAGCCGAGCAGCAATTCCCGCCGGAGCCGGCAAACACTACCACCATGTTGGCATGTATACCTATCGGCGGGAGGCGCTTGCGCGGTATGTTCACCTTCCACGTGGCATTCTTGAACAGCGGGAGAGCCTGGAACAGCTCCGCGCCATAGAAGCGGGCATGCGGATCGACGCAACGGTTATTCAGACCGAACCGTTGGGCGTCGATACCTTGGCTGATCTGGAGCGGGCAAGGACCCTTCTGGCTCGATAGCCGCGACACGCTCGAGCTTTTGCGGTCAGCCACCGCAGACTTGGAGGCGTCCGCGTGTTTGGCCCCTCACGCCGACCGTCTCCCTGATGGGTATAGAGGACGTGGCATACGACGGCTTTGAGAGTGCGAAAACTCTGCGACAGCGCCCTTCCCTGGCGATCTTGCCTAACTCGGCGCGGCGTCATGCCCGCCGGCGGCTCTTTGAACCANNCTGCAGCTTGCGCATGATGTGCTGCAGATGCATCTTCACCGTATGCCCCGACAGATTGAGTTTTCCGGCAATCACCTTGTTTGAGCAGCCGCTTTGCAGCTCTGCCAGCACATCCGCTTCCCGCGGCGTGAATTCGGCAATCGCCAGATACTGCATCCTGTCGTCCAGCCTTCTTTCGGCCTCGGTTCTAACAGGGATATGCTCGTTCGAGCCGTTTGTAACAGCTCCCATGAGCTGCGGGAAAAATGTTCCCCCTGCCAGAACAAGACGAAGGCCGGCAAGGGCAATGTCAATGGGCAGTGAAGTCGTGAAAAGGCCGCGTATGCCCATCGTGAGAGCCTGACGGGCTATGACGACGTCGTCAGTACCTGAGAGAAACGTGATAGGAACCTCGGGAAAACGTGCGGCAATTGCCGCAAGGTCATCACGCAGGCTATTGCTCTCAATACTTCTGCCGGCCAAATCCAATGCAATCAAACGCACCTCAGCTCCAAGAGCCCTGTCGAGACTCTCGGTCGAGATCAAATCGATAAAATTCCAACCGGCGAGCTCATGCTCAAGAAGCTTCACCACGGTGGTGCGTGCCAGTGTAGAATGTTCGATTATGATCACAGTTGGTGCAGTGCGCCCCGTTCGGCGCTTACTTTTAACACTGTCGGACACTTGCGTGCTCCCCAGAAGATTTGCAACCCAACAGTCATCCACAATATTCCTGTTCTCGCTTCATGTCATGATAAAAATGAGTGTATTACCGCCATCAATAGTCTGATCTCTCATGATAATTCTTATAGTCTATAAGAATTCGGTGAGAGACAACTGGCGCCGTAGAGCAGTTTGGAAAGCTTATCTATGAGGGGCTGCTGAGGCGACTTGTCGCAGAAAACTTTCCAGTCTTCGCCGAATTCACGTATGGAAAGCGCGTCAACAAAGCTTTCAAAGGCACTGAAAAGGCAGGCGATCTGCTACGGAACCATTCAGGAAAGAGCCATTGGATAGTGTGAGCTGCCGATCGGCTAGGCTTTGTGTCCATATCTCGGTTCAAATCAGTCGCAGACCTCTACGGCAAGACGACCAGCGCGAAAAGCAACAAAATCCCGAGATCCCTGGTAACCATTTATGATTACTGAATAACTGGGGGCCATTGACGCACCAGGACGCATTAATACCAGCTGGCCTCGTTTTCGCTCAGGCAACACTGCGCCTGCACAGACAGATGCCGACCGGAGGCAACGGGCTCCGGGACCGAAATCGACGATATCGCGGATAAGGTCATGGTGGGATGTTCGCTATCTCAGTGAGCCGGCCGTTCCGTGCCATGTGGTCCCGAGAGACGAAAGCCGGGGGAGGAAGCGATTCAACAAATGGATTGAAAAATGGCACGAGGAACAGCCTCGTGCAGATGACCTCTGCAATGCAAGTGGAAATGCTCTAACTGTGCATGAAACCAAGAATGTCGTCCACCAGAGCCGAATGGGCGTCCGTGAGGTTGCCCTCTCCGCCGTGGCCCGCAATGCCGGCCATCTGGAGCGCATGCTGGTCGTAGAGAACATGATCGACCTGCTGGGCATCCGCCGTCCCGCCGGCGGGAACGGCAATGTTGATGGGATGGAAATAGGCGAAATTGGTGTCTACCAAGGCGCCAGTCGACGATCCGACCCCGCCACCGCCGCCCGCATGATTGCCGGTGAAAATCGTGTCCGACGACAGGTTGAAGCCACCGCCATTGCCGCCGATGCCGGCGATCTGCATGGCGCCCTGATCGAAAATGACATTGTTTGTCTGATGAGCCTCAGCCGAGCCGCCTGCGGCGCCGATGGCGATGTTGATCGGTGAGAAGATGGCAATGCTTATGTCGACCATGCTGCCGACGAAATATCCGTTGCCGCCGTGGCCCGCATAAAAGTCGCCGTTCAATGTAAGCGACGTTCCCGGGCTCAAGGAGTCATGGCCCGCGCCATTATGGTCTCCGCCCGAGCCGCCCATGCCGCCGATCTGGGTTGCGCCCTGCAGGAAGAATGCGTTGTTCGTTTGCAGGGCGTGAGCCTCCCCGCCGGGGCCTGTAGCCACGGCAGTGTTGACGGGGACAAAGAGCGCGGTTTCGGTGCTGACAAGTCCGCCGTAGAAGAGGCCCATGCCGCCGCTGCCGGCATGACTGGCGCCCTCGCCGCTGCCGGTGGCAATATTGCCGCTTCCGCCATTCCCGCCTATCCCGGCCATTTCGGTGGGATGCTGATTGATGAGCGCATCATTGCCCTGGACGGCCTCGGCACTCGAATGAGGTCCTGTAATAGCGGCATTGGACGGCATGAAGACGGCCAATGCGTTGCTGCTGATCACGCCGTCGCTTATTCCGTCACCGCCGCTGCCGGCTGAATAGGTTGGACCGGAAGCGACATCCAATGGAAGCCAGGTCGGCACCAATGCCAGATGCCCCGCAGCCACGTTGGCGGCGAACTGTTGATCGGTGCCTGACTTGGGCAGGTCTTCCGATAAGGGACGAGTTTCCGTCATTACCGTCTCCATTCCGCGGACAACCGCACGGCAACCGGGCGTGCAGCGGATGTAGGCTGAATTGTTCAGACATTGTGCCTCTGAACGGACGAAAAGCAGAGCCTGCAATTCGTCTACATCCTGTCGGCTAGTTCTGTAGCCATTTGGCTAGCATGGCCGCATCACCCGTTATGCGGGTTTGCGAGCATCAGATCCGCCTTCCGGTTGGAGGCCCTGCATCTTCCCCCCATTCTCGCGGCGGCTCATGAGAGTCTTTCAGACCCGGGAAAGGTCCAGGCGCAGCCTGATCAGAACCCTGCGATAGAGCCGGTTCGCCCGGATGGTCGTCACTTTGAAAAACGGGAAGTCGCAGACATGATCGCGTCAATGCCCTCCGGCGCCCGATCGCCAAGTACCGATCCAATAACGTTTCGCCACATCCAAGTATACAGCCGAAAGAACGTCACCGAATATCTAGATAGTTTAAAGTTTAAATCGCAGGCAATATTCGCTCGCGGTTGTATTGGCTGGCGGTGAGATCCTGAATACCCACACCGTAGGGGGAAAGCCGTAGAAGGAACCCGACGAAACGAAGTAAACGAAGTAGAAGGAGTGATATCAATGCCTATTCCACAATTGTCTGACACGATCTACCTCCATAACCCGGATGCAGGCGACGCCAATGCCGGCAACGGCGGCGATGGCATCAATCATGGCAATATCGACTTCAACCCGGTTGCCTATGTGGACCCCACGCAAACGGTCTACGGGGCAGATACCCATCTGCACAACGGCGATCACGTCTGGCAGGGGGCAGATTGGGAAGCCGGCGGCGGTGGACCCGGTGGCTTCAGCCAGGCCCAGAACGGCTTCCTGGCATCGCTCACCAGCGGCGCCGGCGGCGCAGGGGGAGCGGCTACCTCCAACGGCAGTCAAGGAAATACGAGCGGCGGCGACACGGCTACGGTGAATGCGGCTACGACCGCAACACAATACACCCAGCTCGTGGCTGACCAGCATGCCACCATCCTGGCAGGCGTCGGCGGCAACGGCGGCAACGGGAACAATGCTCTCGGCGGCGATATCTCGTCAGCAGTGGTTCACACCAATCCCGAAACCGAAACGACGACGGTGAACAATGCTCTCGATCATTTCATAAACGCCTTCGGCCATATCGACGTCAGCCATCTCGGCTCATGAACTCAGACCCTGAGGGTCGCCGGTTTCGGCTGGCGACCCTCCTGTATTGCTGAACCAGCAAACGCCCACTTCGTGTCAGTATCAAATGCAGTGAGATCTGATAATGGCAACGATTTCCATAAAACCATTGCACACCCAGACCCACCTCGTTGTTGCGCTCCGAGCCTGTGCCGGCGCCTTCGGGTTGGTCTTCCTTTATAGCTGCGGCTATAATCTCTTTCTCCTGGCGCCTTCCATCTATCTCCTGCAGATCTATGACAGGGTCCTGTCGAGCCGAAGCGCCGACACGCTGCTGATGCTGACCTTGATCATCGCCGTCGCCGTGCTGGTCGGCTCCATGCTGGATATCGTGCGCAGGGCAGCCCTTTCGCGCATCGGCAGCTGGCTGGACCACAGGCTGCGGCCGATGGTGCTGACCGCATCATTCGAATATGCCACTCTTGCCGATACGGGAGCCGCCACGGAATGCTACAGGGACCTGGCCGCATTGCGCCAGTTTCTCGATTCACCGGCCAGTTCCCTCTTTTTTGACGTTCCTTGGGCGCCGGTATTCCTGCTCCTGCTCTTTCTCGTTCATCCGCTGCTCGGGACCATCGGTCTTCTGAGCGCAGTTGCACTTCTGCTGTTTGCGTTCCTGACGGAAGTGGCGACGAAAGAGCCGCTGACCCAGGCCAATTTTGCCCTTTCGAGCAGCTATATCCGATTTGCGACCGCCCTCAAGAACATCGAGGTGATCAGGGCAATGGGCATGCAGGATGGCGCAGCGCAGATCGTCTATCGCGATGCGGAAATGGCAAGAAAGGCGCAGGACGTCGCGATGCATCGCACGGAGATCATTATTGGTTTCTCCAAATCGATCCGCACGCTCGCCCAGATCCTGATGATGGGATCGGCGACATGGCTGGTGCTCGTCAACAGTGGCAGTCCCGGCATCATCTTCGTTTCGAGCCTGCTGCTCGGGCGCGGGCTTGCACCGATCGAGGGCGCAATCGGTGCATGGCGCTCCCTCACGTTTGCGCGCAATGCCTTCAATCGCCTGAACAGAATGCTGATAACGGTCGCATCGGAAGGCGACGGCCGAATAGTGCCTGTACCGGAACCCAATGGCCTCATTCTCGATAATGTCAGCTATGTCAGGCCATCCGCCGATCGGCCGATATTGACTGATATCACCCTGCGCCTGGCACCTGGCGATTGCGTGGCGCTGATCGGTCCGTCGGGATCAGGAAAATCGACACTCGGTCGCGTCATCGCCGGCGTCGTGCCCGCCACGAGCGGATGTGTTCTTCTCGGCGGGGTCGATATCTCGGCGCTCCGCCTTTGCGGGGGAACCCGCCATGTCGGGTACCTGCCGCAGGATATCGAACTCTTCGGCGGAGCGATCAAGGATGTGATTGGCCGGCTGGACGGCGGAGATCCCGGCAAGGCGATCGACGCCGCAAAGCTGGTCGGGCTGCACGAAGCGATCATGCGGCTCCCCAGGGGCTATGAGACCGATGTCGGTGAAGGGGGAAAACTGCTCCTCCGCGCTCAGCGCCAACAGCTGGGACTGGCACGCGCAGCCTATGGAAATCCATCTCTCATCGTTCTCGACGATCCGAATTCGAGCCTGGATTATGACGGCGAACGCATGCTGTTCACGGCGATCGAGCGCATGAAATCCAGGGGGATGACCATCGTTATCATAACGCACCGGATGGGGATCCTGCCGGTCACCAACAAGATTGCCATCATGCGTAACGGGACGGTGGCTGCCTTCGGCGACAGCGACCGTATCTACGATACCTATCTTCAGCCACCGTCTCGAACAGGAACATAGGGAGGGACGCCGCCGTGACCCTTGTTCAATTGAACGTAGCGCTGGCGAAATTTTCAGATCTGTCAAGGACGGGTCTGCGGTTGGCTCGACGATCGACAGCGCCAGCCGTGCAACAGACAACCTATCTCCCGGTCATCGATCCGAAACAGCGCGGACCCGCGCCCCCCTCGCCCATGCCGGGGCTCAGAGGCGTTGTCTGGACGGGCAACCTGCTGATCCTGGTCTTCATCGTCGGATTGGGGATCTGGTCGGCCTTAGCGCCGCTGAAAAGCGCTGCGGTCGCATCGGGCATTATCGAACCGGAAACCAGCCGCAAGACCATTCAGCACCTGGAAGGCGGGATCGTGCGACGGATCCTCGTCAAGAACGGCGATATGGTCATGGGCGGGCAGATCGTGATCGAGCTCGACGATACGAAGTCTCGCTCGGAGCGCGACAGCATTCAAGGGCAACTTTGGGACGCCGAAGGAAGCCGCGCCCGCTTGCTTGCGGAGCAGACGGGCGACGACCATGTCACCTATCCCGGGGCTCTCAGGGCCGCAATGGAGAGATATCCCTCGGTCGGCGCGATTCTGATAGGGCAACAGAAAATCTTCGAAGCCCGTCGCCGGGTCATGCAGGCGGAAATCCAGATCGCCAATGAAAAGATCGCGCAGGTGCGGCAGGAAATCGTCGGACTTGGCGCGCAGAAGGCATCCCTGGCCGACAGGGCCACGATCTCGAGCCAGGAAATGGATCAGGTGACCGCCCTCAACGCCAAGGGACTGGAAAAGAAGAGCAGGCTTCTCAACCTTCAGCGGGAAAAAGCGGACCTTGATGGCCAGCAGGGTCAGGTAGAGGCACAGATCTCCCGCGCCAACCAGGTGATCAGCGAGTCACAGGCCGATATCGCAAAGCTTGAGAGCGACAGGTTGAGCGAAGTCGCCCAGGGCATGCGCGATACGGAAAGCCGGATCATGCAGCTGCGCGAGCGCTTGCGCGCAATCGACGACCAGCTCGCAAGGACCGACATCCGCGCTCCCGAAGACGGAACGATCATGAACCTGCGCATCCACACGGCCGGTGGGGTGGTCGGCGCGGGCGAACCGCTCGTCGATCTCTTGCCACGCTCCGATCGCCTTATCGTGTCTGCCCATGTCAGGCCTGAGGACATCAACCTCGTCCGTGCGGGGCTCGAGGCGCAGGTTCACCTCCTTCCCTACAATCAGCGGCGCGTTCCGCTCCTGAAAGGTCGGGTCGAATATGTCTCGGCCGACCGCCTCATCGATCAGCAGAGCGGCCAGCCCTACTATGCCGCGACAATCCGTGTCACGGACGAGCGGCTGGCGAAAATGAGAAATGTCGAACTGATCGCGGGCATGCCCGCGCAGACACTGATCGAAACAGGCCAAAGCAGCGTGGCGCTCTATGCCATCAGACCACTCCTCGACAGTTTCAACAGAGCATTTCGCGAGGACTGAGACGGTGATGGGCAAGAGAAAATTCGACGACGACCAGATTACGGGCATCCTGAAGGAGCATCAGGCCGGGGTGACGGTGGCAGATGTTTGCCACAGATACGGCATCAGCGAGCCGACCTTCTATCGGTGGCAATCCCTGCAGTTCGGAAGCGGCGGTCTCTCTGCCAAAAGGGTGAGAGCACTGGAGGAAGAAAACCAGAAGCTCAAGAAGCTCTTGGCCGAAGCCATGCTCTCGGCGGCAACGCTGAGCGAGATGCTGGCGAAGACATCGAAAGGGCGAAACTGATCTCTAGACAGAGGGGGTTGTTGGCCCCTGTGGCGGGGAATGGGATCGGAGCGCATCATCTCATATGCGATCTGGGAAAAGGGGAAAATGTCCACTCGAGCGCTGCTGATCGTGCATGCCGATGTTCCGAACGAGGTTGATCNNAGGCCCCTTCGACCAATGGTACGATCGCCATATGCCAGACGCACTGCGTGTATTTGGGGCGCTCCGGGCCTGGCGCACCTGGAGCCGAACCGATCCCTCCAAGCACACTGCCTTCTACGAATTCTCCAGTCTGGAGGCGGCGAACGCCGCTATTCAATCGTCGGGCAAGGAATTTGACGCCAAATGGGGCGGGCGAGCGACACGCACGCGAGACATTGTTGAGGTTGTTCAGCGGCTACCGGATCAAGACTGAGAACCTGTCAAAAATCGTCGACGTCCGTTCGGGCCGATGATTCGGTTGCAGGATCAGACCCGGGCGGGTGACGGATACCCTTCGGGGCCTCCGCACAACAAAAAGGGGGCACCTCGCGGCACCCCCTTTCTGCCCCCCCAAGCCGGCAT
>UCKU01000025.1 GCA_900473185.1 Hyphomicrobiales bacterium | reverse complement strand
AAACGGAGTCGGATGATCGACCGGCCGGCGCGCGTCGTAGCCCAGATCTACGGCCAAGCCGGCCGGTCGATCAGGCGGCCCGTTTCAGCCAACCCGAAGGGCCGGGCATCTTTGCGCCAGGATCAAAGGCGATCGGCTCGGACGTACCTGGAGGTATGCCCTTCGCCAATCGCCTTTGCTCTGACGAAAACCTGCTCCGGCAGAATGCTTCAATCTAACCAGGAAAGGCTCTAGGCATCCGACAACGAAATCGGCCGGCGTGCTGATCGCGCGCCGGCCGTTTCCTTGCTGCGAGGGGAAAGTCGTATCAGCCGTAACGGCCGGTGATGTAGTCTTCCGTGCGCTTGACTTTCGGCGACTGGAAGATCTGCGCCGTCGGGCCGTATTCGATCAGTTCGCCGAGATACATGAAGGCGGTGTTGTCGGAGATACGGCTTGCCTGCTGCATGTTGTGGGTGACGATGACGATCGTGAACTCGCCCTTCAGCTGTGCGACCAGCTCTTCGACCTTGGCAGTCGAGATCGGGTCGAGGGCCGAGGTCGGCTCGTCGAGAAGCAGGACTTCCGGACGCAGCGCCACGCCGCGGGCGATGCAGAGACGCTGCTGCTGGCCGCCGGAAAGGCCGAGGCCGCTGCCCTTCAGCTTGTCCTTCACCTCATCCCAGAGAGCGGCCTGACGCAGCGCCTGCTCGACGCGCACGTCCATGTCGGCCTTGTTGAGGCGCTCGTGGTGGCGGATGCCGTAGGCGATGTTGTCATAGATCGACATCGGGAACGGCACGGGCTTCTGGAACACCATGCCGACGCGGGCGCGCAGCTCGTTCATCGAGAAGCTCGGGTCGAGGATGTTCTTGCCATCGAGCTTGATCGAGCCGGTAGCGCGCATCTTCGGATACAGCATGTAGATGCGGTTCAGGATGCGCAGCAGGGTGGACTTGCCACAGCCGGAGGGACCGATGAGGGCCGAGACCTGGCGCTCTGGGAAGCTCAGGCTCACATCCTTGATCGCGTGGGCGTCGCCGTAATAGAAATTGACTTTATCGAGAGCGATCTTGTCTCTAGCCATCGGCTTTTCCGACTTGCTGGTGGTCTCGAAAGTGTCTGCAGACTGAAGCATCATTTCCCACCTTTTCGGTTCAGGACGGAGCGCGATACGACGCTCAGGATTAGAACGACGGCCGTCATCACGAAGGCACCGGCCCACGCAAGATTCTGCCATTGCTCATAGGGGCTCATGGCGAACTGGAAGATGACGACGGGAATGTTCGCCATCGGCTGCGACATATCCAGGCTCCAATACTGGTTGTTCAGAGCCGTGAAGAGGAGCGGCGCGGTCTCACCCGAAATGCGGGCGATCGCGAGCAGGATACCGGTAAGGATACCCGTGGAGGCGGCGCGATAGAGGACGTTGACCGTGACCTTCCAGCGCGGAATGCCGAGCGAAAGCGCTGCCTCACGCATGACATCGGGAACCAGCCGCAGCATCTCGTCGGTCGTGCGCACCACGACCGGCAAGAAGATGAAGGCCAGCGCAATGCCGCCGGCAAAGCCGGAGAAGCGTGAGGTCGGGCGGACGACCACTTCATAAACGAACAAACCGATGATGATTGACGGCGCCGAAAGCAGGATATCGTTGATGAAGCGGATGGCCTCGCCGATCTTCTTGCCGCGAGCGAATTCCGACAGATAGGTGCCGGCCAGCACACCGATCGGCGTGCCGATGATAACGGCGAGAACGACCATCAGCAGGCTGCCCATGAAGGCGTTGGCGAGACCGCCGCCGTCTTCGCCGGGCGGCGGTGTCATTTCCGTGAGAAGGCTGGGGCTCAGCGCAGAAAGACCGTGAATCAGCGTCGTCCAGAGGATCCACACCAGAAAGACCAGACCGAGTACGGTCGCCAGGCAGCACAGCGTCAGGGCGATTGCGCTGCCGATCTGGCGGCGGCGGTAAAGGGAACCCGAATAGGTAGCCATGATTATTCCCCCCTCTGCTTCGCCATACGCACCAGCATGAGCTTGGCAGCTGCCAGAACGATGAAGGTTACGACGAAGAGAATGAGGCCAAGGGCTGCGAGCGAGGACCGGTAGAGGTCGTCCGAAGCCTCGGCAAACTCGTTGGCAAGCGTTGCGGCAATCGAGGTGCCGGGCTCCATCAGCGACACCGCAATGTTATGGGTGTTGCCGAGCACGAAGGTGACCGCCATGGTCTCGCCGAGCGCGCGGCCGAGGCCAAGGAAGATGCCACCGACGACGGCTGTGCGGGTGTGCGGGATGACGATGTCGCGCACCACTTCCCACCTGGTCGACCCTAGCGCATAGGCTGATTCCTTCAGCTGTGCGGGGACGACCAGGAAGACGTCACGCATCACCGAGGAGATGAAGGGGATGATCATGATTGCCAGCACGATGCCTGATGTCAGCATGCCGATGCCGAGGGGAGCGCCGGAGAACAGCGCACCGACCAGCGGGATCGGACCCAGCCAGTCGATGAGCACCGGCTGGATGTAATCCGACATGAAGGGAGCGAAGGTAAAAAGGCCCCACATGCCGTAAATGATCGAGGGGATGCCGGCGAGAAGCTCGACAGCGCCGCCGATCGGCCCGCGGATGGAGCGCGGCGCAACCTCGGTGATGAAAACCGCGATGCCAAGGCTGACGGGAACGCCGATGATCATGGCGAGAGCCGAGGTGACCAGCGTGCCGTAGATCGGCACGAGACCTGCGAATTGCTGAGCAACCGGATCCCATTCCGTGCCGGTCAGGAAGCCGAAGCCGAAGGTGCGGAAGGCAAGAAGCCCGCCCATGGCCATGGAGATCGCCGCTGCCAGCAGGGCGGCCAAAACAAACAGGCCGCAGCCCAAAACTATCCAATAAAAAATACGATCGCCTGCGGCGCCGTCGCGGCGCTTCACGCCCGCGGTGTCGGCGGGCAGCGATGCCAATGCTTCGCTCATATCCGTACGCTCTGCTGCTTTGAGGGGGTGTCAAAGGCATCAGGGGCGGAAAGCTTGGCTTTCCGCCCCGACCGCAGTTTCGTCAGGATCAGCTCTTGAAAGAGGCCGTCCAGTAATCTTCGATCTGCTTCACGAGCGTGTCCGGAAGCGGAACGTAATCGAGCGAGGACGCTTCCTTCTGGCCCTTTTCGAGCGCCCACTTGAAGAAGGTGAAAGCAGCCTTGGAGCGTTCAGCGTCCTTCGGCTCCTTGTACATGATAGCCCAGGTGGTCGCTGTGATCGGCCAGGCCTTTTCACCCGGTGCGTTGGTCATGATCAGGTAGAAGTCCTGAGCCTTGCCCCATTCTGCGCTGGCAGCGGCAGCCGAGAAGCTCTCAGCGTTCGGCTTCGGGTACTGGCCGGCAGCGTTCTGGATGAGAACGTAGGGCAGCTTGTTCTGCAGGGCGTAGGCGTATTCGACGTAACCGATCGAGTCCTTGACGCGGGTGACGTAAGCGGCAACGCCTTCGTTGCCCTTGCCGCCGATGCCGACCGGCCAGTTGACGGCAGTGCCTTCACCAACCTTCGACTTCCAGTCCGGGTTTACCTTCGAGAAGAAGTTCGTCCAGTTGAAAGAGGTGCCCGAACCGTCCGAACGGTGAACAACGGCGATCTGGCTGTCGGGCAGCTTCAGGCCCGGGTTCAGGTCGGCGATGGCCTTGTCGTTCCACTTGGTGACGTTGCCGAGGTAGATGTCAGCGAGGACCTTGCCGGAGAGCTTCAATTCGCCTGATTTGATGCCCTTGACGTTAATGACGGGAACGATACCGCCGACAACGAGCGGGAATTGGCCAAAGCCGCCAGCAGTCAGGTCTTCCGGCTTGAGCGGGGCGTCGGAAGCGCCGAAGTCAACCGTTGCAGCCTTGATCTGGGCGATACCGCCGCCCGAACCGATCGACTGGTAGTTCAGCTTGTCGCCGGTTTCCTTGTTGTAGTCTGCCGACCACTTCGAAAGAACCGGATAGACGAAGGTGGAACCAGCGCCGGTAATGTCGGCAGCGGAGGCCGAGACTGCCAGAGCGGCAACCAGGCCGGCGCCGAGGCAGGCCGAAAGAAGTTTCTTGGTGAGCATTTGCGACTCTTCCCTGATGGAACTAGAGGACGACGAGGCTCGGCGCCATGGAGGGGGTGTCCACTGTCAGGGGCGCTGAATTTCCTCGTCACGGGAAGGCGGCTAGGCGTCTATTATTACAGTTTGATGACAGTTTGTGACGGGCGACACGAAATGCAAAGCTGTGCATAAGTCGCTGAAGTCACTGACTTTCCTGATGAATCGCGCCCTGACAAAGCGTTAGCGAACGGGGTGCGGCCCTATTGCCGCAGGGCTGTGGTCGATTGCCGCAGCCGTGCGTGAAAATGTCGTTTTCAGACGCCACAATGCTATGAGGACCGGACGACCACCAAAGTGTGCTGCCGCAATCTAGGCTGCATGCTCTTGAAGCTTGCTGGATATGTCGAGTGCCGACATAGGTTTTCCGATCAGATAGCCTTGCAGCTGGTCGCAGCCGGCCTCACGCAAGATCGCCGCCTGGCGCGTATTCTCGATACCTTCGGCTGTCACGGGAATCTGCAAAGCGGTCGCCAGGGAGATGGTGGCTCTCAGAACATCGGCGCCATTCGAGGCTTGGTCGAGAGCGGACACGAGCGAACGGTCGATCTTCATGCGGTCAAACCCGAATTGCCGCAATGCGCCGATGCTTGCATAACCGCAGCCAAAGTCATCAAGCGCGAATTTTATGCCGACCTGTTTGAGGTGATCTATCGAGCGGCGAGCCTGTTCCGGATTTGTCATCAGAACGCCTTCCGTAATCTCCAATGTCAGACGCTTCGGATCGAAATCGAGCTCCTGCAGGAGCGAGATCACTTCGGCGGCGAATTCCGGATTGCAGAGTTGGACCGGCGAAACGTTCACGGACAATGCCAAGCCAGGCCAGTTCTTGGCATGCCCGATCGATGTTTTCAGCATGTGAACGCCGAGTGCATCAATGAGGCCGCACCTTTCGGCGAGCGGGATGAAAATCTCGGGGCTTATGTTCCCCGTTGGAGTTCGCCAACGCGCCAGTGCTTCAAGACCAGTAATAGCGCCTGTCGCAGCAGAGACGAGAGGTTGGAAAAAGGCCTCGATCGCACCGGTGCTGATGGCGCTCTTCAACAAAGCTTCCATTTCGGCGACCCTTTGGCGTTCCCGATCCAGCTCTGGGTCGTATTCGATCGCCCGGCCTCTACCGTTTGCCTTGGCGCGATAGAGCGCCATATCCGCCCTGCGGAGAAGCTCCAGAGGCGTCACGTCTCCGTCACATGCGGCAACTCCGATGCTTGCGCCAACTTCGATCGTTCGCCCTTCGATTTTGAAGGGCTCCGTGAACAGTGCCAGAATGGTTTCTTCGATCTCTCCACGCGCGGCGGTTCCAATCTGCACCAGCGCAAACTCGTCGCCTCCCAGCCGGGCGGCCGCAACGACTTCAGGGTGACAAGCGATCAGGGCGTTCGAGACGATCCGGATCAGATCATCCCCTACCGCGTGCCCCCAGGCGTCGTTGACAGCCTTGAATCCATCGAGATCGACCAGATAGAGCCGGGGTGGCGCAACATCGGTGCCTTCCGACTCTTCCAGCAGTGCGAGAAGCCCGTGCCTGTTCAACAGGCCGCTCAGGCTATCGTGGTTTGCTTCGAAAATCGCTGCTTGCGCCAATTGGCGCAGGCGGCGCGCCTCTGCTGCACCCACCAGCAGAACGCCGCCCAGGAACATCGCAAGGATGATGACAGCGGCCGCGACGTAAGGATAGACTTCGTGAAACACAGCGGTTCCAGGCGCTTTGCTGGGCCAGACAAGGTGACCGATGACGCCACCTCCTATGTCCGTGATCGGTGTGTTCAGAAGGCCCGACTCGGGCACGGCGGCAAGACGTAACCCTTCGAGTTCGTGCTCGTCCGAAAAAGTGTCGAGAACTTCCGACGTGAGATCCTTGTAGAGGCTCAGCACACTCAGCTTCGGAAGCTCGCCTTCTGCGGTGAAAGGCTGGATTGCCTGTGACACAATCAGCGCGATGCCCGTTTCGGTCCGGATGAAATTGACCACCGGGGCCTGTCCGGCATCGGCAGCCTTGTTGATCTGCTGGAAAAAGCCTTCGCCGAAAAAGGCACTCGGCTCGAAGGGCTTGCCTTTGTAATATGCGGAGACGATCGAAGAGCGGTCGGGACCGGTCACAACCGCACCGTCATAGAGCGGGTAATCCGCTGTGGTTTTGCCCCAGTTCTCATAGGCCCAACCCACGGCGTCAGGAGATGAGATCGCCTTGTAGGCGTCATCCCATACGGCGTTATCCGTGGCTGTTGCGCTCAAACGATTGACAAAGGCCGAGATCGCTGCACGGGCAGCGCGCGTGGCCCTGGCATCATCGATCTTGTTTGCAGATCGGGTCATCGTGGCGACGACATGGGCAGTGAGGCCGGTCAGCACGAGAGCGACGACGAGAAAGAAGATGGTTGTCGCAATGATGGAAGACGCTTGGGTCCGAACGTGCCTACCCGCAAGATTCGACGACATGCCAATCCCGAAAAGATGAATTGCAAGGCCATGTCTATGGTGACGGCAGGAGACATCATGTCCGCAATGCGCTGCGGATAAGGTTTAGCATTTGATGATGTAGACACTATTAATGAAAATGATCAAAAACCATCCATCCGGGCGGCTGTTTAGACCTTGATCACATAATCCTTGCGAGTCGTTTCAACGACTTCCCAGGTTCCTTTAAAGCCCGGTCTGAGGATCATCCGGCCGCCCGCCTTCAGATGGACCGGCTCACCGCCATCCTCGGTCACGATCGAATGGCCGGAGAGCAGGCTGAAATACTCCCACTCCTCATAGACAATCCGCCACTTGCCAGGCGTTGCCTCCCAGATGCCGGCATAGAGGCCGCCGTCGGCCTCCTCCAGATTCCAGGTGCGGAATTGCGGATTGCCGGAAATGATGCGCTCGGCGGCGGGAGCGCCGACTTCCGGTTCGACGCTGTCGATATTGAAGGAGATCGCGTTTGCCATGGTCACCCTTTCCTTCAGTGTCCTTCGCGGCAAAGATTAAGCACAAAAAGAGCGACATCGGCAGAGTCAAAAACTCACCGACCATCGACCCGACTCTATTCGAATCGCACGCTGATCCTCTGGCTGTATCCCAACAAACGTAGGCTGCAAAATTACAAACCTTTGCTGCGGAGGACACTCCGTGTTCTTCGCTTGGCGTGTCGCCCAGCTGCAGTATTAGCACAAATTGATATATGTCCGAGAACGTTGCTCTATGTGAAAATGCGTCCCCTAACCCCACAAGGGAGGCATCCATGAAGCCTTTTTGTGTCGCACTGACGGTTTGCCTGGTGTTCGGGACGTCGGCAAGTCACTACATCTCCCTTCCAGGTTATGCGTTCAGGACAGACCCGACTTGCCACCGCACCGTCTCTAAACTCCAGTTCGACAGGAAATGCGATTGGCCGAGAGTCGGAATAAAAGACTTTTCGCAGCCGAACCAGTTTGGCTTGGGGCTCTAAATGGCCCAGTTAAGCAAAGTCTATCGCTGCCTGCCTTGCGATAAGTTCTAGCCCACCTGCAGAGGCGATCAGAACCAGGTTCGGATTGAGGCGGTCAAATTCAACTGCCAAATAACGGAAAAACTGTTCGCCGCCGTTCAGGCACTGTGGTAGCCGCCCGCTGTTCTGAAATAACAAAAAAGCCCGCGGTGGCGGGCAATGTTGATTTTTTCCGCTACTTTCGTCCGATCGGACGAAAGCCGCGCCCGAGCCTATTCCACTCGGACACTGGTCCCATGGTTGTATCCCGACAAACGTAGTCTGCAGAAATACAAGCGTTGCGAGGGACGCTCAGATCTTCGACAGCGACTGTTCAAGGTCGGCAATGATGTCCTTCACGTCCTCGATGCCAACGGAGAGGCGCACCACGTCCGGTCCAGCACCAGCGGCGATCCTCTGCTCGTCGGTCAACTGGCGGTGCGTGGTGGAGGCCGGGTGGATCACCAGGGAGCGCGTATCGCCGATATTGGCAAGATGCGAGAAGAGCTCGAGTCCTTCGACCAGTGCCTTGCCGGCCTCGTAGCCGCCCTTCACGCCGAAGGTGAAGACCGAGCCTGCTCCCTTCGGCGAGTAGCGCTTCTGCAGGGCGTGGTTCGGGTCATCCTCCAGGCCGGCATAATTCACCCAGGCGATCTTGGAATGGGCCTTCAGCCATTTGGCGACATCAATCGCATTGTCACTATGGCGCTGCATGCGCAGCGGCAGCGTCTCGATGCCGGTCAGGATCAGGAAGGCGTTGAAGGGCGAGATCGCCGGGCCGAGGTCGCGCAGGCCGAGCACGCGGCAGGCAATCGCGAAGGCGAAATTGCCGAAGGTCTGGTGCAGCACGACGCCATTATATTCCGGCCGCGGGCTGGAGAGCATCGGATAGTTGCCGCTCTTCGACCAGTCGAAGGTGCCGCCATCAACGATGATGCCGCCCATGGAATTGCCGTGGCCGCCGAGGAACTTGGTCAGCGAATGCACGACGATATCCGCACCGTGCTCGATCGGCCGGATGAGATACGGCGTCGCCATCGTGTTGTCGACGATCAGCGGCAGGTCGTGACGGTGGGCGATTTCGGCGATCGCGGCGATATCGACGAAAGTGCCGCCGGGATTGGCAAGGCTCTCGATGAAGATCGCCCGGGTCTTGTCGTCGATCTTGCTCTCGAAATCACCGGGGTTCTCGGGGTCGGCCCAGCGCACCTGCCAGCCGAAATTCTCGAAGGCATGGCCGAACTGATTGATCGATCCGCCATAGAGGCGGCGGGCGGCGACGAAATTTTCGCCGGGGCGCATCAGCGTGTGGAAAACGATCATCTGCGCCGCATGACCGGAGGCGACTGCGAGCGCTGCCGTGCCGCCTTCAAGGGCCGCGACACGTTCCTCCAGAACCGCCTGGGTAGGGTTCATGATGCGTGAGTAGATATTGCCGAACTGCTGCAGGCCGAAGAGAGCTGCGGCATGGTCGGAATCATTGAAGACGAAGGCCGTCGTCTGGTAGATCGGTGTAATCCGCGCGCCGGTCGCCGGATCGGGCTGCGCGCCCGCATGGATTGCCAGCGTGTTGAATCCCGGATCGTTTTTGGCCATGTCGTCCTCCCGTACTGTTGTTGACGGGCGCGATCATAGCCGCTCGAATGTGAAAGTTAACCGCGATCTTTTTCAACCGCGGCGCGTTCCGAGGAAAATCCGTCCTGCCCGACGGCGTCAGCCGAAAAGACGCGGATACTCGATCGCCGGGCAACGGTTCATGACGACTTTGATGCCGCCGGCTTCAGCCTTGGCGGCGGCCGCGTCGTCGCTTACGCCGAGCTGCGCCCACACGACCTGCGGGCGGGGCTCGAGTGCCAGCGCCTCATCCACCACTCCATCAAGATATTCGGATGCGCGGAAGACATCGACCATGTCGACCGGTTCGGGAATGTCGGCGAGACGGGCGTAAACGGTCTGGCCCTGAATCTGTTTGCCCGCCTGCCCGGGATTGACAGGAATGACCTTGTAGCCGCGCGACAGGAGATAGCCCATGACACCGTTGCTCGGCCGGGCCGGATTGGGCGAGGCCCCCGTCAGCGCGATGGTTTTGACGGATTTCAAAATGCCGGAAAGATAGTCGTCGGCATAGGCATCATGGTTCATATCTGGTGTCTCCGGTCTGGCGTCTTCAGGAGGCGGATTTGACAGTCGCGATTCATTGAAACCGGGCGGCTCGTTTCGACGTATATATAGGTGCCGGAAATATCAGGGGGAAATTATGCCATGAAAAAAATAATCCTTGCGCTCGCGCTCGTGCTGTCAGCCTCGCCGACGCTTGCGATCTCACGCTACAATCCGCTTGCCATGAGCTGCCAGAGCGTGCGGGCGGCGATCCACAACGAAGGCGCCGTCATCTTTCGCTATACCTCGCCGCGCGGCCTTCCTCTCTACGACCGCTATGTCCGCAACAGCAACTATTGCGACGCGACCGATTATGCGGAATGGACGAGTATTCCCTCCAGGGACAACCCTAAGTGCCGGGTGCTGAACTGCCAGAATATAGACAACCTGGACGGGACGTTCCTCATTCCACACTATAGTCTCTAACTCAGCGTTCATTCGGAATTGTGAATATTATCGGTCCTTTCGCACCTGCGAAAGGACCGGACCATCAATCTCAGGACACAAAATATCTACGCCACCCCTTTTAGTTGTTAATTTATAATCATTTCAAAGTAATAGAATAATGTCTATATTTCAGCATCATAGGATTGTCGACACTCTCTTTCTACAGAAGAATTTCACCTTTCATACATAATTTGATCACTATATGTTCACGCGTCCATTAGCGACATCTCATAGTTGTGTGAGCTGAGCTTAATTGAACGTATTTCGAGCGCACGCAAAAATTGCTACAACGATGGGCAATTGTTCACCTGATCAATCCATGCTATTGAAAATTCGACCGTGCGGAGTACACCTTCCAGGGCAAATCACGCAAACCCAGGTTGTTATTTCAAGGCAGGTTCAAACGGGAAAGCTGTGATGTCTTCCCATATTTTGTTGCACTGCTCCCGGACCATCCACCTTGCCCCTCGACGTTCTTCTTCTCGTCCTTTTCGGTGCTCTTCTGCATGCGACATGGAATGCCATCATCAAAGCCGGCAAGGACAAGTCGCTTGATGCGGCGCTGATCTCCGCAGGCGGCGCGGTCGCCTCGCTACCTTTCCTGCCGTTGCTCCCTCTGCCGCAGCCGCAGGCCTGGCCCTTCATCGGCGCTTCCGCCATCCTGCAATTTGCCTATTTCCAGCTGGTCGCCGCCGCCTATAGGGCCGGCGATATCGGCTTGGTCTATCCGCTGATGCGTGGCGGCGCCCCGCTGCTCATCGTCGCCACCAGCGGCTTCATCCTGGGGGAGCGTCTGACGGGCGGCGCACTTGCCGGCACCATGACGATCTGCGCCGGCATCCTCACCCTCGCCTTCGAAGCCCGCCACGGCAGCCGCCACGCGATCATGCTGGCGCTGATCAACGCCTGCGTCATCGCCACCTATACCTATGTGGACGGCATCGGCGCCCGGCTTTCGGGCAATGCGGTTTCCTACACGCTGTGGATGTCGCTTCTGCCACCGGTTCTGCTCTTCGCCTGGGCGCTTTCACAGCGCGGTCTGCTAACTGTCGCCACTCACGTCAGGCGCAACTGGTGGCGCGGGCTGATCGGCGGCGCTGGCTCGATCGCCTCCTACGGGCTGGCGCTCTGGGCGATGACGAAAGCGCCGGTCGCGACGGTGGCGGCGCTGCGGGAAACCGCCATTCTGTTTGCGCTTGTCATCTCGGTTCTGGTGCTGAAGGAGAAGGCCAGCGTCTGGCGCTACCTCGCCGGCGTCATCATCGCGCTCGGCGGGCTGATCCTGAAGCTTGCCTGATCACTCGCCCTTCCATTCGGGCGTGCGTTTGCCGAGGAAGGCGCCGATGCCCTCTTGCGCATCGCCGGTCAGCATGCTGTCGACCATCACGCTTGCGGCATAGTCATAGGCTTCCGCGACGGGCATTTCGAGCTGCTTGTAAAAGGCCTCCTTGCCGATCCTCAGCGCCTGCGGCGACTTCGAGGCGATGACGGAAGCGTATTTGCTGACCACCTGCGTGAGGTACTGCTTCGGCACGATACGATTGACCAGGCCGAAATCCTTTGCAGTCGAGGCGTCAATCGTCTCGCCCGTCAGCAACATTTCCATCGCCTGCTTGCGGTGGGCGGCGCGCGAAACGGCGACAGCCGGCGTCGAGCAGAAAAGCCCGATATTGACGCCTGGCGTGCAGAAGGTGGACGTATCTGTGCAGATCGCAAGATCGCAGCTTGCGACGAGCTGGCAGCCCGCTGCGGTCGCGAGCCCATCGATCTCGGCGATAACAGGCTTCGGCAGGCGGCTGATCTCCAGCATAAGGTCGGCGGCCAGTGCAAAAGTCTCTTCGAAGAAAGCGACACCATCGTCCTCGTCGACGCGATGGGCGGTCAGTTCCTTGAGGTCATGACCGGCGGAAAAGACATTGCCTGTCGAAGCGATGACGACGATGCGTACGTCCTCGTCGTCTGCCGCCCCCTGCAGCTCGCCCATCAGCGTTTCCATTGTCGATATCGACAGAGCATTGGCCGGCGGATTGTTGAGCGTCAGGCGCAATATGCCACCGGAAAGCTGGCGGAGCACGAGGGCGCCCTCGCCTGAATTGTTGTTGTCCTTGCGGAAGGATACGATCTCGGCCATGGCATGTTCCTGTGCGCTGTCTATATCCCGCTTTTGTGCCACAAGGGTGAGGCGATTTCGAGCCGAATACCGCAATGCCGCGGACTCGAAGGGCGAAACTTCCTGTTTTCGGACGCGCTAAAATGGGGTATGCACATACCACAATATTAAGATGCTGTTTTTGCTTGCTTATTTTTCAGATCGCCGAAATGGCTTGTATTGACCGGCTAATCGATTGTCGCTATAAGCCGCGCCGGAAATGCAGCCTTTGCGGGCTGCTTTCTCTTTGGTCTGCCTTACAGCCGACCAACCAAGCAACAAGAAACGCCCCTCGCCTTCGGGCATGGGGATCCAAGAGAGAGTAACAATTATGGCAACCTTCTCCCAGAAGCCTGCAGAGGTGGAGAAGAAGTGGGTCGTCATCGACGCCGAAGGGCTCGTCGTTGGCCGTCTCGCTTCCGTTATCGCTATGCGTCTGCGCGGCAAGCACAAGGCAACTTTCACGCCTCACGTTGACGACGGCGACAATGTTATCGTCATCAACGCCGACAAGGTCGTTTTCACCGGCAAGAAGTATTCCGACAAGGTTTACTACTGGCACACCGGTTATGCCGGCGGTATCAAGGAGCGTACGGCTCGCCAGATCATCGAAGGCCGCTTCCCGGAGCGCGTCCTCGAGAAGGCTGTTGAGCGCATGGTTCCCCGCGGCCCGCTCGGCCGTCGCCAGATGAAGAACCTGCGCGTCTACTCCGGCCCGAACCATCCCCATGAAGCCCAGCAGCCGTCCGTCCTCGACGTCGCCTCGCTGAACAAGAAGAACGTAAGGAGCGCCTGATAGTGGCTGACCTCTCTTCCCTGAAGGATCTCGGCACGTCGTCTGAAGTAGCTGCTGCTGCTCCGGCTCACGTCCGCAAGGTCGACTCGCTTGGCCGTTCCTACGCGACCGGCAAGCGCAAGAACGCTGTTGCCCGCGTCTGGGTCAAGCCGGGCTCCGGCAAGATCATCGTCAACGGCAAGGAATTCGCGGAATATTTCGCTCGTCCGGTTCTGCAGATGATCCTGCGCCAGCCGATCGTTGCTGCTGCCCGCGACGGCCAGTTCGACATCGTTGCAACCGTTGCCGGCGGCGGCCTCTCCGGCCAGGCCGGTGCCGTTCGCCACGGTCTTTCGAAGGCCCTCACCTACTTCGAACCGGGCCTGCGCTCGGTCCTGAAGAAGGGTGGCTTCCTGACCCGCGACAGCCGCGTCGTCGAACGTAAGAAGTACGGTAAGGCCAAGGCCCGCCGTTCGTTCCAGTTCTCGAAGCGCTAATCGCTTTCGGACATGCTTTCATGGAAAGGCCGGGCTCTCGCCCGGCCTTTTCGTTTATTCGGGCTTGTTGAAGAAAGCCTCAAGCCGATATCCATCGGGATCGATGATGAAGGCGGCATAATAGAACTGGCTGTAGTCCGGACGGATGCCCGGCGCACCATTGTCCTCGCCGCCATTGGCAAGTGCTGCGGCATAGAAGGCGTTGACGGCCTCCTCACTCGTAGCGACGAAGCAGAAATGCAGCCCCGAGCCGCGATCGGCCGGCACCGGGCGCTCCACTTCACTCACCCAGAAGGCAGGTCTCTCGGCGCCGTATCCCATCGTTCCGTCGAAATTCGACAGCCGTTCATAGCCGAGCGGCGCCAGTGCCGCATCATAGAACTGGCGTGATCTATCGAGGCTTTTGACCCCGATCGAAATGTGGTCGAACATTGCCCGTGGCTCCCTAGTGGTTCGGTCGGCGCAGCTTCTTGGAAGCAGTTTGCGAAGTCAACGCATCGCAAAGCCGAAGCGACATCTCCTTGCAATCCGCCTGCCGCTCACTTACCCCTTCCTCCCGCAGGAGAAAATCCAATGAACCAGCCCTCGCCCTTCGCCACCACGCCCGAACCGCCCTATTACGTCGTGACCTTCTCCTCTGTTCGCACCGAGGGCGACAATGGTTACGGCGCGATGGCAGACCGGATGGCGGAACTGGCGCTTGAGCAGCCGGGCTGTCTCGGGGCCGAAAGCGCGCGGGATGCCGATGGCTTCGGCATCACCAATTCCTACTGGGCCGACGAGGAGAGCCTGAAGGCCTGGAAACAGGTGGCAAACCATCTCGCCGCCCAGCGCCTCGGCCGCGAGCGCTGGTACAGGCAATATAAGGTTCGCATTGCACGGGTAGAACGCGCCTATGAATTCACCGCAGAGGAAGGAACCTCCCATGGCGAATAAGACCATCGACCATGCCTTCACGGCACAGAGCCTGACATCGGCTGCCTCCGACCCGACCTTTGCCGGCGCGCTTTCCTTCATGCGCCGCCGCTTCACCAAGGATCTGACCGGAGCGGATGCCGTCGTCTGGGGCATTCCTTTTGATGCCGCAACCTCCAACCGGCCGGGCACGCGTTTCGGGCCGCAGGCGATCCGCCGGGCATCGGCGATCTTCGACAATGATCCGCAATATCCATTCCAGCGCGACCTCTTTGCCGAGATGGCCGTCATCGACTACGGCGATTGCCTGCTCGACTATGGTAACCATCAGGACACGCCCGCAGCTATCGAACGTCAGGCGAGCGCCATTCTCGACAGCGGCGCCTTCCTGCTGACCCTCGGCGGCGACCACTATGTCACCTGGCCACTCTTGAAGGCGCATGTCGATCGCCACGGCCCGCTGGCGCTTGTGCAGTTCGACGCGCATCAGGACACATGGATGGACGACGAGCGCCGTATCGACCACGGCTCCTTCGTGGCCCGTGCGGTCCGCGCCGGCCTCATCGATCCTGACCGCTCGATCCAGATCGGCATCCGTACGCATGCGCCAGAGGATTTCGGTATCCATCTTCTCTACGGCCATCAGGTCGAGGAAATGAGCGCGACGGACATCGCATTGATGATCATCGCGCATACGAAGGGTTCGCCTGCCTATCTGACCTTCGATATCGACTGCCTGGACCCGGCCTTTGCGCCCGGCACCGGCACCCCGGTTGCCGGCGGCCCTTCCAGTGCGAAGATCCTCTCCGTGCTGCAGCGACTGAAGCAACTCGATATCAGAGGCGCCGACGTCGTCGAAGTCTCTCCGCCCTATGACCATGCCGACATCACCGCCATTGCGGGGGCGACGGTCGCAATGTATATGCTGGGCCTCCACGCCGAACGGCGCGCGACGGCAGGATGACTGCTGTTATCAAATTGATTCAACTTCATGGCAAACTGATTCCGGAAACAATCCGAACCCACTGAAAGTGCAGGATAATCATGGCAGCAAAGATCTTCATCGATGGCGAGGCTGGAACGACGGGTCTGCAGATCCGCGAGCGTCTGGCGGAGCGCCGCGATCTTGAGCTGCTGTCGATCCCGACCGAAAGCCGCAAGGACAAGGCGGTGCGTGCTGCGCTGCTCAACGAGGCCGATATCGCCATCCTCTGCCTGCCTGACGATGCGGCCAAGGAAAGCGTCAGCCTGATCGAAAACGACCGTACGAAGGTTATCGACGCTTCGACTGCGCATCGCGTCGCCGAAGGCTGGGCCTATGGCTTCCCGGAAATGAGCGGGGAGCAGGCGGGCGTCATCGCCTCGGCCAAGCGCGTCGCCAATCCCGGCTGCTGGCCGCAAGGCCCGATCGCCACGCTGCGCCCGCTGATCGAAGCCGGCCTCGTACCGGCCGATTTCCCGGTCACGGTCAACGGCATTTCCGGTTACACCGGCGGCGGCCGCACCATGATCGAGGATTACGTCGCTAAGGGCGAGGATGCGCCTGAGTACATGCCCTATGGCCTGAACTTCAAGCACAAGCACCTGCCGGAGCTGCAGCGCTACGCCAAGCTTGGACGCGTGCCCTTCTTCCAGCCGGTCGTCGGCAATTTCGCGCAAGGCATGGTCGTGACCGTGCCGCTGCAGCTGTCGCATCTGCCCAAGGTGCCGAAGGGTGGCGATCTGCATGCCGCGATCGCCGACTATTATGCCGGCATCAAGGGCTTCGTGGAGGTCGCCCCCTTGGAGGCATCGGAGCGTACGCCGGAACTCAACCCGGAAATCTACAACAATACCAACCGCATGCGCCTGCACGTCTTTGCCAATGACGATATTGCGCAGGTGCTGCTCGTCGCCGTCTATGACAATCTCGGCAAGGGCGCTTCGGGTGCCGCCGTGCAGAACATGGACCTGATGCTGGGCGTATAACGCCCAGCAATTGCCTGTTGTCAGGCACCTGCGTTAAGACAGGGCCTCCCGCCCTGTCTCTCCCCGAAATTCGGAGCCCGATCGATGACGCTGGAAGCGCTGATGGCCGGCCTGCGCGCCTGGTTTGATGCCGCGCTGCCCGATCACGGCATCTCCTCGTTGATCATCTTTGCTTTCGTTGCCGGCCTCGCTCGCGGCTTTTCCGGGTTCGGTGCGGCACTCATCTTCATTCCGCTTGCCGGTGCCGTTATCGGGCCGAAGCTCACTTCCCCTGTGCTGCTCGTCATTGACGGGCTTGCGACGCTCGGTATGATCCCGGCCGCATGGCGCGGGGCGGACAGGCGCGAGGTCTTCACGATGGCAGCAGGTGCCGCTCTCGGTGTTCCCTCGGGAACGGCGGTTTTGGCGTTCATGGACCCGCTTTTGCTGCGCTGGATCATCTCGGCGATCGCCATCTGCCTGCTGGCGCTGCTTGTCTCCGGCTGGCGCTATCATGGCAAGCCGGTCGCTCCGCTCAGCGCGGCGGTCGGCCTTATTGCCGGTCTCTTCAGCGGCGCGGCACAACTCGGCGGGCCGCCTGTTGTCGCTTATTGGCTCGGCGGCAAGAGCAACTTCACGCGTGTGCGCTCGAACGTCATCCTGTACTTTTCGATCTCCACGGTCTTCAGCTTCGTCAGCTATTATTTCGGCGGGCTGTTCGTCTCCACGGTTTTTGCGCTTGCCGTCGTCACACTGCCCGCCTATGCCGTTGGCCTCTGGGGCGGCTCGAAGCTGTTCGGGTTCGCCAAAGAGAGCACCTTCCGCGTGACCTGCTACATTCTGATCGCAGCCTCGGCGATCGGCGGCATGCCTGTCTTCGACGGTCTACTTCGGTAGTCCCCGATACGATTGCCCGCCTGCTATGAAAGCCTTACACTCTCCCATGTGAGGGGAGCTCAATGGCGTCGGTTCTCATCGGCATTGCCATCATTGGAGGCACGACCGCAACGGTGCTTGCGGCCTATTACATCATGCATCTGGTTATGGGCGGTGACCCAGGCGGGCGGGACAGGGAACTGGCCAGTTCAGTCATTACCCGCATCGCCAGCTTGCATGCACTCATCCTCGCCCTCGTTTTTGCGCAGGAAATGATCGAATACCAGGCTCTGCGAACAGAAAGCACGGTGGAAAGCAATGCGGTCGGCGATGTCTTCTATGATGCCGAGCGCTTTGGCCCGGAGGCGCAGGCACCGATCCAGAAGGCGCTGAAAGATTATGTCCGCATCGTCATCGAGCAGGAATGGAGCGAACTCGGGCGCACTGGCGAACTCTCTTCGGCCGCCTGGGATCAATGGAACAACGCTTATCTGAGGATTCTCGAACTGGTACCTGTCAATGCCAAGCAGGAGAGCCTGCGCAGCCACATGCTCGCAGAAATCCATATGATTTCGGAATCCCGCGACCGACGGGAAAATAGCGGCACCGACTCCATCAGCCTGATCTTCTGGTTTGCCGCGGTTTCGGGCGTGATCTTCACCGCGATCGGCTACTACCCCTACGCGCCCGATGGCCGCAACCTGCTGCTACTATCGATCTTCGGCATCTTTACCGGCATCATCCTTTTCTTCATCTACGCCTTCTCCAATCCGTACAGCCCACCCGCTACGCTGTTTCCAACGGCTTTCGAGCGCTTGCAGGAGGAAATCAGCGGGCCTGATCCGTGAGCGGAGATGGCCCGAAGACCTCGCCCAAGCCTGTCGCTGTCACGTGTCAGAACAAAAGACTGTCGCCTTTCGCAGCGTTTTGCGGTAAAAGTGGCACGCTGTCAGCAAGGCCGTGCCGCTTGAAAGGCGCACAGCCCCTGTTTCACGCCGATGGGAGGCACTGATGAAAACAATCCTGAGCAACCAGAAAAACAAGATCAACACTCAGGATATCCGTCTTCATGTCCAGTTTGCTTTCACGCGCGAGGAAAAACCCGCGGCGCCCTAACCACAGCTTCTCAACAGCATCGCAATCCCACGACAGGCGCCAACTGCGCCTGCGCAAATTCCTGTCCTATTTCCGGCCGCATCTTCCTCTGCTCATGGCCGATATTGCCTGCGCCGTCGTCGTCGCTGCTGCCGCAGTCGCGTTGCCGCTCTGCGCCAACATCGTCATGAGCCATCTGATCCCGCTCACCGATACGGCTTCGGCCTATTGGCAGATCCTCGGCATGGGCGGCGTCATGCTGGCCATCGTGGCAGTCGAGACAGCTGCGATCTTCTTCGTCGATTATCGCGGCCATATGATGGGTGCGCATATCGAGGCGCATATCCGGCAGGAACTGTTCGACCATTGCCAGAAGCTCTCCTTCGGCTTCTACGACCGGCACCGCACCGGCCAATTGATGAGCCGCATCGTCGGCGACTCCTTCTGGTTGGGTGAGCTTTTTCATCACGGGCCGGAAGACCTGCTGATCGCCTTCCTGAAATATAGCGGGGCCATGACGGTCCTGTTCTTCATCGATCCGCAGCTTGCGTTTCTAATCCTTCTGCTGACGCCATTTGCCGTGGCCTATGCGCTGCACTTCAACAGGCGCATGAACCGTGCCCTTGAGGCGAGCAAGCAGGAGATCGCCGCCGTCAACGAAAGGGTCGAGGATGCGCTGGCCGGCATCCGCGTCGTCCAGTCCTTCGCCAACGAGGATCTGGAGCGGAAACGCTTTGCCGCCCTGAACAGGCGCTTCCTCGAAAGCCGCGCCGATGGCTACCGCAGCGAAGCCTGGTTTTCCGCTGGTGCCGAGACCTTCGCCCAGATCATTACGCTACTGGTCGTTATCCTTGGCGGATTGCGCATCCTTGCGGCGGAACTCACCATTGCCGATCTCCTGACCTTCCTGCTCTGCGTCGGCGTCCTCGTCGATCCGGTCAAGCGGATGGCCAACCTCGCCCGGCTCTGGCAGGAGGGTTACACCGGCTTCGTGCGGGCGATGGAGATCCTGGAGATCGATCCAGACGTGGTGGATCGTCCTTCGGCGCGGGCGTTGCATACGCCGAAGGGAGAGATCAGGCTCTCGAATGTCGATTTCCGTTATGACGACGGGGCGGAGGTGCTCAGCAACCTGTCGCTGACCATCCGGCCCGGGGAATTCGTGGCGCTCGTCGGCCCGTCGGGTGTGGGGAAAAGCACGCTCTGCGCGCTGCTTCCCCGCTTCTATGATGTCACTGGCGGCTCGATCGAAATCGATGGCACCGATATCCGTGATGTAACACTCGCCTCGCTGCGCCGGCACCTCGGCGTGGTGCAGCAGGATGTCTATCTCTTCGCCGGCACCGTGGCGGACAATCTGCGCTACGGGCGCCCGGATGCGACGGACGAAGAGGTGGAAGCCGCAGCCCGGGCTGCCCACGCGCATGATTTCATCATGGCGTTGCCGCAGGGCTATCAGACCGATATCGGCCAACGCGGCGTAAAGCTGTCGGGCGGGCAGCGCCAGCGGCTGACAATCGCTCGTGCTTTCCTGAAGAACCCTGCCATCCTCATTTTCGATGAGGCGACGAGCGCGCTCGACAATGAAAGCGAGCGTGCTGTGCAGCAGGCTTTCCTGACGCTTGCCAAGGGGCGCACGACGCTCGTGATTGCCCATCGCCTTTCGACGATCCGCCACGCCGACCGCATTCTGGTGCTCACCGGCGACGGTATCGTCGAAGAAGGCAATCATGACAGGCTGATGGAGAGCGGCGGCATCTATGCCAATCTCTACGGGCTGCAGGCGAGCATCTGAGGTCCGATGACGATGACATGCGAAACAGTTCGGCAGACAAGGCCTGAACTGTTCCGCAGGTCGACCAAGTGCTATTTCTCTTCGAGCCGAGGGAGGAACACCATGACTGTGCTGCGCATCGTTCCGAATATAGCCGCCGCTTCCATTGAAGAGGTGCACAATTTCTATTCCGCGCTGTTCGATCTCGACATCGCAATGGATCATGGCTGGATCGTCACCCTTGCATCCGACAGGCGCGCAATCACTCAGATCGGTATTGCAACGGAGGGCGGATCGGGAACCGCAGTGCCTGACATTTCGATCGAGGTCGATGATGTGGACGAGGTCCATCAGCGCGCTGTGACAAGCGGGCATAAGATCGTCTATGGGCCGGCCGACGAGCCCTGGGGCGTACGGCGTTTCTATATTCGCGACCCCACCGGCAAGCTGCTGAATATCCTCTCTCACGCAGGCTGAATGGGTCTGTCTGACACAGGGACGATTATTGCAACGCCTGCGAAAGCCTCTATTCTGCCACGGCAAATCCAAGGTACGAAACAGCTGCTTTCATTGAGAATTTTCGAAAATATCCGGATCACGCCATGAACACATTAAACCGCCCGGACTTGAGCGATATTCATAGGGGTGACTGGGTGGATCGGCTGTTGCCGGGCGTATGGCGACCTTACACAAGGCTCGCGCGGCTCGATCGTCCAGTCGGAATATGGCTGACGCTGTTTCCATGCTGGGCGGCGCTGTTTCAGGCCGCTCACGGCCTGCCCGATATCCGGCAGCTGGCCGTCTTCACGCTAGGCGCCCTGCTGATGCGAAGCGCCGGCTCCACGATCAACGATATCGCGGACCGGAAATTTGACGGCCATGTCGAGCGAACCCGTTTTCGGCCTCTGGCGAGCGGGCAGATCGGCGTCAGTCAGGCGTTGACCTTTCTGGCCATCGAGCTCGCCTTGGCGGCGTCTCTCCTGCTGTTTCTGACGCCCTATACGCGGCTGGTCGCCCTGTGCGTTCTGCCGCTTGTGTTCATCTATCCGCTCTGCAAACGCTTCACCCATTGGCCGCAGGCAGTGCTGGGCGCAGCGTTCAATTGGGGCATGCTCATGGCCTGGGCGGAAATTGCCGGCCATATTCCGGCCGGAGCCGTGCTTATGTGGGCTGGAGCCATCGCGTGGCAGATTGGCTACGATACCGTCTATGCCTATGTCGACGTGAAGGACGACAGAAGCCTCGGCCTGAAATCGACTGCCATCCTGTTCGGTCGGCATGGCAAGTTCATGATTGGCCTGTTCTACGCCTTGACGGTGGCGGCATGGTCGCTCGGCGGCTGGCTTTCAGGCATGTCCCTGCCCTATGCGTTCGGAATGCTCGTCATCGCCGCGCACCTTGTCTGGCAGACTTGGCGGATTGACCTTGCACGACCGGAAGTGAATTACCGCCTGTTCCTGGCAAACATCCTAACCGGGCTATTGCTGGCAGCCTCGGCCCTTATGGGAACCTGGTAAGCCCCGTCGGCTCAATAAGAGCAGGGGCGATTGTCGCTGGGACGGAAACCGCCGGCGCAGGCCGGGTTCAGGGATGTATCCTCGCCATAGTCGTATCCCCCCGTCGATGTACAGCCCGAAGCAATCGCGGAAAGCGTGATCAGAGCGCCTGCCATCACGAATGTGCGAAATTTGTTCATCTGAACACCCCCTTCATAGGATCGCCCATACGCCAAACGGTAATTTAGCATGTCACGGCGAAACCATGCGAGGACTTATCGCATTGATGCTATTCACTCTTCCGCGAGCTAAAGAGAGTGAGCCTTTCCCCGCTCAGTCGCGCTCGGCGATGACAGTTGCGCGGGGATATTCGCCGTAATAGCCGCGCCAGTTGGCGACGGCGAAACCGAATACCGCCAACGCACCTGCCTGATGCAGCAGCCCCCAGTGCAGCGGCACCTCGAGCAGCAGCGTGGTGATGCCGATTGCCGCCTGGATCGTGATGAGCGCGAAGAGCACCACGGCGCGGCGTGCGTGCGTGGTCGAGGCAGCGGCACGCAGCGCGATCACCATGTTGATGAGGGCCAGTGCGAAGAGCGTGTAGGCGCCGAGGCGGTGGATGAACTGCACCGTCTTGGGGTTTTCAAAGAGGTTGATCCAGAAGGGCTGCTGGATGAAGAGGTCGCCGGGCACGACGGCGCCGTCCATCAGCGGCCAGGTGTTGTAGGTGAAGCCGGCGTCGAGGCCGGCGACCAGCGCGCCGAGATAGATCTGAAAGAGCGAGAAGATGGCGATCGCCGCCGCCCAGCGGTGGGAATTCTTCGTCGGGGCAGCCTCATCGGAATGCGGCGAGAGCCCGCGCATGATCCACATGCAGGAGGCGAAGATCAGGCAGGCCATAACGAGATGGGTGGCAAGCCGGTACTGGCTGACATCCGTGCGTACAGACAGGCCGGAGGAGACCATCCACCAGCCGATGAAGCCCTGCAGACCGCCCAGCGCCAAGATGCCGGTAAGCGGCCAGCGCAGGCGCTTTTCGATCCTGCCCGTCACCCAGAAAAAGATCAGTGGCAGCGCGAAGATCACGCCGATGCCGCGTGCGATCAGCCGATGCGCCCACTCCCACCAGAAGATGCTCTTGAACTGATCGACCGTCATGTCGCTGTTCAGCTGCTGGAACTCGGGAATACGCTGGTAGAGCTTGAACTCTTCTTCCCATTCGGCAGCATTCAGCGGCGGGATGACGCCGTGGATCGGTTTCCATTCGGTGATGGAAAGGCCGGAATTGGTGAGCCGTGTGGCACCACCCACAAGCACGAGACAGAAGAGCGCCAAAAGCACGAAGCCCAGCCAGATGCGCACGGCGCGTCGGTTGCTGTCCTGCCTGCGCACTTCAGTGCGGATCGCCTGCTCCGGGCTCAGGTTCGCGACGGCCATGATGTCTCCTTTTATCCGGCAGTTGATTTGCCCCACTGGCTGATGCAAAACAAGCCCCGAACCTTTGCGGCATGCCGTCGCGCCGGCTCAGTCCCATCCGTTCGAAAGTTATACGATGCCCGTCCGCCTTCGCAAATTCATCGGCACGATCCTGATCATCATCCTCGTGCTTTTCTATGCGATTGTGGCGAATACGATCGCGGTCGCGACGCTCGGCAATGCGCCCTGGTGGGGGCATCTGCTTTACTTCGCGCTCACCGGCCTGCTCTGGGTGCTGCCGGCGATGGTCATCATCAAATGGATGGCCGGTCCGAGACAGCAGTAGGGGTCGATTAACGGCGGGATAACCCTGATCCGCGGAAAACCTCACTGAGGGGCGGCGGTTAAACCAAATATACGTCTGCCCGCTCTACCTTCCTCTGCAGCAATCTCTCGATCGGAGAAAGATACGTGCAGACGCAGAGGCTCGATGTTCTTGAACAAAAGTTCGACGCTGTGGCGCAAGCCGAAGCCGGCATTTCCCGGCTGCGGCAACTCAGCGTGAAACTTGCCATGGCCGAACTCGATATCCAGCTTTTCGACAGAATGGAGCCCCTGGAAGAGGAATGGCGCGCGCTGGATCGCGACAACCTTTCCTCGCTGCACCAGAGCTACGACTGGTGCGCGGCCTGGGTGGCGGCTTTCCGCCGTCCGCTCGCCATCCTGCGTGGCAGCAGCGGCAACCGCACTGCCTTCATCCTGCCGGTGGAAATCATCGCCTCGCGCGGCATGCGGATCGCCAAGTTCATCGGCGCCGACCACAGCAACATCAATACCGGCCTGTTCTCACAGGATTTTGCCGCAGACAGCGATACGGTGGACAGCCATCACCTCGCCGCCCGCCTTCGTGCCGCACTCGCCGGCAAGGCCGATCTGCTTCTTCTGCAAAATATTCCACTGGAATGGCGCAGCCGTCGCAACATGCTCTCGGGCCTGCCCATGGTCCAGAACCAGAACCACGCCTATCAGCTGCCGTTCCTCGATACGTTCGAGAAAACACTGCAGCAGTTGAACGCCAAGAGCAGGCGCAAGAAATTCCGCGCGCAGAGCCGACGGCTGGAGGCGGTTGGCGGCTTCGACTATATTGCGCCCGAAGCATCCTCGGAGCAGCACGAACTGCTCGACATGTTCTTCCGCCTGAAAAGCGCCCGCTTTGCCTCGCTCGGCCTACCCGATGTCTTTGCGGATGCGGAGACCAAGGCCTTCCTGCACGGCCTGATCGACAAGCGGAATGGCGACAATTTCGGCCTGCAGATGCGCGCCCTGCGCCTGAAGGGCGACTATGAAGGACGCATCGCTGCGCTGTCGGGGATTTCCCGCAAGGGCGACCACGTCATCTGCCAGTTCGGCGCGATCGACGAGGATCTGGTTGCGGATGCAAGCCCCGGCGAATTCCTCTTCTGGCAGATGATATCAGGTCTGCACGGCAAGGGAGTTGCGCTCTTCGATTTCGGTCTCGGCGATCAGACCTACAAGCGCTCCTGGGCACCGGTCGAAACCGACCATTACGATGTGGTCCTGCCAATCTCCGGCATCGGCATCGCAGCCGGCACGGCGCACCGGGCGATCACTCGTGGCAAGGCCTTCATCAAGGCCCGCCCTGGCCTTTATAAATTCGCCCAAAACATCCGGGCCAAGGTCGGGTAAGCATGTCGCGCAAAAGTGTTCAGCGGTTTTGCGACAACCACATGCGCAAAACAAAGATTTAAAGATCAGGCGGCGTGACGCGCGGGGCTGCGCATGGCAGCCTCTTCGCCGCCCGACATCAGGACGACGCGCTCGTAACCTGCGCTCTGGAAATCCTGCATCAGACCGACGAAAGCAGCCTCATCGATTTCGGGCAGCGACAGGATGATCTCGATTTCCTTGCTGCGCGTCAGCCGCGAAACACCGGCGACATCGGCCGCGCCGCATTCGACAATGACGATATCATAGGCCGAAGTCAGCGCATCGAGCAGCAGCGAAAGCCTGTCGACGCCCCGCATGGCGCGGCGCACATCGCTTACACCCTGCGGGATCAGATGTGCATCGGACATCCGGTCCCCATGGATCGTCTCGCCGAAGGCAGCCTCACCGCAGAGAAGATCGGTAACGCCCAGTGCCTCCGGGTTCTCGGCCATCAGTTCGCTCGGATAGCCGGAGCCAGTCATGTCGATCACGATGACGCGGCGTCCGGTATCGGCGAGCACGCGTGCCAGGGCAACGGTCGCGGCCGAACCATTGTCACCGGTCGGAGATATGGAGACAGCAAGCGGAGCGCGGCAGTCGGTGAGATAGCGCGCGACGGACGAAACAGAGAATTCGTTGTCGTCGGCAGGCGCTTCCCCTACCGGCTCGGCTCCCGGCTCCTCATGCTCATCCTCATCAATGGCAGCCGTCAGCATGCTCGGTTTGGCGATCTTCGAGGCGGGAACGGGCGCGGCGTCGCCCTGCCCTTCTTCCTCGACCCTGTCTTCGACATCGGGAGCATCCACAGGGCGCAGCGCGCGGCCGCTGAAGAGTTCGGAGAGCATGATGACGATCGCGCTCATGATGAGTGTTGCGACTGCGGCAACCACGACGATCGGTACGACCTTCGGGAAATAGGGATCGACCTGCTCGATCGCCTTCGAAACAATGCGGGCGTCCGCGGGACTGGAATTCCGATCGGCGCGGGAAGCGGCCTCGCGGTAGCGCACGAGGTAGGTTTCGAGAAGCTGGCGCTGGGCATTCGCCTCCCGCTCCAGTGCGTTGAGACCCACTCCGTCCTCGCCCGCCTTGGCGCTGTTAGCCTGCAGCGTATCGGACTGCTGTTCCAATTCCTGTTCGCGCAGATCGGCAACCTTCGTCTCGTTCTCGATGCTGGCGAGAATCTTCTGCGTTTCCTGGCGGATTTGCACGCGGATATCGGCAAGCTGAGCGCGCAGGCTCTTCAGCCGGGGGTGGTTGTTCAGCAGGCTCGTCTGCAGGTCGGAGATCTGCGATTGGAGGCCGGATTCCGTCGCCTTCAGCCGCTGAATCGCCTGCGACGACATAATATCACTTAGCGTGTCTGAGGCTTCGCCCGAAGAGAGCGCGTTGCGCACGGCCTGCGCCCTCGCCTCGGCATTCGCCTTGTCAGTGCGCACGCGGGTCAGCTCGACGGAGATGTCGTTGAGCTGCTGCGCGGTAAAGGTCGTGGTGCCGTTGGTCTGCAGCAGGCCATGGGTGGTGCGGTAATCGGCGACCTTCTTCTCGGCCTCGCTCACCTTCTGGCGCATGCTGTCGATCTCCGGCTCGAGCCAGCGCGTGGCTTCCGTGTTGGAGTCGAGCTTGGCGCCACTCTGGATGGCCAGGTAGACCTGCGCCATCGCATTCGGAATACTGGCGGCGAGCTTTGGATCCTTGGAGGTGAATGTGATGCCGATAACACGCGAGCCCGGCACCTGATAGACTTGCAGGCGCTGAGTGAAGGCGTCGATAACGCGCTCTTCCGGCGGATTTTCCAGCGGATTTTTCTTCAGGTGCAGCGCCACGAGGATATCGGTGAGCGCAGAGCCGTTCGCAGCCGCATCGAATTCCGGCAGATTATAAAGCTTGAGATTGTTGATGACCTGCTTGATGAGGTCCGCCGACTGCAGGATCTGCACCTGGCTCGCAATATTCAACTCGTCGAGCAGTGGTCCGGCACTGGCGTCATTCGTCTGCGTATTGGCAAATGCCGGAGCGCGCGGCTCGATAAGGAGACGCGTCTCGCTGCGATATTGCGGCGAAACTATCTTGGCGCCGGCAAAAGCGACAGCCGCACCCAATGCGGTGATCGTCAATATTCTCAGACGACGGGCCCAGACCGCGCGCACAAGCTGGCCGAGGTCGATGTCCACATCCTGATCACTCGCTACGCGGGACATACTCACTACTCCAATACGAACTGCCCCAAGCGTAAACGACCATGGTAACTCAACGGTTAATGGCAATTCCCTCGCAAACAAGGCGCTCCTGATAAAGGAATTGCGGAAATCGGCGGATTTTTTACCGGGCATTAACCCTAATAGATCGATAACGGCTCGACCGATTTATCTTCCTGTGAGCAAGCGGATGCCCTTCGTCCAGCCCAAGACCTTGATGGCTATGAGCCTTGTCGCCATGATGGCTGCACTGGCGGGCTGCACGACCTATCGGCCGGCGCCGAAGGCTTTCAACCAGGCCACGATCCAGCCCTATTCGCTCGACAGCGGCGACCGGTTGCGCATCACCGTCTTCGATCAGGCGACGCTGACGAATACCTATACGGTGGATCAGGCCGGCTATATCGCATTCCCCCTTATCGGCCAGGTCCCTGCCCGCGGCCGCACCCTGCAGCAGCTTTCTGGCCAGATCGCGCAGAAGCTGCAGCAGGGATATCTTCGCGATCCCGATGTCACGATCGATGTCGACCGGTATCGCTCCGTCTACATCATGGGCGAAGTCGGCCAGCCCGGCCAATATGCCTATGTTCCCGGCATGACCGTGCAGAACGCCATCGCAGTTGCCGGCGGCTTCACCAGCCGCGCCAACCAGAGCATGGTCGACGTCACGCGCAAGATCAACGGACAGGTGCTGACGGGCCGCGTCAATATTTCCGGCCCGATCATCGCCGGCGACACGATCTATGTTCGTGAACGGCTCTTCTAGCTTATGGAAGAACAAAGGCCCCTCCGCATTCTTCACTGCTTCCGGTCGCCGGTCGGCGGAATTTTCCGCCATGTCCGCGATCTGGTGGAGGAACACAGCCGGGCGGGCCACGAAATCGGCATCATCTGCGACAGCTCGACCGGCGGCGAATATGAGGACCGTCTCTTCGACGATATCCGTCCTTATCTTTCGCTCGGCCTGACGCGTATTCCGATACGGCGCTCCATCAGCCCGGCTGATGCCATGGTACTCTGGAACACATTCAAGGAAATCAGGAGTTTGCGGCCGGATGTGCTGCATGGGCACGGCGCCAAGGGCGGTGTGCTCGCGCGGCTTGCCGGCTCAGCCCTGCGGGTCAACAGGTATCGCGTAGCCCGCCTCTATACCGCGCATGGCGGAAGCCTGCATTATTCCCGCGCCTCCATGCTCGGCCAGTTCGTGCTGCGCATGGAGCGGCTGCAGGAATATTTTACCGATGCGCTGGTCTTCATCTGCGAATATGAACGCCAGACCTATGCGACCAAGGTGGGTCGGCCGCGGGTCACCAATCGCCTGATCTATAACGGCATCGGCGCGCGGGACTTTTCAGACATCCCGACCCGCTCCGATGCCGTGCACTTCATTTATGTCGGCATGCTGCGCGACCTCAAAGGCCCTGACATCTTCATCGATGCCTTCGCCAAGACCGAGCGCCTGCTCGGCCGGCCGCTTTCGGCGCTGATGATTGGCGACGGGCCGGAACGCGACCGTTATCGCGAGATGATGGTGGAGCGCGGCCTCGGCAAGCGCATCGGCATGCTGCCGGCCATGCGCGTGAAGGATGCCTTCTCCATGGCGCAGAATCTCGTCGTTCCCTCCCGCGCCGAAGCGATGCCTTACATCGTTCTGGAAGGGCTCGGCGCCGGCAAGACGGTCATCGCCTCGCGCGTCGGCGGCATTCCCGAGGTGCTCGGTGCGGATAGTCCCGCACTGGTGACCCCTGGGGATTCCGACGATCTGGCGCGGGTGATGGCGGAAGCACTGACGGTACCCGGCTGGCACGACAAGGTCATGCCCTCTCCCGACACGGTCAAATCGGTCTTTTCCGCGTCGGTCATGGCGCGCGACGTGCTGAAACTCTATGGCGAACTCGTCAATCCCGCTGCGGCACAGCCGATCCCGGCCGCCTCGTAAATGTTTCTTAGGGGCTTTCTGTTATCCCGCTCACATCAACGAGCGATGAAGCCCCATGAACAAGCTGGAAAAGAGCGGACAGTTCGACGTCGAAGCCCTGCGCAAGCAGGTCTCTGATACGGAGACGCGCAACGACGCCTCCAAGCATGCTGCCAGCGAGACGCCTGGTATCAATCCCTATGCACGTCAGATCGCCGAACAGTTCCGGGACGGGCCCTATTCGCCGGTCATCATCATCGGCCAGTTGCGGCTGCTGGAATTCCTGACACAGTTCGTCATCGGCCTTGCCGTCTTCTATTTCGCTCCTGGCGACGGCAGCGACAGCATGCTGATGCGGGCCGTCATGGCGGCAATCGTTTCGGCATTGACCATCGTGGCGCTTCAGTTTGCCGATACCTATTCCATTCCGGCTCTCAGAGCCCGCGTGCGGTATCTGCCGCGTGCCTTCGCAGCATTCGCCATCGTCTTCGTGCTGACAACAGGCGCTTTCTCGCTCTTCCGCGGTCTCAGCGCTGAGACTGCGGAATCCTACGGCATCTGGTTTGTTGCCGGTGCGCTCTTTCTGGTTATCGAGCGCTTCCTTGTGGCGCAAGGCGTGCGCAACTGGGCGCGCAACGGCATCATGGAGCGCCGCGCCGTCATCGTCGGCGGCGGCGAGCCGGCAAAGGAACTGATCCGTATGCTGGAGCAGCAGGCGGATAACGACATCCGTGTCTGCGGCATCTTCGACGATCGTGGCGAGAAGCGCTCGCCGATCATGGTCGCCGGCTATCCGAAGCTCGGCACGGTGAGCGAACTCGTGGAATTCGTGCGGATAACACGTATCGACATGCTGATCATCGCACTGCCGCTTTCTGCCGAAGCACGCATCTTCGAACTCTTGAAAAAGCTCTGGGTGCTGCCGGTCGACATCCGACTTGCCGCACATGCCAACCGCCTGCGTTTCCGCCCCCGCGCCTATTCGCATGTCGGCGCGGTGCCAATGCTCGACATCTTCAAGAAGCCGATCCGCGACTGGGATTCCGTTGCCAAGCGCGCATTCGATATCTTCTTCACCATCATCGCTCTCTGCCTGCTCTGGCCCGTCATGGTGGCGACAGCCATTGCCGTGAAGGCGACGTCGGAAGGACCTGTTTTCTTCATGCAGAAGCGCCATGGCTTCAACAATGAAGTCATCAATGTCTTCAAGTTCCGCTCCATGTACACCAACATGAGCGATCCGACGGCAAAGGCCGCCGTTACCAAGGGCGATCCGCGCGTCACCCGTGTCGGCCGCTTCATCCGCAAGACCTCGATCGATGAGCTGCCGCAGCTTTTCAACGTGCTGAAGGGTGAGCTTTCGCTGGTCGGCCCGCGTCCGCACGCCGTGCTCGCCCAGGCGCACGACCGCGCTTTCGCCGATATTGTCGACGGCTATTTTGCCCGCCACCGCGTCAAGCCCGGCGTCACCGGCTGGGCACAGATCAACGGCTGGCGCGGCGAAGTGGACAATGACGAAAAAATCAAGTTCCGCACGGCCTACGACCTTTATTACATCGAGAACTGGTCGCTCTGGTTCGACCTCAAGATCCTGTTCCTGACGCCTATCCGGCTGCTCAACACGGAAAACGCCTATTGAGCGCGATCGACGCCTCCCCTGTGCGCGTAGCCCAGCCGCAACGGCTGACGCTCCGCCTCATCGGCTCGGCGGCGGTCGCTTTCGGCGTCTTTCTTTCCGGCTTCGTCATCGACGAGCCGGCGCCTTATGAATTGTGGATGGCAGGGCTGATCGGCCTGTGGTTCATACTCGGCCTGAAAATATCCCGCACCACCGCGCCGTTGCTGGCGCTGCTGCTGACCTTCAACATCGGCGGCATGCTGTCACTCACCCAAATGCGGGACCTGGCGACCGGCCCGATGTATATCGCCGTATCGACCTTCCTGGCGCTGACTTCCATCTTCTATGCCGCGATCATCGAAGACAGCCACAAGCGGCTGCCGCTGATCTTCAATGCCTGGAGCTTTGCGGCTGTTATCACTTCCCTGCTCGGCATCCTCGGCTATTTCCACGCCTTTCCGGGCTCGGAAATCTTCACGCTTTACGACCGCGCCAAGGGCGCTTTCCAGGATCCGAACGTTTTCGGCCCCTTCCTCGTGCCGCCGGGGCTTTACCTCGTCCACGGCATCCTCGCCGGCAGCCTCAGAACCTTGCCGATCAAGGCGGGAGCGCTGCTCATCCTGGCGCTCGGCATCTTCCTCTCCTTTTCGCGCGCCGCCTGGGGTCTTTTCGCCATCACGGTGTTGGTGCTGATCTTCATCATGCTCTTGAAGGAGCGCAGCGGCGCCTTCCGGCTCAGGGTGCTGATCCTGTCGCTCGGCGCGATCATCCTGATGGTGGCCTCGCTACTGATCGCGCTGCAGGTTCCCAAGGTCAGCGAGCTCTTCTCCGCCCGCGCCCAGCTCGTGCAGCAATATGACGGTGAGCACCTCGGCCGTTTCGACCGCCATCGCATCGGCTTCCAGATGATGATGGAACGGCCGCTCGGTATCGGGCCTCTGGTCTTCGGCACCATGTTTCCGGAAGACGAGCACAATATCTGGCTGAAGTCGCTGACCACCTACGGCTGGCTGGGTTTCGTCAGCTATGTCGGCATGCTGTGCTGGACGCTTTATCTCGGCTTCCGCAACATGCTGCTCGACCGGCCATGGCAGCCTTTCCTCATGGTCGCGTGGATCTCCGTTCTCGGTCATGCGGCGATCGGCAACGTCATCGATATCGACCACTGGCGCCACGTTTACCTGCTGTTCGGCATCGTCTGGGGCTGCGCGGCGCTGGAAGTTCGCCACAAGCGCTCGAGCCGCTCACAAACACTTGAGAAGTTCCGCAAAGGCGCTAGATTTCCGGCATGATTACAGGGACACAGATACGCGGCGCACGCGCCATGATCGGCATGAGCATCGAGGAGCTCGCAGCTCACGCAGGGCTTTCAGTCGAAACAGTCCAGGCGCTGGAAAACGGCGAATGGGCGGGCGAGACGCGCGCCACGATCGACGTGCGCAACACGCTTGAAGCCCACGGCATCATCTTCATCGCCAGCGGCAATCAGGACGAGGGCGGCCCCGGCATACGCCTGCGCGCCCGCAGCTCCAATGATGACGGCATCCGGCCGGAAAACCTCAACGCTGCCAACGACGATTGACGGAACCAAGCGCCATCTCAGGCGTTTCGGCTGTCCTGTCAATGTGTTGGGGGTAGCCTATCTTGAATCGCAATAACGGTCTTTACCTTGTCATCGGCGCGCTTGTCGTCGTGGTCGTCGGCCTCGGCGCCTACATCTTCCATGAGGAGAGCAAGCCTGAGGGCATCGAGATGAGTATCGGCAGGAACGGTGTCTCGATCGAGCAGAACTGAGCTTAGAGCCCTTTCTGATCAGCGCAAAGCGTTCTGGATCGGGGAGCTTTAGAGATAGGTCTTGGCGAGAATGGTCAGCTTGCCGCTATCCTTCACGCCTTGCTTGTAAAGCTGGATGATGGCTGCGCCGATCCTGTCGGCTTCCGGCGTGCGGGGGGCGATGCCGCTGTCATCGCAAATCTGGCTCAGAACCTGTGACAGCAGGTCGATATCTTCCGAAAAGAGCGGTAGATCCTGGGGATGAACTGACGATTTCAACATCGCGCCGCATTTCCCTCAGAGGGCAATAACGCATCATTCTGCGCAGCCGACGCCCTCCCTGCCAGCCATGTTCTTATTATGCGCGTGGCCCAAAACTTTAGCAACTGCGCAAATCAAAATCGTCGGGAACAATCTCTTGTCTCGCGCGTTACAGGGCCCGTTTGGAATTCATATGGAATGAGAGAGAGCCGTGAGCGAAAAACGCTTCCCCTCGCCCGTGAGGGTCAAATCTCCAAGCAGCAGCCTCATCGTTTCAACTGCCTGGGAAGCCGTCGAATATCTCAAGCGCTGGCCGGCCAAGCGCGGCCGCGAATATCGCATAGCACTCCAGCACTGCCTCGACGCAATGGATGGGCTGAGGAGCCCCCGCGCGGCACAGGTGTCTTTCGCGATGGCTGCCAGGACAGCCGGGCTGCTGGTGTGAGGATTGATAGGCCGGTCAGAATTCAGCTCAGAATTTCAGCCGGCCGCTCGCCTGATGAAGCTGATACTGATTGAAGCCTTCGACAATCACCTTGGCGCCAACCTCGGCGACATGCTCTTCGGCAAGTTCCGCTAGCGCAAGGGCAACCTCCCCTTCCGGCCAGCCTGCGTTCACGGCTTCATCAGCGAGAGCCTTGAATGCAGCGGCAAGGCTCTGCCGGCAATCCTGTGTCTTATTGTCGATCGTCATAAGCCCGAACTATGCTTTTCTACGATTTCTCTTCATTACACCCTCAGCAACAAAATTGCGAATAAATTTCAATTTTCAAATAATCCAAGATTGGGACAATCGTGCACATCAGCTTCAATCATAGGTAGATTTCGTCCAAATATGAAATAAATCCTCTCCCAAAGCGGAGATATTTGACGGAAATATTAAAGAAATAGTTTACCGAAAATTTAGCATCTCAAAAACTACAACCTAAACCTCATATTATTCCGGCAAAGGTCGACCCAGCTTAGCACCGCATTGCTTATGGGCGGGAGGATTTCCATGCTGCGCCGTCGTACGCAAGGATTTTTGCCGCTTTGCGTGGACTTTTTTCGGCAGTCGGTGGCGAGTTGTGAGGCCTCTGGACGGCACCAGAGAGGCAGGACAAAAGCTCCTCAGGAGACATTCTCTTGGACAAGTTCCGTTTTATGATCACGGCGGCATTTTTCCCTTGCGTCCAAAAACCGAAAAGTCTAACAGAAGCAAGCCGTTTCGGCAGGTCGGGGCGTAGCGCAGCCCGGTAGCGCACTTGACTGGGGGTCAAGGGGTCGCTGGTTCGAGTCCAGTCGCCCCGACCATTTAATCCCTTGAAATCTCAGTCTTTCCGTATCTCGCAAGAGTGAGGGCGCGGCGCGTCATCAGCGTGATTCATCCGTCCATATGCGGCGCTCGCCGCGGTAGATGTAGCGGCCCGAGCCCTGGCGGGTGTTGTCGCGATAATAATCACGGCGATTGCGGTTGCGGTCGTCACCGGCGCAGCGCTCGGGAAAGCGACGGCAATCCTGGTAGTTTTGCTCGTTGACACGCGGATTTCTCGGATCGACAGCCATTGCATTACCGGCAAGCATTGCTAAAGCTAGGGCAAGAACGATCCTGATCATTTCACTCTCTTCAATTTCCTGCAGACCATTGCCTGGAGTTTACCACATGCTGCCAAGCCGCTCACTTCTCATCGGCGTGATCGTGACGCTGGCCTCCTCGCATACCGCATTGGCAGAAAACGTCAAATTCCGGAACGCCAAGGAGAACGAAATCCGTCAGCTTCTGAAGGGCGCCAGCGACTTGCGGAAGGCCTCGAACGGCTATGAATATCGTCAAGGCAATAAGAACGGCTACAAAATCTCAGACGGTCAGATCTGCGTTCTTTTCCCCAACAAGCAGACTGACTGCATTTCGATCAAGACGGACGGCAACGTACTTCAGATGATCGACAACAAGGGCAATCGTATCAAGCTCTGAGCCTTGCCGGCTTCTGTCCTGCCCATCGGTCCGGATCCACCCGGTCGGACCGGAATCCCCTTCCCCGGAACCTTTCCTCGAAGACCGCGTTGGAAACGCATGCTTTTGCGGGCCTCTTGCCCGCAGCCGCGTGTGCCATGCGCCGATGCGGTTTCTGTCCGAGGCAGTCGGATCTCAAACGAGTTTTCTGCCGGCTCTTTCCGGCAGGGGGGAATCATGAAACGTCGCTTCGTATCCGCCGCAGTCGCCAGCTTCCTCGTCGCCGGCTCGGCCATGGCGGCCGATGCCATCGATGAGGTACCAGCCGCACCGGCAGCCGAGATCGCGCCGGTCTTCACATGGACGGGCTTCTATGCCGGTGTCGGTGGCGGGCCAACCTGGGCCAATGGCGATTTCGACATCTTTTCCGAAGACATGAATGGTGGCCTGATCACTGGCTTCGTCGGCTATAACTGGCAGCTCGACAACAATTTCGTCTTCGGTATCGAAGGTGACGTTTCCTATAACTGGGACAAGGCCGATGTCGGCCCGTTTGAAGTCGGCCTCGAAACTGCCGGCTCCGTCCGAGCTCGGCTCGGCTATGCGATCGATCGCGCTCTGATCTATGGCGCGGCAGGCTGGACGGGCGCGCAGGTCCATATCGATGGTCCCGCCGGCAATGACAGTGATACGCTATCAGGCTGGACGATCGGCGCGGGCGTCGACTATGCCTTCACCAACAACGTCTTCGGCCGGCTGGAATATCGCTACAATGATTACGGCAGCGCCAATCTTCTCGGGCTCGACGGCGACATCGAACAGCATGTCGTTATGATCGGCCTGGGCTATAAATTCTGAGGCCCTCTGCCCTCAAGACTATTCAGGCCGCCAGACTAAGCGGCAGAGAGCGCGAGCTTTCCATCCGCCGCCACACGCGGCTGCCATGCGGCATAGTTGGCAATGGTGAAATGCGGTGTCTCGAAGGGCGTCGCATGGGTTTCGGTGATGACGGTGACATCGGCTCCGGCACCCTCGCCGGCGAGAATGCCTGCTACCGCATCCTCGAATACCAAGCAACGAGCGGGATCGACGCCGAGGCGGCTCGCGCCGAGCAGATAGCATTCCGGGCTCGGCTTGCCTGACGAGACTTCCTCGCCGCTGACGATCATCTTCGGCATGGGAATGCCTGCGGCCGCCATGCGGCGGAGGGCGAGCTCGATCGGCGCCGAAGTGACAATCCCCCAGCGATCCGCAGGCAGTGCATTCAGGAAGCGGATGGAGCCCGGAATCTCGACGATTCCCTCGAAATCCTCCATCTCCTCCTTCAGAAGCAGCTTTGCCTCAGCAACCGGATCGACGCCGGGAAGGCCGAGCTGGCGAATGCTATCGGATGCCCGAACCCCGTGGATGGTCTTCAAAAGAACCTCAGGCTCGAACCCATGGCGGAGCCCCCACTCGCTCCAGACGCGCTCGACGACGGCGATGGAGTTCAGCACGGTGCCGTCCATATCGAAGAGGAAGGCGTCGTAGGTCTTGTCGAGAACGCGATGGGAAGTGGACAAAGGAGGGTTCCTTGCGAAGCGGAAAGCCGTCAGGCCTTCCGCGACTAGCCGAGCGCAGGAGCGGCGTCAACCTAAAGCATGTCGCGCAAAACTGTGTAGCGGTTCGGAGATAACGACATTGGCCCAACAGAGACCTAAAGCCTGGCGAGTGAATCTAAGAGGTCGCGACGCGCTTTAGTCGTTGACCTCGGGATGAGTGATGCTCCTCACATCCGCAAGGCCGCGTGTGGCATCGCGATTGCCGGTAGCAGCCGCAGCCTCGAAAACGCGCGTGGCGTCACCATACATCTTCAGATTCATGTAGCTGTAGCCACGCAGCACCATGAGATCGACGCGCTCCTGCTGTAGCTGGGCGCGCTGGTCGAGAAAAATGAGCGCTTCGCGATAGCGTCCGCCCTCGAAGGCGGCAAGCGCGCGATCGGCAAGGATCGCCACCTGCAGTTCGGAGGCGCGGTCGCGGTTCTGCGGTGCCTTGGTGGCCGCGACTGCAGCACTGTTGGAAAGGCCGGCGCGCAGATAGGCAAGGCTCTGGCCGTAGGCGGCATCCTCACGCTCCTTGCGCACAGGACTTGCAAGCGCCGCCTCGAAAGCCCTCACCGCCTCCATAGGCCTGTTGATGTCCATCAGGCACCAGCCGCGTGTCAGCGCATCGCCGGGATTGAGGCGGGTGGGATCGATGGTTGTGGAGCATCCGCGAAGCTGGCGCGGACCACGCTCGACTGCAACCGTCTGCATGACCCTGGCGGGCCTTGTCGGCACAACGGACTGGGCCGGCGCAACGGGCTGGGCCTGCACTTGCGACTGCTGGGATTGGAATTGCGCGGGGGGCTGAGGCTCTGGCTGGAAGGCGGCACTGCGTTCGGTCGGCGCAGACTGGACTTGCGGTACCGCGGGCTGCGGCTCTGTCGCAGAACCGGGGGCCGGCAATGGAGCATTGGTTCGGGAGCCGGCAGACGTATCGTTCAACGTGGCAATGCGGGGCGAACGACCGGCCCAGAGACGCTGGATCTCGGCAACCCCAGCACGGTCGTTCAACTGCTGGCGGGTAACGGCAAGGCCATAGGCTGAGGGTTCGTCATCCGGCTTCCAGCGCAGTCCCGTCTCGAACCAGCGAGCGGCAGTCTGGAACTGATTCAACGAACGGGCATACCAGCCGAACTGTTGGGCCGTCGGCACGTATTTCTGCTCGATGATCGTAGCGGCGATGCGACCGAGCACGTCCTCGCTCAGATCGGCCGGCGGCTGCAGGGCCATCAGATTGGCGGTCGCGGCAAGATAGGTGGCTGTAGCATCCTTGGAATCGTTACGCCATTTATACATGACGTCCTCCGCTTCCTGCGGCGACTTGCGGGCAATCAGCGCCAGCGCCAGGCCCTGCGAGGCAACAGCGGAATCCTGCTTCTCATGCGCGATGCGGAACCATTTTTCGGCATCCGCCTCGTTGTTGCGGCGAAGCTGATACCAGCCGAGCAGCAGCGCGTCCGAGGGTAGCCCCTGCTCTTTGGCGAGCCTCTCGACGCGAGAGATATAATCGGGAGCGACTTCGAGCTTGGCATCGTCGTTGCCATCGGCAACAAAGCGGCGGGCAAGATCGTCGCGCAGGCTGTCGAATTCTCTGATACCATTGGCATCTGCAGGTTTTTCGAGAGAAAGCAGCGCCTGCATCGAACCATATGGCAGAAGAGCGGCAGCCTTCTGGATCGTCGCCACGCGTTCGGCCGGCTCTGTGCAGTTCTTCAGGATGTAGGTATAGGCATCCTGCCCGCGCTGCTGCCTGTTCGTCTCAATAAATGCTTCGGCGACGCGCCAGAGCACGTCTATCTCGGCGCAGGTCAGCAGGCTCGGCGTTTCGGCTGCGATATCGATGACTGTCGCATATTGCTTGAGATCGGAGGCATTGATGAGCCGGGTTCGGGATTCGGCGACATCCAGGCGGTCGAGCAGGTCGGCCGGCGGTTGCCAGCTTTCTGCGGCCTGACGATCTGCGATCGCCTTGCGCAACTCGGCATAACGGCCCTCCGAATAAAGCTGCCACATGTTTTCGAGTTGCCTATCGCCGTTTTGTGGAATGGCGAGCGGATCGGCAGGCGGCACCCAATTCGGATAGAGCGCCTGAAGACGGGAGATTTCCGCCTGCAGGCGAAGCTTGTCGCCGCGGCTTGCGAAATAACGAAGGGCGCTTACATCGACGACCGGCTGCTGGCTTGCTGCCGTGCCTGCCGGCGGCGGATTGGCCGGCGTGGTGGCGGCACCGGCAGGAGCCGCTGATGGTGTGGTCTGCGGGACGACCGGAACCGGAGCCGGCTGCTGGGCCTGATCTTTCTGCGTCTGATTTGTCTGGGCTTGGCTTGTCTGGATCAGATCCGTCTGGGCCGGGCTCTGGGGCTGATCGGCGGAATTATCCTGTGTCGCGGCCTGGATTCGTTCCGCCACGGTCTGCACGTCGATCGGCTGATTGGAGGGAGTATCCGGCCCCTTGATGCGCCCCATCATCATGAGCTCGGGGGTCCTGCCACCAAAACCGAAACGTTCCTGCAATGCTTCACGGTCCTTCAGCCCGGCGATGAGAGTCGCCACCAGGACTGCTGCCGTAATCGCCACAACAGAAGATTTCACAGACACTCCGGATGCTTCTCCCCGACATAGGCCAGCCCCAGAAGCTGAAGCGTTGATGGATAATAATAGGCGGGCGCAAATTGCAGCGTTTCGGCAGGAATTTTGGTTCCGTCTAATACACAGGCCACAACGTGGTTAACAATTTCATAACCAGGATCGGAAAGCTCGGTCTTCGGCTGCCCGGTAGTCAGATCGATGGTGGTGGGCATGCCGTTTGCGGTCATGCCTTCTTTGAGACGCGTCAGCAACGCCCTGTCGGTCACACCGCCTCGCGCCAGATAGAGTGGGATACGGATCGCATTGTAGCCGAACTCGACGTCGAAACCTTCGGCCGGCTGCGGCTGGCGCTTCAAGCTCACCCATTCGGCGGGTAACTTGCGCGGGCCGAACTGCATGGCATTGAGCAGTGAGAGACCATCATCGGCGAGTTTCTGCCACTGATCGGACGGTGCAAGTGCTGCCATGACGGGAAGCGCTTCATAGACCCAGTAGGATGGGTTGATGACGGGGCCATCGTCGCGATCCGCGGCGGAGAAGCCTTCCGTACCGGGCATCAGCAGGGTGCGGCCGGCAAAATCGGCTACGGTTTCCGATAGCGTCGACTGCGCTATACGGGTGGCGGCGGTGATATAGTCAGCTCGGTTCCAGGCGGAACCCGCCAGCGCAAGGGCATAGGCGATCAATATGTCGCCATCGGAAGCATTGTTGGCGTCAGTCACATGCGGGTTGGCGGACGGATCCCATTTCCAGACGGCAAGGCCGTCATTACGCAGCAGCAGTTCGGTGCGGGTGAAATACCAGATCTGCTCGAAATCGGCCGGGCTTGCGGCGAGATAGGCGAGCAGCAGGCCATAGCCCTGCCCTTCGCTATGGCTGATATTGCCGTTGCCGTTATCGACGATGCGGCCGCTCGGATCGAGGAACTTCGCCTTATAGGCTGCCCACGCCTCGCTGCTGATCCGCGGCTGCTGGGCAGAGGCCGGCCCATCGGCGAGCGCCAGCATTATCGTGCCTGCCAGCAATCTGGCGATCCAACCCCTCATTTCGACCTGCCGAGCCTTGAGAGCATTCTGGAAGTGGCCAGACCGATCAACAGCGACAACACGACCAAAAGGAAGGAATAAGAGAGAATATTCGTCGACAGCCAATTGGCAGCAATCAGGCGATAGTTGGCGATCGACAAGCCGCTGGTGGGCACGAAATCGAAGCGCGTGACCGGCACGCTCTCGATCTTGCCGGTGCGGCTGGAATAGGTGGTGATATGGCCCGCGATTTGCGGCCAGTTCATCTGGGCGGTCAGCGCATTCAGCCCCTCGCGCAGGTCTTTGGCCGAGGGCGATGTCACGACGGTCCAGGCACCACCGCCATCCGGGCTCTTGCCCTGAGCGATCATCAAGGTCGTCGCATTCGACGGCGTGAATACCTGTTCGGCATTTGGGACGAACTGCAGCGAGCTAGCGGTGATGTCGAAGTTGCGGCGCAGCCATTCGCGGAACGCCTCTATGCGGCCCTGAAGTGCGCCGCCGGTGATGCGCGAGCGCCATTGCTCCAGCGCCTCGCGATTATCGATTTCCGTAGGCTGTGAATCCGTCACCGGACGCCAGGAAGCCTGGCTGGCGGTTGCGACATTGACCTGGGTGAGCACCGTTGCCGGCATTTGTGAAATCGAGCCGATGAAAATGGCGTTGCGGTCACCGATCACGCCCGGCGAGGCGACGGTTTCGATTGCGATCGGGTGGCCGGCCATGATCGCGAGCTGACCGAGCAGGGTCGCCGTAGCTGAGAGCGTGTCGGCATCGGTACGGTCGATGAACAGCGGCGTCGGATCGGGATTGCGCCCATAAGGGTAGGATGTGCCGGCCATGGCCGCGAGATTCGGACGCTGCCCGACGCGGGCGAAATCCGGCATATGAAATTCGGACGTGTCAAAAAGCGCAAAGCGCGGCGCCTGCGAGGCCGTCGCACCGGGGACGCAGGCCGCATCGTCCTCAGTCATCAGAACGGCCTCGATGGCGATCGAATTCAGGCCAGGCTTGAAGTGCCGCATGGTCACGCGGATCGGAAGCTGGCGGAAAATACCGCCGTTGGTCGTGGCGATCGGGACGGTGGAGGCGATGTTGCCGTTCACATAGATGTCGATGTGGCTGCCGGGGAGCACTTTGCTGGAATAGGCGGCATCGAGCAGGATTTTCGCCTCGCCATAGGCATTGGCATAGAAATCGGCCGGCACGGCGACATTGAAGCCGGTGCGGAAGCGGCGGCCGGAGAAATCGACGGTGCGTATGCCGAGCTGCGAAAGCGGGATGCGCGTATCGGCAAAGAGAAGCGGCGCGTCGGGCGCCGTCCAGCGCTGCGTTGTCAGCACGTCGCGGCGTATTTCGGGGGCACGGTCGGTCGGAGACACGATGGTATCGATCGCTGTCGAAACCGCCTGCCAGGATGGACCGCTGATCAGCAGGACGGGCGAACCACTGCGCGGGTCAGTGACAAAGGCGGCGAGTGGTGCGCTTTCAGCGCCCTGGGGAAGGCTAGGGAAGATCGGCCGCAGCTCGGCCGCGGTACCGACAAGCACCGCCATTTTGCCGGGACCACCTGCCGGCAGCACGCCGGCACTGAAGGAAAAGACCTGGTTCGGCATGCCGCTCAGGAGCGACAGGCCCTGCGCCAGACGCAGAAGTGGCTTGGTGGTACCGGGCTGCTCCATGGCCGGAACGACCAGATCGAATTCCGTCTTGCCTGCGCTATCGACACCAATGGCGCGGATCGCATCCGTGCCGGAAAGCTGGCCGGCATCGCGGCCGGCAAAGCTCAGATAGGTGCCGGCTGGATCGATGTTCGACCAGAGCTCATAGGTGGAGTCGATATTGCAATCCGTGCGGTGGCGCTGATTGGCTTCGAAGGTGATGAGGTTGGCGCCGGGTTGCAGCAGGCCCGGAGGAACGTCGAAGCTGACCGCCGATGGGCTGTCGGGTGAACCGACCTGCTGCTGGCCGATAGCACGGTTGTTGATGAACACGGTCAGCTGCGACACTTCGGGAGCAACGACGATAGCGTTCTGATAGGTGAAAGTGAACCGCGCTTTCGCCGCCGCCTGCTCCGTCGTCAGATAGATCGACCATGATCTGCGGTCATATTCACCAGCGAGGCCGAGTTCGGAGAAGGGCACGATATAGCGCCTGAAATCACCGGTCTGCGGAGCGGCCGCGACAGGACGGACGGCAGGTGGCGCGGCCGGTTGCGGCTGGGCCTGTACCGGGGCGGAAGGCGTCGCCGGTGCCTGCGTCTGCGCCGGTGCGGGAGGCGGCACCGGCTGCGGAGCAACCGTCTGCGGCACAACGGGAACGGGAGCCGGCGCGGGCTGGGCAGGCAGTCTCAGGCGCGGAGCAACCGGCGGCGCGCCTGCCGGACGCTCGCCGGACATGTCAAAAGGGCTGATCTGCGCATAAGCGAGAACCGACGTGCCGACCAGAAAAAGGGAAGCGGCGAAGAGCTTTCTCATCCGGCGTTCACCTTTGCCGCCTGCTGCTGTCGATGCGCTTCACGCTCCGGCCGCATGCTTCGGAAGAAATACACCAGGCCACGGCTCGTCTGGTAGAGCGAGAGGCCGAGGAACCAGACGGTGCCCCTGATGAGGCCGGGATTGCGACGGCGAGAGGCCTGGAACTGCGTCCACTGATCGGAATTGGCGAAGATCAGGTCGGCGATCAGGCGGTGATCCAGAGCGCTCTTCGGCTGATACTGGCAGCCGACATTGGTGATATCGCCTGACGGCTCGATGTTGCGGACGATGAGCGGCAAGGTTTCGAGATCGGCGCCGCTATAGGGGCGGAAGCGGATTTCGCCGAGCGCGCCGACCTGCACTGCATCGAAATGCTTGCTGAAGATGTGCAGGCGCGCGCCGTGGACGGAGACGTCCTCGATGGAGGCCGTGTACCACTGGTCGCCGACGCCGAATTCGCAGCGGCGGTTGACGCGCACGCGGCGGGAGGACGCCCTCTCCCCGCGCTCGGAGACGACGCCGAGCGCGCAGCCGGCAAGGATGAGGTTGATGATGTTCCAGCCGCCGACGACGAGGGTGACATCCGCCTTGTAGGGTTCGGCATAGATCTTGTAGATGGTGATCGCCACCGCGATGATCTGCACCGCAAAGATCACGAAAAAGGGCCTGCTGATTTCCGACAGGCGGCTGACGGCGATGGATTCGTCCTTTGCGGTGACCTTGAAGGTCGGCTTGCGTGGATTGAGCATGACCGAGACGACAGCCGGCAACAGGTGCACCGTCTGCACATACTCATAGAGTTCGGAAATCCACGGCCAGCGGAACGATCCGTAGAGATAGTTCTGCATCATCAGGTTCACGATCATGTAGGCGAGCGTATAGGCCAGGAACTCGCCGCCGGAAGCCGTGAAGATTTCCAGATCGAAGAAGAGATAGAAGAGCGGTGCGAAGAGGAAGATCGTGCGCGGGAACGGAAACAGCCAGAACAGCGACGAGGACATGTAGCAGAAGCGCTGCGGCAGGGTGAGGCCGCGCTTGAGCAGCGGAAAGCGGAAGCGCAGGATCTGCATCATGCCTTGCGCCCAGCGGCTGCGCTGGCCGATGAAGCTTGCGAAGGTGGCCGGCTGCAAGCCGGCGATCAGCGGCTTGTCGAGATAGATGCTGTTCCAGCCGGCACCGTGAAGGGCAAGCGCGGTCTCGCAATCCTCGGTGATGCTGACACCGCTGAAGCCGTTGGTGGATTGCAGCGCGCGGCGGCTCAGCACCGCTGCCGAACCACAGAAGAAGGCGGCGTTCCACTTGTCGAGGCCGCGCTGGATGATGCCGTAGAACATTTCGTTCTCGCTCGGCATCTTTTCAAAGGTGCGCAGGTTGCGCTCCAGCGGGTCCGGATTGATGAAGAAGTGCGGTGTCTGGACAAGGAAGAGCTTCGGGTCATCGTCGAAATAGCCGACCGTCTCCAGAAGGAAGTCGCGCGCCGGCGCATGGTCGGCGTCGAAAACGGCAATCAGCTCGCCGCTCGAATGCTGCATGCCGTTATTGAGGTTGCCGGCCTTGGCGTGTTCGTTGCGGTCGCGCGTCAGGTAATTGACATCGAGATCGATGCAGAGCTGCTTGAGCTCGGCGTGGCGGGCCGCGGCGGCCTGCGCTTCGATCAGCTTGCCGGAATTGCGCTTCTGCAACGTGCCGCCATCGTCCAGCAGCCAGACGTGCAGCTTGTCGGCCGGATAATCCATCGCCTTGGCGGCGGCGAGCGTATTGGCAAGCAGGCCGGAATCTTCGTTATAGGACGGCACGAAGACATCGACATGGGGGAAACGTTCGAGCTTGCCGGCGCGCGAGGGACGCGGCGGCAGCGGGGTCGCGACAATGAAGAGCGACAGCGCCAACATCATCACGCTATACATTTCAGCGAGATAGAGCAGCAGGCCAGGAATGAAGTTGGCGAGCTGGTTGACCGGCGGCAGCGTATTGGTCGTGCGCCAGTAGACATAGCGCAGCACGATGGCCGTACCGAAGGCGAGTGCCACGAGACGCCATGTGCCCTCGCCCTTCAGCACCTTGATGAGCGCCATCACCGTGACGACGGTGATGCTGGCGATGAGCTGGGTCTGCAGATTGACGGGCAGCGTGATCAGCGCGATCACGCAAAGCGACACCACAGCCCATATGACAACACTGCCAGCCTTACGCATGGACATTCCTTCGAAATGGCTCAACCGCTGCGCATCGGCGCATCGGCGCATTGGGCATATTTGCTATCTCTGGCAGGCGGCCGTCATGGCCGCATCGCCTATGCAATCAGGCGAAGGCACGGTCACACCGATCGGCCTCGCCGTTTGTTGGATCGGCGCCGGCGCCTCTGCCGGCGGCTCTATCGCATTCGTCTGCGTGTCGTCGTTCGGCAGCGGCACGCGAGGGCCGACAGGCGGCTGCAGGACCGGGACGGCGGGTGCCGGTTGCGCCTGCACGCGGCGTAAGCTTACGGCCCGTGACTGGCGGACTGGGGCCGGAGCGGGCTCGTAACCGATCGGCATCGTGGTCGGACGATAGCCGCCTTCATCGGGATAGATCGGAGCGCCGGTCTGGCCGAGCGCCGGATTGGCCGGTGGCGGAGCGCCATAGGGATTCCAGATATCGCCGTCGAAAGTGCCGGTGACGGTGTAGCCGTAGACTATACCGAGAAGCTGGCGCTCGGTAGCGCGGGCATCGCAAAGGCGCAGGCGGATCTGGATCATGCCGAAGTTGCGCGCCTGCGTCTGCGCGGACCGGCTGGAGCGGATCTGCTGCCAGGCATAAATGCAGGTATCGCCAGCACGGCTGTAGCCCGAGGCATAACCGAAGGGACCGTAGCTGTTCTGCAGGAAGGTCGCTGATGTCGCCATCGGAACGCCGGGAACCGAGCGCGCCATCTCGCGGGCGATATCCCCTTCCCGGATCATCCTGTAGGAGGCGCTACCGGCCCCGGGATTGGCGCCGGACGCGCCAAGGAATTGAGCTTTCAGGAAATTCTGGCCCTGAACAGATGAGGACGTGAAGAGCGATATCGTCTGCTCCACACCGTTTCCGCGCTTTTGTTCTACGACGCTGACGATCGACGGGCCACCGGGGGGCGGCAGGACAAGCGCCTTTTCGGGCTCTACGGTCTCAGGTCCGGCAGGCTGACGCACTCCACCTGTCGACGTGCAGCCGGCTATCATGGCCGCAACGGCCACCACCGATATCGTCTTCGGAAAATGCATGTCCTGGCCGTTGCTATCGTATTTTTGATCTTTGTCTGAAGGGACAAAGCGCGACGAATTTCCGAATCAACAACCCCTATGTCGTTCATTAGGAATAAACGATGCTTATGGTTAACAAATGGTCAACATCTCACCCACAGTTTTAACGGGTAAAATTGTCAGCCTCTCTACTTTTGCGAGCACTACCACACGAGAGGAAATGAACGGCATCCGGCAAAGGCCGGTCCGGAGGCTCTCAATCTTGTCGGCACGGCAATGAGGCTCTTCCCGGGCCTCACGCCTGTTCCGCGGGAGGCTTGTTGTTCAGCACTTCGCGGACCTTGTGGGCCAGCTGTTCCAGGCTGAATGGCTTGGCAAGCAGGGAGACGCCGTGGTCCAGCACACCATTGTGAACAATGGCGTTGCGGGTATAGCCGGTCGTGTAAAGTATTTGGATTTCCGGCCACTTCTCCATGACGGCATCGGCAAGCTGGCGGCCATTCATCTGCGGCATGACGATATCGGTGAAGATGAGATCGACGCGCTCGTTCTGCAGAACGTCCAGCGCCTCGGGACCGCCGGCGGCCTGCAGCACGCTGTAGCCGAGTTCGCGCAGGCTTTCGGCGGTCATTTCCCGCACACTCTCGTCATCCTCCACCACGAGAATGGTATCCTCGATACTCCCCTGCGGGATCGGTGTCATCGACGGCGCCGAAAAACGTGCGTCGCCGGAACCGACATGGCGCGGGAGATAGATCTTTACCGTCGTGCCACGATCGATCTCGGAATAGATCTTGATGTGTCCCCTGCTCTGCTTGACGTAGCCATAGACCTGGCTGAGGCCGAGGCCCGTGCCCTTGCCGGGACCCTTCGTGGTGTAAAAAGGATCAAAGGCGCGCTCCAGAACCTCGGGCGACATGCCGATGCCGGTATCGGTGATGCTGATCATCACATATTGGCCAGCCTCCACCTCCTGGTGCATGCGCGCATAGCGGTCGTCCAGTTCGGTATTGGCCGTCTCGATGGTCAGATGCCCGCCATCAGGCATGGCGTCGCGCGCATTGACCGAGAGGTTGAGGATGGCATTTTCAAGCTGGCTCAAATCGGCGAAGGTCGTCCAGAGGCCACCCGCCAGAACCGCTTCGATCCTGATCTGCTCGCCCAGCATCCGGCGCAGCAATTCCGACATGCCGCCGACCAGCTTGTTTGCATCTATGATTTCCGGCGCCAACGGCTGCTGGCGTGAAAAGGCGAGCAGGCGCGCGGTCAGCACCGCCGCGCGCTGCGCGCCGTCCCTGGCGCTCTGGATCGAGTTCAGAAGGCGTGGATCTTCCTTGCCGTTCAGCCGCCTCTGGGCAAGATCCAGGCTACCGACGATGATCGCCAGCATGTTGTTGAAGTCATGAGCGACGCCGCCGGTCAGCTGGCCGATGGTTTCCATCTTCTGCAACTGGCGCACCTGCGCCTGGGCGGCGGCATGGTCCGCCATCTCGCGTTTCAGTTCGCCGGTGCGCTGCGCAACCGTCTCTTCCAGTTTCCTGTTGAAATCGTTGAGCTCTCCACGCAGACGCGCCTGCCGACCGTGCGAGACGACGATCGCCTGCATCAGTCCGACGATGATGAATGCATTGACGACGAAGGTCGACAGGCCGATCCATTGGCCGAAGGTGACGGGCCAGAAGATATCGTGCGGCTCAACGAAGAACTGCTGGACGACGAAGCCCGACAGAATGGCGGCGACCGCCCCTGGCCCAGCACCGCCGATGAAACTTGCGATCAGGACGGCGGGCAAGAAGCTCAGAAAGGGAAAGCCGGAGAGATAGTCGCCGGCAGCAATGCGCAGCAGGAAGGTGAATGCAACGGCGGCGACAGCGAGCGGATAGGTCAAACCCGGCCTATGACGCAGCCAGTCCGTGGCGCTCAACAAATCCATTTCCCAGCCTCTTCCCTTCCGTTACGAAAACGGCCCTCCAGCTTTTGCATATCGAATCCGGCCGGGCAATATGCCGTTTCTCGCACTACGGCGATCCAGCCTTGACGAGCCGCCGGCTCGGGACAGATAAGCCGTGACACCCGGCAAAGGGCCTGGCACGGTCTACGCGAGGGTAAAGGGTGGACGAAACCATGAAAGACATATTCATCGTCGAAGACGATGCGCTGATCGCCATGCTCCTTGAGGAGATGCTCGAGGATCTCGGCTACCGCGTCAGTGCGAACGTTCCGGATCTGGAGCAGGCGCTCGATGCAGCCCAGAATAAAGAGTTCGACGCGGCTATCCTCGATGTATCATTGGCCGGAAAGAGTTCGCTGCCCGTCGCAAAGCTGCTCGAGGCGCTCGGCAAGCCCTACATCTTTGCGACGGGATATGGCAGCGCGCCCGAAGGCAGCAATTCAAGCCAGCCTGTCCTGCGAAAACCGTTCCAGCTCTCCGATCTCGAAAAGGCGCTCAAAGGCATGCAGGCCTGAAGCGAATCGCGATCTTTCAAGTTCGCTTGCCGCGCTTCAGGTTCTCGTTTCACGCATGTCGTTGCTGCAAAACCGCTGCGCAGTTTTGCGCGAGCGAGGTGCTTTAGCGCACCTGATCGAGCAGGCGCTTGCATTCCAGGAGATCGTAAAGCGCTTCCTGGAGCAGCGCACGATCCTCCTTACCGACACTCGACTTGCCGACCGAAATTTCCGGCTGATCATCCTCGCCGCTGACGAAATTGAAGAAGCGGCGCGTGATCGGCGGCTTTGCGCGGCCGACGATCTGGTCCTCTTCCGCCATAGCGACGCGCGGTTCACCGGTATCATTCACGTTGCCCGAGAGCGCTTCAACGCTTGCAAGATCGCCGTGACCGACCGCGACGACAAACTTGTTGCCGTTGGTCTTCAGGAGCTTCTGCACGCCCTTGATCGTATAACCATGATCGTAGAGCAGATGGCGGATGCCTTTCAAAAGATCGACATCCTCCGGCCGGTAATAACGCCGGCCACCGCCACGCTTCATCGGCTTTATCTGCGGAAAACGGGTTTCCCAAAAGCGCAGCACATGCTGCGGCAGGTCGAGATCATCAGCAACTTCGCTGATGGTGCGAAAGGCATCCGGGCTCTTGTCCAACGTCATACTGCTACGCGACCTCGCGGATCGATCCAAACGGCGACTCATCATATTTCAACGGTTTGGAGCCGCGAATTCAAGTCACGTCTTCGCGTTGCACACAGCAGGAGGAGCTACGCGGCAAAAAATTTCCGTTCAGCGGGAAAAAAGATGATCAGGCAGCCGGGTTTTGCGGCTTGGTTTTGCCCTTCCGGGCAACATGGGATTTGAGAATGCGCGTCTTGAGCACATTCGAGGCCTTAAAGGTCATGACGCGGCGGGGAGAAATCGGAACTTCCTCACCGGTCTTCGGGTTGCGGCCGATACGCTCGTTCTTGTCGCGCACCTGGAAGGTTGCAAAGGAGGAAAGTTTGACGGTTTCGCCGCGCACGATGGCGTTGCAGATTTCGTCGATAACCGTTTCAACCAGCTCAGCAGATTCTGTCCGGGAGAGACCAACCTTCCGAAAAACGGATTCCGCCAGGTCTGCTCGCGTCACTGTCTTTCCGGTCATGGTTTCCCCGCCCAATAGAAAATATTTTGTGAAAGTGGACGAAGATTATTTGTCTTGTGCCTCACGGTCAAGCTCTTGTTCGCCGCCAGTTTTTTAGGATTTGTGCCTACCAGCGCAGCAAAACCGCGCCCCAGGTGAAGCCGCCGCCCATGGCTTCCAGCATCACGAGGTCGCCCTTCTTGATGCGTCCGTCGCCGGCAGCGGTCGCGAGTGCCAGCGGAATGGAGGCAGCAGACGTATTGCCGTGCAGATCGACGGTAATGACAACCTTTTCCGGGGCAATGTTCAGCTTCTTGGCCGAACCGTCGATGATGCGGCGATTGGCCTGGTGGGGAACCAGCCAGTCGAGATCATCAGAAGTCGTTCCGGTCGAATCGAAAGCGGCCTGGATGACGTCGGTAATCATGCCCACGGCATATTTGAAGACCTCGCGGCCTTCCATGCGCAGCTTGCCGACCGTACCCGTCGAGGACGGACCGCCGTCGACGTAGAGTTTTTCCTTGTGCGAACCGTCGGAGCGCAGATGTGCGGTCAGCACGCCGCGGTCTGCCGTCGTCCCCTCGCCTTCGGCTGCTTCCAGCACGATCGCGCCAGCGCCGTCGCCGAAAAGCACGCATGTGGTGCGGTCATTCCAGTCGAGGATGCGCGAAAAAGTCTCGGCGCCGATAACAAGCACGCGCTTGGCAAGACCGCCACGGATATAGGCGTCAGCCGTCGTCACCGCATAGACGAAACCCGTGCAGACGGCCTGAACGTCGAAGGCGAAGCCATGCGCCATACCGAGACGATTCTGGATGTTGACGGATGTCGCCGGGAAAGTGTTGTCGGGTGTCGAGGTGGCACAGATGATCATATCGATATCATCAGGCGTCAGCCCGCCATTTGCGAGCGCGGCACGCGCTGCCGCCTCGCCGAGCGACGCCGTCGTTTCGTCATCGCCGGCAATGTAACGCTGCCGGATGCCGGTACGCTGGACGATCCATTCGTCCGACGTGTCGACGACACCTTCCATTTCGCGGTTGGTCATCACGCGTTTCGGAAGTGCAGCTCCGAAGCCACGAACCACTGATCGGATCATATTGCTTGAACCCCGTCGCTCATGCGGCTTCCGGCCCCATCGGGGGCAGCCGCTTGGCATGATATTTTTTGAGATCGTTTTCTATTTTCTGGGTCAGGCCATTCTTGGCCATGTCATAACCGACTTCGATGGCCGCGGCTATGCCTTCGGCATTCGCTCCACCATGGCTCTTGATGACGATACCGTTCAGACCAAGAAACACACCGCCGTTGACCTTGCTCGGATCAAGCTTCTCGCGCAGCATGTCGAAGGCGCTCTTGGCGAAGAGATAGCCGATGCGGGCAAGCAGCGTGCGCGACATGGCGGCGCGCAGATAGGCGCCGATCTGCCGGGCCGTGCCTTCGGCCGCCTTCAGCGCGATATTGCCGGAAAAGCCTTCCACCACCACGACGTCGACCGTGCCCTTGCCGAGATCGTCACCCTCGACGAAGCCGGAATATTCGAGCGAATCAAGATTGGCCTCGCGCAGCAGGCGACCGGCCTCCTTGACCTCTTCCTGGCCCTTGATTTCCTCGACGCCGACATTCAGCAGACCAACGGTCGGACGCTCCACTTCGAACAGGGCTCGCGCCATCGCGCCACCCATGAGGGCAAAATCCATGAGCTGCTGCGAATCGGCGCCGATCGTGGCGCCCACGTCGAGCACGATGCTTTCGCCCTTCATCGTCGGCCAGATGGCGGCGATCGCCGGGCGTTCGATATTGGCCATCGTGCGCAGACAAAACTTGGCCATTGCCATGAGCGCGCCGGTGTTGCCGGCGGAAACGGCGACATCGGCCTCGCCCGACTTCACCGCTTCGATCGTGCGCCACATGGTGGAGACATAGCGGCCGCGGCGCAGCGCCTGGCTCGGCTTCTCTTCCATGCTGACGGCAAGTTCGCAATCGTGAAAGGTCGACTTTTCCCTGAGCTTGGGAAACTTCGCCAGAACCGGGTCGCACTGTTCCTTGATGCCGTAAAAGACGAAGGAAATATCCGGGTGCCTGTCCAGCGCCTTGGCAGCACCGGGGATGACAACCTGGGGACCAAAGTCGCCACCCATGAGGTCGAGAGATATTCTGATCACGCGTCCCTGATCCTTCTCTTTCGCCTCAAGGACGAAATTTCGGCCAAAATACCGGTTTTGGCGTCGCTTACAACTGAATTGTGGCAAATGCCGGAGATGCTTCAGTCCTTTTTCCAGTCCTTGAGCGCGGCGAATGCAGAGGGCTTCCGGTCATTTTCCCCCGTATCCTCGATATGGGCCGCGAACTCCACGCCTTCCTTGCGCGGATAGGGATCGATGGCAAGTGCTGCGAATTCCGCGACGACCTCACCGGCATCAATCGTATCGCCGGTAAAGATCTCCGGCAGATCCGGACCATCGGGATCCAGCACCATCTCACCGGTATCATTAGCCGGATGGCGGGCAAGCTTGGAATTTTCAGGCACGAAGATCTGCTCGAAGGTTTCGTCGATCTCGGATTCGACGGGCTCGAGGGTGACGATGCAGGACTGGACGATCTTCGCCTGCACGCGTCCCTTGACGCGGATACCGTCGCGCTTCCACCTGTTGATCTGCAGATCGGCATGGAGATCGTCCACCGATACGACGTTCCAGCTTTCGGCCAGCGCCTTCAGCTCATCCTTGTCGGCGCTCACGCGGACCTCGACCGGATTGGCAGAGATGTGTCCGACCTTGACCGGATAGGAAAAGGGAATCTCGCTCAGATCTTTCTTCATGATTCTACTCCTCAGGCGACCTCAGGAATCGTCGCCGAACCGGTGGCGATCGCCTCTTCGGGAATGGCCGCCAAGTGGGCTTCGGCCGCCATCATCCATTGCGCGAGACCGCTCATGTCGGCGGCCCCGGCGGTTTCGGGATAGATATTGCGCTGAAGTGCTGCGGAAAGACCAGCGGCATCACCGTCATCCATAGCCTTCGAATAGGCTTCCAGCCGGCCATAGAACATGCCCGCGAGCTTCTTCATGCGCTTCGGCACGCTGTTGTCGCCGATGCCGAGTTCGCGAATCGAATAGTCGATATCCTGAAAGAAGGCATCGACGATTTCCTGGGCGATCTCCTGGCCGCTCGTCCCGGAGGTGCGGGTGCGGCGGAAAAACAGGATCATGACAATCGACAGCATCTCGAAACGGCCCATGACGGTATCGGGCACGTCAAGCCGCTCATAGAGCTCCGGCATGCGGGCAGCGGCCGTAAGAGCCGCATATTGCCGCTCGACGATGGTCTGGTTGCTGTTTCTCTTACCGAAGAGCCCGAAGATCATTTGTTTTTTCCGGAAATGCCGCATTCTTGGCGCCGAGCGGCACCGGGCCTTGTTGCATGATTTCGAAAGCTGGTTTACCGAAGCAGGCGCGAATTGCAATGCTGTTCGTGGCCGGTTTCGGGACAGGCGCGCTCCGGTGCACAACGAGGCGGATCGGGAGAGTTCGACCCCGGAATGGCCACAATGGTTTTGCAGGAGGAAGCACGCAGTATTTGGAATGGCTGCTATCGATACTCAAGGGAGTAGATGTCGTTGAAGAAACGGTATTTCAAGTCAGACATGAAATTCTTCAGCAATGCGGCCATAGCCATCATAATCGCCTCCACCACCGCCCTTTCAGGCTGCCAGACGAGCACCGTGCTGAACGGCGGCTATATCGTCGACCAGCAGTCACTGGCGCTGGTGCCTGAAGGTTCCAGCCGCGAGCAGGTACTGCTGTCACTCGGCACGCCGTCCACGACAGCAACCTTCGACGGCGAAGTCTTCTATTACATCTCGCAGCGCCGCCAGCGCTCGATGGCCTACCAGAAGCTGCGCGTCACCGACCAGAGCATTCTCGCCATCTATTTCGACAAGGACGGCGTCGTGACCCGCCGCGCCAACTACACCCTGCAGGACGGCAAGGTATTCGACACGATCGCCCGCGTTACGCCGACCGGCGGCCGCGAACTCACCTTCCTGCAGCAGATGCTGTCCGGCGGCAGCGCGGCGAATGCGGCCAAGAGCCTGTTCGGTGGTGGCGCCGGCGGCACGCCGCAGAACCCGTCCAGCCTGCGCTAAAGCAAGCTGTTTCCGATACAGAAAAACCCGCCGGAGCGATCCGGCGGGTTTTTTCCTTCATTCGCTCAAATGTTTCAGCTTGCGAGAACCGCCAGCAACAGCAGCGCCACGATATTGGTGATCTTGATCGCGGGGTTGACAGCGGGACCGGCCGTATCCTTGTAGGGATCGCCGACGGTATCACCCGTCACCGATGCCTTGTGAGCATCCGAGCCCTTCATGTGGCGAACGCCGTCCTTGTCGACGAAGCCGTCTTCGAAGCTCTTCTTGGCATTGTCCCATGCACCGCCACCCGAGGTCATCGAGATCGCGACGAAGAGGCCGTTGATGATGACGCCAAGCAGCGATGCGCCAAGTGCTGCAAAGGCCGACGCCTTGGAGCCGGAGATGATGAGCACGCCGAAATAGACGACGATAGGCGCCAGCACCGGCAGCAGCGACGGAATGATCATTTCGCGGATCGCAGCCTTGGTCAGAAGATCGACGGCGCGGCCGTAATCAGGCTTTTCCGTGCCCTGCATGATGCCCGGCTTTTCGCGGAACTGCTTGCGCACTTCCTCTACGATCGCGCCGGCGGCGCGGCCGACAGCGGTCATGGCGATGCCGCCGAAGAGATAGGGAATCAGACCGCCGAACAGCAGGCCGGCAACAACGTAGGGGTTCGACAGATCGAAGGAGATCGGACCGATATTCTGGAAATACGGATACTGATCCGGATGCGCGGCAAAATATTGCAGGTCGTTCGCATAGGCCGCAAAGAGCACCAGCGCGCCGAGACCAGCCGAACCGATCGCATAACCCTTGGTGACGGCCTTCGTCGTGTTGCCGACGGCATCGAGCGCATCGGTGGACTTGCGCACTTCCGGCGGCAAATGAGCCATTTCGGCGATGCCGCCGGCATTGTCCGTTACCGGGCCGAAAGCATCGAGCGCCACGATCATGCCAGCGAGGCCGAGCATGGCGGTGACCGCGATGCCGGTACCGAAGAGGCCGCCGAGCTGATAGGTGGCAAGAATGCCGCCGACGATGACGATTGCCGGCAGGGCCGTCGATTCCAGGGATACCGCCAGGCCCTGGATGACGTTGGTGCCGTGGCCGGTGACCGATGCCTGGGCGATCGAGACGACCGGGCGCTTGCCGGTGCCGGTATAATATTCGGTGATGACGACGATCAGCGCCGTGACGACGAGGCCGACGAGACCGCAGAAGAAGAGCTTCGTGCCGGTGACATCAAAACCGGCGACCTGACCGAGCGAACCCCAACCGACCGTCAGCGAGGTTGCTGCGCCAAGACCGATGATCGACAGAAGGCCGGTCACGATGAGCCCCTTGTAGAGGGCGCCCATGATCGAACCGTTGGGGCCGAGCTTGACGAAGAAGGTGCCGATGATCGAGGTGATGATGCAGGCGCCGCAGATTGCCAGCGGATAGATCATAGCCGACTGCAGAATGGGTGCGCCGGCAAAGAAGATTGCCGCGAGAACCATCGTCGCGACGACGGACACCGCATAGGTTTCGAACAGGTCTGCCGCCATGCCGGCGCAATCGCCAACGTTATCGCCGACGTTGTCGGCAATGGTTGCGGGGTTGCGCGGATCGTCTTCCGGAATACCGGCTTCAACCTTGCCGACGAGATCGCCGCCGACGTCAGCACCCTTGGTGAAGATGCCGCCGCCGAGACGGGCGAAGATCGAGATCAGCGAAGCGCCGAAGCCGAGCGACACGAGTGCGTCGATGACTTCGCGCGAGCCGGCCTCATGGCCGAGCACGATCGTTAGCACATAATAATAGATGGAGACGCCGAGCAGCGCGAGGCCGGCGACCAGCATGCCGGTGATCGCACCCGACTTGAAGGCAATGTCCAGGCCGGCCTTGAGGCTCGCGGATGCTGCCTGGGCAGTGCGCACGTTGGCGCGAACGGAGACGTGCATACCGATGAAGCCGGCAGCACCCGAGAGGACGGCGCCGATCAGGAACCCGATCGCGGCCGTGGCGGAAAGGAGCAGCCATGCTGCAATGAAAACAACAATGCCTACGATGGCAATGGTTCTATACTGACGCGTCAGATAGGCCTGGGCGCCCTCGCGGATATAGCCCGCGATCTCCTGCATGCGGCTGTTGCCCTGATCGGCTGCAAGCACCGACCGGGTTGCCCAGATGGCATAAACCACCGAGAGCAGGCCACATGCGATTACCAATAAAAGAATGGTCATTCGCTCTTTCCTCCCATAAGCCGGAGCTCACTCCTTCTCCGGCGACGAATGCTGCTGAATCGACTCCTCTCCATAGAAACGCTCAACAGGCGAGCGGAGATTGCGTGGTCGATAACGTCGCGTCAAGACTGCAAAACTTCAAAAGCCTTGCAGTACCGCAGAAAGGATGGGAGGGGTTGTTTGGCGGCTAAGTGCCTACTTCTTCTGGTCGCTACGCACTTGCTTGGCGATGCGGTCCAGAACGGCATTGACGAGCTTCGGCTCATCGTCGTCGAAGAAGGCACGGGCAATCTCGACATATTCGGTAACGATGACGGCGACCGGCACGTCCTTGCGGTCGACGAGTTCGAAAACGCCGGCGCGCAGGATGGCGCGGACAGTGCTGTCCAGGCGCGACAGCGCCCAATCGTCCTGCAGAGCAGAGGCGATCAGCGGATCGAGGCGGAGCTGGTCGCGCACGACGCCTGAGACGATCGAGCGGAACCAGCCGGCATCGGCCTTCAGATAGGTTTCGCCGTCAAGTTCCTGGCCGAGGCGGTGCGCCTCGTATTCCGCCACGATTTCCAGAACGCCGGTGCCGCCGATATCCATCTGATAAAGCGCCTGCACAGCCGCGAGGCGTGCAGCGCCCCGCTGGTTGGCAGCCTTGACCGGTCGTTCGGTATTTTCGTCAGTCATTCTTTATGCACCCAGCTTCTTCTTCAGCTCGATCATGGTGAGAGCTGCACGGGCAGCGAAACCGCCCTTGTCCTTTTCCGAGCGGCGCGCGCGCACCCAGGCCTGTTCATCGTTCTCGACGGTCAGGATGCCGTTGCCGATGGCAAGGGATTCGCTGACGGCGAGATCCATCAGAGCACGCGAAGACTCGTTCGACACGATGTCGAAATGATAGGTCTCGCCGCGGATGACCATGCCGAGTGCGACGAAACCGTCGTACTGCGTGCCGTCATTATCCGCGCCATCGAGCGCCATGGCAATCGTCGCCGGAATTTCCAGCGCGCCGGGCACGGTGACGACGTCAAAGGTGGCGCCCGCTTCTTCCAGCGCGAAGGTCGCGCCTTCCAGAAGAGCATCGGCCATGTCGTCATAGAAGCGTGCTTCGACGATCAAAATATGGGGAGCGGTCTCTTTCGGCATGGTTCACCTTCGGTTGGAGGGGCATTTTCCACTCGGGCAGGCCGCGGTCAAAACATGCCTTCGAGCGAATGGCAAGCAAATTCGGGCGGCGCTCTGAAGGAAAGACAAAATATCTGCAATGGGATAGCTCAGGCGCGCATCGTCGGGCGCAACGACGCAAAAAACATGCTGAGCCGGGTGACGCAATAACGGCAAATCCAAGGCAGAATTCATGAACAATTTGTAATTGATTTTCAGTGACTTAATCCATTGAAAGAACAATGCTGCAGCGCCAAATCTCAGTCGTAACGCAGACGATCCCCTGTTGACAGCCGACCGTCACTGCAGACGAAAGGATACCATCATGAACCGCCTTGCTAAAATCACCATTGCCGCCGCTTTCTCCTCCCTTGCATTTGCCGGCATCAGCCGGGCTGAAAGCCTCGGCATGAATAGCGCCCAGGGTATCGAGCAGACGCTTCGCACCTTCCAGGGCGACTTCGACGTCCAACCGGTCTACAACTGGCACAATCTCGACGACGAGGACACCGGCCCGCGCTCCGGCCCTCAGCGCCCGCAAAGCGCTGTCCACGCCATCCAGGCCTCCATCGACGCCAACAGGTCGCTTGCACACAAGCTCAACAATGACGGCGTCAATATCCGTAATGTCGTGAACGCCGAACAGGCAGCCGACGGCAGCATTACGTTCTACGTTCGCTGAGGCTGCCAGCTTGGAAGGCAAGCATGGGCGGCTGATCTCCTCACCGCCCATGCTGCCTTCTGTAGAAATCGTTGTTGCATTTTCCGCCGGATAGGATTGTCTTCTCGCCAAAACGGAGGACCCTATGGCGACGAACGCAAAACCGGTCATCAACACGGCCGATCTCTCCCTCGAACACTGGACCAGGGGAAGGCTCTTCGAGAGCCGCGACACGTCTTTCGGAAAAGATCTCGGGCTTGCCAATCTCGGCATCAGCTACAGCGAAGTACCACCAGGCAAATCCGGCTGCCCCTTCCACAATCATCATGTCGAAGACGAGCTCTTCTATATCATCGAGGGCACGGGCGAATATCGCTTCGGCGAGCAGCGCTATGCGATCAAGAAGGGCGATGTGCTGGGTGCCCCCTCGGGCGGACCGGAAACGGCCCATCAGATCATCAATACCGGTTCGACGCCGCTTATCTATTTGGGCCTGTCGACCAAGGCGAAGACCGAGATCTGCGAATATCCCGATTCCGGCAAATTCCTCGCCAAGACCAATCGCGACGGCAGCTCCTTCGACCATATCGGCCGGGGAGAAAATGCGCTTGATTACTGGGACGGCGAGCCGGGCTTTTGATGAAAAGCACCGTCGTCACCCCTCACTTCAGAGCATCCTATTAATGATCGATATCCCGACACTGGAAACCGGACGGCTTATTCTGCGCGCGCATCGGCGTGACGACTTCGACGCACATTTCGAACTCTGGCGCGACGAAGACGTCGTGCGTTTCATCAGCGGCGTGCCCTCCAGCCGCGAGCAGAGCTGGTCACGGCTGCTGCGTATTGCCGGCATGTGGCATCACATGGGCTTCGGTTTCTTCGCGATCGAGGACAAGGAAAGCGGCCGCTTCATCGGCGAAGCGGGTTTTCTCGAAGCCAAGCGGGACATGCAACCTTCGATCGAAGGCACGATGGAGGTGGGCTGGGCACTGATGCCTTCAGCCCATGGCAAGGGCTATGCCACGGAGGCGCTGAAGGCGATCATCGGCTGGGGCGAGGCACAGTTTCCGGGGCGGCTGATGACCTGCATCATCAGCCCTGATAATGCGCCGTCGCTCAAGGTCGCGGACAAGCTCGGTTTCAGGGAAACCGCGCGGACGGACTATAACGGTCCGATCATTCAGCTTTCGCGCTAGGAAACTCAGCAAGGCGGGCGGCATAACGCGCCATCGTGTCGACCTCGAAATTGACGAAGTCGCCGGCCTTGCGCTCGCCCCAGGTGGTGACCTCCAGCGTGTGGCGGATCAGCAGCACGTCGAAATCCGTGCCATCGACGGCATTGACGGTGAGCGACGTCCCGTCGAGTGCGATGGAGCCCTTGGGCGCTACGAATTTCGCGAGATGGGCCGGCGCACGCAGACGATAGCGCGTGGCGTCGCCTTCTTCCGTCACCGACAGGATCTCGGCCTTGCCGTCGACATGGCCGGAGACGATGTGGCCGCCGAGTTCATCGCCGATCTTCAGCGAGCGCTCGAGATTGACATGGCTGCCCGCCTGCCAGGTGGAAATAGTGGTGAGCCGCAGCGCCTCTTCCCATGCCTCGACCTCGAACCAGCGGCCGTTGCTGCCATCCTGCGGCAGGCCGGTCACCGTAAGGCAGATGCCGGAATGAGAGATGGAAGCGCCCATATCGATGGTCGCCGGATCGTAATTCGTCGCGACGCGAAGCTTGATGCCTTCCTTCAGCGGCGAAACGGATTCGATCGTGCCGACATCAGTGACAATTCCGGTGAACATCAATTCTCTCTTTCGTATTCGTCCAGGCGATCCGCGCCGAATATGTAAGTGCCCCTGTGGGCGAAACCGGATGGTATGTCGGTCGCCTGAAGCGGGGATTCAATACCGCCCTCGCCGATGACGACAGGCGCCTGATAAAGCTGGATGCGATCGACGAGACCGGCTTCGAGGAAAAGCTTCGCGGTTTTCGCGCCGCCTTCGACTAAGAGCGAGGAGATGCCGCGTGTGGCAAGCGCCGGCAGCAGGACTTCCGGGTGATAGGGATTGCAGTAGAGGATTTCGACGCCTGCGGCTTCGAGCGCGGCGCGGCGGGAGTCCATCTCGGTGGGGTCGATGGGTGTGTTACCCCCCTCTGTCCTGCCGGACATCTCCCCCACAAGGGGGGAGATTGGCTGGGGGCTGTCTCCCCGTCCCACATCGTTGCTCGAAGCAGAGCCATCGTCACCGGAAGTTGGAGAATTCGGAGCGTGCTCCTTGCCGATGTCCCCCCTTGTGGGGGAGATGCCCGGCAGGGCAGAGGGGGGTGACCCTTCCTCCGACCCTAGCGGTGAAACCTCTTCACTCGCCACAACGATGACCGGCACCTCCCGCGCCGTCTCGACAAGCTTGCTCGTCAACGGCAATGCCAGGGCGGGATCGAGCACGATGCGAACGGGTGATTGCGCCTCAAGACCCGGCGTGCGCACGGTCAGCAATGGATCGTCAGCTATCGCCGTGCCGATACCGACAAGAATGGCATCGGTTTCTGCCCGCAGCGCCTGCACCTGAACACGCGCCTCCGGGCCGGTGATCGCCACCTGCCCTACCCCCTCGCGGCCGATCATGCCATCGGCGGAAACCGCAAGTTTGAGAGTCACATAGGGGCGGTTCTTCGTCTGGCGGGTGAGATAGCCTGACAGCGATTGCCTGCCCTCTTCCTCCAATACGCCAGCCGTCACTTCGATGCCGGCGTCGCGCAGCATCGAAATGCCGCGGCCGGAAACCCTGACATCGGGATCGGTGACGCTGATAACGACGCGGCCGACGCCATAAGCAATCAGGGCCTCGGCGCAGGGCGGCGTCTTGCCGTGATGCGAGCAAGGTTCGAGCGTGACATAGGCCGTCGCACCGCGGGCGAGCCCGCCCGCTTCAGCAAGCGCCTGCGGCTCGGCATGCGGGCGGCCGCCAAGCGCGGTCACGGCACGGCCGACGATCACGCCATCTCGAACGATGACGCACCCAACGGATGGGTTCGTGGAAGTCTGGCCCGTGTGCCAACGCGACAGGCGGATCGCGGCTGCCATGAAGCGTTCGTCCTCAGGCCGCGCGATCACCTCGCTCATCGTCAGACGTCCAGTGGATCGCGGGCGATCTTGGCGTTGAGCTCGGCGATCAGTTTTTCGAAATCCTCGGCATGCGAGAAATCGCGATAGACCGAGGCGTAGCGCACGAAGCCGACATCATCGAGGCTCTTCATGGCTTCGAGCACCTGCAGACCGATCTGCTCGGAGGAGATTTCCGTCTCGCCTGAGCTTTCCAGCCGGCGCACGATGCCGGAGACAGCGCGCTCGATGCGATCGCGATCGACCGGACGCTTGCGCAATGCCACATCGAAGGACCTGACCAGCTTATCACGGTCGAAGGGAACCTTTCGGCCGGTCTTCTTCGTGACCATCAGCTCGCGCAGTTGCACGCGCTCGAAGGTCGTGAAGCGGCCGCCGCAGTCCGGACAGATGCGGCGCCGGCGGATGGAGGTGTTATCCTCCGCCGGGCGTGAATCCTTGACCTGCGTATCTTCCGAACCGCAATAGGGGCAGCGCATGCCTTCTCCTTCAGCATCGGCCCGAAAATCGGAACCGATTTTCGGAAAGCCTGATGCGTAGATTCAAAGAGTTAGAGCAACCTTTGTGCGCCTGAACGGGCGCACGGCGCTCTAGCCCATGTAGTCATACATGGGGAAGCGATCGGTCAGGTTCACCACCTTGCCGCGGACAGCACCTTCGACGGCGGCATTGCCTTCGTCGGAATTGGCGACCTTCAGGCCGTCGAGTACCTCGACGATGAGATTGCCGATCTCGCGGAACTCCGCTTCCTTGAAGCCGCGCGTCGTGCCGGCCGGGGCGCCGAGGCGCACGCCAGAGGTGACGAAGGGCTTTTCGGGATCGAACGGGATGCCGTTCTTGTTGCAGGTGATGTAGGCGCGGCCAAGGGCTGCCTCGGCGCGCTTGCCGGTGGCGTTCTTCTTGCGCAGGTCGACCAGCATCAGGTGGTTGTCGGTGCCGCCAGATACGACATCGAGGCCGCCGGCGACAAGCGTTTCGGCCAGCGCCTTGGCGTTCTTGACGACCTGGGCGGCGTATTCCTTGAATTCCGGCTGCAGCGCCTCGCCGAAGGCAACGGCCTTGGCAGCAATGATGTGCATCAGCGGACCACCCTGGAGACCAGGGAAGACAGCCGAGTTGAACTTCTTGGCCAGATCCTCGTCATTCGTCAGGATGACGCCGCCGCGGGGGCCGCGCAGAGACTTGTGGGTCGTGGTCGTCGCAACATGGCAGTGCGGGAACGGCGACGGATGCACGCCGCCGGCAACAAGACCGGCAATGTGGGCCATGTCGACCATCAGGTAAGCGCCGACGCTGTCGGCGATCTCGCGGAAGCGCTTCCAGTCCCAGATACGGGAATAGGCCGTGCCGCCGGCGATGATCAGCTTCGGCTTGTGTTCTTTCGCCTTGCGCTCGACGTCGTCCATGTCGAGCAGGTTATCGCCTTCGCGCACGCCGTAGGAAACGACGTTAAACCACTTGCCGGACATGTTGACCGGCGAACCATGCGTCAGGTGACCACCGGAATTCAGGTCGAGACCCATGAACGTATCGCCCGGCTGCAGCAGCGCCAGGAATACGGCCTGGTTCATCTGCGAACCGGAGTTCGGCTGAACGTTGGCGAAGTTGACGCCGAAGAGCTTCTTGGCGCGCTCTATGGCCAGTTCCTCGGCGATATCGACGAACTGGCAGCCACCGTAGTAGCGCTTGCCCGGATAACCCTCGGCATATTTGTTGGTCATGATGGAGCCCTGGGCTTCCAGAACGGCGCGGGAAACGATGTTCTCGGATGCGATCAGTTCGATCTCATGCCGTTGACGACCGAGTTCCTTTTCGATCGCGCCGAAGATTTCCGGATCGACGTCGGCAAGCGAACGATTGAAGAAGGATTCGGTGGAAGCATTGGTCATGGGCTGGCTCCTTCACTGGAATGCGGCAAGGTATTAGCCTTCCGCCGATGCGAGGGCAATACGAAGAACGACATTTGCTGGGCTAAGCGCGCGGGCCGAACATTTTGCGCCTGATATCGCCTGGCTGGAATGAAAAAGCCGCGCACATGGCGCGGCTTTCCGTGAATTCCATAAGCCGGACTTACTGTACCGGCTGCTCCATGCCCGAAGTGGTGTCGAGCGCCAGTTCGGCATTGCCATCCATCTCGTAGATGTCGTCGCGGAACTGAACGACGCCGTCGGGCATGCCCCAGGCCGAGATATAGACGAAGTAGACAGGAACTTCGGTCGCGAGCTTGATCGGCGTGTTGGTGCCGCTTGCGATCACCTGCTCCATCTGCTGGCGGTTCCAGCCGGGCGTTTCGCGCAGCAGCCAGTTCGACAGGTCGCGCACGTTCTGGACGCGCACGCAGCCCGACGATTCAAAGCGCATGAGCTTGTTGAACAGGCCCTGCTGCGGCGTGTCGTGCATATACTCGCCGTTCTTGTTGTAGAAGTTGATCTTCGTGGACGCCATGGCGTTGATCTTGCCGGGGTCCTGACGGAACATCAGGTTCGGCGCCTCGCCGTTCCAGTCGACGGTCTCGGGGGGGACTTCGTTGCCCTTGCCGTCGATCAGGCGGATGGCGTTCTTCTCGAGATAGGTCGGATCCTTGCGCATCAGCGGCACGATGTCCTTCTCGACGATCGAGCGGGGTGCCGTCCAGTAGGGGTTGAGGATGACCTCGTAGACCTTCGAGTTGACGAGATGCGTCGGGCGGCTCAGACGGCCGACAACTGCGGTATGGCGCGTCGCAACGCTGCCGTCTTCAACGGCTTCCACATAGGCAGCCGGAATGTTGACCATCAGGTGGCGGCGGCCCAGGTCCTCCGGGAAGGTCTGCAGGCGGATGAGGTTGGTGTTCAACTGCTGCAGGCGCACATCGGCGGGAATGTTCATCGCCTTCAGCGTGAATTCGCCGAGCACACCATCGGCGGGCAAGCCGTGCCGGGCCTGGAAGCGCTTGACGGCGCCGTCGACATAGGAATCGAAGGCGTTGGACAGGCCGGCTTCACGCGGCAGATCGCCGGTGATCGCGAGACGCTGGCGCAGCGCCTGGACGGTGGGGGAGCTAACACCGAGCTGCAGGCGCTGATCGCCCGGATTGACCTCAGGCCAGCCGCCGGCGGACGCGATCTGCTGATACTGCATGATCGCCTGCTGCGTGCTCGGCACCGACTGGGGGCTGAGGATCGGCGTATTGGAAAGGACGGCAGTCGCCGTGCGCGAGGCAGCCTTGGCGTCGAACTGGTCGTCCCAGTTGCCGCGTTTCGGGGCGTTCAGGAGACCATCGAGCGCGGATTGCGCGAATGCGGGTGCGGTAAGCGCGCCGGCACCAACCGTTGCCGCCGACGCCAGGAAGGCGCGGCGCGAGAGAGCTTCAATTCCGTTCTTCTTAGACATTCGTCCCAACCACTCAATGCCACGGCGGAGGAACCCGCGGCCCTTTGCGATATCACTGCGCTTTAACGCAGATCCCTATCCGTTCGTTCTTCCGGCGCAGCAGGAAATTCCGCCAGTCCCATCACAAGATTGCGAGCAACCTGGATGGCGCCAATGGTCCATCGAGGACGCCGGCTATCGAATATTCCGCTGTCACATCAATATGGCCAATTCGTGTTGCCGGGCCGGAAGACAGACTGCCGGTTGCCGGAGACCGCATGCAACGAACCATATGACGGGTAAACCGTGAGGGTTAATAACGACTAAAAAACGGCTTGAATACCGGGCTTTGCGCTTGGTTGCCATGCGTTGCAAAGATGCCACGCAGAGGTGAGTGGCAGAACGGAGGCGTGAGGGAGAAGGCTCTAATGGGCGCTATTATTTGAAGTTTGGCGTCTGACGGCGCAAGCTTCCTGCCACCGGCTTACCGAATTGGCTGGGCTTAAACGGCCACCGCCAAGGAGTAATACGAAAGCACCTTCGCGGACCTCTCTCCGTTTGACGCAATGCGACCTACAGAGAAAACCTAAAGAAGGAACTAGAGTCTGAGTTTACGTTATAAATTCCTAATGTACTATTTCTATAAAATTGCGTATTAATATTGCCACAACGAGGAATACGACATGAGGAAACGAATTTCACTTGTCGATTTTTACATTCCGTCAGCGGTAAAAGTCCCAATCGTGTTTTTCACGCGCGTAGTGCCGTTTTGCTTCCTCATACTCTTTGCTTACATTTTGGCGCATTTGACTTTTCCTTACTATGCGAAAGAGGTTGCTCTCTTCGGCTTACTGCTAATCACGGCCTACTTGGCGCAAATGTCGATCGGACTGGGATCCCGCAAGTTTATTCACTATCTCTGGACACGACGGCACGGGCTTGCTCTACTAAAAATCCCACACCCAATCCTTCAGAATATTCCCGCCCCGCAACGTCACCTCATCCGTCAAACCAACTATGCGATGATTGTGATGGAGAATAAGCTATGGGCGTTTGCCAACGGCATCCTAGCGGTAGTCTTCTACGGCGTGACTTGCGTGTTTCTCTACCTATTCTTCCCGACGACCATGAACTCAACGGGAGTATTCGACACTCTCTCATACTGCCTTGTACAGATATCGGGCGGCATCCTTCTCGATTTTTTCGGGCAGTTTAAGATAAGTCTCTACCATGCCGACCCGAACTATGCCGTCCGAACGCTTTCATTTTTCATGAGGGTTCTGGTCACGTACATCGTAGTGAAGCTGTTTTGGGACTACTACAGCTATCGCAGGATATATTGGCATCTATTGAGAGATGAAGCCCTATCAATGGATGCTGCTACCGGATTGATGTGAATAATCCCGCCAAGAACCCGATCGTCATGCCCATCCGCAGATTGCTTCGAGTCTGCCTTAGAATGCTCGCAACCGTCCTAGCATATATCTTTGACTATTTTCCTCCGGCGTACAGACAAGGAACCGTAACGCAAACGGGCGCTACCGCGTGCAATCCCGCACACCGTAGCGCCTTGTGGTGCCAGTAAGGAGGTCCTACAAGCCCGCAGGGAACAGGCTTTACAGGTTACAGGCGATACAAAATCTGATCGTTCCAGAAGCGATCCAGCCGCTGCAGGAGCTTGTTCATCTGGGTGAACTCATCAGTGCCGATGCCGCCGACCTTGTCGATCGAGGCGATGTGGCGTTCGTAGAGCCGGGCCACCGTTTCGGCGATGTCTTGGCCGGTTTCGGTCAGGCTGATACGGACCGAGCGGCGGTCGATGCGCGAGCGCTGGTGGTTGATGAAGCCGAGGTCGACCAGCTTCTTGACGTTGTAGGAAACGTTCGAGCCGAGATAGTAGCCGCGCGAACGCAACTCGCCGGCGGTCAGTTCGGAGTTGCCGATGTTGAAAAGGAGCAGCGCCTGGATGGCGTTGACGTCGCTGCGGCCCTGACGGTCGAACTCATCCTTGATGACGTCGAGAAGACGACGATGAAGACGTTCAACAAGATGAAGGGATTCCATGTAAAGATCACGGATGCCCTGATCCTGCGCATGGAAAGTCGATGCCGCCTGCGGCTTGATTTTCGTGTTCATTTGACTGCCTCACTGTTTTGTTTGGCGGTGTCGTTTTCTTCCCGCCTTGAGTGAGACCCTATCGAATACATATAAAATTCGACTTAAACCGCAGGCTTAACAGAGGCTTACGAAAAGCTCTCGATGTATCAGGGTAAATCAACGCTTACCTGACGCCGCTGCCGGCGTCGCTCCAGCCACAGGGAAAGCCTGAAGATCCAGTAGATTACGGCCACGATCACATGCAGCAGAATGATCAGCCGGTTGGGTCCGAAGATCTGCGGGAGCAGGCCGTACATGAGGATCTGGCCGCCTGCGGCCAGCACCCAGATCACCGGTCCCCAGGAAACAGTGAGCCAGAGGCCGAGCGAGGCGACCGGGAAGAGAACGGCAAGGGAAGTGCTTGCGACCTTCCACGGCAGGCTCAACAGATCGAAGCGGCCAGCGCCGACCAGCGAATAGCCGACGAGCATCGCCCAATATTGCAGGCCGAACCAGAAGCAGGAAACGGCAACAAGCCGCAGGAAGAAGATGAAGAGGATATCCGTCAACGTCCGTTTCGGTATCGTCGGAGAATCGGTTTCCATGGCGAGACCTCACGTTCCTAGTCGCGGCTTCAATTTTTCGGGTTTCATCCGCCGCGGCCAATCGTCCGGTTTGGATTTCCCGGGGCGCATGATAATGACCGCTCCAATAAATGGAATGGCCCAGGGACAGATAACATGCAGGACAAGACGCATCTCGTCGATGAAATCACCGGTCACCGCCGCATGCGCCGCAACCGCAAGGCGGATTGGACACGCCGGCTGGTGCAGGAAAACCGTCTTACGGTTGACGATCTGATCTGGCCGATCTTCATCGTCCCGGGAACCGGCATCGTCGATCCGATCGCTGCCATGCCCGGTGTCAACCGCATGAGCGTCGACAAGGCGGTCGAAGCGGCGAAGGAAGCAGCCGATCTCGGTATCCCGGCACTTGCCACCTTCCCCGATATCGAGATGGAACTGCGCGACGAAACGGGCTCCAACAGCCTCGTTGCCAACAACCTCATCAATCAGACGACGGCGGCCATCAAAAAGGCGGTGCCCAATATCGGCATTATTACCGATGTTGCGCTCGACCCCTTCACTAGCCACGGGCATGACGGCATCCTGCGCGACGGCGAGATCGTCAATGACGAGACGGTCGACCAGGTGGTCCGGGCGGCCATCCTGCAGGCCGATGCGGGCGCCGATATCATCGCTCCCTCCGAGATGATGGACGGGCGCATCGGCGCGATCCGCCGCGGGCTCGATGCCGCCGGGCACCAGAGCGTCGGCATCATGTCCTATGCCACGAAGTTTTCTTCCGGCTTCTACGGCCCCTATCGCGAGGCGATCAATACCAAGGGTCTGCTGAAGGGCGACAAGAACAGCTACTACATCAATCCGGCAAATGGCATGGAAGCGATCCGCGATGCGGCTCTCGATGTCGAGGAAGGCGCCGACATGCTGATGGTCAAGCCGGGCCTTGCCTATATCGACATCTGCTGGCGCGTGAAGGAGGCTTTCGGGCTGCCGACCTTCGCCTATCAGGTCTCGGGCGAATATTCGCAGATCAAGGCTGCGGCGATGAATGGCTGGATCGACGGCGAGCGGATCATGATGGAGACGCTGCTTGCCTTCAAGCGCGCCGGCTGCGACGGCATCCTCACCTATTTTGCGCCGGAAGTGGCGAAAATCCTCGCAAAAAGGTGATTTTCGGGCGAATTATTGTATTTCCCCCTGACGATACCATATCAGCGGCATCGTCTTTCGAAGGGAGATATGGATGAGCTACAACCCCAATCCGCTTTATGCCGCACCGGAGGACTGGCGCGCCTATAGTGGTGTGCTCAGCCGTCGTGTCTTCGCATTCATTCTCGACTATGTCATCGTCGCCCTGCTCTGCATTCCAGCGGCGATCGTGGTGTTCTTCCTGGGGATCGTCACGCTGGGGCTCGGCTTCATTCTTTATCCGGCGCTGTTCGTCATCGTCGCCGGCCTCTATTTCGGCATGACCGTCGGCGGCCCCTCGCAGGCCTCGCTGGGCATGCGCGCGATGGGCATCGCGATCGTGCGTGTCGACGGACGGCCAATGGACTTCTTCATGGCGATTGCGCATCTGGCGCTGTTCTGGATCCTGAACTCGGTGTTGACGCCGCTGATTCTGCTGGTCGGCCTCTTCACGGAACGCTCGCGCCTGCTGCACGATTTCCTCGTCGGCACGGCTACGATCCGCACCAACTGATACTCCTCCCGGCGGGGACGAAATAAAGTCTCCGCCCGCCCTTTGCCGGCCACAAAAGGGCGCCATATCCAAGAAATCGAATATTCGATTGCGCGGCACTGAATGCCGCGCTGTTGACGTTTTTTATTCTTGCGTCATGCTGTCAGAAATGACAGGCGCCCCGAAAGGAAATCTCCGCAAGAGATGAATACGCAGACCACGCCATCCCCTCAGTTTTATCTGACGGCTCCGGCTACCTGTCCGTATCTGCCGCATGAGATGGAGCGTAAGGTCTTCACCCATCTCGTCGGACCACGGGCAGCCGAGATGAACGATATCCTTACCCAGGGTGGCTTCCGCCGTTCGCAGAACATCGCCTACCGTCCAGCCTGCGAGGCCTGTCGCGCCTGTGTGTCCGTGCGCATCCTGGCGCAGGAATTCGAACCCACCAAATCGATGAAGCGGGTGATGGCGAGCAATTCCGATATCATCGCCACGGAATTTCCGGCCCAGCCGTCGAGCGAGCAATATTCCCTCTTCCGCCGTTACCTCGACTATCGTCACCAGCAGGGCGGCATGTCCGATATGACCGTGCTCGATTATGCGATCATGGTGGAAGACACCCATGTGAACACCAAGATCATCGAATACCGCCGGCGCGAAGAAGGCTCCGGGCTGGAAACGCGGCCGAAGGGCGAGCTGCTCGCCGCCGCGCTGACCGACACGATGAGCGACGGTCTCTCCATGGTCTATTCCTACTTCAATCCCGATCTCGACCGGCGCTCGCTTGGCACCTTCATGATCCTCGATCATGTGCGCCGCACGAGAGCGCTCGGCCTGCCGCATGTCTATCTCGGCTACTGGGTTCAAGGATCGCGGAAGATGGATTACAAGACACGCTTCCAGCCGCAGGAACATCTGACGCCGCGCGGCTGGGAACGCTTCGACCCCTCTTCCCTCCAGGACGATCCGCAGGACTGATGCCCCTTCCCCACCTTTCCGATCATCGGAAAGGCCTGCTACTGACGGCAGTCGGCGGGCTGGCGCTTTCCATGGACATTCCACTCGTTCGCCTCGCCGATGGCGAAATCTGGTCGATCCTCACCGCGCGGCGCGTGGCGACGGTTCTTGCCACGTTCGTCATCCTGATTGCGATGCGCCTTTTCTCCGGCAGATGGCCGCTGCTCGTTCCGGGTCGTCCCGGTCTACTGGCCGGGTTCCTCTACGGCCTCTCTTCCGTGACCTTCGTATTGGCGGTCTTCAACACGGCCACCGCCAATGTTGTCTTCATCGTCGCCTTCAACCCGATGTTCGGGGCGCTGCTGTCCTGGCTGTTTCTCAAGGAGAAGCCGCAGCCGGTAACTTTGATCACCATGCTGTTCATGATCTTCGGCGTCGGACTGATCGTGCGCGAGGGACTTTCGAGCGGCCATGTCTTCGGCGACGCGATGGCACTTTTGAGCGCGCTGGTGCTAGCCGCCGCCATCACTGTCGGACGGGCCTCGCGCCGGGAGATGGGTTTCGTTCCACTGCTTGCCGCAATCTTGCCAGCCGCACTCGGCCTGGCGCAGGTTTTGCCTTCAGGACTCTCGATCATTCATCCCGGCTGGATCGTCTTCAACGGCGCTATCATGATGCCAGTTGCCTTCTGGTGCCTGGCGACGGGACCGCGTTACCTCTCCGCGCCCGAGGTCGGCATGTTCTACCTGCTGGAAACGGTACTCGCGCCGATCTGGGTCTGGCTAATCTTCGCTGAAACACCCTCCACCATGACGCTCGTCGGCGGTGCGATACTGGTTGCGGCGATTGCTGCCCATTCCGTCTGGATGGCGAAAGGCAAGAGCGTTCAGCCCGCTTGATCGGCCCCGCTCATGCCATAGCGCCGGCGGACTGGCCTGCTTCGGGATTCGATCGTTTCGAACCAGCGGAAAGCTCCAGTTCCCGATCCAGCCCTTCGACGATATGCGTCCAGCCCTGGCGGGTCTTCTCCTCGTATTCCGCCCATTCCGCGCACATTTCATGCGTGAGGGTGAGGCGGCTGCCGCTGCCGAGCGGTTCGATATCGATTTCGACGCGATCGCAATTGTGGTCGTGTTCCTCGACCGAGAAGCAGAAGACGATGTGTCTGGGGCGCTTCAATTCCAGGAAGACGCCGTGATGAAAGGCGTCGCCGGTCGGGCGGCGATCGACGATGATGAAGCGGCCTCCGACGCGCGGATCGATATCGGCGCGGATGACATGGCCGTCGTCAGTTGCGAATAAAAAGCGGCGGGCGATTTCGGGATTGAGCCAGGCATCGTAAATCGTGGCGGGCGGCGCCCTGTAGCTGTGGGCGACATGCAGTTTGATGGTATTGGCGGGCATCGGCATTCCTCCGTTGGCGGGCCTCCGTTGTCGGAGCCTCCATTGTTCGCGCGCGCTCCCAAGCGCACGGCTGATAGCCATCCCGCCCGCCCGCGGAACGACACTGCCCTTCTTGTTGGCCCTTCTTTTTGATGACAGGACTGAGATAGAGGAATTGCTCCGCCCGCCAAGGGCGGAGCCTCAAAATTCCGGGATCAGCCGGCGAATTTACCGATGCGCGGGAAGCCCTTGGGCACGGTGCGGCCGGCGGTGGCGCGGTCGGCCAGCCATTCGGCAAGCTCGTCCTTGTTCTTCGTGAAGGTGCGACCGGCGCTGTCTTCCCAGCTCAAGCCGTCGGCAATGGCAAAGCAGCGAACGTCGGAAATGCCGCCATCCTTGTAGCGCTGCAGGCGGACGCCCTTGCCACGCGTCATTTCTGGCACTTGGCTGAGCGGGAAGACCAGCATCTTGCGGTTCTCGCCGACGACGGCAACATGATCGCCGGTCACGGGCACGAGAAGCTTGGTCTCGTGCGGCATGGAGACGTTCATGATCTGCTTGCCCTTGCGGGTATTGGCGACCATTTCCGTTTCCGGAACCACGAAACCATTTCCTTCCGTGGAGACAATCAGCATCTTGCGTGTCGCATCATGGACGAAAGCAGTCAGCACGTCCTGATCATTTTCCATGTCGATCATGATACGCAGCGGTTCGCCATGGCCGCGACCACCGGGCAACTTGTCGCCGCCGAGCGTGAAGACCTTGCCGCCGGTCGTGACGATCAGGATCTTGTCCGTCGTCTGCGCCGGGAAGGCCACCTTCAGACCATCGCCTTCCTTGAAGGTCAGCGCCGAAGTATCGGAGATGTGACCCTTCAGAGCGCGAATCCAGCCCTTATCCGAGACGACGACGGTGATCGGTTCCTTCTCGATCATCGCGTGCTGGATGGCTTCCTCGTCTGCGTCAGGCGCTTCGGCAAATTGCGTGCGGCGACGGCCGACCTCGGTGGCCTTGGCGAATTTCTTCTTCACCTCGCCGATTTCCCAGGCAACCGTCTGCCACTGCTTCTCGTCGGACGCGAGCAGCGCTTCGATATCGGCCTTTTCCCTGGTGAGTTCGTCATGTTCCTTGCGGATCTCGAATTCCTCGAGCTTGCGCAGGGCGCGCAGCCGCATGTTGAGGATCGCCTCGACCTGGTTGTCCGTCAGGTCCCAGCGCGCCATCATGACGGGCTTCGGCTCATCCTCTTCACGGATGATGCGGATCACCTCATCGATGTTGAGATAGGCAATCAGCAAGCCGCCGAGGATTTCGAGGCGCCTGTCGATGGCGGCAAGACGGAAGCGCGAGCGGCGCTGAAGAACGTCTCGACGGTGCGCCAGCCACTCCTTAAGCACTTCGTTCAGCGCCATGACGCGCGGGATCACGCCCATCGACAGGACGTTCATGTTCAGCGGGAAGCGGCTTTCCAGCTCCGTCAGCTTGAACATGGATTCCATGAGGATGGTCGGATCGACCGTGCGGCTCTTCGGCACCAGTACGACGCGGATATCTTCGGCCGACTCATCCCTTATGTCTTCCAGCAGCGGCAGCTTGCGGGCGATCAGCAGTTCGGCGATCTTTTCGATCAGCCGCGATTTCTGCACCTGGAAAGGAATTTCGGTGACGACGATCTGGTAGCCGCCGCGGCCGAGATCTTCCGTCTCCCATTTCGCACGCACGCGAAAACCGCCGCGGCCGGTGCGGTAGCTCTCGATGATGCTCTCTTTATTATCGATGATGATGCCACCCGTCGGAAAATCCGGGCCGGGGATGAATTCGACGAGCTTCTCGATGGTGGCATCGGGATGCTTGATCAGGTGTAGCGCGGCGTCGCAGACCTCGTGCACATTGTGCGAGGGAATGGACGTCGCCATGCCGACTGCGATACCCGAGGAACCGTTCGCGAGAAGGTTCGGAAAGGCACCGGGAAGAACGATCGGCTCGGAATTGGATTCGTCGTAGGTGTCGCGGAAATCGACTGCATCCTGATCGATGCCTTCAAGCAGCAGTTCGGAGACCGCGGTCATCTTCGATTCGGTGTATCGCATGGCGGCGGGACTGTCGCCGTCGATATTGCCGAAGTTGCCCTGCCCGTTCACCAGCGTGTAGCGCTGCGAAAAGTCCTGCGCCAGACGCGCGAGCGCGTCATAGATCGACTGGTCGCCGTGCGGGTGATAGTTACCCATCACTTCGCCGACGATCTTCGCGCATTTCCTGAAGGCCGCGGTCGGCCGCAGGCCCATGTCGTGCATCGCATAGACGATGCGGCGATGAACCGGCTTCAGGCCGTCACGCACATCCGGCAGCGCACGGTGCATGATGGTCGACAGCGCATAGCGAAGATAGCGCTCTTCGAGCGCCGCCTTCAGGTCGACCGGTTGAATATTGTCGCCGTCTCCGCCAGAAGGCGGTAAAATCTCTTGTCCCATGGAACCCTGACTAACTCAGAAGTGCCTGTGGGGCAAGGAATCCGGGCATTCCGGCTGTGGATGACGTCTTTCTGCTGACATGAAGGACGGGAAAAGTATCGCCCGAATTTGGACTTTGTTTGCCGAGCCCTTCAACAGAAATTTAGGGGTCTGCAAAATATAAAGCCGGACCGTTTCGCAGTCGCTTCATTGCAATATTCAACGGCACACACCACCAGGGGACTTTCTCATGACCTTTTACCGCACAACGCGGCTGATGCTGTCGAGCGCAGCCCTTCTTTCGTTTGCCGGTTCCGCGTTCGCGCTGGACGGCCAGGACCTCCTGACGAAGATCAATGCCGCCTACAGCCAGCAGGGCGGGATGATTGTCGCCGCGGATGGCGTCGATATCGACGGCACGACCGTCACCCTCAAGAACCTCAGCATCAAGCCGGCTGGCGGCGAACCGGTCTCCATCGGCGAGGTCACCCTCTCCGGCGTGGAAGAGCAGGATGACGGCAGCTATTATATCGAAGAGGCCGCCTTCCCCGACATCAACTCGTCCAAGGATGGCGTGACCGTAAGCGCCCAGGAACTAACGCTCGGCGGCATCTCCGTTCCCGCCCAGCCCGGCGACACAATCGACTCCATGTTCTTCGCCGAAAGCGCCCATACCGGTGCGATCAAGATCGTCAAGGATGGTGCGGAGGTATTCTCGGTGCTCCAAAGCGACATGAACGCAACGTTGCGCGAAGATGAATCCGGCTTCGATTTTGACGGCGCGTTCAAGAGCATGAAGGCAGATCTCAGCCAGGCCGGAGACACTCCGGACAGCAAGGAAGCGCTCGAGAAGCTGGCGCTTCAGCACGTCCAAGGCGACATCAGCGTCAAGGGCGCCTGGGATCTCGAACCCGGTACAGTCGATCTGTCCGAGATTTCCCTCGACCTCACCAACGTCGGCAAGCTGAACTTCGGCTTCAAAATCTCCGGCTACACGCTAGCCTTCATGAAGTCGATGCAGGACGCGATCAAGCAGTCGGAAGCCAACCCGAACAAGGAAGAAGCGCAGCAGGCGCTCGGTCTCGCCATGCTCGGCCTTGCCCAGCAGCTGACGTTCGATTCCGCCCAGATTCGCTTCGACGATGCATCGATCACCAAGCGTGCGCTGGACTATGCCGGCTCGAAGCAGAACGTTTCGGGCCAGCAGATGGCGGATTCGCTGAAGGCCATGACGCCGATTATGCTGGCACAGCTCAACATTCCGGAACTGCAGAATGCGATTTCGGCTGCCGTCAGCACCTTCCTCGACAATCCGAAGAGCTTGACCGTCAAGGCCACGCCGGACAAGCCGGTCGCCTTCCCGATGATCGTCGGCGCTGCCATGGGTGCACCCAACACAGTGCCGCAGATGCTCGGCGTGAAGGTTTCGGCGAACGATTGAGCCTGTTCTGGATCCAACAAAAAAGCCCGGCGATGATCTCGCCGGGCTTTTTTGTTGAAGAGCTTGCGCCTCAATCCTTCTTCTGCGGCGGGATCGGGCGGATCGCCAGTTCGCGCAGCTGGGTGGGCGTTGCCGGGGTCGGGGCGCCCATCAAGAGGTCCTGAGCCTGCTGGTTCATCGGGAAGAGCGAAATTTCGCGCAGGTTCTTGGCGCCGACGAGCAGCATGACAATACGGTCGATACCGAAGGCAGCACCACCATGCGGAGGGGCGCCGTACTGGAAGGCACGGTAGAGACCGCCGAAACGATCCTCGACGTCCTGCTGGCTCAAGCCCACCTTTTCGAAGGCGGCGACCATGGTTTCCGGCGACTGGTTACGGATCGAGCCCGACGCGATTTCGAAGCCGTTGCAGACGGCGTCGTATTGGAACGCCTTGATCGTCAACGGATCCTGGTTGGTCAGTGCATCGAGGCCGCCCTGCGGCATCGAGAACGGGTTGTGGGCGAAGTCGACCTTCTTTTCTTCTTCGTTCCATTCGAAGAACGGGAAGTCGACGATCCAGCACAGTTCGAAGCGGTCGCGGTCGACAAGGTTCAGTTCCTCACCCGCCTTGGTGCGGGCTTCACCTGCGAACTTGTAGAACTTGGCGGGATCGCCGGCAACGAAGAAGCAGGCGTCGCCGTCACCAAGGCCGAGCTGCGTGCGGATCGCGTCGGTCCGCTCCTCGCCAATGTTCTTGGCAAGGGGACCTGCGCCCTCGAGCTTTTCGCCTTCCTTGCGCCAGAAGATGTAGCCGAGGCCTGGCTGGCCGGTCGACTGCGCCCAGGCGTTCATACGGTCGCAGAAGGCTCTGGAGCCGCCGGTCTTGGCCGGGATCGCCCAGACCTGAACCTTCTGGTTGGAGGCGATCATGTTGGCGAAGACCTTGAAGCCGGAGCCGGCGAAGTGGTCTGTCACGGCTTCCATGACAATCGGGTTGCGCAGGTCCGGCTTGTCGGAGCCATATTTGCGGATTGCTTCATCATAGGGAATGCGCGGCCATTCCTTGGTGACCGGCTTGCCTTCGGCAAACTCTTCGAAAATGCCGCTCATCAGCGGACCCATCGTGTTCCAGACATCTTCCTGGGTCACGAAGCTCATTTCGAGGTCGAGCTGGTAGAATTCGCCCGGCAGGCGGTCGGCACGCGGATCTTCGTCGCGGAAGCAGGGCGCGATCTGGAAGTAACGGTCGAAGCCGGCGACCATCAGAAGCTGCTTGTACTGCTGCGGCGCCTGCGGCAGCGCATAGAAGGTGCCGGGATGGATGCGGCTCGGCACGAGGAAGTCGCGCGCGCCTTCCGGCGAGGATGCGGTCAGGATCGGCGTCGTATATTCCGTGAAGCCGACATTGCCCATTTCGCGGCGCATGGCGGAAATAACCTGCGTGCGCTTGACGATGTTCTTGTGGAGCGTTTCGCGGCGCAGGTCGAGAAAGCGGTACTTGAGGCGAACGTCTTCCGGATAGTCCGGCTCGCCGAAGACCGGCAGCGGCAGCTCCTTGGCGGCGGAGAGAACTTCGATCTCCTGCGCATAGAGCTCGATCTCGCCGGTGGCCATGGTCTTGTTGACGGTGTCTTCCGTGCGCGCCTTGACGAGGCCATCGATGCGGATGACCCATTCGCCGCGAACGGTTTCGGCCATCTTGAAGGCCGGGCTGTCCGGATCGGCGACGACCTGGGTGATGCCGTAATGGTCGCGAAGGTCGATGAACAGCACGCCGCCATGATCTCGGACACGATGGACCCAGCCGGAAATACGGACAGTCGAGCCGACGTCCGACTTGCGAAGAGCGGCACATGTGTGGCTGCGGTAGCGGTGCATGATCTCAAATCCTGGCATTTGGCTTAAGACGGCGGCATGGCCGAAGACCTGCAGCGCCGACAAGAAAATCGGGCGGAAAAGCGCATGGACGCTCTGATTTGTCAAGGCTTGGCGCAGCCGACAGGCCGTTTGCCCCCTCGTTTCCGAAGGAGCTGGGGCGGTCTCGCTGCGGCAGTTTGGCCGAAGGCGGCATATTGCTGAAGGCGGCAGTCAACTTTAAAAGGAGGCATCATTCAATACGGAGCCTACCGATGCCCCTCCTCACACGCCGCAACCTGCTCAAGGCTTCCGCCGTCGCCGGCGCCTATGGCGCTGGCATGGCGATCGCAGGGCGGTTCGGGCTGGCGGAGGCCGCGCCTGAGCCGCGTGTGCTGACGGCACGCAAGACCGCGGCGCAGATCGTCGATGCCGCGCCGACCCGGGACATCATGACATGGGGTGATGACGGCCAGCCGCCGGTGCTGCGCATGCCACGGGGAAAGCCCTATGCGGCACGGCTCACCAACAGCCTCGATGAACCGACGACGATCCACTGGCATGGGCTGCGCATCGACAACAAAATGGACGGCGTGCCCTTCATGACGCAGCCCTATGTCTATACGGGCGACAATTTCGACTATCTCTTCACGCCGCCGGACGCCGGCACCTTCTGGTATCATCCGCATTGCAACACGCTGACCCAGATGGGCCACGGCATGACGGGCGTGCTTGTCATCGAAGATCCTGATGATCCCGCCTTCGATGCGGAGGTCGTGCTCAACCTGCGCGACTGGCGGCTTGGCGGCGACGGTCAGTTCATTGCTCCCTTCCGCCCGCGCGATGCCGCTAAGGCCGGCACATATGGCACAGTGCGCACTGCGAACTGGCAGCAGGAGCCGAAATATGATGCGCCGGCCGGCGGGCTGATCCGCCTGCGCATCGCCGTCACCGATGTGACCCGCATCTTCCAGCTGAAGATGGAAGGCGCCGGTGCCACTGTGATCGCCATCGATGGCAATCCGGTGCCGATGCGTTTCTCGCTGGATCTTCTGCAGATCGGACCGGGCCAGAGGCTCGACCTCGCCGTTCGGATGCCGGACAGCGAGGGCGCGGTCGCGACGCTGGAGGACATTCGCGGCACGACGCCGAAGGTGATCGCGAGCTTGCGCGCCACCGGGCAGTCACTGAAGCGCAATATCGGCGATCTCGGTGCGCTCGCAGAAAACCCGGTGCCGAAGGCTGATCTCTCTTCGGCAGAAACAATCCCGCTCGTGCTTTCCGCCACGGCGGAGAATGCGGCTGTCGAAAGCATCTGCGGCACGCTCGGCTACAGCTTCTGGGCCATCAACAAGGTGCCGTGGCCGGGTGATACGCCCGATCCGACCGCACCGCTTGCCGAACTGAAGCTCGGCAAGAGCTACGTCTTCAATCTGGAAAACGTTACGCCGCACACGCACCCGATCCATCTGCATGGCATGAGCTTCACCGTCGTCTCGTCATCGACACGCGAGGTGATGCCGCTCGTTTCCGACACCTATCTCATCCAGCCGGACGAGAAGGTGCAGCTCGCCTTCGTCGCCGACAATCCCGGCGACTGGATGCTGCATTGCCATATCATCGAGCACCAGAAGACGGGCATGACGAGCTATCTTCGCGTGGTTTGATATTGCTTGGCTTTCGATTGCCGTGCGGTGATACAGCGTGAAGTCTGCTCCTATGAGCGGCATTGAAATCTTCGCCTTTATCACCCTGCCGGTAATGGTCGCCATCGGCGGACGGGCTGCCGTTCTTGTGAACGAACGCAGCGCTCGCAGAAAGCACGGACTGCACCCGGTGAATAAGGCTTCACGAAGGCAAAGCCCCCGCTCACCGTATTGACATATCTCTTCGAAAGGGGAAGGAAGGTTTAACTGACCTCTTCCTTGCGAATGAATTGATATGATCGAAACCACCGCCGATCTGGCGGCCGCCTGCAAAGAGCTGGCCAAGTCCGATTTCATTACCATCGATACTGAATTCCTGCGTGAGACAACCTTCTGGCCGGAACTGTGCCTGATCCAGATGGCGAGCCCGACGGTGGAAGTGCTGGTCGATCCGCTGGCAAAGGATATCGATCTTGCACCCTTCTTCGAACTGATGGCCAATCCCGCTGTGCTGAAGGTGTTTCATGCCGCGCGGCAGGATATCGAAATCATCTTCAATCGCGGCAACCTGATCCCTCACCCGATCTTCGACACGCAGGTCGCCGCCATGGTCTGCGGTTTCGGCGACAGCGTTTCCTACGATCAGCTCATCAGCCGCACCAAGAACGTCCATATCGACAAGTCTTCGCGCTTCACGGACTGGAGCCGCCGGCCGCTTTCCGACAAGCAGCTCGAATATGCGCTGGCCGACGTCACCCATCTGCGCGACGCCTATCTCTACCTCAAGGCGGAACTGGAGCGCGAAGGCCGTGCCTCCTGGCTGCGCGAGGAAATGGACATCCTTGAATCGCGTGAGACCTACGACATTCACCCTGATGATGCCTGGCAGCGGCTGAAGCTGCGCCTGCGCAAGCCACAGGAGCTGGCGATCCTGAAATATGTCGCCGCCTGGCGGGAACGCGAAGCACGGTCGCGCAATGTGCCGCGCTCGCGCGTGCTGAAGGACGACGCGATTTATGAGATCGCCCAGCAGCAGCCGAAGGACGCCGAGGCTCTCGGGCGCCTGCGCACGATTCCGAAGGGCTGGGAGCGTTCGGCCACGGGTGCGGCGGTGCTCGAAGCGGTCAATACAGCGCTGGCGCTGCCACGCTCCGAAATGCCGCATGTGCCGCGACAGGCACAGCCGCCGGAAGGTGCGGCAGCAGCCGTCGAGCTTCTCAAGGTGCTGCTCAAGCTGATTTCCGAGAAGCACGGCGTGGCGCCGAAGGTAATCGCCAACAGCGACGACCTCGACAGAATTGCAGCTGAGGGCGAAACGGCCGAGGTCGCGGCCATGCATGGCTGGCGGCGCGATCTTTTCGGCGAACCGGCGCTGCAGCTCATCCGCGGCGAGATCGCCCTGCGCTTTGCCGGCCGCAAGGTCGAGACTGTCGCTCTCCCAGCTTAAAGTACGTTACAAGCCTTCAGGTCCGCCTGCCGCACGTCAAATCGTTGCTTGACGCATGTCGTTGTCGCAAAACAACTGCACAGTTTTGCGCGACCTGCCTTAAATTCGAAATGTCTTGACCATAGCACTGCGCGGGAAACAATAGCCGAATGAAGTGCTTCGGCGAAAGGGCGGCATGAGAGAGATATCCCCAACGCAGAACTGGATCCTGATTGCGCTCGTCCTGGCGCTCAGCGGCGTGGTCTATGATCTGTACTTCTTTACCGGCCAGACACCCATCATCGGAGCGATCTTCGCGCTCTTCATCGGCATGCCCATTCTCGCCTTCGAGCGCAGGGTATTTTTGCGCGGCCTCTACCGACGCATTCAGAGATTGCCGACACTGCTCTTCATCATCTCCGAGCTCGTCATCTACGAAATCCTGATGAGCATCGGCTTTGCGGCAGCCGGTTTCCTTCTCGCATTGCTTGGCGCGCTGAAGCCGCCGAAGATGATCGACGTGCTGATCATGCCGTTCGATGTCTTCCTCTATGCGCTCGCCGTCTGCGCCACATTGATCTTCCTGCTCAGGGTGCGTGAACTACTGGGGCGCGAGGTCTTCATCAGCATGCTGATCAGCCGCTACCGCAGACCGGTGAAGGAAGAACGCGTCTTCCTGTTCATCGATCTCGCCGAATCCACTGCCTTTGCCGAAAAGCATGGAGACCTCAGGGCGCAGCAGCTTCTGAGTTCGCTGTTTGCCGCCTTCGCGGAGCCGGTGCGGCGTCACAAGGGCCTGATCAACGACTATGTCGGCGATGCGGCAATCATCACCTGGCCCTTAGCGCGCGGCGTCAAGGATGCGCGCTGCGTGCGCTGCCTTTTCGATATCCTCGCCGATATCGAAGCCAATGCCGCAAGCTGGAAGAAGAGTTATGGTCAGGTGCCGAAACTGAGGGCCGCCCTTCATGGCGGCAGCGTCATCACCGCCGAAGTCGGCGTCGACCATCACAAGATCAGCTTCTTCGGCGATACGGTGAACACCACCTCGCGGCTGGAGTCGCTCTGCCGGACACTCAACCGACCGGTGCTGATCTCCGCCGAGCTTGCCCAGCGCATGACGCTGCCTGAGGAGATTATCGGCGAAAACCTCGGCAATCACGCCGTGCGTGGGCGCGGCCAGGGGCTTGATGTCATCGCACTTTCCTCGCGCGCGGTGACCGTCCTCAATCAGCCAGCGACCCTCCGGCGCGGTTGAGGCGGGGCTTTATCCGGCCGTCACCAAAGCTTCACCCAATCGTCAATGTGCCGACATGAATGCCCTGCTAAGCGGATGGCGCTTTTGCACTCCGTTCTATGGGGACATCATGAAGAACGTTCTTTTCGCTTCCGTATCACTTTTCATGCTCGTCGCAGGCTCCGCCTCCGCCGACCAGCAGCTTTTCCCGGCGAAGCTCACCGGCCAGGCAATCCTGCCTGCCAACACGCTGACCCCGGCTCCGGCCGATGCGCCGGCTTTTCTCAAGACCTCCGGCAAGTTCACCACCCCGGACCGCAAGCGCACCGAAAAGCTCGGCACGGTTGACGGCAAGGACGGCGCCCGCATCACCGACGTCAAGCTGCCGCTCGACGGCCAGCCGATCCAGGGCTTCTCCGGCATCAAGACCATGCCCGACGGCACCTTCTGGACGCTCTCCGACAACGGCTTCGGCTCGAAGTTCACCTCATCCGACTCCATGCTGTTCCTGCATCAGCTGAAGTTCGACTGGAACGCCAACAAGGTTGACGTCGTCAAGAACGTCTTCCTGTCCGACCCGAACAAGGTCGCTCCGTTCCCGATCGTAACGGAAGCCTCCGACACCCGTTATCTGACCGGCGCCGACTTCGATATCGAATCCGTGCAGCCGGTTGCCGACGGCTTCTGGCTCGGCGACGAATTCGGCCCGTACCTCCTGAAGATCGACACCGAAGGCCGCCTGACGGACGTCATCCCCACCACGCTCGACGGCAAGCCGGTCCTGTCCCCCGACAATCCGCTGATCCAGCTGCCGGGCAACCCGGCCGCCAAGATGCCGGCCTTCAACCTGAAGCGCTCCGGCGGTTTCGAGGGCCTGGCCATGTCGAAGGACGGCTCCAAGCTCTACGGCCTGCTCGAAGGCGCCATCTACAATGACGGCCAGATGGAAACAGTTGACGGCCACACCGCCATCCGCGTCATCGAGTTCGACGTCGCTTCCAAGAAGTGGACCGGCCGCAGCTGGCTCTATCCGTTCGAAGACAAGGGCGCTTCGATCGGCGACTTCAACATGCTCGACGAGTCCACCGCTCTCGTCATCGAACGCGACAACGGCGCCGGCACGAAGGACAAGGCTTGCGCCGATCCCAAGCAGCCGAAGCCGGACTGCTTCGAAGCTCCGGCCGAGCTGAAGCGCGTCTACAAGATCGAGTTCAATGATGCCAACGCCGGCAAGGCCGTTCGCAAGATCGGCTATATCGACCTCCTGAACATCCAGGATCCGGACAACAAGAAGAAGGCCGGCGATATCGCTGGCGTCTACAACATGCCGTTCGTGACGATCGAAAACGTCGACCGCGTCGACGCCACGCACATCATCGTCGGCAACGACAACAACCTGCCGTTTTCGGCCGGCCGCGCCGTCAACAAGGCCGACAACAACGAGTTCAGCATTCTCGAAGTTGGCGAGTTCCTGAACGCGAAGTAATTCGAGTTTGATGTCAGATTGGGAGGGCGGCGCCGCAGGTGCCGCCCTTTTTGTTTGCCAACTGTGTCGGCTGTCTTCGCTGGAGGGTCTATTCGAACCGGAACGCCAGCCGCTTGTTCGTCAGCTTCGACAATTGCTGCAGGCGGCCATCCAGCCGCTCGCCGGCGAAATCGCGGTATTCGTGCGGCACAACGAATTCCAGATCGAGATCGGGGGACGACGCCTTGCGGAAGGTCAGGTTGCGCACGATGCCCGGCATGGAGGCCGAGAAGAGGTAGACGACGCGCAGCATGCCGCCGAGCAGTTTGGCGCGCTCGATGAAAGCCGGACCAGCGATCGTCGCAAGCGGCGCCGTGGAACCGTCGTCGTGCAGACCTTCGAAGCGGTAGTAGTTCGTCAGGGCGATGAAGGCGCGGCCGGGGTGGCTGATGCCGACGAAGGAGGAGTGAGCAATGACGTTCAGCGCCTGAGCGCCGCGATAATCAGGATGCGCGCGCCAGCTGATATCGGCCAGCAGACAGGCTGCCTGGCGATAGCGGCTTTCTTCATCGGTTTCCTGAACGCCGAAGAACGGCATCATGCGGCCGGTCCAATCGGCCAGTTCGCGGGCATGCTCCGGCGAACGGGCACGCAGGATGGCAAGCTCGCTGGCAGCGGTCAGCAACGGATCCGCGCGGCGTTCGGATTCGGACAGCAGCGAAAAGAGATAGCCTTCGCGCACACCCTGCGCGGAGAAGGAGATCACCGAAGGCTTCATGGCGTTCAGCACTTCCTTCATGGCGATGGCGCCGAAGGGCAGCAGCGAACGGCGGTGCTTGGAAACGGCCTGCAGAGCCGGCTCCTTGGAATCCTTGGCGGTGACGACCTGATCCAGGAACTGCGTCATGCCTTCAAGAGACACCTCGTAGCCCTGCATCATATGCAGCGGATAACGGGTGATCTCCATATGCAGCTTGGCAATGTTTCGCCAGGTGCCGCCAACGGCGTAGAAGGTGCGCCCTTCCCCCTTGGAGAGAAGCTTGGCAGTTTTGACCTGCTTGCGGGCAAAGGCTCGCGCTTTGGCGAGCGACCCGCCGGCATATTCGGACAGGCGCAGACCGCCGAGCGGCAGGGTGATACCGCCGCTGACATCCTTGCCCCTGATATCGATCAGCTCCAGAGAACCGCCGCCAAGATCGCCGGCAATGCCATCGGGATTGTAAAAGCCGCTGATTATGCCGAGCGAGGCGAAGCGCGCCTCTTCCTCACCGGACAAAATACGGACGTGCCGCTGCAGGATCGTCTCGGCCTGGTGGATGAAGTCGGGACCGTTGCTCGCCTCTCGCGCTGCAGCTGTCGCCAACACATACATTGTGGCGGCGCGCGCCTGATCAGAAAGCGCCTTGAAGCGATGAAGGGCCTGAAGTGCCCGGGCGACGCTTTCTTCATCCATCTTGCCGGTCAGGGCTATGCCCTTGCCGAGGCCGCAAAGAACCTTTTCGTTGAAGAGAATGGTCGGCGAACGAGACAGGCCTTCGTAGACGACCAGACGAATGGAGTTCGATCCGATATCGACAACGGAGACCGGGGCGATTCCCGGAAGTCGCCCCTGGGCTTCAGATTCAACCATTAGGTCCAGTTTACTTGTTGTTTCGGCCTTCGAGCAGACCGGCGATCAGCTTCGGCGCACTCGATTTCAGAGCTTCACCGCGGCCGGACAGGCTGGGATTGGTCATGAAATATTGCTGCGCATTAAAAGGTTCTTCGCCCTTGCGCACTTCCATGCGCCGTGACGTACCGTCGGGCAATATCTCGTAGCTTTGTTGATTGTCAATCACATTGCCGAGCATAATCTGTGACAAAACCTGCTCGTGGACGGTCGGATTCGTCAGCGGAACGAGGGTCTCGACGCGGCGATCGAGGTTTCTCGGCATCATGTCCGCCGAGCCAATATAGACGAGAGCCTTGTCGGACGGAAGGCCATGACCATTGCCGAAGCAGAAGATGCGGCTGTGTTCGAGGAAGCGACCGACGATCGATTTGACGCGGATCTTGTCGGAGAGGCCCGGCACTTGGGGACGCAGGCAGCAGATGCCGCGCACGACGAGATCGATCTCCACGCCGGCGCGGCTCGCCGTATAGAGCGCGTCGATGATGTCGGGGTCGACCAGCGAGTTCATCTTCATCCAGATCGCCGCCAGGCGGCCGCTCCGGGCATGTTCGATCTCTTCGTTGATGTGGCGAAGGATGCGGGAGCGCAGCGTGTAGGGCGAAACGGCAAGCTGCATCCCTTCTTCCGGCTCACCGTAACCGGTGATGAAGTTGAAGATGTTCGCCATGTCGTGGGCGATCACAGGGTTGCAGGTGAAGAAGGACAGATCCGTGTAGATCTTCGCGGTGATCGGATGGTAGTTGCCGGTGCCGAGATGGCAGTAGGTGCGCAGCTTGCCTTCCTCACGGCGCACGACCAGCGACATCTTGGCGTGGGTCTTGAGCTCAATGAAGCCGAAGACGACCTGCACGCCGGCGCGTTCCAGATCGCGCGCCCAGCGGATATTGGCTTCCTCGTCGAAGCGGGCCTTGAGTTCGACCAGCGCCGTCACCGACTTGCCGGCTTCGGCGGCGTCGACCAGGGCGCGCACGATCGGGCTGTCGTTGGAGGTGCGATAGAGCGTCTGCTTTATCGCCAGAACGTCAGGATCGCGCGCAGCCTGGAGAAGGAATTGGACCACCACGTCGAAAGACTCGTAGGGGTGGTGAACCACCATGTCCTTTTCTCTGATGGCGGCGAGGCAATCACCGGCGTGTTCACGGACACGTTCTGGAAATCGCGCATTGTAGGGCGGAAAGCGCAGGTCGTCGCGCGGCGCCTTGGTGATTTCAGAGAGGGTGTTGAGCGCCAGCAGGCCGGGCAGAACCGCAACGCGGTTATCCGGAATGCTGAGTGCCTGCACCACGAACTGGCGCAGCGAAGCCGGCATTTCGGAATCCGTCTCGATGCGGATGACCTTGCCGCGGCGGCGGCGCTTCAGCGCGGTTTCGAAGAAGCGCACGAGATCCTCGGCCTCTTCCTCGACTTCGATATCGCTGTCTCTGATGACGCGGAACGTACCCGAGCCCTGCACCTCGTAGCCCGGATAAAGCCGGTGGATGAAGATGTTGGCGACATCTTCCAGCGTGATGTAGCGGATCGTGTTGCGGTCATCCGGCAGGCGGACAAAGCGGTCGAGTGCCGGCGGCAGGCGCAGCAGCGCCGTCATCGGATCGCGGCCGCTGCGGCTGACGAGCTGCAGGCCGATCGAGAAGCCGAGGTTCGGTATGAACGGGAACGGATGGGCCGGATCGATGGATAGCGGCGTCAGCACCGGGAAGATCGACTGCTCGAACTCGTTTGCCAGCCACTGGCGGTCGGCATCGCTGAGCGCACCCGGACGTACGATCAGGATGTCTTCCTTGGCGAGATACTGCTGCAGGACGGCAAGCGAGGCCTGCTGCTCCATCTGCAGATGATCGATCTCGCTCAGGATCGAATCGAGCTGTTCGGCGGGTGTGCGGCCATCCGGGCTCTTGACGACGATGCTCTGGCGTACCTGGCCTTCGAGGCCGGCGACGCGCACCATGAAGAATTCGTCGAGGTTGGCGGCCGAGATCGACAGGAAGCGCACGCGCTCCAGGAGCGGATGCTCGGTGTTCAGCGTCTCCTCGAGGACACGGCGATTGAACTGCAGCCAGGAGAACTCGCGATTGATGAAGCGCTCGGGGCTGGAGAGAAGCTGCTCCAGCGGCGGCTGGTCTGCGCTGTTGTCCGGAGTGGGTTCCTGATGTTCCTGGTATGCGCTGTCCATGGTCCACTCACCCTGCTTTCAATCGCTTTCGGCGAATATATCAGTTTCACGACGGAACTGTGACAGTCAATCGCCCGAGCCGGAATTTCCCAATTCATTCAATACTTCAGCAGCAAGCGAACGGGTGATCCCTGTGCCTCTGGAAAGCGCCAGCCGATCGAGCCTTTCGACAATCGTCTGGGCGGCGTTGAGCGAGCGCTCCATGCGATTGACGATATAAAGGACGAGTTTGTCATCTATATAAAGCTGCCGATCGGCGAAGAGCTTGACGATGACCTGCGACAGCAGTTCCTCGTCAGGTTCGCCGATCTCGACGACCGTCGCGGCCTTCAGGCGCGAACGCAGATCGGGCAGCGTGACCGGCCAGGACATGGGCCAGAGACGGCTCGTCATCAAGAGGCTGGTGCCGTTTTCCCGCACGCTGTTGATGACATGGAAAAGCGTGGCGTCATCGAAGCCTGTCCGGTCGACATCCTCGAACAACACGGGACCGTTCGCAGCTGTGATCGCGGCATCGGAACCGGCGTTGGGATGGATGGCCTCCGCTCCGCTCAGTTCCTTCCAGATGCCGGCGAGATGCGATTTTCCGGAGCCGACGGGACCGGCAAGGATGACGACCGGCGACGGCCAGTTCGGCCAGGCATCGACGATCGAAACCGCGGCGGCGAGACGTTCCGACATCAGGAGGTCGTCGCGGCCGGTTGCAGCGTCATGCGAAAAGGCCAAAGGAAGCTGTTCTCCGGCCCTGCGCTTCGGATCAGCGTTCTTCACGTCATTCATCGGAAACAGATTTCGTCTTCCCGGCCCGGCCGCTTGGCAGCCTGCCATAGTAGAGATCGCTTTGAAGGTAGAGCGAAAGCGCAAAGCGGACAAGGACGCCGACAGCAGCAGCGGCCGGCACCGCAATCAGCAGGCCGACGAAACCAAAGAGGGCGCCGAAGGCAAAGAGCGCGAACATCAGCCAGACGGGATGCAGGCCAACGCTGGAGCCAACGAGCTTCGGCTGGAGGATGTTACCTTCGAGAAACTGGCCGCTGAAAAAGACGGCGAGAACAGCGACGATCCAGACATAATCCGGCCAGAACTGGACGATCGCTACGCCGATTGCGAGCACAAGCCCGACCATCGAGCCGACATAGGGGATGAAGCTGATCATGCCGGCGAAAAGCCCGATGAGCAGGCCGAAATTCAGGCCTACGATCGAGAGGCCGACAGCATAATAAATGCCGAGGATGAGGCAGAGCGAACCCTGCCCTCTGATAAAGCCGGCAATCGCCTGATCCATCTCCCTTGCGATCTGGCGGACGTCTTTCACATAATTGCGCGGAACCCATTCATCGACCTTGGCAACCATGCGGTCCCAGTCGAGCAGAATATAGAAGGCGACAACAGGCGTGATGACGAGCAGAGAGATGACGTCGACGATCGCCTTGCCGGAATTCCAGATCTGGGCAAAGAGCCCCGTCAGGAAACCCATGCCTTCCGACAGGATGGTGGAGAAATTATTCTTGATGGTGCCGAGCTGGCTTTTGATCCAGCCGGGCAGCACGGAATCCTGGTAGTCGGTGATGAATTGCTGCAGCAGGGTGATATAGCCCGGCAGGCGCTGGGCGAAATCGTTGAACTGGGTAATGAGCACGGGAATGAGGATCATCAGCGCCAGCGCAAAGACGATGACGAAGGCCACCAGAATGACGATGGTCGCCATCAGGCGGCTCAGGCCCAGCCGCTCCAGCCTGTCGGCCACCGGATCGAGAAAATAAGCGATCGTCATGCCGGCAATGAAGGGCAGCAGGATCGAACTGAAGATGTAAAGGAAAGCGACGAAAACGAGCAGAACCGTCGCCCAGAAGATAACCTGGCGCTTTAGTATCGTTCCGCTGACCTGTTGTGGCATCGCTTCCCCGCTGATCGCTCGCCCTGCCCATGCCGCTTTAGAACGACCATGGCCGCTCCAGCACATAGGATGGAGGCGCAAAGATGGTCAACCCTGTTGCACCGAATCCGGAAAGCGCGCAGGGATTAGCTGGAAAATGGGGGCTTTTCCCTTGCAACGCTTGCATAAAGCGCACTCTCATGCAATTGCGACCGGCATGTGACGCGGTCCTTTATCCGCAGCTTTAAATCCTCCGGAGATCACCATGAGCCAGTCTGGAAGAAACGGCCTGACCTATAGCGATGCAGGCGTCGACATCGATGCCGGAAACCTGATGGTGGAGAAGATCAAGCCGGCCGTGCGCTCCACGCGCCGTCCGGGTGCCGATGGTGAGATCGGTGGCTTCGGCGGCCTCTTCGATCTCAAGGCCGCAGGTTTCACCGATCCGGTACTGGTTGCCGCCAATGACGGCGTCGGCACCAAATTGAAGATCGCGATCGACGCGGACTATCACGACACCGTCGGCATCGACCTCGTCGCCATGTGCGTCAACGACCTCGTCGTGCAGGGCGCCGAGCCGCTCTTCTTCCTCGACTATTTCGCGACCGGCAAGCTCGACCCGGACCAGGGTGCAGCGATCGTCGGCGGTATCGCTGCCGGCTGCCGCGAGGCGGGCTGCGCGCTGATCGGCGGCGAAACGGCGGAAATGCCGGGCATGTATTCCTCGGGCGACTATGATCTCGCCGGCTTTGCAGTCGGTGCCGCCGAACGCGGCAAGCTGCTGCCGTCGGGCGATATCGCTGAAGGCGACGTCATTCTCGGCCTCTCCTCCTCCGGCGTCCACTCCAATGGCTTCTCGCTGGTGCGCAAGATCGTTTCGCTTTCCGGCCTCGGCTGGGATGCGCCGGCACCGTTTGCCGAGGGCAAGAAGCTCGGCGAAGCGCTGCTGACGCCGACCCGCATCTATGTGAAACCGCTTCTGAAGGCGATCCGCGAGACGGGCGCGCTGAAGGCGCTCGCGCACATCACCGGCGGCGGTTTTCCTGAAAATATTCCGCGCGTACTGCCGAAGCATCTCGCCGCTGAGATCGATCTTGCCGCCGTCGAGGCGCCGGCCGTTTTCTCGTGGCTTGCCAAGACGGGCGGCGTCGAGGCCAGGGAAATGCTGCGTACCTTCAATTGTGGCGTCGGCATGATCGTCGTCGTTGCCGAAGAGAATGTCGCCGCCGTCTCCAAGGTGCTTGAAGCGGAAGGTGAGAAAGTAGTGACGCTCGGCCGCATGGTCGCCCGCGCAGAAGGCGAGGCCGGTACGATCTACAAGGGTACGCTCGCCCTATGACTTTGCCGCGCAAACGCACCGTCGTCTTCATTTCCGGCGGCGGCTCCAACATGATGGCGCTGGTGCAGGCGGCAAAGGCTGAGGATTATCCGGCCGAGATCGTCGGCGTGATCTCCGACAAGGCCGATGCGGGCGGGCTCGCCAAGGCGGCGGCCGAGGGCATTCCGACTTTCGCTTTCGTGCGCAAAGACTATGCCAGCAAGGACGCGCACGAGGCGGCGATCCTTGCCGCGCTTGACGAGCTTTCACCTGATATCATCTGCCTTTCCGGCTATATGCGGCTGCTCTCGGGCGCTTTCATCCAGCGCCATGAAGGCCGGATCATCAATATCCACCCGTCCCTGCTGCCGCTCTTTCCAGGGCTGCACACGCACCAGCGGGCGATCGACGCAGGCATGCGGATCGCCGGCTGCACCGTGCATTTCGTCACCGAAGGCATGGATGAAGGCCCTGTTATCGGCCAGGCGGCCGTGCCTGTGCTTGCGGGTGATACCGCCGATGCGCTGGCGGGACGCGTGCTGACCATCGAACATCAGCTCTATCCGCAGGCTCTGCGGCTCTTTGCCGAGGGTAAGGTGAAGATGGAAGGCGGGAAAGCGGTTGGGGCCACCGCTTCCGCAACCGCCCCTAAATCCCAGCTTATTTCGCTGATCGGCGACTAGATTCAGGCCGCAAGGGCCTGAAGCGGATGCAACGTGCCGTCGCTATAGACGAACTGGCCGTCACGGAAGGTGGCGCGGATGCGGTGGACGTCGCCCGGCTCGACCGCCACCGGATCGGCGCGCTGGCCGATGGCGATCTCGCCACGATCCAGGAGGCCGGTGGAACGGCCCGCATTGCCGGTCGCCATGGCAACGGCTGCCGACGGGCCGCCCTCCACGATATCAGCAAGCTTGAAGATGCCAGGCGCGAAGGCGGCCGGATGATAATCGGCGGCGATGACGCTGATCAGTCCGGCTCTCGCGGCATCGAGCGCGCTCGGATTTCCCGACATTGACTGGCCACGCAGCGGGTTCGACGTGCCATTGCCGGGAACCAACGACCCCGTGGCCATCGCATTGACTAGTTATAATCTAACTAGTAAGATCATGACTATGACATCAATCAAACGTTCGCCAATCGCGCTCGCTGTCCTTGCAATGCTCATGGAAGAGCCGCTGCATCCTTACCGAATGCAGCGTCTCATCAAGGAGCGCGGCAAGGACGAGGTGATCAATGTCACGCAGAGGGCGAGCCTTTATCAAACAATCCAACGGCTCGAACGCGAGGGTTTGATCACTCCGCAGAAAACTGTCCGGGACGACAAGCGCCCCGAGCGGACGGTGTATGAGATAAGCGAGAAGGGCCGTAACGTCGCGCTGGACTGGATGCGGGCAATATTGTCGACCTTAACGCGGGAATATCCGGAATTTCCCGCCGCCATATCATTTCTTCCTCTGCTTACGCCTGATGATGTGGCGAGCCAGCTTGAGCTCAGGGCAAAAGCCATCGAGTCGGAGCTTCGCCGGATCGACGACGCCCTACAGGAAGCGCAGGCCGTTCCAAGGCTCTTCCTTCTCGAGATGGAATATCTCCGGGCGCTTCACGCAACCGAATTGTCCTGGGTCAACAGCATTGTCGAAGACCTGCGCGCCCAGCGCATCACCTGGACAGAAGAGTGGCTGAGGCAGATCGCCGCGAAATTCTCCATCGATCCTAAACTCGATCAGGACTAGCACCATGAAGGTTTTGATTATCGGCGCCGGGACCGGTGGCTTGGCACTTGCTCATCTGCTCAAGCAGGCTGGCGTTTGCATTGCGGTGTATGAGCGCGACCTCGCGCCGAACGCCAATACCGGCGGTTATCGTGTCGGCATCAGCCCGGCTGGAAGCCGAGCGCTGAAAGCCTGTATCCCCAGCGAGCTCTACGATCTCTATATCGCCACCTGCGCCAGGTCGCCGCGCTATTTCAACATGCTCACTGAACAGCTGGGCGAAGTGCTGAGCTTCGATATCGATGATGCAGGCCCCAACGCTCTCGACGGTGAAAAGAACGTCATTCGAAAGACGCTGAGGCGGGTTCTGCTCAGGGGACTGGAAGACGACGTTTTCTTCGGGAAAGCGCTTGAAGGTTACATAAGTAACGCCGACGGGTCGGTCACCGCCTGCTTTCAGGATGGAAGCCTCACGACAGGTGATGTCCTTGTGGGGGCTGACGGCACGAGTTCGACCGTACGCAAGCAACGTCTGCCGGAAGCGCGTCTCGAAGACACCGGGATCGTATCGCTCGGGGGAAAAATTCCTATGACGGCCGAGGCGAAAGCTCTGCTGTCGGACAAGATGTTCAAAGGCATGTCGCTGATCATGGCACCGATGGGCTTCGGTGCAATCGTCCACTCGCTCGAGTTTGCCAACATCAGAAGCGGCTCTGGTTTTGCTGCTCGTTGGCCGGATTTCGTCGAAACACTCGACGAGGACAGTATCGGCTGGGGGATATGGGGCGCTCGGCAGAATTTCCCGTGGGACCCTACCGGCCTGAGCGGCGAACAGTTGCGAGAGCTGGGCTTGGAGATCACTCGGGACTGGCACCCGCACTTGCGTGCACTCATCCGTATGACCGAGCCCTCGACGATCCACGATGTCAAAATGAGGACCTCCGTCCCGCTGACGCCCTGGACGAGTTCGAATGTCACTCTGCTCGGTGACGCCGTCCATACGATGACACCCGGACGAGGCGCGGGCGCCAATACAGCGCTTCGCGATGCCGCTCTGCTTGGACGCATGCTGGTCGAAGCGGATCAAGGGCGAAAGCCGCTCCTCGAAGCCATACATGCCTACGAAGTCGAGATGCTTCGCTATAGTGCCGAAGCAGTCCAAGAATCGAAAAAACAGATGGATGCCAGCGACCTGGCCCATCGGCCGATTGTCGGCAGACTTCAGCTGGCTGCGACGCGTGGAGCGATGCGCACCATCAACGCAATACCTGCACTAAAGCGGCGCGCCTTTCGGCAGATGATGCACGTTCGCGGAGAAAACTAAGCCGTCGAGGATAGTGTCGATCCGTCTCAGAGGTAACTCGACGGATCAGGCGTCGATCGTCTCACCCGCTATCGAAGTTTGCCCTTATTCAGCAGCGCCCATTGCAGCAGCGTGATCGTCTTGAGATCGATGATCTCGCCCTTTTCGACCATTGCAAGGGCTTCCGGGAGCGGGATTTCCAGCACCTCGATATCCTCGTGCTCTTCCTCAAGGCCGCCGCCGTCGGATGTGCGGTCGGCAGTATCGATCCTTGCTGCGAAGAAATGCACGACTTCGGTAATGGAGCCCGGAGCCGGATAAGACTTGAAAAGGAAGCGGATGTCGCGGACCGTATAGCCGGTCTCCTCCATCGCCTCGCGGCGGATCGCGGCCTCGGGTTCATCGCCGTCGAGCAGGCCGGCCGGGACTTCGATCATCCAGGCGGGATCGTCGTTTACATAGGCCGGCAGACGGAACTGCTTCACCAGCACGACGACATCGCGCTTGGGATCGTAAAGCAGAATGCAGGCGGCGGGCGTGCGGTGATAGACCTCGCGCGGCAAGCGATGGGTCACGCCATTCCGGTCGGTGTAGTCGATCCGGTAACCAGTCAGCTTCGTCCAGCCGTCGGACAGGATCTCCTTGCCGACGATTTCCACTTTTGCCTTAGATTGCATCATATGACGTCCTTGCGAAGCCAGACCTTGTTGTCATGGACGGCAGCGCCGCCATAGGGCGCCACGGGATCGGCGCCGGTGAGTACGTTGATGCCTTCGCCGTCGACATGCGCCTTGTTCGGCCAGAGGCCTTCGGCAATCAGCACGCCGGGCTTGACCTCCGTCGTCACGCGGGCATGGAGGCGCAGGTCACCTCTGATATTGCCGATGCGGACGAGATCGCCATTGTCGACGCCATTGGCCTCGGCATCGACCGGATTGATCATCACTTCCGGGCGGCCTTCCTTCTGACGTGAGGTCTTGGTTTCCGAGAAGCTCGAATTCAGGAAGTTGCGCGCCGGCGACGTCGCCAGGCGGAAGGGATGTTCGGGATCGGCGAGCTCGATGACATCGACCTGATCCGGGAACAGCGGCAGTTCGGCATAGGGCCCGAGCGCACCGACGGATGCGGGCGGCTTGTTCGGTGAGGCGCCGTTCACCCAGTCCGGCCGGAAATGGAACTTGCCGTCGGGATGGGCGAAACCATCAAGATAATGTGCTTCCTCGAAAGGCGGCTGACGGTCGAACCATTTATGCTCGAGGAAATGGTCGTAGTTCGGCAGGCCGCTTGCGGCCAGGACACGGTCGACCATCTCGCGCGCCGTAAAGCCGAAGCCGGGGCGATCGGCGACGCCGAGACGTTTTGCCAGTTCTTCGATGACGAAAAGATTGGTGCGCACTGTGGGTGGCGGCTCGACGAGCTTCGGCCCAAGCAGGATATGGTTCTGACCGCCAGCGCGATAGATATCGTCATGCTCGACGAACATGGTGGCGGGAATGACGATATCGGCCATGTCGGCCGTCTCGGTCATGAACTGCTCGTGGACGGCGACGAAGAGATCGTCGCGGGCAAAGCCGCGCTTCACCAGCCGCTGTTCCGGGGCGATATTCACTGGATTGGTGTTCTGGATCAGCATGGCCGTCACTGGTCCGCGATGGCGAAGGGCCACGGCATCGCCGGTCAGGGCACGGCCGATCTGCGACTGGTCGATCATGCGGATATCGGCATCCTTCATCGACTTGCCGGTCAGCTCCGCATTGTTCATGCGGAAGATATCGCTGTTGGAATGGAAGGCGCCGCCGCCCTCATATTGCCAGGAGCCGAGCACGGTGGCGATCGAGGCGGCCGCATGCATGGCGACCGCGCCATTGCGCTGGCGCGTGAAGCCGTAGCCGAGGCGGAAGAAGGTCTTCTTCGTCGTGCCGACGAGCTTGCCGAAGGCTTCGATCTCCTTGACAGACAGGCCAGTGATCGCGGCCGCCCATTCCGGCGTCTTTGCCTTCAGATGCGCCTCGAGGCCGGCGGGATCATCGGCATATTTCGCCATATAGTCACGATCGGCATAACCGTCGCGGAAGGCAATGTGCATGGTGGCGCAGGCGAGTGCGGCATCGGTGCCGGGCTTGACGATGAGCGCCATGTCGGCCTGCTTCATCGTCGGATTGTCGTAGATGTCGATGACGACGATCTTGGCGCCGCGCTCCTTGCGCGACTTGATCGCGTGGGTCATCACGTTGACCTGCGTGGCGACCGCATTGGTGCCCCAGATGACGACGCAGTCGGTGCGCGCCATCTCGCGCGGGTCCGGGCCCCGCAGCATGCCGGTCGCCATGGTGAAGCCGGTCCAGGCGGGATTGGTGCAGATCGAGGAGAAGAAGCCGGAATAGCGCTTGGCATGGCGCAGGCGCTCAATCGAGTCGCGCTGCACCCAGCCCATGGTGCCGGCGTAGAAATAGGGCCAGATGGCTTCGCTGCCATCCTTTGCCTCGGCCTTCACGAAAGCTTCGGCAATCTCATCCAGCGCATCGTCCCAGGAAATCTGCTGCCATTGCCCTGCCCCCTTGGCGCCGGTGCGGCGCAACGGATGCATGAGACGATCGGGATGGTAGAGGCGCTCGGCATAGCGGGCGACCTTGGCGCAGATGACGCCTGACGTATAGGAATGGTCATTGGCCCCCCGGACACGGCCAATCCGGCCGTCTTCCGTTAGGTCTATCTCCAGTGCGCAGGTGGAGGGACAGTCGTGCGGACAGGCCGTGTGACCGATCCGGGATTTGGCGTGGATGGGGGTCGCAATGTTCATGCGATTTCTATATGCCAAGGCTCGACCGCCCAAAAGGCACAAAAACTCCCAATGATCCGAATTCATAACAGGCATCAGCGAAAATGAATTATCGCCACATCTACCATGCAGGCAATTTTGCCGATGTACTGAAGCATGCGGTGCTGGCGCGGCTGGTCCGCTATATGCAGAAAAAGGACGCGGGCTTTCGCGTGCTCGACACCCATGCCGGTATCGGACTCTACGATCTCTCCTCCGAGGAAGCGCAGAAGACCGGCGAATGGCATGATGGTATCGGCAAGCTCCTGGAGACCGATCTTGGGCCGCAGGTCTCCGAGCTTCTGGAGCCCTATCTCTCCGCCATCCGAGAACTGAACCCGCAGGGCGGCCTGCGCTTCTATCCCGGCTCGCCGAAGCTTGCCCGCATGCTCTTCCGCCCGCAGGACCGGCTTTCGGCGATGGAACTGCACCCGGAAGATTTTGTCCGGCTGCATCGAGTCTTCGAAGGTGATCACCATGCGCGCATCACCGAGCTCGACGGCTGGCTGGCGCTCGGCGCGCATCTGCCGCCGAAGGAAAAGCGCGGCATCGCGCTCGTCGATCCACCTTTCGAGGAGGACGGCGAATATGAACGACTGGTGGACGGCCTTGCCAGGGCCTATCGGCGCTTTCCCGGCGGCACCTATTGCCTCTGGTATCCGCTGAAGAAGGGCGCGCCGATCAAGGAATTCCATGAAGCGCTGCAGGCGACCGATATTCCGAAGATGCTCTGCGCGGAACTTGCCGTGCGCAGCGACCGCGAAACGACGGGGCTGACCGGCTCGGGCCTCGTCATCGTCAATCCGCCCTTCACGCTGAAGGATGAGCTGCACCAGTTGCTGCCGGCGCTGAAGGACCACCTGGCGCAGGACCGTTTCGCCTCGCAGCGTGCCTTCTGGCTGCGCGGCGAGACGAAGCCTGCCAAGGCCGATTGACCGAATCTGCGGCGCGGGGGAATAGTCCCGTGCCATCAGCATTTCAAAAGGTGCCCCATGAAGCTTCTCTGCTCCCCGACCTCCCCTTTCTCCAGCAAGGTGGGCATGGCCGCCCGCCATCTCGGTCTCGAGATTACGGAAATCCGGGTCGATACGAATGCGGGGCCGGCGATCCTCGTCGACAACAATCCGCTCGGCAAGATCCCGACGCTGCTGACGGATGACGGCGTTTCCATCTTCGACAGCGTCGCCATCATGCATTATTTCGACCGGCTGACGAAGGGCGCGCTCTATCCTGCCAAGAAGGGCAAACGCACCGATTCCGAAGTGCTGGAAGCGCTGTGCGACGGCGTCTGCGATTGCCTGCTGGCGATCGTCTATGAGCGTCGCTTCCGCGATGAAGAAAAGGTGCATCAGCCCTGGATCGACCGTCAATGGAAGAAGGTCGCCACTGCGCTGAACTATCTGGCCGCCAATACGCCGAAGCTCGGCAAGAAGCTGCATGGCGGGCATTTCGCGCTGGCCGCCACGATCGGCTATCTCGACCTGCGCTTCAAGGGCCAGTGGGAAGAAGACCATGCCGAGCTGATCGGCTGGCTGGAAGAATTCAAGAAGAAGTTCGATGGCTATGAACGGCTGAAGCCTCAAGCCTGAAAGATTTGAGAGACCTGGGATCGACGCAGACAACAAAAAAGCCGGGCACAAAGCCCGGCTTTTTTCGTATTCGGTGTAATCCGGATTAGAACTTGACGCCGATACCGACCTTGACGCTGTTTTCGTCGAAGCCGCGCGAAACGCTGCCGGAATTCAGGTTGTAGTCCTTGTCCTGATAGTCGGTGTAGCGGTATTCGAGGCGCGTCGTGATGTTGTTGGTCACGAAAGCTTCCACACCAGCGCCGACCGTGTAACCGTAGGCGGTCTTGCTGTCGGAAGACGTGCCATCGGAAACCTTGGTGTCGGCGAGTGCCAGACCTGCAGTACCATAGAGCAGGAAGGGGTTCAGGTCATAACCGACGCGGCCGCGGACGGAGCCGTTCCAGCCAGTCTTGTTCTTGATGCCGCCCTGGGTGACGTCTGCATCGCCATAACCGAGATCGGCTTCAGCGCCGTAAACGATCTGACCCTGCTGGAAATTGTAGCCGGTGAAGAGCTGACCACCCCAATCGTAGGTGTTGCGGTCGGAACCGAAGCTGCCCGCATTGTAGGTGGCGGCGCCACCGAGGTAGAAGCCCTGCCAGTTGTTGACCGGAGCCGGGGTTTCCTCAGCGACCGGTGCCTGCGGGACCTGGTCCACGGCATCGGCTGCCTGTGCGACCGAGAAACCGCCAACGGTGAGAGCGGAAGCCATGAGACCAGCAAAAAGTATACGCATAATTATCTCCTTTCAGTCCCGCGCGCTCGTCAACTCAAACTTCGGCGAAGCATTCACGGGGGATTACTAAATGTCCCTTCCGGTTCGAGAGTGAAATTGGAATGCAAATGCGGATTTGAAAGAGCCAAATTGTGATATCATTGTGGCTCCGCGGCGGCAGAAATTCGATGTTGCTTGGCTGCAACATACCGTTTATTAAGGATAATAAACAGTTAAACTTACAATACTTATTTTAATAAATCGCGATTGCAAATAATACATAGAATATCCGGACCGCACAGGCAATGCTTTCGGCCTATTTATATAATCAAGGCCTGCCCTTATATAGTCAGCAAACGGACTCGCTGGACCAGAAGGCAGCATCTTGACTCAGAAAAGACTTCGCGCGGCGCTGGTGACGGGTGCCGCCAAAAGAATAGGCCGGGCAATCGCCGAAGACCTTGTTGCTGATGGATTTTCGGTCGCAATCCATGCCAACGGCTCGCTCGCCGAGGCTGAGGATTTTGTGGCGGAATTGCGGCAAAGGGGCCATCAGGCGGTTGCGATCAAGGCCGATCTCGCCAAAATCGATGAGACCGACGGGCTTGTCGGGAAGGCGTGCGAGGCGCTCGGCCCGATTGATCTTCTCGTCAACAACGCGTCGATTTTTCTCGAGGATTCGCTCCGCAAATTCGATGCGCAGGTGTGGGATGAGCATTTCGCCATCCATGTTCGCGCGCCTTCGATACTCGCCGCCAAATTCGCCGAACAGCTGCCGCAAACGGCCGAGGGGCTGATCGTCAACATTATCGACCAGCGCGTCTGGGCGCTGCGGCCGAGCTTCTACTCCTATACCCTGTCGAAATCGGCGCTGTGGACGGCGACACAGACCATGGCGCAGGCCTTAGCGCCGCGCATCCGCGTCAACGCGATCGGCCCCGGCCCTACAGTGCCGAGCGAACGGCAATTGCAGGAAGACTTCCAAGCGCAGGTTTCAGCCCTTATCTTGAAGCGGGGACCTGAGCTCAAGGAATTCGGCCGAACGATTCGTTTTCTGTTCGAGACCCCTTCGATCACGGGTCAGATGATTGCACTCGACGGCGGCCAGCATCTCGCATGGCAGACGCCGGATGTGCTGGAGATCAAGGAATGAATGCCAAGAAGCTGCCTGATGGCGGTGTTCTTTACGACGAGACTGACGAAAACGACGACGACATCATCGAGGTGGAAGGCGATGCCTCCGCCGCGCCGATTTCTGCGGCGGTCGACTGGAATGCCGGCAGCATCAATGAAACCGGCCTTGTCGGTGCGGACCTGATCGCCGAATTCGTCAAGCGCCTGCCGAACAGCCCCGGCGTCTACCGCATGTTCAACGAGGCGGGTGACGTTCTCTATGTCGGCAAGGCCCGCAGCCTGAAGAAGCGCGTCGGTAACTATGCGATGGGTCGCGTACACTCCAACCGTATCGCCCAGATGGTGCGCCAGACCGCCAATATGGAATTCGTCACGACGCGGACGGAGACCGAGGCGCTGCTTCTGGAAGCCAATCTGATCAAGCGCTTGCGGCCACGCTTTAACGTGCTGCTGCGCGACGACAAGTCGTTTCCCTATATCCTGATTACCGGTGATCACCGCGCACCAGCCATCTTCAAGCATCGTGGCGCCCGCGCTCGCAAGGGCGATTATTTCGGCCCCTTTGCCTCGGCAGGCGCGGTCGGCCGCACGATCAATTCGCTGCAGCGCGCCTTCCTGATCCGCACCTGTACCGACAGCGTCTTCGAGACGCGCACCCGGCCCTGCCTGCTCTACCAGATCAAGCGCTGTTCCGGGCCCTGCACCCGTGAGGTCAGTGACGAAGGCTATGCGGAGCTGGTTCAGGAAGCCAAGGACTTCCTGTCCGGCAAGAGCCAGAAAGTGAAGGAACATATCGCGGAGGCGATGAACGCCGCCGCCGAGGACCTCGATTTCGAGCGCGCCGCGATCTATCGCGACCGTCTTGCCGCGCTCTCGCATGTGCAGAGCCACCAGGGCATCAATCCTGCTGGCGTCGAGGAGGCGGATGTCTTCGCCATCCATCACGAAGGCGGGATTTCCTGTATTCAGGTCTTCTTCTTCCGCACCGGGCAGAACTGGGGCAACCGCGCCTACTTCCCGAAGGCCGATCCGCAGCTTTCCGGCGCCGAGGTGCTGAACGCTTTCCTCGCGCAGTTCTACGACGACAAGCCGGTGCCGCGGCAGATCATGCTGTCGGAAACGGTGGAGGAGCTGGAGCTGCTGGCCGCCGCCCTTAGCGAAAAGGCCGGGCACAAGGTTTCCATCCTCGTTCCGCAGCGTGGTGAAAAGCGCGACCTCGTCGAGCATGTCATCGCCAACGCGCGCGAGGCGCATGGCCGCAAGCTTGCCGAAACGGCCTCGCAGTCACGGCTGCTGGAAGGTTTCAAGGACACATTCGGCCTGCCCTATGTGCCACAGCGTGTCGAGATCTACGACAACTCGCATATCATGGGCACGAATGCGGTCGGCGGCATGGTGGTCGCCGGGCCGGAAGGCTTCGTGAAGAACCAGTATCGCAAGTTCAACATCAAATCGACCGAGATTACGCCCGGCGACGACTTCGGCATGATGCGCGAAGTGATGACGCGGCGCTTCTCCCGCCTGCTCAAGGAAGAGGGCATTCCGGATCGTAGCACGCAGGTCACCGCCGCAGACGCGGCCGACATGCCCTTCCCCGCCTGGCCCGACGTGATTCTCATCGACGGCGGTCAGGGGCAGATGACGGCGGTGCGGGCAATCCTCGAAGAGCTCGGCATTACCGACAGCGTCATCGCCATCGGCGTCGCCAAGGGTGTGGACCGCGAGGCCGGCCGTGAGCGTTTCTTCGCACCCGGCAAGGGAAGCTTCACGCTGCCGCCGCGCGATCCGGTTCTCTATTTCATCCAGCGCATGCGCGACGAGGCGCACCGTTTCGCGATCGGCTCACACCGGGCGCGGCGCAAGAAGGAGATGGTCAAAAACCCGCTCGACGAGATTGGCGGCATTGGCCCGTCCCGCAAGCGGGCGCTGCTGCAGCACTTTGGAACGGCGAAGGCGGTCTCGCGCGCAGCCCTTTCCGATCTCATGGCGGTGGAAGGGATTTCCGAGACCGTCGCAAAGCAGGTCTATAATCATTTTCACGACGACGCCGCGAAATAAGCGGTGCCGGTCGCAAATTCCACGCAAAGGCAGCGAAAAAACAGAAAGAATGTTGACGGTCGAGGGGCAAAGCCGTCATCTACCGCCGCATCAATACAGAGAACCGCATCATGGCATCGCGTGCGTATAACATCCCCAATCTCCTCACCTACGGCCGCATCCTGGCGGTGCCGCTGATCGTCGTCTGCTTCTTCATCGAAGGACGGCTGAGCAGCAGCGACACGGCGCGCTGGGTGGCGCTGTGGATCTTCGTCATCGCCTCGCTCACCGATTTCCTCGACGGCTACCTCGCGCGCATCTGGAACCAGACGTCGAATATCGGCCGCATGCTGGACCCGATCGCCGACAAGCTGCTGGTTTCCGCCATCCTGCTTTTGGTCGCTGCCGATGGCACGATTGCCGGCTGGTCGCTCTGGGCGGCGATCATCATCCTGTGCCGCGAAATCCTGGTGTCGGGGCTGCGCGAATATCTTGCGGGACTGAAAGTCAGCGTGCCGGTGACGCGCATTGCCAAATGGAAGACGACGCTGCAGCTCGTTGCCATCGCCTTCCTGCTTGCCGGCCCGGCGGGCGACGCCATTTTCCCCTATACGACCTGGACTGGGATCGCGCTGCTCTGGATTGCTGCAATCCTGACGATCTATACCGGCTATGATTATTTCCGCGCCGGGCTGAAACACGTGGTGGACGACGAAGAATGACACGGCTTGTTTATTTCGCCTGGGTGCGCGAACGCATTGGCAAGGGAGAAGAGGAAATCGACCTCCCCGCTTCCGTCGTCAGCGTTGCCGATCTTCTGAATCATTTGAAGGGCCTGGGCGAAGAATATGAGATGGCTCTTCAATATCCTGATGTGATCCGGGTCGCGATCGACCAGGAACATGTGGAACATGACGAGCCGATCGGCGGAGCGCGGGAGATCGGTATTTTCCCGCCGATGACAGGTGGGTGAAATAATGACTGTGGTGCCGTGGGGTTACCCCCCTCTGCCCTGCCGGGCATCTCCCCCACAAGGAGGGAGATTGGCTGGGAGCACCGCCTCCCGCAAACAATCAACCTTGCAGCCCAGCAAAACGGTCCATAGGCACGATGCTCATGCCGCTCGTAATCTCCCTCCTTGTGGGGGAGATGCCCGGCAGGGCAGAGGGGGGTGGGTACGGCAGGCCGTCTCCGCATTCCCCGCAACGACATCAAAGCGGCAGAGGATTCTGCTGTGACAATTATCCCCACCATCCGCGTCCAGCGCGAGGATTTCGATCTGCAGGCGGAAATCGACCGGCTTTCCAAAGGCAAGCCCGGCATCGGCGCAATCGTCACATTCTCCGGTCTCTGCCGCGATGAGGGCGGGACACTGTCAGCGCTTGAGCTCGAACATTATCCCGGCATGGCCGAAGCGGAGATGAGCCGTATCGGCGAGCTCGCCATCGAGCGTTTCGGGCTCAGCGGCCTGACTGCCATCCATCGCTTCGGAAAGATCGCGGCCGGCGAGAATATCGTGCTGGTTGTCGCAGCTGCCCCGCACCGGCAGGCGGCCTTCGACGGTGCGAGCTTCGTCATGGATTTCCTGAAGACATCCGCCCCGTTCTGGAAGAAGGAACACGGCAAGGACGGCGGCACTGGCGACTGGATCGCGGCGAAGGATGCCGACGACAAGGCGCGCGACCGCTGGAAATAATCAGAGCACGACACGCTCGCGCCTGCTCAGCACCAGCAGGAACACCAGCAGCGAGAAGATGGCGAGATCGCGCCAGATGAAAGAACCGTAGGCGCCCCAGAGCGTCTCGACGAGCGCAAGGCCAGCGGCACCACCTGCCGAGCGCAGCGGATCGGAATAGCCGCCGACGGCCGCGATCAGCAGCACCTTGAGGCCGAACATCAGCCCGGCGCCGAAATCCATCGATCCGTAATAGAAGGTCGCAAGGATGCCGCAGCAGGTGGCGACGAGCGCCGCCGCCCCATAGGACACCAGGAAGACACGGCTGGCGCTGGTGCCACAGAGTTCGGCGGCGAGCGGATCGTCGATGACGGCGCGCCATAGGCGGCCCCAGGCAGTGCGCTTCAAGATAAATGCGCCGATCGCAATGATCGCGCACATCAGGACGGTATCCAGAAGCTGGATATAGGTGAGCGTGACCCTGAAGGTGCCGTCGCTCCAGAAGGTCACGTTGTCATTCAAGAGCGGCGGTAGCCAGATGGCGCGGGTATTGGCGGCAAGGCGCGCCGTCTCCATCAGCACGATCATCATGCCGAGTGCGGCGACGATGACCGTGTTCGGCGATTTGCTGGCGAGCGGCTGCATGACGAAGCGGCCGATCCAGACCCCTGCCCCCACCGAATAGATCAGCGAGGAGCAGACGCCGATCGCGATCGCAGCCGGCAGCACCAGCCAGAGGCGGTTATAAGCCGTATCCGTGAAGAGCAGCAGCATCTGGCCGGCAAAGGCGATAATCGCCCCATAGGTGATGTCGGGGCGCTTGGTGACACCGAAGGCGATCGAATAACCGAAGGCAAGCGTGGCGTAGAGCGCTGCGAGCGGCACCGCATTCGCCAGTTGCTGCAGAAGATAAGCCATTCCGACACTCCAGATCGGTTTAAAATAATAACTGGCAAAATGTGTTTTACCAGTTATATTTTTCCCATGAGCTTTTCCTGGACTCCTCACCGTTTTTCCGGCGGCGCATTGGCGCTCGATGTCGCCAATAGCGTCATCCTGCGTCACGACACTGCGCGCCGCATCGACCGCTTCGAGGCCGAAGGGCAAATGGAGCGTTTCCCCGAGGCGGCGCAGGAATTCTGCGCCGAACGGGCACTTTTCGGCGACATTGTACCGGTTGGAGCGCAGAATAGAGCGAACTTCATCGAACTGCGCGAAGCGACGGACCGCTATTTCCGCCGGCGCGTGCTTGAGGGCAATGACGACCGGCTTCTTGCCGAACTGCTGGAAGCGCTGGCGCGCACGCTGCGGGGTGCTGCTGAAAAGGGTCTTGATGCGGCGACGGCCCATTCGGTTCTGCGGCTGATCGCCATGTCCGATCCGGAGCGGATGAAGATCTGTGGCAATTGCGGCTGGCTGTTCATCGACCGCAGCAAGAACAAGAGCCGGGCCTGGTGCGACATGGCCGTCTGCGGCAACCGCGCCAAGGCTAACAGGCATTACCGGAGGAAAAAGAAGGAGGAGACGCCATGAAGCGGCGCTCGATCATTACGGCCCTTGCGGCAGCGGGGCTCATGCTTTCCGCCTGCCAGCGCCAGGCCGAAAGCATGCTGGAAGTGACGGGCCATCTCTTCGTCTTCAACTACCGCGTCGCAAGCGCCACCTATCTGCTGACGCTGAAGAAGACGGCGCCCATTCCCGATGGCTCGACCATCGTCGCCGAATTCGAAAACCCGCAGGGCGGAGCGCCGCTGGTGCTGAACCAGAAGGTGTTTCCGATGGAGGACAAGATTTCGGTCCAGAGCGAGAACCTGCATTGCGTGCGCAAGGACCGCCCCTATGCCGTCACCGTCAGGCTGGTCGACAAGGACGGCAAGCTCTTGCAGGAGCTGAAGACGCAGTTCAAATCCGACCTCGACCAGACAGTGCTGCCGAGCAAGCCGTTGGTTCTCGGTGCCGGATATGAGAAGAACCCGGAGGTTTTCAAACCGGACGGGTCGACGGATTTTTCGAATACAGACAAGTGCCCGGTCTGAGCCTTTGAAACAAAAAAGCCGGGACGAGCCCGGCTTTCATGAGTCAATTCAAAGCATTCCCAGGGAATGCTCAAAGGCTGAATCAGCCAACGATTTCGGTGTCGGAGAACCAGTACTTGATTTCCTGGGCAGCTGTTTCCGGAGCGTCGGAACCGTGAACCGAGTTTTCGCCGATCGACAGAGCATGAACCTTGCGGATCGTGCCTTCGTCAGCGTTTGCCGGGTTGGTTGCGCCCATGATTTCGCGGTTCTTCAGGATGGCGCCTTCGCCTTCCAGAACCTGAACGATGGTCGGGCCAGAGGTCATGCCTTCAACGAGTTCGCCGAAGAACGGACGTTCCTTGTGAACGGCGTAGAAGCCTTCTGCTTCGCGCTTGCTCATCCAGACGCGCTTGGAGGCGACGACGCGCAGGCCGGCATCTTCGAGCATCTTGGTGATAGCGCCCGTCAGGTTGCGCTTCGTTGCGTCCGGCTTGATCATCGAGAAGGTGCGTTCAATCGCCATAATTCGGGTCCTCATACTCAGGGAAAAGTGGGCGGTCTTTACCCGCCTCACCGCGCGAAAACAAGGGGGCTCCGGCAATTTCACGCCGCTGTCACAGTCCGGCCCCGGCTTTCATGAAGATCGAGGCAGCGTTCGAACCAGGCCATGACGGGGTCGTCAGGGGCCAGCATGGCGAGGCCTGCGGCGATGCGCAGCCATTGCAGCGCACCAAAGACGATGTAGTCGGCAAAGAGCGGGCTGTCGCCACCGATGAAGGGCTGGAAGCGCAGCATGTGGCGCATCGGCTCCAGCTTGGCGGCAAAGGCCTCCCTCTCCGCGTCGCGGCTGGCGGCGAAATCCTCCAGCGGCTTGCCCAGGCGGCTTTCGCGGCTGGTGCGGAAATAGGCCTTGTCGCCCTCATCGAGAATGGAATGAATATCGAGAAGCGCAATCCGCATGATCGCCGGATGGATGATCATCTGCGAATAACCCTCGACCATGCGCGACAGGGCCTTGCCGCCCTCGCCACCGAAAAGCGACGGACGGTCCGGATAGGCATCCTCCAGGTAAAGGGCGATATCGAAACTGTCTGATATCAGCCGACCATTGTCATCCAGGACCGGCACGGTCTTGGAGAAGCCGCCGCCGATATCAACAATGCGGCTATAGGTCGTCGGAACCTCTTCAAAGTCGAGCCCCTTATGAGCGAGCGCCATCACCGCTTTCCAGCAATGCGGCGAGAAGAAATTACGCTCGTCGGCGCCACACAGGGAATAGAGAGCTCTGGTCATGGCCGTCCTTTCGCAATCACAGCGGTTTCATTCCACGCCAGAAAGCCGGCGCGATCAAATCAGGAATTTTCATGGCGCCCATCGCGTCTGCTGCTGAAACGCACACGGCTATTCCCGATCGCGACGCAGCAAGGGTGCATTAACCGGTTTTGCGGCTTCCCGCCCGATAAGCTCTGAAGATTCAATGTCTCTTAAAAGCTTGCCTGCATAGCGGAAGCAGAAGAGCCGATGGCCCAAGAGAACCAATGGCAATGAGGGGATCGTCATGCAGACTGCCGTTGCAAATGCATTGAATGCGCGCGAGGCTGCCCGGCCGACGCCGGCTGCCGATATCCAGAAGGTCGCTCAGCATATGATGCGGCTCAATGTGGCGGGCCTGCCGCGCAATTATGAACTGTTCCACGAAGCGCTTGTCGGCCTGAATGCCGGGCTGGCGCAGGATATCGCAGCCCTCGGTTCACATCCGCAGCAGGAAGCCTTGGACGAACTCGGCCTGCGCTACCGGCTTGTCGGCCATTACGGGCTGGCGGGCGACCGCTCGCGCAACGAGGCGAGCCGCATGCTGAAGGAGACGGCGGAGCGTCTGGCCGAGGGTCGAATGCATCGTCAGGCCTTCAAGCGTGCCTGCGAGACCATCCTCAAATCCGTCTCGGGCCAGCAGGAGCACCAGAGCCTTGCCGATTTCATGGCCGAGGTCGAATATCTTGCCGTCTCGCTTTCAGACGTCCTCGCGGCGGAACAGACGATCGGCTCCAAGCTGGAAGAGGATATCGAGCGGCTGACGGCGCTGGAGCGCGGCATTTCCGCCGTGCAGGCAGCTGCTATCACCGACAAGATCACCGGCCTGCCCAATCGTATCGGCCTCAACCGCGCACTCGACGATCTCTATGGTCAGGAAGAGGGTGCGGCCGGCAGCGCGCTGATCATGATTGACATTGATGATTTCAAGGAGCTTACCGCCCGCTACGGCGCGCAGACCGGCAACAAGCTCCTGAAGAAGCTCGCCGGCCTCTTCCGCAAGACGGTGAAGAAGAACGATTTCATTGCGCGTCTGGAGGCCGACGAATTCGCCTTCCTCTTTGCCAATGTCGGCATGCAGGATGCATTGGCGATCGCCGAGCGGCTGCGCGGTTCCGTCGAAGACAATCTTGTTTTCGCCGCGTCGGACACTTCGGATGCAAGCGGTTTGACGATTTCGGTCGGCGTGGCGTTGAGCGGCGATGCGGCCACGTCAGGTCAGCTTCAGGCCAATGCCCGCGTGGCGCTGCTTGCCGCCCAGTCCAATCCGCGCCTGCCGGTGCAAGCCTTCGGCCGGTAAGGCGTTCGGCTATGCGCTATTGATGGCAAACACGCCGCTAAGCCATCTTGCCTTGGCGGCGGCTTTCGGCCAAAACCGCGCGCATGATCACGATTTCAGACATTTCAGCCCGCATTGCCGGCCGCCTGCTTCTCGACCATGCCAGCGTCTCGCTGCCGTCAGGCACGAAGGCCGGGCTCGTGGGGCGCAACGGCGCCGGCAAATCCACCCTCTTCCGCGTCATAACCGGCGATCTGGGAGCCGAAAGCGGGACGATATCGATCCCCAAGAACGCGCGCATGGGCCAGGTGAAGCAGGAAGCGCCGGGAACGGAGGATTCGCTGATCACGATCGTGCTTTCCGCCGACAAGGAGCGTGCAGCGCTGCTGGCAGAGGCGGAGACCGCAACCGATCCGCATCGTATCGCCGAAATTCAGATGCGCCTCGTCGATATCGACGCCCATTCGGCGGAAGCACGCGCCGCCAGCATCCTCTCGGGCCTCGGCTTCGATCAGGAAGCGCAGGCCCGGCCCGCATCCTCCTTCTCCGGCGGCTGGCGCATGCGTGTGGCGCTCGCCTCCGTGCTCTTTACCGAGCCGGACCTGCTGCTGCTCGACGAGCCGACCAACTATCTCGACCTCGAAGGCACGATGTGGCTGGAGGATTACATCCGCCGCTATCCGCACACGGTCATCATCATCAGCCACGACCGCGATCTCCTGAACAACGCGGTCAATTCCATCGTGCATCTCGACCAGAAGAAGCTCACCTTCTACCGCGGCAATTACGACCAGTTCGAGCGGCAGAAGGCGGAAGCCGACGAGCTGCAGATGAAGGCCAAGGCGAAGAACGATGCGGCGCGCAAGCACCTGCAGAGCTTCATCGACCGCTTCAAGGCCAAGGCCTCCAAGGCGAAGCAGGCCCAGTCGCGCGTCAAGGCGCTGGAGCGCATGGGCACGGTCGCGGCCGTGATCGAGGATCACGTTCAGCCGATCACCTTCCCCGAACCCGAAAAGCAGCCGGCCTCGCCGATCGTCGCGGTCAGCGGCGGCGCAGTCGGCTACGAACCCGGCAAGCCGATCCTCAAGGGGCTCAATCTGCGTATCGACAATGACGACCGCATCGCCCTGCTCGGCTCGAACGGAAACGGTAAATCGACCTTTGCGAAATTCATCTCGGGACGGCTGGCGGCCGAGAGCGGTGAAGTGCGTCTGGCGCCGGGGCTGAAAATTGGTTTCTTCGCGCAGCATCAGCTTGACGATCTCGTACCGAATGAGACGCCTGTCGAACATGTACGGCGGCTGATGCCGACGGAGCCGGAAGCCAAGGTGCGTTCCCGTGTGGCGCAGATGGGCCTTGCGACCGAGAAGATGGCGACGGCTGCGAAAGATCTTTCAGGCGGTGAAAAGGCACGCCTGCTGATGGGGCTTGCCGCCTTCTATGCGCCGAACCTCTTGATCCTCGACGAGCCGACGAACCATCTCGACATCGACAGCCGCCGCGCGCTGATCGAGGCGCTGAACGACTATGACGGCGCGGTCATCCTGATCTCGCACGACCGCCACCTGATCGAAGCGACCGTCGACCGCCTCTGGCTGGTCAACAACGGCACGGTGACTAGCTTCGACGGCGATATGGAAGAGTATCGCGACCTGATCGTCGCTTCCGGCAAAAAAAAAGACGACGAAAAGCAGAGACAGTCTGAAGACCAGTCCTCGAAAGCCGACCAGCGCAAGCTGAATGCCGACAAGCGCGCCTCGCTTGCCCCTCTCAAGAAAAAGATCAATGAAATCGAATCCTTGACGGGCAAGCTGGAGAAAATGATTCAGGCTCTTGATGCAGAGCTTGCAGACCCGGCGCTTTACGAAAAAGCGCCCGCCAAGGCCGCAGAAAAAGCCAAGCAGCGCGGTGAAGCCGCCGCCAAGCTCGCCGCCGCCGAAGAGCAATGGCTGGAACTTTCCGCCGAATATGAGGAAGCGATGGCGAGCTGACGCGCCGCCAGCGCAAGTAGCTGTCTGGAGATACTTTGCTGCGGCGCAAGAACCATTGCGCTTATCAAGAGCTAGACAATTGTCCAAAAATCGCGTCGTCTGCTCCTAAAGACCAGACTTGCCCGCGGACCGCTTTCTGATAAAACGGCGCGCAATAAGTCATACTTTTAGCGAAACACCGAACGCGAGCTCTACAATGTCAGCCATCAACCTCGCCATCGTCGGCGTCGGCAAGATCGTCCGCGACCAACACCTCCCCTCCATCGCCGCCAACGCCGATTTCAAGCTGGTGGCGACGGCAAGCCGCAACGGTACGGTCGATGGCGTTACCGCCTATACCTCGATCGACGACATGCTCGACGCCGAACCATCTATCGATGCCGTTTCGCTCTGCATGCCGCCACAATATCGCTATGAAGCTGCCTACAAGGCACTGGCTGCGGGCAAACACGTTTTCCTTGAAAAGCCGCCGGGCGCTACGCTGAGTGAAGTGGCGGATTTGGAAGATCTCGCGACCAGGCAGGGTGCTACGCTGTTTGCGAGCTGGCATTCGCGCTATGCAGCTGCCGTCGAAGCCGCCAAATCGTTCCTCGCTTCGACAGAGATCAAGAGCATGCACGTGATCTGGAAGGAAGACGTGCGCCACTGGCATCCGAACCAGGAATGGATCTGGCAAGCCGGCGGTCTCGGCGTTTTCGATCCGGGCATCAACGCGCTTTCGATCGTCACGCATATCCTGCCGAAGGCGATGTTCCTTAGCGCAGGCACGCTGGAATTCCCTGAAAACCGCGACTCGCCGATCGCTGCCGACCTGCATTTCCGCAATGTCGACTACGTTCCCGTTCACGCGGAATTCGACTGGCGCCAGACGGGCAAGCAAAGCTGGGACATCATCGCTGAGACGGCAGCCGGACAGATGGTTCTTTCCGAAGGCGGTTCGAAGCTCTCGGTCGACGGCGAACTGAAGTTCTCTGCGCCGGAAGCCGAATATCCGTCGCTTTACCGCCGCTTCGCCGAGCTCATCAAGGCCGGCAAGTCGGATGTCGATCTGGCGCCGCTGCGCCATGTCGCCGATGCCTTCATGCTCGGCAAGCGCAAATTCGTCGAGGCGTTCTACGACTGATCGGCCTTACGGGCAGATGCCATTGTGCCTGCAGAATGCTAGAATAGGAAAACGAAACGTGAGGGACGTTTTCCATGCAGCAGGAGCAGGATGAATCGTTTGGATTGGGCGTCCCACATCTGGCGGTGAGGCTCGCCGACCCCAATGCCAAGTGGCGGCAGGCCTATCTGCTGGAAGAGGCCAGGATCCGCGACGCGCTTGGCCCTCTGGCAATCGACATACAGCACTTCGGCAGCACCGCCATTCCAGGTATCAAGGCGAAACCGATCATCGATATCCTGATCGGTGTTCGGCGCTTTGATGACGGACTTGCCTGCATCAAGCCCATGGAGGCGATCGGCTACGACTATGCCGGTGCCGACATCGTGCCCGACGACCATCTCTTCGGTCGCGGTGTCACGGGCGAGACGCGTACGCATCTCGCCCATGTCGTCGAATACCAGGGTTTCAACTGGAGGCGGAACATCTTCTTCCGCGACAGGCTGCAAGGCGATCCAGCCCTTGCGCTGGCCTATGAAGAACTGAAGATCGGCCTCGCGGAAAAATATGCCGAGAGTCGTGCGGCCTATACCGGAGCGAAGAAGGATTTCATCGACAGGGTTCTGGCCGAGGCCGGTCTAGCCTGACGTTCCCGTCAGGCCTTCTTCTCCCACCGCCCTTCCGGCGTCTGCTGCCAATAGGTGAGGCTATGCCCCTCGCCTTTTAGCTTCTTCCACTGGGCGCGCGCACCTTCAAGCTGCTCCTGATCGTAACCGTCGAACATGAAGACGATCCGCTCATAATCCGCGACGGCCGGCGGCTCGGCGCCATCGACGATGAAGCGGACGGTAGCAGCATTCGCATTGTCAGCCGAAACCGTCAGGAGAACCGGCTGATCCCCGGCGAAATCGGCCTCATCCGTGCCATGCGGCAGAAAGCTGTCTTCCCGATAGGTCCACAGATGCTGATCCAGCGCATCACGCCGCGCAGCCTCCTTCATCTGGACGGCGACGCGCCAGCCGCGCTCGACACTCTTGTCGAGCAACGGCGGAAGCGCGTCTTCCAGCTTCGATTCCGTCAGATGGTAGAAGAGGATTTCCGTCATCGTGTTTCGTAATTCGAGCGGACCAGTTCATCAAGCAGGCGCACGCCGAAACCGGAGCCCCAGGACTGGTTGATCTCGTCCTGCACCGAGCCCATGGCCGTGCCGGCAATATCGAGGTGCGCCCAGGGCGTATCCTGCACGAATCGCTTCAGGAAATGCGCAGCCGTGATGGAGCCGGCAAGGCGGCCGCCGGTATTCTTCATATCGGCGAACTTGCTGTCGATCATCTTGTCATATTCCTTGCCGAGCGGCATGCGCCACAGCTTCTCGTTCGTGACGAGACCAGCGGTCGTCAGCTGCGCCGACAGGGGATCGTCATTCGAGAAGAGACCCGCATGGCTGTTACCGAGCGCGACCATGATGGCGCCTGTCAGCGTCGCGAGATTGATCATGAATTGCGGCTTGAAGCGGTCGTTGCAATACCAGAGCGCATCGCAGAGCACGAGGCGGCCTTCCGCATCGGTGTTGATGATCTCGATCGTCTGGCCGGACATGGAAGTGACGATGTCGCCCGGACGCTGGGCGTTGCCATCAGGCATGTTTTCCACAAGGCCGATAATGCCAACGGCATTGACCGACGCCTTGCGGGCGGCGAGCGTGTGCATGAGGCCAGTGACCGCAGCCGCACCGCCCATATCGCCCTTCATGTCTTCCATGTTCGCGGCCGGCTTGATCGAGATGCCGCCGGTATCGAAGACGACGCCTTTGCCGATGAAGGCGATCGGCCGATCCTTGCCCTTTCCGCCCTTCCACTGCATGACCGCCAGGCGCGGCGGACGGACGGAACCCTGAGCAACGCCGAGCAACGCACCCATGCCGAGACGGCGCATTTCGCGCTCGGTGAGGATTTCCACCTCGACGCCAAGCTTCTCGAGCTCCTTTACCTTGGCCGCAAATTCGATGGGGCCGAGGACGTTCGGCGGCTCGTTGACGAGATCGCGGGCAAGATTGACGCCGTCGGCAATCGCCTCGGCATCGGCAAAGCCCTTCTTGGCGGCAGCCGCATCGGCCGTGACGATCGTCACCTTGACCGACTTCGCCTGCTTTTCCTCGTCGTCATTCTTCTTCGTCTTATAGGTATCGAAGCTGTAGCCGCGCAGCAGCATGCCGAGAGCGAAATCGACCGCAGCTTTGGCGCTGACGTCTGCGCCTGGTGCATCGATGAAGATCGTCGCCTTCTCGGTATTCTTGATCCGCGAGGCGGCGCTGCCGCCGGCCCTCAGCCAATCGTGGACGGTCAGGTCTGCCGGCTTGCCAAGACCAAGGACGATGATGCGCTCGACAGGCGCACCCTCGGGCGCCACCAGGTCGAGGGCAGTCAACGACTTTGCCGAGAAGCGCGCAATCTTCGACGCCTTGGCAATCACTCCCGCCGGATCGGCAATATCGGCCCCAGCCGCGGTTTCGGCCTCGGACGTCTTCAGAAGGATCGCGAGGCCGCCGCTGAGCTTTGCCGATTTTGAGAATGAAATTTCGAATTTTGCAGACATGTCTTCTCCGATGGGATTCATGAAATCCGTTCCAGGGGGATAATTTCGCGTTTGACGGGTCTGTCAATGGCCGGCGACAGTTGTTATGTTCCGCGCGGCCGCCCGGCCAAAAGGTTTTCGTCAGTTTCGTAGATGTTTGCGTTGACAGTTTTTTCGAAAAATCGATGGCAGGGTCCGGCAGTTCGCCTGCCACAAACGGCATTCGGCGTCTTTGTTCTGCTCTTCTGGGTGTGGTGGCTGCTGCTTGCCGTGTTCCGCGCCTTTCCCGGGATAGACATTTATTTTTCCCAGCTTTTTTTCGTGCAGGAGGCCTGTGACGCGTCGACCCCGGCAACCGAGATCTGCGGTTCCTTCCCCTATCGGAGCGAGGCGATCCTCGGTCTCTTACGCACGCTCTTCTTCTACGTTCCCTATGTCGTGACTGCGGTCATGCTGTGGAAACTGGCCGAGTGCTATCAGCAGCATGGCGCGACATTCAATGCGCCGCGCGCCCGCGATCTGAAGGTTGCGCTCGGCACGCTGCTGATCGGTCCCGTTCTTCTCGTCAATGTGATCCTCAAGGAACATTGGGGTCGGCCGCGGCCAGTGCAGACGGATTTCTTCGGCGGTACGCTGCATTTCGCCGAAGCCGGTTCATTGGCCGGCAAGTGCGTCTCGAACTGCTCCTTCATTTCCGGAGAGGCGGCGAGCGCGGGCTGGCTGTTCTGCCTGCTGATCTTCGTTCCGAAGTCGATACGTTACGCGCTTGTGGCACCCGTCGCCGCCGTTTCCATCCTGACGCCTGCGATGCGGCTCTCTTTCGGCGCACATTATCTATCCGACGTCGTGCTGGGATGGCTTTCTTCGGTTGTCATATTCGCGGCGCTGATGGCACTTGCTGAGTCGCCACGGCAACAAAAAAATTCTGAAATTTGAATGAATTTTTGACACTGACTTGTCGCAAAACCGAGACAAACAGCGTAGAGGGAATCTCCTGCTGATCATATCGACCTGCAGGCGCGTTCAAGGGCGAGCATGAAACTACTCGAGACATATATATTGCGGCGTGTTGGCCAGATGTTTCTCGTGGCCCTGCTCCCGGTGCTCGCGATCATCTGGACCACCCAGGTCCTGCAGCGCATCAACCTGGTGACCGATAGCGGCCAGTCGATCGGCTCCTTCGCCACGCTTGCGACGCTGATCCTGCCGTCGATCATTCCCATCGTGCTGCCCTTTGCACTCGTCATCGGCATTACCCAGACGCTGACGACGATGAACAATGATTCCGAGCTGACCGTGATCGATGCCGCCGGCGCTCGCCGCAGCATCCTGGCGCGGCCGATTCTGCTGCTCGCGATCCTCATCAGCGTCTTCTCGTTCTTCGTCGACAATGTCGTCGAGCCGCGTGCGAAGACGGTGGTACGGCAGATGATCGCCGCCACCTATGCCGATCTTCTTTCATCCGTGATCGAGGAAAAGACCTTCCGCAAGATCGACGAAGGCCTCTATGTTCAGATCTCGCAGCGGCTCGCCGGCCGCACGCTCAAAGGCCTCTTCGTCGCAGACGAGCGCGACCCCAATTACGAGCTCATCTATTATGCGCGCGAAGGCGCCGTGGATGATATCGGCACGTCGCTGATCATGCATGACGGCGAAGTCCACCGCAAAACGCCCGATGGCAACGTCTCGGTCATCAAGTTCGATTCCTATTCCTTCGACCTTTCGGACATGACGGAAAACAACGGACAGGCGACGCTTCGCGCGAGCGACCGCGATCTCGCCTTCCTGCTCAATCCCGATCCGAAAGATCCTGATTATATCGCCAAGCCCGGCAGCTATACCGCCGAGCTGCATCGCCGCCTGACCGACTGGATGCTTCCCTTCGTTTTCGCGCTTTTCTCGCTTGCCATAGCCGGGGATGCGCGATCGCATCGTGAGGCACGCATGCATCCGATGATCGGCGCACTGGGCCTCGCATTCGTCCTACGCTGGGCGGCGTTCTACGTTGCCAACCAGATCGACAAGAGCACGATCTACATTCCGATCCTCTATGCGATCCCGATCGTGACCAGCCTGGTTTCGATTATTTTCCTGAACATGCACAAGCGGCTCGCCATGCCGCTCGTCGTCAGAAATCGCACCTCGACGATCTGGAAGCGTGCGCAGAAGCGGGTACTTGCCGCGACGGGCCGGACCGGCGGAGGCGCTCTGCGATGATTTTCGGGACATTGTCGCGGTATTTCTTCCGCCGGTATGTCGTGACCACGATGTGGTTCCTGATCGGCATGAGCGCCATCACCTTTCTGCTGGACTTCAGCGAGACGGCAAGCCGCATCTCCAATTTCCCCGGCTACACGCTGGGTGGTGCCGTGCTGCTCACCGCCGTTCGCCTACCGTTGATCTTGCAGCAGACCATCCCCTTCGTGGCGCTGTTCGTCGGCATCACCGTGCTGATCGGCCTCAACCGGAAATATGAACTCGTCGTCACCCGTGCGGCCGGCATCTCGGTCTGGCAGTTCATGCTGCCTTTTATCGCCGGGTCCCTGATTCTCGGGGTGCTGACGGTGGTGGCGCTCAATCCGCTCGCCGCCTGGGGCCAGAGGCAGGCAACACAATTCGAAACGGCCTGGCGCGGTCAGGACAATGCCATGATCAGGGCCCTGCAGGTTCCGTGGCTGCGCCAGATCAGCGGCCGGGACGATGTCATCATCGGCGCCAAGACCGTGCTGGAGAACGGCACGCTGCTCATGAACGCCGTGCTTGTCCATTTCGATTCCGCCGGTCAGGTCATTCTGAGGCAGGATGCCTCATCCGCCAAATTGGAAGATGGTTACTGGCAGCTTAACAATGTCGTCGAACGCAAGCCTGGGGAAATCCCGGTGCGTAAGGCTACGGAGCAGCTTCGTACCAATCTGAAGCAAGACTTCATCAAGGAGCGGCTGACAGCGCCGGAAACAATTGGTTTCTTTGACCTTTCCAACCGTATCGCTGCCGCCAAATCCTTCGGGATATCCACGAAGGCGCTTGAGACTCAATTCAACTCTCTGCTGTCGCAGCCGCTGCTCTTGGTGGCCATGACTCTCATTGCTGCAACAGTGTCTCTAAAATTTAGCCGGTTCAACCAGTCACGCTCTGTGATTCTGGGTGGAATCCTTTCAGGCTTCATGCTTTATGTCGTCACCGTGCTTGTAAAGGCATTTGGAAGCAGCGGTGTCGTGCCGCCGTTTGTGGCGACTTGGATACCAGTGATCGTGGCGCTCGCTTTAGGGGCGACGATCCTGCTTCATCAGGAGGATGGCTAGTGGCGGTAGGCGACCGCAAGGTGTTTAGTAAACAGTTGGTTGCCCTGCTCTTAGGCGCAGCTCTGGCTACCTATTTTGAAAATGCTCCGCTGGCCTACGGTCAGGAGAACAGTACTGGCGTGCCTGCAATCGGCCAGAATATCTCGCCGGATGCGAAGCTGATGCTGTCTGCAAACGAGCTTGTCTATAATAAGGACCAGGAGCTCGTCTCTGTAATCGGCGGCGTGCAGATCAACTACGGCGGCTACAGGCTGGTCGCCCAGAAGGTCGATTATAACCAGAAGACCGGCCGCATGATGGCGACCGGCAACATCGAGATGGTGACGCCCGACGGCAACCGAATCTATGCCGACCACCTCGATGTGACCGACAATTTCGCAGACGGCTTCATGAATGCGCTGCGAATTGAGACAAGCGACAATACCCGCCTCGTTGCCGAAACCGGCCAGCGAGTCGGCGGTACGCAGATGATTCTCAATAAAGGCGTCTACACGGCCTGCTTGCCCTGCGCCGAAAAGCCCGAACGCGCGCCCTTCTGGCAGGTCAAGGCCGAACGCGTTATCCAGAACAGTGAGAAGCACACGATTCGTCTTGAAAAGGCGCGATTCCAGCTGCTTGGCCGTTCGATCGCATACCTGCCGTGGATCGAAGTCCCCGACAATACCGTGAAGCGCAAGTCCGGCTTCCTGTTCCCGTCGATGAGCGTTTCGCAAAATCTTGGCTACGGTCTTTCCGTTCCCTATTATTACGTCATCTCCCCGAGTTCGGATTTCACCGTCACGGGTACCGGCTACACCTCGCAGGGCTTCATGCTCGAGGGCGAATATCGCCGCCGCTTCGAAAACGGCACGATGACGATGCACCTCGCCGGTATCGATCAGATGAACCCCGGTAATTTCAGCGAAGGTACTAGCGATGCCGAGGCTGAACAGCGCGGTATGGTCGCGTCGAAAGGGGATTTCAGGATCAATCCCCGCTGGACCTTCGGCTGGGATGTGATGGTGCAGAGCGACAACAACTTCTCGCGCACCTACAAGATTGATGGTTACGACAACACGCCGCATGCCAACACCGTCTATCTGACGGGTCTCGGCAAGCGGAATTACTTCGACCTGCGCTCTTTCTATTTCGACGTACAGGACGCCGACCGCAACAACATCGCGGAAAAGCAACAGGCGATCGTCTATCCGACGCTTGACTATCACTATGTCGCGCCGCAGCCGCTCGCAGGCGGTGAGCTTTCGGCCGATGTCAATCTCACGAATATTTCGCGCACCCACGACGACTTCTATAATGTCGCAGGTTTCGACCGCTTCCGTGGCCTAGAGGGTCAGACCACCCGCTTGAGCACGGAACTGCAGTGGAAGCGCACCTTCGTGACGTCGACGGGGCTTGTGATCACTCCGTTGCTCGCGGCACGCGGCGATGCTTTCGCGCTCAACATGGACAGTCCGGTCGATGCCAACGGCATCCCCTATGCCGGCAATTATCTCGACGATAGTGCGGCAACGCGCGGAATGCTCACTGCCGGGCTGGAAATGCGCTACCCGATCCTGTTCACGACCAGCAACAGCACGCATGTTCTGGAGCCGATTGCCCAGATCTATGCACGACCGGATGAACCGCTCGCCGGCCGGCTGCCAAACGAAGACGCGCAGAGCTTCGTCTTCGATGCGACCAACCTTTTCGATCGTGACAGGTTCTCCGGCTACGACCGTATCGAGGGCGGCACGCGCGCAAACCTCGGCTTCCAGTATACGGGCACCTTCGACAGCGGCTACAAGCTGCACGGCATCTTCGGACAGTCCTATCAGCTCGCCGGTCAGAATTCGTTTGCGACCGACGACCTCGTGAATGTCGGCGCCGATTCCGGCCTTGAGACCGATCGTTCCGACTATGTTGGCCTCGGCGGCATCGAAATGCCTTTCGGCCTCTCGGTGGCAGCATCCTACCGGCTGGATGAGAAGGATTTCGCCTTCAATCGCGGCGACCTGACGACGGCCTATCAGAACGATACCTTCTCAGGCCAGGTCACCTATACGCACGTGAGCGCCCAGCCAGCCTACGGCTTTGCTGAGGACCAGGACGAGATTCAGGCGAGCAGCAGCGTCAAGTTCAAGGACTACTGGTCGATCTTCGGCGGCATCGCCTGGGATCTGAACAACGACGTCGTTGTAAGGCGTACACTCGGCATTTCCTATCAGGACGAGTGCACCATCTTCACCATCGCCTATGTGGATAGGCGGGATACGACGGATCAGACGGCAAGCGACTGGACGATCGCCGCCCGTCTGACCTTCCGCACGCTCGGCGATATCCGGTTGGGCACGGGTGACGCTGCAAATAGCCTCTGATGACGGATGGTCGGCCGGAAATCTCCGGCCGGGCCATTCTTTCGCCGTAAGCCTGTGCAGGACATTGCGACCAGTCGTTATGTGAGACATAGGGTGTCGCGGAGCAAGAGAGGCGATTTCCGCTTGTCTCAGTGTATGGTAAGAACGCCGCGCGCTGGATCGTGCGGCGCTATCGGGAGGTCAACAGATGATTGACGCGAAGAAAACCGTGACCACGCTTATTGCAGGCGCAGCCTTCATGCTTGCTGCCTTCAGTACCCCCGTCTTCGCCGCAAGCGAAGTCAAGGCGGTGGTAAACGGTACCGCGATTACCAGCGGCGACGTTGCAAAGCGACAGGCCTTCATGCGCCTGCAGCGCTTGAAGCCCGACGCCAAGGCTGCCGAAGAACAGCTTGTCGACGAGGCGCTGAAGCGGCAGGAAATCTCCCGTGTGCGCATGTCCGTCTCGCAGGACGACGTCAACGCCTCCTTCGCGCGTTTCGCCGCCAGCAACAAGCTTTCCGTCGAGCAGATGGGGCAGATCCTCGACCGCGCCGGCGTCGGTGTCGATCATTTCAAGAACTTCATTGCCGTGCAGATGAGCTGGCCGCGTATTGTCAATGCGCGCTACGGCTCTAGCGCACGCATCTCGAATTACGATCTGGTCAACCGCATGATGCAGAATAACAAGCAGAAGCCGGTGACGACAGAATACATGCTGCAGCAGGTCATCTTCGTAGTTCCGCCAGCCAAGCGAAATGCGATTACCGCCAAGCGCAAGAGCGAGGCAGAGGCATCACGCTCCAAATATCCGGGCTGTGATCAGGCCAAGACTTTTGCCGCCACCATGCGGGACGTTTCGATCCGCGAGCTCGGCCGTATGCTGGCTCCGGAAATTCCTGCTGAATGGAAGGACCTCGTCGCACAGGCCAAGGGCAACACGACGGCAACGCGCGTGACCGACAAGGGCGTGGAATATCTGGCAATCTGCAGTCAGCGCCAGGTTTCGGACGACCAAGCCGCAGAAATGGTGTTCCGCCAGGAAGACCTCGACAAGGCCAAGTCGGATAAGGCCGCAGCGCCGGAAAACGAAAACAGCACCAAATATCTGGATGAACTGCGCAAGCACGCGCAGATCATCTATCGCTGATTTTCCATGGCGACACCGTTTTCGCGACCGCTTGCGCTGACGCAGGGCGACCCGGCCGGCGTGGGGCCTGATATCACCCTCATGGCCTGGCTTCGCCGACGTGAGCTTGGGCTGCCGCCATTCTTCCTGATCGGCGATCCCGATGTGCTTGCGGTGCGGGCACGACAGCTCGGCCTTGATGTTCCCCTGCGCAGCATCGGCAATGCAGCCGAAAGCCTCGGTGCATTTGCGGACGCGCTGCCTGTCCTGGCGATACCCGCAGGCGTCGATGTTGCGGCAGGAGAGCCGCATGTCGCGACGGCGAAGGGTACGATCGCCTCGATCGAAGCCGCCGTGGCGCTCGTCATGCAGGGCGAAGCGCTTGCAGTCGTCACCAATCCGATCGCCAAGTCGGTGCTCTACGAGGCAGGATTCAAATTTCCGGGCCATACGGAATTCCTTGCCGATCTTGCCATGCATGCGACCGGTCAGTCTGTCATGCCCGTCATGATGCTTGCCGGACCGAAACTGCGCGCCATTCCTGTCACCATCCACATTCCGCTCAAGGATGTGCCACAGGCGTTGACGCTCGGGCTGATCGTTGAAACCTGCCGGATCGCGAACAGGGATCTGAAGCAGCGGTTCGGGATCGACTCTCCGCGCCTGGCCATTGCAGGGCTCAATCCGCATGCAGGCGAAGGCGGCGCGATCGGCAAGGAGGATGAGACCATCATCCATCCGGCGGTCCAGATCCTTCGTGATGAGGGTATCGATGCGATCGGCCCCCTCCCCGCCGACACGATGTTTCATGACGAAGCGCGCGTGCGTTATGACGTGGCCGTCTGCATGTTTCACGATCAGGCGCTGATCCCGGCCAAGGCGCTCGGTTTCGACGATTCCGTCAATGTGACGCTCGGCCTTCCTTTCGTGCGCACCTCCCCCGATCATGGCACGGCCTTCGGCATTGCCGGCAAGGGACTTGCCCGCGAGACGAGCCTCGTTGCCGCGCTGAAGCTCGGCGCGCAGCTTGGCCGGACTGCGGAAAGCCATCGTTGATGGCTGCACTCGACGGTCTGCCACCGCTTCGCGAGGTTATCCAGCGTCATGGGCTCGATGCGCGCAAGGCGCTTGGGCAGAACTTCCTGCTCGATCTCAACCTGACGCAGAAGGTTGCCCGCACGGCCGGCGCGCTTGATGACGCGACGGTCTTTGAAGTCGGTCCCGGTCCCGGCGGCTTGACGCGGGCCATCCTTGCGCTCGGTGCGAAGAAGGTCATCGCGGTCGAGCGCGATGCACGTTGCCTGCCGGCTCTCGCCGAAATCGCCGACCATTATCCCGGACGGCTGGAAGTCATCGAGGGCGATGCGCTGAAGACCGATTTTGAGGTGCTGGCGCCGGAAGGCCCGGTGAAGATCATCGCCAACCTGCCCTATAATGTCGGCACCCAGCTTCTGGTGAACTGGCTGCTGCCGAAGGCATGGCCGCCCTTCTGGCAATCTCTGACGCTAATGTTCCAGAAGGAAGTCGGCGAGCGGATTGTCGCCTCCGAAGATGACGATCACTATGGCCGCCTCGGCGTGCTCGCTGGATGGCGCACCCATTCCCGCATGGCATTCGATATTCCGCCACAGGCTTTCACGCCGCCGCCGAAGGTCACCTCGACGGTGGTCCACCTGACGCCGAACGAAAACCCGATCCCCTGCTCTGTCGCCAATCTGGAGAAGGTGACGCAGGCCGCGTTCGGCCAGCGCCGCAAGATGCTGCGCCAGAGCCTGAAGCCGATCGGCGGGGAAAGCCTGCTTACCAAAACCGGCATCGATCCGGCTAGGCGCGCGGAGACGCTGTCGGTGGAAGAATTCTGCCGGCTGGCGAACAGCCTTTAGAGCATTTCCGTTTTCTTCAAATCACGGAAATGCCCTATCGCTTTGTTTTCACGCAATTACGGACGCAAAACCGCTGCACGCTTTTGCTGGAATTGCGCTAAAGAACCGGCGTCTCTTCCAGCAATTCGCGGACGAAATCGAACATGCCGTGGCGACGGTCGCGACGCAGGCGCTCGGCCTTGACAATCGACTGCACCGCATCGAAGGCAGCGTTCAGGTCATCATTGATGATGACGTAGTCATATTCGCGCCAGTGGGCGATCTCGGCACGGGAATTGGCCAGGCGCGTCTGGATGACCTCCTCGGAATCCTCGGCGCGGCGATGCAGGCGGGATTGCAGCTCGGTCATGGTCGGTGGCAGTACGAAGATCGAGACCACATCGGCCTGCATCTTCTGCTGCAATTGCTGAGCGCCCTGCCAGTCGATATCGAACAGCATGTCACGGCCTTCGGACATGGCCTGCTCAACCGGCTCGCGGGGTGTGCCGTAGAAATTGCCGTGAACCTCGGCCCATTCCAGCAGAGCATCGGAATCGCGCAACCGCTCGAATTCCCGCACGGACTTGAAATGATAGTGAACGCCTTCCACTTCGCTCGGCCGGCGCTGGCGTGTCGTGACGCTAACGGAAAGGCCGATCTGCTTGTCCGTTTCGAGAAGCGTACGCGCGATGGTGGATTTACCGGCGCCCGAGGGCGACGAGATGACCAGCATCAGACCGCGACGGGCGATCTGGATGGGCGAGATTTTCGCCGGGCTCATGTCCTACTCCAAATTCTGGACCTGCTCGCGGAACTGATCGATCACCACCTTCAGCTCGATGCCGGCTGCGGTGACGGCCGATGCGTTCGACTTCGAGCAGATTGTATTCGATTCTCGGTTAAATTCCTGTGCAAGGAAATCGAGCTTTCGGCCGACCGGACCACCTTTTGTCACGAGATCGCGGGCGGCAGCGACATGGGCCTTCAGCCGGTCGATCTCTTCGCGCAGATCCGACTTGGTGGCGAGCAGTGCTGCTTCGGCGTGCAGCCGGTCACGGTCGAGCGCGCCGGCTCCTTCCATGAGGAGCGTGACCTGCGCGGAGAGCCTTATCGCAATCTCCTGCGGCGAGCGCGAGGGATCGGCCTCGATCGTGCTCGTCAGAGCTTCGATCGTCGTGACATGGCCGAGAAGCACACGCGCGAGCGCCGCCCCTTCCTGCTCACGCATGGTCCTGAGATCGGAGAGCGCAGCCGTCAGTCCCGACAGGATATCGCTATCGCGCGCGGCAACCGTCTCTTCGCTGTCCTGCGTCTCGCGGAAATCGACGAGGCCGCGGATGGAAAGCAGGGTATCGAGCCTCAGCGGCGCCGGATCGATCAGGCCCTCCAGCTTGTCGCGCATGGTGAGAACGGCAGCGAAGGCATCCTGATTGAGCACGGCCTCAAGCTGGCTTTCGCCTGTCGTCAGGGACAACGTGGCCTGCAGATTGCCGCGGCTGAAATTCTCGCCGGCAATGCGGCGCACATCCGTTTCGAGGCGCTCCAGACCGGGCGGGAGGCGGAGGCGGAGATCAAGGCCCTTGCCGTTGACCGAACGCAGTTCCCATGCCCAGCGCCAGCGGCCGGTCGTTCCCTCGCGCCGCGCAAAACCAGTCATGGACTGCAATGCCATCAAAGGCCTCCCGATATCAGTTGATCTTCTTTTTCTTCGGCGGAACCGCGGATGTATTGTCCGCAGGCTGGTCTTCCGGCTGTCCGTCGACGACGATCTCGGGATCGGCGCCCTTGTCAGCTTCCAGCTTACGCCAGCGCTTGACGTTGGCGTTGTGGTCTTCGAGCGTCGCCGCAAAGACGTGACCGCCGGTGCCATCGGCAACGAAATAGAGGTCCTGCGTCTTCCAGGGATTGGCGACAGCTTCCAGCGCGTCTTTGCCGGGATTGGCGATCGGCGTCGGCGGCAGGCCCTTGATGACGTAGGTGTTGAAGGGCGTCTCTTTTTTCAGGTCCGACTGATAGATCGGCCGGTCTGCGGGTTTACCATCGCCACCGAAGAGACCGTAGATGATGGTCGGATCGGACTGCAGACGCATGCCCTTGCCGAGACGGTTCAGGAAGACGGAGGCGACATGAGCGCGCTCATCCGGCACTCCCGTCTCCTTCTCGACGATGGAGGCGAGCGTGACGAACTCTTCCTTGCTCTTCAAAAGCAGGGAAGGATCACGCCGTTCCCAGATCTGGTCGACCAGCTTCTGCTGGGCGGCAGCCATCTGGTCGATGATCTCGGACCGCTTGGTACCGCGCGAGAACTTGTAGGTATCGGGCCGCAGGCTGCCTTCCACCGGCAGGGCGGCCGGCAGGTCGCCTTCGAGCACCGGATCGTCCAGCATGCGGTCGAACATCTGTCGCACCGTCAGACCTTCGGGGAAGGAGACGGAATAGAGGATCGACTTACCTGATTTCAGGAGCTCCATGATCTCGTTCATGGATGCATGCGCCTTGATCTCGTATTCACCCGCCTTGAGGCTTTCGCCGGCGCTCAGATGCGTCGCGGTCAAATAGCGGAAGACGCGCGCATCCGAGATAATGAGATTGCGCTCGAGATTCGTGGCGATTTCCGCGAGGCCTGCGCCATTGCGGACGATAAAGTTGGTGTTCGTCTGCAGCGGGCCGGGATTCTGATAGGCGGTGATGGCGTAGTAGAATCCGATGAGACCGGCAATGCAGACGACCACCGCCATGGTCATTACGAAATTCAGGAAGAGGACGACCTGGCTGCGGGCATTCCTGGAGCGCTTCGGCGGCTCGGGAACACGTTCCGGGCGCAGGGCTTCGCTCGGCGATTTCGGGATGATCGGTCCCTTCTGCGCCGGCTGGCCGTTGTCGCTGCTCTGGTTGGTCGTATCGCTCACCGGCAATCCTCTAAAACTTGGCCCCCGCTTCGCTATTTCGCGAAGTAATGCGGCAAAAACAGGTTCTGCCGCGCTTCATGGCGCCGTTTGACGTTCGCCCGTGCTCGTGAACCGCCTGTTACGCGACGTAGCGGCGCAACACGAGCGATGCATTCGTGCCGCCGAATCCGAACGAGTTGGATAGCGCCACGTTGATTTCTCGCTCACGAGCCTTGTGTGGAACAAGATCGATTGCGGTCTCTCGCTCTGGATTGTCGAGATTGAGCGTCGGAGGGGCGACGTTATCCCGAATTGCGAGGGTCGTGAAGATCGCCTCGATTGCGCCGGCAGCACCGAGCAGGTGGCCGGTCGCGGATTTGGTCGACGACATCGAGATCTTAGATGCCGCATTGCCGACGAGGCGCTCGACGGCACCAAGCTCGATCGTATCGGCCATGGTCGAGGTGCCATGGGCGTTGATATAGTCGATATCGGCAGGCGTCAGGCCGGCGCGTTTCAGCGCCATGGTCATGCAGCGGAACGCGCCGTCGCCGTCTTCCGACGGGGCGGTAATGTGGAAGGCATCGCCGGAGAGCCCGTAACCGACCACTTCGGCATAGATCTTGGCGCCGCGTGCCAGCGCATGGTCCAGCTCTTCGAGAACAACGATACCAGCGCCCTCACCCATGACGAAACCATCACGGTCCTTGTCATAGGGGCGCGATGCCTTCTGCGGATCGTCGTTGTGCTGCGTCGACAGCGCCTTGCAGGCGGCAAAGCCGGCAAGCGAGATGCGGCTGACCGGGGATTCCGTGCCGCCGGCAACCATGACATCGGCATCGCCGAGCGCGATGAGACGGGCAGCATCGCCAATGGCATGCGCACCGGTGGAGCAGGCGGTTACGACCGAATGGTTCGGGCCGCGCAGCTTGTGGCGAATGGAAACCTGGCCGGAGACGAGGTTTATCAGTCGGCCTGGAATGAAGAAAGGAGAGATGCGGCGCGGGCCCTTGTCGCGCAGCGTATAGCCGGCTTCGACAATGCCTTCGATGCCGCCGATGCCGGAGCCGATCAGCACGCCTGTCGCGATCTGGTCCTCATCGGTTTCGGGATGCCAGTCGGCATCCTTGAGCGCCATGTCGGCAGCCGCCATGCCGTAGATGATGAAGGGGTCTACCTTGCGCTGTTCTTTCGGCTCCATCCAGTCGTCGGCATTGAAGGTGCCGTCCGAACCGTCGCCAACGGGAATGCGGCAGGCAATCTTGGCAGGGAGATCATCGACCTCGAATTCGGTCACGAGACGGGCGCCGTTTGCTCCCGCACGCAGGCGGGACCAGGTAATTTCTGCTCCGCATCCCAAGGGCGATACCATGCCGGTACCTGTTATGACGACCCTTCTCATCGACTGCTTTCCCCCGTCTGTTATGTTTTATGGAGAAACATGCTCAAAAGAAAAGGGCGGACTCTTGGCCCGCCCTTTCTCGAATGCGCAGAATCAGGCCTGAGCCTTTTCAATAAACTTCACGGCATCGCCAACCGTCAGGATCGAGTCAGCGGCATCATCGGGGATCTCAACGCCGAATTCTTCTTCGAAGGCCATGACCAGTTCGACCGTGTCGAGCGAGTCTGCGCCCAGATCGTCGATAAAGCTGGCGCTCTCGACGACCTTGTCGGCATCGACGCCAAGATGATCAATAACAATTTTCTTTACGCGTTCTGCGATATCGCTCATGTCGGTTTCCTCGACCTTATGTCCTGATCGGAATGTCCTTCTGACATCCCTACCCTGTTTCAGCCTGCGATGTTTTCAGACATCCTCGGCAAACTCGTTTACCCGGCTTTAGAGAAGTCCCAGGCTTGCGAAAAGCCCGCCGGTCCGTCTGCTTTTTTCGGGACGACTGTACACAGTCATGGCCCGCTTAACATGCTTTAAGTCTGCCGCAAAGCCAGAAAATCAACCGTTCGTGATTGCTCAACACGCTATTGGCTGAAATCGGCGGCCGCGGCAGCTAATCGTTTCAGATCATTGCCATGCCGCCGTTTACGTGCAGGGTCTGACCCGTCATATAGGCCGCTTCCGAGGAGGCGAGATAGACGACGGCAGACGCCACTTCGGCGCCGGTTCCCATGCGCTTCATGGGGATCGCACCCATGATCGTTTCCTTCTGCTTTTCATTCAGCTTGCCGGTCATGGCGCTTTCGATAAAGCCCGGAGCAACGCAGTTGACCGTCACATTGCGGGTGGCGATTTCCTGCGCCAGCGACTTCGAGAAGCCGATCATGCCGGCCTTGGAGGCGCAGTAGTTGGCCTGGCCCGGATTGCCGGTGACGCCGACGATCGAGGTGATGTTGATGATGCGGCCATACCGGCGGCGCATCATCGGATGGGTGAGCTCGCGTGTCAGGCGGAAGGTCGCCGTCAGGTTCACTTCGAGAACGGCATCCCAGTCCTCGTCGCTCATGCGCACGAAGAGGCCGTCCTTGGTGATGCCGGCGTTGTTGACCAGGATATCGACGCCTTCGAGATCGGCTTCCGCCTTCTGGCCGAGAGCCTTCACCTCATCGCGATCCGACAGGTTCGCCGGGAAGATCTTCACGCGGTCGCCGAGCTCATTTGCCAAGGCCTCGAGCTTTTCGACACGGGTGCCGTGCAGGCCGACGATGGCGCCCTGCTTATGGAGAAGGCGGGCGATTTCTTCGCCAATGCCACCCGATGCGCCGGTGACGAGAGCCTTGCGGCCGGAAAGATCGAACATGGGAACGTTCCTTATATGAAGTGGGGCAATCAGGCCGTGAGAGCGGCAATGGCAGCGTCGATATCGGCAGGGCCGTTGACCGAGACGCCATTGATATTCTTGTCGATGCGGCGTGCAAGGCCGGTCAGCACCTTGCCGGCACCGAGTTCATAGAGCGTGGTGACGCCATTTGCGGCGAACCATTCCACCGTTTCGCGCCAGCGCACCTGTCCGGTGACCTGCTCGACGAGAAGTGCTGCGATCTCCTCAGCGTCAGTGACGGGAGCTGCGCGGACATTGGCGATGACGGGCACGACCGGATTGGTCTTCTTCACACCGGCGAGTGCCTCGCGCATGGCGTCTGCGGCAGGCGCCATCAGCTTCGAATGGAAGGGAGCGGAGACCGGCAGCAGGATGGCGCGCTTGGCGCCCTTGTCGGTCGCGAGGCCGGCAGCCTTTTCGACGCCCGACTTCTCACCTGATATAACGAGCTGGCCGCCACCATTGTCATTGGCGATCTGACAGGAACCGATCGCTGCGGCTTCTTCGCAGATGGCCTGCACGTCGGCATGTTCGAGGCCGATGATGGCAGCCATGGCGCCGACACCGACCGGCACGGCGGCCTGCATGGCATTGCCACGGATACGCAGAAGACGAGCCGTATCTGATATCGAGAAGGTGCCGGCGGCACAGAGGGCGGAATATTCGCCGAGCGAATGGCCGGCGACGTAAGCGACCTTCGCCTTCAGGTCGAGGCCCTTGGCTTCCAGAACGCGGATGACGGCCATCGAGACGGCCATCAGCGCCGGCTGGGCGTTTGCCGTCAGCGTCAGCTTGTCCTCGGGACCGTTGAACATGACATCGGAAAGCTTTTCACCGAGCGCTTCATCGACCTCTTCGAAAACGGCGCGGGCTTCCGCAAAGTTCTCGGCGAGATCCTTGCCCATGCCGACGGCCTGGCTGCCCTGGCCGGGAAAAGTGAAAGCAATGGTCATTTTTCAGTCCCTCGATAGTGCCCATTGGGCCATTTCGCCTCCAATTGACATTCTTTCTTTCAGAGTCAAGTGGCGGCAGATTCTCTCCAAAGCCTTTCGCCCCAGCGGGAACACCCGGTTTTTCCTCTTGCGCTTCGGCAAATCCAGCCTAGATTTGCGCGGCTCTTCCCTAGCTCTTCCTTTCCCAGACCACGCCCAAGGTTTCCGATGAAATACAATAAATTAGGCCGCACAGATATTTCCGTTTCCGAGATTTGCCTTGGCACCATGACCTGGGGCACGCAGAACAGCGAGGCGGAAGCCCATGAACAGATGGACTACGCCGTCCAGGAAGGCATCAATTTCTTCGATACTGCCGAGCTTTATCCGACCACGCCCGTTTCGGCCGAAACGCAAGGCCGCACAGAAGACTATATCGGCAGCTGGTTCGCAAAGACCGGCAAGCGCAAGGATATCGTGCTCGCCACCAAGGTCGCCGGTACGGGCCGTTCCTATCTGCGTGACGGCGAAGGCGCCGATTCCAAGAACATAAGGCTTGCGGTCGACTCCAGCCTGAAGCGGCTCCAGACCGACTATATCGATCTCTATCAGGTCCACTGGCCGAACCGCGGCCATTTCCATTTCCGGCAGAGCTGGCATTATGATCCTTTCAAGCAGGACCGCGCCAAAGCCGTCGCCAACATGACAGACATTGTCGAAACTATGGGCGAGTTGGTGAAGGAAGGTAAGATCCGTGCCTTCGGCCTGTCCAACGAGACGACCTGGGGCATCCAGAAATATTTGACGCTGTCCGAGCAGATGAACCTGCCGCGCGTCGCCAGCGTCCAGAACGAATACAATCTCCTCTACCGTCATTTCGATCTCGACCTGGCTGAACTCTCCCACCACGAAGATGTCGGCCTGCTCGCCTATTCGCCGCTGGCTGCCGGCATCCTGACTGGCAAGTACATCAACGGCGAGAAGCCAGCGGGCACGCGCGCCGCAATCAACGGCGACCTCGGCGGCCGCCTGCAGCCGCTGCAGGAAGCGCCGACGAAGGCCTATCTCGACATCGCCGCCCGCCACGGCCTCGATCCCTCGCAGATGGCGCTCGCCTTCTGCCTGACCCGCCGCTTCATGACCTCGGTCATTATCGGCGCGACCACGATGGCGCAGCTGAAGACGGATATCGGCTCGGCGAACGTGGTGCTCGGCAACGATGTTCTTGCCGAGATCGAGAAGGTTCACCGGCAGTATCCGATGCCGCTCTAAGGGCATCCGGATGCCGATGTTTTGAGGGCGCGGGCAATCGCGCCCTTTCCATCTCCAGCAGGTAGCGATCGCTTTTCATAGTTTCTTGCCCGGTTCCCTTGCCTTTCGCTCAAAAATCCGTATAAGCGCGCCTGTTCGTTAACCCGGTCTTCTGGCTGGTGGCTGAACGGAGGGCCGGTTTGCTTCACGCGAACCGTTCGGAACGGAAGCGTTCCAGCCTCCCGTGTCTCCGCTCTCGACCGTCTCGGAAACGCTTTTCTTGCTTGGCGCCATATGCCTCTCAGGAGCAGTCGTTGAGGCTTAGCCGCCGAATGCCGGGTTCTGATCAACGCAAGAAAGGCAAAGCTGTCATGGCTCTTTATGAACATGTATTCCTTGCCCGACAGGATATCACGTCGCAGCAGGTCGATGCCCTCGTAGAACAGTACAAGGGCGTGATCGAAGCAAACGGCGGTAAAGTCGGGCGTATCGAAAACTGGGGCCTCAAGTCCCTCACTTACCGCATCAAGAAGAACCGCAAGGCTCACTACGCCCTGATGGACATTGATGCACCAGCAGCTGCGATCCAGGAAATGGAACGCCAGATGCGCATCAGCGAAGACGTTCTTCGCTACATGACCATCGCTGTTGAAAAGCACGAAGACGGCCCGTCTGCCATGATGCAGAAGCGCGACCGCGACGACCGTGGCCCGCGTGAAGGCGGCGACCGTGGTCCGCGCCGCGAATTCGGCGATCGTCCGCCGCGCCGTGACGGCGACTTCCAGCGTGGCCCGCGTCCCGATCGCGCTCCCCGCGAAGACCGTGCATAAGGAGAAATAAGAATGTCTGAATCTTCCTCCGCTCCGGTCCGTCGTCCGTTCCATCGTCGTCGCAAGACCTGCCCGTTCTCCGGTGCAAACGCTCCGCGCATCGACTACAAGGACGTCCGTCTCCTGCAGCGCTACATTTCCGAGCGCGGCAAGATCGTTCCGTCCCGCATCACGGCCGTTTCCCAGAAGAAGCAGCGCGAACTCGCCCAGGCGATCAAGCGCGCCCGCTTCCTCGGCCTGCTGCCGTACGTCGTCGCCTAATTGACTTTCGAAGCCCCGGTTCTTCGGTTCCGGGGCTTCCTCCCTTCCGCGATGGGCGTGGATCGGAACCTTAAAACCCATGTTGAGGCATCTCCCGGATCGATTCAGGGAAATCCTCTAACTGCTTGATGAAGCAGGACAGCGAAGTGACGAAACTGAACCCGAAAACGCTTGCGATCGGCGCACTCGCCGGATTGACCGCCGCCTTGCTTGTGCTTGGCGCGAGCATGCAGCCGTCGTTCAGCGCTGTGCTTTACGCCGCTTCCGCACTTCCGATCCTGCTCGTCGGCCTCGGCTGGGGCAATCTCGCCGCCATTTCCGCTGTCGTCACCGCTGCCGTGCTCGGCGCGATTGCCATTTCGCCCTCCTTCGCGCTCGTCATGACGCTGGTGACACTGCTGCCGGCCGGCTGGCTGAGCCACCTTGCGAACCTTGCGCGCCCGGCCTCCGAACTCGGTGGCCCCGACAATCTGCTCGCCTGGTATCCGCTTTCCGATATCCTGCTGCATCTGTGCGGTCTCGTCACCTTCGCCGTCATCGTGACCGGCATCATGATCGGCTACGGGCCTGAGATCACCGACCAGATGGTCGATATGCTGATGGCCTCGCTGCAGGAGCAGCAGCCGACATTCGTTCCGGATCCGGTCGCGACTGCGCAGACGAAGTCGCTCGTCGTCCTGATGCTGCCGGCCCTGCAGGGCGGCATCTGGGTGGTAATGCTGTTTGCCGCCTATTACATCGCGACGCGCATCGTTGCCGCTTCCGGTAAAAGCCTGCGCCCGCGCGAGGATATCCCCTCGTCGCTGCGCATGAACCGCAATTCGATCTTCATCTTCCTCGCCGGTCTTGCCGCCACCTTCATGGGCGGCATTCCGGCGATGATCGGCGCCACGGTTGTCGGAGCCTTCGGCGCCGGCTTCCTGATGTCCGGCTTCGCCGCGCTGCATTTCCGCACGCGCGGCAAGGACTGGCGCTTGCCGGCCCTCATCCTCTGCTACCTGGCATCCACGATGATGCTGCCAGCCCTTTTCATCCTCGTGCTTGGTCTCGCCGATACCCGCAAGGCGATCGCCCTGACCCCGACCAAGGATGCTGATGCCCCCAAACAACCCGATAGCGAAATCTGAGAATAAGAAAGGAAAACATCATGGACGTCATCCTCCTCGAACGCATCTCCAAGCTCGGCCAGATGGGCGAAACCGTAAAGGTTCGCGACGGCTTCGCACGCAACTACCTCCTGCCGCTCGGCAAGGCACTGCGCGCCAACGCTGCCAACAAGGCCCGTTTCGAATCCGAGCGCGCAACGCTCGAAGCCCGTAACCTCGAGCGCAAGTCCGAAGCCCAGAAGGTCGCCGACGTTCTCGACGGCAAGTCCTTCATCGTCGTCCGCTCTGCCGGCGAAACCGGCCAGCTCTACGGCTCCGTCGCTGCCCGTGACGTCGTCGACATCCTGGCCGCCGAAGGCTTCAACATCGCTCGCAACCAGGTTCACCTCAACACGCCGATCAAGGCGATCGGCCTGCACAAGGTCGAGCTGCAGCTCCATGCTGAAGTTGAGATCAACATCGAGCTGAACGTTGCCCGTTCTTCCGAAGAAGCCGAGCGTCAGTCCAAGGGCGAAGAGCTCACCTCTGTTGATGCCATCTACGGCGTTGACGAAGACGCCCTGCGTCCGGAAGACTTCTTCGATCCGGAAGCCGATGGCCTCGACGAAGACGAAGCATAATTTCTGTCTTCAGACGGAACGGAAAGCCCGGCTCACGCCGGGCTTTTTTGTTGCTTAGATGTGGGTCATCAGAAGAATGTCGGGCTTTTCTGCTGCGCCTTCCAATCAGGGGCGCTAAGATAATGGAATGCTGAAATGACGAAGTGAGTCGCGGCGGGCTGCGTGTCCGGCAAGTGACAGTCAGGATATTTCTCCTCAGCGGATTTGCCGACTGTGGAGAAGTCGAAGAACGTGTACAGCGCTGCCGATTTGACGACCACTTGAAAGCAGTTGCTGCGCGAGACTTGATTTTATGCGGCCCGCCCTGCAAATCCGAGTTTTGGAAAAAGACAGTACGGATGACGATGAACGAAGCTGCACGAAAGATTGCCGCCGTTGCTCCTGCAGAGCAGCACTATCGCGAAGCGCCGAACAACATCGAGGCCGAACAGGCGCTGCTCGGCGCCATCCTGATGAACAACGACGCCTATTACCGCGTCTCGGACTTCCTCAAGCCCACGCATCTTTACGAGCCGCTGCACCGGAAGATCTTCGAGGTCGCCGGCGACATCATCCGCATGGGCAAGATTGCCAACCCGGTCACGGTCAAGACCTTCCTGCCGGCCGACGAGAAGGTCGGCGACATCACCGTTTCGCAATATCTCGCCAGCCTCGTCACCGGCGCCGTGACGATCATCAACGCCGAAGACTATGGAAGGGCGATCTACGATCTGGCGATCCGCCGCGCGCTGATCACCATTGGCGAGGATGTCGTCAATATCGCCTATGACGCGCCGCTCGACATGCCGCCGCAGGCGCAGATCGAGGATACCGAACGTCGTCTTTTCGAGCTTGCCGAAAACGGCCGCTACGATGGCGGCTTCCAGGCTTTCAACGATGCCGTAGCGCTCGCCATCGACATGGCGGCCGTTGCCAAGGAACGCGACGGCGGCCTATCCGGCATTTCCACCGGCATTCATTCGCTCGATTCCAAGATGGGCGGCCTGCAGCGCTCGGACTTGATCGTGCTTGCAGGACGTCCCGGCATGGGCAAGACCTCGCTTGCCACCAACATCGCCTATAACATCGCTGCCGCCTATGAAGGCGAAGTGCAATCCGATGGCAGCATGAAGGCGAAGAATGGCGGCGTCGTCGGCTTCTACTCGCTCGAAATGTCGTCCGAACAGCTCGCCACGCGTATCATCTCCGAGCAGACGGAAGTCTCTTCCTCGAAGATCCGCCGCGGTGACATCAACGACGCCGATTTCGAAAAGCTCGTCGCCTGCTCGATGATGATGCAGAAGGTACCGCTCTTCATCGACCAGACCGGTGGTATTTCGATCGCTCAGCTTTCGGCGCGTGCGCGTCGTCTGAAGCGCCAGCGCGGTCTTGACGTTCTCGTTGTCGACTACGTGCAGCTGATGACCGGTTCGGGCAAATCCAACGAGAACCGCGTTCAGGAAATCACCCAGATCACCACGGGTCTCAAGGCGCTCGGCAAGGAACTGAACGTTCCGATCATTGCGCTGTCGCAGCTCTCGCGTGCCGTCGAAAGCCGCGAAGACAAGCGCCCGCAGCTTTCCGACCTTCGCGAATCCGGCTCGATCGAGCAGGACGCCGACGTCGTGCTCTTCGTGTTCCGCGAGGAATATTACGTGAAGAACATGGAGCCGCGCGATATCCACGATCCGAAATATCCGGAATGGGAAGCACTGTTCGACAAGGTGAAGGGCACCGCAGACGTCATCATCGCCAAGCAGCGTCACGGACCGACCGGCACCGTGAAGCTCGCCTTCCAGTCGGAATTCACGCGCTTCGCCGATCTCGCCGATCCGTCCTTCACGCAGTACGAGGAACATTGACGCGGGCTTTCCGCGTCAACTTCTTCTAAAGTCCTGCAGCTCGCAGCAAAGCCACTGTTGCAACGCCGACAACAACGCTTGCCAGCATCGGCAAGCGGGTGGCGGCGATTGCGGTGACCACACATGCCAGCGTCTCCGCCCAGCTGGTCGCAAAAGCGGTCGGGGCAATGACAGCCATCAGCACGGCTGGCGGGATGGCCTCGATTGCCGTCCTCCTGTTCTCGTCAATTTCCACATAGCGGATCAGCACGAGGCCGCTGATACGGGTGAAGATCGTCGCGGCAGCCATGGCGAGGACGGCAAGCAGTGTATTGAGATCGAGCGTCATGCCGCTTGCTCCCGCATCCTGCCTCTCCAGAGAGCCATTGCCAGCCCCGCCAGCGCCCCGGCTGCGATATACCAGACACCTGGCACGAACTGATGGACCACAACGGCCGCAATCCCGCTTGCGGCGAGAACGGCGCCGGTTTCCGGTCCCTTCCAGAAGCCCATGACCAGCACGATGAAGACAGCGGGAAAGGCGAAGTCGAGCCCGATAACGGCGGGATCGCCAAGAAAGGCGCCGAGCAGCGCACCCGCAAGCGATGAGCCGACCCAGGTGAGATAGAAGGGCATGACGATGCCTGCATACCAAGCCGGGGTCAGGCGCGTGCTGCCGGCGCGGAATTCCGCCATGGCCCAGAGCTCATCGGCGAGGAAGAGCATGGCGATATAGCGCTTGATGCCGGAGAAGGACTGCATCTTCGTACCGATCGAAGCGCTCATCAGCACGTGGCGGATATTGACCAGCAAGGCCGCGAAACCGACACCGATCCAGCTTGCCGGATGCGTCCAGATATCCATCGCCACGAATTGCGAGCCGCCGGCAAAGACAAGCGCGCTCATCAACGTCGTTTCCAGAGCCGAGAGGCCCTTGGTCGCCGAGACTGCGCCGAAGACGAGGCCGATCGGCAGGACCGCGACGATCAATGGGAAAATGGCTCGCATTCCGGCAAAAAATTCGCCGGCTGGCCGGCTTCGCTGCAACATTGGCAATCTCCACATCAAGACGGCGGAGAGGTAGCCGAACCATGGAAGCCTGTATTGAACGAAAGTGATTTAGAGCCTTTCCTGGCCAGCTTGCAGCATTCTGTTGGCTCAAACGGAGTCGGATGGTCGACCGACCGGCGCGTGTCGTAGCCCAGATCTACGGCCAAGCCGGCCGGTCGATCAGGCGGCCCGTTTCAGCCAACCCCGGTGGTTTGCTTGCGAACCAGCTAGGGCCGGGCATCTTTGCGCCAGGATCAAAGGCGATCGGCTCGGACGTACCTCGGCTATGCCCTTCGCCAATCGCCTTTGCCCTGACGAAACCCTGCTCCGGCAGAATGCTGCAAGCTGGCCAGGAAAGGCTCTAACCGACGCGGAACTGGCCGGGCGTGACGCCGGTGCGCGATTTGAAGTGGCGGGTGAAATGCGCCTGATCGGCGAAACCACATTCTAAGGCGACATCGGCCGGCATGTGACCTTCCCTCAGCAGCCGACGGGCGACGAGCACGCGCCGGTCGGTCAGGAAGGCATGCGGGGTGATATAGTATTCCCTGCGGAAGGCGCGGATCAGATGGGCGCGGCTTAGCCCTGCCACCTTGGCCAGTTCCTCGAGGCCGACATCACTGTCGAAATTCTCGATGAGGTAATCGCGGGCGCGGGCGACAGCACTACGCTCCTTGGTATCGATGGGCAGGACGATCGTGCTGCCATAGCGGGCGAAGATCGCAGCCAGCACCGAGAACATGCTTTCATCGGATTCCAGCGCGCCCGCTCCACTTTCAAGCGTGCGGTGGGCAGTGTGGAAAGCTTTGGCAAGTTGCGGATCGCGCGGCAGCGCTCCCGCAAAGGACGGCGTCGCGTTGAAGGCCTTGCCGGTGACATCCTCCAGTATGTCGATGAAGAGCTTCGTATCCGGATAGATCATCCGATAGCGATACCCCTCGCCGCCCGGAGTTCCGTCGTGCACGACACCGGGATCGATCAGATAGAGGTCGCCCGGACCGGTCTCTTCCCGCCTGCCGCGCAGCGTGGCGATCTGGCTGCCGCTTTCGATCGCGCCGATGCTGAAAGTGTCGTGGGCATGCGGAGCATATTCATGTGTCAGAAAGCTTGCACTCAGGCACTCCATGTCGCGGAAGCGGCTGTCCCGCCAGAAGCGGGCCGATTCCACCTTGGCGAGCGGCATGGCGTCTGCCGCCTCTTTCTGCGAAACGTTCTGCATCCCGCCAGATTAGCGCGCTGGCCGCCCTGCGTCTTGAACAAAAGTGATCGCATGTGGGAAAGGCTGGTATGTGACCGCCCGTGCTTTCTCTTTGCCACAATGCTCTCTAGAGTACTGGCAGCATTTTCCTTTCCCTTTCATCGCGGCGATTCATGACTGATTTTTCTATCCCCTTCGAAGACGACGACCTTTTCGCTTCTGCCGGCCTGCGGCTGACCGTCGATCTGACGGCGCTGACCGACAACTGGCGGGATATGGCGCGCCGCTCCGGAAAGGCGCGCACGGCCGCTGTCGTCAAGGCGGATGCCTATGGGATGGGGATCGAGGATGCCGGCGAAGCGCTCTATCTTGCCGGCGCACGGGATTTCTTCGTCGCCACGGTCGATGAAGGTGTCACGCTGCGCATGTTTGCGCCCGAGGCACGCATCTTCGTGCTTGCCGGCATCTGGCCGGGCACCGAGCGGCGCTTCTTCGAAAACGATCTGGTGCCGATCATCTCTTCGGAAGAGCAGCTTGCCTTCTGGATGGCAGTGCTTGCCGATTATGGCGACTATCCGTGCGCGCTGCATGTCGATACCGGCTTCAACAGACTCGGCCTGACGGTAAATGAAGCGATTGCGCTCGCCAACGACGTGTCGCGGCCGGCGAGTTTCGCTCCCGTTCTCGTCATGAGCCATCTTGCCTGCGGCGACGATCATTCCTCTGACATGAACAAGCAGCAGCTTGAATCATTCCGGACGGTTAGCGCCGCCTATGAAGGTATCGATTCAAGCCTTGCGGCCTCCGGCGGCATCTTTCTGGGGGATGATTATCACTTCGATCTCACCCGGCCGGGCATCGCGCTCTATGGCGGCCAGGCCGTCAATGGCATCGCAAACCCGACGCGACCGGTGGCGACTGCCGAGGCGCGCATCATCCAGATCCGCACAGTCAAGGCCGGCGAATCCGTCAGCTATGGGCGAGCGCTGCAGCTGACGCGCGACAGCCGGCTGGCGATTGTCGCGGCCGGATATGCCGATGGCTATATGCGCAGCCAGTCGAGCGGCGGCGTGCCGCTGCGCCAGGTCGTGCCGCAGGGTGGACAGGGTTTTGTTGCCGGCCAGAAAGTGCCGGTCGCCGGTCGTATCACCATGGACCAGACGATCTTCGACGTGACCGACCTGCCGGAAGGTGCGGTTCGTGCCGGCGACTATATCGAACTCTTCGGCAAGAACGTCCTCGTCGACGATGCGGCGAAGGCGGCGGGTACGATCGGCTATGAGATGCTGACGAGCATCGGCCTCCGCCACGAGCGCAGATACGAAATGGACGAGGAATAATCTTTAGCGTGTCGTGAGCGCGAGGCGGACACCGAGCGCCACGAAGAGCGCGCCGAGACCGCGGTCGAGCCACAGGCCGATTTTCGTATTGTTCTTGAAGAGATCGGCAAGGCGGGCTCCGGCCAGGATCAACGGCGGCTCGATGAAAAAGGCCACCACAATGATCAGGCCACCGTGAACGGCAAGCTGCAGCCATGCCGGGCCTGCGCCCTCGACGACGAATTGCGGCAGGAAGGCGAGGAAGAAGATCGCTACCTTTGGATTGAGCAGCGAGACCAATACGCCCTGACGATAGATGCGTTGCCAGCCGAGCGTTTCGCCTGCCGCCCGCACGAAGCCACCCTCGCCTTTCGAGCGCAGTGCCTGGATGCCGAGCCAGACGAGATAGATCGCACCCACCCATTTGACGGTGGAGAAGGCAATTGCCGAGGCCGCAAGGATCGCCGATAGGCCGAAGGCGGCGAGAAGCACATGGATGCAGGCACCGGTCCAGATGCCGAAGACGGCCGAGAAGCCGGCGCGCGTGCCGCTCTTCATCGTATGGCCGAGGATGAAGGCCATGTCCGGACCGGGCGAGATGTTCAAAAGAACCGCCGCGGTCAAAAAACCGATCCAGTGAGTGAGCGAATAATCGAGCATGGCCTATCCCTTGAGTGCGCGGTAATGCTGCCAGCCCGGCCGGTGATAGGAAAATCATTAGTTTTGATCGGTGCTGGAAGCCATTATCTAGGGCAAAACTCCGATTCGGGCGCTTGCCGCGCCCCTTACCCGAAAGCAGTCATTGATGGCCAAGGCCAGAACACAATTCATCTGCCAGAGCTGCGGCGCGGTGCATAACCGCTGGGCCGGCAAATGCGAAAATTGCGGCGAGTGGAACACCATCGTCGAGGAAGACCCGATGGGCGGCATCGGCGGCGGGCCCGCCAAGACGCCGAAGAAGGGCCGACCAGTTGCCCTGACGGCGCTCTCCGGCGAGATCGAGGAAGCGCCGCGCATCCATACAGGCATTTCCGAACTCGACCGGGTGACCGGCGGCGGCTTCGTGCGCGGCTCGGCGGTGCTCGTCGGCGGTGATCCCGGCATCGGCAAGTCGACGCTGCTGATGCAGGGAGCTGCGGCGCTTTCGCGTCGCGGGCACCGAATCATCTATGTCTCCGGCGAAGAGGCGGTGGCGCAGGTGCGGCTGCGCGCGCAGCGGCTCCATGCCGCCGATACGGATGTGCTGCTGGCGGCGGAAACCAATGTCGAGGACATTCTTGCGACGCTGGCGGAGGGCAAACGCCCTGATCTCGTCATCATCGATTCTATCCAGACACTCTGGAGCGAGCTTGCCGAATCTGCGCCGGGCACAGTCACCCAAGTGCGTACCGGCGTGCAGGCGATGATCCGCTTTGCCAAGCAGACGGGTGCGGCCATGGTGCTCGTTGGCCATGTGACCAAGGACGGCCAGATCGCCGGTCCGCGCGTCGTCGAGCACATGGTCGATGCCGTGCTCTACTTCGAGGGCGATCGCGGGCACCATTACCGTATCCTGCGCACCGTGAAGAACCGCTTCGGACCGACTGACGAGATCGGCGTCTTCGAAATGTCGGACAAGGGTCTTCGTGAAGTCGCCAATCCATCCGAACTCTTCCTCGGCGAGCGCAATTCGAAATCGCCGGGTGCTGCCGTGTTTGCGGGCATGGAAGGCACGCGACCCGTGCTCGTCGAGGTACAGGCGCTGGTCGCGCCGACCTCGCTCGGCACACCGCGGCGCGCGGTCGTCGGTTGGGACTCTGCGCGTCTGTCCATGATCCTTGCTGTCCTGGAGGCCCATTGCGGCGTGCGGCTCGGCCAGCATGACGTCTATCTCAACATTGCCGGTGGCTTCCGAATCTCCGAGCCAGCGGCCGATCTGGCCGTCGCCTCGGCCCTCGTTTCCTCGCTTGCCGGTATTGCCCTTCCGGCCGATTGCGTCTATTTCGGCGAAGTCAGCCTGTCGGGCGCCGTCCGGCCTGTTGCGCAAACCGCTCAGCGCCTTAAAGAAGCCGAAAAGCTGGGGTTCTCGGCAGCTCTGCTACCGTCCGGTTCCGTCGATCTGCCGAAGGGCAGCGGCCGCTGGAGCGAGATCGAGAGCCTGCCGGATCTGGTCGCGCGCATTGCAGGGTCGAAAGGGGCGTTGCAGCGTGTGGAAGAAGACGTTTGATCCTTCATCACCAATAGCGGGGATGCTATAGGATCAATAAAACAAGGCGCGACGCGGCCCGCAAGGCGGCAGTCTGGAGTGGAATTTATATGCCCATTACGATTTTCGACGGTATTGTCATCGGCGTCGTGCTCTTCTCCGCCGTATTGGCAATGGTCCGCGGCTTCTCGCGCGAAATTCTTTCAATTGCGAGCTGGGGCGGCTCGGCAGCAGCAGCCTACTATCTCTACCCCTATCTCGTGCCTTACGCGAAGAAATATACTGACGATGACCGCATCGCCATCGTCGGTTCGGCCGCCGTCGTCTTCCTGATCGCGCTGATCGTCATCTCCTTTATCACCATGAAGGTCGCCGATTTCATCATCGACAGCCGCATCGGCGCGCTCGACCGCACTTTGGGCTTCCTCTTCGGTGCGGCGCGCGGCATACTTCTGCTCGTCGTCGCCGTTGCCTTCTGGAACTGGCTGGTCGATGCCGATCATCGCCCGGCCTGGGTCAACAATGCCAAATCGAAGCCGTTCCTGGATTCTCTCGTCGTTCGCCTGCAGGCGGTCCTGCCGGATGAATTCGCCCAGATGATCCAGAAGAGCATTACCGAGAAGCTTGGCGGCGCGAAGCCGACGGAAGAGAATGCGCCGGCCAACGATCAGGCTCCGGCGGAAGACGCAGCACCCGCGCCTAACAATGGCGCACAGCAGCCATCGAATTGACGCAGTGTTCACTCGCTTGACCCGCGGCCTGGCAATTGCCATTTGAGCGGGACGTAAGACCAAAGGTCCGGCCGGGCATTTCGCTCTGCCGGGCCTCAGCCGTTTCAGAGCCGGTAAGCGGGCTTTGAGGCAGGTGTCATTCAGCATGAACTTATCGGAAAGCAGCATTTTTTCCGGTATCATGCTACTGGAAAAGCCGATCCATTCTTGTGAGAGCAGAGGCCCGCAGAAATGAACCAGTCCCATTCCTTCCCGATTGACGATCCGCTCGACGGAGATACGCTGCACGAAGAATGCGGCGTTTTCGGAATTCTGGGACATCCTGATGCGGCAGCGCTGACCGCGCTCGGCCTGCATGCGCTTCAGCATCGCGGGCAGGAAGCGGCCGGTATCGTCTCCTTCGACGGCAAGCGCTTCCATCAGGAACGCCATATGGGCCTCGTCGGCGACCACTATACCAACCCGATGACGCTGGCCCGCCTGCCCGGGAGCATGTCGATCGGCCATACGCGCTACTCGACGACAGGCGAAGTGGCGATGCGCAACGTGCAGCCGCTCTTTGCCGAGCTGGAAGAAGGCGGCATCGCCATTGCCCATAACGGCAATTTCACCAACGGCCTGACGCTGCGCCGCCAGATCATCGCAACCGGCGCCATCTGTCAGTCGACATCAGATACCGAAGTCGTCCTCCATCTCATCGCCCGCTCCCGCCACACCTCCACAACCGATCGCTTCATCGATGCCATCCGCCAGATGGAAGGCGGCTATTCGATGCTCGCCATGACGCGCACGAAGCTGATTGCCGCGCGCGACCCCACCGGCATCCGCCCTCTGGTCATGGGTGAACTCGACGGCAAGCCGATCTTCTGCTCGGAAACCTGCGCACTCGACATTATCGGCGCCAAGTTCATCCGCGACGTGGAGAATGGCGAAGTCGTCATCTGCGAAATCCAGCCCGATGGCTCGATCAGCATCGATGCGCGCAAGCCCAGCAAGCCGCAGCCGGAACGCCTCTGCCTGTTCGAATATGTCTATTTCGCCCGTCCGGACTCGGTCGTCGGCGGCCGCAACGTCTATACGACGCGCAAGAACATGGGCATGAACCTCGCCAAGGAATCGCCTGTCGATGCCGACGTGATCGTGCCTGTTCCCGACGGCGGCACGCCTGCGGCGCTCGGCTATGCGCAGGCAAGCGGCATTCCCTTCGAATATGGCATTATCCGCAACCACTATGTCGGCCGCACCTTCATCGAGCCGACGCAGCAGATCCGCGCCTTTGGCGTGAAGCTGAAGCATTCCGCCAACCGGGCGATGATCGAGGGCAAGCGCGTGGTGCTTGTCGATGATTCCATCGTGCGCGGCACAACCTCGCTGAAGATCGTACAGATGATCCGTGAAGCCGGCGCCAAGGAAGTGCATATCCGCGTCGCGAGCCCGATGATCTTCTTCCCGGATTTCTACGGCATCGATACGCCCGACGCCGACAAGCTCCTGGCCAATCAGTATGCCGATGTCGAAGCCATGGCCAAATATATCGGTGCGGATTCGCTGGCCTTCCTGTCGATCAACGGCCTTTATCGTGCCGTCGGCGGCGAAGACCGCAATCCGGCCCGCCCGCAGTTCACCGACCATTATTTCACCGGTGACTATCCGACCCGCCTGCTCGACAAGAACGGCGAGTCCATGGGCAACAAGATTTCCATGCTTGCCAGCAACGGCTGAGCCGCTTCCACTTTGACTTTCCTATCTGGGGCGCTTATTGCGCCCCTTATCTTTTCAAGCACATCCGGAGCCGGGGCAGATGAACATCAATCTTGAAGGCAAGATCGCGCTGGTAACAGGCGCATCGCGCGGCATCGGCTATTTCACGGCACTCGAACTCGCCAAGGCCGGCGCGCATGTGATTGCCTGTGCCCGCACCGTCGGCGGCCTGGAAGAACTCGATGATGCCATCAAGGCCGTGGGCGGTTCCGCGACGCTGGTTCCCTTCGATCTCGCCGACATGGAAGCGATCGACCGCCTTGGCGGCTCGATCTTCGAGCGCTGGGGCAAGCTCGACATTCTCGTTGCTAATGCCGGCGTGCTCGGTGTCATCTCTCCGATCGGCCATATCGAGGCGAAGGTCTTCGAGAAGGTGATGAACATTAACGTGAATGCCACCTGGCGGCTGATCCGTTCGGTCGATCCCTTGCTGACCCGCTCGGATGCAGGCCGCGCGGTCATCATGTCGTCGGGCGCGGCCCACAAATGTCGGCCTTTCTGGAGTGCCTATTCCGCCTCCAAGGCAGCCGTCGAGGCGCTTGCCCGCACCTGGGCCGGCGAGACGCAATCGACACCGCTGCGCATAACCAGCGTCGATCCGGGCGCCACGCGCACCGCCATGCGCGCGCAGGCGGTTCCGGGTGAAGACCCGATGAGCCTGCCGCACCCTTCCGAGGTGGCGAAAGCAATCCTTCCCTTGCTCGGCCCCGGCGTGACCGAGACGGGCAAGCTGTTCATCGTTCGCGAGAACAAGCTGGTGGATTATCAACTGCCGGGATGACCTTGCCGCAAGGACCGATCGTTTCAGGCGATCCTCTCGATCCGGCAGCGTTCTAGCAGTGGGTAGCTTTCGATAAAGGGCTTAAGGTGCGATAACATCGTCTCGAAATCCCTGCCGTAAATGTAGAGCGCTGTATCCCGTGGTCCCTGCCAATTGCTGGCAACGACTCCGGCGCCGTCGAGAAGCCGTGAGAACTCGGCCACCACGTGATTGATATCGCATTCTTCATAGACAGAAGCCGGCAATTCCGTGCCGTTCACGTAAACCGCGAGGCCATGTTGCCGTCCAAAATTGATGCTCCGCCGCTGATCTGGAATCAGTAAGATCGATCCAGCCGGAGCCAGCATCGATTCCAAAACTTCGGTTAAAAGCGTCAGTCTGGCATCCGTGGGATTATCGACCTCGATCTCGATGTCGCATTTCGCAATCTCACCACTTGCCGCCTGCAGCGTGCCACCGCCGACAACCCGCATACCGTGCTTTTTCTCTGCCATAAAGGCATCAAAAGCATCCTCCAGCTCGCGCCTATCCATTGGTTGGAGGCGGGCATTGAGCGTGGCGACAACAACCATGCTCTTGGAACCCTTCCTAAACAAGCCAAACATTCGTAGCCTCTGAACAAGATCTTCGGTCCGACGCACAACCGCGTGGACGTGCCCTATACACTCCCTCTCTCTCAAAATTTTCGGGGCCCTGGCAATGGCATCTCAGGAAGTTCTGACCCTTGACCTTTTTCATCACCCGAGCCATAACCTTCCGCATGAAAACGGTTACCTGCATTATTTGCCGGAAAATTATTCGCTAGCCCAAAGCTGGCCTGGCCGTTTTCGTCTCCCAAATGTCCAAGATGCGAAACGCCTCGGCCTGTCGGTGGTGGTATTTTCTGCATATGCATTTTAGGAGAGTGGAATGGGCGGCACGCCGGAACTGAAGCTGTACAATACGCTGACGCGGGAGAAATCGGTCTTCAAGCCGATCGATGCCGAAAACGTCCGCATGTATGTGTGCGGCCCGACGGTCTATGATTACGCCCATATCGGCAATGCGCGACCGGTCATTGTCTTCGACGTGCTGTTCCGCCTGTTGCGCCATGTCTATGGCGAGAGCCACGTCACTTATGCCCGCAACATCACCGATGTCGATGACAAGATCAACGCACGGGCGCTGCGCGACTATCCGGGCCTGTCGCTGAATGCAGCGATCCGGGCGGTCACGGAAAAGACCGAGAAGCAGTTTCTTGACGATGCCCTGGCACTTGGCTCGCTCGAGCCGACGGTCCAGCCGCGCGCCACCGACAATATCGCTGAGATGATCGAGATCATCGAACGACTGATTGCCCGCGGCCACGCCTATCAGGCATCAGGCGAGGTACTGTTCGATACGAAGTCGATGGCCGATTACGGCCGGCTTTCGAAGCGCAATCTCGATGAGCAGCAGGCGGGCGCCCGTGTTGCCGTCGATGCGCACAAGAAGAGCCCCGGCGACTTCGTGCTCTGGAAACTGTCGGACGACAACGAGCCTGGCTGGGAAAGCCCGTGGGGTCGTGGTCGTCCCGGCTGGCACATCGAGTGCTCGGCCATGAGCGGGCGCTATCTCGGCGACGTCTTCGATATTCACGGCGGCGGGCTGGACCTGATCTTCCCGCATCATGAAAACGAGATCGCGCAGTCGCGCTGCGCCCATGGGACGACCGTGATGGCGAATGTCTGGATGCATAACGGCTTCCTGCAGGTCGAGGGCCGCAAGATGTCGAAGTCCGAAGGCAATTTCGTCACCATCTACGAGCTGCTGCACACGGAGACATTCGCCGGCCGCCAGTGGCCGGGCGAAGTGCTGCGTCTTGCGATGCTGATGACGCATTACCGCGAGCCAATCGACTTCTCGGTCAAACGGCTCGAGGAAGCCGAGCGGCTGCTTGCCAAATGGCCAGCGGCCGAACCCGGTGATGCCAAGCCGGACGAGACCGTGCTGAATGCGCTGGCTGATGACCTCAATACGGTCGCCGCTGTCCAGGCGCTGCATGCGCTCGCCCAATCCGGAGACCCTGCCGTCTTCGCCGCCAGTGCCGCCCTGCTCGGCGTACTGCCGAAGAAGACCGAGATCGACGAGGCCGTGGCAGCGGAAATCGATGCGCGGGTCAAGGCGCGGCTGGAACTCTTGAAGGCGAAGAATTTCGCGGAGGCCGACAAGATCCGCGATACGCTTGCAGCCGAAGGGATCCAGCTCAAGGATGGCAAGGATCCGGAAACGGGTGAACGCGTGACGACGTGGGAGGTAAAGCGGTAGGATGCTTTGGGTGGCGAGACATACCCCCCTCTGCCCTGCCGGGCATCTCCCCCACAAGGGGGGAGATTGGCTGGGGGCGTCCGCTCGCCCTAATCATCCGTATCGATCTGCGACAACTGCTTGGTACACCGGCGAGATTTGGCGACGCTGTCGCGTCTTGCCGATCTCCCCCCTTGTGGGGGAGATGCCCGGCAGGGCAGAGGGGGGTGTAGCCAAGAGCGAGAGACCGGACATATCGCATACGACAGTTCCCCCGCAGCGGCGGGCAAACGCTCGGCGTATGCGCAAAGCTATGACCGATGCCGAACTGAAGCTTTGGAACGAACTTCGTGCCCACCGTCTGATGGGTCTCGGCTTCCGCAGGCAATTGCCGATTGCCGGCTATATCGTTGATTTCGCCTGCCCAACCCATCGCCTGATTGTCGAGGTAGATGGCTCGCAGCATGGGCTTAAGGAGAACATTTCCCACGACCACGCGCGGACCGAACGCCTCCGGTCCGACGGCTGGACCGTCCTACGTTTCTGGAATGACGATATTCTCAAAGATATCGATAACGTGTGCAGCCACATCATCCGCACCATCGGAAAGGATCTGCCATGACCAACGCTTACACCGGCGGATGCCAATGCGGAGCGATCCGGTTCCGGGTGCGGGGTACGCCGCGGGATTCGTCGATCTGTCATTGCCGCATGTGCCAGAAGGCGTTCGGCGCCTACTACGCGCCGCTGGTTTCCGTGCGCGGAATGGAATTCGAATGGACCAGAGGGCAGCGCAAGACCTTCCGCTCCTCGAATTTCGTCAGCCGCGGCTTCTGCAGCGATTGCGGCACGCCTCTGACATATGAAGCTCCGGACGGGATGGCGATTGCCGCCGGCGCGTTCGATGATCCGTCGCTGCTGCCGCCGACCATTCAGTGGGGCGTGGAAGGCAAGATCGCCTTCGTCGACCATCTGCACAAACTGCCTGGAGAACGGACCGAGGCGGATCTCGCCGCAGGCTCCTTCCTCCACGAGATCGTCTCTTATCAGCATCCAGACCATGATACGCCGGTCTGGCCGTCGGAGGATCACGCTTGACGACAAAGATGGGACTGACCGGCGGATGCCAGTGCGGTGTGGTTCGTTATCGGGCGAGTGGCGAACTCGACTATCCGCATATCTGCCACTGCCGCATGTGCCAGAAGGCCGCCGGCAATTATTTCCTGCCGCTTGCAGGGGTGATGCGGGTCGATTTCGAGCTGACGCGCGGCGAGCCGAAATGGTTTCACTCCTCCGGTCTCGTGCGGCGCGGCTTTTGCGGCGACTGCGGCACGCCGCTTTTCTACGATATTCCCGATGCCGACTCCATCAACATCGCGCTCGGCTCGCTGGATGACCCGCAAGCTGTAAAGCCCGTCATGCAATCCAACCTCGACAGCAAAATGGTCTGGTTTCATGCGATCGACGGCTTGCCAGTCGAACCGGAACCGGAAACAACCGATCGCGAGGACAGGATCGCGGCGAGCAATCACCAGCATCCCGACCACGATACATCCCACTGGCCACCCGGAGCTCATCCATGACCGAGACGACAAGAACAGGCGGCTGCCAATGCGGCGCTGTGCGCTTCCGCATATCAGGCAAGCTCGGACGCCCGTCCATCTGCCATTGCCGCATGTGCCAGAAGCAGTTCGGCGGCTTCTTTTCAGCGCTGGTGACGGCGCCGGAGGAAGGCATGGAGTGGACACGCGGCGAACCCACCTATTTTCAGTCCTCGGTCAATATCGAGCGTGGCTTCTGCCGAGATTGCGGCACGCCGATGACTTATCGCCATCCGGGCGGGCTGGAGCTTGCGATCGGCACCTTCGACGACCGCAGCGACCTCGCCCCGCAGATCCAGGTCAATTATGATGCCCGCCTGCCCTGGGTCGAGACGATCTTCGACGCACCGGTTCATACGGATCCGGATTTCTATTCCCGGCAGGAGGCGATCATCTCCTTCCAGCATCCCGATCATGATACCGCCGTCTGGCCGGCAAAAGGCGTGAAGATATGACCGAAGTGCTGCGCACGCTTTATCCTGAGATCGAACCCTATGCTTCCGGCCATCTCGATGTCGGCGATGGCCACGTGATCTATTGGGAACGCTGCGGCATGCCAGGCACCAAGCCGGCGGTCTTCCTGCATGGCGGTCCGGGCGGCGGCATTTCGCCTGCGCATCGCCGCGTGTTCGATCCAAAGCTTTATGACGTCCTGCTGTTCGACCAGCGCGGCTGCGGCAAGTCGACCCCGCATGCGAGCCTCGAAGCCAACACGACCTGGCACCTCGTTGCCGATATCGAGCGGCTGCGCGAGATGGCCGGCGTCGACAGATGGCAGGTCTTCGGCGGTTCCTGGGGCTCCACGCTGGCGCTTGCCTACGCCGAGAAACATCCGGAACACGTTTCCGAACTCGTCGTGCGCGGCATCTATACACTGACGCGGGCCGAACTCGACTGGTACTATCAGTTCGGCGTCTCCGAGATGTTCCCGGACAAGTGGGAGCGCTTTGTCGCACCCATCCCGCCTGAAGAACGCCATGAGATGATGCTCGCCTATAACCGGCGCCTCACCGGTCCTGATAGGGCCGTAGCGCTGAAGGCGGCGCAGGCCTGGAGCATCTGGGAAGGCGAGACGATCACGCTGCTGCCAGAGAAATCGACCAGCGGCAAGTTCGAGGAAGCCGAGTTCGCCTATGCCTTTGCGCGCATCGAGAACCACTTCTTCGTCCATGCCGGCTGGATGGATGAAGGTCAATTGCTGCGCGATGCCTATAAGCTGAAGGATATCCCTGGCGTCATCGTGCACGGGCGTTATGACATGCCCTGCCCGGCCAAATATGCCTGGTTGCTGCACAAGGCATGGCCGAAGGCCGAATTCCACCTGATCGAGGGCGCGGGCCATGCCTTTTCAGAGCCCGGTATTCTCGATCAGCTGATCCGGGCGACGGACCGGTTCGCAGGAAAACAATAAAGGCCGCAAGCGGCGACAGGAAACACCCATGACACGCGAAAGAATCTACCTCTTCGATACGACGCTCCGGGACGGACAGCAGACGCCCGGCATCGACTTTTCCGTCGAGGACAAGATTGCGATTGCAAGCATGCTGGACGAGTTCGGGCTCGACTATATCGAGGGCGGTTATCCGGGTGCGAACCCGACCGATACTGCCTTCTTCGCCGAGAAGCGCACGAACCAGGCCTCCTTCGTCGCCTTCGGCATGACGAAACGCCCCGGTGTTTCCGCCTCAAACGATCCGGGCATCGCTGGCCTGCTGCAGGCGCGCAGCGACGCGATCTGTTTCGTCGCCAAGAGCTGGGATTACCATGTGCAGGTGGCGCTCGGCTGCACCAACGAGGAAAACCTCGAATGCATCGCCGAAAGCGTCAAGGCCGCTGTTGCCGCCGGCAAGGAAGCGCTGGTCGACTGCGAGCATTTCTTCGACGGCTACAAGGCCAATCCGGAATATGCGCTCGCCTGCGCCAGGACCGCCTATGAGAACGGCGCGCGCTGGGTGGTGCTCTGCGACACCAATGGCGGCACGCAGCCGCCGGAAGTGCGCGCTATCGTCGAGGCCGTGATTGCCTTCGGCGTACCGGGGCACTGTCTCGGCATCCATGCGCATAACGATACCGGCCAGGCGGTCGCCAATTCTCTGGTCGCCGTCGAGGCGGGCGTGCGCCAGATCCAGGGCACGCTGAACGGCGTCGGCGAGCGCTGCGGCAATGCCAATCTGGTGACATTGATCCCGACATTGGCGCTGAAGAGCGCCTACAACACGCGTTTCGAAACTGCGATCGATGCTGACAGGCTGACCAATCTCACCCGCTTGTCGCACGCCTTCGACGAGTTGCTCAACCGCTCACCGGATCATCAGATGCCCTATGTCGGCGCGTCTGCCTTCGCCACGAAGGCCGGCATCCACGCCTCGGCGCTGCTGAAGGATCCGCGTACTTACGAGCACGTGCCGCCGGAAAGTGTAGGCAATTTCCGCAAGGTCATGGTCTCGGATCAGGGCGGCAAGGCGAATTTCATCAATGCGCTGAGGCGGCGCGGCATTGATGTCGCCAAGGACGATCCGAAGCTCGATCTCTTGATCTCCATCGTCAAGGAGCGCGAGGCATCCGGCTATGCCTATGAAGGTGCGGATGCAAGCTTCGAGCTTCTGGCGCGCCGTACCATGGGCACCATTCCAAACTTCTTCACCATCGACGGCTTCCGGGTGATGATCGAAAGACGCTTCGATTCCCACGGCCGCATCAAGATCGTCTCCGAAGCCGTGGTGAAGATCGCCATCGACGGCCAGACGCTGATGTCGGTTGCGGAAGCCGAGGGACCAGTCAACGCGCTCGATCTGGCGCTGCGCAAGGATTTCGGCAAGTATCAGCACGAGATCGATGATCTCGTGCTCGCCGATTTCAAGGTGCGCATCCTCAATGGCGGCACCGAGGCCATCACCCGCGTTTTGATCGAATCCACCGATTCCAGCGGCGTGCGCTGGTGGACGGTCGGCGTATCCGAAAATATCATCGACGCCTCGTTCCAGGCGCTGATGGATTCGGTCATCTACAAGCTGATGAAGAACCGGCAGCTCGCCGGCAAGATCGCGGCCGAGTGAGCTAAAACAATTCCAGCAAAAGTGTGCAGCGGTTTTGCGTCCGGAATTGCGCGAAAATAAAGAGATAGATCATTTCCGTGTTTCGAAGAAAAACGGAAATGATCTATAGGAGGCCCCAATCCTCCTCCGAATACCATTCGTCCTCCTGCTTCGGCTCTTTCCAGCGCAGCCGCGTGACCTTTCCCATGCCGCCCTGCCGGAATGTGGAGTCCAGCACCTTGTAGGTCTCTATCGTGCCGGTCGCGCCATGGCCCCAGACGAAGACGGTGGGGCTCAAATAACGGGCGCGATAGTGCTCGGGCTTGCGCTGAATCAGGAAAAAGCCGCCGCGCGCGCTGCGTGGCCGCAAATTGTCGTTGCCATCCCGCGAGGGAGCGCAGAGCGGAAAGATCAGCCTGCCGCCGATGGCGAGATTGTCGATCCAGGCTTCGGCCGGCCTGTGGACCCCGAAATTGACGTAGATCACGTCGGCCGGCGATTGCGGCCATTCCAGGCCGTTGCCGCAGACAACCTCGACATTGCCATAGGGAGCCAGGTTGGCGGCGGCGCGGGCGGCGAGATCCAGGTCATATTCGATCGCCGCGACATGGCCGCCGCTGCCCACCAGATGCGACAGCATGGCGGTGTAATAACCGCCGCCGGCGCCGATGTGGCAGGCTGTCTCGCCGGGTTGAGGTGCCAGCCAGTGGAGGCCGAGCGCATGAAGCGAGGGGCTGCCGTTGTTGACCTGCCTTCCCTCCTGCAGCGCAATCAGAACATCCTGATAGAGGATGACGGGATCGGTCGACGGCATATCCTGATAGCCGGCCCCGTTTGCCATGCGCCACGGCGGCGGGTCCAGGAAATCCTCACGTGGCACTGTGGCAAAGGCCTCTCGCAGCCGCTCGTCGCCCACGATGCCCATCTTCGCCAGCATTTGAGTGGCATAGGCTTGCCGGCAAATCGCCAGTTCCGTTTCGTCCATGCTTGCCTCCCGCTTTGCCAGGCGCATGCGGATCCATTCACTGAAATGAATTGGCCTATTCACGCCGCTTAAGCTAATCCGGATCAGAAACAGAACAAAGATGGAAACACCCGATGTCTGCCGATGCAAGCGCCCCCCTCATCAAGAACGAAGACAGTCCACGCGGCTTTGCCTTCGCGCTGACGGCCTATCTTCTGTGGGGCTTCCTGCCGATCTACATGAAGGCTCTGGCGCATATTTCACCGGCCGAAGTCATCGCCCACCGTATCATCTGGTCGCTGCCGCTCGCCGGCATCGTGCTTCTGGTGCTGGGACGCACGCAGGATATCGCCATTGCGCTGCGTTCACCGCGCATGCTCGCCATGGCAATGATGACCGCGGCGCTGATCACCGTGAACTGGGGCACCTATGTCTGGGCGATCGGCGCCGGCCATTCGCTCGATGCAGCCATGGGCTACTTTATCAATCCGCTCTTCAGTATTTTTCTCGGCGCCGTGCTGCTCAAGGAGAAGCTGCAGCCGATGCAGATCGCGGCGATCTGCCTTGCCGGCCTTGCGGTCGTGGTGCTCGCCTTCGATAGCGGCGGCATTCCCTGGGTGGCGCTGACGCTGGCGATCAGCTGGGGCTTCTATGCGCTGTTTCGCAAGACGCTGCCGCTCGGGCCGAACCAGGGCTTCTTCCTGGAGGTGCTGATCCTCAGCCTGCCAGCCCTGCTCTATATCCTCTACCTGGAATTCGTCAGCGGCGAAGGGCATCTGTACCGCACGGGCCTTAGCGATACCGCCCTTTTGCTTGGCTGCGGGCTGATCACGGCCGTACCGCTGATGATCTACGCCAACGGCGCCAAGCTGCTGAAGCTCTCGACCATCGGCATCATGCAGTATATCGCGCCGACCATGATCTTCCTCATCGCCGTTTTCGGGTTCGGGGAAGAGCTGGATACGGCGCGCATGATCGCCTTCCCGCTGATCTGGGCAGGCCTGTTCTTCTACAGCTGGTCTATGTTGAGGACAACGCGCGGACGTTAAGCCCGCGCCTGTCGGCACGCAATTCCGGACGCAAAACCGCTACGCACTTTTGCTGGAATTGCTTTGGCGGGTTACATCTTCGAGATCACGTCATCCTCGCCGTCACGGTCGGCGGCAAGCTCTGCCGCCTGCGCCATGATGGCCGGGATGATGCCCGAGATCTCGTCGATGACCAGCGGCTGCACGCGATGGGCAGTGTGCAGGAAGCCCTCGCCCGTCATGTGGCGCAGAAGCTCCATCATCGGATCCCAGAAGCCGTTGACATTTGCGAAGACCATCGGCTTTTCGTGACGGCCGAGCTGCGCCCAGGTCATGATCTCGACGATCTCTTCCAGCGTGCCGATACCGCCCGGCAAGGCCACGAAGGCATCCGAGCGCTCGAACATCGTGTGTTTGCGCGCATGCATGTCAGGGGTTACAATAAGCTCGTTGAGTTGGCCGAGCGAATGGCGAGTCGCCTCCATATCGATCAGGAACTCGGGAATGATGCCCGTCACCTGACCGCCGTTGGATAGGGTCCCGCTGGCCACAGCACCCATAATGCCCTTAGTGCCACCGCCGTAGATGAGGCGAAGGCCATATTCCGCGATCTCTTTTCCGAGCGCGCGGCCGGCCGCCATATGGGAAGGATCGCGTCCCGGCCGAGAGCCGCAGTAAACGCAAATGGATCGAATCGGTACAGATTGTTCGGTCATAAGGGAAAAACAACTATTCCATTTCAATGCAGTCAAGAAAATTGACTGAAAAGCGGCTTCCGGAGCTTGCCTATTTGCTTTGAATGCTTGTGCAAAGCAACGGGAATCGCTAGCAATTTCTGAATACTACGGCAATTTGCCGCCTTTGGAGACGCAATGATGAAAAACCGTGCCGGCTTGCTGGCCCTCGCAGTGCTCGTAATCGCAATCATACTGATGGTGTTTTTCGTCATGCCCCGGCTCGGCTCTGATGTGGCGAAGGTTGGTGACGCTATCAATCAGGCCGGCACCGAGGTCAACAACACGGTTAACGAAGCGTCTAAGACTTCCCGCTCGGCTGCCGCGGATGCCACAGAAGCCGCCCAGAAGATCGGCAGCCTCACTGCCGATGCCGTGCGGTCTCTCTCCAGCCTGAAGGCGCTGTTTGCGGACGGCAAGGTGCCCGCCGCCGATGCGCTTGCAGGCGCCAAAACCGCTGCCGTGAATACGCTGAGCACGATCGTCGATTTCGCTGCCCCGGAAGGTCTCGACACCACCACCGCAAGCCTCGTCTCCAAGGCCAAGGAAGGTGCGGGCAAGGCGCGCGACATCATCCAGAATCTCCCTGAAAATGCGGCTGATGCGTTGGCCGCCCTCGCACGGGCCGAAGCCGCGCTGACCGGTGCGCCGGAGCCAGCCGGCCAGCCGGCCGCGGCCAATAGCCAGACTGCTCCCGCTGCCGATACCGCTGCCAGCACCGGCCCGAAGGTCCCTGCTTTCGACGTGCTGCGTGTCGAGCCGGATGGTTCGACCGTCATTGCCGGTTCGGCCGAGCCGCATGGCAAGCTGGAAGTGCTCGACGGCGACAAGGTGGTCGTGACGACCGATGTCGACGGCACCGGCGATTTTGCTGTCGTTCTCGACAATCCGCTTCCGGCCGGCGACCACCAGCTCGTGCTGAAGGTAACCGGAAAGGACGGCAAGACCACGCTGTCTGAAGAAGTTGCGACCGTTTCCGTGCCGAAGGACGGCAGCGGCAGCGAGTTGCTCGCCATGGTTTCCAAGCCGGGCACAGCAAGCCGCATCATCACGGCGCCGAAGGCTGAAGTCGCCAACGCCCAGCCACCGGCTGCTGACAACACGCAGCCTGCCCCCAATAATGGTGCTCCGAACGACCAGGTCGCGATGCAGACGCCGAATATGCCCATGATATCTGATGATGCGGGCAAAACCGCACCTGCTCTTCCCGGCACTCAGCAGGGCACCGAGGCTGTTGCCGATGTGGTGATCACTGCCGTGGAGATCGAAGGCAACAAGATCTTCGTGGCCGGCACGGCGCGCGCCAATGCCAAGGTTATCGGTTACGCCGATGATGCGCTGATCGGCCAGGATACGGCGGAGCCGGATGGTCACTTCGTTATCAGCGGCGCGATGGACCTCCCGGTCGGCGATCACAAGATTCGTGTCGATGTCGTCGACGGGACGGGCAAGGTCCTCATCCGCGCGACCGTCAATTTCAACCGTCCTGAAGGCGATCAGGTAACGGTTGCTGCGCAGTCCGGCAATAATGTCAATCAGGCGACGGTGCCGCTCGACGAGGGCCATCTCGGCAAACTCAAGGGCGATGCGACGAAAGCCTTCGGCCTGTTGAAGGGCCTGTTCGCCGACGGCAAGGTGCCGGGTGCGGAGCAGCTTGCGGCAGCCCGCTCGGCCACCGAGTTCGCGCTGCGCGCGCTCGTCGACTTCCGTCCGGGCATCGATGCGACCGACGCCTTCAAGCAGGCATCGGCTTCCGCCTCACAGGTTGCGGCAAATGCGCTGACAATGCTGCAGAGCCTGCCGAAGGATGCCAAGTCGGTCGGCGCGGCACTCGACAAGCTCGGCTCGATCATCGCCGAACTGACGGTTCCCGGTGTCAATGTCGCGCCGATGCCCTCAAACGAGGTATCGGACGCCAGCCAGCCAAAGACGATCGAGCAGGCGCCGCTGACGGCAAACAACAACGCGGTCATCATCCGCCGTGGCGATACGCTCTGGCAGATCTCCCGGCGTACCTATGGCCTTGGTGTGCGCTATACGACGATCTACATCGCCAATGAGGACAAGATCCTCAATCCGGACCGCATCCGTCCGGGCCAGGTCTTCGGCCTGCCGAAGGATGCGCTTCCGAATGCCGAGGAGCTGCATCGCAAGCGGCTCTCGGGCGGGCATCTCTAAATCAAAAACGGCGGCCCATCGGCCGCCGTTTTCGTTAGGGCCGGCGCGCAACACCTCGCCTATAAAATCCCTGTCAATGTTGTAATCCGCCAGCCGGTGGCATATCTCGCGGGAGCGGCGACAAGCCGCGGCGATAGCGGCCCGCCGGGCTGGAGAAAAGCATGGCAAACGGCAAGACAGTTTCAGACTCCAACCTGTTGGGAACGCTCTACAATCTCTGGCCTTATATGTGGCCGAAGGATAGGCCGGATCTCAGGATGCGGGTCGTATGGGCCTCGGTCTACCTGCTGATCTCGAAGTTCGTCCTGCTGCTGGTGCCCTATTTCTTCAAGTGGTCCACCGATGCGCTGAACGGCAGGATGGACCTGCAAGGCACGCTGCCGCCGCTGCTGATCGGCGCCACCGCCCTCGTCATCGCCTATAACCTGACGCGCCTCATCCAGCTCGGCCTCAACCAGCTCAGAGACTCGCTCTTTGCCAGCGTCGGCCAATATGCGGTGCGCCAGCTTGCCTACCGCACCTTCGTACATATGCATGAGCTTTCCCTGCGCTTCCATCTGGAGCGCAAGACGGGCGGGCTTTCGCGCATCATCGAGCGCGGCACCAAGGGCATCGAAACGATCGTGCGTTTCACGATCCTGAACTCGATTCCGACGGTCATCGAATTCGTGCTGACGGCGGCGATCTTCTGGTGGGGCTACGGCTTTTCCTATCTCGCCGTGACCGCCTTTACCGTCTGGGCCTATATCTGGTTCACGATCCGCGCTTCCGACTGGCGCATCTCCATCCGCCGGGCGATGAACGACAGCGATACGGACGCCAATACCAAGGCGATCGACTCCCTCCTCAACTTCGAGACCGTCAAATATTTCGGCAATGAAGAGATGGAGGCCAAGCGCTTCGACAAGTCGATGGAGCGTTATGAGAAGGCGGCAACCGACGTCTGGACCTCGCTCGGCTGGCTGAACTTCGGCCAGGGCGTGATCTTCGGCATCGGCACGACGATCATGCTGGTTCTCTCGGCCTGGTCGGTGCAGAGCGGCGAACATACGGTCGGCGATTTCGTCTTCGTCAATTCCATGCTGCTGCAGCTTTCCGTGCCGCTGAACTTCATCGGTTTCGTTTATCGCGAAATCCGTCAGGGACTGATCGACATCGAGCAGATGTTCGATCTTCTGGAAGTGAAGGCCGAAGTGCTGGACGCGCCCGACGCGAAGGATCTTGCCATCGGCCAGGGCGCCATCTCCTTCAAGGACGTACATTTCGCCTATGATCCGGCCCGGCCGATCCTGAAAGGCATTTCCTTCGAGGTGCCGGCGGGCAAAACGGTTGCCGTCGTCGGCCCCTCGGGTGCCGGCAAATCGACACTCTCGCGCCTGCTTTATCGCTTCTACGATATCCAGGGCGGCTCCATCACTGTCGACGGACAGGATATCCGCACGATCACGCAGAAGAGCCTGCGCTCGGTGATCGGCATGGTGCCGCAGGATACGGTGCTCTTCAACGACACGGTTGCTTACAATATCCGCTATGGCCGCCCTTCGGCCAGCGAAGCCGAGGTGAAGCAGGCCGCTGAAATCGCCCAGATTGGGCATTTCATCGAAATGCTGCCGGAGGGGTTCGAAACCAAGGTCGGCGAACGCGGGCTGAAGCTTTCCGGCGGCGAAAAGCAGCGCGTGGCGATCGCCCGCACCATCCTGAAGGCCCCGCCGATCCTGATCCTCGACGAGGCGACCTCGGCGCTCGACACGACGACAGAGCGGGAAATCCAGACAGCACTCGATGTGGTTTCCAAGAACCGCACGACGCTGGTCATCGCCCACCGCCTGTCTACCGTGATCGGTGCCGACGAGATCATCGTCTTGAAGAGCGGTGAGATTGCCGAGCGCGGCACGCATGCGGCTCTTCTCGAACAGAACGGCCTCTATGCCTCGATGTGGAGCCGCCAGCGCGAAGCGACACAGGCCGAAGAGCATCTTAAGCAGGTTCGCGAAAGCGACGAGCTCGGCATCGTCAACCGGCTAGCGCCGGCGAGCTAGCGCCGCAAACGGGCGAGATCGTCGGTTTTGTTGTTCAGAACCGACGCGCTGGAGGCGGCCTGAGATCCGTGCCATTGCTCCTCCTGTCGTTTTTCTGTAACCAGCGGATACGAAAAACGACAGGAGGCCGGCATTCATGAGCTTGTTCGATACGGTTCGCAACACGATCGTTCCGGTGCACAAGGAGGGTTACCCCTTCGTCGCCGCCTTCTTCGTCGCGTCGCTCGTATTGGGCTGGATCTTCAAGCCGCTCTTCTGGATCGGCCTCATCCTGACGCTCTGGTGCGCCTATTTCTTCCGTGATCCCGAGCGGGTCACGCCGCAGGACGATGATCTCGTCATTTCACCAGCGGACGGCAAGGTCTCTTCGATCCAGATGGTCACGCCGCCCGCCGAGCTGAACCTCGGCAACGAACCGATGCTGCGCATCTCCGTCTTCATGAACGTCTTCAACTGCCATGTGAACCGCGCGCCGATGCGCGGCCGCATCGTCAGCATCAACTACCGCCCCGGCACCTTCGTGAATGCCGAACTCGACAAGGCGAGCGAAGAGAATGAGCGCAACGGCCTCGTGATCGAGACCCACCACGGCCAGATCGGCGTGGTGCAGATCGCCGGTCTCGTGGCACGGCGTATCCTCTGCTTCTCGCATGCCAACGAACCTCTCGATGCCGGCGAGCGTTTCGGCCTCATTCGCTTCGGTTCGCGCCTCGATGTCTTTCTGCCGGCGAGTGCCGCGCCGCGCGTCTCGCTCGGCCAGACGGCGGTTGCCGGCGAGACTGTTATCGCCGAATTCGCCTCGACCAAGGGTCCGGTCATCAGCCGCCGCAGCTAATACCAGGAGAGCGCGATATGGAAACACCCTTTCCGCCCTTCGAACCGAACGGCCCGAACGACGATTCGGCCCGCGGGCCGCGCCTGCGTGAGATTCCGATCCGGCTCGTCGTTCCGAACCTCATCACCATCCTTGCCATCTGCGCCGGTCTGACCGGCATCCGGCTTGCCTTCGAAGGCCGCTATGAGCTGGCAGTCGCCATGGTGCTCGTCGCCGCTTTCCTCGACGGCATCGACGGCCGTGTGGCGCGGCTGATGAAGGCCACGTCGAAATTCGGCGCGCAGATGGATTCGCTTGCCGATATCGTCAATTTCGGCGTCGCCCCTGCCCTCGTGGTCTATGTCTATGCACTTGACGCGGCGCGTTCTCTGGGCTGGATCGCCGCACTCATCTACACGATCGCAGCCGGCCTCAGGCTGGCGCGCTTCAACGTGATGTCGGAGCGCGAGAACCGCGCGCCCTGGCAATCGGAATATTTCGTCGGCGTGCCGGCCCCGGCCGGCGCGATGCTGGTGCTTCTGCCTGTCTATCTCGGCTTCCTCGGCCTCACCACCGACCGGACCTTCGCCTTTCTCTCCTCGGGCTACACGGTCCTGATCGCCTTCCTGCTCATCAGCCGTCTGCCGGTCTGGTCCGGTAAATCCGAAAGCCGGATGCGGCGTGATCTCGTGCTGCCGGCCATGCTCGGTGTCGTGATCTATGTCGCGATGCTGATGAGCTTTACCTGGGAAGTGATGGTCTTTACCGTCTGCGCCTACCTCGTTTCGCTGCCCTTCGGCGCGCGAAAGTGGAAGCGCAAATATGGCACGCTGACCATCGAGGAACCCGGTATCGGCGAGGACGACATCGGTCGCCACATCTGAGCATCTACTTTATTAAGTAAGTATTAACGAACGCAGGCTTCGGTTAAGCCTCGCGAATTATGGTCTGTGTTTACATTTCCTGATAGGCGATGCCTCTCTTTTGTCGCTATTAAAGACAAAAGAACAAGACAGATAAAATTCTAGAGAAACACGTAAGGAGAGTATCGTGACCTCGAAGAAGTCGGAACAGCAGCAGGCAGCCAAGCCGGATCTCGCGACCAACTACCGCCCGCTCGGCCTCAAGGCCGTGGCTGCGGCCTCGATGATGGCAAAGCCTGTAACGGTCAAGAAGCTCGCCTAAGCGGGCGAGAAGAAGCGCATGAGCAGGCTGATTGCTAGCAGGCTCTAACGATGCCGATAGTGACATCCGGAGCCCGCCATGTGGCGGGTTTGGCAAATACCTACTGCAAGAGAAGCGCCTCACCGGGTTTTCCATTTAACAGGACGGCGGCTTCGGGTTTCAAAAAAAGCTGAGCTGTCCGTCGTCAGATGCTTTCTTCTCCGGCGGCCTAAGCACCTTTTCGAGCGGCACTGGATCCTGCAGGTCTGGCCCCATATTGGCGACCTTATTGACCTTGTCGGAGACCGGGATCGCCTCGAAGAAATCCTCCTGGACCGGCTGCATCAGGTCAACGACCTCGCGCGGCTCCTGCGTCTTGCAGTCCAGCCAGCGGGAAAAATCCTCCGGCTGGATGACGACGGGCATGCGGTCATGGATCGAAGAGATCGCGCTGTTGGCCTTGGTCGTCAGGATGGCGCCGGTATCGACCTCAGATCCATCGGCCGAGGACCATGTTTCCATGAGGCCGGCAAAGGCGATAACGCCGCCGCGGCGCGGCCGGATCCAATAGGCCTGCGCCTTCTCGCCGCTTTCCTTCGAAGGGCGATGCCATTCATAAAAGCCGGAGGCCGGGATGAGGATGCGGCGATGGCGCATGGCGGCGCGGAAGGAGGCTTTGCCGATTGCAGTTTCCGAACGCGCATTGATCAGCAGCGGAAATTCCTTGGGATCCTTGACCCAGCCCGGCGTGAAACCCCAGCGCACCAGAAGCGCACGGCGATCCGGCAGGTTGCTGCCCGGTTCCTGCCCCTCGCCGGCGATGACGACGAGAATCGGCTGCGTCGGCGCAATATTGTAACGCGCCGGAAAGCCTTCCAGTTCGGCAAGACTGAAAGCTTCGGCGATATCCTTGACCACTTCTGTCAGGGCAAAACGTCCGCACATATGCATGTCTTTGCATCGTGCCCGACATCGGTCAAGGCGGTTTGCCCTCAAGCAATTCCGAATGGGAGGCGCTGCACATCTTTTGCGGAATTGTTCTAACTGCGCGGTGCAAAGAGGATGATCGCCGTGCCGGCGAGGCAGACCATCGCGCCGCCGACGTCCCAGCGGTCGGGGACGCGGTTTTCCACCAGCCAGAGCCATAGCAGCGAGGCGACGATGTAAATGCCGCCATAGGCCGCGAAAGTGCGCCCGGCCGCCTCGCTCGGCACCAGCGTCAGCAGCCAGGCAAAGAGGGCCAGCGACACCATGCCGGGCGCCAGCCACCAGACGGGCTTTGCGAGCCGCAGCCAAGCCCAGAAGGCGAAGCAGCCGGCAATTTCGAAGAGGGCGGCAAGGGCATAGATCAGGTAGGTCACGGGCATCTCGCAGGAATCGTGGCGCCATATTCCACGCAATGCCGACAGTTGCGCAAGGTGAGCCGCCCGTGGGATAAGGCGCCATCACAGCAAAGCGTGCGAAGCAATGACCTCCCAAGCCAAACCCGCCTCTTCCGCCATCCTTGAACGTGATGGCCGATTCCTTCTCGTGCTCAGGCGAAACCCGCCTTCGGCCGATATGTATGCCTTTCCCGGTGGACGAGGCGAACCCGGAGAGACGCCCGAAGAAACGGCACTGCGCGAATTCCTCGAGGAGACCGGCATTCAGGCACGAAACCCGCTGCTGTTTTCCACCTATGACCTGAAGACGCATGCGCCCGATGGCAGCATCAGCAGCCATTTCTTCCTCTCCGTCTTCCGCGTCGAGGCGGACCGCCACCTGGTGGCTGAAGCCGCTGACGATGCGGCAGCGATCGGGTGGTACAGCGTGGAGGAGATCCGGCGCATGCCGGTGCCGCAGAGCGTGCTCGAATGCGCGGAGCGGCTGGTGGCCGGCGAATGAGGCCCTCGCTAGAATAGAAGTGGAAATTGCCGCATCCGCCTTGTTCCTGTCATGCTCCCTGTATCAACTGGGAGCATGATTCCCGTTCGACGCGTTGTTTTGTCATCTCTCGTCTTTGGCGGCCTCGTCTGGGCCGGTCCCACAATGGCGCAAGGAGGGGCGCAGAACGGCAAGAATACGCCTCCGCCGCCGGAGGAGATCGTGCCGCAGGTTGCGACCGTACCCTATGACGACAAGCTGGCGCGGCTGGCCGAGGTTCTGGGCTCGGTGCATTATCTGCGCACGCTCTGCAAGGCGCCAGGGGCGGACGAATGGCGGGCCGATATGCAGCAACTGCTTGATTCCGAAACGAATGGAGAGCCGCAGCGCAAGGAAAAACTGACCGCAGCCTTCAATCGCGGATACCGAGCATTCGCCTCAGTTTACACGGATTGCACGCAGGCGGCCATCGTGGCAGAAGAGCGCTACCGTAACGAAGGTGCAACACTTGCCACAGAAATTACTTCGCGCTTTGGAAATTAACGTTTAATTAACCTGATTTCGCATGCGGCCGTGTCGTTTTGGGAAAAGGCTGTTAGTGTTGTTAACGTAGCGGTAAGACATGAGAAGTTCTGAGGAAAAGATAATGGAACCAAGCCTCAACGACATCGACGACATGATCGTCCACGAAAAGATGCAGGCGGCTCTGGAATACCAGAACGAGGCTTGGGCTGACGGCATGGCCGATGGCATCGAGCCTGAAATCATTGCCGATGCTGCAATTGCTCATGCACTGCGCGAGACTATCAGACTGCATGGAGAAAGCAGCGCCGAGGCCTTGCTGGACTCGCTGCGCGACCGCATGCTGGCAGGTGAGTTTTCCACCAACAGGACCCTGCAATAGGGGCAATACAGAGAGTCTCATGCGTACCGGTAAAGATATTTCCTCGCGAATTTCGCTCGCGCCGGTCCTGCTTGCCATCGGCCTCGCCGCAGGCAGCATGCTGTCCGCTTCTTCCGCCTACGCGCTTTCCGAACTTCAGAAGATTCCCGGCCAGCCCGATGCGCCTGCCACGGCGCAGCAGAGCCCACAGCAGCCCGCTCCACCGCAGAACGGTTCGTCAGGCATTCCCCAGCCCGATCCGCTCGTCAACAAAGAGAGCGGCCAGAGTGTCGACAAGACGCCGGGCGCATCGGACGATTCCAAGCCCGTCGAAGTGATCTACGACATCAGCAAGGCGCCGGAACCGGTGCGCAAGATGCGCGAACAGATCGTCGAGGCGGCGGCATCAGGCGATCTGGAACGGCTGCGCCCACTGATGGGGACCGGTGCCGATCAGACGCAGGTGACGGTCGGCGAACCCACTGACGATCCGATCGGCACGCTGAAGGATCTCTCCGGCGATCCTGATGGCGACGAGATCCTCGCGATCATGCTCGACATTATCTCGACTGGTTTCGTGCATGTCGGCCAGGGCACGCCCGAGGAAATGTATGTCTGGCCCTATTTTGCTGAAAAAGACCTGAAATCGCTGACACCGCCGGAACGCGTGGAATTGCTGCGCATCGTCACGGCAGGCGATCTCGCCGACATGCAGGAATTCGGCGGCTATAATTTTTATCGCGTCGGCATTGCGCCGGATGGCAAATGGAAGTTTTTCACAGCCGGTGACTGACGCTGGAGCGCCGTGCGTCCATTCGGACGCACTAACTCTTTGAATCTACGTATCAGGCTTTTTTGAAAATCGATTCCGATTTTCGGGCGGATGCTGTAGAGCGCTTGCACCATCCGCTTCAAAGACTTACCTCTGAGCGATCACCAACGCGACAGGTTTCACCATGCCAGCCGTATTCCTGAAGGACCGCTCGCTCATTGCCGTCGGCGGCGTGGAAGCAGAATCCTTCCTGCAGAATCTGATCACCACCGACATCGTTTCGATGGGTGCGGACGAGGCACGGCCTGGCGCGTTACTGACGCCGCAAGGCAAGATCCTGTTCGACTTCGTCATCTGGCGCGAGGGTGACGGCTTCATCATCGAAACGGATGCGACCCAGCGAGAAGCCCTGCTGAAGCGGCTGGCCATGTATCGCCTGCGCGCGCCGGTGACGCTGACGCCAGTTGCCGAGGATGGCGTTACCGTTTCCTGGGGCGAGGATGCCGAAGGAGGCGTTAAGGACAGTCGCTTTGCCAAGGCTGATGTCACCGTTCTGCGTCGTGCCGGCCATCACGGCAGCGATGATGCGGCGCTCTACGATGCGCTGCGTATCGAAAATGGCATCGTCACGTCAGGGCCTGATTATGCGCTTCAGGATGCCTTTCCGCATGATGTGCTGATGGATTTCAACGGCGGCCTCTCCTTCAAGAAGGGCTGCTATGTCGGCCAGGAAGTGGTGTCCCGCATGCAGCATCGCGGCACGGCGCGGCGTCGCGTCGTGACCGTTTCGGCCGGGGCTGCACTGCCTGCCAGCGGCACCGAAATCACTGCCAATGGCAAGCCGGTCGGAACACTCGGCTCCGTCGAGGGGACGATCGGTCTGGCGATCGTGCGCATAGACCGCGCCGGCGAAGCCATGGCATCCGGCACGCCGCTGCTTGCCGGCGATGTTTCCGTGACGCTCAGCCTGCCCACCTGGTCCGGGCTCAGCTTTCCGACGTCCTCAGACGAGGCCAGCGCGTGACGACTGCGAAGGCTCCACGTGCCTGGCAACGCATGCTGTCCGGCCGGCGGCTCGATCTGCTCGATCCCTCGCCGCTCGATGTCGAATTGAGCGATATCGCCCACGGACTTGCACGTGTCGCCCGCTGGAACGGCCAGACGTCGGGTGACCATGCCTTTTCCGTTGCGCAGCATTGCCTTGTCGTCGAATCCATCTTCCGGCATTTCAATGAGGCCACACCCGCCGATTGCCTGATGGCGCTGCTGCATGACGCGCCCGAATATGTGATCGGCGACATGATCTCCCCCTTCAAGGCCGTCGTCGGCGGCGGATACAAGACAGTCGAGAAGCGGCTGGAAGCGGCCGTTCATCTGCGTTTCGGCCTGCCGCCGCACCCCTCCCGCGAGCTCAAGGACAAGATCAAGAAGGCCGATACGATCGCCGCCTATTTCGAGGCAACTGTTCTCGCCGGCTTCACGCCTGCGGAGGCGCAGAAATTCTTCGGTCAGCCGCGCGGCATCACCCGGGATATGCTCTCGATCGATCCTGTCCCGGCGCTCGAAGCGCAACGGCTCTTCTGCGAGCGCTTTGCGCAGATCGAGGCGGACCGAGGGATCGCCCCGTGACCGTGATCGTGGTTTCTCCACTGGCGCGCATTGCCGAAATGGCCGTGCGGCACAAGGCGCGCGAGATGATCAGCCTGATGGCGAAGGAGCAGGCCTTTCACCGGCCGGGCGTCATCCAGGCGAACCGGCATCTGCTGCTCAACATGAACGATATTGCCTTCAAGGGTACGGGCGATCTGGTGGCGCCCGACGAAAAGCATGTGCGGGCAATCATCGATTTTGCCGCCGGCTGGCAGCAGGACGCACCATTGCTCATCCATTGCTGGATGGGCGTGTCGCGCTCGCCTGCCGCGGCGCTGATAGCGGCTCTCTCGCTCGCGCCCGAGCAGGAGGATATGGCGCTTGCCCGGCGGCTGCGGACCGCCTCGCCGTATGCGACGCCGAATGCGCGGATCGTCGAAATCGGCGATGCGCTGCTTGACCGGCGCGGCCGGCTCGTCGATGCCGTCAGGGCCATCGGCCGTGGTGCAGAGGCCGACGGCAACGCACCCTTCGTGCTGACTGTCAGGGCCGATTCAAACGGTTGACGCTCCTCACCCCTGCTCCATCTAGCCCTCGACGAGGCATTCGAGGAGCACGTGATGGAACAGCAGGCCACTGATCTTATCATCGCAACCCGCTCAGCACTCGATCAGGCGAGCGCGCTTGCCGTACAATATTCCTTCTCCATCCTCGGGGCGATCATCCTGCTCATCGTCGGCTGGGTGACGGCGAGCCTCATCAGCCGCTGGGCCTATGAGGGCATCTCGCGCGTGCGCGGCATTGACGAGACGCTCGCCCGTTTCTTCACCAACGTCGTGCACTATGCGCTGCTGATGCTGGTATTCATCACCGTGCTTGGACAGTTCGGCGTGCAGACGGCATCGATCATCGCCACTCTCGGCGCCGCCGGCCTCGCCATCGGTCTGGCGCTGCAGGGCACGTTGCAGAATATCGCGGCCGGCATCATGCTGCTCGTGCTGCGCCCGTTCCGCGTCGGGGAATATATTGAGACGAGCAGTGTCTCGGGGACGGTTCTTGAGATCGGCCTGTTTGCCACGGAGCTTAGAACCGCAGACGGCCTCTACCGGCTGGCGCCGAATTCAACGCTCTGGAACACGCCGATCACCAACTACAGCCGCCAGCCGACGCGGCAGAACGACGTGAAGATCAACATTACGCATCAGGACGATCTCGATCTCGCCATGGAGACGCTGATGAAGCTTGCAACCGGCGACAAGCGCGTACTCAAGACACCGGCGCCGAGCGTCTTCATCGATAGTCTCAGCGACAGTGCGGTCAGCGTGACATTGCGCTACTGGGCATCGACCGGCGACTGGTGGGGCCTCAGTCGCGACATGATCAAGCGCGTCAAGCTTGCCTTTGACAAGAGGGGCGAGATTGGCGACGCTCCGGCGGAAGTTTCGAACGCTCCCGTTCCCGAACCGGCACCAGAGGAAGCGCAGGTCAGGGTTTCGGCCCGCAAGAGGACGCCGAAGTCCTCTCCGCAGACGCAGCCGTAACCTATTTGATCACGCCGCAGGCGATCCTGTCGCCGGCGCCACCCGAAGGCTGGCTTCGATAATCATCGGAATCGGCATGCACCATCAGCGCGCGGCCACGCACACCATCCTCCTTGCCGTCGAGCGAGATCATCGTGTCGAAGACCTGTGCGCGCAGGATGCCGTCCTGACCGACATATTGGTTCGGCATATCGCCGGCATGCGGTCCCTTGGCGGCCAGGAAACCGTGCTCGGCCTTGGTCGGATTGAAATGACCGCCAGCCGATTGATGATGGGTGGCAGCATCGCAGCGGCCGATCTCATGAATATGGAAGGCGACCCATTTATTGACCGGCAGGCCGGAGATTTCCGCCTCGATGAAGACACCACCATTGGCCGCAGCGGTCAGCGTGGCGCGGCCGGCCTCCTTGCCGTCAGGGCCGATAAAATTTGCGGTCGCCGTCTGCTTGTCCTGGGCAAGGCCTTGGGATGCCGCCGCAAGCAGCCCGAGGGCAGCGATGGTGCCTATGATTTTCATCGGGTTTCCTTCCGTTTCGGGGACTGTGTCCCAACGCCTCTCAAAGGAAGGTGTTCCTGCCTGCATAAAAGGCAAGAAAAAGCCGGCCATAAGGCCGGCTCGACTGCTGCAGCCAAGGACCAAGGCTCAGGCGGCGATACCGAGATCGAACTCGCCATAGGTATTGCGATAGATCTGCATCGCCTGATCATCGGCATCAGGAGCAGCCTGCTGCAGCGCATAGGGCACGGCCGTGCCGGTTGCCGAGCCGTTGTCGCGGTATTCCATCATGAGCGCGACAAGGCTGCTCGGATATTTCGGCTGTGTATTGCCAACATCATCCTCTTCGAGAAACTCCCTGATGATGCCGGGCTTCTCATCTGCCGCACGTTCCGTGCGGCTCAAGACGCCGTCGCCATTGGCATCAAGCCGCGAGAGCGTTGCCAAATATGCATAAGAGATGTCTGGAACTGATGAAATAACAGTCATACAAACCTCCGTTCACCGCTTCTTCCGGTGAGAGTCTGTACGCAATACGCGGGTGGAAAATATCAAGGACTGGATTGTTGACTAAACTGATTTGCGGCTTCGGTCAATAAGCTGTTAACTCTCGATTAACTATAGTTGACAAAGTGTAACGACCCATTTCCGCGGCACTTTCCAATTACCTCAAAAAACCATGTTTCCTCGGTATTTCAGTAGTTTGCGAGATACAAACAAATTGCCGGCTAGCGATAATGGGCCGCCGAGTTGCAACCGATTATTAATCGGCCCGGTAGAAGATGCCGCTTGCGAGTTGCCGGAATTGGCCACCTGCTGCTTACAAAAAAGTGATTCTTGCATTCATTTTAGAAAGGTCTTTTTCATGCCCGGCGCGATATGGCACCTTTGCCAATCGAAGACGCCTTCGCCTTTTGCCATGCTTCCATCGCAATCGTCCCGTGAGGGGACTCGTGCGCATGAAAGCTGAGACGCTTTTCTGGCAACAGTGCACGCAGGTCGTCGATGAGGACGGATCGATCGATGCAGAGCGTCTGATGGAGCTCGTCATCGCGACCTATCGCAGCCATGAAAGCGAATATGATGAAATCGAGCGCAGCGCCGGGACGCTGCTCATCGAAAACCGCGAACTGCGGAAGACGATCAGCTCCACCGCGCAGGCCCTTGCAGAACAGCGCAAGCTCTTCGAAATCGTCCTGAACAACCTGCCGCTCGGCCTCAGCGTGTTCGATGCTGACCAGCGGCTGACCCTTTCCAACCTGCGCTTCCGCCAGCTCTTCGGCTTTAGCGACGGCGACGTCGTGCCCGGCACCGCGATTGCCGACCTGATGCACAGGACGCGCGGCACTGAGCAGGCCGGCGCCAGAACACGCAGCAGGAAGGAAGGCCAGGAAGCATCCTCGAAGACAGGGCGCATCCGCCGGCGCGAATGGCTGATGGACGACGGCCGCATCATCCAGAGCGTCGTTACCATCCTTGCCGATGGCAGCAACATCGCCATCCATGCCGACGTTACCGAAGACCGCAAGGCCGCCGAGCGCATTACCTATCTCGCCCATCACGATCCGCTGACCGGCCTGCCAAACCGCATTCGCTTCCGCGAGCAGCTCGATGCGGCCCTTGCGGAGCGCAGGCAAGACGAGCAGATCGCGCTCGTGCATCTCAATCTCGACCGGTTCAAGTCGATCAACAATACGCTGGGTGTTTCAGCCGGTGACAAGATCCTGCAGCAAGTGGCAGAGCGCATCCGCGCTTCGGCCGGCTCGGAAAACATTCTTGCCCGCCTCGGCTCGGACGAATTCGCGATCCTGCAGACGCGCCGTCAGCAACCGTGGAACATCACAGCACTCGCCGATCAGATCCGCCGTGAGCTCAGCGAACCCTTCTTCCGCGGCGACAAGCAGGTGGAACTCAGTGTTTCCATGGGCATTTCGATTGCCCCTGACGATGCTGTCGAGACCGACAAGCTGCTGCGCAATGCGGCGATGGCACTCTCCCACGCCAAGGCGGACGGGCGCCGGCATGAGCGCTTCTTCACCGTCGAGATGGACGAGGAGATGCAGGCCCGTCATGCGCTGGAGGCCGACCTGCGGGCCGCCGTGCACAACGAGGAATTCGAGCTTCATTACCAACCTCTCTATGATCTCACACAGCATCGCATCTGCGGCTTCGAGGCGCTGATCCGCTGGAATCATCCCTTGCGCGGCCGGGTTTCGCCGATGGATTTCATTCCGCTTGCCGAAGAGGTCGGCCTCGTGGTCGATATCGGCCGCTGGGTTTTACGCCGCGCCTGCAACGATGCAGCGCAATGGCCCGAGGATATCAAGATCGCCGTCAATGTCTCGGCCATCCAGTTCTCGAGCAGCGACCTGCCGAAGGATGTCGGCGAGGCGCTTGCTGCCGCAGAACTTTCGCCTTCGCGTCTCGAACTGGAGATCACCGAAAGCGTGCTGATGGAAAATCGCGATGAGGTATTGCCTATCCTCCATGCGCTCAGGGAACGCGGCATCCGCATCTCCATGGACGATTTCGGGACCGGCTATTCGTCGCTGAGCTACCTCTCGAGCTTCCCCTTCGACAAGATCAAGATCGACAAGTCGTTCGTGAACGATATCGCCGAGAACAGGGAAGCACATGCGATCATGCGCGCGATCATCCTGCTCGGCGATGCGCTCGGCATGCGCGTCACCGTGGAGGGCGTGGAAACCGCGGAGCAGATGGCGCTGCTCGAACGCGAGGCATGTGACGAGATCCAGGGCTATTATATCAGCCCTCCAACGCCGTTCGGCGACGCGGCCCTCATGCTTTGCATGCCGCCGAAAAAGAACGGCAGCGTTGGGTCATTCGCCAAACTCCGGCGATGATCTCGGCACGTTGCGACTCGCCGGCCAAGCCGTTATCGACGGTATACGAACCCTTTGAAAACCGGTGACGACGATGTTCAAGGCCGAAGCCTTCTCTCCCCACAAGTCTCTGGCTGTGGAGCTCATTCCACATGCGACCGAGGGTGACGACGGGTCTCACGATCTCGCCCATATCCTGCGTGTCTGCCGCAATGCCATGCGCATTCACGCCGCAGAAGGCGGCAGGGGCCACGTGCTGGCCGCTGCCGTGCTGCTGCACGATTGCGTCGCCGTCGAGAAGAACTCGCCGCTGCGCGCCCAGGCATCGGCGCTCGCCGCAGAAAAAGCGTCGCTGATATTAAAAGGGCTTGGATGGGGCGATGAGGATATCGCTGCTGTCGCTCATGCGGTGACCGCGCACAGCTTTTCGGCGAATGTGCCGCCGGAAACGCTGGAGGCGAAAATCCTGCAGGATGCCGACAGGCTGGATGCGATCGGCATGGTCGGCGCGGCACGCTGCTTCTATATAGCCGGGCGGCTCGGATCAGGCCTCTACGATCCTTTCGATCCGGCTTCCGAGGACCGGCCGCTCGATGACAAGCGTTATGCGATTGACCATTTCCAGACGAAGCTGTTCAAACTGGCGGATGGTTTCCAGACCCGGACCGGCCGCGAACTGGCCGCCGCCCGGGACAGGAGCCTGCGCGACTTCCTCGCGGCGTTTATGGATGAAATCTAGGAGCTTATGATGCGTGTCAGCGATCTCTTCATCTATCCGCTCAAGAGCGCCCGCGGCATTGCCCTGCCCTTCACGGAGATCGACGCCTACGGCCTGCCGGGCGACCGGCGCGCGATGGTGACGGACCCGGATGGCCATTTCATCACCCAGCGCGAGCTCCCAACCCTTGCCCAGATCGATGTGCGACCCGAGGCCGGCGCCTTCCGGCTGCTGATGCAGGGCAAGCCTGACATTACCGTAGCACCGCTGCATCCGGACCGGCGGCTCGATGTCGTAGTCTGGAAATCGGCCGTCAGCGCCGCCGTTGCCGACGATGACAGCAATACCAGACTTTCGGAATGGCTCGGCCGCGCGGTGAAGCTCGTCTTCTTCGACGACGAGGCAGAACGAACGGCCAATGCCGAATGGGCCGGCGAAGGCACACCGGTTACCTTTACCGACGGCTACCAGATCCTGGTGACGACGACGGGATCGCTGAAGGCGCTGAACGCCGACCTCTCAGCCCATGCCGAAGGCGGCGTCGGCATGGAGCGCTTCAGGCCGAACATCGTCATCGATACGGACGAGGCCTGGGCGGAGGACCGCTGGGCGGCAATCGAAATTGCCGGCATCCGCTTCGACCTCGTCAAGCCCTGCGCCCGTTGCATCATGACGACGCAGGACCAGTTGACGGGCTCACGCGAAGTGCCGAACCCCATGCCCGCCATGGGCCGCATTCGCATGTCGGGAGACCGGCGCGTTCCCGGCCCGCTTTTCGGCTGGAACGTGACCCCGCGGGGCACCGGCAGGGTCGCGATCGGCGATGAGGTGAAGGTCATCGAGGCCCGACCGGAGGGCTGGACCTTCAAGGTTCGCGCTCGGGGATAGAATCAAACGCGGGCGAGCGCCGCATCGATTTGCGCCATCACATCCGCCGGCAACAGTCCCTTTTCCAGCGCACCGGCATTTTCCTCGACCTGTGCCACCGTCCGGAAACCGGGAATGGGCAGGGTGCGCGGCGAACGTGCCCAGAGCCAGGCGAGCGCACCCTGTGTCAGCGTGCGTCCATCCGATGTGAGCAGGCTGCGTACGGCATCGAGCCTTGCGGCGAACTCCGGCGCGATGCGTCCATCCCTAAAATAGACCATCCATTCGAGTGCTGCTCCGCGCACATCCTTGGCGCCGACGGCCTTGTCCAGTGTGAACTTGCCGGTCAGCAGGCCCATGGCCAACGGGCCGCGATTGATCGAGATGAGACCGTTCTTCTCGACGACATCGATCATCTGAGGCACCGGCTCGAAGACGTTCATCGTATGCTGGATCGAAACGAAGCCGGGGCGGCGGGCATGGCGGGCGGCGCGGTCAGGGAAATCCGTGCTCCAGCCGAATGCATAGATCTTGCCCTCCGCTCGCAGGGCCTGCAGCGTATCGAAGACCTCGTCGGACTGATTCAACGGAAAATCGTTGAGGTGGAATTGCAGGAGATCGACACGCTCCCGCTTCAGCCGACGCAGCGACGTCTCGACGGACTGGCGGATGAAGGCCGGGTCGGCAAAGGCGCCGGTCGCCTGCTTCGTCTCCGGATTGGTGGCAAAGCCGAACTTGGTGGCGATGACGATATCGGCGCGATTGCCGATTGCCCGTCCCAGAACCTCTTCCGAGTGGCCGGCGCCGTAATTCGAGGCCGTATCGAAGAAGCGAATGCCAAGGTCGATCGCGCGGTTGATCGCGGCGATGGATTCATTGTCGTCCACCTCGCCCCAGCCGAGCGGCGTGTCGCCCGCGAAGAACGGACCGCCGATCGCCCAGCAGCCCATGCCGAGGCGGGGAACCTCCTGCCCGTTCCAGAGCGTGATGGTGGTCGATGTATCTGGCCTGGTCAGCATGGCTTCCTCCTTGAGCGCTTAGAGACTTTCCTGATCGACGGAGAGATAGGGGTGCGGCGCACCGGGGTAAACCGCCAAAACTGAAGACTGTTTTGCAGGGATGAAAAGCCGTTCAGGCAGAAAGTTCATCCGGCCGCGAAAGCGTCCGCGCAGCCGGATTCAGTGCCTTGAGTGCCGCCTGAACGAAGCCCTCACGCGCTGCCGAAGCTTCCAGACCACGCGGTTCATAGACATGGCGATGCAGAAAGAATCCGGTCAGACGGAATGCCGCCGTGAGGCTTTCGAAATCGGCCGCATGGTTTTCCTGCGCACTCAGGAAAGCCGGCAAAAGCAGCATCTTGTCGGCCCAGGGCTCTCCGGCAATACGGCTCACGGCACGGCCGGATTTCGGCGAGACATAGGCGAGATCGGCGCGGGCGCCAGTCGCCGCACATTCGGTAAGGTCGAGCCCGAAGCCGAGGTCGTTCAGCACCGCAAGCTCGAAGCGTACGAAAAGCTCACCGGCATCGGTGGGATTGTGGAGATGATCGAGGATGACTTCCAGCGCTTCGAAGAGATGCGGATGCGGATCGCGCTCCGGCAGCAGACGCAGCAGGGCGCCCATGGCCTGCACGCCGTAGACGGCGGTCGCCGTCTCCATCAACCGTGCGGCGCGCAGCTTTACCGGTTCGAGGCGGAATTCACCGAGATGTTCATCCAGCCGGGCACGCCAGGTGACTTCCACCTCATTGCCGGGCTGCAGCACCGGCTGCATGGTGCGCGAACGGCCGGAGCGAACGAGGCCGAGATGACGGCCGCGTTCACGCGTCATCACTTCGGCGATGACACTCGTCTCGCCATGGCGCTTGACGCCAAGAATGATCGCCTGGTCCTGCCATTGCATCGGAAAACCGTCCTTCAGCCTACCGATTCACTCTAAAGCAAGCTCAGGGATCTGTCATTCCGCCGGCGTCGGGAAAAGCTTCTGGAGGAAGTCGCGCATCGCATTCTCGTCGAAAGGCTTGACGAGAAGGGGCACATCCTGAAGGTCGGTCGGGAAATCCAGCGTATCGGAATAGCCGCTCACGAAGCCGAACGGGATATTGGCCAGCGACAGATCGCGCGCGAAATCGAAGCTCATCGCCTCTCCCAGATTCACGTCGAGAAGCGCGAAATCGTAATTTGCGCCCTGGATTGCGTCCCTGGCCTGATCGACGCTATTGGCGATATCGATGGTATCAGCACCAACGAGACGCAGGATATCCTCCGCCTCCATGGCGATGATCAGACTGTCTTCCAGGACCAGAACACGGGTTCTTGCGTTCATGATCTCCATGCCCCTCGTGAAGCGCAAACATTGCAGCGCTTCGGTCTTTTTGCAAACATCATTCCGTCGGTGCCCCGCCTGGACCGTTGACGGTGGTTGCCCACCATAACTGAATAGCCACATTTTCGTCTCCGGTCGATAAAAACGAAAGTCGGAGGAAAGATGACGCGACTCTATTTTCCCTGACGCCAATTTGCATTTAAAAAAGACATCAAGGCTGACCAATTCGACCAGGAGAGATTCTACAGCGTGTCGCGATCCGTCAGATCCGCTTGCCACGCGTTAAGTTCTTGTTTGATGCATGTCGTTGTTGCAAAACTGCTGCACACTTTTGCGCGACATGCCTTTGTTTCGCGCATGCCGTAATCGCAAAACCGCTGCACACTTTTGCGCGACATGCTTTAAGGCCTGCTGAGATTCATCGGGAATTGATCACTGCTGAGCAGAGATAGACGATAGCTGAGGAGCTCTGGCTGGTTTTGTCCGATCTCATCGCTATACGCTTGAACCCTTTGAGTTTGCAGAAGAAATTCTCGATCGTAAGCGCGTAGGTCACCCCACGCATCATTCGGGCTGCTGATGGGCGATCCAGAAAGATGAACGCCTCGGCAGAAGAGAAATATTACCATGACCAGTGGATCCTGCCGCGATCGGCAGACCGGCTTTTCAGAGCAAGTGAGGCGATCACAAGCGCCATCCGCCTGCTGGTCTGCGTCTCCTCTCAATCGACCTTGACAAGCGCGTCCAAGTCGAGACGCTATTGGCCTCGCAACGTCTTGGAAAAACGAGGATGGGATGGGGTTCAGCAGACCGGCAGTCGCAGGTGTGGTTGGCGTGGCAGCGTATGTGTTTGGCGCGTGTCTTGCGGCATCGCCTGCGCTCACACAGGAAGTCGAGCCGCCCGCTCCATGGGTCAAGCTTACCGGTTCGCATGCCGGAGCGGTCGGAACATGCTCAATGATTGATGCGAGCGACATCGAGGCTTGTTACATGGTCCGGTGCGACGCCAAGAACGGTCTCGTCTTCGAGATTGGCGATGCCACTGTTGGTGAGAACGGCCTGCGATTGGCGCGCTTCGAGATTGGGAGGTACAGAGAGACGATCCGCCTCGACGGGAACAGTCCCGATCGGCGAACGATTGTTCTCTCAAAGCATCCGAAGCTGCTTGCCGCCCTCACATCTGGCGCTGATTTCGCCACTATGTTCGCCATCAAGGCCGGTGAGATAGATTACAGCACCGGCTTTGAACTCACGGGCGCGCGAGACCAGATATCTCGCCTGGCAAAAGGCTGCCCAATAAAGCCGTGACGACGGGCAAGGGTCCCGACCGACCAGGACGCCCGATTGCCCAAATCTGCGTTTTGCGGTCGCGCATCCGATGATGCCCAGGACTGTATTGGCGTTGCGATCGCTTCGAGAAACACGACGCTTTTTGCCCGGACGACGCGACCGAGCGGTTGATGATCTGAAAGCGGGGGCCATCAGAAGCCTGGCGCGGCGTTCGAGGTAGCCACAATTCTACCTCGCTTCCATCCCCAGCTGAAGTAACGCCCGGAGCAATGGCGTGGCTGCTGATGGCTTGTATTTGACGACGTAGTCAAGAAGCCACCACTACGCCGCTCTGATCCGCACAGTCGTTCTCATCGCAGCGTCCTGGCCGGGGTCGCTGTCGAGATGAAACTGGTTCACTAGATCGCGCAGCCTGCTCGCCTCACTCGACAATGACGCGGCCGCTGCGGTGGATTGTTCCACCATCGCCGCGTTCTGTTGAGTGGATTGATCCATTTGGTTGACGGCGGTGTTGATTTCGGCAAGTCCCGTGGACTGCTCTCGCGCGGACGTCGCGATCGCCGCCATCAGCTGATTGATCCGAGACACATGGTCACTGATCGATTTCAGCGACTGGCCCGTCTCAAGAACCAGTCTCACGCCGGTGCCAACTTCGGCAGAGGATTTTTCAATGAGACCCTTGATCTCCTTCGCCGCTGTTGCCGCGCGTTGTGCGAGCTCGCGAACCTCTTGAGCGACAACTGCAAAGCCTTTACCGGCTTCCCCGGCGCGGGCTGCTTCGACGCCTGCATTCAGTGCCAGCAGGTTTGTCTGGAACGCGATTTCGTCGATGACACTAATGATATTGGAGATCTGCTCCGAGCTGTCCTCGATTCGCCTCATCGCCTGTTCGGCTTCTGACACGACCGAAGCGGAACGTTCCGCACTGACATTCGCTTCGTGTGCGACATTGCGAGCCTCGTCGGTCCGCTTGGAGGCTGTCGTAACATTGGCGGTAATCTCATCGAGAGCTGCTGCCGTCTCTTCCAGAGAGGCTGCCTGCTGCTCCGTGCGCTTGGAAAGGTCTTGCGCACCGGACGCGATTTCGCGCGTTCCGCTATCGATGCTGTGCACAGTCTTCAGCACGGCACTGATCGTCGTACCGAGCTGTTTGAGCGAAGCGTTGAAATCCTCGCGCAACTGCTCGTACTCCGCGGCGAAAGGCTCCGCCAGCTGGAAGGAGACATCGCCGCCTGCCAGACGCCTCAATCCATCGCCTAACGTTGTTGTCGCAAACCTCAGTTGCTGCGCTTCTCTCTCGGCACGCTCCTGTGCTGCGGCACGAGCCGCCTCTGACTGGCTGCGCGACGCCGATGCTTCCTGCTCCAATCGAAGAACGTTTATCGCGTTCTGTCGGAACACCTCCACTGCTGCCGCCATCGCGCCAATCTCATCCGCGCGGCCGGCGTAAGGAATAGCGCTTCCCAGATCGCCGTCGGACAAGATCTTCATGGCAGAGGCGATCCGACGTATCGGGTTTGCGATACCGAATACGGCAAATATTGTTCCGGCAAATGCGACCAGGATCGCGAGAGTTGCGATCATCGCTGTTTCGGTGAACGCGTAGCTTGCCGCGGCGCCACTTCCGGCCACGTATGCTTCGGCCTGGCCGAGGATGAAAGCCACCAGGTCTGCAATCTTCTGGCTCACCAGATCGGATTGCGGCTCCATGCTCTCTCGGAAGAAACCGACTGCCTCGGCGCCCTTCCCACTGTCCTGTAGTTGGACCATGTGTTCGGCAAGCTCGCTGTATTTCTTAAGTTCCGAGTTGACCTGATTGATCAGTTCGCGGCCTCGCTCGGTGCGAACGCCTTTCACATATTCATCGATCGAGTTCTTGACCGCAGAATTCGTGTCGTCGACCAGCTTCGCTCCCGCGGCTCGCTTTTCTGGTGATGCCTCCAATAGGTAGCGCGCGTAAGCCAGCTTGAGATCAGAGAAATTTCCCTTGATATCTCTGGCGGTGACCAGGCGTTTCATCCAGAAGCCGCCTATTTGCTGGGTATTGTCGTTCAGCGTCGAGATCGTGCTGAGGGAACTGTAGGACAGGACAACGAGGAAGACACCGATGATGGATAAAACGGCAATAAGGGCTTGCTTGACACTTGGGCGCTTCATTCAGGTCTCCAGCTCCAAAAGGGCGACCGCGCGGATCGGATAGCTGCAAGAATTCGCCAGATTTGCTAATTAAGAATTAACTTTATTCGACCCAGCCGTTGCTGGCTGGATTATCTATTCTGCTTACAAACGACACATAGCAAGGTCTCCTTGTCATGCTATCCAGGGTTTGCATTCGGACGCCAACTGCGAATCAGGGGGATACAGCCCGACGCACCGACGTGTGGCCCCGCGAGGCCCGTCTTGGATGTTGTGAGATGACGATCTTTGCGCCGCGTTCGTTGAGATCGGCGATGATGTGATTGCGGTCGAATGCCTTGTCGGCGATCAAGCCATCGAATTCGACACCGTCGATGAGGGCTGCAACGCCGACCGTGTCGAACCGCTGCCTCGGCAGCAGAACGAAACGCACCAGATTGCCCAAGGCCCAATCAAAATGGGAATCCTGAATCTCAACAAGCCTTAGATGAAAGGGCGCTTTCCTTCGCGCAGTCCTTCCCAGCCGGCCATCTGCATCAGCCCCTCCCCGTCCAGCACGTCGCAGCCGCGCTCCTGCCAACGGATCAGGTTGCGTCCTGCAAGCTTTTTCAGGGTCTTGTTGGTGTGAACGATCGAAAGACCAAGTGTGTCGGCAATATGCTGCTGCGTGATCGGGATGACATTGCGGCCGTTGAAAAGGTTGAGCTTCCTTGCGCGTTCAAACAGGAAGGCGATGAGATAGGCGGCTCTTTCGAGTGCCGTACGACGGCCGATGCTCAACAGGTGTTCGTCGAGAATGCGCTCCTCCTGCGCCGCAATCCAGGTAATATCGAAGGCAAGCGAAGGGTGCTTGTTATAAAGGGTCATCAGTTTGTCGCGCTCGAAGACGCAGAGCGTTACCGGAGACAGGGCCTCCACCGAATGCTGCATCTCGCCCATGATCGTGCCCTGCAGGCCGATCAGGTCGCCCGGCATGATGTAGTTCAGGATCTGCCGGCGGCCATCCTCCAGCATCTTGTATCGGAAGCCCCAACCGGAGAGCACCGTAAAGAGATGGGCGCTGTGGGCACCTTCGACCACAATGGTCGCACCGGCATCGACGGCCAGTTCGCCCCTTTTGAATTTCGAAACAAATTCCAGCTCGTCGCGGCTGAACTCTCGGAAATGCGGCAATGGCCGCAACGGACACTGCTCGCAGGGCGTCTTGAAGGAATGGGTAGGTTTTGCCGTCGCCATCTTGTCCCTGCTGTCGCAAAAAACCGGCGCTGCAGGGTGCAGCGCCGTTGGCAGATCAATGCGCAGGCAGGCCGATTTGTTCCTTGGAACAGGCAGCGATTTTTATAAAAAAACAAAGGGCTGAGTGCCCCTTGTCAATTTTCTTGTCAAACTAAAGCGTGTCGCGATCTTTCAGATCGCTTACCACGCTTTAAGTCTTTGTTTTATGCATGTCGTTGTCGCAAAACCGCTGCACAGTTTTGCGCGACATGCCTTAGCGCGGAAATTCGAGGCCCATTTCACGGAAGCGCTCGGGATCATCGCCCCAGTTCTCACGCACCTTGACGAACAGGAAGAGATGGACTGGCTGTTCAAGGATTTCCGCCAGCTCGCGGCGCGACGCTGATGAGATCGCCTTGATCGTTTCGCCGCCCTTGCCGAGTGCGATCTTCTTCTGGCTGTCGCGCTCGACATAGATGACCTGTTCGATGCGCACGGAGCCATCCTTGCGCTCTTCCCATTTTTCCGTCTCGACATGCGAGGAATAGGGAAGCTCCTGATGCAGGCGCAGGAAAAGCTTCTCGCGGGTGATTTCGGCGGCGAGCTGGCGCATCGGCAGATCGGAGATCTGGTCTTCCGGATAATACCAAGGGCCTTCCGGCAGGGTCTTTGCCAGATAGTCCATCACATCGTCGCAGCCTGAACCGTTTTCGGCCGAGATCATGAAGGTCTGCTCGAACTCAACCTTCTGGTTTGCGGTTGCGGCAATTGCCAGAAGCAGCTCGCGATTGACGCGGTCGATCTTGTTGAGAACCAGGATCTTCCTCTGCGGAACATCCTTTAGGCCTTCGAGAATGGCTTCGGCATCACCGCGCAGGCCACGCTCGCTGTCGATCAGCAGCATGATGAGATCGGCATCCTTGGCGCCACCCCAGGCTGAGGTCACCATGGCGCGATCGAGGCGACGGCGCGGCTTGAAGATGCCGGGCGTGTCCATGAAGACGATCTGCGCATTGTTATGAATGGCGATGCCGCGCACGATGGCGCGCGTCGTCTGCACCTTATGGCTGACGATAGACACCTTGGCACCGACGAGGCGGTTGACCAGCGTCGACTTGCCGGCATTGGTCGGGCCGATCAGGGCGACGAAGCCGGAATGCGTCGGATTGCTTTCAGCGGAGCTTTCGGCCGCCATGTCGTTTTCTTCTGTCATTGATCCCGTCAATTTCCGGCAGATGTCGACTGCCAAATGCCTTCGCGCTCGAGCATTCTCGTCGCGGCGACCTGTTCTGCGGCGCGCTTGGAGCGCTCTATGCCTGTTTCCGGTGCAACGCCAGCGACTTCTACAGTCACCTTGAAGCGCGGATCATGATCCGGTCCGCTGCGTTCTTCAACCCGGTAGACGGGTGTGACGCCATATTTGGCGTGCGACCATTCCTGCAATTCGGTCTTCGCATCACGGCGGGCGCCATCGGCGCGCACCGCCCTGCCCTCCCAATAGCGCAGAATGAAGCGTCGGGCCACCTCCAGGCCGCCATCGAGATAGAGCGCGGCGATCAGGCTTTCAACGACATCGGCGCGCACGTTCATCATGCGCTTGCCGGTCAGTTTCTTCACGTCGGCGCCGGTGCGGATATAGAGGTGGAGATTGAGCTCGTCGGCAACTGCGGCGCAGGTTTCGGCGCTGACGAGCTGGTTCAGGCGGACCGAAAGCTCGCCTTCGGTCGCGGCACCGAAGGTGCGAAACAGCAACTCGGCGATACAGAGCCCGAGAACCCTGTCGCCGAGAAATTCAAGCCGCTCGTAATTGCCCTTGTCGGTACGCGCGCTGGCATGGGTCAGCGCGCGGTCCAGACGTTCCTTCTCGGCAAATTCATGCCCGATCAGGCTTTCAAGCTTTGCGCGGTCCGCCGCTGAGAGCGCCTGCGCCTTGCTCATTCAACAACCTTGAAGAGGCGGTCCCAGCGCATGTTGGTCGGCCATTTCCAGATTTCGCGGAAGGACGTGTCGTTGCCCAGCGAGAAGAAGATGACGCTGGCGCGGCCGACAAGATTTTCCGCCGGCACGAAGCCGACATCGAAGCGGCTGTCGAGCGAGTTGTCGCGGTTATCGCCCATCATGAAGTAATGGCCTTCCGGAACGATGAACTCGCGGGTGTTGTCGCCGCGCGAAACCGGCGACTGGTCGAGCGTGTCATAGGTCTTGCCATCATCCAGCGTCTCACGGAACACCGGCACGTCCTGGCCCGGATCGAGCTTGTAGTCGGAATTGAAAGTGCCATCGGGCACCTTCGGAACCGGCTTGCCGTTGATGTAGAGAATACCGTCGGTGACCTGGATATGATCGCCCGGCAGGCCGACGACGCGCTTGATGTAATCGACCTCAGGATTCGGCGGGAAACGGAAAACGACGATATCGCCACGCTTCGGATCGGAACCAAAAATGCGGCCGCTGAAAATGTCAGGCGAGAAAGGCAGCGAATATTTCGAATAGCCGTAAGCAAACTTGTTGACGAAGATATAGTCACCGACCAGCAAGGTCGGCATCATCGAGCCCGAGGGAATGGTAAAGGGCTGGAACAGGACGGTCCTGATAACCATCGCCAGGACGAGAGCCTGGATGATGACCTTGATATTTTCCCAGAGGGCATTCGGCTTTGCTTCGACTTTTTCGGACACGCAGTCTTATTCCTTCAAGACGCCATAAAGGCGCATTTCTTTCTGATGTTCTCTCTAGCGGCTTCGGCCGGTGGCGGCAATAACGACAGCATTAAAAGCGACGAGAGGTCGCTATCATACGGCATTCGGCAGCGCTTCGATGATCACAAAAGCCTGAGCCAAGGGATAATCATCCGTTATTGTCAAATGAATGGCGGCCTTATGGCCGGTCGGCAGCATGGCCTGAAGAACGACGGCGGCACCGCCCGTCAACTGCATCGTCGGCTTGCCGCTCGGCAGGTTGACGACGCCCATATCCTTCCAGAAAACGCCCTGCGAAAGCCCCGTGCCGAGCGCCTTGGAGCAGGCTTCCTTGGCGGCGAAGCGCTTGGCGTAGGATTCAGCGCGGTTGGCGCGGCGATCCGAGCGGGCGCGCTCGATCTCGGTGAAACAGCGATGCGTGAAGCGATCACCGAAGCGCTCGATGGACTTCTCCACGCGCCTGATGTCGATGAGGTCGCTGCCAATGCCGATGATCATGCGAGAGGCCTTTCGGGATAGAACTGCTTCGGGCTCAGACGGTCGGCATCTCGGTGGCGGGATCGGCGAGCCGTAGCCGCGTACGCTCCATCAGCCGGGCGCGGCGACGCGCCTGAAAGCCCCTCACGGTGTAGAATGTCAGTACATAAATCGCAACCGAGGTGATGGCCGCCGGCGGGATGGCGCCAATCAGCATCGGCTCCAGCACCGGTTTCCAGAGCTCCGTGAAATGCAGCTTGTGGAAGAGTTCGGCGAGATCGATTGTCTGCCCGGCCATCTGGTCCTGCCGGCTGAGCAGCAAGTGACCGACTTCCCAGGTGATGCCCCAGATGAAGGGATAGGTCAGCGGATTGCCGAAGGCCGCGCAGCCAAGTGCTGCCGCCACCATATTGCCCGACAGGAAATAGGTGATGACGAAAGCCATGACGAAATGCACGCCGATAAAGGGTGTCCACGAAACGAAGACACCCGCAGCGACACCCACCGCAACGGCATGCGGCGAAGCAGTCAGGCGCAGGACGCGCATCATGAGATATTTTGGCGGGCGCAGAAAACCCTTGCGAGGCCATACGAGCTCTCGCAGCTTTTCCTTAAATCCCGCGGGTTTGCGACGGCGAAACAACATGGCGCGTATTTAGTGCAGTGCACACCGCCATGACAAGAGCGGCAAATGGAACCGCTTCACAAACAGGCCGTCTCTTCTTCTTTTCTTCCAAGGGGCGTGAACCATGCATAACGCCCCCTTCCTTACTTCAAGTATATCTCAGTGATTAGCGAGTGCGGAAGATACCGCGATCGACCTGACGCTGACGATATTCAAGATCAATACGGTCATGCGAGCCGTTGAGATATGCCATTTCACGTTCCTGAGCGGTCGGAGCGCGAAGGGCGCGGGCGAATTTCCTGATCGGTTCAAACATTGCTTTGCCTCATCTTCGTTTCATTTCTTGATGACCAGAAGATAGTCGCGGCAACGGTTAATTACCACCGCTGTAACCGGAGCACAGCTATGCATCCGATGCATGCCTTGCCTTTTCAATATGCCAATTCGGCCATTAAATGATCACAAAATATGCAAAGCGCAATTTTGAGATCCGCAGAACTTTAATAAAATCCTACTCGTAGAGGCGCCGGACCGTTGCGATGCAGTCCAGGTCCTTGAGCTGAGAGAGAAGCTGGTTGAGCTGACGCAGGTCCCAGACTTCCACTTCCAGCACCATTTCGGTGAAGTCGGTCGCCGCCCGCACCGTGTTCAGCATGCGGATATTAACGTCGAGGCTTGCCACCGTCTGCGCCACCTTAGCCAACGTCCCGGGCTCGTTCAGCGCATTGACCATGATGCGGGCCATGAAGCGGGATTTGTTGGCCTCATCGAGATCCCAGCGCACGTCGATCCAACGGTCCGGCTGGTCATCGAAGCGCTGCAGCGATGGCGACTGGATGGGATAGATGGTGATGCCCTTGCCCTTTTCCATGATGCCGACGATACGATCGCCGGGCACGGCGCCGGTCGGCGAGAACTTGACGTCGACATTGCCGGAGAGGCCGCGGATCGGCACGATATCGGGATCGCTCTCGGTGGAGGCGCGCTCGCCGTCGAGGTCGGCCTTGCTCTTGCCGGGGATCTTGAAGATCATGCCTGCAGCGCTGCGGACATTGAACCAGCCCTCGTCGCCGGCCGGCTTGACCGTGATGCGCTCGTCCTGATGATCGGGATAGACGGCGCGCAGCACGTCGAGCGAAGACATTTCGCCGCGGCCGACGGCAGCGATCGCATCTTCCACATCCTTCTGCCCCAGGCGGTGGAGGGCCGGCTTCATGGCATCGCGCGAGAAGATCTTACCGGCGCGCTCGAAGGTGCGCTCCAGAATGCGGTGGCCGAGACCTGCATATTGCTTGCGGATCGCCATGCGCGTCGCGCGGCGGATGGCCGCGCGCGCCTTGCCTGTCACGACGATTTCTTCCCAGGCGGCCGGCGGCACCTGCACGCCGGAGCGGATGATCTCCACTTCGTCGCCATTGTTGAGGCGGGTCACCAACGGCATGATGCGGCCATTGATCTTGGCGCCGACGGTCGTGTCGCCGATATTGGTATGGACAGCATAGGCAAAGTCGATCGGCGTTGCACCACGCGGCAGGGCGATCAGCTTGCCCTTCGGCGTGAAACAGAAGACCTGGTCCTGAAACAGCTCGAGCTTGGTGTGCTCGAGGAACTCTTCGGGGCTGTCGCCTTCGGCAAGTGCCTCGATCGTGTGCCGGAGCCAGGAATAGGCATTGCTTTCGCGCGAGAGGATATCGCCATCGGCATTGGTGGCGCCGTCCTTATAGAGCGTATGAGCGGCGATACCGAATTCGGCGATCTCATGCATGCGCTTGGTGCGGATCTGCAGCTCGATGCGCTGCATCGACGGGCCGACGATGGTGGTATGCAACGACCGGTAGTCGTTCTGCTTCGGCGTCGAGATGTAATCCTTGAAGCGGCCGGGCACGACGCGCCAGCGCGTATGCACGATGCCGAGCGCACGATAGCAGGAAGGAATATCCTCGACGATGAGGCGGAAACCGTAGACGTCCGACAGCTGCTCGAAGGAGAGCGACTTCGACTGCATCTTGCGGAACACCGAATAGGGCTTCTTCTGCCGGCCCTTGACGTAGGCGGTCGTCAATCCGCTGGCGATCAGCAGGTCGCGCAGTTCGGCCTCGATCTTCTTGACCAGGCCTTCATTGCGCTTCGACAGTTCCTCGAGGCGCTTGGTGACGGTCTCGTAGGCTTCCGGGTTCATGTGCCGGAAGGAAAGCTCCTCCAGCTCCTCGCGCATGTCCTGCATACCCATGCGGCCGGCGAGCGGCGCATAGATTTCCATCGTCTCTTCGGAAATGCGTGCGCGCTTTTCCTGCGACATATGGTCGAGGGTGCGCATGTTGTGCAGGCGGTCGGCGAGCTTGACCAGCAGGACGCGTACGTCATCGGAAATGGCAAGCAACAGCTTACGCAGATTTTCCGCCTGCTTGGCCTTTTTGGTAACGAGGTCGAGCTTCTTGATCTTCGTCAAGCCCTCGACCAAGCGGCCGATATCCTCGCCGAAGAGTTCGTCGATCTCGGCGCGGGTCGCCGTTGTATCCTCGATCGTGTCATGCAGAAGGGCGACTGCAATCGTCGATTCATCGAGATGCATGTCGGTCAGGATGGCGGCCACTTCGAGCGGGTGCGAGATGTAAGGGTCGCCGCTCGCCCGCTTCTGCTGCCCATGCTTCTGCATGGCATAGACATAGGCTTTGTTCAGCAGAGCTTCGTTGGCATCGGGCTTGTATTTCTGAACCCGCTCCACGAGCTCGTACTGCCGCATCATTCCAAAGCCACTCCAATAAAATAAAAGCGCGCCAATCGCAGATTGGCGCACACATGGGCAATATTATGCCTAAGCTTTACAGGCGCAAGATTGATGATTGGTAATCGTCGATCTTTTGCCGCGCAGGAAGCCCCGGCCGTTCAAGGGCCAGGGATGCGCTTAGTAATCGTCGCTCTTTTCCGGCGGAACGAGACCTTCGATGCCGGCCAGAAGCTCTTCTTCCGACATCTGGTCGAAGGTGATCGTTTCCGGCAGGTCGTCCTGCTCTTCGCTGTCGGCATTAGCCGTTGCACCGGCGGCGATCAGGCTTGCCGGATCGGGCTCGGGCTCGTCCACTTCCACGTGCTTCTGCAGCGAGTGGATCAGGTCTTCCTTCAGATCGTCGGGAGACAGGGTCTCGTCAGCGATTTCTCGCAGAGCCACAACCGGGTTCTTGTCGTTGTCGCGGTCGATGGTGATCGACGCACCCTGGGAAATCAGCCGGGCGCGATGGCTGGCGAGCAGAACCAGCTCGAAGCGGTTCTCTACCTTGTCAATGCAATCTTCTACTGTGACACGGGCCATTGCCTGTCCTTTGCGGTCGTCTTTTCGGGATTAACACGCCCGATACAATTAAAACCGGGCAAATTCAAGTTTTTCGTTAGGGTCCCCTCGCCTTTATCCGCAGCCGGTCTAAATTTCCATGCACAATATGACATTTCCACCGGGGGTTGCTTGGAATATCCCGAATCGTGCCCTAAATCTTTCATATATGAATAATTCATAAAGTACGGAACAGCTCGACGCCACATCCGCAAGCCGCTGTTTTTATTAGGCTTAGTGGCTTATGGATTTCGATTACTCTCTTTGGATTGGTAAGCGATGTTTGACCCACGCGAAAAAATTGCACTATTCATAGACGGCGCCAACCTCTACGCTGCATCCAAGAGTCTGGGCTTTGACATCGATTACCGCAAGCTCTTGAAAGCATTTCAGAAACGTGGATATCTGCTGCGCGCATACTACTATACCGCGCTTATCGAAGACCAGGAATATTCCTCGATCCGTCCGCTCATCGACTGGCTCGATTATAATGGCTACAAGGTCGTGACGAAGCCTGCCAAGGAGTTTACCGACTCCATGGGACGCCGCAAGATCAAGGGCAATATGGATATCGAGCTCGCAATCGATGCCATGGAACAGTCCGAAACGGTCGACCATCTCGTCATCTTCTCCGGCGACGGCGATTTCACCAATCTGGTCGAAGCGCTGCAACGCAAGGGACGCAAGGTCTCGGTGATTTCGACCATGTCTACCCAGCCGCCGATGATCGCCGACGACCTGCGTCGCCAAGCCGATCACTTCATCGATCTTCTGTCGCTGAAAGCCGAGATCGGCCGGGATCCTTCCGAACGTCCGCCGCGTCCCGCCGAAGTGGCGCCAGCCAGCGATTTCGAAGACTAAAGCGTGTCGCGATCTCTAGGATTCGCTTGCGACGCTTTAGTCTTTTGTTTTCGCATGTCGTTATCGCAAAACCGCTGCACACTTTTGCGCGACATGCTTTAAGTCTCATTCGCAAATAGCCTGATGCCGCAGGGAAATGGTCAGCCGTTGTCTTTCAACAGACGGCTCTTCTGCCTGTTCCAATCGCGCTCCTTCTCGGATTCGCGCTTGTCATGCAGCTTCTTGCCCTTTGCGAGCGCCAGCTCGATCTTGGCGCGGCCCTGATCGTTGAAGTAGATCTTCATCGGGATCAGCGTCATGCCTTCGCGATTGATGCCCGCGCGCAAACGGTTGATCTCACGCCCGGACAAAAGCAGCTTGCGGCGGCGACGCGGCTCATGGTTGAAGCGGTTCGCCTGCAGGTATTCCGGCAGATAGGAATTGATCAGCCAGATCTCGCCATCCTCATCGGAAGCGTAGGATTCGGCGATATTGGCCTTGCCTTCGCGCAATGACTTGACCTCGGTGCCCATCAGCACCAAGCCCGCCTCATAGGTATCGATGATCTCGTAGTTGAAGCGGGCCTTGCGGTTTTCCGCGACGACCTTCTTCACGATACGCTGGCTGCCTTTGGGGGCCATGACGATAATTCCATTCGAGGGGCGCGAATGCCGCGCCCTCATTTCCTGTCATCTATGTAAGAGAACGGCCCGGTCTTGTGAAGACGGGCCGGTTTGCAGCCTCAGTTGAGCAAGCCGGCGTGACGCATCGCGGCGTCGAGCGCCGCTTCCGTCGAAGCCTCCAGCGAGGACATGAGCGGCGACCGGACCGTGCGGCTCATGCGGCCAAGCTTTGCGAGGCCGTATTTCGCGCCGCAGACGCCGGGTTCCATGAAGACTGCCTTGTGCAGCGGCATCAGCCGGTCCTGCAGTTCCAACGCCTTGGCGTAATTTCCGGCGGCCGTCGCTGCCTGGAATTCAGCACAGAGGCGCGGGGCGATATTGGCCGTCACCGAGATGCAGCCGATGCCGCCATGGGCGTTGAATCCGAGAGCCGTCGCGTCCTCGCCGGAAAGCTGCTGGAACTCCTTGCCGCAGGTGATGCGCTGCTCCGAGACGCGTTCGATCTTGCCGGTCGCATCCTTGACTCCGACGATGTTCCTATGCGCCTTGGCAAGCGCGCCCATCGTCTCCGGCGTCATGTCGACGACCGAACGGCCGGGGATGTTGTAAATATAGATCGGCAGCTTCACGGCTTCGGCGATCGCCGAATAGTGAGCGATCAGACCCTTCTGCGTCGGCTTGTTGTAATAGGGCGTGACGACCAGAACGGCGTCCGCGCCGACCTTCTCGGCATGCTGGGCAAGCTCGATCGCTTCGCGCGTATTGTTCGAGCCGGCGCCGGCCATGACGGGTACGCGTTTGCCCGCAACTTCGATGCAGAGCTCCACCACCCGTTTGTGCTCGGCATGCGACAGCGTCGGCGACTCACCGGTCGTGCCGACCGGAACGAGGCCGCTGCTGCCCTCCCCGATCTGCCAGGCGACATGGGCGGCGAAGCTGTCTTCGTCGATCAGGCCTGCATCGGTGAAGGGGGTTACGAGCGCGGGGATGGACCCATTGAACATGCAAAGCTCCTCACGGCCGATATCCTTGCTTCAGCCGCATTCCATGAATAAGAGTTGCGCACCATAGAGCGGCAAAAAGGCTGCGACAAGCGCGCATAGGTCGGTTAGGGCAAATTCCGATAGCAAATGTGAATGAATTTTACCCGAGACGGTAAGGTTTCATTAAGATGCCTCCAGCCAAATGGAGGGGCATGGTTTCGTTGCGAGTAATCCGGATGAAGAGAGCCGTTCTGATCCTGTCCGTCTTCGGCCTGGTGGCCGCGGCCTGGGGCAGCGTTGCATCGCCGCTCCCCGGCGAAAGCGCCCCCGTGCCGGCCGTCAAGCCGCTGGGTTTCGTGCCGGAAACCGCATCTTTCCCCGAGGCGATCACGACCGGGTCCATTCCGCGCAATGGAGCAATCGCGCCCGTCAACAGCGATCTGAAGGCTGGTCTCGATGCGCTCTCCAACAAGGATCCGCAACAGGCGCTTGCCATCCGCAATACGATGGCGGCAGGTACACTCGACCGCCATATCCTGACCTGGGCAATCGCCACTTCCGGCCTGAAGGGCGTACCTTCCTACGAGATCGCCAGTGCTTCGGACGAGCTGAATGGCTGGCCAGGTCTGGAACGTCTGCGCGGCAATTCCGAGCGTGCGCTCTATGACGAGAACCCAGCCCCTGCTGCCGTACTGAACGCCTTCGGCGATACGGCGCCCGAGACGTGGCAGGGCGCGATCATTTTGTCGCGCGCGCTCATTGCGACTGGCAAGTCTGCGCAGGCGGAGAAATATATCGGCAAGATCTGGCGCGGACGGGCGCTCGACAAGGCAACCGAAGACAAGATCCTGGCCGAATTTGCCGGCCTGCTGACCGCTGCCGACCACAAGACGCGGATGGATTACCTTATGTATCGCGGTCGCGTGGCGCAGGCCAAGCGCTTCGGCGACATGGGCCAGGCACAGTCTCTCTACAAGGCTTGGGCTGCCGTCGACAACAATGCGGGTAACGCCGGCGCATTGCTGAATGCGGTCGATGCGAAATGGCGCAGCGATCCGGGCTTTCTCTTCGCTCGCATCGAATATCTGCGCAAGCAGGACAAGTATCTCGACGCCGCCAAGCTGCTGCAGCAGATACCCCGTGACCGGACCGAGCTGATGAACTCGGGCGAATGGTGGAACGAGCAGCGGATCATCAGCCGCGGCCTCGTCGACCAGGGACAGTTCAAGGCGGCCTACCAGATCGTCGCCGCCTCGGTCGCAACTGTGCCGACTGACATCGTCGAAGCGCAGTTCCATGCCGGCTGGTATGCGCTGCGCGGACTGCAGGACCCGACGACGGCCGAGACGCATTTCCGCAAGATCCTGCAGGTTTCGAACGGCCCGCTCTCCGTTTCCCGCGCCTGGTACTGGCTCGGGCGTTCGGCGGAGGCCGGCGGGCCGGGCAAGGCCAGCGAATTCTTCGCCAAGGCCGCGAATTTTCCGGGTACCTTCTACGGCCAGCTTGCGGCCGAGCGGCTTGGACGGAAGACATTGAACGTCACCTATCCGTCGCCGACGACGACAGACCGACAGAACCTGCAGCAGCGCGAGGCCGTGCAGGCGATCGGGCGGCTGGAATCGGCCGGTCACGGCTGGCGCGCAGCAGCCATTTACCTGGCACTGGCCGACCAGCTTCAAAGCCCCGGCGAACTGGCAATCCTGACAGCCAAGGCCGAGCAGGCGGGCGACCATCATCTTTCACTGCAGATCGGCAAGATCGCCTATGGGCGCGGCATCGATGTCGCGGCGCTGGCCTTCCCGGTCGGTGTCATTCCGGCCAACGCCAATATATCCGGCTCGGGCAAGGCGCTTGCCTATGCGATCGCCCGACAGGAAAGCGCCTTCAATCCGGCCGCCGTTTCCGCCGCCAATGCCCGCGGCCTGCTGCAGCTTCTGCCGGGCACGGCCCAGGCCGTCGCCAAGCGACACAACATCACCTACTCCAAAGACAAGCTGACGGCCGATGCCGGTTACAACGCGACGCTCGGCGCACATTATCTCGGCGAACAGATCGATGCCTTCGGCGGCTCCTATATCCTGACCTTCATCGCCTATAATGCCGGACCAAAGCGCGTGCCGGAATGGATCGGCCGCTATGGCGACCCGCGCGGCAAGCCTGTCGACGAGATCGTCGACTGGATCGAGCGCATCCCCTTCCCCGAAACGCGCAACTATGTGCAGCGGGTGATGGAGAATTACGAGGTCTATAAGGCTCGCCTCGGGCAGACGCCCGATATCGAGCGAGACCTCATCGGGGGCCGCGGCGCGACCTGAGGCCGATTGGCAGACCTGCCGAAAGCACGCTACATCTCGTTCTGGCAGACGGGATGGAGATGTCATGGCTGATGCAGTCACGAACGGGTTTACCGAAAAATTCTTTGGGTCGACCGATGGACTGAGGCTTTACGCCCGCAATTACCAGCCGGCAGGCGGAGACACCGACCGGTTGCCGGTCATGTGCTTGCCGGGCCTTACGCGCAATGCCCGCGATTTCCACGAACTCGCATTGTTTCTGTCGCAGGACGCAGCTTTCCCACGGCGTGTCATGGCATTGGACTATCGCGGACGTGGCCTGTCCGATCGGGATGATAACAAGGCGAATTACAATCTCGCTGTCGAATGCGGTGATGTGATTGCCGCCTGCGCCGCGTTCGGTATCGATCGCGCCATCCTCATTGGGACCTCGCGCGGCGGACTGCTTCTGCATCTGCTGGCGGCAATAAAACCGGAACTGCTCGCAGGCGTCATCTTGAACGATATCGGCCCGGTTATCGAGCCCGCCGGGCTGATGGCGATCAGGGACTATCTCAACCGTGACCGCAAACCTCAAAGCTGGAGTGAGGCGGTCGATATCCTCATGGAGAATCACAGTGCAGCCTTTCCCGCACTCGGGCTCACCGACTGGGAGGGCATGGCGCGAGCCATCTATAAGGAACAAGACGGCGTGCCGGCTGCGGATTACGATCCGGCCATTGCCGAGCAGCTGAAAACAATCGATTTCAGCAATCCCCTGCCCGACCTCTGGCCGCAATTCAAGGGCCTGCGATCCACACCGCTGCTGGTTATCAGGGGAGAAAATTCCAATCTGCTATCGCGGCAGACTGTGGATGAAATGGCAAAACAACATCCTGATATGGTGCAGATCGTGGCGAAGGGCCAAGGCCACGCACCCCTTCCGCATCTAGGAGACATTCCGGAGGCGATCGGTAGGTTTGTCAGCAGACTCGGCTGATCCGGCTCACCCATTTGCCCTGGGTTCACCTATTTCCAGACTGCCACTATGCATCGGCAGTCCGGCACAAAATGCAAAAGCCCGGCTCGAAAGCCGGGCTTCCCTGAGTGACCAAAGTCAGATCAGATTAGAATGCACGCTGCAGGCGGAAGTAGCCCGAGGTAACGTCGTCAGCACCATCCGGATCGAGGTACTGAACCGAAACCTTGGCGGAGAGGTTGTCAACGATCTGGTAGTCAACCGTCAGACCAACCTTCCAAGCGTCGTTGTCGTCGTTGAATTCGTCGCCGACGATGCCGTAATGGCCGTAGTACTGAACACCCGGGGTCAGCTTCAGCTTGTCGGTAGCCTTGATAGCGTACTCGGCAGCAACTGCCCATTCAGACTTGTTGTAGTAGGCGTTCGGGTTGGTGGAGTAGACAGCTGCGAGGCCGAGCGTGCCCGGGCCGATAGCAACGGTACCCATAGCGCGAACAGCGCCTTCTTCGTTGTCGGTGTCGTAACCAGCGGTGATCTGGTAGGTGAAGGCGCCAGCCTTGCCACCGAGACCAACAGCTACGCCCCAGTTGTTGGCGGTTTCGCCGTCATAGAACGGGCTGTCTTCCAGTTCGTCAACGCTGATACCAGCGTAGAAATCACCGGTTTCGTACTGATAACGGATCGAGTTATGCAGGGTAACCGGGGAGCCGATGTCGTCCGTTTCGCCGGAGAGACCATCGTCCCACCAGGAGTAGAACAGACCAGCGCGGAAGCCAGCGATGTCGAGGTAAGCAGAGTCAAGCTGCGTCTTCTGGCTAGAAGCGTTGTCAGCATTGGCCTGGATAACGATCACGCCGGTGAGCGGGCCGTATTCGGTGTCGCTCTTGGCCGTGAACTGAACCTGACCACGCGTACGAGCGTCCCAGTCCGAGTCGTTCGGAACAGAACCGCCGCCGCCAGCACCGATCGAGCTTGCGTTCGGAGCAACGTCAACCTGGAAACGGATGTAACCGTTGATCTTCAGGCAGGTTTCCGTGCCCGGGATGTAGAAGTAGCCGGTGCCGTAAGCGTCGCAGACGCGAACGTATTCAACCGGTTCCGGCTCGGCAGCAACGATTGCGTCAGCTGCCTGAGCGCCGGATACTACTGCCAAAGCAGCAGCGGAGCCGAGAAGAAGGCTCTTGATGTTCATAATGACCTCCAATTCAAGTTTCGATCGGAGATAGGATCACGCCTGGACAGCGTTTCCCTGCCCCATCTCCGGTGTTTGAAGAAGTCGGGCGGTCAAGCCCTTGCTTCCGAGGCTGAAAATACAAGACGGCGGCTGTCACGCAATCACCAACTTGTGTTCAGGAGGGGTTTACGAAAGCCTTACCGAAACCCTGTTGCTGAAAGGCCACAAGTTAGGCAATGGGGCCGCCGCTTGTTTAGGCTTTATTAAGAAATCGCTTATTTTCCCGATGTTTATTGGGGTTTCATAAGGCGCGGAGGCGCCCATTCGTGCCAAATTGGCACCATTTTCCCGCCAGATTCGGCTTTTTGAGATGACCGGCTGGCGACTTGTGCGCAGATCGCCAATGCGAGAATCGAAACCGATTTCAGCGTTAGCCGACGAGAAGCGATCGATTCCCGTGTGCGATTCGCCCGGCGACCATCGCGATTCTGGAACGAGGCATGTGACAGGGAGAATTTCGAACGGCGAAAATTGACGACAGACATGAGAAGGCGCGCGCAAAAGAAGGTGACACTATCAACGAAGGAAGATGGTGGAGAAGATGATGGCCAGCCGGATCACCACCCGCTTCAACACTATGGCTGGCTGTCAGGTGATTCTGGGCCATTCGAGTGATGAAGCTGTTCATCGGAGGTTCACGCCTGGTGGCTCAAGCTGAAAACCTGAGAGGATACGTCGATGAGGAAGCTATTATCAGCACTCGCAGCCGTCGTCCTGGCTGCATCTTCCGCCCCACCGTTAAACGCGGCTCCGATTTTCGTGTCGAGAGTAGACCAAGTGCAGATCGGCAATGTCGAGCAGGTCAGACATCGGAGCCATGGTCATTGGCGCGCGGATCGCTACTGGAACCACCGATACGCCTACCGTTCCTGCGGGTACTATGGCGGGTGCTACCACAGATATCCCCGCTATTACGGCTATAGATATCCTCGGTATTACGACGATCGCTATTACGGATACCGCGATTATTACGGCTACCGTCCGCGGTCAGGAGTGACTTTGTATTTTCATTTCTAGCCGGCGACACTTGTCCGCCATATCGCTAGGCGCGGGTTGCTCTGCCCGATTGAGGCAAACAAAAATCGTGTCGTGGTAAATGTTATGGCTGGATTGATACCGGCGGCCATCCATCTGACTTCATTAATAAAAAAATAGATGGCGGAGAAGATGGGATTCGAACCCACGATACCCTCTCGGGTATACTCCCTTAGCAGGGGAGCGCCTTCGACCACTCGGCCACCTCTCCGGTGGGAGCCCTGATATGGGTATTCACCGGTGCGATCAAGCTTTTTTTGAAGTTTTCACACGTCCTTTATTTAGGCGGCAAACGCGATGGCGACAGTTCAAAACTGAAACTGCCTGCAGAGCCGGGTGCGCAGCTTCACCTCAGCCTAGCAATTGCTTCAGGTCGGCCGCAGGATCAGCCAGGATTGCGCGGTCAGGGTTGATGCCTGATTCCAGCATCTTCTTGCCCGTCACATAGGCCTTTGCATCGTTGATGGCGTCGACGGCAATCAGCCTGCCCTCGCGGAAATACCAGACGGAGCTCGCTCCCTCGCGGGCGCCGGGGCGCAGCAGCGTGTCGTCATAGCCCATATTGAAGCCGGCAATCTGCAGCTTCACATCATACTGATCCGACCAGAACCAGGGCTTCGGGTCATAGGGTTCGTTGCCGCCGGCGATGACGGCGGCGGCGGCGTCCGCCTGATCGACGGCGTTCTGCACCGATTCGAGCCGGATGCGGCCGCCTTGCCAGGGCAGGCTCGCGCAATCGCCGGCCGCAAAGATCGACGGATCGGATGTGCGGGCGAATTCGTCAACAATGATTCCATTGCCGACTTCGAGCCCGGCTTCCTTCGCCAGAAGGTCGTTCGGCACGACGCCGATGCCGACAATGACGAAATCCACTTCGATGGTGCTGCCATCGGAGAGTTCGGCACCGGTCACGCGGCCATCCTTGCCGATCAGATGCTTCAGGCCGGTCTTTTCGCGAATCATTACATCATGGCTCTTATGGATTGCACGCATGATGTCGGCGGTTTCCTTAGCAGCGACACGCTGCAAGATCCGGTCGGCCATTTCAATGACGGTCACTTCGAGGCCGAGATGGCGGGCGACGGCCGCAGCCTCGAGGCCGATATAACCGCCGCCGATGATGAGCACACGGCGGCCGGGACGCATTTCCCCTGCCAGCAGATCGGCATCACGCTTGTCGCGGGCGACATAGACGCCTTCCAGATCGCCGCCGATGGCTGCCGGCAGGCGGCGGGGCGTGGAGCCCGTCACAAGTGCCAGCGTGCCGTAGTCGAGAACAGAACCATCCTGCAGCAGAACCTGCTTCGTATCGCGCTTGATCTGCTCGGCCCAGGTCGAGAGACGGATTTCGACATTATTGTCTGGGTACCAATGCTCGGGACGGAACAGCAGGCGATCGAAGGCCATCTCGCCCAGCAGGTATTTTTTCGACAGCGGCGGGCGCTGGTAGGGAAGCACGTCTTCGGCGCCGATAATCGTGATCGGGCGCATATCCTTCAGCGCGCGCAACTTGGCTGCCAATGCGAAGCCTGCCTGCCCCGCGCCGATGATCACCAGTCTATCCGTCACGATCTCACTCCCGAATATCAGCTCTTCCACAGGGACAAGGCCTATCCCCTGCCCCAAACGCCGTCAACGGAAGCGAGGCCATTGCCTCAGCCGATCTCGATCCAGCGGCGCTCATGGAAGGACTGTGCCATGGCATGAACCGACTTCTCTATCCTGAGACCGTCTTCGAATGTCACGATAGACGCCGGCTCTCCGGAAATCGCCCGGATCAGTTCTCGGCATTCGATGATCTTGAGATCGTTGAAGCCGAGTCCGTGACCGGGGGCCGGAATGAAGCGATCATAGGGTTGATGGGCGGGTGCTGCCAGTATCTTGCGGAAGCCCTGTTCGGAGCCTCGTCCTTCGGCCTGATAGAGTTCGAATTCGTTCATGCGCTCCTGATCATAGAGGATCGAACCCTTCGAGCCGTAGATCTGCAGCGCGATGCGGCCCTTGCGGCCCCAGGCGGCGCGATTTGCCATCAGCACCGCGGAAATACCGCCGCCAAGGCGCATCAGCACATTGGCCGCATCGTGATTCTCGACCGCGCGTCTGCCGCCCTCCTTGAGGGGGCGATCGGCGTAAGGTTTGACCATATCCGTGGTGACGGCCTCGACATGGCCGAAGAGATACCAAAGCAGCGACAGCGGATGGACGGCGAAATCGTCGAGAGCGCCATAGCCGGCCGACAGTTCGCTCTTCCAGTAGAAGAGGACGTCAGGATCGGCCATGAAATCCTCGTCCATTTCGACGCGGATATGATTCACGGAGCCGATCGCGCCTTCGCCGATCAGCGTCTTGATATGCCGCATGATCGGGTTCTGGATATAATTATAGCCGAGCACGGCGACCTTGCCGGATTGTCTGGCGACCTGAAGCATGTGCTCGGCATCGGCATAAGCGGGCGCCATCGGCTTTTCGCACCAGACGTGCTTGCCGGCCTGCAGGGCAGCGATCGCCATTTCGGCATGGAACTGGTTGGGCGTAGTGACGGAGACGACATCGACATCGGGATCGGCAATTAGCGCCCACCAATCGGCCGTTGCCTTCTCGAAGCCGAATTCGGCGGCGCGGGCGCTTGCTAGCCCCGCATTCGCCTCGGCAAGATGCACGAGGCGCGGGCGCTCGACATCACCAAAGACCGTTTTCACCGCATTCCATGCCAACGCGTGGCACTTGCCCATATAACCGGTGCCGATCAAACCGATGCCGAGTGGCTTCATTGTCAGGGTCTCCTCCTTAAATCCGCGGGGATTTTTGGAATATTTGGACCGTTTTGACAAGCAGTTCGTGATGCATCATTTCGTCCCGACTCTCTCGAAATTGTCCAAAACCCTTGATTTTCAGACTATTAAAAACAATTAGGCGGCTTCGCGGAAATCGTTTATGCTCCGAAATATGGAATATTTGTTTCATCTTCTGAGCTGTCAGCATGGATAGTGACCTCCAAAGAGCGCGTGTGCCGCGCGATTTCGAAAGCCTGCGCAGTACGATCATCGAGCGCAAGGCGAGCATGCCGAAGCGGCTGGCGCAGGTCGCTGCCTTTGCTCTCGGCAACCCTGATGAAATCGCCTTCGGCACGACGGCGAGCATTGCCGCGGCCTCCAATGTGCAGCCTTCCACGCTGGTGCGCCTCGCCCATCACCTCGGCTATGAGGGCTTCTCCGATCTCCAGAGCATTTTTCGCGAGCGGCTGCGCGACCGGACGCTGAGCTATGAGGAACGCCTCGTCACGCTGGAACAGTCCGGCGGGGATGACGAGGATGCGACCTTGCTTTCCGGCTTCATTTCGGCGGCCAGCCAATCCGTGAACCGGCTTGCGGCAACGGTGCAGACCGATACTTTTGCCAAGGCGGTCGATATCCTCGCGGCTGCGGAGACCATCTATCTTATCGCCAAGCGGCGCTCCTATCCGCTGACGGCGCATATGACCTATGCCTTTTCCAAGCTGAACATCCGCCATCAGATCGTTGCCTCGCCGAACGGCGTCGATCCGGAGATGGTGCAATTTGCCACGCCGCGCGATGCCGCGATTGCGGCGAGCTTTTCGCCCTATGCGGCTGATAGCCTCAATCAGAGCCAGGAACTTGCCGACCGCGGCGTGCCTGTTATTGCGATCACCGATTCGGCCTTTTCGCCGCTGGCGGCCTGCGCGACACATTGGTTCGAGGTAGCGGAGGCTGATTTCGGCGGTTTTCGCTCGCTCTCGGCCTCGATGGCGCTCACTATGGCGCTGCCGGTTGCCATTGCCGAGCGGCGGCGCAAGTTGCAGCATTCAAAACCCGTAAAGACCAAAATGGAATAAACATTCCGAATTGACAAAGAGACGGAACCAATGTTTCATTATTCAAAATTCGCGGGCGTTCCAGGCCGCGTAAAAATCTAGCGGGAGGACATCATGGTACAATCGAATCCGGGCTCACAGCCGGAGCCGACCCTCGACGTGATCACCATCGGCCGTTCTTCCGTCGATCTCTACGGCCAGCAGATCGGTTCGCGACTGGAAGATATCGGCTCGTTTGCGAAGTCCGTTGGCGGCTGCCCGGCCAATATCGCCATCGGCACGGCGCGGCTCGGGCTGAAGTCGGCGCTCATTACGCGTGTCGGCGACGAGCAGATGGGACGCTTCATCATCGAACAGTCGGCGCGTGAAGGTGTCGAGACCAAGGGCATTAGGACGGACAAGGATCGGCTGACGGCGCTGGTGCTGCTGGCGGTAGAGGCCGAAGGCGTCTCGCCGATGATCTTCTATCGTTCCGACTGCGCCGACATGGCGCTCGACGAAGGCGATATCGATGAGGATTTCATCAAGTCGTCGCGCGCCGTGCTCGTTTCGGGCACGCATTTTTCCCGGCCGAATACCGAGGCAGCACAGCGCAAGGCAATCCGGATTGCCAAGGCCAATGGCCGCAAAGTGATTTTCGATATCGACTACCGACCGAATCTCTGGGGCCTGGCCGGCCATGCCGAGGGCTTCGAGCGTTATGTGAAGTCTGACCGCGTCTCCTCGAAGATGAAGGAGACATTGCCGGATTGCGACCTGATCGTCGGCACGGAAGAAGAGATCCTGATTGCATCGGGTGCCGATGACGTACTCGGCGCACTGAAAGAAATTCGTCGCCTTTCGCCTGCGACCATCGTGCTGAAGCGTGGTGCCATGGGCTGCATCGTTTATGACGGCCCGATCAGCGACAATCTGGAAGACGGCATCATCGGCCAGGGCTTCCCGATCGAGGTGTTCAACGTGCTCGGCGCGGGCGATGCCTTTATGTCCGGCCTGCTGCGCGGCTGGCTGAAGGATGAGCCGCTGAAGACTTGCGCTACATGGGCGAACGCCTGCGGCGCCTTTGCAGTTTCCCGCCTGCTCTGCTCGCCGGAATATCCGACCTGGGCGGAGCTCGACTTCTTCCTGAAGAACGGCAGCAAGCATCGCGCGCTGCGCAAGGACGAGGCGATCAACCACATTCACTGGGCCTCCACCCGCAAGGGCGCAGTCCCGCTCTTGATGGCGCTTGCCATCGACCATCGCTCGCAATTGACCAGCGTCTGCGACGAGCTCGGCGTCGACTACAAGCAGATCGTCGCCTTCAAGCGGCTGGCGGTGGAAGCAGCCTCTCGCGTCGCCGATGGGCGGCAGGGTTATGGCATGCTGATCGACGAACGTTTTGGGCGCGATGCGTTCTTCGATGCGGCCAAGAAGAATTTCACCTGGATCGGTCGGCCGGTCGAGCTTCCGGGCTCCAAGCCGCTGCGTTTCGAATTCAGCCAGGATATCGGTTCGCAGCTGGTGGAATGGCCGCTCGACCATTGCATCAAGTGCCTGTGCTTCTACCATCCCGACGATCCGGCAGCGCTGAAGACGGAACAGCAGGAGAAGCTGCGTACGCTCTTTGAAGCTGCGCGCAAGGTCGGCCGCGAACTGCTGGTCGAGATCATTTCCAGCAAGAACGGGCCGCTGACCGACGATACGGTCTCGACCGCGCTCGAGGAACTCTATGCGCTCGGCATCAAGCCGGACTGGTGGAAACTGGAGCCGCAGGCCTCAACCGGCGCCTGGAAGAAGATCGATGCTGTCATCGCCAAAAATGATCCATGGTGCCGTGGTATCGTGCTGCTCGGGCTTGAGGCTCCCGCCGATGAACTGGTGAAGGGTTTCGAGGCGACGCTCGCTGCACCCTCGGTCAAGGGCTTTGCGGTTGGCCGCACGATCTTTGCCGATGCCGCGCGCGGCTGGCTTTCGGGCAAGATCAACGACGAGGAAGCGATTGCCGACATGGCAGGCCGCTTCAAGCAATTGACAGAGGCATGGCTGAAAACGCGCGGCCTCAACTAAGTAGAGTGAATTTGGGAGGAGCCCGATGGGCAAGACGGTAAGACTGACGATGGCGCAGGCCGTCGCGCATTTCCTCAAGAAGCAGATGACCATCGTCGACGGCAAGAAAGTGCCGATCTTCGGCGGCGTCTGGGCGATCTTCGGGCACGGCAACGTGGCCGGTATGGGCGAAGCGCTTTATCAGGTGCGTCAGGAACTGCCGACCTACCGCGCCCATAACGAACAGGGCATGGCGCATGCGGCCATCGCTTATGCCAAGGCGAGCTTCCGCCAGCGTTTCATGGCCTGCACGACCTCGATCGGCCCGGGCGCGCTGAACATGGTGACGGCGGCTGGTGTAGCGCATGTCAACCGCATCCCGGTGCTCTTCCTTCCCGGCGACGTCTTTGCCAACCGCGCGCCCGATCCGGTGCTGCAGCAGATCGAGGATTTCGGTGACGGCACGGTGTCGGCCAATGATGCCTTCCGCCCGGTCTCTCGCTATTTCGACCGCATCACCCGGCCGGAGCAGATTATCACGGCGCTGAAGCGCGCCATGCAGGTGCTGACCGATCCGCTGGATTGCGGCCCGGTGACGCTGTCGCTCTGCCAGGACGTTCAGGCGGAAGCCTTCGATTATCCCACGAGCCTTTTCGAGGAAAAGGTCTGGACGGTGCGCCGTCCGCAGCCGGATGCCGACGAGCTTGCCAATGCGATTGCGTTGATCAAGGCATCGCAGAAGCCTGTTATCGTTGCCGGTGGCGGCGTTCTCTATTCGCAGGCGACCAAGGAGCTTGCGGCCTTTGCGGAAGCGCATGGCGTTCCCGTCGTCGTCACCCAGGCCGGCAAGTCGGCCATCGACGAGCGCCATGCGCTGGCGCTCGGCTCCGTCGGCGTGACCGGCACGTCGGCTGCCAATGCGATTGCCGAGGAAACCGATCTGGTGATTGCCGTCGGCACGCGCTGCCAGGATTTCACGACCGGTTCGTGGGCGCTCTTCAAGAATGAAGGTTTCAAGCTGCTCAGCCTCAACATCGCGGCCTATGACGCGTTGAAGCATGACAGCCATCCGCTGGTTGCCGATGCGCGCGAAGGGCTGAAGGCGTTGTCATCGGGCCTTTCCGGCTGGAAGGCGCCAGCGGCACTTGCCGAAAAGGCCGCGAAGGAAAAGAAGATCTGGGTAGAGGCTGCCGCCAAGGCGCTAGGCCCAACCAACGCCTCCCTGCCCTCGGATGCACAGGTGATCGGTGCGGTTGTCCGCTCGATCGGCGGCGAGAAGACGACGCTGCTTTGCGCTGCCGGCGGCTTGCCGGGCGAGTTGCACAAACTGTGGCCGGCCACCGTTCCCGGCAGCTACCATATGGAATATGGCTTTTCGTGCATGGGCTATGAGATCGCCGGTGGCCTCGGCGCCAAGATGGCGCATCCGGAAAAGGATGTCGTCGTCATGGTCGGCGACGGCTCCTATATGATGATGAATTCCGAGCTTGCGACCTCGGTCATGCTCGGCCTCAAGCTCAACATCGTGCTTCTCGACAACAGAGGCTATGGCTGCATCAACCGCCTGCAGATGGCGACCGGCGGCGCGAACTTCAACAATCTCCTCAAGGACTCCTATCACGAGGTCATGCCCGAGATCGATTTCCGGGCGCATGCCGAAGCGATGGGTGCGATTGCGGTGAAGGTTTCCTCCATCGCCGAACTGGAACAGGCGATTGCCGATTCGAAGAAGAACGACCGCACCTCGGTTTTCGTCATCGACACAGACCCGTTGATTACCACTGACGCCGGCGGCCACTGGTGGGATGTCGCGGTGCCTGAGGTCAGCCCGCGCGGCGAGGTCAACAAGGCTCATGAGGCCTATGTGAAGGCACGCGCCGCCCAGCGCGTCGGCTGATCGGATTGCTATGATTTCTGGAGGAGCGGCAGCGCTCCTCCGCACTGTTTTTAAGGAGACTAGTGATGAAGGCCAAACTCGGCATGTCGCCCATCGCATGGTGGAACGACGACCTTCCTGAACTCAGCGACGACGTATCCCTCGAAGAATGCCTGCGACAGTCCCGTACCGCCGGCTTTACTGGCATGGAACAGGGTCGCCGGTTCCCGAGCAACCCGCAGGAAATGCTGCCCATCCTGCGCGCCGCCGACGTGACGCTCTGCGGTGGCTGGTTCTCCGGCACGCTGGTCAATGAGGAGCTTGCGGCCAACAAAGACCGCATCGCGCCGATGATCGAGCTGTTCAAGGCGGTCAATGCGCCCTGCATCGTCTATGGCGAAGTCGGCCGCTCCATTCAGGGCGATCGTTCCAAGCCGCTCGCGACCAAGCCGCGCCTTGCCGATGACGAGATGAAGGCCTATGCGCGCCGCGTCACCGAGTTCGGCGAATGGTGCGCGGACCAGGGCATGCCGCTTTCCTATCACCACCACATGGCGGCCGTCGTCGAAACCGAGCCGGAACTCGACGCCTTCATGAAGAATTCGGGTGCCGGCATTCCGCTGCTGCTCGATGCCGGGCATCTGGCCTTTGCCGGCGGCGACGTGCTGCGTGCCATCGACAATCACCACGCCCGCATCAACCATGTGCACGTGAAGGACATCCGGAAGTCCGTCGTCGATGGGCTGGACCGCAGTAGGCAGTCCTTCCTCGATGCGGTGGCGCTCGGTGCCTTTACCGTGCCGGGCGATGGCTCGCTCGATTTCGGTGCTATCGTCAAGCGGTTTGCCGATTATGGTTATGAGGGCTGGTTTGTCGTCGAAGCCGAGCAGGATCCGCGTAGGGCGCCGCCGCAGAAGATGGCCGTGATCGGCCATGCGGAATTGATGCGGGTGATGACGGCTGCTGGTTATACGGTGGAGACGGAAGGGTTTCCGAAGGGGTAACGGAAGACCTCGCCAATAGGTATCGCTGGAGCAAGAAGCCCCCTCATCCGCCCTTCGGGCACCTTCTCCCCGCTGGGGAGAAGGGGAAACGAGGCGGCGCGGCATGTCCCTTCTCCCCTCGGGGAGAAGGTGGCGGCAGCCGGATGAGGGGGCCGCACCCACCAATTCAGGAGGAGAAACACCAATGCCAAACCTCAAGGTGAAACCGTCAGGCAAGACCGGCCGCGTCACGCATGTGACGCCGGAAAGCGCCGGCTGGACCTATGTCGGCTTCGATATGTACCGGCTGAAGCCGGGCGAGACGGCCTCTGGAGAGACCGGCGAGCGGGAAGTCTGCCTCGTCTGGGTGAGCGGCAAGGGTAAGGCTTCGGCCGGCACCAGGGATTTCGGCACGCTCGGCGAGCGCATGAGCCCTTTCGACGGCGCGCCGCACGCTCTTTATATCCCGATGGAATCGACATGGTCGGTGACGGCCGAGACCGATCTCGAGCTTGCCGTCTGCTCCGCGCCAGGCGGCGGTACCTATGAGGCGAAGGCCATTCCGCCCGGCACGCACCCGCCGGTGACGCGCGGCAAGGGCACGAATGTGCGCCACGTCAACAATATCATGCCTGAGGATGACAGCTCGGCGCATTCGCTTCTCGTCGTCGAGGTCATCACGCCTGGTGGCCACACCTCCTCCTATCCGCCGCACAAGCATGATCAGGACAATCTTCCGCATGAGAGCATGCTGGAAGAGACCTATTATCACCGCCTCAACCCGCCGCAGGGTTTCGGCTTCCAGCGCGTCTATACGGACGACCGCTCGCTCGATGAGGCGATGGCCATCGAAGACGGCGACGTGACGCTGGTACCGAAGGGCTACCATCCGTGTGCGGCAACGCATGGCTATGATCTCTATTATCTCAATGTCATGGCCGGTCCGAAGCGTGTCTGGAAGTTCTACAATGCACCGGAACATGAGTGGCTGCTGAAGGCCTGATCCGGACGCAGATCGCTAAATAATCTGACAGCGGGCGAGCCGCGCGAATGGTTCAATCCATCCATTCAAACGCAATGGATGGAGGAACACCATGCGCGGCTCAAGCCCTACAGCCTATGCCCGAACTGCCTGCCGGACGGAAACCAGACAGCCCCGGCTTCTTGCAAGTCTCGTTACGGGTTTTCACTGGGTTGCACGCAAGATTGCCGAGCGGCGCAATCGCAGCGCCGTCATGGAGTTGTCCGACGATCAGCTCAAAGATATCGGTCTTTCCCGCGGTCAGATCGAAAGCGACGTGCATATCTCAAGCCACTACTGGAACAACAAAGGATTGTGATAGGCTGGTGCGGCGGGTGATGCTCGCCGCCCGAATTCCGGAAAGACCGATGTCGCAATTTTCGACCGCATTGCTCTTGAAGACGAAAACCGTCACGATCCGTGACATCGTCTGCAATGGCGAATGCCGTCACAAGAGTGACGAGGAATGCGCCCACAAGACCAGCCTCGTCTATCCCTATCGCGGCGTCTTCATGCGCCATGTCGGGCGCAACGACACCGTGGCGGAAGCCAATCAGGTGCTGTTCTTCAATGTCGGGCAAGGCTACCGCATCAGCCATCCCGTTGATGGTGGCGATGCCTGCATCGATCTGTCCATCGACGAATCCCTGCTTGCCGAGCTTGCGCCCAGGGATCAGGTGCAATCCGGCGAGCTGTTCGGCTTCAAACGCCAGCGCCGGCGTGTCGATCCGCGCGCGCAGGCGCTTGTCGCCCTTCTGCGCCATGGCCTTCGCCGAGGTGTCGCCGAGACGCTGGAGGCGGAAACGCTGGCGCTGACCCTCGTGCGCCGCTCGCTCGGCGAGCGTACCTCGCATGCAGCGGGCGCCAGCGTCGGACGGCAGAAGCTTGTCGACCGGGCAAAGCTCGTTCTCTCCTCCGATCTTGCGCGACGCTGGACGCTTGCCGAGATCGCCACGGAAGTCGGCGTTTCGCCTGTCTATCTGACGCAGGTTTTCCAGCAGGTGGAGGCGACGCCGCTTTATCGCTACCAGCTTCGGCTTCGCCTTGCCCGCGCGCTCGATCTGCTCGGCGAATATGAGGATCTGACGGCGCTCGGCCTCGATCTCGGCTTTTCCAGCCACAGCCATTTCACCTCGTCCTTCCGCCAGGCCTATGGCCAGACGCCAGCGGAATTCCAGCGCGCGACGCGGCTGCGGGCGTAAAGTCGCTAAAGAATTCGACAGCGATGAAAAGGCCAGTGGTGCTCTTATGATCCTGCCCCAGACGGGGAGCCAACCGGAGGATCACCAGATGAAGAAGACCACATGTGCCGCCTGCGACTGCGAACTCGGAGCTGACGCCATCAGCGTCAAGCTGGGCGGCAAGACCGTCGAGGTCTGCTGCGAGGAATGTGCTCAGGCGCTCGGGGAAGCGGAGACGGCAGCGGCATCCGCCCCTGTAGCCAGCCAGGATTGAAAACAAGGCCGCGCCGGGCAGGCGCGGCCTTGTTCCCTCATGCGGGCAGCAGCCCGTAGCGCCAGCCAAGTCTCTTCGCATTGCGCGCAAGAACCGCGAAGGCCAGCAGGAACATGCAGGCCTCGGCAAAGACCGGCACCATCCAGATTCCCATCTCCCCGAAAACATGGGGCAACAGGAAAGTCAGCGGCAGCGTGAAGAGATAGGCGCGCGACAGACCGAAGATCGCCGCGCGCTTGGCATCGCCGATCGCCTGGAAATAGCCCGACAGCACGATCATCTGACCGAACAGGAAATAGGCGCCGACCGTCCAGGGCAGGATGCGCGAGACTTCGGCGATGACGACGGGATCGGCGACGAAGACATGGCCGAGGCGAGTTGCCAGCAACTCCACCGTAATCTCGACGCCGGTGCAGTAGATGAGGGCCGCGATCAGGGCGATCTGCAGGCTGCGGCCGACGCGCTCGGCAAGGCCAGCGCCATAGTTGTTGCCGCAGATCGTCTGGGAGGCGATGTTGAGGCCGAGCAGCGGCAGATAGGCAAGCGTCATGACGCGGGTAATGATGCCATAGGCGCCGATAGTCGCGACATAGTCCCCCTCGCCCCAGACCGACAGGTTGAAGATGACGGCCGCCGAGCAGAGCGAGATGCCGATGAAGCCGAGGCTCATCGGGGCGCCGAGCGCCAGGATCGGCCGCCAGTCCGCAAGCGGAAAGCCGCCTGCCGGGCGGAGGGTCTGTTCATTTCGCCAGCGGTAGATGAGCACGGCAATCAGGCAGATTGCCTGCGCCAGCACGGAGCCCAGTGCCGAGCCGGCAACACCCCATTGCAGGACCGCCATGAAGAACCAGTTGGCGGCGATGTTGAGCGCTGTGGCAGCCAGCATCACCATGGTCATGAAGCCGATCCGGCCTTCGCTGCGCAGGGCATCGATATTGAGCGACAGGAAGAAGCCGACGGGTGCAGCGTCGACCATGATACCCATGAAGGTGCGGGCATTTTCGGCAACGGCAAGATCTCCCGCCGCGGCATTGTCGACGATCCGCCAGCCGACGGTCCAGTAGAGGGCATTGACGAGCAGGACGACCGCGATCGCCAGCACATGGGCAACGGCGAAGGTACGGCATGCGGCATCGCGATTGCCGCCGCCGAGTTCGCGGGCAAGGATGCTCGCCATGCCGTTCGAGACCAGCGACTGGAGGGCGACCAGCATCATCAGTCCGGGGAAGATCAGCGTGACGGCGGAGAGTGCGCCGGCCCCGACATAGGCGCCGAGGAAATAGGCGTCTACCACGGCGAAAAGGCCGTTGATGGTGGTGATCAGGATGATCGGCAGCGCCGTGCGGGCGAAGACTGATGGTAGCGGGCCGGTCAGGAAGGCATTGGTTGGGGAATGTGAGGTCATCGATGGAATCCGGGTGTTGCGGGCAGCGATTTGGCGATCAGATATCGAGAACGAGATGCGGCAGACCGTTCGAGGTCTTGCGCGGCGAGATGCCGTTCTCGTCGATCTGGGCGTGGATGCGCTGGCGGAAGGCCGAGAAGCTCTCGAAGGTCACGACATCGACAGGCTCATCGAAATGGATGGTGACCCTGTAGAACTCGCTGCCCGGTACAGCCGAAAGCGCCAGAACCTTGCCCGTGAAGGGCTGGTTCAGGTAACGTCCGCGGATATGGGCGCCGACGAAGATCGGCGAGATGGGCTTGTCATTGGGCTTGGCTGCAAGGGCCGACAGCGTGTTCCAGTCGCGGGCGCCATATTGGCGGGCGATCAGTTCGAGGGCGGCGGCATGGCTCATCTCGCTGCCGCGCTCGGTCATGGCCTGACGCAGGCGCTTTGCCTGGGCCTTCAGTTCGTCGACCGGTGGGTAGGTCCCAGTCATGGGTATACGAGTCATGGGTTCAGCCTTTCAAAGGCATGCCATTCGACTGTCAGGGGGGCTCGCATTGCCGTCAGTCAGCATGCACAGGGGCTGTGACCATGATCGCGAGGGCTTCACCATGGATCTTCATCCGCGAGCGGCCGGTGCCTCGAACCGGCTTTTCTATGCGCGACGACAGACGCCAAGTCAAGATCGGCACACATCCGGTGAAAAAATGGGCAGATTCTGGACAATATCGCCGACAACAAAAGCGTTATGCCGTTAGATTTTGCACAAGCTTTTAATTTTAAAGATATTGTTCAGCAGATGTGAGCAATCCTGCGTTAAAGTCTGATCATACAACAAGCGGAGGCTGACATGGCCTTTCAGATGCACCTCGACACAGAACATCCCAAGCCCGAACAGGCTTACAGAGAATTCAACCTCGATCGGCCCGGCAACATCATCTTCGTCGGCCATCACCTCAGCACCGGCACGCAAGTCCGCTGCCTGATCCGCACCATCACGCTTGCCGGCGCGCTGCTGGAAGTCAGCCCCAGCCTGGAAATGCCGCAGAATTTCTTCCTGGAAATCCTCGGCATCCATGACGAGATCGGCGCGACCGTGGTCAAGCGCGAAGACGAGTTCGTGACCATCAGCTTCAACATGCTGCTGAACCCCGAATTCCTGCATCACGTGCTGCGGCTGAGCTTCGAAGCCAGCCTCTGATTTTCAGCCTTCTCCTCATAAGAAAACGCGGGCCATACGACCCGCGTTTCGAACAGCGACGACTTATCGCGATCAAGCGGCGAGGTGCCGCTCGATCTGGTCGATTGGCAGATTGGTGTAATCCTTCGCCACTTCGGCCGAGATCGCTGCCTGCGCATCGGCGCTGAGATTGGGCCGCAGCGTGCCGAGCGCGCGCGGCGGCGCCACCAGAACGATGCGGCTTGCCTCCTTCTCATGCACGAGCTCGTCGAGCTTTACGGCAACTTCCTTCAGGAAGTCGGCCTCGGCCTGGTCCTGCCAGCTGGTCTCCTCCATGGCGCTGCCGCTCAGTCCGTCAGGCGCGTAAGAGCGCCCTGGCTTGTCGGTGCCGAGTTCACGGTCAGGCTGGTTGGGCTGCGTGAGCGTTTCGCGAACCTGGAGATTCATCAGTTCCGCGTCACCAGCATTCTGCAGGATCAGGGCCTTCGCCCCATCGCAGACAACGACCCAGGATTCCCAGGGGACTTTGACGTCAGTCATTTGATTTCCTCGCTTTCATGATCGGAAGCAGCGTAGCGCTTGAGGAAAAACGCCCGGCAATTGAAAGAGTTCGGGAAAAATCTGCGCAAAGAGAATCAACGACGATCCGGAAGGCAGGCCATGGCGTAGAAGGGGCAAAACGGGAGATCAAAGACGATGAAGACAGCGCTTGTCGCCTATGCCGGTTGCCTTCTCACCCTTGCCGTCATCGACGCAATATGGCTCGGCATCGTCGCCCGCACCTTCTATCGCGATCAATTGGGCGAGCTGATGCTGCCCTCGCCGAACCTTGGCATCGCGGCGCTTTTCTACCTGCTCTTCACGGTTGCAATTGTCATACTTGCGGTTTTGCCCGGGCTTTCCAGCGGCTCGATCAGCACGACGCTTCTCTATGGTGCCATTTTGGGACTGGCGGCTTACGGCACCTACGACATCACTAATTTGTCGACACTGAAGAACTGGCCGCTCGCTATGAGCCTTGTAGACATGGGCTGGGGAACCTTTCTGACGGCACTTAGCGCTGCCGGTGGCTATTGCGCAGCAAGATTGCTGGCCTAGGCGTCGATGGTTTATTCCCAAGAGGGTACAATAGATGTGCCGCTAACGCACAAATTTCAAACTCGTTAAAATTGTAGTTTTATATTTGACGAATGTGAAAAACATTCGTGTGAGCCTCTCCGTCGAACAGCCTGAAATTTGAACTGCCCCAAATTTTGAACTGCCTGACGGAGAATGCGAAATGGAAATGCTCCGCGCAACGCACCTCGCCACGGTGAAGTCGGCTGTCTACGATATTCGCTGGGAGGAGTTCAACGTCAAACGACCGGCCCGTATCGTCGCCGTTCGCCCCTGTCTGACCGGGATTTCGATGCGCAGCGCCGAAATCCTCGATATCTCCCAGGGCGGCGCGACTTTCGTCGTGTCGACTACGGCAGGCCTGCCCAAACATTATTATCTCAACATCCTGGGGCTTGCCTACCGCATCGGCTGCGCCGAGGTCTACCGCCATCATGAGCGTATCGGCGTTCGTTTCATCAACCTGATAGAGCCGGACGTTCTACGCAAGGTAGTGCGCGCCGACTTCATGATCGGCAACACGGAAGCGATCGACGCACGCCGCAACGGCAGCCGCGTCTGAGCCGTCGCGAACGTGAAATAATCTTGCTTGCCTTGGCAAAGCGAGAGCCTATTGTTGCGCGGCTTTTTCAATAATTCCGGGAAATTGCCGTCGCATGTCTGCCTTCTCGCGCTTCACGCCGCTTGCCAGCACCCTGCCCTCTACCGTTCCTTTCGTCGGCCCCGAGGCCATCGAGCGCCAGCGGGGCCTGAAGGTCGAAGCGCGCATCGGCGCCAATGAAAACGGCTTCGGTCCGGCCCCCTCGGTCATTGCCGCCATGCGCGAGCAGGCCGGCGACATCTGGAAGTACAACGATCCGGAAAATTACGCACTACGCGAGGCGCTCGCCACCCATCTCGGCGTGACACCGGCCAATATCGCCGTCGGCGGCGGCATCGACGAGTTGCTTGGGCAGATCGTGCGGCTGGTAATCGAGCCCGGCGGCACCGTCGTGACCTCGCTGGGCGCCTATCCGACCTTCAATTTCCATGTGAACGGTTTCGGCGGCCGGCTGGTCACCGTTCCCTATGCCGGCGACCGAGAGGATCTCGACGCGCTGCTCGATGCGGTCAAGCGCGAGAACGCGCCGCTCGTCTATTTCGCCAACCCCGACAATCCGATGGGCAGCTGGTGGGATGCAGACAAGATCGTCGCCTTCGCGCGCGCCTTGCCGGAAACCTGCCTGATGATCCTCGACGAAGCCTATAGCGAGACCGGCCCGGCCTCCGCCCTGCCGTCGATCGCCTCGCTCATCGACCTGCCGAACATCGTGCGTACCCGCACCTTCTCCAAGGCCTATGGTCTCGCCGGCGCCCGCGTCGGCTATGCCATCTCGACGCCGGGCACGGCGCAGGCCTTCGACAAGATCCGCAATCATTTCGGCATGAACCGGCTTGCGACGGTTGCAGCCCTCGCAGCGCTGAAGGATCAGGCCTATCTTTCCGAAGTGATCGGGAAAATCCATGCCGCGCGCGACAGGATCGCTGATATTGCCAGGGCGAATGGCCTGCAGCCGCTCTCATCAGCCACCAATTTCGTGGCTATTGATGCCGGACGCGACGGCGCTCACGCACGGGCCATTGTCGATGGGCTGATGGAACACGGCGTCTTCATTCGCATGCCGGGTGTTGCGCCGCTCAACCGCTGCATTCGTGTGAGCGTCGGGCCGGAAGCCGATATGGCGCTGCTCGAAGAAGCGCTCCCGCCGGTCCTGAAAAAACTCGCCTGACAATGGGAAACCAAAACGGGTAAACCGCGGCCGGCGGGAGGGCGCCGGTCGCGGTTTCCTTCTCCGGCGTCGGCCCCGTCCAAGGCGCCCCGCCAGCTCCCCTCTTTTGAGGTTGTTATTTCTGCTTTTGTCGAATTCTAAGCGGTGAGACGGTCTTTCGTTTCCGCATGTCGTTATCGCAAAACCGCTGCGCACTTTTGCGCGACAGGCTTTAGTGGATCGTCATCCATTCGCGGGCGGCGCGGAGCGCTTCGGCGAGCTGCATCTTGCTCATCGAAGCGGCCACATCGGCGCGCAGCTCGGCGGCGCGATCGTTGCCCTTGATTGCGGCGATGTTCAGCCACTTGTGAGCGGAGACGAGATCGATCTCGCAACCACGGCCGGTCGCATACATCAGACCCATTTCGCAGAAGACATCGGCGCTGTTGTTTTCGCCACCCATGGTGGCCATTTCAGCATTGTGCATTTCAAAGCGTGCCATCGGTTCTATCCCTGTTTAGCCTGTTAAGACGTACCCTGTTTTACCTTTGGGCCTTGCCATCTTCTGTGGCTTCCTGCCTTTCCGGTCCGGCGGGTTTGCCCCGCTCGTTTGATGGGTTCACTATGCCAAACGGCTTTCAAAAAACGCCTAAAATGCATGATTAATTTGACGCAAACAAAGTGCAAATGCTTGGTAAACTTGGGTTTTTGTTAAACATCGGAATCCCTGCGAATTAAGGATTTTTGCGCGCCTTTTACGAAAAATTCAGATTTGGAAATTGAGGATTTGTTCACTATGAAATCAGCATCGATCAGACGATCCGCAGAAAAAACAGCTAGCGAAAGCCGGATTTCAGGCCCTTCCCGCGGCGTATTTACCTTTACGTTCGCGTCAGTTATTTTCGCGCCATTTCATATCTCATGGAGGAAGAGATGATCCGTACCCTCGTTCTCGCCGGCGCGCTGGCACTTATCGCAGGCCTTGCACAGGCGGATGAACCGATCGTCGGCAACTGGAAGACCCGCGCCGGCGATACGGCGGCGATTGCGCCCTGCGGCGGCGCTTACTGCATCACGCTGAAGACCGGCAAATATGCCGGCAAGAAAATCGGCAGACTGTCCGGCGCCGGCGGCAGCTATAGCGGTGAGATCACCGACCCTGCCGACGACAAGACCTATAGCGGCTCGGGCAGCATCTCCGGCGGCTCGCTCAAGATGCAGGGCTGCGTGATGCAGGTCTTCTGCAAAACACAAACCTGGACCCGTCTCTGAAACGCTCGGCAGTATCTGAGAACCTTAGCCGGCCTCGGAAACTGAACGCAAAATGAACCGCCATCTCAGCACCCGTTCAGCCACGTCATGGCAAAACAGCACCATGAAGGGCGTATATCGGGGTAAGGACGTGGACGTGTTCATTCTGGCGAGACGGTTTACAATCATGACGCTGTTTGCGGCGATCTTCGCGATCTCTTTTTCGGCAGTCGTCGTGCGCACCGGCGGCGGCGGCGCACAGCAGTCGCATTTCGGCGCGAACTATACGTGCTTGGAAAGCAACGGCGGCTACTGCACCGCCATCCGCTGAGACCCGGAAAGATATCGGAAAATATCTGGGCCTCAGCCTTCGCGCGTCGTTTGCTTGTTAAAAACGACTCTCTATAATGCGTCATGAGCAAACGAATCTATCCCCTGTCCGCTTTCGACATTTCGTCGCCTCCCCCTTTCGAGCCGCAAACCTTCGATGATCCGGCAAAAGCCGTCGAAGCTTTGACCGAGCTTTACGAGCGCAACACCTCCTTCCTGATCGACAGTTTCACGAAGCTCGCGCAGGGTGCGACCGTTACCTCCCGCTACCGTGCCTTCTATCCGCAGGTCAGCATCGAGACGACGAGCTTCGGCCATGTGGACTCACGCGTCTCCTACGGCCATGTGACGGCGCCAGGCGTCTATACGACGACGGTCACGCGGCCGAAGCTCTTCAAACATTATCTGAAGGAGCAGCTGCTGCTCCTGATGAAGAGCCACAATGTGCCCGTCGTCGTCTCGGAATCCTCCACGCCGATCCCGCTGCATTTCGCTTTCGGCGAAGGCGCACATGTGGAAGCGTCGGCTGCGGCTTTCGTCGATATTCCGCTGCGCGATCTCTTCGATACGCCCGACCTCAACACGACTGACGATGAGATCGCCAACGGCGAATACCTGCCGCCTCCGGGCGAGCCCTCACCGCTCGCACCCTTTACCGCACAGCGCATCGACTATTCGCTGGCCCGCCTGTCGCACTATACGGCGACCGGTGCCGAACACTTCCAGAACTTCGTGCTGTTTACGAACTACCAGTTCTATATCGACGAGTTCTGCTCCTGGGCACGCAAGCTGATGGCAGAAGGCGGCGATGGCTATACGGCCTTCGTGGAGCCCGGCAATATCGTCACGCTTGCGGGATCGAGCATCCCGGAAACGGATGCCGTGCTTTCCCGTCTGCCGCAGATGCCGGCCTATCACCTCAAGAAGAAGGGCCATGCCGGGATCACCATGATCAATATCGGCGTCGGTCCCTCCAACGCCAAGACGATCACCGACCACGTGGCCGTGCTTCGCCCGCATGCCTGGCTGATGCTCGGCCATTGCGCCGGCCTGCGCAACAGCCAGCGCCTCGGCGACTATGTTCTGGCACATGCCTATATGCGCGAAGACCATGTGCTTGACGACGACCTGCCGGTCTGGGTGCCGATCCCCGCACTTGCCGAAGTGCAGGTGGCTCTCGAGGCTGCCGTTGCCGAAATCACCGGTTACGAAGGCTTCGAACTGAAGCGCATCATGCGCACCGGCACGGTCGGCACCATCGACAACCGCAACTGGGAACTGCGCGACCAGGCCGGCCCGGTGAAGCGCCTGTCGCAGGCCCGCGCCATCGCGCTCGATATGGAATCGGCGACGATCGCCGCCAACGGCTTCCGCTTCCGCGTGCCTTACGGGACGCTGCTCTGCGTTTCCGACAAGCCGCTGCATGGCGAGCTGAAGCTGCCGGGCATGGCGACCGCCTTCTACCGCACGCAGGTGAACCAGCATCTGCAGATCGGTATCCGGGCGATCCAGAAGCTTGCCGCCATGCCGCCGGAAGCCCTGCATTCGCGCAAGCTGCGCAGCTTCTTCGAAACGGCGTTTCAGTAAGATATCAGGCGCGGCCCGGCCTTGTCCGTCGGGCCGCGCACTGTTCTCAAGCGCTTGCTGCAAGCTGCAGCGCTTCGATCAGGCCGGCAAACGCTGCCAGCGCAATCCCGGTCCTGACCAGCACTCTTATCACCTCGGCATTCTCAAGCGGCGGCATCTTGCGTGCGCCGCGTGTGACGATCAGATGTGCTATTCCGATTTCAAGCATGCTCATTGCTCCATCTCCTCGATGTTGTCAGATGAAGCTTTGTCGAGCGCTGCCTCGGCCTTTCGACATTGCGGCCGTTTAAAAGATATTTTTCTTCCCTGTCGAAAAGCGCCTAGGCTGTTCGTCCAAGGGCTGTGAAAGCACAGCGTGGAGGATAAGCAATGAAATATCTTTGCCAGGTCTGGTTCGACGGCACGGTGCTGTCGGCCATGTCGCAGGAAGAGAAGAACAAGCTCGATCGGGATTCGCTCGCCTATGACCGCGATCTTGCCGACAGCGGCCATATGATCCATGCTCAGGCGCTTCAGTCGCCACAATCGGCGGTCACGGTCCGGGTGCGCGGCGGCGAGATGTCAGTCACCGACGGCCCCTTCATCGAGACGAAGGAAGCGCTCGGCGGCTTCATTCTGATCGACGCCAAGGACCTCAATGACGCGATCCGTGTTGCCGCCGGCATTCCGCTGGCAAAGCTCGGCGCGATCGAGGTTCGCCCCATCCATGAATTCGGTTGAGGAGGTGACGCCATGAAGTTTCTGGGCCAGATCTGGTTCGATACCGAAAAGAGCAAGCGGGTTACGCCAGAGGAATGGGAGGCCGTCACCCAAGAATGCATCGTCAGCGACGACAGCTGGCGCGAAAGCGGCCATATGTTGAGCGCGCTGGCGCTCTATGAGCCCGAGCAGGCCGTGACGCTCAGGGGTCGCAACGGCGCCGTCGCCGCAACGGACGGTCCCTTTGCCGAAATCAAGGAGCATCTCGGCGGCTTCGTGGTGATCGAGGCCAGGGATATGGAGGAGGCGAAGGCGATCATTTCCACCTTCCCGATCCTCAAATATGCATCGATCGAAATCCGGCCCGCCTATTCGATCAAGGATGGGAGATAGCCATGCGCTTCGTCTGCCTCATCTATAATCCCGCCGATACCGACAGCACACTCAGCCAGGCCGAGGGCGACGAGCTCGTGAGGGCGCATTTCCAGTATGACGAGGAGCTTGAGCACAAAGGCATCATGATCCATTCCGATGCATTGGAGGGTCCCGACAACGCCTCGGTCCTGAGAGTGCGCAATGGCATCCTGTCTTCGACCGACGGCCCTTATGTCGAGACCAAGGAACATCTGGCCGGCATCTACATCATCGAGGCGGCCGATCTGGAAGATGCACGCAAGGTCGTTGCGGGCATTCCGAGCGTCCGGGTCGGGTCGATCGAATTGCGGCCGGTGAGACTGCTCACCCTGCCACAGTGAGGGTCGGCCCTTGAGACAGGTGATCGAGGATATCTACCGGCAGCATTCGCGCCGGGTTCTGGCGACGCTGATCCGCCTGCTCGGCGATTTCGACCGGGCGGAGGAGGCGCTGCACGACGCTTTTGCGGCAGCGGCGCGAACATGGCCGGTTGACGGCATGCCCAACAATCCCGTCGCCTGGCTGGTTTCGACCGGCCGCTTCAAGGCGATCGATCACCTCAGGCGGCGAGCGCGCTTCAACGCCTCGCTGCAGCATATCGAGGACGGCCTTTACCCTGATGGCACGGAAACGGAGATCGGCGACATGGAACCGATCGAGGACGACATGCTGCGGCTGATCTTCATCTGCTGCCATCCGGCTCTTGCCGCCGATGCACAGACCGCGATGGCGCTGCGCGAGGTTTGCGGATTGACGACGGAAGAGATTGCCCATGCCTTCCTCGTGCCGGCGCCGACCGTCGCACAGCGCATCGTGCGGGCCAAGAACCGCATCAGGACGGAGAATATCCCTTATGAAGTGCCCGTCGGAGCGGAGCTGCCGGAGCGGCTCGACCGGGTGCTGCACGTCATCTACCTCGTCTTCAACGAGGGCTATTCGGCATCCTCAGGCAACACGATCGTCCGCGCCGACCTGACGGCGGAGGCGATCCGGCTGGCGCGGCTGCTGGCAACCCTGCTGCCGCATCCTGACGTCGCAGGCCTGCTGTCGCTGCTGCTCCTGCAGGAGTCGCGCCGTGCCGTCCGGCAGGACGTCGATGGCGCGCTGGTGCTGCTTGCCGATCAGGATCGCTCGCGCTGGGACCGAAGCAAGATTTCAGAGGGGCTTTCGCTGCTCGCAGGCGCCATGCGCACGCCTGATATCGGCATCTATACGGTTCAGGCGGCCATCGCGGCAGAGCACGCGAAGACCGGCAGCGTTGAAGAGACGGACTGGCGGCGCATCGCCTTCTATTACGACTTGCTGATAGCCGCCCATCCCTCAGCTATTGCCGAGCTCAACCGCGCCGTGGCAATCGCCATGTCCGAGGGGCCGGAAAAAGGACTGGCACTTGTCGATGCCGTCATCGGCAGGGGGGAACTGACGACCTATCACCTCGCCCATTCAGCGCGGGCGGATTTCCTGCGCCGGCTCGGACGCCGTGCCGAAGCGATTCAAGCTTATGAGACCGCGCTGACATTCTGCCGGCAGGAGCCGGAACAGGCCTTTCTGCGCAAGCGCATTCTGGAGCTTACAACCTAGCAGCTTACGATCTAGCTTGGCCGCGGCGGCCGAGGGGAAGCGAGATGGCGGTGCCGGTCAGGGCCGAGACGATGATGAGCAGATGGGCGTTGACGCTTGCCTGGGCCAGCGCACCCAGCGCAGCGCGTTCGCTTGAAGCACCGAAGGCGATCGCACCGGCAGTGATGCCGGCCGGATAGGTGCCGACGCCACCGGGCGCGTGGACCGGCAGCACGGAGGAGAGTTCTCCGCCGAGCGCGCCGCCGAAGCTCGCGGCCATCGGCATCACGCCCATCAGGCCGAGCGCCCAGGCGAGCACCAGTACCTTCACCAGCCAGTTGACGATGGTCATCGCCCAGGCGCGGCTAAAGGCGACGGCATCGAATGGCAGTCCATTCTCGATTTCATGAAGCAGCGCCTGCGCCTTGCGCGGCAGAAGTTTTGCACCGAGGCGCAGCAGCGGCTTGCGGGCAGCGAAGGCAAAGACCGGCAGGAACAGGAAGATGACCCAGACAAGCCAGGCAAGGGCGGCGTTCGGGGCGGCGACAGCAAAGCCGAGGCCGGCGGCGGCCAGCAGCGCATGCAGGTCCAACAGACGCATGACCAGCAGGGCGGAGGTCCCGCGTGTCAGGGGAATGCCGAATTCCGTGCGCATCAGCACCGGAAAGCTGGTCTCGCCGGCGCGGAAGGGCAGCATGATGTTTAAAAGGTTATGGATCTGGGTCACGCGGAAGAGCGTTGCGAAACGGCCCGCCGTCTCCCGTGGAAAATAATCGTAGATGCGCCATGTACGCAGGAAATAGGTGCTGGTCAGGAGTATCAGCGCGCCGAGGACCGGACGTGGACCGACGGCGGCCCATTGTTCCAGTATGACCGACCAGCCCCAGAACCATTCGATGAAAAGTGCATAGGCTGCGACGATTGCGACCGTCAGGAGGCTCATGCGATTGCGCAGAAACCAGGATTGCCCGCTTTCAACACTCGGGGTCTTCATGTATCAGGCTTCCTAAGTTTGGCTGCGGCGGCTGGTTTCCATTGCCGCGCCTTTTAGGAGAAATGAAAGTTGCAGACAACGGTAGAGTCCATTCGCGATGCGAATGATCAGGTGCAACCGCTCGAACTGTCGCTGGTCGTTCCTGTATTCAACGAGGAAGAAAGCATCGGCCCGCTCGTCGAGCGCATTGCCGCGGCGATGGTAGACTATCCGCATCGCTGGGAACTGATCCTCGTCGACGACGGCAGTACGGACGCAACGCTTGTCAATGCGCGCAAGTTCGTCAACCGCGAAGAGCTGACGCTGCGCATCGTCGAGTTGCAGCGCAATTTCGGCCAGACCGCCGCCATGCAGGCCGGCATCGATACGGCGCGAGGCCGGCTGATCGCCACCATGGACGGTGACCTGCAGAACGACCCGAAGGATATCCCTTCGATGGTCTCGGAGCTGGAACGGCGCGAACTCGACCTGCTCGTCGGCTGGCGCAAGAACCGCCAGGACGGGCTGCTGCTGCGCAAAATCCCCTCCTGGTGCGCGAATTACCTTATCGGCCGCATCACCGGCGTGAAGCTGCACGACTATGGCTGCAGTCTGAAGATCTACCGCGCCTCGATCATCAAGCAGGTAAAGCTGATGGGCGAGATGCACCGCTTTATCCCGGCCTGGGTTGCCGGTGTTGTGCCGAGCTCGCGCATCGGCGAAATGGCTGTCACCCATCACGCACGCCAGCACGGCACCTCGAAATACGGCATCTCGCGCACCTTCCGCGTGATCCTCGACCTGCTGTCGGTGATGTTCTTCATGCGCTACAAGGCGCGTCCGGGCCATTTCTTCGGCTCGCTCGGCCTCGGCCTCGGTGGCCTTGCAGCGCTGATCCTCCTCTATCTCGGCTTCGACAAGTTCATCATGGGCAACGATATCGGCACGCGACCGATGCTGATGGTCGGCGTCGTGCTGCTGCTCTCGTCGGTGCAGATGATTACGACCGGCATCCTGGCGGAGATGATCGCTCGGACCTATTATCGCGACGACGCCTCGCCGAACTATATCGTGCGCCAGATCTTCTCCCGAGAAAGCTGACGTGCAGAGCCTTTTCAGCCGCCGGCCACATTTGATCCTGGCGGTGCTCGGAACCTATTTTCTGCTCCACCTGATCGTGCGGCTCAGCATTCCCAATGCGCTGGAGCTGGACGAGGCGGAGCAGATGCTGCTCTCGCAATGGTTCGCCTTCGGCTATAATTCGCAGCCGCCCTTCTACAACTGGGTGCAGTACGGGGTGACATCGCTCATCGGCGTGTCGCTGTTTTCGCTGTCGCTCCTCAAATGCAGCATGCTGTTCCTCTCCTACGTCTTCTACTGGCTGACGGCGCGTCTGACATTGAAGAACAGCAGCCTGGCGGTGGTGGCGACGCTCGGTCTGCTCACCGTGCCGCAGATCGTCTTCGAGGCGCAGCGCGATCTGACCCATTCGGTGGCGACGATCTTTGCCGGCTCGCTGTTCCTCTACGGCTTTTTCCGCACGCTGAAGACGCCTTCGGCGATCTCCTATGCCATCGTCGGCATTGCGACCGGCATTGGCGTGATATCGAAGTATAATTTCGCCCTTCTCCCTGCTGCCGCCCTGGTCGCCGCCCTCATCGACACCGATTTCCGCAAGCGGATTTTCGACTGGCGGCTTGCGCTGACGATCGTCCTGTCGATCGCCATCGTGCTGCCGCACGCGCTCTGGTTCCTGCAGCATCTCGACCTTGCCCTCGACCGCACGCTGCACAAGATGACCGGTGCGGGCGAAGGCTTCCTCTCGCAGGTATCGACCGGCTTTTTCCGCTTCATCTCCGCGATGGTCGGCATCGCCGGCGTCTCTGTCGTCATTTTTCTGGCGCTCTTTGCCAAATCGCTGCCGGCAATGTGGCGCGCGTCCAGCCGCTGGACACGAATTGCCGGGCGCATCCTGCTGATCGAGATCGGCGCCATTGCGCTGATGATCCTGCTTGCCGGCGTCGACAATGTCGCCGACCGATGGCTGACGCCACTCTTCCTCATCCTGCCGCTCTATATCTGCATGAAGGCAGACAGTGCCGAAGTCGACCCCGCAGTACCCTTGCGCGCATCGCTGGCGGTGAGTGGCGTGATCATGGGGATCGTGCTGGCCGTGCTCGCCATGCGCGCCTATTACGGCCCGCTCTTCGGCAAATATCAGCGGCTGAACATTCCCTATGCCAGCTTCGCCGAGACGATCCGCAAGGAAATCGGCGGCGAGCCGGGGCTGATCGTCGGTTACGACCCGCATCTCGACGGCAATATGCGGCTGCAGATGCCTGACACCCCGGTGCAGTCCTATTTCTATCCGGACTTCAAGCCGAAGTTCCAGCTGGATGCGAAACATCCCGTCGTCTTCGTCTGGCGCGACGACAAGGGCAGGACACCGCCGGCCTGGCCAGATTACTATTTTAAGGATGTCATTGCGCAAAACGGCTTGAAGCAGCCGGAAACCCATATCGTCACGCTGTCCTATATCTATGGCCAGCCGGGTGACACCTATCAATTCGCTTATGCCGTCGCCTACCCCTAAGCGCGCAGCTCCTTCCAGGCAGCATCCAACGCAATCTTGGTGATGCGTGCCATCTCATCGACCTCCTCATGGCTGATGACGAGCGGTGGAGAGGCCAGCATGCGATCGCCGGTGGCGCGCAGCACGAGGCCGTTTGCCAGCGCATGATTGCGCACCAGCGAGCCGATCGGATCGGGCTTTTCGAAACGGGTGCGGGTCTTCTTGTCGGCGGCAAGCTGCAGGCCGCCCATCAGGCCGACGCTTTCAGCCTGACCGACGAAATCATGCTCAGCCAGTTCACCCCATTTCTTGGCGAAATAGGGACCTATATCGTCGCGCACGCGCTCGACCAGCTTCTCCTCCTCGATAATGCGCAGGTTTTCGAGGGCTGCGGCAGCGCAGACCGGATGGCCGGAATAGGTGAAGCCGTGATTGAAATCGCCGACCTCGTTGATCAGCACATCGGCGATGCGATCGCTGACGAGCACGCCGCCGATCGGCAGATAACCAGAAGAGAGGCCCTTGGCGACCGGGGCGAAATCCGGCTCGACGCCGAAATATTGATGGCCGAACCATTCACCGAGGCGACCGAAGCCGCAAATGACTTCGTCGGTCACAAGCAGGATGTTGCGCGCCTTGCAGATGCGGTCGATCTCCGGCCAGTAGGTCTCCGGCGGGATGATAACGCCGGCAGCGCCCTGGATCGGTTCAGCCACGAAGGCAGCGACGTTCTCCTCGCCGAGTTCATCGATCTTGGCTTCCAGTTCGCGGGCAACCTTCAGACCGAATTCGGCCGGCGTGAGATCGCCGCCCTCGCCATACCAATAGGGCTGGCCGATATGGACGATGCCCGGGATCGGCAGGTCGCCCTGTTCATGCATGTATTTCATGCCGCCGAGGCTGGCGCCGGCGACCGTCGAGCCATGATAGCCGTTGCGCCGGGCGATGACCGTCTTCTTCTGGGGCTTGCCGACGGCCGCCCAATAAACACGGGCCATGCGGAACCAGGTGTCGTTCGCCTCCGAGCCTGAGCCGGTGAAGAAGATATGGTTGAAGCGCGGCCCGGCCTTCTCCGTCACCTTCTGTGCCAGCAGGGTCGTTGGCGGCGAGGTCGTTCCGAAGAAGGTGTTGTAATAGGGAAGCTCATTCATCTGCCTGACGACGGCATCGGCGATTTCCTTGCGGCCATAGCCGATATTGACGCACCAGAGGCCGGCGAAGCCATCGAGATACTTCTTGCCGTTGGCATCGAAGATATGCACGCCCTCGCCGCGCTGGATAATGCGCGTACCGTCGGCATTCAGTTTCTTCATGTCGGAGAAGGGATGCAGATGATGGGCGGCATCGATCGCGGCAAGGTTCGACAGCGGATAAGTATCGGACATGATTAGACCTTCGGATTGAAAGGCTTTCGGTGATGGTTTACGACCTTGGCCTTCTGCGAGAGGATTTTCAAGGTCATGGCGAGCAACGGCAAACAGGCTGGAGAGGGCGATCCGCGTTTCGAGATCCTGATCGTCGGCATGAATGGCGATCTGCGCGGCAAGCAACTGCCGCTCTCGGCCGAGAAGAAAGTCTGGGCCGGTGATATCCGCCTGCCGACCTCCACGCAGTCGCTCGATATCTGGGGTGATGACAATGACGACATTACCGGCCTGTCGCTGACGATCGGCGACCCCGACGGCAATGTCATTCCCGACAGGCGCAGCCTGACGCCGATGCCCTGGGCGCCCGAGGGATCGATGCAGGTGCTTGCCACGATGCATGAATTCGACGGCAGCCGCAGCTTCATGGACCCGCGCGGCATTCTCGCTTCCGTGCTTGAGCGCTATGCCGAGCGCGGGCTCACACCGGTCGTTGCGACCGAGCTGGAATTCTATGTGGTCGAGGAGAACTGGCGCGAGACGGGCACCCCCTCCCCGCCTGCAAGCCTCACCTATCGCGGCGATCCGAACGGCTTCCAGCTCTATGACATGAGCGCTGTCGATGCGCTCGACGACTATCTGCAGACGCTGCGCGCCTACGCCAAGGCGATGAACCTGCCGGCGGAGGCGACGACAGCGGAATTCGGCCCCGGCCAGTTCGAGGTCAACCTGCTGCACCGGCCCGACGCGCTGGCTGCGGCCGATGACTGCCTCTACCTGAAACGCGTTGCCGAGCAGGCGGCGCGAAAGCATGGGCTGAAATCGACCTGCATGGCCAAGCCCTATTCGGACCAGGCCGGATCGGGTCTGCATGTGCATGCCAGCATCATCGACAGGGATGGCAACAATATCCTCGATGCCAAGGGCGGCGAGCCCAGGCTTTTGAAATCGGTGACGGCAGGCATGCTGCAGACCATGCAGGAGGCGCAGCTCGTCTTCGCCCCTTTCGCCAATTCCTATCGCCGTTTCCAGCCGGGCTCGTTTGCGCCGACTGACCTCACCTGGGGCAGCGGACATCGCGGCACGGCAATTCGCATTCCTGACAGCAACGGGCCGGCGGCGCGCATCGAGCACCGCGTGGCGGGTGCGGATGCCAATCCCTATCTGCTGCTGGCGGCCATTCTCGGCGGCATGCTGCTCGGCCTCGACGCAGATCTCGATCCGGGAGAAGAAACGACGCCCGCCTCTACATCACCGGGCGCGAAGCGTCTGACGCATGATTTCCTGACGGCGGTCGAGGCCTTCCGGCAGTCGGCCTTCATCGCCAATATCTTCGGCGATAATTATCGAAAGTTGTATGGAGACACGAAATACAAGGAAGCAATAGCGTACCTGCGCACCGTGTCAGATTTCGACTATCGCACCTATCTTGCACGCCTCTAGTTAATAGAGCCCGTCACATAACTTTCACTTCAACGCTTTTCTTAACCCTGTTGGCATTATCGATGATCTATACTCGAAATCGGTAATATATGCCCGATATCAGCATATTCAGTAAACCGGCAACGGGGCCGGATTGGATGACGTGTTGAAAGGGATCCGGTTTGATGAACCGCATCACTCTTGAGGGAAAGCTGCTCTTTGCGACCGTCATCGTGGCGTTTCTCACCCTCATTCTGACAGCCAGCGCTCTCATTCCGACTTATGAAAGCTACCGCTCGACCAATGACAATCTGCGGGCTGTCGAGCGTTTCCGCCAGGTTCTGGAAGCGGCGAGCCGCATGTCGGCGGAGCGCGGACCGGCCAACGACATCATGGCGATCGAGCCAAATAGCAGCGCGCAGGCGACCGAGCGTTTGAAGGTCTTCCGGCGCATCAGCGATATCTCGCTCGAGGCGCTCGATGTGCCGCCTGAAGTCGATGTATCCTCCTCCCTTCCCGATCTGCAGGCGGCGCTTGCTGAGACAAGGGCGCAGCTTCGCAGGTCTCGCCAAGCCGTCGACCGCGTTGCCGCAACACCGCTCGCCGACCGCGAGCCCGACGATGTGCAGAACGCGATCGGCGAAATGATCGAGGTGATCGAAACATTCCAGCATGTCGTCGACTGGCACATAGCCGCCTTCACCACCCGCCGGTCGGAACTGACCGCACCATTCCTGACGGGGCGGATGATCAGCGACATGCGCGAATATGGGGGCCGGGCTGCCTCTCAGATCATGGGTCCGATTGCCACACGCCAGCCGCTGCGCGACAGCCATATCACCGACGCAAGCCGCACCATTGGCAAGCTTCTGGAGCTGCGCACGCTGATGCAGGGCCAGAAAATCGTCAGCGATCACGATGCGCTGTCTCAGCAACTCATGAAGGATATCGATACGATCTTTTTCGGGTCTGGTCTCGAACTGGTTAAAATATTGATCGAGCAAGGCAAGATCTCGGGGGATTATTCGGTTTCCGCAGTTGATCTGACACGCGACTATGTTCCGACACTGCAGCCGCTCGAACGGCTGCGCACGGTCTTTCTCGACGATGTCGTGAAGCGCTACCGGACCCAGCACTACACCGCTTCCTATCGCCTGGCGGTCATCGCTGTGATCACGGCCTCCGCTCTTGCGGTGCTGTTTACGCTGTTCCGCTCCATCCGCCTTCACATGCTCGGTCCGCTGCTGACGGCACGACGCCAGATCATCGCGCTCGCAGACGGCAGCCCCGTGACCGACCTGGAGACGATCTCCAAGGCGCCGGAGATGCGCAGCCTGTTCGAAGCGCTGGAATTGCTGCGCGGCAAGCTGGACGAACGGGCCGAATATGAGGCTCGCCTGAAGATGCAGGCCGAAAAGGACGGGCTGACCGGTGTCTGGAACCGCCGGGCGCTGGAAGGCTTCGGCAATGCCCCTTCGGAGCGTGAAGAAGATGTCTGCCTGATGCTGATCGATATCGATCACTTCAAGACGGTGAACGACACCTATGGCCATCTGACGGGCGATGCCGTGCTCATCGAAATCGCCACCCTGCTACAGGGCGCAATGCGCCCGACTGACATCGTCGCCCGTTATGGCGGCGAGGAATTCGCCGTTCTCGTTTCCACACCGGATCTTTCGAACACCCTGGATTTTGCCGAAGAACTTCGCAGCCGCATTCAGGCGCATGTCATCCGCGACGCGGAAACCGGCGTCGCTCTCTCGATCACTGTCAGCATCGGCGTCGCCTCCGGCGCCTGTGGTGCGGGAGGCTGGCGACAGCTCATCGCATCGGCCGATGAGGCGCTCTACTGCGCCAAGAAGAAGGGGCGCAATCGCACCTGTGTTTTCGGCGACGCGGCGGACCGGGATATCGTCGAAAGCGCTCTCATTCCTTTCAGGGCCAGACGCTCCGCTTCGTTCTGAAAATCACGCGGCCGGTTCGCGCCGTTCCCGTTCGCCTTCCTGTGCGGCCAATCCCTGCTTGACCAGCACCTTCAATTCGCCCGGATGCAGCTTGACGGTGACATCGCGCTCCAGCGGCAGAAGCTCGCCATCCATCACGCAGTTCGCCTTGGCGCGCAGCTTCGGGAAGTGCAGATGCACCTCGGCCGGATGCAGGACCATGACCGCATCGTTTTCGCGGAACTTGCCGCGCAGCATGTCGATCGCCAACCGTGCGACGCCGAGCGGTTTCAGCGGTTTTGCCGTGTAGAAGCCGAGTTCGCCGCTGCGCAGGTTGTCGGCATAGAGCAGCGCGTTTTCGCCGAAGGGGTTGTTGGAAACGGAGATGGCCGAGACACGTCGGCTCTCCTTCAGGCCGGCCGCCTCGAACTCGACCTCGAATTCCGGCGGGTTGAAGACGACGCCGAAGGCGGCGCGGGTGCTGGCCCGCATCTTTCCGAAGCGGGAGCGGTAGCTGTAGGAATTGCGGTAGCGCACCATGCGCGCATGCAGGCCGGCGGAGAACTGGTGGATGAACGGCCTTCCGTTGGCGCTGGCGATATCGATATTGTCGAGTTCGCCGAAAGCCAGCACATCGAGCGCCTGCCAGATATCGAGCGGCACTTTCAGGGAGCGGGCAAAGAGGTTCATGGTGCCGGCCGGCACGACGCCGAGCGCCACGCCGTTCTTCCATGCGATCGATGCTGCTGCCGAAATGGTGCCGTCGCCACCGCCGGCGACGATGCCGTCGATATCGTCGCGCCGTGCGGCACGCTCCATGGCGGGAACGATCTCGTTGCCGGAGAAGACAATGGCATCGAAATCATGGCCGGCTTCGCGGAAGACTTCTTCCGCGCGCCTTTCATAAGCCTGCATGTCTGTCGTTCTGAAGGTACCGCCGTCGCGATTGAAAAAACCGACGAGCTTCATGAGGTGCCTGTTCCTATCCCGCTATCTCTGCCCTCAAGAAATGGTTGATGCACCTGCGATTTCAAGCCGGATGGTTTTCCCGGTCACACCGCCGAAACGCAAATATTGCAATGGACGTATGCAGATAGCAGGACGCTGCACTGCAAAAAAAGCACTCGACGCTTCCTGCTTGCCGTTCAATAGATGGGATGATGGAGATGATATCTCCGCCCCCCGCCATTTCTGCCCACCAATTGCAAATGACCGGCCCTGCGCGTCCCGCCAGCGGCCGTTATCAAAGCACAGATCCTCCGAGGACCGCCCGTGAGCCAGGTTGCCGTCAACGATTCCATAGATGATTCTATCGATTCCGGGCCGGAGGCAGCGCTTCCCTCGGCCATGACCGTCGCGCTGGTGCAACTGGCGCTCGCCGCCGGCGGTTTCGGCATTGGTACGGGCGAATTCGCGATCATGGGCCTGCTGCCCAATGTGGCCGACACCTTCTCGGTCACGACCCCGCAGGCAGGTTATGTCATCAGCGCCTATGCGCTCGGCGTGGTGATCGGAGCGCCCGTTATTGCCGTGCTTGCCGCCAAGATGGCGCGGCGCACGCTGCTGCTCTGTCTGATGCTGCTCTTTGCGGTCGGCAATATCCTGAGCGCCGTCGCGCCGACCTTCGAGAGCTTCACGGTGCTGCGTTTCATTACCGGCCTGCCGCATGGCGCCTATTTCGGTGTGGCAGCGCTCGTTGCCGCCTCCATGGTGCCGGTGCATCGCCGCGCACGGGCCGTCGGCCGCGTCATGCTCGGCCTGACGGTCGCAACCCTGCTCGGCACGCCGCTGACGACCTTCTTCGGCCAGGCGCTCGACTGGCAGGTCGCCTTCCTGACCGTCGGCATCATCGGCCTCGTCACGGTCGCCCTCATCTGGTTCTACGTTCCGCATGACAAGGTCTCGGAAGGAGCAAGCGCACTGCGCGAACTCAGCGCCTTCCGCCGTCCACAGATCCTGCTGACGCTTGGCATCGCAGCCGTCGGTTACGGCGGCATGTTTGCGATGTTCAGCTACATCGCCTCGACCACGACACAGGTGGCGATGCTGCCGGAAACGGCCGTTGCGCTCATGCTCGTGCTCTTCGGCGTCGGCATGAATGCCGGCAATGTCATCGGCTCGTGGCTGGCGGACAAATCGCTGCTCGGCACGATCGGCGGTTCGCTGGTCTACAATATCGTCGTGCTGACGATGTTCTCGCTGACTGCCGCCAACCCCTACATGCTCGGCCTCTGCGTCTTCCTCGTCGGCTGCGGTTTTGCGGCAGGCCCGGCGCTGCAGACGCGCCTGATGGATGTTGCGGCCGATGCGCAGACGCTGGCGGCCGCCTCCAATCACTCGGCTTTCAACATTGCCAACGCGCTCGGCGCGTGGCTCGGCGGCCTCGTCATTGCCGGCGGCTATGGTTTTGCGGCAACCGGCTATGTCGGCGCCGTCCTGTCTTTCCTCGGCCTCTTCGTCTTCGCAGCGTCGCTACGCCTGGAGCTCCGCAGCCGGAGCGCTTAGAGCCTTTGCGATACGCAGCTCCCGTCCCTCGGGGCTGCAGAAGACGAATTCATCGCCCCAGGCGGCAAGCGCCCGGATGACCGGTTTCAGTGTGGAGCCGAGCGGTGTCAGCGCATATTCGACGCGCGGCGGCACGACCGGGTAAACTGTTCGTGAGATCAGACCGGACTCTTCCAGCTCGCGCAGCTGCTTGGTCAGCATGCGCTGGGTGATGGCAGGCAGATGGCGTCTCAGCTCGTTGAAGCGCAAAGTCTTGTCCATCAGGTGGAAAAGGATCACGCCCTTCCACTTTCCATCGAGATAGGTCAGCGTCGCCTCCACCGGGCAACCGGGAAAATTCGTGACCAGTTTGGCGCGCGGCAGCGACATTTACAGTATCCTTTTTGGTACTACGTACAGAATTTGTGCATTCTTGTGTTGCCGGAACATAGGTCGCATCTAGCTCTCGTGCAATGAACACAGGAGTTTCAGAAGATGCGCGCCGTCGCTTACAAGACCCCACAGCCAATCGCCGCCGAAACCTCGCTGATCGATGTCGAACTGCCCACACCCGAGGCCAAGGGCCACGACCTGCTCGTCGAGATCAAGGCGGTCTCCGTCAACCCCGTCGACGTGAAGGTGCGCGCCAACATGGCGCCGCCCGTCGATGAGCTGAAGGTGCTCGGCTTCGATGCCGCCGGCATCGTCAAGGCCGTCGGTTCCGATGTCACCCTGTTCAAGCCGGGTGACGAAGTCTTCTATTCCGGCGTCATCAATCGCCCCGGCTCGAATGCCGAGTTCCAGCTCGTCGACGAGCGCATCGTCGGAGGCAAGCCGAAGAGCCTGGATTTCGCTGCGGCCGCTGCCCTGCCGCTGACCTCGATCACAGCTTATGAAGCGCTGTTCGACCGGCTGCGCGTCACCGATCCCGTTCCGGGTGCGGCTCCTGCCGTGCTCATCATCGGTGGTGCGGGCGGCGTCGGCTCGATCGCTATCCAGATCGCCCGCGCGCTGACGGACCTCACCGTTATCGCCACGGCCTCGCGTCCGGAAACGCAGAACTGGGTGAAGGAGCTTGGCGCCCATCACGTCGTCGATCATTCGCAGCCGATCGCGCCGCAGGTCGCAGCGCTTGGCATCGGAGCGCCGGGCTTCATCTTCTCGACGACGAATACGGACAAGCATGTCGCCGATATTGTCGAAGTGCTCGCGCCGCAGGGCCGCTTCGCACTGATCGACGATCCCAAGACCTTCGATATCGTTCCCTTCAAGCGCAAGGCGGCCTCCGTTCACTGGGAGCTGATGTTCACCCGCCCACTCTTCGGCACGCCTGACATGATCGAGCAGCACAAGATCCTCAACAGGATTTCCGAGCTTGTCGATGCCGGCAAAATCCGCACGACCCTGTCGGAAACCGTGGGTGCGATCAATGCCGCGAACCTGAAAAAGGCGCATGCCATGGTCGAGAGCGGCAAGATGAAGGGCAAGGTCGTTCTCGCCGGCTTCTGAGGTTTTCGAGGTCGAAAATCCGCCTTTTCCGACGCTCGAAATATTGCGTAAAGGATGTTGACCTATAATGCCGCTCCGAGGGTGCGGCATTCTGGCGTTAAACATCTAAGCAGCTTGACTTTTTCCGTATTCGAGACCACCTAGTGCGACCCGTGCATGACACAAGTTTTGCACGGATATCAACGGAGCCATCATCACGATGCCAAGCGACAGTAGCAGTCGATTGCCTTTGCCGTACGCGGCCGTCGTGCGCTGACCTGGATGCTCCAGGCTCGCCCGTTCGGACGCTACGGCGGATCGACGGAAAGGCGAGCCAATGAATATCAATCGCTTCCCTCTGCGGGCCGGTTATGCCGCCCGTGCGTTCATGAACAACAGCCGTGTTGCGTCCATCGCCGAGCGCGTGGAATCGCTGAACGGACTTGCCCCGGCTGAAGCCGGCCGCATCCTCTCGCGGATGCCGCAGGACTATGCCGTCAACATTCTCGACCGTCCGGAGCTGCGCAATGCTCCAACCATTCTGGCGCTGATGGACAGTGCGGATTCGGCCCGGCTGCTGCACGGCATGTCCAACGACCGCGTCGCCGACGTTCTCTTGGAACTCGACGTCGATAATCGCGTGCGCCTCTTCTCCAGCCTGGAAGAACCCGTCCGCATCGCCATCCAGCATCTGATGGGCTATCCGCCGCGCACGGCCGGCAGCATCATGACGACGGAATTCGTCAGCGTGCCCGATGACTGGACGATCGCCCAGACGCTGGACCATGTCCGGCAGGTCGAGCGCTCGCGCGAAACCGTCTATGCCATCTATGTGCTGGATCACAATTCCGGCGCGCTGATGCATGTCGTGACGCTGCGCCGCCTCATCACCGGCGAGCCCGATGCCTCGATCCTCTCCGTCGCACAGAAGGGCACGCCGGTTTCGGCCAATGCGCTGATGAAGCAGGAAGATGTCGCGCGGCTGATCCGCAAGCACGACCTCCTGGCGCTGCCCGTCGTCGACGACCACGGCATGGTGCTCGGCATCGTCACGGTCGATGACGTCATCGACACGATGATCTCAGATACGACCGAAGCTGCCCAGAAGTTCGGCGGCATGGAAGCGCTCGGCAAGCCCTATATGAAGATCAGCTTCGGCGGCATGATCCGCAAGCGTGCGGGCTGGCTCTGCGCCCTCTTCCTCGGCGAAATGCTGACGGCAAGCGCCATGCAGCATTTCGAAGGCGAGCTGGAAAAGGCCGTCGTGCTGACGCTCTTCATTCCGCTGATCATGAGCTCCGGCGGCAATTCCGGTTCGCAGGCAACCTCGCTCATCATCCGGGCGCTGGCCGTCGGCGAGCTTAAGCTCACCGACTGGTGGCGGGTGCTGTTGCGCGAACTGCCGACGGGCATCGTGCTCGGCGCCATTCTCGGGCTTGTCGGCCTGCTGCGCGTGATCTTCTGGCAGACGGCCGGGCTCTATGATTACGGCCCGCACTGGCAACTGGTCGGCCTGACGGTCTTTGCCGCACTGGTCGGCATCGTCACCTTCGGCTCAATTTCGGGTTCGATGCTGCCGTTCATCTTGCAGAAGCTGCGGCTCGATCCGGCAACGGCATCGGCTCCCTTCGTCGCCACCCTGGTCGACGTCACCGGGCTAGTCATCTACTTCTCGGTGGCGCTGCTGATCCTCAGCGGGACGCTGCTGTAGATCCTTGCTTCAGATTTCGGGCCGGCCGGCCTGAAATCATCCGCATCCAGAGTTTTGTTCTGATGCAATTCCGGGCGGGGCCTTCAGTGCCTGCATAGGTCGCATAAGATGCAGAGGCAGTTTTCCACTGCTCTATAGGAAATGTCAGATTCAATACCTGTCATGTCACCGTCTGACATTTCCCACACGACCAATGGAAAATCCTATGCAAGTTATGCATCCTATGCACCGTGCCAATGATCTTGTTCGTTCTGTGTAAGAACAGCTCCATCTCATCGCTTCAACGCACGTTCTTGCTGGAACGGCTCTAACGTTCGACGAGGGGCAGGCAGAGTGGTGTCCCATCAACGGGATGGGATATCACGACCGCATCGATGCCGAAGACGGCGCGAATGAGCTCCGGCTTCAGAAGATCGGCAGGGCTGCCCGACGCGTGAATGCCGCCATCGGCGACGGCGATGATGTGGTCGGCATATTGGGCGGCGTGATTGAGATCGTGGACGACCATGACGATGGTGCGTCCACTTTTCTCGTTCAATTCCTTCAACAGTTCCAGAACTTCCAGCTGGTGGGCGATGTCGAGATAGGTCGTCGGCTCGTCGAGCAGCAGGATCGGGGTTTCCTGCGCCAGCGCCATGGCGATCCAGGCGCGCTGGCGCTGGCCGCCTGAGAGGCGGTCGAGCGGGCGCTCGGCGAGATCGGTCAGGCCGGTTGCGGCCAGCGATGCCTCGACGATCTGCTCGTCATGGCGCGTCGTGCGCGACAGCATACCCTTGTGCGGGTGGCGGCCGAAGCGGCAGAGCTGGCGCACCGTGAGACCATCGGGTGAAACAGGGCTTTGCGGCAAGAGCGCCAGCGTCTGGGCAATGGCCTTACCGGGCATGGTGGCGATCGCCTTACCGTCCAGCGTCACGGTGCCGCCGAGCGGCTGGATGATACGACCCAGCGCCCTGAGCAGCGTCGATTTGCCGGAACCGTTGGCGCCGATCAGGGCGGTGATCTTGCCGTCGGGAATCGTGACATCGACATGATCGAGCACTTTGATCGCGGCATAACCGAGCGTCAGGTCCTCGGCCGACAGGCGCGAATGGGCGGCATCAGTCATACCTGCATCAGTCATGGGCGGCCTGCCTCCTTGATCAGCAGGAAAATGAGATAGGGACCGCCGATCACGGCAGCGACGATGCCGGCCGGGATCTCGTTCGGCAGGGCCACCAGCCGGCCGATCAGATCGGCAGCGGAAAGCGTCAGGGCGCCGATCAGGGCGCTCGCAGGAACCATATGGCGGGCGCGCGGGCCGACGAGCAGGCGGGCGGCATGCGGCGAGAGCAGGCCGAGGAAGCCCATGGAGCCGACGGCGGCGACACTGCCGGCGCAGAGCAGCACCGAGACGACGATGAGGCCGCCGCGCAAGAGACCGGGCGAAATACCGAGACTGACAAGCGTATCATCACCGAAGCCGCCGGCATCGAGCCTGATGGTGGCGATCAGCACGAAAGGTAGGCACGCAACGAGCCAGAGCGAGAGAGCGACCACATCGGTCATCGTCGAGCCATAGACGCTGCCGGCAAGCCAGACCATCGACTGGTCGGCGCGGGTCGGGACGAGCACCATGACATATTGCATCAGCGCCTGGGCCAGCATGCCGAGCGCGACGCCGACAAGGGCGAGCGCTGCAATACCGCCGCCGAATGTGCGGCCGATGGCGAGCAGCACACATGCGCCGGTAACCGCACCAGCGATGACGCCTGATGGAATGGCCCAGACGGCCCAGGCCGGTGGCGTGAAGAGGCCGGCGAGAAAGGCGCCGAGGCCGGCCCATTTGGTGATGCCGACCACATCGGGCGAGGCCAGCGGATTGCGCAGCGCGCCTTGCAGGAAGGTGCCGGCAATGCCGAGCGCGGCGCCGGCGAGGATGGAAACGATGACGCGCGGGGCGCGGTACTGCATGACGATGAAGGCGCTCTTGCCGCCGGCAATACCATCCAGCACCTGACCGACCGACAGCGTGACGGCGCCGATCGTCATGCCGAGCACGGCAATGATGAGGATGAGAACAGCGACGACGAGGCAGACGCTTGCCGCACGCAGGCTCTTCGATAGCAGGACCGCACTCGTCATTTTACCCTCTGCCCCCAGAGGATAGCGACGAAAGCCGGTGCGCCGATCAGCGCCGTCACGATGCCGACAGGGGTTTCGGCCGGAAAAGCGGCGACGCGGCCCAGGAGATCGGCGGCAGTCAGCAGCAAGGGGCCGGTGATGGCGCTCAGCACGATCACTGTCAGCTGATCATTGCCGGCGAGACGCCGCACGATATGGGGCACCAGCAAGCCGATGAAGCCGATCGGGCCGCTGACGGCGACGGCGGAACCAGCGAGAATGACGATGAGTGTGGCGGCAAGGCCGCCGACACGCCGGGCATTCTGGCCAAGCGAAACCCCGGTGGTCTCATCGAGCGCCAGCACCCCGAAATGACGACCGGCGATCAAGGCAATCCCCCCGCCGAGAAGCGTGAAGGGCAGGATGATCCAGACCTTGCTCCATTGCGCGCCATTGATGGAGCCGGCGAGCCAGTAGACGATATCCTGACCGGCATTGTTGGCAATGAGGATGGCTTGCACGAGCGCGGCAAGCACGAGCTGGATGGAGATGCCTGCAAGGGCCAGCTTCATCTCATTCATCGCACCGGAGACCGACAGCGCCCACATGGCCAGGCCTACGGCGGCAGCACCAATGAAGGCAGGCCAGACCGTGCCGCCGGCACTCAGGCCGGGCATCGCGATAAGTGAGATGACGATGACCAGCGAGGCCCCGGCGTTGATGCCGAAGGTCTGCGGCGAAGCGAGCGAATTGCGGGTCAGCGTCTGGATCAGTACCCCGGCAATGGCGAGATTGGCGCCGACCAGCATGGCGAGCATGGCCCGCGGCAGGCGCACGTCCCACACCAGAGCGCTATCCGGCGAGCCGTCGGGTGCAAAGAGCAGATGAAGCGCGCGGGCGACCGGCAATCCGGAGACGCCGAAGGAAATGCCGGCCAGAATAACTACGGCGAGCGCCAGCAACAGGCAGAATGCCAGCCGCACGGGGCTGCCGGTTTCATGCCGCATGGCTGCGCCGCCTTTTGTCGTCATTAGCGGTTATCCGGCCTGATAGACCTTGGCGAGGATTTCGCGGGCGATCATCTCTGCCGTCGTCAACCCGCGGAAACGGGAAAACTGGTTGCGGTCGACCTGAAAGACCATGCCGGCCTTCACCGCCGCAATGTTGTTGAAGGCGGCGTTGCTCTTCCACTGGTCGAACACGGTAGCGCCGGCATCGGTCGCAACCAAAAACACGTCCGGATTGATGGCGACAAGGCGCTCGATCCCTGCCCCGCTTTCCACGGCATCGTTGGAATCGATCGCCGGCGTCAGCCCCATGGCCTTGAAGACCGAACCGGTGAAGGAGGAGGAGCTATGCAGGCTCATGGAATCCGGATTGGCGACAGCGAGCAGGAAGCGGCGCTTTTCGCCGGCCGGGATCTTTGCGACCAGTCCGGCGATGACGGCTTCATGGGCGGCGAGCGCCTGTTCACCCTTCGCCTTTTCGCCCAGGGCATCGGCGATGGTCACGAGCGAAGATTTGATCGTCTCGTAGCTGCCTTCCCAGCTGTTCAGCACGATGGTCGGCGCAATGGCACTCAATTGTTCGTAGATCGCCGAATGGCGCAGTTCATCGGCAATGATGAGATCGGGCGTCAGCGCTGCAACGAGCTCGAGATTGGGCTCCAGCCGCGTACCGACCGAGCTGTAGTCGATCTTCTTGCCGAGAAGCTGTTCGATACGCTTCGGCTGGTTGTCGTCGGTAATGCCAACCGGCACGACATCGATCGCATTCAGCGCCTGCACGAAGGAGAATTCGAGGGCGACGACACGCTGTGGCTTGCCGGAGATTTCGGTGGTGCCGAGCTCGTGTTTGATCATGCGCTTGTCATCATCGGCAAAGGCAAGGCTCGGTACGGCAGCAACCGCACCAGCCGAGAGCAACAGGCCGAACTGGCGGCGCGACAGCGGAATATCAAAAACGCTCACGGCAAATGTCCTCATACTGAAATGATCACCGGCCCTCACACCGGATGAGACATCCGCTACAGAAGTGAAGTGAATTTTTCAAGTAAAGTTTACAAAAACAATCACCTTATTGGGACGCCTCGTTGAGGGCCGCGTCAATTGCGCTCGGGCAGCTTCAGCGGTCCATGCGTCTTGATGCTGCGGATGGCGAAATTCGAGCGGATATCGGTGACATTCGGCAGGGTGAGCAGCGTCTCCGTCAACAGCCGCTCATAGGCCGAGAGGTCTTCGACCACGACTTCCGCCAGGAAATCGGCCGTGCCCGAGATCAGGAAGCAGGAGACGATTTCGGGAATGGCAAGAAGTGCCGCCTGCTGGGCCTCGGAATTCTCCTTGCTGTGACGGGCAACCTTGAATTCGACGAAGACGGTGAGGCCGAGCCCCACCTCCTTGCGGTCTATATCGGCCGTGTAGCGCCTGATAACGCCGAGCTTTTCGAGGTTGCGGATGCGGCGCAGGCAGGGTGACGGCGAGAGGTTCACCTTCTCGGCGATCTCGACATTGGTGGCGCGCGCATCCTCCTGCAGGCATTTCAGGATGGCGATATCGAATTTATCAAGATTTGGCATATTTGCGAAATCCATCGGCGTGAATTGGCAGATCATTGCGCATAGCACGTTCTTTGAGCCACAGATAGCAAGGACATGCCTCGGCCTCTGGCGCTAATCTTCTTGTCAACCGGATGGCATCCGGATGGAGGAAAGGACAGGACGATGAGCACGATCGCATTTTCAAACGAGAAATCGCCTTCGCAAGGCCTGGGTTATGCGGCCGGCACCGTGACCGTGCTGATCTGGTCGACATGGTTTCTGGCAACCCGCCACAGTGCGGCAACGCCGCTCGGTTCGATCGATATCGGGCTCATCCGCTTCGGCATTCCGGCGCTCGTCCTCTCACCGGTCTGGCTGCGCACCGGGCTCTTGCCAAAGGGCTTGCCGCTTCATCTGCTGGCGATCATGGTCGCCGGCTGCGGTGCGATCTTCTTTCTGGTGACCACGCTTGCCATTCATTCCACGCCGGCGGCCTCGTCAGGCATCCTGCTCGGCGGCTCCATGCCGCTTGCCACCGCACTGATCGGCATTCTGCTGTTCCGCGAACGGCCGGATGCCACACGCATTGTCGGGCTGCTCGCGATCGTTGCCGGCGTGATGATCCTGCTCGTGCGCAGTCTTGCGGATGCCTCCCTGCCCTGGACGAGCTTCGTGCTGCTGCCATCAGGCGCCGTTCTCTGGGCAAGCTATACGCATGCCTTCCGCCGCTCGGGCCTGACCGCCATCCAGGCCAGCGCGCTGATCGCCATCTGGTCCTTCCTGATCATGGCCGCCCTTGCGCTGGTCTTCGGCATTTCGCTGCCGCAGGCTCCGCTTCCGGAAATCAGCCTGCAGGTGCTGAGCCAGGGCATTCTGTCCGGCCTCGTCGCGATGGTCGCCTACGGCACGGCGGTGCGCACCCTCGGCGGAACACAGGCTGCGGCTTTCACCGCGCTGACGCCGGTGCTTGCGACGCTCGGCGGTGGCTTCCTGCTCGGCGAACCGATGGGGCTTGCCGAAATCAGTGCCGCCGTGATCACCGGCATCGGTGTCGCGCTCTCGACCGGCATCGCCGCCAAGCGCCGCTGATCGTTTCGATCAATCAAAAGCCGCCGTCAGCGACTTGCTGCGGCGGCTTTCATGTGACCAGGGCATTTCCGGGCGCAAACCAGCTTTGCACCGACCCGATCGATCGGCAGTTTGCTCAGTTCATATGAACGCAGGATTTTTTTAGTTCGCCCGACTTCTCTTTGTGCATGAATTTGGCAATCTGCCCTGAAGGACACTGCCCGTCATTGAACAGCACTGCATGCCCCGCCGGCAATGACTGGGTTGTCGGCCTCTGTGTGACGGTCTTGATAGCCGCCAGCGCAGGTACAGCACCAGCAAACGCGGATAGTACCACGATAGAAATTACAACGCCTATACTACGCATTGCAGTCTCCTCTTAAGAATAAACCGCAATAGATTGAGCGCAATTGCGCCGATCGTCAATTCACTTCCATCAACGACGCCTGCTATGCTTCCTCAGGAGGTGTTCGCTGCTTTTCTGCCAAGCAACTATCAGCGTGGACGAAACGAGTGTGGTGCTCAGGCCGTTGCCTGGATGACGACGACCTTGGCGCCAACTTCGACGCGATTGTAAAGATCGATGACGTCGTGGTTTATCATGCGGATGCAGCCGCTCGACATGGCAAGGCCGATCGATTGCGGCTGGTTGGTGCCGTGAATGCGAAAATGCGTGTCGCCGCCGCCGCGATAGAGATACATGGCACGCGCACCGAGCGGATTGTTCGGGCCGCCCGGCATGCCGCCGGCGAGCTTGCGGTATCGCTCCTCGCGGCGCTGCATGTTTTCCGTCGGCGTCCAGCTCGGCCATTCCGCCTTGCGGCCGACATAGGCATTGCCGGCAAAGGCCAGACCCTCGCGTCCGACACCGACGCCATAACGCATCGCCCTGCCGTCACCGAGGATGTAATAGGCGCGCCGCGCCGGCGTATCGACGACGACGGTGCCCGGCGCATAGCTGCCTTCATAGACGACTTCAGTGCGGCGAAGCTCCGGCTTGATCTGGTCGATCGGCACCTGCCGCAGCGGAAATTTCTCATCCGGAAGTGCAGCATAATTCGTCTGGCTGTTCAGAGTGGTCGAAGAGCAACCGGCGACAAAGAGGGGAAGAGCGATCAGGAAGCCCCGGCGCGAGATCGTCATGAATGTGTCCTTGCTGCGTCAAGAAGATGTCGCAAGCTAAGGAGATTATGGTTAATGAAATGCTAAACGGGCCTGGCGCAAAGAGATAACGAATGTGTTATCAGGTATAGGCGGCGCGTTACTCCGCGCAGGTTTCAATACTACTCGCCAATGCAAGATATCATTTCAGCGCCGAATTTACGGCGCTGAACGATCCCTGGCCTCACATATTCGGATAGACCGGCCCCTCACCGCCCTGCGGCGGCACCCAGTTGATGTTCTGGTTGGGGTCCTTGATGTCGCAGGTCTTGCAGTGGACGCAGTTCTGCGCGTTGATGACGAAGGTCTCTTCGCCGTCCTTCTCCACCCATTCATAGACGCCGGCCGGACAGTAGCGGGTCGATGGGCCGGCATAGATGCCGAACTCGGACGATTTCTGCAGCGCCATATCCTTCACCTGCAGATGGACCGGCTGATCCTCTTCGTGGTTGGTGTTCGACAGGAAGACGGAGGACAGGCGGTCGAAGGTGAGCACACCGTCGGGCTTCGGATAGTCGATCTTCTTGTGCTTGGAGGCCGGTTCCAGCGAGGCGGCATCGGTCTTGCCGTGACCAAGCGTGCCGAAGAAAGAGAAGCCGAAAAGCTGGTTGGTCCACATATCGAGGCCGCCAAGGGCGACGCCCAAGGCCGTGCCGAATTTCGACCAGAGCGGCTTGACGTTGCGCACGCGTTTCAGGTCCTTACCGATATCGCTCTTGCGCCAGTCGGTTTCGATTTCGGCTACCTCGTCATTGGCGCGGCCGGCGGCAATCGCCTCGGCGATGCGGTCGGCGGCCATCAGGCCCGAGAGCACGGCATTGTGGCTGCCCTTGATGCGCGGCACGTTGACGAAGCCCGCCGAACAGCCGATCAGCGCGCCGCCCGGGAAGGAGAGCTTCGGCACCGACTGGTATCCACCTTCGGTGATGGCACGCGCGCCATAGGAGAGGCGCTTGCCGCCCTCGAAAGTGCCGCGGATGGCCGGATGCGTCTTGAAGCGCTGGAATTCCTCGAAGGGATAGAGATAGGGGTTCTTGTAGTTCAGGTGGATGACGAAGCCGACGGCGACGAGATTGTCTTCCAGGTGATAGAGGAACGAGCCGCCGCCGGTGGACATGCCGAGCGGCCAGCCGAAGGAGTGCTGCACGAGGCCGCGGCGATGATTTTCCGGCTTGACCTCCCAGAGCTCCTTGATGCCGATGCCGAATTTCTGGGGCTGGCGGCCGCTCGAGAGATCGAACTTGGCAATCAGCTGCTTGGCGAGCGAACCGCGCACGCCCTCTCCAACAAGCACATATTTGCCCATGAGCGCCATGCCGCGCGCATAGTTCGGGCCGGGCTCGCCGTTCTTCTCGATGCCCATGTCGCCGGTCGCAACACCGATGACGGCACCCTCATCATTGTAGAGCACTTCGGTCGCGGCAAAGCCCGGATAGATCTCGACGCCGAGTTCTTCCGCCTTCGTCGCCAGCCAGCGACAGACATTTCCGAGCGAGACGATGTAATTGCCGTGATTGCTCATCAGCGGCGGCATCATGATATTCGGCAGGCGGATGGAGCCGGCGGGACCGAGCAACAGGAAGTGGTCGTCCTTGACCTCGGTCTTGAACGGATGGTCGGCCTCCGTGCGCCAGCCGGGAAGCAGGCGATCGATACCGATGGGGTCGACGACGGCGCCGGAGAGGATGTGAGCGCCAACTTCGGAGCCCTTCTCCAATACCACGACCGACAGTTCCGGATTGACCTGTTTCAGGCGGATAGCGGCTGAAAGGCCGGCCGGACCGGCGCCGACGATCACCACGTCGAATTCCATGCTCTCGCGTTCCGGCAGCTCAGTCATTTCGGTCATCCATCCGTCTCCGCTCGGCCCTCTCAAGGCCGCTCATCCCCATTCCTGAGGTACTCTCTTGTCAAAACCGGAAAACATTGTCGAGCCGGGAAGCGACAGCCAATCCTCCAATTCGCACAATGATGTTCCTCCGCACAGAAGATTATATGACGCTTACGTTAACGTCAATTATTGGCGTACCGTGAAAGCACTCTTCGTGCTTTTCTTTCACGGGACTTGCGCCCTATAGAAAGGGCACAGGAAATGGAGGAAATCATGGATCTCGGCATCAAGGGCAAACGCGCACTCGTACTGGCTTCCTCGCGCGGCCTCGGGCTCGGCATTGCGAAAGCTCTGGCGCAGGAAGGGGCAAACGTTCTTCTCTGCGGGCGCAGCGGCGAGCAACTGGAGGCCAATTGCAAGGCGATCAATGAGCAAGGCAATGGCAGGGCCGACTGGATCTGGGCCGACCTTTCCGAGGACAATTTCATCGCGAGCGTCACGGCCGCCGTGCAGGAGAAATTCGGCGGGCTCGATATCCTCGTCAACAATACCGGCGGCCCGACGCCCGGCACGACCGAGGACATGACGCCGGAAAAGCTCGAAACCTATTTCCTCTCCATGGTCGCGCGCGTCATCACGCTGACAAACGCGCTGCTGCCCGGCATGAAGGCGCAGGGCTGGGGCCGCATCCTGACGGTTGCCTCGTCAGGGGTGATCGAGCCGATCGCCAATCTGGCGCTGTCGAATACGCTGCGCCCGGCCCTTGCCGGCTGGAGCAAGACGCTGGCATCGGAAGTGGCCGGCCATGGCATCACCACCAATCTGCTTCTGCCCGGCAGCATTCTCACCGCACGGCTCGACGATCTCGATGGTGCTGCCGCCAAACGGACCGGCAAGAGCGTCGGGGAGATTCGCGTGGAGAAGGAAGCGCGCATTCCGGTCGGGCGGTACGGCAAGGTGGAGGAATTCGCCGCAACGGCGGCCTTCCTCTGCAGCCAGCCGGCAAGCTACATCACCGGCTCGCTGATCCGTTGCGATGGGGGTGCTGCGCGCTCCGTCTGAGCCACTGCATCATCCGGCAGCGGCCCATGCTCTGACGCTGTCGACCATCTCGCCGGCATAGGTAGGATCGTCTGCAAATTCTGCGAGTTCCGACAGGCGGTGGAAGCCGGTCAGGATAGCGATGCGCCAGCGGTCGAGCCGGCGGCCGGTCAGCGTCTCGTAGGCCGAGACAATGCGGGATGTCAGATCGGGCGAGATGAAGTTCGAATAGATGAACTCCTGATGCAGCGGGCCGAAGCCTGAATCGGCGAAATCATAGAGGCCGTTCAGCCTGCCCTCAGCATGGTCGAACGCCATATTCCAGCCATGACCGTCGAAGAAGCCATAAATGACCCCGTAAGGATCTGGCGGTAAAGCAATGAAATCCCAGATAATCCTCTCTGCATAACTTACCAGTTCTGATGACAGCAGCGGCAGTGCCTTTTCCCGCACCGCGTCCGGCGATTGCCAGGGCGGGATCGGTCCGGCGCCGAGCTCGCGCAGGCGGTCGGCATCAAGCGCATGCAGTTCGGCATAGAAGCGGGCAAGATCGTCGCCGAGGCGCTGGCGGGCCGCTTCCGGCAGACGCTCGTAATCGCCGGCGATGAGATGTTCGCCGCGGATCTTGGCATGGCTGGAGAAGATCGGAGGGCCGTCGTGGATGCGCATATCGGGAACCGCCATCGACAGCGACGGCCTGATGATGCCGAGAAGGGCCGCCTCTTTGACCAGCGCCCTCTCCGCGGCCAGATCGCGCGGAAACTTGAAGATCAGCCTGTCATCCACATCGATGGCTATCGAATCCCAGCCCTTCGTCGCGAGCCTGAAAACGGAGGCCGTGAGCTCCGGAAAGACGTTGGTGATGAGTGAGCGAAATTCACCGGCATTCAACTCGGCCATGACTGTCTGCCTCTGCGTTTTCCAGGGTCTATCCCACGCACAAGATCTGCAACTCGGACCAAATAGTGTTTCGCCAATACAGCCTACGCTGGCAGTTACCAAGGCGGAGGACGCTGCCTACCCGAATATATATTAGAATAATCTGAATATTACAGGATGTTCATTACGAAAATTTAAGCCATTATAACCGGTTAGTGATCAGCGCCGGGGTGATTATGTCTTTTTTGCGCCGCAATATAGGCGGCTCAATCACCGCAGAAAATCACACGATCTGCCCAACAAAACCGGTCTCGCTTATGAAGAAATTTTGGATCACCGTCAGTATTGTAGCCGTGGCCGCGGTTGGCTTCTGGCAGTTCGGGGACAAGATCCCCTATGCTTCTGATATTCCTTATCTCTCACGGTTCATCAACAAGCCTGAGGGCGGCCAGAACAACGGCCACCAGCAGGCGCAGGCCGATCAGGCCCAGAGCGGCGGGCAGCAGGGTGGTCAACAACAGGGTGGCGGGCGCAGGCGCGGTGCAAACGGTGGTCCCACCATGATCAAGACCGTGGCAGCCGTGAAGGCCGCTCTGCCCATGGACGTGACGGCGACCGGCTGGGCCGACGCCGACGACAATACGACAATTGCCGCCCAGGAACAGGGCCTCGTCGTCAGCATCGAGGCTAAAGACGGCGCCACGGTCAAGGAGGGCGACCTGATCGCCAAACTGGATGACCGGACGGCCAAGGCCGCCGTCGACAAGGACAATGCGATGATCGTGCGTGATGCGGCAACGCTCGCAGAATCCGAGACGGCGCTGACAAGGGCGCAGGACCTCTTCAATCAGAAGGCAGGCACGCAACAGAGCCTCGACCAGGCGAGAGCCGCCCGCGATACCGCCGCCGCAACCGTCGAAGCCGACAAGGCCACGCTCGCTTCGGACCAGGTCATCCTCGAGCATACCGATATTCGTGCGCCTTTCGACGGCAGGCTCGGTGATATCGCTCTCAGCAAGGGCGCTTTCGTCAATGCGGGTGCGGCCATCGTCACCATCGCCAAATACGATCCGATCTACGTGAAATTCCACTTGCAGGAACGTTACCTGCGTGAACTGAAGAAGGCGCTGGCTGTTGGTCCGGTCGAAGTCAGCACGGCGCCCAATTCCACCAAGGGAAGGGTGCGCAAGGGCGAGATCAGCTTCTACGACAACACGGTCGACACGGCATCGGGTACGATCCTTGCCAAGGCGAAGTTCGAAAACGCCTCGGGCGCTCTGTGGCCCGGCCAGTCAGTCAATATCGTCGTGCATTTTAACAATGACGAGCAGCAGGTGGTCGTGCCGACGGTTGCCGTCAGCCCCGGCCCCGACGGTTTCTTCGCCTTCGTGGCCAAGGACGGCAAATCGCATCTGACGCCTGTTACCGTCGCCCGGGCCAACGGCGGCTTCACTGCCATCGCGGCAGGCCTTTCGGAGGGCGACCATGTGGTCGTCGAAGGCCAGGGCCAGCTTAGCGACCAGCAGGCGGTCAACGAACAATTCGACGACAAGACGCTCAACGTCGCGTCCGCTGACGTGCCTCAGCAACAGCAGCAGCAGGCCGAGACGATCGCGGTGGGGGCTGAGCAATGATCCCGAATTTCTGTATTCAGCGCCCGGTTGCAACGACGCTGCTTGCGATCGGCGTCATTCTGGCAGGTCTTGCGGGCTACCGGCTCGTGCCGGTTGCGGCTCTGCCGCAGGTCGATTTCCCGACCATCAACGTTTCGGCGCAGCTGAGCGGCGCCTCACCGCAGACGATGGCGACTTCGGTCTCGACACCGTTGATCAAGCAGTTCGAGACGATCCCCGGTATCAGCGAAATCAGCGCGTCGAGCTCGCTCGGCAGCACCAGCATCGTGCTGCAATTCGACCTGAACCGTGATATCGATGCGGCCGCCGCCGACGTGCAGGCGGCCATTTCGCATGCGACGCGGCAGCTGCCCGACAACATGACGACACCGCCGAGCTACCGCAAGACCAACCCGGCCGATGCGCCGATCATGCTGCTTTCGGTGCAGAGCAACACCATGCCGCGCAGCAAGCTCGACGAGATCGCCGAAGACATCATTTCGCCGTCGCTGTCGACGCTTCCGGGCGTCGCCCAGGTCAGTGTGTTCGGTGCGCAGACCTATGCCGTGCGCGTCGAGGTCGATCCCAACAAGCTGCTGACCCGCGGCATTGGTATCGACACGGTCAACAAGGCGCTTGCCGCCGCCAACAGCCAACAGCCGGTCGGCACGCTGCAGAACAATTCGCAGGCCATGACGATCACGGCGAATACGCAGCGCACCAACGCCGAGCAGTTCCGTTCGCTGGTCATCGCCAATCCGAACGGCGCGCCGGTCCATCTCGGCGATATTGCCGATGTCCAGGACAGTGTTCAGAACCAGTATACGGGCAGCTGGTATGACGGCCAGCGCGGCATCATCCTTGCCATCCAGCGCCAGCCGGATGCAAATACGGTCGATGTCGTCGACGCGATCAACGCCAAGCTGCCGCAGCTCCACGCCGAAATCCCGCCCTCGGTCAACACGGTCATCATGAACGATGCCGCAAAGCCGATCCGCGATGCCATCGCCGACGTCAAGTTCACGCTGCTTCTGACGATCGGCCTCGTCGTTCTCGTCATCTACCTCTTCACCGGCCATGCAACGGCTACGATCATTCCGGGCCTTGCCGTTCCGCTGTCGCTGATCTCGACCTTCGGCATGATGTATGTGCTGGGCTACAGTATCGACAACATCTCGCTGCTGGGTTTGACACTCGCGGTGGGCCTCGTTGTGGACGACGCGATCGTCATGCTGGAAAACATCCTGCGACATGTCGAGGAAGGCATGCCGGTGCGAGAGGCGGCGATCAAAGGTGCGGGCGAAGTCAGCTACACCATCATCTCCATGTCGGTGTCGCTGATCGCGGTCTTCATCCCGATCCTCTTGATGGGCGGTGTCGTCGGCCGCGTGTTCAACGAATTCGGCATGGTGGTGGCGATCGCCATCATCGCTTCGGCGATCGTGTCGCTGACGGTGACGCCGATGCTCGGCTCGCGCCTTTCCAACAACCACAGCCGTCCGCCACTGCCCATCCGCATCTTCGATGCCGGTTTCGAGCGGACGCTGCGCGGTTACGACAATGCGGTCGGCTGGTGCCTTCGCCACCGCCCCTTCATCCTTGGGGTCTTCCTCGCGTCCGTCGCACTGACCGTCTATTTCTTCATGACGCTGCCGACGAGCTTCTTCCCGCAGGAAGATATCGGCCGCCTGACGATCAGTACGCAGGCGCGACAGGACATTTCCTATTCGGCGATGCAGGCCCTGCAGCAGCAGGCTGCCGCGATCGTCAAGGCGAACCCGGCCGTCAACCATGTGATGTCGACGATCGGCGGCAACCCCAACAAGCCACAGAATAACGGCTCGATGTTCGTCGAACTGAAGGACAAGGATCAGCGCGCACCGCTTGACCAGACGCTGCGCGAGCTGCGCACGGCGATCAACAAGATCCCTGGCCTGCAGGCCTTCGTTACGCCCAACCAGAGCCTGCGCTTCGGCGGACGCCAGACTGCCAGCCAATATCAGCTGGTCATACAGGCCCTGAATGCCGACCAGACCAACCTGTGGGCAGGCAAGGTCCAGCAGGCGATGCGCGCCGACCGCCTGTTCACGGACGTGACCTCGGATGCGCAGAACAATGCGCTGCAGGCCAATATCGTCATCGATACCGAGCGGGCAGCCGCCTACGGGATCGACAACGACACCCTGCGCACGACGCTGCAGGAATCCTTCAGCGGCTTTGCGGCTGCGGAAATCCAGTCGACCGGCGACAGTTACGACGTCATCGTCGAATATGACACAAGCAAGCCCTGGGACGACCAGAAGCTTTCGGAAATCCGCGTCGCTTCTTCCAATGGCAGCCTGGTGCCGCTGTCGAATTTTGCGCATGTCGAGCGCACGGTCGGACCTGTCACCATCAACCAGACAGGCCAGCTTGTCTCGACCACCGTGTCCTTCAACCTGCCGGAAGGCGTATCGCTCAGCGACGCGACGGCCAGGATCGAGCAGATCAAGAAGGACCTCGACATGCCGGCCGACGTCTTCACGTCCTATGGCGGTACGGCAGAGATCTTCCAGCAGTCGCAGGGCAATACGCCCTATCTGATCCTGGCGGCGGTGCTGACCATCTATGTCGTGCTCGGCGTGCTCTATGAAAGCTTCATCCACCCGCTGACCATCCTCTCCGGCCTGCCGGCGGCGGCCTTCGGTGCGCTTCTGGCACTGAAGATCATGGGCTTCGACCTGTCGATCATCGCCCTCATCGGCCTCCTGATGCTGATCGGCATCGTCAAGAAGAACGCGATCATGATGATCGACGTGGCGGTGGAGACCATGCGCACGACGGGCGAGAAGGCGACAGCGGCGATCCACGAAGCCTGCGTGCGACGCTTCCGCCCGATCATGATGACGACCTTCTGCGCCCTGCTCGGCGCCCTGCCGATCGCGCTCGGCACGGGTGCGAGCTCGGAACTGCGCCAGCCGCTCGGCATCGCCGTCGTCGGCGGCCTCATCGTCTCGCAGATGCTGACGCTGTTCATCACGCCTGTCATCTTCGTCGAGATGGACCGCTTCGAGAATTTCCTCCACCGCATGCTCAGCCGCGAGAAGAAGGAAGAGCATGTGGCAGCGGAAACGCGGGCGATGGCCGCGGAATAGAGAGACAGAAAGGGCGCCTTCCGGCGCCCTTTTCGCATCAGCGGCCTTCGACCAGCTTTGGGAAATCCGCGACCAGCGTATCCCGCGTCTCGAAGCTGACCGGATTGTCGCTGTAGCGGTGATTGGCGATATAGAGCCTCGCGAAGATCAGCCGCCTGTCGCCCCTCGTCGCCCAACCGACAAACCAGCCGAGCGGGCGCTCGTAATTGGTCTTGCCGGCCGCGTTGCGCAGCCAGCCGGCGCCCGTCTTGCCCTGGATATCCCAGCCGCCAGCCGCCTGGAAATGCGGCACGATCGCCTCCGTCATCTGCCGCGCACGTTCCGAAATCGGCAGGCTGCCGGTCCGGAAGCGGCGCAGGAAGCGCACCTGATCTTCGGCCGAGATCTTCAGCGAGGACATCAGCCAGGATTCGGTTAGTCCATCCGTATTGCCAAGTCCGCCCGTAACATCCTGATTGCCGTAGCCGAAACGCCTGACGTAATCGGCAAAGGCGCGCTTGCCGAGCTTGCGGGTCAGCGCCTGTGAAAACCAGACGATGGAATCCCGCTCCCAAATGGTCGGATCGGTATCCTTCTGCTCGCGCGGGGATCGCTTGAGCTTCGGATCATATGTCCAGAGCGGATTGTGCTCGTCGACCAAAATGCCGGAATCATAGCCCATCATGGCCAAAGGCAGTTTGAAGGTCGATTGCGGATAGAAGCCCTGATCGCAATTGCCCTGACGGTAAATCGTCTCGCCGGTCTTCTCATCGATGATGACGGTGCAGCGGATCGGATCGGCGGCGTCGGCCGGCGATGCACTCATGGAAATTGCTGTAATACTTATAGAAAATGCCAGAAGAAGAAGTCTTTCGAAAGCCACTTTCGTTCTCCATATGGTTCGACGTCAGCTTTCTAGGCCGGCCTGGAAGGCCCGATCAAACGATGATATTTCCGGTCAGGCATAAATCAGATTAGGCCATTGCCATGGTTCGACCATATTTGCCGCTGAATTCGCTGCGCGCATTCGAGGCGGCGGCGCGGCATCTTTCCTTCACTCGGGCGGCGATCGAACTCTGCGTCACGCAGGCGGCCGTCAGCCATCAGGTGAAGCTCCTGGAACAGCGCCTCGGGGTGAGCCTGTTCCGCCGCCTGCCGCGTGGGCTGATGATCACGGAGGAAGGGCTCGCGCTGCTGCCTGCCCTGCAGGATTCCTTCGACCGCATGGCCGATATGCTGGAGCGTTTCGAGGGCGGCCATGTGCGCGAGGTGCTGAAGCTCGGCGCCGTCGGCACGCTTGCCGTCGGCTGGCTGTTGCCGCGGCTTGCCGATTTCCGCGAGCAATATCCCTTCATCGACCTCAGGCTTTCGACCAACAACAACCGGGTCGATATTGCCGCCGAAGGGCTCGACTATACGATCAAGTTCGGCAATGGCGCCTGGCACGATATCGAGGCGGAGGCACTGTTCGAGGCGCCGCTTTCGATGCTCTGCATTCCCTCGATCGCCCGCCAGCTTTCTTCCCCCGAAGATGTCGCCCATCAGACATTGCTGCGCTCCTATCGCGCCGACGAATGGCCTGGTTGGTTCGAGACGGCGGGCGTCACACCGCCGCCGATCCGGGGCATGGTCTTCGATTCCTCCGTGCTGATGATCGAGGCGGCGCTGCAGGGTGCGGGCGTGGCGCTGGCGCCGCCCTTGATGTTTTCCCGCCAGCTTGCGGCGGGCGAGCTGGAGCAGCCCTTCCCGATCTGGATTTCCAAGGGCAGCTACTGGCTGATGCGGCCCAAATCCCGCTCCGTCACGCCTGCCATGGAGATGTTCCGCAAGTGGATCGGCAGGATGGCCGAGGAGACGCGGATGCAGCTCGGAAACTGAAGGGAACGGGTTGCTTTCCGCCCTCTCCTGTGCGATCACGCGCCTCTCAAAACATCTTCGGGGGCGCAGCAAAGCGCCCTTTCGCATTTCGGGGTATCTGCCCCGGTTCATGGATTTTCGACATATTTGATAGGGAGCACGGCCATGGCACGGGCGCTCGGGCTTGACTTCGGCACGACCAATACTGTTCTGGCGCTGGCAGATGGCGGCGCAGACACGCATTCCATATCGCTTACCAGCAGCGCCGGCACGGCCGACAGCATGCGCACCGCGCTCTCCTTCATGAAGGATCCGCAGCTCGGTGCTTCGGCGCTGAAGGTCGAGGCCGGGCACGCGGCGATCCAGCAGTTCATCGACAATCCCGGCGACTGTCGTTTCCTGCAGTCGATCAAGACCTTTGCGGCAAGCGCCCTCTTCCAGGGCACGATCATCTTCGGCAAGCGGCAGAGCTTCGAAGATCTGATGGAAATCTTCATTCGGCGCCTTCGCCATTACGCAGGCGAGAACTGGCCCGAGGATACCGGCCGCATCATCGCCGGCCGCCCGGTGCATTTTGCCGGCGCCAGTCCGGACCCGGTGCTGGCGGTGCAGCGCTACAACGAGGCGCTGACGCGCTTCGGCTTTCCGGAAATTCACTATGTCTATGAGCCTGTTGCGGCCGCCTTCTACTTCGCGCAGAACCTGAAGTCCGATGCGACCGTGCTCGTTGCCGACTTTGGCGGCGGTACGACGGACTATTCGCTGATCCGCTTCGAGACCAGGGCCGGTAAACTGACGGCAACGCCGATAGGCCATTCCGGTGTCGGCGTCGCAGGCGACCATTTCGACGCGCGCATGATCGACAACATCGTCGCGCCGCTGATCGGCAAGGGCAGCCATTTCAAGAGCTTCGACAAGATCCTTGAGGTGCCGTCAAACTACTATGCGAGCTTCAGCCGCTGGAACCAGCTGTCGATCTTCAAGACATCGCGGGAATTCGAGGATCTGAAGAAGCTGGTGCGCACGGCGCTGGAACCGGAGAAGCTGGAAACCTTCGTCGATCTCATCGATCATGACGAAGGCTATCCACTCTATCAGGCGGTCTCGGCAACGAAGATGGCGCTTTCCTCCGCGGAGGAAGCGCCCTTCGATTTTGCCCCGCTCGGGCGCGGCGGTCACCGCACGATCAAGCGCAGCGATTTCGAAAGCTGGATCGTCGATGACCTTGCCCGCATCGAAGGGGCGCTCGACGAGGTGCTGGAGAAGACCAGCACGGATGCATCGGGCATCGACAAAGTGTTCCTGACCGGCGGCACATCCTTCGTGCCGGCCGTGCGGCGCATCTTCACCGAGCGCTTCGACAGGGACAAGATCGAGACCGGCGGCGAACTGCTGTCTATCGCGCATGGTCTCGCGCTGATCGGCGAACGCGACGATATCAACCAGTGGACTGTGCAATAACGGCCGAAAGGGCGCTGGCAAGCCTGCCCGCCCTTTCATTGCCGTTTTCGCTCCGCTAGAGTCCCACCATGATCTCCGCCAACGACCTGAGTCCGGCCGAACTTGCAGCACTTCTGCATTTCCATGCGGAGGCGGGTGTGGACTGGCTGTTGGAAGAAGAGCCGGTCGACCGGTTCGCCGAGTTCGAGGCGATGAAGGCTGCGCGCCGTTCGGCGGCACCGGCCGCGCAACCGCAGCCGGAAAGACAAGCGCCACCTGAGAGGCAGGCGGCCTCCCGCCCTGCCCCGTCCGCGCCGCAGCAGCACGCAGCCGCATCGGCTCCTGCCTCACGGCCACAACCGGCAATTCCCGACGGTGAAGCGGTGCAGCAGGCGCGGTTTGCTGCCGAGAGCGCCCGCTCGCTTGCAGAGCTCAAGACGGCGCTCGAAGCCTTCAATGGCTGCAATCTGAAAAACAGCGCCCGCTCGACCATTTTCGCAAGCGGCGATCCGGCAAGCGGCATCATGGTGATCGGCCCGGCGCCAGGTGCCGATGACGAGCGCGAGGGAGCAGCCTTTGCCGGCAGGCAGGGCCAGCTGCTGGATCGGATGCTGGCCTCGATCGGCCTTGAGCGGGCAGCCATTCTCCTGACGCAGATCATTCCCTGGCGCCCACCCGGCAACCGCATGCCATCTGCAGCCGAAACGGAGATCTGCCGTCCCTTCATCGAGCGGCAGATCGCGCTTGCCGAACCGCGTGCCATTCTGCTGCTCGGCAATTACACGGCGCGATTCTTCTTCGGCGAAACTGACACGATCCACGGGCTTCGCGGCCGGTGGAAGGAGATCGCTGTCGCAGATCAGGTCATTCCGGCCATCGCCAGCCTGCATCCGCAAGACCTGTTAACCGCGCCTGTAAACAAGCGGCTGGCCTGGAGCGATCTACTGGCCTTCCAGGCTAGACTTAAAGAGCTGTCTCTGCTTACGAATTAGCCAAGTTTGAAAATATTATGAATTGGCCCATGCAATATACGCATGGCTGCATCCTGCAAGGGTGCATTGAAGAATCAATGCTGCACTGCAATATAGAAGGCGTGTCTTGGGAGGAATGAACAGGAACCAAGGCCATGAACAAGCGTTTTCGTCCTATACATTGCGGGTTTGAAACCCTGCGCCAAGCAAGCGATCAGGTTCGCACCACTCAGGGCTACAGCCGTTTCGGCTTTGCCACAAACGAACAGATGATCGCCCGCGGTACCGGCATCAACGGCCGCACTTCGCGTCCGGCGATGATCTTCGCGGATTTCCAGGAATATTAAAAAATTCCGGAATGATGATCCGGCAGGCGGTTCGCCTGCCTTTTCGCATTTCAAAAAGTAACGACCGATGTCAACAATTCTGATTTCACTGCTGCGTCATCTCGACTCTTTCGAGCATATCCGTGCTGCCGTCTGCGCCGCGCACGAATATCGCCGCGAGCTTTGCGACGCGCCGTCCGAGGTCAAGACCCCGGCTTCCGCCATCGCGCTCTGATCAGGCGCCTGCGCTCTCGAATCTTTCCTTTGCGGATTCGAAGGCTTCGTCCACATAGGCGAACTTGATCGCCTGCCAGCCGACATATTCCTTCAGGAAATCGCGCGACAGCCACAGTTGCGACTTCTTCGGCTCGTCGTACCAGCCGAGACAACCGCGCTGCGCGCCCTTGGCGAGCAGCCGCTGGAGGTGCGTGCGCGACATCATGAAATCACCGGCAAGCGCGCGGGTTTCCACCTTGCCGATCGCCAGCCGTGCCGGATCGGTTCCTTCGAGATCGAGCCGGGACATGAAATGATCGATGACCATACCGCCCGCTTCCGTCCATAGGAACAGCGCCACCTGTTCAGGCGGTTCGCGCCAGTTGATATCCTCGAGGCAGTTATAGGCGACACGCGGCTGGATCTGGCGGAAAAGCGTGGGATTTTCCTGCAGGAACGCCGCCCGGTTTCCGTCATCGATGAGATCAAGCGCGCCGAGGTTGGAGTGCAACCAGCCGAACATTGCCTGGTGGCTGACTTCGGCCGGCTCGAAATGGCGAGGGCGGCGGCGTTCGTCACCGGGCGTATGGGTGATGAAGCGGTAGGTGAAGAGCTCTTCGATGAAGGCAAGCACCGTGTTGCGGCTGGCGATCTTGTGCGCCGTGATCTTGCCGGTCAACCGGACGGCGGTGAAACCCGAGGTCACGTCCCGCGGATCGTATTCCAGATGCAGCGCATAGGCCGTCTGCGTCAGCAGCCAGCGTTGATGCGAGGCCAGCAGGCGCGCCAGCCGCGGCCCCGCATCAAACATGCCGCGCATTTGCCCGGCCAGAAAGCGAATGCTCACCACGAAAGAGGGATGCTGCGCCAGTTGTTCCGCCGTGAACGCCATGATGCTTTTCCTCAACCCTCGCTCGCAAGCCAGCGTTCGGAGCAGCGATACCGAAACTCCCCCGGCATCTATGGCCTATCGATTATGCACGGCTTTGAATAAATGAAAGTAATTCACTTTCATAACCATATTTTTGCGAAAAGCGATATCCCAAGATTTCACCATCCCATTCTCTTTTGAGGGGCGGATGGCGTATTTTTTCAATCATAGCGCTAGTAAATTCGACTTATGATATAGGTTCAGCCGCTCAGGATTGCGGCGCACCGGCTTTTCGCGCTTCGCGGCGCTCGAGACCAAGCTGGTGCTCGCGGTAGATGATGAAGATGCCGGCGGCGATGACGATGACCGTGCCGAAAAGCATCGTATTGCTCGGAACGTCGCCGAAGACATAGTAAGCGACGACGCCGCCAAGCAGGATCGAGCTGTATTCAAAGGGAGCGACGGTGGAAACATCCGCGTGCCGGTAACTCTCGGTCAGGAGGATCTGCGCCACACCGCCGCAGAAACCGGCAGCGATGAGGAAAAGAGCCGAGGACCAGTCGAGCAGAAGCCAGCTGAAGGGGACGGTCGCCAGCGAGATGACCGAAGCGGTGATCGAGAAGTAGAGCACGATCGTCGCCGTCTTCTCTTCCTCCACGAGCCGGCGCACCTGGATCATCGCCATACCGCCGAGCACGGCCGACAGTAGCACGCAGAGCGCGCCGACCGCCTGGTCAGCCGCCATGCCGCCTTCCCGGAACAGCGTGAGCTTCGGCCAGGAGATGATGGCGACACCAATGATGCCGAAGCAGACAGCACTCCAGCGGTAGACGCGCACCGTCTCTCCTAAGAAAACCGCCGCGAAAATGACGGCGACGAGCGGCGTGGCATAACCGAGTGCGATCGCCTCCGGCAGCGGCAGATGCAAAAGCCCATAGAAGCCGAGCCCCATCGAGATGATGCCGAGCGTGCCGCGCTTCAAATGGCCGATCGGATTGGCGGTGTAGAAGGCAGAGCGCAACTGACGCCGGTAGCCGAGATAGGCCATGATCGGAAACAGCGCGAAGAAGGAGCGGCAGAAGGTGACCTGCCCCGGCGGGATATCCGACCCAGCCAGCTTGATGAATGTCTGCATGGCCAGAAAGACCACGACCGACGAGACTTTCAGCGCAATGCCTCTCATCGGGTTTCTGAGAACCGATTCCATAATCCAGGCTCTTATGCGGGCATGCCGAGCGGGGGAAACGCGTTCGACTCGAACGCAGCGGATGATTTTTTCATCGTAACCGAAGAAATGCACCGTTGGGAAAAAATCTGCGCGTACCAGACAGCAAGTATTTACCCGCTTTTTATCTGCCGCTTTTCTGTGCAATTCCGTTTTCTGATGAAAAAACTTCGCGTTTTACGCTCATTCCCCCGAAAATGTTCGCATCCGCACCCATTGCGTTAACCGGTTGCAAACCATGCCACCGCATCGTTCTCAGCTAATTAATCATACAAAAGAATCGCATTCGTTCCGCAGCCAGTCGCGTCAGATTATTTTCAGGATCTTTTTGATGAAGCCGCTCAGCGCAGAGATCGTTTCCCAGTCGCAGAACGCAACGCCCCGCTCGATGCGTGTCGTCACCGATGGCATCAGCACGGATCTGGAGCGCTTCAGCGCCGACAACACCAGCATCGTCAAGCAGATCAAGCTGCTTGCCATCAACGCGCTGATCGAGGCGGCCCGCGCCGGCGAGACCGGCAAGGGCTTTGCCGTCGTCGCCAATGAAGTGCAGCGGCTGGCGCAGATCGCCACCGAGATCACCAGCAAGTTCGAGAGCAATGTGCTGGGGCGCATCGGTCTCAGCCGCGCGATGGCGGATTCGCTCGTCACCGAGATGGAAGGCGTACGGCTGACCGATCTTGCGCAGACGCTGGTTCAGCTCATCGTGCGCAACCTCTTCGAACGCACCGCCGATGTGCGCTGGTGGGCGACGGATCCGGCGCTCTGGCAGACGCTGCGGGAGCCGGACAAGGACCGGGTCGCCTTCGCGGCCGAACGGCTCGGCGTCATCAACCGCTTTTATACCGTCTATCTCGACCTCGTCATGACCGATCTCTCCGGCCGGGTGATTGCATCGGCAAACCCGACCTTCCAGCGCAAGATATCAGGTTCGTCGCTTGCCGGAGACCCCTGGTTCAGGGCCGCGGCGAGCTGCGCTTCCGGCGACGACTATATCGTCGACGAAGTAAAACCGAGCCTTCTCCACGACCAGCGCCATGCGCTCGTTTATGCGACCGGCATCCGCGAAGGCGGCAAGGTCGACGGCAAGCTGCTCGGCACGCTCGGCGTCTATTTCGACTGGCAGAACCAGGGTCAGGCGATCGTCGAGAAGGAAGCGAACCTGCCGCCGCAGCTTGCGGAAAAGACCACCGTCATGCTGCTCGACGGCGCAAGCCGTGTGATCGCCAGCACCAATCCGGCCATGCTCTTCAGCCATTTCGCGCTCGCCAACCAGACCGGCCAGCCCAAGGGCAGCTATTACGACAATAACGGCTCGATCGTCGCCTTTGCGCGCACGCTCGGCTATGAGGATTATGACGGGCTCGGCTGGTATGGCGTTGTCATCCAGCAGACGGAAAGCGACGCCGAGATCAAGTCCGCCCTCAATCTCAAATAGCAGACTTTCTCCTTTCGGCTGCACACACGACAATTTGACCATAATAATTTGGCTGTGAACTTCGCGTTCACAGCCGATTTGCTTTAACTTTAGTTCAGACTTTAATGTAATTATGGCGGCCAAATTTCAGCAGAGTGCGCCCGCCTCTGTAATCGGCCATTGTCTAATAAAGGTCTTCAGGCAACATGCGAACAGATACCGGTCAGGTCATCAATCTGGCAGATTACCGCCCAACAGATTTCGTGCTGGAACGCGTCGACCTGACTTTTGAACTGGATCCGACAGAAACAAAGGTGGAAGCGCGGCTGATCTTCCATCGCCGCGAAGGTGCCGATCCTTCCGCTCCCCTCATCCTCGATGGCGACGAGCTCAATCTTTCCAGCCTTCTCTTCGACCAGAACGAGTTACCGCCGGAACGCTACACGGTAACGCCCGAAAGCCTCACCATCCGCGACCTGCCGGAAACGGTGCCTTTCGAAGTGACCGTAACCACGATCATCAATCCTGAAGCCAATACCCAGCTGATGGGCCTTTACCGCACCAGCGGCATCTATTGCACGCAATGCGAGGCCGAAGGCTTCCGCCGCATCACCTATTTCCCCGACCGGCCGGATGTGCTGGCGCCCTTCACGGTCAACATCATCGCCGACAAGGATGCCAATCCACTGCTGCTGTCGAACGGCAATTTCCTCGGTGGCGCCGGCTATGGTCCCGGCAAGCATTTCGCCGCCTGGTTCGATCCGCATCCGAAGCCGAGCTATCTCTTCGCGCTGGTCGCCGGCGATCTCGGCGTCGTCGAAGACACATTCACCACGATGTCCGGCCGCGAGGTTGTGCTGAAGATCTATGTCGAACATGGCAAGGAGCCGCGCGCGGCCTATGCCATGGACGCGCTGAAGCGTTCGATGAAGTGGGATGAGGAAGTGTTCGGGCGCGAATACGATCTCGACATCTTCATGATCGTCGCCGTTTCCGACTTCAACATGGGGGCCATGGAGAACAAGGGCCTCAACATCTTCAACGACAAATACGTGCTCGCCGATCCTGAAACGGCGACCGATGCCGATTACGCCAATATCGAGGCGATCATCGCGCATGAGTATTTTCATAACTGGACCGGCAACCGCATCACCTGCCGGGACTGGTTCCAGCTCTGCCTCAAGGAAGGCCTGACTGTTTATCGCGACCACCAATTCTCATCCGACCAGCGCTCGCGCCCGGTCAAGCGCATTGCCGAAGTGCGTCACCTGAAATCCGAGCAGTTCCCGGAAGACGGCGGCCCGCTCGCTCACCCGGTGCGCCCGACCAAGTATCGCGAGATCAACAATTTCTATACGACGACGGTCTACGAGAAGGGCAGCGAAGTCACGCGCATGATCGCGACCCTGCTTGGCCGCGAGACCTTCAAGAAGGGCATGGATCTCTATTTCGATCGCCACGACGGCCAGGCCGTCACGATCGAGGATTTCGTCAAATGCTTCGAGGATGCGAGCGGCCGTGACCTCGCGCAGTTCTCGCTCTGGTATCATCAGGCGGGCACGCCGCTCGTGACAGCATCCGGCACCTATGATGCAAGCGCCAAGACGTTCAGCCTGTCACTGGAACAGATGATCCCCGCGACACCCGGCCAGCCAACCAAGGAGCCGATGCATATTCCGCTGAGCCTCGCGCTCTTTGCCGAGGACGGTTCCAAGATCGAGCCTGTTAGCGTCGACGGCGCCGAATATGCCGGCGAGGTGCTGCATCTCACCGCGCGGACCCAGACCGCCGTCTTCCACGGGATCGGCTCGCGTCCGGTAATTTCGATCAACCGCAGCTTCTCTGCGCCGATCAATCTGCATTTCGACCAGAGCCCGGCCGATCTGGCGCTGCTCGCCCGCTATGAGACGGATCATTTCGCCCGCTGGCAGGCGCTGACGGACCTGGCGCTGCCGAACCTCCTGAAAGCCGCCCGCGATGCCCGCGAGGGTGCGCCGATCGTCTGCGAACAGACTTTCGTCGATACTCTGATTGCGGCGGCCGCCGACGAGAGCCTCGAGCCTGCCTTCCGCGCCCAGGCGCTGGCCTTGCCGAGCGAATCCGACATTGCCCGCGAACTCGGCAGCAATATCGATCCCGATGCCGTTCATGCGGGCCGCCAGGCGATCATGAAGCAGATCGCCGAAGCCGGCAAAGCCACCTTCGCAGCCCTCTACGACGCGATGACCACACCGGGCGAATTCAGCCCGGATGCCACGAGCGCCGGCCGCCGCGCGCTGCGCAACACCGCCCTTACCTATCTCTCCTATGCCGAGGGCAGCCCTGTTCGCGCCAAGGCCGCCTTCGACGGCGCCAACAACATGACCGATCTCAGCCATGCGCTGACGATCCTCGCCCATCGCTTCCCCGACAGCGCAGAGGCCAAGGCGGCGCTCGAAACCTTCCGCAGCCGTTTCTCGGAAAATGCGCTCGTCGTCGACAAGTGGTTTGCGATCCAGGCCGGCATTCCCGGACCGGGCGCGCTCGATCGCGTCAAGACACTGATGGAAAACCCGCTCTTCAAGCACACGAACCCGAACCGCATGCGCTCGCTGGTCGGCACGTTTGCCTTCGGCAATCCGACCGGCTTCGGCCGCGCCGACGGCGAAGGCTATCGTTTCCTCGTCAGCCAGATCCTCGACATCGACCAGCGCAACCCGCAGCTTGCTGCACGCTTGCTGACCTCGATGCGTTCCTGGCGCTCGCTGGAATCGGCCCGCGCCGATCACGCACGCTCGGCACTGATCGAGATCGAGCGGGCAGCCAACCTTTCGACCGATGTCCGCGACATCGTCGAGCGCACGCTCAAGGGGTGATTTTCCGCAAATGATTTGCCGCCTAGCTGTCTTCCACCCTCCGGACAGCTAGGCCCGCCATCCGCGAATCCCTCCGAAAACCAGCAATTACAAATGGTTAATAAATTTTTACCGTCGGCTCTGGACAAGGCGAATCACGCATGATTCTCTAGGTGTAGTTCGGGCGAGCGGCGCGCGAATCACATGAGGGACAAGGTTCAGAGATGATGGACGTGCGGCGGGCAACCGCGGCCGAAGGACGGCTGCGTGTCGATTTTGGCGGGCTCAAAGCCTGGCGCGACAGCCTGTCCGGACAGACCGCAAAAGCTCCTGAGCCATTGCTGCGCCACCTGCCGAAGGCAGAGCTTCTCCTGAAGCGCACGATCCCCGTTCTCATCGTCGCCTTCCTTGCCGTCGTGGCGGCCTCGCATTTCTTCGGCATGGTCAGCGAATATAGCCGCATGGCGGCCTCCGCGCGGCATGCGACGGCGCTTTCGGCTGCAACGGCGGCGGCCGTCTTTGCCGATGCGACCGATCTCTTCGACGGCGGCAGTGCCGCAGAGGCGCAGGCGCGCCTTGCGAAATTCCTGCCGCAGGACCGGCTGGAGAACGGCGCCTTCGTGCTGCTGGTGCAGGCAAGCGGCAAGGTGTTTGCGGCAACGACGGCCGGTGCCTCCTATATCGGCGCCGATGTCTCGGTCCTCTTCCCCGAAATCTCTGCGATCCGCCGCTTCGGCGACCGTACGGATGTGATCGAAACGACTATCGGCGGCGAGTTGCATTATGCCGAGATCTCCCTGATGGGCACGGCGGGCGGCTATATCGTTTCCGCCACGTCGCTCAACGAGATCAACCGTCTCTGGCGCGAGGAACTGACACTCAACGTTACGCTGTTTGCCGGCATCTCCTCCATCCTGCTCGTCATCCTCTACGCCTATTACATGCAGGTGAAGCGGGCGCGCGATGCCGACGACATCTTCCTGGAATCCAATCTCCGGGTCGAGACGGCGCTGTCGCGCGGCCGCTGCGGCCTCTGGGATTTCGATTTCCACAATCGCGAATTCTTCTGGTCACGCTCGATGTACGACATGCTCGGGCTTGCCGGCTCCGACAAGACGATGGGCTTTGCCGATGCGGCACGGCTCATGCATCCGGAGGATAACGGATTGCACGAGATCGCCCGCGCTGTCGCCAAGGGCGATTCCGGCCAGGTCGACCAGATCTTCCGCATGCGCCACGCGAGCGGCCACTATGTCTGGATGCGCGCCCGCGCCCAGGTGATCCGCGGCCATTCCGGCCGTGTGCACATGATCGGCATCGCCATGGACGTGACCGAGCAGCATCGCTTGGCCCAGCGTTATGCCGAGGCCGACCAGCGACTGGCCGATGCTATCGAATGTACCTCGGAAGCCTTCGTGCTGTGGGACAAGAACGACCGGCTGGTCATGTGCAACGCGCATTTCCAGCAGGCCTACGGGCTTCCGGACAGCGTGCTGGTGCCCGGCACCGAACGAACGACCGTCCATGCCGCTGCGGCGCGGCCCGTCATCGAGCGGCGCATTGCCGATGCCGACGGCTCCGGCTATTCGCGCACGACGGAAGTGCAGCTTGCCGACGAGCGCTGGCTGCAGATCAACGAACGGCGCACCCGTGACGGCGGCCGCGTATCTGTTGGCACCGACATCACGCCCTTGAAGCGTCACCAGGAGCGCCTGCGCGACTCCGAGCGCCGCCTGATGGCGACGATCAACGATCTCTCCGCCTCGCGCCAGACGCTGGAACTGCAAAAGGCCGAGCTTTCGACCGCCAACTCCAACTATCTGGTGGAGAAGGAGCGCGCGGAAGCGGCCAATAAGGCGAAGTCGGAATTCCTTGCCAACATGTCGCATGAGCTGCGCACGCCGCTCAACGCCATCCTCGGTTTCTCGGAAATCCTGCAGAACCAGATGTTCGGCCCACTCGGCTCGGCCAAGTACAATGAATATGCCCGCGACATCCATGACAGCGGCAAGCATCTCCTGAACGTCATCAACGATATTCTCGACATGTCGAAGATCGAGGCCGGCCACATGCTGCTGTCGCGTGAGCCCACCGACCTTGCGCCACTGATCGAGGAAAGCCTGCGCTTCACCGCCATTCCGGCGGCGGAAAAGAACATCGTCATCGAGCAGCGCATCTCTTCGGGCATGACGCTGATGGCCGACCGCCGCGCCATGAAGCAGGTGCTGCTGAACCTGCTCTCCAATGCCGTGAAGTTCACCAATGAAGGCGGGCGCATTGCGGTCCGCACCCGCCGCGTCGCCGATGGCGTGATGGTGACCATCGCCGATACCGGCATCGGCATCCCGCGCGCAGCACTCATCAAGATCGGCCAGCCCTTCGAGCAAGTGCAGAGCCAGTATGCCAAGAGCAAGGGCGGCTCCGGCCTCGGCCTCGCCATCTCCCGCTCGCTGACAAGCCTGCACGGCGGCAGCATGAAGATACGCTCGCGCGAGTCGGTCGGAACGGTCATCTCGCTGCGCATTCCCGATCACGCCTGAGGCAATCCGGTCCCTAAGCCTTCACTACCGTCTGAAAGATTTTGCGGACCGCCTTGGAAAGCCGTTTCAATTCACCCTCCAAAGTCTTGATGTCAGGGCAGTCCCCGGCCCGGCAGACGAGCTCGGTCAAGCCCGCGGGTGCTTCCTTCGGATCGAAGAGGCTGTCGATGCAGAGCCGGATCAGTTGCGAAAGTTCTGTGTAGAGGGCGAAGGCTTCTAGGCAGGTGTCAAGGTCGGCCGAGGTCATCAGCTTGTCGCCGAGCACCTTCAGGCTAGCACCGGTGGTGAGGCCGTTGATCTTGATCTCGACGCCCTTTGCCGGCGCGATCAGAGCCAGATACTGCGCGATGAATTCGATATCGATCACGCCGCCCGGAATGAGCTTCAGATCCCAGCCATTTTCCGGCGCCTTTTCCTTTTCGATCAGCTCGCGCATCTCGGCGACGTCGTGGGCGACCTTGGCGATGTCGCGTTTTGTTGAGAGCACGTCAGCAATGATGCCTTCCGCCTCGCCGATCAGGCTTTGGTCGCCGCAGATCAGCCGAGCGCGCGACAGCGCCATGTGCTCCCAGGTCCAGGCTTCCTCGCGCTGGTATTTGTCGAAGGAATTGATGCGGGTGGCGACCGGTCCCTTGTTGCCGGAGGGCCGGAGCCGCATGTCGACTTCATAGAGCACGCCTTCGGCCGTCGGGGCAGAAAAGGCAGCGATCAGGCGCTGGGTGATGCGGGTAAAATAACGCGTCGCGTCGAGCGGCTTTGCACCATCGGATTCGGCGGCGGCATCGTCATAGTCGTAGAGCAGGATGAGATCGATATCAGAGCCTGCCGTCAGTTCGAAGCTGCCGAGCTTGCCCATGCCGGCAATCGCAATCCGCCCGCCGGGATAATTTCCGTGTGCGACGCGGATCTCGTTCATGACGGCGTCGAGGGCGGCTTCAATGATGAGATCGGCGAGATGGGTGAAGGCGCGCGCGGCCATGTCGCCATTGATTGCGCCTGTTAGTAGTCGGATGCCGATCAGGAAGCGCTGCTCCGACGCGAAGATGCGCAGCCGGTCCAGCACTTCTTCATAGTGTCGGGCCTGCACCAGCGAGGCTTTCAGGCGCTCGCCGAGATAGTCGCGCGTCGGCAGCTCGGCCATCAGGCCGGGATCGAGCATGCCATCGAAGACATGCGGGCGGGCAGCGATGACTTCCGCAAGCTTCGGTGCCGAGGACATGATGTTGACGATGAGGGAGAGCAGCGCCGGGTTGCTGCCAAGCAGCGAGAAGAGCTGAATGCCCGATGGCAGGCCGGAAATGAAGCTATCGAAGCGCAGCAGCGCTTCGTCCGCCCGCTTGCTTTCGCCGAAGACGCGCAGAAGCTCGGGCGTCAGCTCTGTCAGCCGCTCGCGCGCCTCGACCGATTGCGTGGCACGGTAGCGGCCATAATGCCAGGTGCGGATGATGCGGGAAAGATCCGAAGGGCGTTCGAAGCCGAGTTTCCTCAGCGTCTCCAGCGTATCGGGATCGTCACCCTGGCCGGTAAAGACGAGATTGCCTGTCCCAACGGAGAGTTTGGTTTCCTGTTCGAAGAGGTCGGCATAGTGCCGCTCGACCGCTTTCAGCACCTCCACCAGCCGCTCGGAAAAACTCGGCGTATCGTTGAAGCCCATCAGAAAGGCGATGCGCTTCAGCTCGGAGTCGGTTTCCGGCAGAAGATGGGTCTGCTCGTCGCGCACCATCTGGATGCGGTGCTCGACATCGCGCAGGAACCAATAGGCCTCGGTCAGCTCGTCGCGGGTTTCCGCGTCGATCCATTTTGCCCTTGTGAGTTCGGCGAGCGTCTCCTCGGTCACGCGGGAGCGCAGCGCGGGCATTCGTCCGCCGGCGATCAGCTGCTGGGTCTGGACGAAGAATTCGATCTCGCGGATGCCGCCGCGGCCGAGCTTGACGTTGTGGCCTTTCACGGCGATTGCGCCGTGGCCCTTATGGGCGTGGATCTGCCGCTTGATGGAGTGGATGTCGGCAATCGCCGCATAATCGAGATATTTGCGGAAGACGAAGGGGGCCAGGCCGCGCAGGAACTGCTCGCCTGCGGCCAAATCGCCGGCGACCGCACGGGCCTTGATGAAGGCGGCCCGCTCCCAGTTCTGCCCCCTGCCCTCGTAATAGATCATGGCGGCATCGACGGGGATGGCAAGCGGCGTGGAGCCGGGGTCCGGCCGCAGCCTGAGATCGGTGCGGAAGACATAGCCATCCGCCGTGCGCTCCTGCAGGATGCGCACCAGCCGCCGCATCATGCGCGGGAAGATCTCGATCGCATCATCGGGATCGGGCACGATGCCAGCCTCTTCGTCGAAGAAGATGACGAGGTCTATATCGGAGGAATAGTTGAGTTCGGAGGCGCCAAGCTTGCCCATGCCGAGAACGATCACGCCGGAGCCTTCGCTGGGAGCGGCGATATTCTTCAATTTCAGCTTGCCGGTTTCATGCGCCGACAGCAGCAGGTGATCGATGGCGGCCGCCACCGAAGCCTCGGCAAGTTCGCTGAGCCAGCCGGTTGTTGCGCGGCCGTCGAAGATACGGGCGAGATCGGCAAGGGCTACGAGGAAGGCCACCCTGCGCTTGACGATGCGCAGCCTGCTCATCACCTGGCTTTCGCCGGGCACGCTTCCTTCGCTATCCGGTTTCCAGCAATCGCGCGCTTCTGCAATCAACACTTCGATCTGCGGTTCCAGCGGGTCACTGATGGCAGAGGCAAGGATTGCCGGATCGAGATTGGCGATTTCGCGCAGGTAGGGAGAGAGCGTCAGGACAGCGGCGATAAAGTCGCGGAGCGGCCCCTCGGCCTTCAGCATATCGGCAACGGCAGGCTCGCTCTTGCCGATATCCTGCAGGTCGGCGAGCGCCGATTTCAGCTCCGTCTGGCTCAGCGGCCGCAGCAGTCCTTCAGCGACATCCTTCAGGCCGTGGTTCGATTTCGTCAGCATTTGCTCTCCCTGCCATGCCGCAATGCGACTTTAAACTAGGGTGTCAAAGCGAAAGCGCCAATATGGAAATGATCAGGAAAATCAGGCTGCCTTAGCGGGGAAAACCATACTGACGGTGAGGCCGGGGCGTTCCGTATGGCCGGGCTCGGTGTCGGACAGTTCCAGCGTGCCGCCATGCAGCTCCATGATCGCCTCGACGAGAGACAGGCCAAGACCGGTGCCCGGCTTCGAGCGGCTTTCATCCAGGCGCACGAAGCGCTTCACTACGTCCTCGCGCCTGTCGAGCGGCACGCCCGGGCCGTGATCGGCGACGGAGAGGCAAATGCCGTCGGGGCGGCGGCTGAGCTTCACCGAAACGGAGCCTGCCCCTTCGGTATCGGCGGAATATTTGATCGCATTGTCGAGCAGATTGAAGATCGCCTGGCCGATCAGTTCGCGATTGCCCTGGATCTCGATGCCGGGCTCGATCTCAGCGGTCAGCGCCATGCCCGCCTCATCGGCAACAGGCTCATAGAGTTCGGCGCTGTCGGCGACGATGGCAGACAGTTCGATCGGCGACATTTCGGCGGCGACGGAACCTGCTTCCACGCGGGAGATCATCAGCAGCGCATTGAAGGTACGGATCAGCTGGTCGGATTCGGAGATGATGCCTTCCAGCGCGCCGCGGCGCACCTCGCCATCCTCGATGTCGAGCGCGTCGGCGGCCTTGTTGCGCAGGCGCGTCAGCGGCGTCTTCAGGTCATGGGCGATATTGTCCGAGACCTGCCGCAAACCCTCGTTCAGCTTCTCGATACGTTCCAGCATGTTGTTCAGCGAGACGGAAAGACGGTCGAACTCGTCGCCCGAGCCGGCGACCGGCAGGCGCTGCGAGAGATCGCCGGCCATGATCTTCTTGCCGGCGTCCGACATGCGATCGATGCGCTTCAGCGCGTTGCGGCCGATGCCGAACCAGATGATGATGGCGCCGAGGCCCATGATGGCGAGCGCGATCATCAGCGCCTGGCGCACCAGCACGCGGAAACGCTCCGGCTCGCCGAGGTCGCGGCCGATCAGCACGCGCAAGCCGTTGTCGAGGACGAAGATGTTGGCAATCGCCATATGCCGCACCACGCCGCTATCGGTGTAGCGCTGATACATGAAGGGCACCGAGGTCCAACCCTGCTCCTCGAAAACACCCGGCTGCACGGAGGCGACGTTGCCGGCAAGGATATCACCCGAGGGGCCTGCGATAAGATAGAGATTGGCGCCCGGCTGGCGGGCGCGGCGCTCCATCGTGCGCAGAAGCAGGTTCATGCCGCCGGCATCATAAGCGCGCTGGACCTGCGTCACTTCCTGGGCGACCGCATCGCGGATCTGGCCGGTCAGCAGCCGCTCGGACATCGCCGTCACATAGAAGACGAGCGTTGCGGCGCAGATGGCGAAAAGCAGGATATAAAGTGCCGAAAGGCGGACTGCGGTGGACTTGAAGAGAACCCGGAAACGGCTCATCCCTCATCCTTGATCATGTACCCCGCACCTCGGATCGTCTTCAGCAGCGGCTGGCTGAAGTCTTTCTCGATCTTGGAGCGCAGGCGCGAAACATGCACGTCGATGACATTGGTCTGCGGATCGAAGTGATAATCCCAGACATTCTCCAGCAGCATGGTGCGGGTCACGACCTGGCCGGCATTCTTCATCAAATATTCCAGCAGGCGGAATTCGCGCGGCTGCAGCGGGATTTCCTTGCCGCCGCGGCGGACCTCATGGGAAAGGCGGTCGAGCTCGAGATCGCCGACGCGATAGACGACGTCCTGATCCGGCGTGCCCTTGCGGCGGCCGAGCACTTCGACGCGGGCAAGCAGCTCACTGAAAGCGTAGGGCTTCGGCAGATAATCGTCGCCGCCGGCGCGGAGACCCGTCACGCGGTCGTCGACCTGGCCGAGGGCAGAAAGAATGAGAACGGGCGTGTGGATGGCCTTGCGGCGCAGCTCGCTGATGACGGAGAGACCATCGCGGCGCGGCAGCATGCGGTCAATGACGATGACGTCGTAAGTATTCTCCGATCCCATGAAGAGGCCGCTTTCGCCGTCGCTTGCATGGTCGGCAACGATCCCCGCCTCACGAAAGGCTTTCGTGAGATAGACCGCCGCTTCGAGATCGTCTTCGATGATGAGAATCTTCATGCGGCCGACATTACCCGCCGGTTGCTTTTCGGCAAGGCTCAAAGCGTCTTCCTGTTGGGGGGAGGTCATTGCGGGCGTCCTTCATAATTGAAGAATTTGGCATAATTGAAGAATTTGGCAGCTGTGAAGAATTCGTCAGACTTGAGGCGTTGGAGCCGCGCGGCATTTGCGCCTGCGCGGCTCCGGCATTCTGAGGCCAGAAGATCAGCCCTGGCCGTTGATCGGAAGGGCGACGAAGCGGCTGCCGTCCTTCGATTGGATCTGGAACAGCGCGCGGGTGCGGCCGTCCTTCTTGGCCTGGTTGATGACGCGGACGACATCGTCGGCGCTAGAGACATCCTGGTTGTTGACCGAGGTGATCGTTTCGCCTTCCTTGATGCCCTTGTCGGCAGCATCCGAATTCGGATCGATGCCGGTAATGGCGAGGCCCTTGCCGTCATCCGACGGGCCGACCGTCAGGCCGAGATCGGCAAGCGCCTTCTCGGAAGCCGGCGGCTGGGCCTGCTCCGGCTGGCCGTTGTCGTCACCAGCGGAAGCCTGCTGGTCGGCCGGCAGCGTGCCGAGCTCGACGGTCACGGACTGGGCCTTGCCGGAACGCCATACCGAAAGCTCAACCTTGCTACCCGGCGTCATCGCGCCGATGCGGCGGCTGAGATCGCGGGCATCCTTGACCGGCTCACCGTTGACGGCGGTGACGACGTCACCCGTCTTCATACCGGCCTTCTGGCCGGGAGTGCCTTCCTGAGCGGAGACAACAAGAGCGCCACTTGCTTCGGAGAGGCCGAGGGAGTCGGCGATATCCTTGGTGACCGGCTGGATCTGCACGCCGAGGTAACCGCGCGAAACCGTACCGTCCTTCATCAGGTCGGCAACGACATCCTTGGCGGTGGAGGCCGGGATGGCGAAGGCGATACCGACGCTGCCGCCCGACGGCGAGAAGATCGCGGTGTTGATGCCGACGACCTGGCCGTTGAGGTTGAAGGTCGGGCCACCCGAATTGCCGCGGTTCACGGCTGCGTCGACCTGGAGGTAATCGTCATAGGGGCCGGAGCCGATATCACGGCCGCGGGCCGAAACGATGCCGGCCGTGACCGTGCCGCCAAGGCCGAAGGGGTTGCCGACGGCGACGACCCAATCACCGACGCGGACCTTGTTGTCATCGGCCCAGTTGACATAGGTAAACTTGCGGCCCTTGCCATCCACCTTCAGCACGGCGAGGTCGGTGCGCGGGTCCTTGCCGATCAGCTTGGCATCGAGCTCGGTGCCGTCGTTCATGACAGCAACGAAGGCCGAGCCGTCGGAAACGACGTGGTTGTTGGTGACGATATAACCGTCTTCAGTGATGAAGAAGCCCGAACCCTGAGCGACCGGACGCAGGCGGCCCGGGCCACCCGGCTGGCCGAAGCGGCGCTGCTGGTTCTGACCCTGGTGGCCCTGGCCCTGTTCGCCGAACTGGCGGAAGAACGGCTTCAGAGCGTCGGGCAGATCGTCAAAGCCACGGCCGTTGAAATCGAAGGAGAAACCGTCGCCATCATCGGAGGCCGGCTTGATACGGCTTTCGACGCGGACGGAAACGACGGCCGGAGAAACGGCGTCAACGACATTTGCAAAGCTTGGAACCGAGGGAGACTGGACATTGACAGCCTCGGCATAGGAACGGGAGATCTCGACAGGGATACCGGTTGCAAGCACGGCGGCTGCCAGACCTGCAACGGTGGATGCCTGAAGCACCGTTTTGAGGGACGGACGTCCGCGGAAATTTTTCAGCATAAGAGTACCTTCTCTTCTTGTTCAGACCTTCGTTCCGGCGGTGCCGGATCAGTGATGACCGAGATATAGGACGCCGCACCTTACTACGAACTGTCCAGCCCATGAAAAATTCGTAATGTACCAATATTCTTTTGGTTGCATGCCGAAGGGCAAGACCAATTCACCAAACCATATTTAACCGATCGGTTGACAATCTAGGCTGCATCCTGTATTTAACCACATAGTTACATACGAGGCTCATCATGCAGACCGACACTCTGAGCGCCGCTTTCGCAGCCCTCGCAGACCCCACGCGCCGGGCGATCATCGCGCGGCTGGCCGAAGGCGAGGCTTCGGTCAACGAACTCGCCGCCCCCTTCGAGATGAGCCTTCCTGCGGTTTCGAAACATCTGAAGGTGCTGGAAAAGGCGGGGCTCATCAGCCGCGGCAAGGAGGCCCAGTGGCGGCCGGCCAGGCTCGAACCGATGGCGATGAAGAGCATTGCCGACTGGCTGGAGCAATACCGGCGGTTCTGGGAATCGAGCTTCGACCGGTTGGATGGCTACCTGCAAAAGATCCAGAGAGCGGACGACAGCGGCTCCCGCAATTGAATGTCGACGCGCATTTTCAATCAAACAGGGGGAAGAATCATGGCCGATCAGCTATCGCGCCCCACATTGCATATGCAGCGGATATTCAACGCGCCGCGTGCACTCCTGTGGGCAGCCTGGACGCGCCCGGAAATGGTCGTCGCCTGGCTCGGTCCGGTGGAATGGCCGGCTGTCAGTGTCGTGCAGGATCTCCGCGTCGGCGGCACCTATCGGGCCTGCCTGAAGAACGCCGAGGACGGTCGTCTGCTCTGGCAGAGCGGCGTCTACCGGGAGATCGACGAGCCCTCGCGTCTCTCCTTCACCTTCCAGTGGGAGGGATCGCATGAGGATGGCGAACCGGTCGTGACACTCGTGACCGTTATCTTCGAGGAACTGGCCGATGGCCGCACGCGGATGGATTTCACCCATGCGGACCTGAAATCCGAAGAGAGCCTTGCCGGACACAGATATGGCTGGGAGAGCACCTTCGGCAGGCTGGAAAGCTGGATTGCAACTCAAGGAAATCAACGGGAGCGAGGAGCATGAAACTCGTAACGAATCTCGTCTTCAAAGGCGAATGCCGGCAGGCCTTCGAATTTTACGCCAAAGTGCTCGGCGGCAAGCTGAACGGCATGTTCACCTTCGCCGAAGCGCCCGGCGACATGCCGATCGATCCGTCCTTCAAGGACAAGATCATGCATGCCTGGCTCGATGTCGGCGACCAGTCCCTGATGGGCTGCGACGCCCCTCCCGGATATCAGGAGAACATGGGCGGCTTCAGCGCCACCTATCACAGCCAGGATGCGGCGGAAACGAAGCGCGTCTTCGAGGCGCTCTCGGAAGGCGGCAAAGTGACCATGCCCTTCAACGCGACCTTCTGGTCGCCGGGCTTCGGCATGTTCACCGATCGCTTCGGTACACCCTGGATGGTCAATACGATCCCGGCGGATCAGCGATGAGCGATAAGGTCATGATCTGGACCGGTCGCTTGCTGACCGGGCTTTTCGCGCTCTTCATGCTCGGCGCATCGATCGCCCCCAAACTTCTTGGCCTGCCGATTGCCGAGGAAACGATGACCCAGCTCGGATGGCCAAACGGCTATGTGCTGATGATCGGCCTGATCGAGCTGACCTGCCTCGTACTCTACCTCATACCGCAGACAAGCGTGTTCGGCGCCGTGCTGATGATGGGCCTGCTCGGCGGCGCCATGGCCACGCAGGTCCGGGCCGGAAGCCCGCTCTTCAGCCATATCCTGTTCAGTATCTATCTCGGGCTCTTCATGTGGGGTGGGTTGTGGCTGCGGGATCCTGCCGTTAGGGCGCTGTTTCCCTATCGAAAGGCGTGAGGATCAACCATTCCGCCGTGGCTTACTGCGACGGAAGGGCTCCCTATTTTTCCAGCAACTCGGCGAGCCTGGCCTGCTCTTCGGCAGTCAGTTTGCTGCCGGTGGGCTTGCCGGCCCGCTTGCGGGCAAAGACGACGAGCGAAACCCCGCCGGCAAGGATCAGCAGCACGGGGGCACCCCAGAGCAGCAGCGTGCGCAGGCTGAAGCGCGGCTTCAGCAGCACGAATTCCCCGTAGCGCGAGACGATGTAGTTCAGCACCTGCTCGTCACTGTCGCCATCGGTGATGCGCTCGCGCACCAGCAGGCGCAGGTCCTTGGCGAGATCGGCATTGGAATCGTCGATCGACTGGTTCTGGCAGACCATGCAGCGCAGTTCGGCCGACAGTGTTCGCGCCCGCGCTTCGAGGGCCGGGTCGGAGAGCATCTCGTCCGGGTTGACGGCGAAGGCCGGTGCGGCCGCCAGCATGAGCGCCAGGACGAGGAGGAAACGCCTTATCATTCCGCCGGCTCCATGGC